>CAWFYS010000015.1:0-89723 GCA_963820075.1 uncultured Alphaproteobacteria bacterium
GGGGGTTGTCAATAATTTGTGGATTTATATTTCAATATATTTGGCTTTTCATAGGGTGGGGAGCGTTTAGGAGAATGAATGGATTCAGTAAAGGGAAGTCAGGATTGGCATTTATTATCACGATGTTCATCAATGTTCCGGCTACGTGGATACAATTTTTTATTGCTGCGGCGACAATGAACAAGTTGGAGTAGGCCGCTGCCTCTCGCTGCCTTTTCGAAGGGCCTGGCCCCTTGACACTAAAAATCAAGGCTTCGGAAAATGCGGCGTTCTTGCAAGTTAGCCTGTACCTGCCTACTCATCCGCTAAACCCGCCGCAGCCTTAGGCGGGTTTTGGATAGTGCCTCACGGTTTTCCGGCAAAATCTGCGACAAACAAATCGAGCGTGGGCGAAGCCACGCAAGTCTGCGAGCGCAATGAGAGGGCCGTATCGATGGGAAGCGAGCTTTCACTCTTCGCGGGGACGTTTACGACCCTGCCCGCGATCATCAATCCGCTCGAAGTGCTTCCGGTTTACCTTAAGCTGTTGTCCGGCAAGGATGAGGCGACGCATCGCGCGGTCGCCTTGAAGGCCTGCCTATTCGCTATTGCTTTGCTTCTTCTTCTTCATTTTCGGAACATTCATGCTTCGGCTGTTTGGCGTTCCGCTCAGCATGGTTCGGGTCGTCGGCGGGATTATCTTGATGAAGATCGGGTTCGAGCTGTTCATGCCCAGGAAGTCGGGCGACGACATGGACGTCCAGTGCCGACGCGGACGACGCCAACATCGCATTTGTGCCCCTGGCGATGCCGCTCATGTTCGGCCCGGGCGCGATCGCCACGATCATCGGGATGACTGCGACGATCAAGGATTCATCCGGAAATCGGTTCCTTTGTCGCCATTTCGGCGGCGATCGTCGCGACATGGGCGTCACCTATCTCTGCCTGGCCTATGCCGAGAGGCTGACGCAGCGAATCGGGCCGATGGGCATTGACGCGGCCACGCGCATCGTCGGGTTCTTCGTCTCCGCGATAGGGGTCGGCCTGATTTTCGACGGGGTGATCGAAGCCCTGCAGATCGCACGGGTTCATGGCGTTGCACTGAACCGGCTAGAACCAAAGATCGCGGACGCAGCGGCCGTCCCGCGGCAGGTCGTCGAATGTGTCGAGGCCGTCGAAATGGTCGATTGGGAGGGCGGCGACCGCTTCCGGCGGCGCGAGCCTCAGGTTGACGGCAATGCGGCGGGAGCCAACCCGCAGGCCGCGCCAGCAAAGCACACAGCCGCAGGTCGGGCAGAAGCGGATTTCGAGGGAGGGATTGCCGCTGTCCGCGCGCGCATAGGCGGCGCTCGGCCCCGAGATTTCGAATGCGCTCGCTCTCGTAATCATACGCCCAGAGCGCGCCATAGCGTCGGCAGAGCGTGCAGTTGCAGGCCGTTGCCGGGCCGGGATCGCCCTCCAAAGTCCACTGCACCGCGCCGCAATGGCATGAGCCCGTAAGCATGATCCTCTCCCGTCTGCTTCATCAACTCCGGATCGCGTCGCCGAGATTCACCCGGCAGCTTCGTGCCGATCAAGGCATGACTGTAGGGCTGCCGAGGCGGAAAAGGGCAGGGACTTAAGCTACCTGCATCTCCCGCCTTGCTCTGTCGGCTTCCATCGCGAGATCGAGCACCTTCTGCAGCTCGGCCGCGTGGCGGAAGCTCGGCTCGCGCTTGTCGGCCTCGACCGCCTCGACGAAGCGCTGGTAGTTGGTCGGCACCTTGCCGGGGCATCGATCTCCTTCCAGACGCCCGTCTCGACGTCCTCGCCGAGGCAGACGCGCAGCGTCGATCCTCCGGCGTGTGGATCACCTCGAGCGCGCCCTTGTCGCCGTAGATGCGCAGGCGCAGCTCGTTGAGATGGCCCGTGGCCCAGCGGCTGGCATGGATCGACGCCGAGCGCGCCGTTGGCGAACTCGACCGTCATGGTGAAGCTGTCATTGGCGTCGAGATCGTACTCGCCGATCTGGTTGCCGGGCGCCTTGTCGAAGGTCTTGCAGCCGGGCAGAAGACGTGGTCGATGTCGATGCCGGCGCCGTAGGTGGCGAAGTCGAGGATGTGGACGCCGATATCGCCGAGCACGCCGTTGGAGCCGTGCTTGCTTCGACAGCCGCCACAGCCACTGGCTCTCGGTGCGCCAGTCGCCCCAGGCCTTCGAGACCAGCCAGCTCTGCAGGTAGCGACGCCTCGACGTGCTTGACCGTCGCCGATCTCGCCGGACAGCACGATCTCGCGCGCCTTCTGCAGCTGCGGCGACGTTGCGGTAGGTGAGGTTGACCATGTTGACGAGGCCGGCGCGTCTCGGCGGCCTCGGTCATCTCGACGGCCTTGGCGTAGTCGGTCGCCAGCGGCTTTTCGCAGAACACGTGCTTGCCGGCGGCGATGCAGCTGCCATCGTCGTCGGATGATGGACGCAGTCCGGCGTGACGTTGGCGCACCGCGTCGAACTCGCCCCAGGCGATCGCCGCGTCGAGCGAGGCGAAGCGCGTTCGGGATGTTGTGCGTCGGCGCTGAAGGCCTCGACGCCGCTCCGGATCGACGTCGACGCCGCCGACGAGCGTCGACGCCCTCGATGGCGGCGAAGTGCTTGGCATGCTGCGTCGGCCATGCCGCCGGTGCCGAGAATGAGGAGACGCATGCATGCTGGATGGCCGTCGCTCACCGGCTAGCCCTCGGCTATCGCCGCGGTCGGCTCGGCTGATGCAGCTTGGCGCCGCGCTCGACGATCGGCTCGAGCGCCTTGTCGACCGGCACGTTCGGCGCCTCGTGAATCAGTGTCAGGCTGCCGCTGCGGGTTGTAGGCCCAGTTGACGGCGTTGCGCAGCACCTTGCCGCACGGTCGCGTCGTGATAGGTCGGATAGGTCTCGTGGCCGGGGCGGAAGTAGAAGATGTTGCCGGCGCCGCGACGATAGGTCAGGCCGGAGCGGAACACTTCGCCGCCCTGGAACCAGGAGACGAACACGGTCTCCAGCGGCTCGGGCACGGAGAACGGCTCGCCGTACATCTCCTCGTTCTCGAGCTCGAAATACTCGGCCGAGCCCTCGGCGATCGGATGGCCCGGATTGACCACCCAGAGCCGCTCGCGCTCGCCGGCCTCGCGCCAGTTCAGCGCGCAGGGCGTGCCCATCAGCCGCTTGAAGATCTTCGAGAAATGGCCGGAATGCAGGACGATCAGGCCCATGCCTTCCCAGACGCGCTCGGCGACGCGCTCGACGATCTCGTCGTCGACCTCGCCGTGGGCCGCGTGGCCCCACCAGAGCAGCACGTCGGTCTCGCCAGGCGCTCGCCGGTCAGGCCGTGCTCGGGCTCCTGCAGCGTCGCGGTCGTGGCGCTCGATGTGCCGTCGTCGGCGTTCAGCGCGGCGGCGATCGTGCCGTGCATGCCGTTGGGGTAGATGCTCGGCGCACGATCGCGTTCTTCTGCTCGTGGACGTTTTCGCCCCACACAATCGTATTGATGGCCAATGGTGTTCTCCTGGTCTGCTGGTGCTGCCGAAATCGGGTGATGGTCCGGGCTGGGTCTGGTTCAAGTACCACGCCATTGAAATCTGTTGACGTCCCGAACAGAGCAGGCGGATGTCGTGGCACTCAAATTTAAGAATTCGGCCGTTTCAGTAGGGTTGGCATCTAATTGCGGGAACCCTCGCCATTCAATCCACAAATTGGCGATATCCGCGAAAGAGTTCCGGCCTGCGGCTAATGGGCTGACAATAATGTTGAGGTTATTCTGGCTCAGCAGCTATCCATCTCGTCGCCGCATCATATGCCAAGTCCTGAGAGGACTTTTTTCAATTTCTCATTGGCGTCGAAAGTCGTAATGTCATGGCCGTCCCTGGTCTTGGGAGGGCGGCGATGAGTACAGGCTCAGGCACCGACGAGCACCGAGCGGCGAAAAGGTCCGGGCTTCCGCCGATCGAGCATCGGCTCCACGATGCTGTTGATCTTGCGAGCGGGAGAATCGACACGGATGACGGTCGCTTCGCGCGCTCACGGCAGCGGCGCGGGTAAAGCGGCTCGCCGATCTCGGCTTCGAGCGCGACCCTTCGGTCTTCGGCAGCCCGATGTACCGCCTTACTCCCCAAACGCCTTACCAGTCGGCCCCGGAGGCGTGGCTGGACGCATTCGATGGCACGTACAGCGCCGGGCCCGGCGTAGATCAGATCTGGTGGCGGCTGCCTTCGAGCTTCCCGACGGAGTTCATGGCCGGCTGCAATTTTTCGGTCCGCCAATCTACCCGCTGGGCCGTCTGTTCTGAGCCTCGTCTTCGAAGCTTGGCCCTATCAGGGCGCAACCGGAGTGGTCGTCGTTGACATCGGTGCCCACCGAACGGAGTTCGAGATCAGCGTGCCCGTTGCGCGGACCGTGGATATCGGCTTCGTTCACGATGGCGCCGACCCGCTGACGACCATGGTCTTCTTCCGGCCGGGGCTCATAGACTTCGTGTTCCGTTCAATGTCGCTAGGGAGGACGATCATGTCTGGCAGCATCAGCCCGTGGCCGGTGGTCAAGAGCGGCTCCAATGGGCACCCCATAAAGACGCTGCAATATCTGCTGCGGGCGCGCGGGCATAGCGTCGTCGTCGACGGCGTGTTCGGTCCGAACACCGAAGCCGCGGTGAAAGCGTTTCAGGCAAGCAATGGGTTGACGGCCGACGGGATCGTCGGTCCCGTGACGTGGGCGGCTCTTGTCGTGCAGGTCAAGAAGGGAAGCCAGGGCGACGCGGTCAAAGGGGTGCAGGAGGAGTTCCAGTTCCGCAACCTGTCCGGCGATCCCAGCAATGGGCCCCAGATCGATGGGATCTTCGGACCAGTGACAGACGCCTCGGTGCGTGGTTTTCAGCAGGCCCTTTCGCTCGACATTCCTTCCGTAAAAGTCGACGGAATCGTTGGTCCGGTTACCTGGCAGGCCCTGGTGAGCGGCATGCTTTCTTTCTAGCGGCCGGCTCACGGTGACGGCGCTGACCGCGCCAGTCGGGTTCATGTCTCCAGCAGGGAGGCACGCCATGGCAGAACCGGTACTGAAGAAGGGATCCAGCGACCCCGCCGTCAAGGACCTGCAGGAGGCGCTCAAGACTCTGGGATACGATCCCGGGCCCGTTGACGGCGTCTTCGGGGCGAAGACCGAGAGCGCGGTCAAGAAGTTTCAGCAGGCGCGGGAAATCCCGGTCGATGGCGTGGTCGGCCGAGTGACGTGGATCAACATTGACGAAGCCGACCAGAGCCATCCCGTGCTGAAGACAGGCTCGACCGGCTTGCCCGTCCGCCGTCTGCAGAGCCGGATGAGCGCGGTCGGCTTCGATACCGGCGGCGTCGACGGACGCTTCGGCGCCAAGACCGAAGCGGCGGTCAGGAAGTTGCAGCAGGATTTCAACCTGACCGTCGACGGAGTCGTCGGCCCGCAGACCTGGCACGTCGTCGACGCCTTGGAGGATGAAGGCGGCGTGAGCTGATCTCGTTTCAGCGGCACGCCGCACAGGAAGCTCAGGTGCGCTGTCGAGCGCCGAGGCTCGGCGACTGCTGCGGTCAGAGGATCAGACCCGAGAGGCTCTCGAGCGTCGCGCCCGCGGCGCCGGCGGGCGCCATCCAGGTCCGCTCGTCCATGACCCCGGTGACCGGGAGCCCGGAATTGGTCTGGTACTGACGCACGACGGCCTCGGTAGCCGGGCCGAAGATGCCGTCGATCGCACCGGCGTAGCCGAAGCCGGTCTTGAGCACGCCCTGGAGCATGGCCACCACCGGCCCGAGCGATCCGGCCTGGAGCGTCGGCGACGCCTCGCGGTACGGGTGCACGTGGCTCCATGTGATCGGACCGACGACGCCGTCCACCACCAGCCCGTTCGACTGCTGGAAGTCCTTCACGACCTGCTCCGTCTGCGGTCCGAAGACCCCGTCGACGTCGTCGGGCCCAAGGACCTTCGTACGGGCGAAGACCCGTTGAAGTCGCTTCACGTCGTCCCCGGTGTCGCCCAGCTTGATGGTCTTTGGCATGTCGATTCTCCGTCGTTCTCTTGCTCGCGCCTGCTCAGAAGTCCTGCTCGATGAGCTTTCTCCAGGTCAGCGGGCCGACGATGGCGTCCGTGGCGAGATGGGCCGCCGTCTGGAAGGCCAGCGCCGCCTGCTTGGTCTTCGCGCCGGCTGTCCCGTCCACCGTCAGGGGCGGGATCGGGGTGCCGTCCTCGCCGACGTCACCGGCGGTGAGGAAGAGATTGAGCAATGCCTGCAGCGTCTTGACGTCCTCGCCCGTCGACCGGCTGCAGCTCGGCCTTCCGGAGGTCGATCGTCTTCATCCTTACCACGACCTGCGCCATGATCCCGCTGCTCCTTCTGTTGCCGCTCGGCGGTCCTTACACAGCTGAGCTACTACGCACTGCTCTCTCGTGCATGGAGATTAGCAAGCTTATGGCGGACAACAAGCTTGCATTAGGAACCTGCAATGAAATTGCTGGGCACGGATAGGAATAGCCTGGCTTTGGCAAGTCCGCTCAGCCCCTCATCGCCCTGCCGGGCAATTCTCCCCGCAAGTGGGCGAAGGACGCTCTTTGAAGTCAGGCCAGAATTTCCAGCGCCACCGCCTTTAAGCCATCATGGGTCGAAGCACTTGCGCCGGCGATGTGGCGTGTAGGAGGCTAAACTTGAACGTCAGTCGCCGAACAATCAAAACCGAATGTTCAGTCCCTCGCGATGATCATCTAGCCGCCGTTGCGCAATGGCGCCGCTGTTCCGATAGTACATTATCGCCAGCACGAAGAGCGCGACCCAGAGGCCGCCTCCCGAAAACATTGACATTACCAGCCGAATGAGAGCCGGCAAGAATGTATCGGATCCCATTCCACTATTTTCCAGTATCCTATCAATTTCACCGGACGTGCCAGAAAAACCATTCTGAGTTTGGACAAAGCCGAGGGCGCCGGTGATCATCCCTAGAATTCCGAACAGCCTGCCGCGCTTTGATAGCTTGATCGTTTCGGATCCCTTTTTCGCGAGATCGTCTTCGGTATCCAACGCCCGTTTTGGATCGACCAGCGGTCTTGGTTCGAGCTGCAGCCGCGCGCGCGTCGCGTCATCGAGTTCGCCGGTGGCGGGAAGGCCGTAGCGCCGTTGGTACGCCCCCACCGCCGCCGAGGTCATTGGGCCCCACTCACCATCCACAGGGCCAGGATCAAATCCGAACGCCTTGAGCCTTAACTGCAGGTCCCTGATATTGTCGCTTGCACTCTGCGGGCGTTCGAGACCGGGTACCGGTTCGGGTGCATTGAGGAACTTGCGATAGGCTGCAGCCATCTTTGTGTGATAGCCGCCCGCTGCGTAGTTCGGACCATTATAACCCCGTGCGAATTTGGCCCAATCTTGACTGTTCAACTCATCCTTCAGGTTGTTGTGCACGATGAATCGAACCATCATGTCGACTTGGCCGGCCACCCCTCTACGCGCGCTCGTCTCCAGCGCCCCGGCACTTGAGTAGCCGAGGACGCGCCAATGCGCGCCCATGACCTCGCCCGACCCCCAGGAACAACTCTCGACTGCAGCGTCAGTGTCAATTTCCTTGGCTCGCTGAAGCAGTTCGTACCGCTTGGCATTGGGCGGATTTCGGATCGCGCCGGCGCGCGGGCTAGCCAGCCCCCGGGCTCTGGCCAAAGCCTGTTTGGCTGGGTTCCGCTTTCCCAGGATGCGATCGAAATAGTGTCCCTCAAATCGAATGGCCGGCTCCTGGCGGCCGTTGATGGACCAATAAGGGACGCCATCGCTTTCCACCCAAGCAACAGCTAGAAGCGACGCTCGCTTGATTCCATTTTGGTCGGCGATGTCGACTATCTGTCTGTAGGATTCAGTGTCGAAGGTCCCCGACATCGCTCACCTGCCTATATTGGCACCCGACCGATGATCTCTCAATCGAGCGGTCGTGGCAGTATTCGCGTTGCGTAGTATGAAGTAGCCAAGGGCCAGAACGACACCCCAGGGACCTGCGCCCGCAGCGCTCAACGCGCCGCCGACCGCAGGCGCGAGGCCAGACAGCGCCGGCACTTGTTCGCCTACGAAAGCCCCAAATCTTGGCATTGCGTTAGTTGATGTATCAAGTATTCCAAAGGCCCCCAGGATTCCCGTGCCTATGCCCAGCCAGCGCTCCCATCCGGCCGCGTTGATCGTCGTTGAGCCCTTTTGAAGTAGTTCGGGTTCCGAAATGGAAGTTCGGTCAGGCGACAGCATTTTCGGTTTGCCGCGTCCCAGGGCAGCGAAGGTCTGAGCGTCGGCGATGCCAGTAACGGGCAGATTGTTGTTCGCCTGAAAGGACAAGAGTGCGTCGCGGGTGAGTGGCCCGAAGTACCCATCCGATGCGCCGAGTTGATAATTCAATCCCTTGAGGCCGTCCTGCAGTGCCTTGACCGTGCTGCCGCGATCGCCCTCGGAAAGGACGACGCCAGGATCGTTTTGAAGTTCAGAAATTCCTGGGAAGAAATCGCCGAGCGGAGCATCAGAGCCCGACGTTTGATTATGTGCATGACTGTCCGACCAAGATTGGTCGCGGCCATTTGAACCGCCAAGCTCTCCTTTGCCTCCTTGAACGGTACCCCAGTCTATTCCCTCGGAGAGTTCGCCAGGCGTTAATTCGATCTGGAAGTGCATCGCATCTTTGAGCCTCTTCCAATTCCCGCCCCACCCGAACACCGGCTTGCCGCCCCTCGTGCGGATGGCGAGCGCGGCGCGGATCATTTCAGCCGTCATGTCAGTATCGGCGGTGTTTACGCGCACCTCTTCGGCGCGGTCGTCCTGGGTCATGCCGCGCGCGTATCTTACACGTCGTTCGCCTGAGTGATCGCGGTACGGATTGGTTTTCCAATTGATGTCAAGAGCTATGCCGTACGAATGCAAGCTACGGCCGCCGCCTCCCTTGACCTCCCGACAATTGTAACTGTCCGTATCTCCCGTTCTTATTTCATAATCGAAGGCGGCCAGCACAGATGCAAGCGCTTGCCATGCCTCTTCGGTGGGAGGAGCAACTCTGATCCTGTCTGGTCCAAACGAAATTTGTACCATTTTTTCAGGGCGGCATTCATACGCAGCCCACGCTTTGCGCATTGCACTCGTTTGGCCCATCTTCTGCACTCCAAGATACTTCTAATCAGAGTGCGGTGTTTTCAATTTTGCTTCAAGTCACACGTTAATATATGATTAATATCAAAGCGGCCGTCCTTACTGTCAGCATAACCTGCATCGTCCCTTACGAAGTTTGGAGCAATCCACGAGCGACGGAGCCCAGTCTTTCAGCGGTGGAGGGAAACCACCGCCCCGGCCATCACACCCTGTTCCAGGCGCCGGCGCAGCCAGCAACATATGGTGAGATTGCCGATCTCGGCGCGGGCGGTGACATAGGCGCCAAGGTGGCAAGCCCAATCCCCAGCAGTGCGCTCGATATCAACTATGAAGACACAAAGGTATTGAGGGAGAACAACCTGATATGATTCGCGCCGACGTCGGTTTCACCATTTTTTCCGGCTGAGCGCCAAGCATTATGCGGGAGGCATGTATATGAAGCTCTTCGACCTCACCGGCCGCCTGGCGCTGGTCACCGGTTCCTCGAGAGGTATTGGCTTCGCCATCGCCCGGGGTCTGGCAAGTGCCGGCGCCGAGATCGTGCTCAATGCCCGCGACCTGAGCGCGCTGGAGGCGGCGCGGGCGAAGCTTGCGGCCGAGGGCCACCGCGTTCACGTCCGCGCCTTCGATGTGACCGACGCGGCTGCGGTCGCCGCTGCCGTGGATGCGATCGAGAAGGAAATCGGCGCGGTCGAAATACTTTTCAACAATGCCGGCATGCAGCACCGCGCACCCTTGGAGGACTTTCCCCTCGATGCCTGGGAGCGCCTCAAGGCGACCAACATCGACAGCGTCTTCTTCGTCGGTCAGGCGGTGGCGCGCCACATGATCCCGCGCAGGCGCGGCAAGATCGTCAACATAGCCTCGGTGCAGAGCGAACTCGCCCGGCCGAACATTGCGCCATACACGGCGACCAAGGGCGCGGTGAAAATGCTGACCAAGGGCATGGCGACGGACTGGGCGCGATATGGTCTTCAGGTCAACGCGATCGGCCCCGGCTATTTCAATACCGAACTCAACGCCGCTCTCGTTGCCGATCCGGACTTTACCGCCTGGCTCGAAAAGCGGACTCCGGCGGGGCGTTGGGGAGAGGTTGAGGAGCTGATCGGGGCGGCGGTCTTCCTGGCCTCCGATGCATCCAGCTTCGTTAACGGCCACGTCCTTTACGTGGACGGCGGAATCACGTCGTCGCTCTGAGCGGCAGAGGCGATCCGGACCGCGAAACTGGCAGGGCCGGTTTCGTGATGGAACCTGGCAGGCCCTTTGGGTGAAATCACTCGCCGAATAGCCGAAATTGCGGGGGAACGATTGGCCCGGCGCCGTCAACCGTAACACCGCTCCTTGCAAGATCGTCCTGTATCTGGTCCCCTTATGCCACGCCGATTCGGAGGCGGGGCGCTTTCAGGAACGGATGCCATGACGACCCCAGAGAAGCCCGACATCTCCGAGATGAGACCAAACCTGACCGTCATCGGTGTCGGCGGCGGCGGGGGGAATGCTGTCAACAACATGATTGCGGAAGGCTTGGAAGGCGCGCAGTTCGTCGTTGCGAACACCGACGCCCAGGCGCTCATGATGTCGAACGCACCGAGGCTGATCCAGCTTGGCGCGCTTGCAACCGGAGGCCTGGGAGCGGGCTCCCTGCCTGATATCGGCCAGGCAGCCGCCGAGGAATCGATCGATGAAATCATGGATCATCTTGCCGGCACTCACATGTGTTTCGTAACGGCCGGCATGGGAGGCGGCACCGGAACCGGTGCGGCACCGGTGATAGCAAGGGCGGCACGAGAAGCCGGAATCCTTACCGTAGCCGTCGTCACCAAGCCGTTCGTGTTCGAGGGCAAGCGCCGGATGCAGACGGCCGAACGCGGCATCGAACTCCTGCGCGAGGCCGCCGACACCGTCATCGTGATTCCGAACCAGAACCTGTTCAGGATAGCGAATGCCAGCACGACCTTCGAGGATGCGTTCGCCATTGCCGACCGGGTCCTCTATTCGGGCGTCCGCTGCATAACCGATCTCATCGTGAAGGAAGGCCTTATCAATCTCGATTTTGCCGATGTCAGGACGGTGATGCGGGATATGGGGCGGGCAGTGATGGGAACAGGGGTGGGTTCAGGCGAGAACCGCGCCATGAAGGCCGCCGAAGCATCGATTGCCAATCCGCTGCTTGATGAAAGCTCCATCAGGGGTGCGAAAGGTGTCCTGGTTTCGATATCGGGCGGGCTGGATATGACATTGTTCGAAGTCGACGAGGCTGCCTCGCGCATCCGCGAGGAAGTCGGCGACGAGGCGGATATCATCGTCGGTGCGATCTTCGACGAGGCACTCGAAGGAAAGTTCAAGGTTTCCCTGGTTGCAACCGGGCTGCAGGCGACGGCGACGGACGGAGATTCCGCTGTCACCATGCGTGGGAAGCCGGAGCATATTCAGAGCCTCCACTGAGACCACCTGAGCGCAACGCCGGGATAGTAGTCAGCGCGTTGCGAGGAAGTCGAGCACGCGCTGGCCGAGCAGTGCAGCCGCATCCGGGTGATAGGACGCGAGGCTGGGGTCGGCGAAAAGGTGTTGATTGCCCGGGTATAAAAACAGCTTCGCGTCCTCGGCCGACGCAACGAGCGCCCGTGCCGCCTCCAGATCGCCCTCGTTTGCGAAGTAAGGGTCTTCTCCCATGGCGTGGATCTGCACCGGCAGGTCGGGCGGCCAGGAGATCCGAACATCGAGATCGGAACGCAGGAATGAAATAGCAACGCACCGCAGGCGCCCGGGCGGGTTTGGGCCAACTTCTGCGCCGGCAGCACGCCGAGCGAGAAACCGGCATAGACGAGTTCGCGCGCGAGCCCGTCCGCGACGCAAATCCCTCGCTCAATGACCTCGGAGAGGCCGATCTCCTCGGCATGTTTCATACCCGCATCGAGACTATCGAACACGAGGCCGTCATAGAGGTCGGGGGCGTGCACGATGTGTCCGAAACGTCGCAGATCGTCGGCGAAGGCGGCGAACCCCTCTGTTTGTCCCTGTGCGTGATGAAAGAGCAGCACCTCCGCCATATCGTTCCTTCCTCAAGCGCAGCGACGCTGCCAATCGACTACGAACGTGCTCGTTCGCTCACCTCGAACCGGCGTATGCCCATTGCCGCCGCCAGGAGTTTGAGGCGGGCTCCTACCACCTCGCTGTCCGGGGCGCGACCCGTACCGCCGACTTCCAGCCGCAGCAGATCGGGCTCGATGCTGAGGCGCGATCCCGCAAGCACTTCGGATACGCTGCCGGACAGGCGATAGGCCAGGAGGATCGCATGGCCAAGTATCTGTGCCCGACGGCGCGTTGCCGGGCTCAGCAGCTTGATCGCAGGAGAAAGCCATGGGGCATCAGGCTTGCCGGCATAGCGGGCGTGAATTGACGCGGCGATGAACACGCGCTCGGCATGGTCCAGTCCAATGAAGGGTAGCCGCAGCAGCCGGCGGAAGCTCTCCTGGGCCCGAAGATCCGGGTCATCGCGCCAGGCAATGTCCGACAACGCGCAGACGGCGATCCGCAATCGGGTTTCGGCGGGAGTTTCGCCGGGAAACAGGGAAGCTGTCCACGGAACCAGAGCCGGGGCGAATTGTGGAACGCGTGCGTGAGGAAGTCCAATGAGCCGAGCACCTTCGATGATCGGATCAAGATACCTTTCATCTGGGGTCAATTGCGAATAGAGCCAGCCCTCCCGCAGGCCAAGGGCTGAAAACACGACACGTTCAGGCTGAAGCCGCTTCAGCAGGCGGTCAAGCACCAATGCCGCCGCGGGTGTCGTGCGGACCCGCCGCTCGGGCAGGCCGGGAAGCCCCGAAAGCTTGGCCGGGGGCAAGCGCAGCACGTATTTGGCGAAATCCCTCATGGCCTTGGCATCACAGGTGTAGCCGTGAACGACGGGCACCGGGACCTTCTCCATGGTCATGTGAACCTTGGCGAGGGTCCGCCAGCCGCCGCCGACCGCGTAGAAAACCGGCGTTCCAAGCGACGGCCGCAGATTTTCCTGCATCAATTTGTCGATCCGCAGCTTGGCGTCCGCAACGCCCTTCTCCAACAGCGCCTCCACGGGCAGAGCGCCGAGCGGCAGGCTCGTCCACAGGTCGCCCACATGGTCATCCAGCGCCTCGGCCACTTCGAGGCTGCCGCCTCCCATATCACCGACCAGGCCGATGGGACGAAAGAAGCCGGAAATGACGCCGAGTGCCGAATAGTGTGCCTCCTCCATTCCTTGCAGAATGCGCACCTGCAACCCTGATGCCTCTTTTATCGCCGCTGCCAGTTCCGGGCCGTTGCTGGCCCGCCGGATCGCCTCGGTGGCGGTAACGTCGATGCGGGCGACACCCATGGCATCGGCAATCGCGCGGAATCTGCGGAGTGCCTCGACGGTACGGCGGAAACCCTCCGCCGAGATTGCCCCGGTCTGCGCCAGACCGTCGCCAAGGCGGCAAAGCGATTTCTCGACGAAACGGGGCAGGGGTGCGCGACCCAATTGGTCGTAGACGACCATGCGCACCGAATTGGAGCCAATGTCGACGATGGCATAGTGCGGCTCGCCGGTGCCGCCTGCAGAGCCGGCGCGGAGGTCGAGCGGGCGCACCTTCAATTCCCCTGCATTGCTGTCGGGCCTGGGCATGGCAACCTGAAAAGCCGCGGTCGCGCCAGTTGTATCCCCGAAAACGGGGCGCTAGCAAACTATTGCTGCACGGAGGCCTCTGTTGGAGCCGACGTGCGAACTGGGTCAATCCGCAACCCCGGACCGCCATCGAGCTTGCTCATTCGCCAAGCCGGCGCGAGTCGATGCATTTGGTGACGCGACAGTTGTCCGTATCGGCTGAAGATATGCCTTCGCCCGTGGTCGTGTAGCCCGTGGCACAGAACGAGCCGTCCCTCACAAAGCGGTCGTAGAGCGTAACGCCAGACTTTCCTTGTCGGAACAGGATCGCCATGCCGTCGCGGTCCAGGGCGGCTTGCACCTCCGCGCAGGTCATGTCCTGAACCATGTAGCGGACAATCGCCGATGCATCGAAGGAAATGATCGAGAAAAGTGCGGCTACGGCCAATCTGATCATTGCTGCAATCCTTCGCGCCTAAGTAGACTTGCGTGGCTTCGCCCAGCTTCGCCTTTTTGTTTTGTCGCAGATTTTTGCCGGAAAACCATATGACACTTTTACGAAACCTGCTTAAGCGATCCGCGATGTCTCGTTCGGCCCGATCCATCAGACGGACACTTTCCCCTTGCAAGCCTATCGCGAGCTGACCACGTCCCAGTCGACGCCCATCCACACCGGCGAACAAATCTACTCGCGCCACAATTTCAAGGAACTGATCGAGACGCAGGCGGTGCGCGTGATCGGCCCGGACCCGGCCGATCTAGGCGGCATTGCCGACCTCAAGGGGCTTTCCATCGGAGTGTGTAGGCGGCAGACTGCAAGAGCGGCGGCCTGCTAACCGGAGGCACGGATGGATGCGTTGCGGAAAGCCCTGAATGCGGCTGCCGAGGAAACGCTCGATCCGGATGACTGGACTGAGGTGCAGGCGCTGTCGCATCGGATCATCGACGACGCGGTCGGCTATCTGCGCGATGTCCGCGACCGTCCGGTCTGGCAGGATATGCCCGCGGAAGTGAAGGCTTTCTTTACGCTCCCTTGCCGCGACAGCCGGCGCCGCTGTCCGAGATCTATCGCGAGGTTGCGGAGAAGGTGATGGCCTATCCGATGGGCAACGTCCATCCGCGCTTCTGGGCCTGGTACATGGGGTCAAGCAATTTCACCGGTGCCCTGGGCGATTTTCTGGCGGCTATCCAGGGCTCGAACCTTGGCGGCGGCAACCACGCCGCAGCCTATATGGACCAGCAGGTGGTGAACTGGTGCAAGGAGATGATGGGCTTTCCTGCTTCGGCCAGCGGCACGCTGGTGAGCGGCGGCTCGATGGCCAATATCATTGGCTTGACCGTGGCGCGGAACGTCAAGGCGGGTATCGACGTGCGCGAACACGGTGTCGCTGCCATCGAGAAGCCCTTGCGCTTCTACGGCTCGGATCAGCTTCACAGTTGCCACCGCAAGGCAATGGAGGCACTCGGGCTGGGTAACCGGGCTCTGCGACGCATTACGACGGATGCCGAATTGCGGATCGACATCGCCGCGCTGCGACTGGCGATCGCGGAGGATCGCGCGGCGGGATTTCAACCTGCCTGCGTGATAGGAACGGCCGGGACGGTAAACACCGGCGCGATCGATGATCTGCAAGCTCTCGCGAATTTGGCGGCTGAAGAAGACCTCTGGTTTCACGTCGACGGCTGCATCGGCGCGCTTATCGCCATCGCTCCCGAGAATGCATTTCGCGTCGCCGGAATCGAGCGTGCCGATTCCGTCGCGCTCGATCCACATAAATGGCTGCACACACCGTTCGAGGCCGGCTGCGCCCTGATCCGGGATGCCTCTGCGCATCGCGATACGTTCGCGGTCACTCCGGAATATCTGGAGATGACAACCCGCGGCGTCGCGTCAGCCAATTGGCTGCACGATTACGGCCTCCAAACCTCACGCGGATTCCGGGCGCTGAAGGTCTGGATGGCGATCAAGGAGCACGGCATCGAGAAGTTTGGCCGCCTGATCGACCAGAACATAGCGCAGGCTCACTATCTCAGCGCGTTGATCGAGGCCGAGCCTCGATTGGAACTGGTCGCACCGACCAATATCAACATCGTCTGCTATCGCTATCGGCCCGATGGTATCGGCGGCGACGAACTAAAGGCACTCAATACCGAGATCATGCTGAGGCTGCAGGAAGAAGGCACCGCGGCCATTTCGGACACGACGGTTCACGGCGAACATTGCCTGCGAGTCAGCGATAGACAATCACCGGACCCGGCGCGATGATCTGGAACTGCTGATCCGGGAGACAATTCGCCTCGGAGATGTGATTGTGAGCTCAAACACCGTCTGACCGGGACGCAGTTTCATCGGGGCTTGGATAATCCTCGGCTCGCAGCGGCGTCGAGGCTTAAGAAACCCACCCCGCTATCGGTGGCGCGCCTTGCGATGCCCGCCGTTCGCCCAAATTCAATCCTCGTCCGATCTGTCCGGACCAAGCTCCACGTCAGGATGCTTGTGACGACGGATCAGACCCATGATCTTCTTTCGAACTTCGGCTCTCGAACCTTCTTTGACCAATTCCATGAGGTCATCGACCATCTCAGCTATCTTCTCAGCGTCTCCCGCGTGAGGGTCAGTCAGATAATGCCCGTGGGTGTACAGATTGTCCGAAAGCTTCTTGTTAATCCTGTCGAAGACGCTCATTGGCGCACTTCCTATTGCTTGCATCCGGCGGCTGACGCTCGCTCATTCGTGTTGCATGGCACCGGGTGGCCGCCGGCAGGTCCGGCGGGCAGGCCTATACCGGCCTCGTTGATGCCGGCCTCGAGCGACCCGACATGGTTGGCGTAGTTGTCCCGCGTATTCTGGTCAATGAGGGCAACCGGGGCGGAAATTGCCAGACCTGCTGCGGTTCCCGCTATCGCCGCCGTGCCTGTTGCCGCCGCGACGATATGATCGCCCAGCCCCAGCCTGCTGTCGGTCATCGTCTGTCCGGTCGACAGGCGGCCACCGATCAACTGAACGATCTCCGGCAACTCGGCAAACTTGCTGTGGTGAAGTTTGTCGCCTGCCTCGACCTTGGTGAGGTCGATGACGGATATTTTGTTGCTGGCGAGTTCGGACTTGTACGGCTCGGTGTCGGGATCGATCGAGCCGAGACGCGCGACATTGCCCCAGACGCGCCGGGATACCGCGAGAGCCCGGTCGTCGCGCGAAACGAACAGCGTAAATTGCGGGCGTGGCTCGCCCATATCGGCGATCTGGGAGCGGAAGACATCGACATCGACATCCGGCGCCGCCAGCATGACATTCTTGAATTTTGGCGGAAGGCGGCCGTTGCGAATGGCCATCTGGCGAAGTCCTTCCAGCGCCAGCCAGTTTCCCATGGAATGCGCCAGTATAGACACCTCCTTGACCTCGGGATCGCTTGCCAGATACTGAAACATCCTTTCCAGCGCGTTTCTCGTGTAGTTGGTGCTCTCGCGGTCATATCCGTATGCGAGCAGGCTGCCCCGTGATGGCCAGGTGACCAGTACGGGCGCGCTATGAGCTCCGGAATCATGGATGATCTGCGCGAAACGGTAGACCAAGTCCTCGAACCGATTGTTGAAGCCGTGGATGAAGACAAGGACGCTGCGATCGGAACTCTTGCGCACGGCCTTGGACAGCCAGCTTTCGGCCGCTTCGCGATCCACGTGCTCGGCCTTCAGTGTTGCGAAATCGGTCGCGGGATTGGCCGGAAGCTTGTGGGGCCAGGCGACCTCGCCGACCTTTCGCACATTATCTGGCGGGATCGACACGGTGATCTCCGCGAAGGCCGGGGCGGGTCCGCGCTCCCCGCTGAACATTTCGCCTGGGTTTGATGCCTCGCCCCGCGTTGTCGCCACCAGCATGTCGACCCTGCTGGTGTTCGGCACGGTATCTGCCACCGGAGCCAGAACGCCGGTCGGTCGGCCGGCGCAAGCGCAAAGCAAGGCAAGCAGAACTGACGCGAACAAAAGCCTGTGGGTGCTCCGGGAGCGCGACACCGCAACTGCCGGCTCGCCACTTCGCGCGCGACCTGCGGTAGGCCCGATTCCGCGCCCGGCACAGAACTCCCGTGCCGTATCGTCGAGCTAGATCCCGTCGGGATGTGCTAGAAAACTGCATTCCTTGTTCTTTCCGAAGCGTTGCGCTTCTTGAAAAGCGGCTAAACTGAAAGATGTGCTTGGCAGACTGCCTCGCGCGGGCGTTGTGATTAGGATTATCATCGGGCGTAACCTACATTTTTATTATGACTTCGCCAGCAGTTTGCGCGTGCGGCGGATCTCGCTGCAGGTGTGACCTTCATGCCACTCGTTTCGTTGGCAAATCATCGGTCGCCCGGCGAAGTGTTGGTTCCGGCTGCCATGCGCGCCAATGCCGGCGTCAGGCCGACGATCGCTTTGCGTGCCTAGGCACCAAATGCCGCATTTGCAGTGCGCGGAGTACAGTAAGGTCGACTATGAAGGATAATAAAATGTTATGCCGAGGGTGGCGGGGAATTACTTGCGCTTTTCGTTTCGATAACCGTACAAGAAATGAAGAATATGGCCTAAAATTGAGAGTATAACCGGAAGTTCGCGAATAATTATCTGGAATTGCGGGCGATTGAACCTACTTGCCGCCGTTGCAGGTTTGTGGCAAAGCTGCGTGTGTGTGCGAAGTGGCATCGCGTTGTTAAAAATAGACTGGATCGGAATTTGCGGCGGGGGATGAGCCGGAGGCAACGAGGTGGCGGTTTTTCAAAGCAACTTTTTCTACACCCTGGTGCCAGGCGGCACCAATGAGTACACGATCACATCGGAAATCCCGAACGGTGGCGCGGCCGTGGATGCCGGGGACAACGTAATCAGCCCCGATGAGGTCGTGCCGGTAACATTCGACGACGACGCCAACGCCAGCTTCGATGGCGACTATACCTACATCGGGCGCGAGGGCAGCCTTCCGGGTTTTGTCGCGCAAGGTCCGGACGGCGAATTCTACCTGTTCTCTGACGAGAAGCGGAACTGCCGAACCAGACCTTCAACATAGATCCGGATGCCGAGTTCCCCGTCTGCTTCCTGCCAGGAACAATGATCGCCACGCCGGACGGCGAAGTGCCGGTCGAACAACTTGCAATCGGTGATCGCATCCTGACGGACGATGGCCGAGCAGTCGCCGGTAAAGTGGCTTGGTCGCCAAACTGTCATGCCGATATTCGGCATGATCGAGGGACGCCAGCCGGTACTCGTCACCGCCGGGGCGCTTGGAGACGGCCTGCCGGTGCGCGACCTGCGGGTTACCTCCGATCATGCGCTGCTGATCGACGGCGTGTTGGTGCATGCCGGCGCATTGGTGAATGGCACGTCCATTCGGCGAATTTCCCCGTCCGAACTGGGCGCGCGTTTCCTCGTTTACCATATCGAGGCGGAGGATCATGAGGTGGTGCTCGCCGAGGGCGCGCCCGCGGAAACCTTCATCGACAACGTGTCGCGCCGTCGCTTCGACAATTACGCCGAGTTCGAGACACTCTACGGTACCGCGCTGCCTCCTATGGCGGAACTGCCGCAGCCGCGTGCGATGAGTTCCAGACAGATTCCACATGCGATCCGGCGGCGTGTTACCGAAGCGGCGGCGCGGTTGTCCAATATGAGCAAGGTGGCCTGAGGCGGATCGAGCCAGCTAGCGCATCGCCTCTCGGAACAGATTTTCTCAAGCCGTTAGGCGCGTGCTCATCAGGCAGGTGCCGGGATCGGGCTTCATATCCCGGACCCGTCCACCTCGATGTCGGCGCCCTCCCACGGTGCCGGCATGACGGGGCTTGTGGAAGCCCTGCTCAGATTGGCGCTCGGCAAAGGCATCCAGCACTTCAGCTCCGGCTCGGCATAGCCGACCACGCATCCCGGTAGGAATCGGCGGCGCGCCACCCTTCGGCTCCGAACCGATCCGGCCGGGCCCAGTAAGCCACGTCGACTTCCGCCGGCCCTTGCTCGACCGGCCGAACCGTTACGAGAATCCGCCTGCCGTCTCTGGGCGCGCTCGACATCGGGCGCCATTGACCGGGTTCGTCCATCGCCTGCCTCCGACTATCCCGCCCGGCTGGCGCGGCGGGCGGGTCAAGTTCGCGGTATCGGTCTGGCGAGGATGTCACGCTGCCTCACGAAGGCGGGTGCCTGGCGCCATGGCCGCTACGCAACGATCAGGACTGCAGGATCGGGCTGCTCAGAAATAGGCGCCTCCGCGCCGGCCTTGCCCTTCGCATAGGCGCTGCGCTCGCCGCATTGCTGGCCACTCAGCATCAGGTCGTAGGGGCATTGGCAGTCGCCACCCTGCGGCGGGCGCGCCGGGCGAAGCGCCCCCCAGATCGACTTGTCGGCGGGCGAGGCCACGACCGGGACGGCGGCGGCGGGCCTGGATTGGGGCGCTAGCTCGGCCTTGGGACGCGCTATGGCGGCTGTCGCCGTGGACGATGCCGCCGGCTTGCCGGCCAGATAGTCGCTATGCACCCAGCCCACCAAGCCTTCCACCGAGACCTTTCGCCATTTTCCCTCGCTGGCGCTGGCCTCGACGGACTGTCCGGCCTTGAGCATGGCGACCACCGCGCTCGACGTACTGGCGTCCTTGCGCAGGCGGACTTTCTCTGTCGTGCGCAGGGTCTGCGGTTCGGGTTGCGCCACGATCGGCTTCTGCGGACGCGGGATGGAACTCGTGATCATCGGCGAGGGTTTTTGAACGACTTTGGCTTCGGCCGTCGGTCTTTTTCTTTTCGACCGATGCCGTCTCGCTGGCGCGCTGGCGCTGCCAATGCTCGCGCTTCGGCGGCTCCTGGTTCATTGCCCAGACGCCGGCCGCGACCGCGCCGAGCACCAGCCATTTCAACTTGGGAAGAGTGAATCCAGCCATGCCTCAATCATATGCGCACAACGTCTTAAGGCATGGTTTACCACGATGGCTGGACCAGTCCTTGCCGGCGGCTAACCGTTGCGTTGTGGTGCGATGCTTGCCAAACGGGCGGGCATGCAGACGCAATCGAACCTCAAGGCTGCCTTATGGATGGCAGGCTCCATGTGTTGCCTGGTCTTGATGACCTGGGCCGGCCGCGAGTTCGACCAGCCGGCTCGACGTATTCCAGGTGATGGAGCTGCGCTCGCTGATCGGCCTGCTGCTGCTCTATCCGCTGGTGCGGCATGTCGGCGGATTGCGGGCGATGGCAACCGCGCGGCCGCTTCAGCATGTCGGCCGCAATATCGCGCATTACACCGCCCAGTTCCTCTGGCTGGCGGCGCTCACCGATGATTCCACTGGCGCAGCTCATTGCCATCGAGTTTACGACGCCGATCTGGACGGCGCTTCTTGCCGTCAGCTTTCTCGGCGAGCGGATGACGGTCGCCAAGGTGGCGGCAATCACGCTTGGCCTTGTCGGGGTGTTGGTGATCGTGCGGCCGGGCGTCGAAAGCATCGATACCGGCCAGCTTGTCGTGCTGGCGTCGGCGCTCGGCTTCGGCATTTCCCTGACCATGACCAAGTCCCTGACCCGAACGAAATTGGCGGTTGCAATCATTTTCTGGATGCTGGTGATCCAATCGGTCATCGGCATCATCCCCGCCGCGCTCGCCTGGCGCACACCGCCGGCCGATGTCTGGCCATGGCTCATCGTCATCGCCTTTGGCGGTTCCTATGCGCATTATTGCATGGCGCGGGCGCTGGTCCATGCCGATGCCACCGTGGTCACGCCGATGGATTTCCTGCGCGTTCCGGCGACCGCCGCCCTCGGCTTCTTCGCCTATTCGGAACAGGTCGACCTGTTCACCGTGCTCGGAACAGTGCTGATTCTTTGCGGTAACCTGCTCAACCTCGCCGGCCGCAGACGCCCGGTGGAGGCCCAGGCGCCAACGACTTGAGTTGCCCGTGGAGCTTGCCGCGAATCGCGTTCAGCTATGATCCGTCCGCGCGCAGCGCCCGCCGGACGCGTTCCAGCCCGGTCATGATTACCGCCTCCATCGCGGTCGCGGGCGCGCGCGGCGTCGCGGTCGCGGATGGCATCGACGATGCGGCGGTGCGAGACGGAGTCGTGGTGCACTTCGCGCATGTCGCTGCCAGGGGCGGAGAGCTTGAACACGCCGACGAGGGCGGCCTCGATCAGGCTGCCGACCGAGCGCATGAACGGATTGCGCGAAGCCTCCGCCACCGCGAGGTGGAACCGCAAATCCGCCATGGCGCGGCTCTCGGCGCTGTGGTTCTCCCTGCCCATGTCGTCGGCGAGGCGGTCGAGATGCGCGACGTCCTGGATTGTCGCGCGCTCGGCCGCCAGCCCTGCCGCGTAGGGCTCGAAAGCCAACCGGATTTCGCTGAGATGGACGAGGAAGGCTTCGTCTATTCCACACTCGAAATGCCAGTTGAGGATGTCGGCGTCGAACAGGCTCCAGTTTTCGCGGCTGGTCACGCGCGTGCCGATGCGCGCGCGCGGCACGATCAGACCCTTGGCCGCCAGCGTCTTGAGGGCTTCGCGCAGCACGGTGCGCGATACGCCGAAACGCGCCATCAACTCGACATCGCCGGGCAGGGTCGCGCCGGTCGCTACTTTGCCGGAAACGATGTCGAGACCGAGCGAATCGACAATATGCGCGTGGTTGCTGCGCGACCTCTGGCCGGTGATCACGGTCTGGAGCAGGCCCATCATTTCCCTGAGCGCTTCCAGCAGTGTGTCGCAGGCCCGGTGCCGTCGAGGCTTCTCAGGCATCCGGTGAGCAATGGAATCGTGCTGGGGCGACGAACCGCCGGCCGGTCGGTTTGGCGCCCGACCTCTCCCCATTGTAGGGCTTCACACTTGCCGCCCCGCAGAGCCGGGCTCGGAGCCCTGGCATGCTCCTCGGTCACTTCAAATCTCAATGATTGTCCCTCGGAATACCCTTTGTCTGGGCGATGCGCTGGTAGCGCACGGCGGGCTCCAGCACGGCGCCGGTGTCCATCTGGCTGACCATGCCGCGCTGGATTTCCTGCCACGGCGTTTGATGGTCCGGATATTTGTAGCCGCCATGCGCGGCGAGTTCGGCGCGGCGGCGCTCCAGTTCTTCCTCCGAAATCAGAATGTCGGCCGTGCCCTTGGCGAGGTCGATGCGCACGCGGTCGCCGGTCTTCAGGAGGGCGAGCCCGCCGCCCGCCGCGGCTTCCGGCGACGCGTTGAGGATGGAAGGCGAGCCGGACGTCCCCGACTGGCGGCCGTCGCCGATGCAGGGCAGCGAGTGAATGCCGCGCTTCAGCAGATAGTCCGGCGCGCGCATGTTGACCACTTCCGCCGCGCCCGGATAGCCGATCGGCCCGACGCCGCGCATGAACAGCACGGAGGTCTCGTCGATATGCAGGTCGGGATTGTCGATGCGGGCGTGATAGTCCTCCGGTCCGTCGAAAACCACCGCCGGCCCCTCGAAGGCGTTCGGATCGGCGGGGTTCGACAGATAGCGGTCGCGGAACTCCTGCGAAATGACGCTGAGCTTCATGATCGCCGAGTTGAACAGATTGCCGCGCAGCACGCGGAAGCCGGCATGCTCCTTGAGCGGCCGGTCGAGCGGGCGGATCACCTTTTCGTCGAGGATTCTGGCGTCGCGGCAGTTCTCGCCGATCGTCTTGCCGTTCACGGTCATGGCGCCTTCATTGATGAGGCCGCCGCGCATCAACTGGCCGACCACCGCCGGAACGCCGCCCGCATGGTGGTAGTCCTCGCCGAGATATTCGCCGGCCGGCTGCAGATTGACGAGCAGCGGGATCTCCTCGCCATAGGTCTGCCAGTCGTCGATGCTGAGTTCGACACCGACATGGCGCGGCGAGCCCGTTCAGGTGGATCGGCGCGTTGGTGGAGCCGCCGATCGCCGAGTTGACGCGGATGGCGTTGATGAAGGCGTCGCGGGTGAGAATGTCGGACGGCTTCAGGTCCTCCTTGACCATGTCGACGATGCGCTTGCCGGTGCGGTAGGCCATCTCCTGCCGGTCGCGGTGCGGCGCGGGGATCGCCGCCGAGCCCGGAAGCTGCATGCCCAGCGCCTCGGCCAGCGAGTTCATCGTGGTCGCCGTGCCCATCGTGTTGCAGTAGCCGGTGGAGGGCGCCGACGAGGCGACGAGGCTGACGAAGCCGGCATAGTCGATCTCGCCGGCCGCCATCATCTCGCGCGCCGTCCACACGATCGTGCCGGAGCCGGTGCGCTGGCCGCGGAACCAGCCGTTCAGCATCGGCCCGACGGAGAGCGCGATCGCCGGAATGTTGACGGTGGCCGCCGCCATCAGGCAGGCCGGTGTCGTCTTGTCGCAGCCGATGGTGAGCACCACGCCGTCCAGCGGATAGCCGTAGAGCACCTCGACCAGCCCGAGATAGGCGAGGTTGCGGTCGAGCGCGGCGGTCGGGCGCTTGCCGGTCTCCTGGATCGGGTGAACGGGAAACTCGAAAGCGATGCCGCCGGCCTCGCGAATGCCCTCGCGCACGCGCTTGGCAAGGTCGAGGTGATGGCGGTTGCAGGGCGACAGGTCGGAGCCGGTCTGGGCGATGCCGATGATCGGCCGCCCCGACTGGAACTCCTCCTGCGAGATGCCGAAGTTCATGTAGCGCTCGAGATAGAGCGCCGTCATGTCCGGATTTCCCGGATTGTCGAACCAGGCCTGCGACCGGCGCGTAAGCTTCGTTGCGTCCGGATGCTGTGCTCCGTTGCCTGGCTTTTTCATGGGCTTGGTTCCTGGCCTTGCTGAATGTTCAGTCTTCAAACGCATCCGTGAAAGCGTGCCGGCCGACCATGAAGGCGTCGGCGACATGACGCAGCGGACGCAGGTCGACGTCGCTCTCGCCCGCCGCGATCAGCTTCGCGAATCGGCTGTAGATGCGCGCATACTCTTCGTCGCGGCCGTCCACAACCGGCGTGCCTTGGATGCGGAGTTTCGCGCCGCCGGACTGCAGCAGAAAGGTCGCCGTCGTCCGTGGAAACGTGGATGTCCCAGGTCTGCGGGCCGGTCTGCCGCCAGTCGAAGGTCGCAGTCGCCCGCTCGCCGCCTGCAGCGTCGGCGAAGACAAGATCGGCTGCGATCGGCTGCGCCCGGTTTTGCGGAAAAAGCAGCGTGGCCGACGTGAGATGGATCGGCATCGGCAGGATTTCGGTGACGATCGACAGCGCGTTTATGCCCGGATCGAACACGCCGAAGCCGCCCGGCTCCCAGATCCAGGCCTGCCCGGGATGCCATCTGCGCACATCCTCCTTCCAGTCGACGCGGACCGAGCGGATCGTGCGGCCGGCCAGCCAGTCCCTGGCGGCGGCGACGCCGGCGGCAAAGCGCGAATGCCAGGTGGCGAACAGGCAGACGCGCTGCCTTTCGGCCAGCGCCACGAGGTCGTCGAGTTCGGACAGCGTCGCGCCGGGCGGCTTTTCGAGCAGGACATGCTTGCCGGCGCGAAGCGCGGTCAGCGCCGCGGCGTGGCGCGGCCCGGGCGGCATGCAAAGCGCGACGGCATCGAGGCCCTCGGCCTTTTCGAGCAGCGTTTCGATGTCGGGAAAAGCCGGAACGCCCTCGATGCGGCCGTGGCGGCTCGCGGTCGCCACCAGTTCGAAGTCGCGGATTGGCCGCGATCGACGGCACATGCTGGTCGCGCGCGATTTTTCCGACGCCGGCGATCGCAACTCGAATGGGGCTCATCTCACCGCTTCCCTACAGCGCCTTCACGGCAAAGGACGCCGCCCGATCGGTGGCCAGGCGATTGCGCAGCGGCAGCGTGAAGGGTTTCGCCTCGATCTCGAACACGTCGCCGTCCTGCGTCTTTACGCCATCGGAGAAGGACAGCGTCGCCGTGCCGAAGAAATGGATATGCACGTCGCCGGGCCGGCGGAACAGCTCGTATTTGAAATGGTGGTGTTCGAGATTGGCGATCGTGTGGGACATGTTGTCCTCGCCCGACAGGAACGGCTTTTCCCAGATCACCGCGCCGTCGCGGCGAATGCGCGAGACGCCCTCGACATGGCCGGGCAGCGGCCCGGTCAGCAGTTCGGGGCCGATCGAGGCCGGCCGCAGCTTGGAATGCGCCAGCCACAGATAGTTGTGGCGCTCCGTCACATGGTCGGAAAATTCGTTGCCGAGGGCAAAGCCAAGCCGGAAAGGCGTGCCGTCGGGCCCGATCACATAGATGGCGGCGATTTCCGGCTCCTCGCCGCCGTCCTCAGCGAAGGAAGGCGAGATAAGCGGCGCTTCCGGTGCGATCACGCTCGATCCGTCGCCCTTGAAGAACCATTCCGGCTGCGCGCCGACCGTGCCCGGCTTCGGCTTGCCGCCCTCGACGCCCATCAGGAACATGCGCATCGAATCGGTCGGCTTCTCGGCCGAGCTTGCCGCCTTGTGCATCTTGTCGCGGCCTTCCGCCGAGCCGAGATGGGTCAGTCCGGTGCCGGCCAGCACGAGATGCGCCGGATCGGGGTGGTCGATCGGCGCGAGCAGCCTGCGCTCGCCGAGGGCTTCGAACAGATCGACGGGCTCTCCCCCCGGAAGCCCCTCCACGGCCACCTCCAGGCTCAGGCGATCGTCGATCGCCCGCCGCGCCAGCTCGTATGTAGAGTCGATGCCGCCGACCAGCCGCGCCGCTCCTGTGTCGTCAACGGCGGCGACGCGCCGCTCTCCCTGATGGATCAGTTGAACCAGCCTCAGCGCCATTCCTCGCACCCGGCAACGACGCCGGCCCTCCACGCTCTTCCGTCACGGCGCATCTGCCGTTGAAAGTCATATAGTACGACTTTTTAGGGGGCTGCATAGAGCCAGGCGCGGGTTGGATATGGGCAGCAGCGTGGCGCCGGCAGCGCTGGTCTGGCCAGGTGAGCGCCCTGGTGCCATTGCACGCGGGCATCTCTGGGTCAATTGAGGCGATTGCAATTCTTGACCAGCCACACAGATCGAGGTCGCTTTTGAGAAGCCTATGAATGGCAAGCAATTGGCGCTCATTGTTCGTTCCGGCCGACCCAGAATACGCACGCTGAGCGTGCCTCCTACCGTAAGGCCGACCGCTACTTCCGGTTCAGCAGCCCCACCACCAGGCCGATGAGCGCCAGGCCGATCACGGCCGTTGTCACCGGATGATCGGACGCGGCGCGGCCCACGGCGCGCGAGCGGCTGCGCAGCGCCGGCAGGGCGTCGGCGACATGGCTCGCGATCTCCTCGTAGAGGTCGCCGGCCATATCATGCGCGTCGTCATAGGCGGCACTGCCGCGCGACTTCACCGCCTTGCGGAGCGATTTGACTTCCTTTTGAAGCCGGGCCATCTGGGCCTCCAAATCGTCGGTCATGTCGTCGCGGAATTTGGAAAAGGAATGCATCGGGCGTCCTTTGCAAAGGAAGAGGGAATTATCTTCGAACGCCTAGGCGCCGATGATGGTTCCCTCCCTCCTTCCTCAGGCCTTCCCGGACACGCCGGCATCGGCGAAGCTCGCCATGCCCGTATGGCAGGCAAGCGCGGACGCGCAGGATGTTGACGGCGAGGCAGGCGCCCGAGCCTTCGCCGAGCCGCATGCCGAGATCGAGCAGCGGCTTCATCTTCATCGCCTCCAGCAGGCCGCGATGACCCGCCTCGGCCGACACATGCGCGGCGAGCGCGTGGTCGAGGCCATGCGTAGCTGCTTTCATCAGCGGCGCGGCGGCGGCCGTGCAGACGAAGCCGTCGAGCAGGACGGGCACGGATTTGTGGCGCGCCGCGAGCGTGCCGCCGAGGATGGCCGCGAGTTCGCGCCCGCCGACCGCTGCCGCCGCCTTGAGCGGGTCGTTCAGAATCGCCGCATGCAGCTTCATCGCGACCTCGATCGCGGCGGTTTTGCGGCCAAGGCCGGCGTCGTCGACGCCGGTGCCGCGTCCGACCCATTGTTCGGCGCCGCCGAACAAGGCCGAGGCAATCGCCGCCGCCGCCGTCGTGTTGCCGATGCCCATCTCGCCGAAACACAGGAGGTCCATTCCGGCCTCCACCGATTCGTAGCCGCGCCCGACCGCTTCCAGGAACTCCTTTTCGTCCATCGCCGGCGCAAGCGTGAAGTCGGCGGTCGCGCGCTCGACGTCGAGCGCAATCACGTCGAGCTCGGCCCCTGCAACGCGCGCGAGCTGGTTGATCGCGGCCCCGCCCGCAGCGAAATTCCCGACCATCTGCATGGTGACCTCGGGCGGAAAGGCCGAAACGCCCTGGGCGGTGACACCGTGCGAGCCGGCGAAGACGATTACCTTGACGCGATCGAGGCGGGGCGTCTCACGCCCCTGCCAGCGCGCCAGCCAGGCGACCACCTCCTCCAGACGGCCCAGGCTGCCCTGCGGCTTGGTAAGCGTGTCCTGGCGCCGGGCCACCGCCTCGGCCGCCTTCATATCGCCGGGCGGAAGGTCCTGGCAGGCTGCGTTCAGCGCTTCGAAAGAGGCGAATTGCATCAAAAAACTCCGTAGCGGATTGATTTGTCAGAGAAAAGTGGAGGCGGCGAGCAGCACGGCGATCTCGGCGACCTGCTGCAGCGCGCCAAGCGTGTCGCCGGTCTGGCCACCGATTTTCTTCAGGCACATTGCCCGCATCAGGAAAAAAGCGGCGGCAAGCAGCAATGCCGTCAGTGTCGCTGCGCCGATCCCCAAGGGCAGCAAGGAAAGGCCGCCCAGCGCCAGCGCGGTGCCGGCGGCCCCTGCCTCGACGGTTCCCGCACCGGCCGAAAGACCATCGTCACGGGCGGGCGGAACGGCCCGCAGGAAGGCCGGCAGCACCGCCCGCGAGGCGCCATGCGCGGCGAACAGGGCGAGAAGCACCGCCAATCCCGCGGAACTGCCCGCCACTGGAGTTGCGATGTCGGCGAGCGCGCTCCAGCGCAGCAGGATCGACAGAGCCAGCGCGCAGGCGCCGAATGCGCCGATGCGGCTGTCGCGCATGATCTCCAGCGTCCGCTCCCGCTCTTTCCCGCCGCCGAACCCGTCGGCGGTGTCGGAAAGCCCGTCCTCATGCAGGCAGCCGGTGACAATCATCGTGGCGGCGAGCGCCAGAGCGGCGGCCGGCCCGGCCGCCAGGCCGAGGCCGCTCGCGAGCGCGAATACCGCGCCGCCGGCCAGCGCGACCGCCCAGCCGGCCACCGGTGCCGCCCAGATCGCGTCGGCAAGGCGGCGGCCGTGAAGCTCCAGACCGGGCGCGGGAAGGCGCGTGAAGAACACAAGGCACAAGGCTGCATCGCGGAGCGCGGATTGCGGAGTCATGCCGGGGGCCCCGACAGGGCGGAGAGGGACGAAACGCAGCGCACTATTCGGCCTTCGCGATGGCGTGGAAAAAGGTGCCGGAGACAAATCCGCGTCTTCCGCCGAAAGTGCCGAGCGGCGTGCCCTGTCCGTCGGCGAGTTCGGCCAGCGGCGCGTCCGGTGAACCGGCATCGATCAGCCGGGCATAGTGGAACTCATGGCCGCGCACGGTCGTACCGGCGGCGCCGATCGGACAGTCCGCCAGCAATGTCGCCTGCCGGTAGCCGAGATTCATGCGGCGCTTGGCGAAGCTGGTTGAGTGACCAAGCAGGCCGAGCATTCTGTGCGTAATGCCGCCGGCGTCCTCAAGGGTTTCGCCCAGCACCATGAAGCCGCCGCACTCGCCATGAACGGGCCTCGTCGCCGCGAAGGAGCGCATGCCCGCGATGAAGTTTTCCGCTCCCGCCAGCCGGCCGGCATGCAACTCCGGATAGCCGCCGGGAAGCCAGCAGACGTCACACCTTTCATCTGGCGCCTCGTCTGCGAGCGGCGAGAAGGCTTGGATTTCCGCGCCGGCCGCGCGCCATTGGGAAAGAAGATGCGGATAGAGAAAGGTGAACGCGGCATCCCGGGCCAGCGCGATGCGCTGGCCGGGCGGGTGCAGCGCGATGGTCGAGTTGGTCCCGCCATGTCCGGTATCCGGCGCGGGAAATCCGAACGCGACCGCCATTTCCATGATCCGCGCGACATCCAGCGACCGCTCCATAATGTCCGCGAGGCGGTCGATATGGGCGTCGAGGTCGGCGTGCTCGCTGGCCTGGACGAGGCCGAGATGGCGCTCCGGCATGGACATCGACGGGTCACGCGGGATCGAGCCGACCACAGGCAGTCCAAGGCGTTCGATCGCGTCGCCGGCCAGTTTGCGGTGCCGGTCGCTTCCGACCCTGTTTAGAATCACGCCGGCTATCCGCACGGCCGGATCGTAGAGTTGGAAGCCCTTGGCGACTGCCGCCGCCGTTTCCGACTGGCCCGAGACGTCGAGCACGAGCAGCACCGGCAGGCCGTAGCGGCGCGCCAGATCGGCCGCGGCGCCCGAGCGGCCTTGCGGCGCGGGGATGCCGTCGAAAAGCCCCATCGCGCTTTCGACCACGACTATGTCGGCGCTGCCTTCTGCTTGCGCGACGAGCGCATCGACGAGCGCGGGCGGCATCGCCCAGCTATCGAGGTTGACGCCGGGGAGCCCGGTCGCCGCCTCGTGAAAGGCGGGATCGATATAGTCCGGGCCGGACTTGGCGCCGCGCGTCCTAAGTCCGCGCCGTTTCAGGGCGCGCAGAAGCCCGATCGTGACGCTGGTCTTGCCGGAACCGGAGCGCGGCGCGCCGATGATCAGCCCGCGCGCGCTCATTCCTGGCCCGTTGGAGCAGGATGAATCGGAACGGGGTCATTCATCCTGCTCTAGCTCCTTGTTTCGGCGCATGATCTCATCCGCAACATTCCGCGACTTTTCGGCATCATGCTTTAGTTCCGCGCGCATCGAGACGATGTGGCCAATGACGATCAGGGCGGGGGCGCCGATGCCGGCCTTGCCCGCCTCGTCGGCCAGCGTGGCCAGCGTCGCGGTGAGCACGCGCTCCGACGGCGTCGTTGCCTGCTCGACCACCGCCGCCGGCGTGTCGGCCGGCATGCCGCCGGCAATCAGCGCGCCGGCAATCAGCGGCAGGTTCTTCAGTCCCATATAGACCACGATCGGCTGGCCGGTCCCGGCGAGCGCGGCCCAGTCGAGATCCTCTTGCGTGCCGGCGGCGTGGCCGGTGGCGAGAATCACCGCCTTGTTGATGCCGCGCATGGTGGCCGGAATTCCGGTGCCGGCCAGGCCGGCAAAGGCGGAGGTGAGGCCCGGCAGAACGCGGAACGGGATGCCGGCGCGCGCCAGCGCCAGCGCTTCCTCGCCGCCGCGTCCGAAAAGATAGGGATCGCCGCCCTTGAGCCGCAGCACCCGCTTGCCGGCCCGCGCAAGGTCGATCAGCCGCCGCGTGATGTCCTCCTGGTCGGTCGAGGGCTTGCCGCCGCGCTTTCCCGCGAAATGCAGCTCGGCATTGGCGGCCGCCGCCAGAACTGCGTTGGACACGAGCGCGTCGTAGACGACGCAATCGGCCGCGGCCAGCGCCGACAACACGTCGAGCGTGAGGCAGCCGGGTCCGCCGGGGCCGGCGCCGGCGAGCCAGACATGGCCGGCCGGGAATGTCTCCGGGCGGTAGTCGAGGCGGGAGATGGCGTCGGCGATATTCATGCGCGTCGCTTTGGACGATGACGCCCGGCCTTCGCAAGCCTATAGACGACATTATGGAGACCGATGATCGCCCGCTGCGGCGCGGATGGACGACCGGTGCCTGCGCGACGGCGGCGGCGAAGGCCGCCTGCGCGGCGCTGCTTACCGGCGATTTCCCCGATCCGGTCGAAATCGGACTGCCGGGCGGTCGCCGCGTCGCCTTTGCGCTGGCCGTCACCGACAAGGCTGACGGGCGTGCGACGGCCGGCGTGGTCAAGGACGCCGGCGACGATCCCGACGTCACGCATGGCGCTTTGGTGAAAGCCACGGTGCGTCGCGGCGCTGAGGGCTCCGGCGTTACCTATCGGCGCGGCGAAGGGGTCGGCCTGGTCACGCGGCCCGGTCTGCCGGTCGCCGTGGGGGAGCCGGCGATCAACCCGGTGCCGCGCAGGATGATCGCCGAAGCAATCCACGAAGTGACGGGCGAAGGCGCCGACATCGAGGTGGAAGTCTCGGTGCCGGCCGGCGCCGCGCTCGCCGAAAAGACGCTCAACCCGCGCCTTGGCATCCTCCACGGCATCTCCATCCTTGGCACGACCGGCGTCGTCATCCCCTATTCCTGCTCGGCCTGGATCCATTCCATCCATCGCGGCATCGACGTTGCGCGCGCCATGGGCCTCGACCATATCGCCGGTTCCACCGGCAACACCTCGGAAGCAGCGGTGCAGAGGTTCCACGGCCTGCACGAGGTCGCGCTGATCGACATGGGCGACTTCGTCGGAGGCATGCTGAAATATGTCCGGGCCCATCCGGTCGCCCGCGTGACCATCGCCGGCGGCGTCGCCAAGATGACGAAGCTGGCGCAGGGCATGCTCGACGTGCATTCCAAGCGCGGCCTGGCCGACCTTGACGCGCTGGCGGCGATCGCCCGCGGGGCGGGCGGATCGGCTGCTCTGGCCGAGGCCATCAAGGGCGCCAACACCGTTGCCGAAGCCTTCGCCATGGCCGAAGCAGAGCGCGTCGCCATCGGCAAAGCGGTGGCGTCCCGCGCCTGGGCGACGGCGGCGGCCGCCCTCGACCATCCGGAAATCGCGCTGGAAATCCTGGTATTCGATCGCCAGGGCAAGGTGATGGGCCACGCGCCGTTCCAACGGTCTCACGATCCCTCCCGGCCCCGAAAGCGGCGCTGATAGGCCGGGTCGTAAAGCGAGCTTTCGCGGAAGTCCGCCGCGCCGAGCGCGCGTCCGACGAAGATTACCGCCGTGCGCTCGATCGGCTGCGCGGCAAGCGCGTCCGCGATCGTTGCCAGTGTGCCGCGCAGAATGCGCTCGTCGGCGCGCGAGGCGTGGAACACGATCGCCACCGGGCAGTCGGTTCCATAGAGCGGCGACAGTTCTTCGACGATGCGGTCGATCGCGTGGATGGCCAGATGGATGGCAAGCGTTGCTCCAGTGGCGCCGAAGGCGGCGAGCGTCTCCCTCGACGGCATTGGCGAGGCGCGGCCGGACACGCGGGTCAGCACGAGGCTTTGCGCGACTTCCGGGATCGTCAGTTCCTGTCCCAGGCTCGCCGCCGCGGCAGCGAAGGCCGGAACGCCGGGTGTCAGCGTGTAGGGTATGCCGTGCTTTTTCAGTCGGCGCACCTGCTCGGCGACCGCGCTCCACACCGAAAGGTCGCCGGAGTGCAGCCGCGCCACGTCCAGCCCGGCATCATGGGCCGTGACGAACTCGCGCTCGATTTCGTCCAGCGACAGGGGCGCCGTATCGACCAGCCGCGCGCCGGGCGGGCACCAGTCGAGCAGTTCCTTCGCCACGATCGATCCCGCATGCAGGCAGACCGGGCAGCGGGCGATGAGGTCGCGCCCGCGCACCGTGATCAGGTCGGCCGCGCCCGGCCCGGCGCCGATGAAATGCACGGTCATTCCATGTCTCCATCGCTCGCCAGCGCGCAAGTCACCGGCCCGAGCGCGAGCCGCGGTCCGAGCAGCTTCGCCCGCGCGGCCGATCGCGGCAAGGGCGGCCGCCTCGGATGCCGACGGCGCGCCGGTTGCAGCAATAGAACGCGCCGAGCGCGACAGGGTGCGTTCCCCAACGCGTTCCAACTCCGCCCGGCTGATCACGATAATCTTCAACTCCAGCGTCCGCGCCGCCGCCTGGATCGCCGGCTCCCGCGCCTTGGCTTCGGCCACCGCGAGTGCCCCCAGCGCCGAGGCATCGAGCCGGTGCATGGCGCGCGCCGCGCCGATCGCGGCCAGGACCTCGGTGTCCGACACACCCTTCCGGCAGCCGATTCCCGCGACGATCATGGTTTTCGCCAGGCCCATTGCGTCACCGGCATTGCCGGGCGCCAGCCCTGCATGGTGCCGACCGGCGCGGCGCGCGCAATGGCGATCCGCGTCAGTTCGCCGCCATTCGCCGCATGCCGTGCGATCAGCACCGCTTCCATTTCCAGCGTCACCGCATTGGCGACCAGCCGTCCGCCCGGCTTCAGCGCTTCGATCGCCGCGTCCATCACGCCGGTCTGGCTGCCGCCGCCCCCGACAAAAATCGCGTCCGGAGGCGGCAGTCCGGCAAGCGCGGCGGGTGCCGTGCCGACCACGAGCCGGAGCCATGGGACCCCGCAGGCGTCGGCGTTGCGGCGGATGCGCCCGGCCCGTTCCGCCGAGGCTTCGACCGCGACCGCCCGCATCGACGGATGCCGCAGCATCCATTCGACGGACACCGAACCCGCGCCCGCACCTATGTCCCACAGCAATTCGCCGCGTAGGGGCGCGAGTGCCGCCAGCGTCAGCGCGCGGATGTCGCGCTTCGTGATCTGGCCGTCATGCTCGAACAAATCGTCGGGCATGCCGGGCGTTAGCGGCAGAGTTCGCGCTTGCGGCGTGGCATCAATCTCTATTGCCAAGATATTGAGCGCATTGATGTCCTGGAGATCGAAGCTTGCCGCCTTGGCTGTCCGCAGGCGCTCATTAGGGCCGCCGAGCGCCTCCAGAACCGTCAGACCCGAACCGCCGAAGCCCGATTCGGCCAGCAGCCGCGCCACCGCGCCCGGCCCGTGCGCATCGGAGGTCAGCGCCAGAATGCGCGCGCCCCGATGCAGCAGCGGACGAATCAGCGTTACCGGCTTGCCGTGCAGCGACACCGTCTCCACTTCCGGCAGCGCCCAGCCGAGCCGGCCTGCGGCAAGCGAGAAGGCGGACGGCGCGGGAATCGTTAGCATCTCCGTTGGCGCAATGTGCCTCGCAAGTGTCGTGCCGACGCCATGGCAGAACGGATCGCCGGATGCCAGCACGCAGATTTTCCGTCCGCGAAGTTCGATGACGGCCCGCATTTCGGCGTCGAAGGGTGACGGCCATGGCCGCGCCTCTCCCGTGACGATGCTTGCGACCAGCGCCAGGTGCCGCCTGCCGCCGAACACGACTTCCGCTTCGGCGATCCGCTGCCGGGCTTCCACGCCGAGGCCATCCAGTCCATCCTCGCCGATGCCGACGATGGCAAGCCATTGGGCGGTTGCTTGCATGTCTGCCTTCATGCGGCGCCGACTTCGCGTTTGGCGAGCGGCGTTGCCTGCCCGCTTTTTCCACGTCCTGACTGATTTCGCCGCGGCGGGTGCGCCGCTAAGGATGAGTTCGACGGTCCGGGCCTCTCCCCGTTTCTGTGGCGAGAGCGTAAGGGGGAAGGACAATAGCAACGCTGGAGCGCCGCCCCGACCATGTCCCATCGGATCCTTCTTCTCGGCGGTACCACCGAGGCGCGGCAGCTTGCGGAGCAGCTTTCCGGCCGCGAAGGCCTTTCCGTCACGCTGTCGCTCGCCGGCCGCACGGTGAACCCGCTGGCCCATCCGGTGCCGGTTCGCAGCGGCGGCTTCGGCGGCGCCGAGGGCCTGGCCGAATATCTCGCAAGCCAGCGCATCGGCTTGCTGGTCGACGCGACGCATCCCTATGCCGCGCGAATTTCCGCCAATGCGGCGGAGGCCGCGACGCGCGCCGGCGTTCCCATCCTGGCGCTGCGCCGCCGGCCCTGGCAGGCGGTTGAAGGGGATCAGTGGACCACCGTGGACGGCGCCGAGGAGGCCGTCGCCGTACTGGGCTTGGCACCGCGAAAACTGTTCCTGGCGCTTGGCCGACAGGAACTCGGTCCGTTCGAGGCCGCGCCTCAGCATTCCTACCTCATCCGCAGCGTCGATCCGGTCGAGCCGCCGCTCGGCGTTCCCGACGCTACTTATCTTCTGGCGCGCGGGCCGTTCGCGGAGGCCGACGAGCGCACGCTGCTTGAAAGGCACGGTATTGACGCCATCGTGGCCAAGAACAGCGGCGGCACGGCCACCTACGGCAAGATCGCGGCGGCGCGGGCGCTTGGAATCGAGGTTCTGATGTTTCGCCGCCCGGTTCTGCCGGCGGTAAGAACCGTTCACTCCGTTCACGAGGCGGTTTCCGTTATCGATCATTGGTTTGCCGGCGCGAGCGAACGGGGCGTGTAAACCAGCGGCGGCAAGTCTCCGCGTTCGATCGCCCGCGTTTCGGGCGAGCCGATAATGACGCAGGTTGCCATGTCCGCGCGTGACGGATCGGCCTTTGACAATGCCGTCGTCTCGATGCGTTCGTCCGGCCGGCCGGCGGCGCGGCCGAAAATGACGATAGTGTCCGCGGGCAGCACCGCGCGCAGGCAGTCGAACGCCCGGCCGAGTTGCCAGGGCCGCGCCTTGCTGATCGGATTGTAGAGCGCGATCACGAAGCCAGTCGAAGCCGCCGCCGTCAGCCGCCGCTCGATCACCTCCCATGGTTTCAGATTGTCGGAGAGCGAGATCGCGCAGAAATCATGGCCAAGCGGCGCGCCGATACGCGCCGCGACCGCGAGCATCGCGGTTACGCCCGGAACGATCCTGATTTCGATCGCGCGCCATGCCGCCGGCCCGGCCTCGATCGCCTCGCAGACGGCGGCCGCCATGGCGAAGACGCCGGGGTCGCCGCCCGAGACGATTGCCGCCGTCGCGCCCTCCGCCGCCTTGCCGAGTGCGGCGCGTGCGCGCGAAATCTCCTCGCGATTGTCGGAGGTCAAACGCTTCTGGCCGGGACCAAGGGCAAGGCGATCCACGTAAGGCTTGTAGCCGTAAAGGAATTCCGCCTCGGCTACGGCGCCGAGCGCCTCGGGCGTTACCTGGTCGGGACTGCCGGGCCCCAATCCGATGACGAATAGTTTTCCGGTCATGGCTGCGGACCTCAATCGACCCGGCCGGCCGGCCGTCCTGCCCAACCCGGGACCAGCACGATCGAAAAATACGGGGCGCGGTCGTCGGTCTTTTCGGCAAGCGGCATCGAGCGTGAATTGTCCATCGTGCCGCGCTCGACATAGACGGCGCGGCTGAGCTTGCCGGTCATGTCCAGCGCCCGCCTGATTTTCGGCAGGTTGCGTCCGACCTTCATGATGACGGCGGCATCCGTGTCGGCCAGGCGCCGGGTCAGTTCAAACTCGTTCATCGTGCCGGGCAGGACGGACAGGACATCGTCGCCCTGCACCAGCGGCAGGCCGGTCTGCGACCAGCAGCCCGACATGGCGGTGACGCCGGGAATTACGTCCGTCGGGAAGCGGTTCGAAAGCCGGACATGCAGGTGCATATAGGAGCCGTAAAAGAACGGGTCGCCTTCGCTCAGCACCGCCACCGTCCTGCCAGCGGCCAGATGAGCCGCCACGATTTCGGCCGACTCCTCGTAGAATGCGGCAATCCGCGTCCCATAGTCCGGATGATCCTTGGCGATTTCCGTCGTAACCGGATAGAGCAGCGGCAACTCGATCACGCCGGGCTTCAGGAAAGCCGCGACGGTGGCGCGCGCGTTGCCGTTATTGCCGCGCTTGGCGAAATGCGCGAGCACGTCGGCCTCTGCGAGCGTCCGCACGGCCTTCAGAGTCAACAGTTCGGGATCGCCCGGCCCGGTGCCGACGCCGATCAGGCGGCCTTGGAGAGGAGCATTCACAGGCCGGCCCTCGCCAGTGCGTTGATGCATGCCGCCGTCATGGCGCTGCCGCCGAGCCGCCCGCGCACGATGGCGAAGGGCACACGATAGGCGTTCTCGGCCAGGGCGTCCTTCGATTCGGCCGCACCCACAAAGCCGACCGGCATGCCGATGATCGCGGCCGGCTTCGGCGCGCCGTCGCGCAGAAGTTCAAGCAGGAAATACAACGCAGTCGGCGCGTTGCCTATGGCGACGACCGAACCAGCCATACGCTCTCCCCACAGCTTGATCGCGGCGGCGGAGCGGGTGTTGCCGATCTCCCTGGCGATGGCTGCCGTGCGCGGATCGCGCAGCGTGCAGATGACCTCGTTGGCCGCCGGCAGCCTGGCGCGGGTGACGCCATGCGCCACCATTTCGGCGTCGCAGAAGATCGGAGCGCCGGCCCGCAGGGCCGTCCGCGCCGCCTCGACGAAATCCTGCGAGAACACGAAATGCCGCGCGGCCTCAACCTGCCCGCAGGCGTGGATCATGCGGATGGCGACATCGGCCTCGGCCTCATTGAAGCGGGAAAGGTCGGCCTCCCGCCGGATGATGGCGAAGGAGCGCTCGTAGATGGCGTCGCCGTCGCGGATATAGTCATAGGCCGTCATGGTCGTCCTCGCCCGAATGCCGCGGTCAGCCGCGCCTGGTCCTGTTCGCCCGCGCTACGCCGCGGGGGCTCTGCGTCGGCGCGTTCCGCCCGCGAAACCATCGTGGCGTGCGCCACTGCCGCGATGGCCCGTGGCAGGCCGCATTCGGACCTGTAGGCCACCGGCATCGCCTTGGTTGTTCCCCCCACGACAAGTCCCGCGCCGTTTTCGCCGCCGACGATGGTGATGTCGGCCGCCGCCTGCCGTGCGCAGCCTTTCTCGCAGCCGGAAATGTGGATGGAGAGGTCATCACTCGCGAAAGTGTCGTGGAGAGGGTCAGACGGGCCGAACCGGTCTCCAAGCTCCTTGGCCAACTCGGACGCCACGGCTCGCGCGGCGATCTTTCCCGACGCGCAGGCCGGCGCGCCCGGGCAGGCTGTGATTCGGCGCCGCGGGTCGGACGCCTCGGTGATGAAGTCCAGTTCCGCAGCGGCTTGCCGGATCGCCTCGGCCGCCACCGCCGACGGGCAGATGGGCATCAGAATGCGCCGCGGAGCCGGGCGAATCTCGATAACGCCCAGCGACCCGGCGCGGCTGGCGAAATCGGCGAGCCGTGCCGCGTCGGTGTGGCCGAAAGGCAGGGCGACGGCCAGAGTGGCGCGGGCGGCCCGCAATGGCACGAGGCCTGGAAAGCCGGCGTCGAGAGGTTCGCGCTCCGAGTTGCTCCCTTTGCGCCCATCTGAAAGGGAAGCGCCGGGCAGAACAGTGGGACGGGCGGAGAAACCTGGCTCCTTGCGAAGCAGCGAAGCGGAAAGGTCCCTGGCGCGCGCGTCGCGGCCGCGCTCGGCTATCCCGGAGAGAATCGTCAGGACCGCCGCGACAGCCGCATCCTCCTCGAACAAGGCGACCGGCGTCGCCGTGTCCGCATCCCCGGCGATCAGTAGCCGCCAGCGCACCGCGACTCCATGCCGTTCGGAAGTCAGCCTCGCATCCGCCGCGACCGAATCCATCGTAACGTGGCCTCCGCCATCAATCACCACCGAGACTTTCGGACCCAGCCGCTCAGCCAGCCCGGCGGCCGATATGGCGGAGCGGATGCGCTCCGCCACCGGCAGCGGATTGGCGACTTCACCAAGGTCCAGACCAGCAAGCGGACCGGTCTCCACAGACACGCCGACGCGCACGGCGATGCCCAGGTCCTCGACATCCTCGGCAAAGGCGAGGGCCGAGGCGTCGGAAAAACCGCGAAATTGCAGGCTGCCTCGCGATGTCACCTCAACCACGCCATTGCCGTAGCGCGCCGCCGATTTGCAAAGTCCGATCAAGCTTTTGGGCGAAAGCCCTCCGGAAACGGGCAAGAGACGAACCAATAGCCCGTCGCCGGTCGGCATCGGCGCCGCAAGCGCCGGGCACGCGCCGCGCCGAAGGCCAGCGCTCATGCCGCCGGCTCCAATCCGCGCGCTTCGGCGATCAGCGCGGCGAGATCGTCGTCGACGGAATTGCGCAGCGGGTGCCAAAGGCCGCGCCGCCGCGCCGCAGCCAGCCGCTCGGCGATGGCGCGGGCGGCGGCGGGGTTTTCGCGGATCAGGAACTCGCGCACCCGCTGGTCGCCGACATAGGCGTCGTGGATCGCCTCGATGAGCGCGCCGGGAATGGCGTTCGTGGTTTCGGCGAAACCGACCAGCCGGTCGACCGTTTCGGCGAATTCCGAGGCGCCGCGCGGCCCGTGCCGCATCTGGCCCTCAATGAAGCGCGGATTGGTGGCGCGCGCCCTGACGACGCGCGTGACCGCTTCCGTCACCGAGCGCGGCCGCGGGCGCGCCGGGTCGGTCGTGTCGAGCACGATCACGTCGGCGTTGCGGCCGAGGGCGGCAAGGGCGGCGGAAAAGCCGCCGATGAAGGCGACATCGGCAGAGCCTTCGAGAATGTCGCGGGTCGGGTCGTCGCCGGTGTGGACGAGCAGGTCGGCCTCGGCTATGCGGCCGGCGAATGCGCCCGGCGCGGCCTCGCCCTCGCCGTCGGCGCCGCCATAGGCGTGGGAAGCCGCCTCCAGATATGCCTTGCCGATCTCCTCGCGCGCCGCCCAGTTGCCGCGCGCCAGAAGGTCTTCGACCCCGGCTCCATAGGTGCCGGGGGAGGAGCCGAAGATGCGGGCAGGGGCCTTGCCGCCAGCGCGAGCCGCAGCGGCCAGCGGATTGTCGCCGTCATCCTCGCCGCAGGCGGCGACGGCGCGCGCGGCCGCATCCATCAGGGCGATCTGCGTCGGAAACATGTCGCGGAACAGGCCGGAAATGCGCCAGGTCACATCGACGCGCGGCCGGCCCACAGTGGCCATCGGCAGCACTTCGATGCCGGTGACGCGCCCGGTGGCGGCGTCCCATTGGGGGCGGCAGCCCATCAGCGCAAGGCCCTGGGCGATCTCCTCGCCGCCGGTGCGAAGGCTGGCGCTGCCCCACAGATCGATCACCAGCGAGCGCGGCCAGTCGCCATGATCCTGCAGATAGCGGCGCAAAACATCCTCGGCGGCGGCCTTGCCGAGGTCGAAAGCGGTCGGCGTCGGCATGGTGCGCGGGTCGGTGGTGAACAGGTTGCGGCCGGTCGGCAGCACGTCGGTGCGGCCGCGCGCCGGCGCGCCGGCGGGCCCGGCGCGGATGTGGCGGCCGTCAAGCGCCGCCAGCAGGGCCATGCGCTCGGCTCGCGCGCAGGCGCGGCGCGCTTCGTGCGCCTCGGTTTCCGCAGCGCGGCCATAGACATGCAGCCCGTCCTTGACCGCGAAATCCTTCAGGTCGCAGAGCCAGGCGTCGATGCGGCGCAGCGCCTCGTCGGGCGCGTCGGTGTTGGCAACGCCCGCTTCGGCTGCAAGGCCGCTATTGGCGGCCGTCTCGACGATCAACGCCGCCAGACGGTCGCGGCGGCGGCGGTCGAGGCCGTCGGCCTGGGCATATTCGTCGACCAGCCGTTCGAGCTTCTGCTGATGCGCATCGAGACCGGCAGCGACGGTCGGCGGCGGCAAATGGCCGAGGGTGACAGCCGCGATGCGGCGCTTGGCCTGTGCCGCCTCGCCGGGATTGCTGACGATGAAGGGATAGACAACCGGCAGTGATCCGGCGACGATCTCGGGGAAGCAATTCTTGGTCAGCGCGACCGTCTTGCCCGGCAGCCATTCCAGCGTGCCATGGGCGCCGACATGCACCAGGGCGTCGCAGCCTAGGCTCTCCCGCAACCACAGGCCGAAGGCAACAAGCGCGTGGCGCGGCGGCAGCGACGCATCGTGATAGTCGGCGCGGCGGTCGGCGGATCGGCCGCGATCCGGCGCGAGAGCGACGGTGACATGGCCGAAGCGCGCGGCGCGAAAGCGGAAGAAAGGCGCCCGGTTTTGGCTCGATGATGCGGGGGATGCCGCATCCTCCTCCGCGTCACCCCATGCCGATTCGACAGCTTCCATCGCCTCGGCCGGAAGGCGGCCGGCCATGCGGCGGTAGTCTTCGAGCGCCAGTCCATCGCTTTCTGTTGCCAGGAGATCGAGCAGCATACGCGGCGTTTCCGGAATAGATTCAACGCTGTAGCCTGCCACCTTCAGATCGTGCAGCATGGCAAGAACGCTTGCCGGCACGTCGAGCCCCACCGCATAGCCGGTCCGCCCGGGCGCTGACGGATAATCGGGAATGAGGATTGCCAGCCGGCGGGCTTCGCGCCGCGTCCGCGTCAGTTTCAGGAACGCGGCGATGCGGGCGGCCACCTGACCGACCCTGTCCGGTTCAGGCGTGTTGGCGAGGGCGGTGAAGCCAAGGGCTTGATCTATTGTGCTTTCCGCCTTGAAAGACAGCGCGCCGGCCAGAATGCGGCCGTCAAGCTCCGGCATCACGACATGCATGGCAAGGTCAGCCGGCGCCAGACCGCGCATATTCTTCGCCCAGACCTCGCGCCGCGTGGTTGCGACGATCACTTGAAAGACCGGCACCGCTGCCCGATCGAACAAAGTGTCGGCGCCGGGCTCTGCGCCGGTCGCGAAGGCCGTGGCGGTGATGATTGCCGCCGGCGCGAGATCGCGAATGGCCGCCTCCACGAAGGCCGCCGATTCGGCGTCCTTCAGGCTGGCGACGAAGATGGGCACGGGCACAATGCCTTTTGCTTTCAGCGCCTCGCACAAGGCGTCGATCGGTGCGACATCGTCGGCCAGCAGCATCGAGCGATAGAAGAGGATCGGGACAAGCGGCGCTTTTTCTTCCCTGCGAGGGCAAGGTTCCGAACTCGGGTTGACGGGATGGCCGTTCGGCCCTCTCTCTGGCCGCTGCGAGGCCACCTCTCCCCCGCTTTCCGGGGGCGAGGAAACGCCGGCCGGGCCGCTTGGCCCCCTTCCTCGCTCCCGCAGGGGGCGAGGCGGCTTGTAAAGCAAGCCGGAGAGGGGACTTTCATTCTTGGCTAATCCGAGGTCGGAGCCCCGCTCGTAGAACCCGGCCTTGGGCACCGGAACGGAAGCATTCGCGGCCGCTTCACCGCGGGCCAATGCCGCCAGCCGCCGCGCCAGCCCATCCATATTGCCCGGTCCGCCCTCGCGGAAGAAGGCGAGCAGAGCATTCAGTTCGCCTCGCGCAAGCGTCGAACACTCGACCAGCCGCTCGTCCTGTTCGCGGCATTCGCCCGGCAGCAGCGCGAGCCGGATGCCCTTGCCGCGCGCCAGCGCCGCCAGTTGGTCGCAGCCGTAGCGCCACCAGTCGTAGCCGCCGAGGATGCGGACCAGGATAACCTTGGCATGCGCTGCGACCTTCTCCAGCCAGAGATCCACCGACATCGGATGGCGCAGGTCGCGCAGTGCCGCCAGCCGCATCGATGGCAAGGCAGCCTGTCCGCGATTCCAGGCGGCGGCGATCGCCGCCAGATCGCTGTCGGTGAAGGAAAGCGCCACGACGTCCGCCGGCGACTGGCGCAGGTCGACCGGCTCGACCAGATCGTCGAGCGTCGCGGATGTCGTGGGCAGGATGTGCATGGAACGATCCTAGCCGGACGAGATGAGATGAGGCGGGTTGCGGGTGGGCCGGTTGCCGTCTTCGCCGAGGCTAATCAGGTTCCGGAAAAGTGTGTCACGGTTTTCCGACAGAAACCTGCGACAGAACAAGAGGCTAAGCAGGCGAAGCGTGGGTGAATCCACGCAAGTCTGCTTAGTGCTCGACGTTGCCCCGCTCTGTCCTGCCGGACATCTCCCCCACAAGGGGGGAGATTGGCAGCTTCGGCTTTGTCGCCTTTTCGGCAACCTCGGCGATTGGCGAAGCCCTTCATGACAGCCAATCTCCCCCCTTGTGGGGGAGATGTCCGGCAGGACAGAGAGGGGCGTGACGCGCGAGGCAGTGCCGGAAGTGCCGGGCAGGACAGTGGCGGCTGCGTGGGGGCGTCGCATCTCCAACTACCCCACAAGAATCCGCTCGACGGCGGCGCGGTCCAGTCCTTTCAGACCAATCACGACCAGCCGCGAGCGGCGGTCGTCTGCCGGCGTCCAGGCGCGGTCGTAGTAGTGGTTGACGCGCGCGCCGACGGCTTGCAGCAGGAGCCGCATCGGCTTGCCGTCGACGGCGACGAATCCCTTCATGCGCAGCACATTCTCGCTTTCGGCGGCAGCCGAGACGCGGCGGGCGAGGTCTTCCGCATCGGTGACGCCGGGCAGTTCGATGATGAAGGAATCGAAATCGTCGTGCTCGTGGTCGAGCATGCCGTCGTGATGCGTCCTGCGGTTTTCGATGTCGTCCTCGACGGCCAGGCCAAGGCCCAGCAGTACGGACGGATCGACGCGGCCCTGCGCCGTCGGGACGATCTTAACGGCGCGCGACAGATGCGCGTCGATCAGGCCGGTCGCCCTCAGGCTGGATTCGGCGTCCATAAGATCGCTCTTCGACAGGATCACGAGGTCGGCGCAGGCAACCTGGTCCTCGAAGACTTCCTCGACCGGATCGTCATGGTCGAGCGAATCGTCGGCGGCGCGCTGCGCGGCAAGCGCATCCATGTCGGAAGCGACCGGCCGGCGGCGAGCGCCGGGCCGTCGACCACCGCGACCACGCCGTCCACCGTGACGCGGCTCTTCACACGTCGGCCACTGGAACGCCTGCACCAGCGGCTTCGGCAAGGCCAGGCCGGAGGTCTCGATGATGATGTGGTCGACCTTCGGCTCCCTGGCCAGAATCAGGTCGAGCGCCGGGACGAAATCGTCGGCGACGGTGCAGCACAGGCAGCCATTGGCGAGTTCGATGATGTTTTCCTCCGGGCAGGCCTCGACGCCGCAGCCCTTCAGGATTTCGCCGTCAATGCCGACGTCGCCGAATTCGTTGACGATCAGCGCCAGCCGCCTTCCGCCGGCATTTTCGAGGATGTGGCGGATCATCGTCGTCTTGCCGGCGCCGAGAAAGCCGGTGACGACGGTGCAGGGAACGCGGTTGAGGGATGCGGTCATGAAGGGTCCTCGAGGATGGCAAGGGGCGGAATGCGGGCGACGAGCCCGCGCTTGAGGCAGTCGGGGCGTCCGCGCCAGGGCAGCAGTCCGTCCGTCGATGTCGAGAAGAGCAGCGCGCCGGCGATCAGGTCGGGGCCGCTGCCGGCAGTCAGATCGCCGAAGACGTAGCTCCAGCAGCCGTCGCGCAGCAGCGCGGCGCTGAGACGGCGCTTGCAATTGCCGAGGCATTCGACCTGGCGGACCGCCACGCCGGTGCCGCGCGCGATCTCGCCGACAGCGTTGCCGAGGAGTTCGCCCGGACGCGGGCGGGCGTCGGAACCCGTCTCGTCGCGGCAGGACGAGCAGACGACGAGCGTAATTCCTTCCACGGGAATGGCGGCGGCTTCGATCGTCGGGCGTGGGTCGACTGTCACGTTATGCGGCTCCTCGTCCGGGTCACCCGCCGGACAATGGGATTTCGGTCTTGACGGCAGGTCTCCTGGCTCGCGGTTCTTCGCGTCGCGCCGCCTTCCCGGATGCCTCCAGTGGCCTTCGGCGCAAGCTAGCCGCCTACAGTTGCGGGGACAGCTACGGCATTGGGAGAGAGTCCCGCACCGCATTCCCTCTTAGCCCTTCCCTTTGCCGGGAAGGGACCGTCGGCAGCGATTTACGCCCCGGCGTCGGAACCTGTCAACGCGGCGGATCCATGAAGGATGTCGCGCAGCGCCGGCCCGAGATCGCCGGCCGGCCGAACCTCGATGCGTTCCAGCCCCAGCCAGCCGCGCATCAGCTCCAGCTCGGCGGCGAGTTCGCAAGCAGTTTCGGGCGGCGCGCAGGGCTCGCCATAGGCCGCCACCATCCGCAAAACGCCGGCCGGCCGGTCGGCGCGAAGATCGACCCTCGCGACGATCCTGTCGCCCAGCAGGAACGGCAGGACGTAGTAGCCGTACTGGCGCTTGTCGGCGGGCGTGTAGATCTCGATGCGGTAGCGGAAATCGAAAAGGCGCTCGGTGCGCGCCCGCTCCCAGACGAGCGGATCGAAGGGCGCCAGCAGGGCGCGCGCCTCGACCTTGCGCGGAAATCGCGCGCCGCTGAACAGATAGGCCGGGTTCTTCCACCCTTCCACGGCGACGGGCAGCAGTTCGCCGGCTTCGACCAGTTCCTCGACACGGCCCATCATGTCGGCCGGCGACAGGCGAAAATAGTCGCGCAGGTCGCCGGCCGTGGCGACGCCGAGCGCGCGGGCGGCATGGCGCAGCAACTGACGATGCGCGTCCTGTGGAGTCGGCTCCGGCATGTCCAGGACCTTCCTTGGAAGGACGCGCTCCGGCAGGTCGTAGAGGCGCTCGAAGCCGCGGCGCGACGCGGTCGTGACCCGCCCCGCCCAGAACAGCCATTCGAAGGCGGCCTTTTCGTCGCTCCAGCCCCACCAGCCGCCCTTGCCCTTGGCGCCGTCTATGTCTGATGCGGCGATCGGCCCGTGGGTGACGACACGGCGATGGATCTCCTCGATAAGCGGGCGATTGGCCCCGGCCCATTTGGCCAGGCCGCCATAGATGCCTTCATTCTGGTTGGCGCGCGCCATGCGCCAGCGCATCAGCGGCCACGAATTCAAGCGGCAGCAGCGACGCCTCATGCGCCCAATATTCGAACAGCATGCGCTTCCTGCCGGGCGCGGCGGCATCGTCGAGAAGCGACAGCGGGTAGGGGCCAAGCCGCGAGAACAGCGGCATGTAGTGGGCGCGCACCACGGCGCTGACGGAATCGATCTGCAGCAGGCCGAGCCGGTCGAGAACCTTCGCCAGGTGGCGGCGGGTGATCGGACCTGCCGGGCGCGGCTCGGCGAGGCCCTGCGCGGCGATCGCAACGCGCCGCGCCAGCGCAAGCGAGATTTTTTCCTTCATATGCAAATCAAGACATCGTTGCTGTTTGTCGCGGCAGCTATCGCCACCACGGCATATGCCCAAGCCGCCGGCCGCTCGTCCACCCGGTTCGAGCAGTCTCCTGACACGGCGTGCCGGGTCATCCGCCACAATTTCGCCGAGGATCGGCTTGCGTCGCCCCCGTGGCTGCGCTAACGCTCGCCGCATCGCAGCAAGGTTTCGGGCACTGGCCAGGCGGGTCAGACTGTCGCGGTCCCAGCCTCCCGTTCCGTGCTATGGTCGGACAGCCAGGGTCGCCAACGGAAGGTCGGAGCATGGACGGGCTACTCAGTTCATATCTTCCCGTCATCATCTTTCTCGGCGTGTCGATCGTCATCCCTGTGGCGCTGGTGATTGCCCCCTACCTCGTCGCCTACCGCAATCCCGACCCGGAAAAGCTGTCGGCCTATGAGTGCGGCTTCAACTCCTTCGACGACGCGCGCATGAAGTTCGACGTGCGCTTTTACCTGGTCTCGATCCTGTTCATCATTTTCGACCTGGAGGTCGCCTTCCTGTTCCCGTGGGCGGTCTCGTTCGGCCAGATCGGCATGCTCGGTTTCTGGTCGATGATGGTTTTCCTGGGTGTGCTGACGATCGGCTTCATCTACGAGTGGAAAAAGGGTGCTCTGGAATGGAATTGAGCAACACTTCCCCGACCCTCGTCGCGCCACGGCCGAAGGGCGTGCTCGATCCGCGCACCGGCAAGCCGGTCGGATCGGACGACGTATTCTTCGGCGAACTCAACAACGAGCTTTCGGACAAGGGTTTCATCGTCACTTCGTCGGAAGCCCTGGTCACCTGGGCGCGCACCGGATCGCTGATGTGGATGACCTTCGGCCTCGCCTGCTGCGCGGTGGAGATGATGCATATCTCGATGCCGCGCTACGACGCCGAGCGTTTCGGCATCGCGCCGCGCGCCTCGCCGCGCCAGTCGGACGTGATGATCGTCGCCGGCACGCTCACCAACAAGATGGCGCCGGCGCTGCGCAAGGTCTACGACCAGATGCCGGAGCCGCGCTACGTCATTTCCATGGGCTCCTGCGCCAATGGCGGCGGCTACTATCATTACTCCTATTCGGTGGTGCGCGGCTGCGACCGGGTCGTGCCCGTCGACATCTATGTGCCGGGCTGCCCGCCGACCGCCGAAGCGCTGCTTTACGGCATCCTGCTTCTACAGAAGAAAATCCGCCGCACCGGCACGATCGAACGGTGATCCCACGATGAGTGAAGCGCTGAACGATCTCGCGGTCTATCTTTCCGAGAAGCTCGGCAGGCGGCTGGAAAGAGCAGTCGTGGCCTATGGCGAGCTGACGCTGTCGGTGGAGGCGGGCGATATTGTCGATGTCCTGACCGTCCTCAAGAACGACGTGCAGTGCCAGTTCGTCTCGTTCATCGATATCTGCGGCGCCGACTATCCGGCTCGCGCCAGGCGTTTCGACGTGGTTTATCACCTGCTTTCGCCGCGCCAGAACCTGCGCATTCGCCTCAAGGTGGAGGCCGACGAGGATACGATGGTGCCGTCCGCCACAGGCGTCTATCCGGGCGCCGACTGGTTCGAGCGCGAAGCCTACGACCTCTACGGCATAGTGTTTTCCGGACATCCGGATCTGCGCCGGCTGCTCACCGACTATGGCTTCGAGGGCCACCCGCTGCGCAAGGACTTCCCGCTGACCGGCTTCGTCGAAGTGCGCTACGACGACGAGGCAAAGCGCGTGGTCTACGAGCCGGTCGAACTCAAGCAGGAATTCCGCAATTTCGATTTCATGTCGCCATGGGAAGGCACGGACTACGTGCTGCCGGGCGACGAGAAGGCGAAGCAGTGAATGGTGAATGGCGAATGGTGAATGGGCGAAAGGCCGGATCGGATATGCGACTATCGCGATCTGATCGTCTGGTGGGAGGCGAGGAAAATCGCCGAGAGGGTCTGTTTGCTCGGCTGCGCGGTTCCGCGACAGGAGTCGGCTCGGTTGTTCGATCGCGCGGGGAAGTGACCATTCACCATTCACCATTCCCCATTCACTGCGGAGCGCTCCATGGCTGAAACCTCCGTCCGCAACTTCAATATCAATTTCGGGCCGCAACACCCGGCCGCGCATGGCGTTTTGCGCCTCGTGCTGGAACTCGACGGTGAAGTTGTCGACCGCGTCGATCCGCATATCGGGTTGCTGCATCGCGGCACGGAAAAGCTGATCGAGGCCAAGACCTACCTTCAGGCCGTGCCTTATTTCGACCGCCTCGACTATGTCGCGCCGATGAACCAGGAGCATGCCTTCGCCATCGCGGTGGAGCGGCTGCTCGGCGTCGGGGTGCCGATCCGCGGCCAATTGATTCGCGTGCTTTTCTCCGAGATCGGCCGCATCCTTTCGCATCTCCTCAACGTCACAACGCAGGCGATGGACGTCGGCGCGCTCACGCCGCCGCTATGGGGCTTCGAGGAACGCGAGAAGCTGATGGTGTTCTACGAGCGGGCTTGCGGCGCGCGCATGCACGCGGCCTATTTCCGACCGGGCGGGGTGCATCAGGATTTGCCCGAGAAACTGGTGGAGGACATCGGCAAGTGGATCGATCCGTTCCTCCAGACGGTCGCCGATCTCGATGAACTCTTGACCGGCAACCGCATCTTCAAGCAGCGCAATGTCGATATCGGCGTGGTGTCGCTGGACGATGCGTGGGCCTGGGGCTTTTCGGGGGTGATGGTGCGCGGCTCCGGCGCGGCGTGGGATCTGCGCAAGAGCCAGCCCTACGAATGCTATCCGGACATGGAGTTCGACATACCGATCGGCAAGAACGGCGACTGCTACGACCGCTATCTCATCCGCATGGAGGAGATGCGCCAGTCGGCGAAGATCATGCGCCAGTGCATCGAGCGGCTGCTCGGCAAGGAAAGCACGGGGCCGGTGTCCAACATGGACGGCAAGATCGTGCCGCCGAAACGCGCGGCCATGAAGCGTTCGATGGAAGCGCTCATCCATCACTTCAAGCTGTACACCGAAGGCTACCGCGTGCCGGCCGGCGAGGTGTATGCCGCCGTGGAGGCGCCGAAGGGTGAATTCGGCGTCTATCTGGTCTCCGACGGCACCAACAAGCCGTACCGCTGCAAGTTGCGCGCGCCCGGTTTCGCGCATCTGCAGGCGATGGATTTCATCTGCCGCGGTCACATGCTGGCGGACGTTTCGGCGATCCTCGGCTCGCTCGACATCGTGTTCGGCGAGGTGGATCGGTGAAACTGCGGTCTGCCGGGGGTTGTCATCCAATATCGCAAGCAAATTCGCCAAGGTTTGTCTGAATGTCCGTTCGCCGCTTAGCCGATGCCAGCGTCCAGCCCGCGAGTTTCGCCTTCAACGAGGCGATGGCGGGCGAGGCGCGCGTGTGGATCGCGAAATATCCGAAAGGCCGCGAGCAGTCGGCGATTATCCCGCTGCTGATGCTGGCGCAGGAGCAGGATGGCTGGGTCACCAAGGCGGCGATCGAGCATGTCGCCGACATGCTCGCCATGCCCTACATAAGGGCGCTCGAAGTCGCGACCTTCTATACGCAGTTCCAGCTCAAGCCGATTGGCACCCGCGCCCATGTCCAGGTGTGCGGCACGACGCCCTGCATGCTGCGCGGTTCGGAAGCGCTGATGGATGTGTGCCGCTCGAAGATCCACCATGACCAGTTCCATGCGAACGAGCGCGGGACGCTGTCGTGGGAAGAGGTCGAGTGCCTTGGCGCATGCGTGAACGCGCCGATGGTGATGATCTTCAAGGATACCTACGAGGACCTTACGCCCGGGCGGCTGGCCGAGATCATCGATGCCTTCGAGGCCGGCCAGGGCGATGCGATCGAGCCGGGGCCGCAAAATGGGCGCAGCTTCTCGGCGCCGGCTTCAGGCCTGACCAGCCTCAGTGACGAGGCGGCAATCCTGAAGATAGCTCATGTGGGCGAGTACCGGGTGGCGGCTGCCGAAGCAACCGCCGACGCGGCTGTCGTGCAGCCATCCGAGGCGGCAAGGCCGAAGACGGACGCGGCCGAGACAAGTCCCGCGCTGGAAACGCCGTCTTCGCAGAAGGTAAGCCCGAGCGCCGAAAAGGCGGCAAGCGTCGAGGCCCCGGCCCATTCGGAAGCGGCCGCCAACAGGGCGTCGGCCGAGGTCGAAAAGGTCGAGAAGCAGCGGACGGCGAGCAAGCCGCGCAAAGAACCCGCCGCTGCCTTCAAGGCACCGGAGGCCGGGCGGGGCACCGCACCGCGAGCCGGCAAGGCTGCCGCCAGGCCTTCGCTGGACGACAAGAACCGTCCGGCGGGGATCGAAAAGCCCGCAACGGTCGACAATCTCAAGCTGATCTCGGGTGTCGGGCCGAGGATCGAGGGCATTCTGCACTCGCTCGGCATCTACACCTATGCCCAGATCGCGGCATGGAAGAAGGCCGAGCGTGCATGGGTCGACAGCTACCTCGATTTCAAGGGCCGGATCGAGCGGGAGGATTGGGTGAAACAGGCGAAGGCGCTCGCCAAGGGCGGCGTTGCCGAATACATCCGCGTCTTCGGCAAGGAGCCGCGCTGACGGTGGGAGCGCCATGAGCACGATGCAGACCGACCTGCCCACTGGCGCCGCGATTGCGAAACCTCTGCTCGTCCGCTCGCGGATGGGTATCGACCTGCCGTTTCCGGATGCGCTGGAATCGGCGATAGCGACGGGAGCGGGCGGTTCGCCCGATTCCCTGTGGCGGCAGTTTGAAGAGATTAGCCATGCTGGCCGATAAAGACCGCATCTTCAACAACATCTACGGCTTGTTCGACAGGTCGCTGAAGGGCGCGATGGCGCGCGGCCATTGGGACGGCACCAGGGCGATCCTGGACAAGGGACGCGACTGGATCATCAACGAGATGAAGGCGTCCGGCCTGCGCGGGCGCGGCGGCGCGGGCTTCCCGACCGGCTTGAAGTGGTCGTTCATGCCCAAGCAGAGCGACGGCCGCCCGTCCTATCTGGTGGTCAATGCCGACGAGTCCGAGCCCGGCACATGCAAGGACCGGGACATTCTGCGCCATGATCCGCACACGCTGGTCGAAGGCTGCCTTATCGCCGGCTTCGCCATGGGCGCGGTCGCGGCCTACATCTATGTGCGCGGCGAGTTCATCCGCGAGCGCGAAGCGCTGCAGCGCGCCATCGACGAAGCCTATGCGGCCAGGCTGATCGGCAAGGACAACAAGAACGGCTATGACTTCGAGATCTACGTCCATCATGGCGCCGGCGCCTATATCTGCGGCGAGGAAACCGCGCTGCTTGAAAGCCTGGAGGGCAAGAAGGGCCAGCCGCGCCTGAAGCCGCCGTTTCCGGCCAATATGGGGCTCTACGGCTGCCCGACGACGGTCAACAATGTCGAATCGATCGCGGTGTCGCCGACTATCCTGCGGCGCGGTGCGGCCTGGTTCTCGTCCTTCGGCCGGCCCAATAATGTCGGAACCAAGCTGTTCATGCTCGTCGGCCACGTCAATACGCCGTGCACGGTCGAGGAGACCATGGGCGTCAGCTTCCGCGAACTGGTCGAAAAGCATGGCGGCGGCATTCGCGGCGGCTGGGACAATCTGCTGGCCGTCATTCCCGGCGGCGCGTCGTGTCCGGTCGTCAAGGCCGAGGACATTATCGACTGTCCGATGGATTTCGACGGCCTGCGCGAACGGAAATCCTCCTTTGGCACGGCCGCGATCATCGTCATGGATAAGTCGACCGACATCGTGAAGGCGATCGCGCGGCTTTCCTATTTCTTCAAGCACGAGAGCTGCGGCCAGTGCACACCGTGTCGCGAGGGTACCGGCTGGATGTGGCGGGTGATGGAGCGGCTGGTGCGCGGGGAGGCGCAGAAGCGCGAGATCGATATGCTGCTCGACGTCACCAAGCAGATCGAGGGCCACACCATCTGCGCGCTGGGCGATGCCGCCGCCTGGCCGGTGCAGGGCCTGATCCGCAATTTCAGGCCCGAGATCGAGCGGCGCATCGACGAATTCACCCGCAACGCCCATCGCGCCGAGCCGGTGCTGGTGGCGGCGGAGTAGGAAACAGGCCGAGGCGAACCCACCCGTGTTCGCAGCGGTCCGATCTGAGAAAATACGGTCAGGAAACGACGGTCAGGAAACGACCCAGGAAGAATAAGCGGGCGAGCCGACAACAGTACAGGAGAATGCCATGTCGCTGTTTTCCATACCCGACGACCTGCTGCCGAGCAAAACGATGCTGGACGAAGTGATGAAGCAAACAGATGCACTGAATGCCGGCTGAATTCACCAGCACGATGAACTTCATGGCGCAACCGCTGGCAGGCGCGGCCGCCATGTCGGCGTTTGGCGTCGGCTTTGCCAGCCACGCGTTCGGCGTGTGGTTCGGCACGATGACCGCCGCCACCACCGCGTCGCAGCGCATGTTCCTGCCGATGTTCGAGGGGTTCGGGATGGACGTCGCCGACTTCCGCGATCCGCCGAAAAAACCGTCGATAACGGCGAAGAGCGGGCCGGAAACCGTTGGCGGCGCCGACAAGCCGAAGGTCGGAAGGCTTGGCAAGGGGGCCAAGGCGCCGTCGGATGACGAGGCCGCCGAGACCGCCAGGCTCGCGCTCCCGGAAGAGCTTGTAACGGAAAAGCCGCAGCCTGAACCGAAAGCCGATGCGCCGACCGGCGCTCATTTGCAAGAGCTGGCTCCAGCCGCGGAGCTTGCCTCCGCTGACGCGCCGGAGGCTAGTGAAGCGGTTGCGGAGCATGTTGTCGAAGTCGCACCCTCAAGCATTGCTGCCGATTCGGCCGTCACCGAGGACGTGCCGGCGACGCCAGCCGAGGAAACGCCGGCAGCGGCCTTGGAGGAGCCCGTTATCGAGGTTGCGCCGGAGGCCGCCGAAGCAGTTGCGGAACGGGTCATCGAAGAACCGGTTTCGATGATCACCGCCGAACCAGTCACCGAGGACGTGCTGGCGACGCCAGTTGAGGAAACGCCGGCAACGGTTGCGGAGGAGCCCACCTTCGCCGCCGAGGCGGGCGTTGCGGACACAGTTGCGACGCCTGTCGAGGAAATGCCGACAGCAACGGTCGAGGATGCGGCGGTCGCCGACGACACTCGGGCAGCGGTCGCTGCAGAGGTCCCGGTTGTCGAAGAGGTCGCGCCCCTGCCGGCCGCTGAAGAACACTCCGCGCCCGCCTCGCTGATGCCGGAAGACTTCCGCAAGCCTGTTGCGATGGAGAAGCCCGATCAGCCGGACGATCTCAAGACGATTTCCGGTATCGGACCGAAGCTCGAAAAGGTTCTGAACGATCTGGGTGTCTGGACCTACGCGCAGATCGCGGACTGGCACCGGGAAGAGATCGCCTGGGTTGACGACACGCTCGGCTTCAAGGGCAGGATCGATCGCGACGCCTGGCTGGCGCAGGCGGCGAAGCTTGCCGGCGCCAAAGCCGCAACGAGCGAGTAGCGGACGCGCCATGCACCTTGCCCAGGTCAACATCGCCGCGCTGAAATACCCGCTCGACGATCCGCGCGTGGCCGACTTCGCGCGCAATCTCGACCTCGTCAACGGCATTGCCGAGCGCAGCGACGGGTTCATCTGGCGTCTGCAGGACGAGAGCGGCGACGCGACCGACATCCGCGCTTTTGATGATCCGACGATCGTCATCAATCTGAGTGTGTGGCGCGACCAGGAATGCCTCGAGCGCTTCGTGTGGCAAACCGTGCACAAGCAGTTCTATCACAGGCGCGCGGAGTGGTTCGCGGTTCTGGAAAAGCCGCATCTCGCGATGTGGTGGGTTGACGAAGGACATCAGCCGACGCTCATGGAAGCAAGGCAGCGGCTTGAATATCTGGACGTAAACGGCAGCGGCGATTTCGCTTTCGGCTGGTCATATCTGCCGCATGCAAGACTCTGGCAGCAGGCGCGCTGCGCCTGATCGGGAAGAATCGAGAATGGCTAAACTCAAGGTCGACGGGAAAGAGATCGAGGTACCCGACCACTACACGCTGCTGCAGGCGGCGGAGGCGGCGGGTGCGGAAGTGCCGCGCTTCTGTTTCCACGAGCGGCTTTCGATCGCCGGCAACTGCCGCATGTGCCTGGTGGAGGTGAAGGGGGGGCCGCCCAAGCCCGCGGCCTCCTGCGCCATGGGCGTGCGCGACCTGCGCCCCGGCCCCAATGGCGAGGCGCCGGAGATCTTCACGACCACGCCGATGGTCAAGAAGGCACGCGAAGGGGTGATGGAGTTCCTGCTCATCAACCATCCGCTCGACTGCCCGATCTGCGACCAGGGCGGTGAGTGCGACCTGCAGGACCAGGCGATGGCCTTCGGCGTCGATTCCTCGCGCTACAAGGAGAACAAGCGGGCGGTCGAGGACAAGTATATCGGCCCGCTGGTCAAGACGATCATGAACCGCTGCATCCACTGCACGCGGTGTGTGCGCTTCACCACGGAAGTGGCTGGAATTTCAGAGCTTGGCCTGATCGGCCGTGGCGAGGACGCCGAGATCACCACCTATCTCGAACAGGCGATGACATCCGAACTGCAGGGCAATGTCATCGATCTTTGCCCGGTCGGCGCGCTGACCTCCAGGCCCTTCGCCTTTACGGCGCGCCCGTGGGAACTGACCAAGACCGAGTCGATCGACGTGATGGATGCGGTCGGCTCGGCGATCCGCGTCGATTCGCGCGGCCGGGAGGTGATGCGCATCATGCCGCGCATCAACGAGCAGGTGAACGAGGAGTGGATCTCCGACAAGACCCGCTTCATCTGGGACGGGCTGCGCACCCAGCGCCTGGACCGGCCCTATGTGCGCAAAAACGGGAAGCTCGCCCCGGCGAGTTGGCCGGAAGCCTTCGCGGCCATCAAGGCGGCAATTTCCACGGCTGGTCCGGATCGCATCGGCGCCATTGCCGGCGACCTGGCCGCGGTCGAGGAGATGTTTGCGCTGAAACTTCTGATGCAAGCGCTCGGATCGCCGAACATTGACTGCCGGCAGGACGGTGCCGCGCTTGACCCGTCGCTCGGACGCGGCAGCTATGTTTTCAATCCGACCATCGAGGGCATCGAACAGGCCGACGCGGTGCTCATCATCGGCGCCAATCCACGCTTCGAGGCATCCGTGCTCAATGCGCGCATCCGCAAGCGCTACCGGATGGGCGGTCTGGCGGTCGGCGTGATCGGCCAGCAGGTCGACCTGCGCTATCCCTATGTATCGCTCGGCGCCGGGCCGGAATCGCTGAAGGATATCGCTGAGGGCAGTGGCGACTTCTTCGAGGTGCTGAAGAAGGCCCGGCATCCGCTGATCATTGTAGGCCAGGGCGCCCTGGCGCGGCCGGACGGCGCGGCGGTGCTTGGTCTGGCGGCAAAACTTGCCATTGCGGTCGGCGCGGTCGCGGAAGGCTGGAACGGCTTTGCCGTGCTGCACAACGCGGCGGCGCGCGTCGGCGGGCTCGATATCGGTTTCGTGCCGGGCGAGGGCGGCAAGGATGTCGCCGGCATGCTCGGCGGCACCGACGTTCTGTTCCTGCTTGGCGCCGACGAGCTTGACCTGACACGGGCCGGCAGCAGCGCCTTCGTCGTCTATATCGGCACCCATGGCGACAAGGGCGCGCACCGGGCCGACGTCATCCTGCCGGGCTCGGCCTATACCGAAAAGTCGGGCACCTACGTCAACACCGAGGGCCGCGTGCAGCAGACCAACCGCGCCGGCTTCGCGCCGGGCGATGCGCGCGAGGACTGGGCGATTTTGCGGGCGCTTTCCGACGTACTCGGCAAGAGACTGCCGTTCGATTCGCTGGCGCAGCTCAGGACCTCGCTCCACCAGGCGCATCCGCATCTGGCCTTTGTCGACGAGATTGCGGCCGGGGGCGCCGAGGACGTGGAGAAGGCCGCGAGAATGGGCGGCGCCGTGACGAAGAGCGCGTTTGCATCGCCGGTGGAAGACTTCTATCTGACGAACCCGATCGCGCGGGCTTCCGCCGTGATGGCGGAGTGTTCGGCCCTGGCCAAGGGCGGCTTCAAACAGGCAGCCGAGTAGGGGCGCAGATGGAATCGTTCTTCACAATCTATGTGCTGCCCGCGCTGATCATCCTGATCAAGTCGGTCGTGCTGCTGGTCGTTCTGCTGGTTTTCGTTGCCTACATTCTCTACGCCGACCGCAAGATCTGGGCGGCAGTGCAACTCCGGCGCGGGCCGAACGTCGTCGGACCATGGGGCCTGCTGCAGTCCTTCGCGGACCTGTTCAAGTTCGTGTTCAAGGAGCCGATCATCCCCTCCGGAGCAAACAAGGGGATCTTCCTTCTCGCCCCGGTGATTTCGGCCGCGCTGGCGCTGGCCACCTGGGCGGTCATTCCGGTCAGCGAAGGCTGGGCGATCGCCAACCTTAATGTCGGTGTCCTGTACGTTTTCGCCATTTCATCGCTGGAAGTCTATGGCGTCCTCATGGGCGGCTGGGCGTCGAATTCGAAATATCCGTTCCTCGGCGCGCTGCGCTCGGCCGCGCAGATGGTGTCCTACGAAGTGTCGATCGGCTTCGTCATTATCACCGTCCTGCTCTGCGTCGGCTCGCTCAACCTTTCCGACATCGTGCTGTCGCAGCAGGATGGCCTTGGAACGATGATAGGCCTGCCCAACACCTTCCTCGACTGGCATTGGCTGGCGCTGTTTCCGATGTTCGTCATCTTCTTCATCTCGGCTCTGGCCGAGACGAACCGCCCGCCCTTCGATCTGGTGGAGGCCGAATCGGAACTCGTCGCCGGCCACATGATCGAATATTCATCGACGCCGTTCCTGCTGTTCTTCCTCGGCGAATATGTCGCGATCGTGCTGATGTGCGCGCTGACCACGGTGCTGTTCCTTGGCGGATGGCTGCCGCCCTTCAATTTCGCGCCGTTCACCTGGGTGCCGGGCGTGATCTGGTTCGTGTTGAAGGTCTGCATGGTGTTCTTCATGTTCGCCATGGTGAAGGCGTTCGTGCCGCGCTACCGTTACGACCAGCTCATGCGGCTCGGCTGGAAGGTATTCCTGCCGCTGTCGCTGGCCATGGTGGTGATCGTCGCCGCGTTCCTGAAGTTCACGGGGCTGGCATGACGACGGCCGCTCTGATCGGCGCCATGGTCGGCCTGGCGGTCGCGGCGGTGGATTATTTCCTGCTGCGTCTGCTGGCCTCGCGCGTCGATCTGCCCGAGACGAAACGGGTGCTCAACATTACCGGCCTCAGCCAGTTCGTGCTGCTGCCGATCGTGGGCTGGTTCGCCGGTCCGCTCATTTTTGGAGAATAGAAATGTCAGCGCTCGCCCAAGCCGCCAAATCGCTGCTGCTTAAAGAGTTTGTCGGCGCCTTTTTCCTGTCGATGCGGCAGTTCTTCGCGCCGAAGCCGACGCTGAACTACCCATTCGAAAAAGGGCCGGTCAGCCCGCGCTTCCGCGGCGAGCACGCGCTGCGCCGCTACCCGAACGGCGAGGAACGCTGCATTGCCTGCAAGCTGTGCGAGGCGATCTGCCCGGCCCAGGCCATTACGATCGAAGCCGGCCCGCGCCGGAACGACGGCACGCGCCGCACGGTGCGCTATGACATCGACATGGTGAAGTGCATCTATTGCGGCTTCTGCCAGGAAGCCTGCCCGGTGGATGCGATCGTCGAGGGACCGAATTTCGAGTTCGCGGCCGAGACCCGCGAGGAACTCTATTACGACAAGGACAAGCTGTTGGAAAACGGCGACCGGTGGGAGCGCGAGCTCGCGCGCAACATCGCCATTGATGCGCCGTATCGGTGAGGGCTGCTCTCTTCTCCTCGTCAACGGGGAAAAGGGAGTTGAAAGACAAATGGACGGGCAGTACCGGCTCGTCTAAGGAACACGCGTTCCGCAACCGGAGGCGGTGGCGGGTAGCCGGACGGAAGCGCGGGACGGCGCCAGGCCGGCAAGGAAGGAACCGGGGGAACCCATGCTCAACGGACTTGAGGCGATCTTCTTCTATCTCTTCGCCTTCGTCGTGGTCGCGGCGGCCTTCATGGTTATTTCCGCGCGCAACCCGGTGCATTCCGTACTCTATCTGATCCTTACCTTCTTCAACGCCGCGGCCCTGTTCCTGCTCACCGGCGCCGAGTTCCTGGCGATGATCCTGCTCGTCGTCTATGTCGGGGCGGTCGCCGTGCTGTTCCTGTTCGTCGTCATGATGCTCGACGTCGATTTCGCCGAGTTGAAGAGCGGCGCCCTGCAATATGCGCCGATCGGGGCGCTCGTCGGGATAGTTCTCGCCGCCGAACTGATCATCGTGCTCGGCGGCTATGCCTTCGCGCCGGAACTGGCCTCCACCATCGCCCAGCCGACACCGGACATCGCGACGCGCCACAATACGGCAGCGCTCGGCGACATTCTCTATACGGACTACATCTACTTCTTCCAGATCGCCGGCCTGATCCTGCTGGTCGCCATGATCGGCGCGATCGTGCTGACGCTGCGCCGCCGCGAGCACGTGAAGCGCCAGGACGTCCCGCGCCAGGTCGCGCGCACGCCGGCGACCGCGATCGAAATCAAGAAAGTCGAAACGGGCAAGGGTATCTGACGATGACCGTCGGCATCGCGCATTTTCTCACTGTTTCGGCGGTCCTGTTCACGCTCGGCGTGTTCGGCATCTTCCTGAACCGCAAGAACGTCATCGTCATCCTGATGTCGGTCGAACTCATCCTGCTGGCGGTGAACATCAATTTCGTCGCGTTCTCGGCGGCTCTCGGCGACCTGGTCGGCCAGGTGTTCGCGCTGTTCGTGCTCACCGTCGCGGCGGCTGAAGCCGCTATCGGCCTCGCCATTCTCGTCGTCTTCTTCCGCAACCGCGGTTCGATCGCGGTCGAAGACGTCAACATGATGAAGGGTTGAACGAAGGTTTCGCCATGTACCAGGCCATCGTCTTCCTTCCGCTTCTCGGCTTCCTGATCGTCGGGTTGTTCGGCAATTCGCTCGGCGCCAAGGCGTCCGAATACATCACTTCCGGTTTCCTGGTGATCTCGGCGCTGCTGTCGTGGGTCGCCTTCTTCACGGTCGGCTTCGGCGAGGTGGAGACCTTCACCATACCCGTGCTGCGCTTCATCGATTCCGGCACGATGCAGGCCGATTGGGCGCTGAGGATCGACACGCTGACGGTGGTCATGCTGGTGGTGGTCAACACCGTGTCGGCCCTGGTTCACATCTATTCGATCGGATACATGCACCATGATCCGCATCGGCCGCGCTTCTTCGCCTATCTGTCGCTTTTCACCTTCGCCATGCTGATGCTGGTGACGGCGGACAATCTCGTGCAGATGTTCTTCGGCTGGGAAGGCGTCGGCCTCGCCTCCTATCTGCTGATCGGCTTCTGGTACAAGAAGCCGTCGGCCAACGCCGCCGCGATCAAGGCCTTCGTTGTCAACCGCATCGGCGACTTCGGCTTCATCCTCGGCATTCTGGGCGTCTATGTGCTGTTCGGCTCCGTTGATCTCGGCACGATCTTCGCCAATGCGGCGTCCTTCATTCCGGCCGATGGCCATGGCGCGGAGGGTGCCGCGGCGGCCGGCGAGGCGGCGGCGCATGGCGAGACGGTGCTGAACTTCCTGGGCTATCACCTCGACAAGGCCGGCGCTCTGACGGTTATCTGCCTGCTGCTGTTCATGGGCGCGATGGGCAAGTCGGCTCAGGTGCCGCTGCATACCTGGCTGCCGGACGCGATGGAGGGCCCGACCCCCGTGTCGGCGCTCATCCACGCCGCCACCATGGTGACGGCCGGCGTGTTCATGCTGGCGCGGCTTTCGCCGCTCTTCGAACTGTCGCATACGGCGCTGCTTGTGGTGACGATCGTCGGCGCCTTTACCGCTTTCTTCGCGGCCACCGTCGGCCTCGTGCAGAACGACATCAAGCGCGTCATCGCCTATTCGACCTGCTCGCAGCTCGGCTACATGTTCGTCGCGCTCGGCCTGGGCTTCTACTCGGCGGCGATCTTCCACCTGTTCACGCATGCCTTCTTCAAGGCGCTGCTGTTCCTCGGCTCGGGCTCGGTCATCCATGCCGTTTCCGACGAGCAGGACATGCGCAAGATGGGCGGCCTCAGAACGCTGATCCCCAAGACCTACTGGATGATGGTCATCGGCACGCTGGCGCTGACCGGCGTCGGCATCCCGGCAACGATCATCGGCACGGCCGGCTTCTTCTCCAAGGACGCCATTATCGAGGGCGCTTTCGCCGGTCACAACGGCTTTGCCGGGGTTGCGTTCGTAATGCTCGTGGTGGCGGCGGCGTTCACCAGCTTCTATTCCTGGCGGCTGATCTTCATGACCTTCCACGGCACGCCGCGCGCCACCGCCGATGTCATGCACCACGTGCATGAATCACCCAACGTCATGCTGGTGCCGCTCTATCTGCTGGCCGTCGGCGCGCTGTTCGCCGGCCTTGTCTTCCACGACTATTTCATCGGCGACCACTATGAAGCATTCTGGCGGACCGCGCTGTTCACGCTGCCCGGCAACCATATCCTGCACGACATCCACGAAGTGCCGTTCCTGGTGAAGCTGGCGCCGTTCCTGGCCATGATCGCCGGCTTCGGCGTTGCCTACAAATACTACATCGTCAGCCCGGAAATTCCGAAGGAGGCCGCGGCGCGCCACCGGCTTCTCTACAATTTCCTGCTCAACAAATGGTACTTCGACGAGATCTACGACGTCCTTTTCGTCAATCCGGCGAAGCGCCTCGGCTATTTCCTGTGGAAGCGCGGCGACGGCTGGCTGATCGATGGTTTCGGTCCGGACGGCGTATCGGCACGGGTGATCGACCTCACCAACCGGGCCGTGAAGCTGCAGTCCGGATATCTCTATCACTACGCCTTCGCGATGCTGATCGGCGTCGCGGCGCTCGTTACCTGGATGATGCTCGGGAGCTCGTTCTAGATCATGACCGACTGGCCGATCCTCTCCACGGTCACGTTCCTGCCGCTGGTGGGAGCGTTACTGATCCTGCTCATCCGGGACGAGGCCGATGGCGCGCGCCGCAATATCCGCAACGTCGCGCTGCTGACCACCGTCTTCACCTTCGTCCTCTCGCTGTTCATCTGGATCGGCTTCGACAATGCCGATCCGGGATTCCAGATGGTCGAGCAGGCCGAGTGGCTGGGGGGAGGCATCACCTACAAGATGGGCGTCGACGGCATTTCGATGCTGTTCGTCATCCTGACGACCTTCCTGATGCCGCTCTGCGTCATTGCCTCCTGGAGCGTGGAGAAGCGCCTCAAGGAATACATGATCGCGTTCCTGGTGCTTGAAACGCTGATGATCGGCGTGTTCTGCGCGCTCGACCTGGTGCTGTTCTACGTGTTCTTCGAGGCGGGCCTTATCCCGATGTTCCTCATCATCGGGGTGTGGGGCGGCAAGCGGCGCGTCTATGCGAGCTTCAAGTTCTTTCTCTATACGCTGCTCGGCTCCGTGCTGATGCTGCTCGCCATCATGGCCATGTACTGGCAGGCCGGCACGATGGATATCCCGACCCTGCTTACGCACGCTTTCCCGACCACCATGCAGCCCTGGCTGTGGCTGGCCTTCTTCGCCTCCTTCGCGGTGAAGATGCCGATGTGGCCCGTGCATACCTGGCTGCCGGACGCGCATGTCGAAGCGCCGACGGCCGGCTCGGTGATCCTGGCCGCCATTCTGTTGAAGATGGGCGGTTATGGCTTCCTGCGCTTCTCGCTGCCGATGTTCCCGATCGCGTCGGCGGATTTCGCGCCGTTCGTCTTCGTGCTGTCGATCGTGGCCATCATCTACACCTCGCTGGTGGCGCTGATGCAGGAGGATATGAAGAAGCTGATCGCCTATTCGTCGGTGGCGCATATGGGCTACGTGACCATGGGCATTTTCGCCATGAACCAGGCGGGCATTCAGGGCGCGCTGTTCCAGATGCTGTCGCACGGCCTCGTCTCGGGCGCGCTGTTCCTGTGCGTCGGCGTGATCTACGACCGCATGCACACCCGCGAGATCGCCGCCTATGGCGGGCTGGTCAACAACATGCCGAAATACGCCGCGGCGTTCATGATCTTCACCATGGCGAATGTCGGCCTGCCCGGCACCAGCGGCTTCATCGGCGAGTTCCTCACGCTGGTCGGCATCTTCCAGGTCAACACCTGGGTGGCGTTGTTTGCCGCCAGCGGGGTAATCCTGTCGGCCGCCTATGCGCTGTGGCTCTATCGCAAGGTGATCTTCGGCGTGCTTTCCAAGGAAAGCCTGAAGGGCATGCTCGATCTCTCGCCCCGCGAGAAGGCGGTGCTTTATCCGCTGGCCGTGCTCACCATCTTCTTCGGCGTCTATCCGGCGCCGGTTTTCGACGCGACCGCGGCCTCGGTGCAGGCGCTGGTCAACTCCGTTTCCGTTTCACTCGACGCGGCGCAGACCGCCGCCGCGCACTGAGAGGGACCGCATGACCCCCGAACTTAGCCACAGCCTTTCGCTCGCCGGACCCGAGCTGATCCTCGCGCTCGGCGCGATGGCGCTGCTCATGGTCGGCGCCTATTCGGGCGAAAAGGCCAACCGGATGGTGACCGGTCTGGCGGTCGCGCTTCTGGTTGCCGCCGCCGCCTGGATTCTGCTTTTCACCGGCGACGGAACGGCCTTCGGCGGAGCCTTCGTGAGCGATGCCTTCGGGCGCTTCATGAAGATCCTGACGCTGATCGGCTCGGCCGTGACGCTGGTGATGTCGATCGGCTTCGCCAAGGCGGAGAAGTTCGACAAGTTCGAATACCCCGTCCTGATCCTGCTTTCGACGCTCGGCATGCTGCTGATGATCGCCGCCAACGACATGCTCTCGCTCTATCTCGGCCTGGAATTGCAGTCGCTGGCGCTCTATGTCGTGGCCGCGATCAATCGCGACAGCGCGCGCTCGACCGAGGCGGGGTTGAAATATTTCGTTCTGGGCGCGCTGTCGTCGGGCATGCTGCTCTACGGCATCAGCCTCGTTTACGGCTATACCGGCAATACCGGCTTCGAGGAAATCGCGGCCGCACTCGGCGAGGGCGAGCGCCAGCTGGGCCTGGTGTTCGGACTGGTCTTCGTGCTTGCCGGCCTTGCCTTCAAGATCTCCGCCGTGCCGTTCCACATGTGGACACCGGACGTCTACGAGGGCGCGCCGACCCCCGTCACCGCCTTCTTCGCGGCCGCGCCGAAAATGGCGGCGATGGCGCTGCTGCTGCGCGTCACCATGGGCGCCTTCGTGCCGATCGCGCCCGACTGGCAGCAGATCGTCGTCTTCATTTCCATTGCCTCGATGGTTCTCGGCTCCATCGCGGCGATCGGCCAGACGAACATCAAGCGGCTGATGGCCTATTCGTCCATCGGGCATATGGGCTTCGCCCTGGTCGGACTCGCCGCCAACAGCGAGGCCGGCGCGCGCGGCGTTGTGATCTACATGCTCATCTACCTGGTAATGACGCTCGGCACCTTCGCCTTCATTCTCGCCATGCGGCGCAAGGACGGCAATGTCGAGCAGATCGGCGACCTTGCGGGGTTGTCGGCGACCAATCCCGGCATGGCTACGGTCATGACTATCCTGATGTTCTCGCTGGCCGGAATACCGCCGCTCGCCGGCTTCTGGGCGAAATGGTATGTCTTTCTTGCCGCCATCAATGCGGAACTCTACACGCTGGCCGTCATCGGCGTGCTCGCCTCGGTCGTGGGCGCCTACTATTATCTGCGGATCATCAAACTCATGTGGTTCGACGAACCGGTCGGCGGTTTCGTGCCGATGGCCGGGCGAGCTTCGGCTGGTCTTGGGCGTGTCCGGCGCCTTCGTGCTCTTCTACGTGCTGATCGGCGCGCCAATCGGCAACATGGCCGAAGCCGCCGCGAAGTCGCTCTTCTGACGAATGGCGTTTCGACTCGCTCCGACCGCCATCGCTGAAGGCTATCGGCTGGACGCGCACGAATCGGCAGGCTCCACCAACGCGCTGGCGATCGAACATGGGCGCGCCGGCGATCCCGGCAAGCTCTGGGTGGTGGCTGGCCATCAGGAAAGCGGTCGGGGACGGCGCGGCCGCGCCTGGGAAACGCCGCGGGGCAATCTCGCCGCCACGCTTCTGCTGGTTTCTGAAGGCGATCTGCGCCTGGCCGCCACGCTCGGCTTTGTCGCCGGCCTCGCCTTGGCGGAGGCACTCGACGCGGTAGCGCCGGGGCTCAATGTGGCGATGGCGCCCGATGGAGGCGACGGGCCGCATGGCGCACGGTTCGAACTGAAATGGCCGAATGACGTCCTGGCGAACGGTGCCAAGCTGGCGGGCATCCTGCTCGAATCGACAATGCTGTCGGGGGACCGCGCGGCGATCGCTGTCGGAATCGGCGTCAATGTCGCGGCATTCCCGCAGGACGTGCCCTATCCGGCGACGTCGCTTCGCTCCCTGGGGGCGGCATGCGAAGCGCCGGCGCTGTTCATGGCTCTTTCGGACGCCTGGTGCGGCACCATGCGCGAGTGGGGCGATGGCGGAGGGCTTCCCCTGATACGCCGGCGCTGGCTTGCAAGGGCGGCGGGACTGGGCAGCGAAGTTGCGGTGCGGTTCGAAGGCAGGATCGTGCGCGGTGTGTTCGAGACCATCGACGAGGACTGTCGCTTCGTCATTCGCGAGGCCGGCGGCGGCCGCATCGCAATCGCGGCAGGGGATGTGCATTTCGGCGCGGTCGCATCGGCCAGCGCCTCGTGAGAGGATAATTTTCGTCCAAGCCATTCGTTTGCCGCTTGGGACGTTAGGCTGTTGTTTGGCGTCGGTACGGTCAGCGCCCTCGCCGCGTGAAGGAAGAAAATCGAAATGGCAAACTATTCCGGTCCGGAACTCGTGTTTGCGCCGCTTGGCGGCGTCGGCGAGATCGGCATGAACTTCGCGCTTTACGGCTTCGGCCGCCCCGACGCGCGCGAATGGCTGGTGGTCGATGTCGGTGTCACGTTCCCGGACCTCTCCCTGCCCGGCGTCGACCTCGTTCTGCCGGACATCCGCTTCATCGCGGAACAGGCCGACCGGCTGCGCGGCATCGTGATTACCCACGCGCATGAGGACCACTACGGGGCGCTGCGTGACCTGTGGCCGAGGCTGAAGGCGCCGGTCTGGATGACGCCGTTCACCGCCGGCCTGCTCGAAGCCAAGCGCCAGCACGAGGGCAACGGTCCGAAAATGCCGATCACCATTTTCCGGGCAGGGGAGCGCTTCACCGTCGGGCCGTTCGGCATAGAGGCGGTAGCCGTCACGCATTCGATCCCCGAACCTGTGTCGCTCGCCATCACCACGCCGCTCGGCACGGTGATCCACACCGCCGACTGGAAGATCGACCCGGCGCCGGAAATCGGCCCGCTTACCAATGAGGCGCGCTTCCGCGAACTGGGCAATGCGGGCGTGCTCGCGCTGGTCTGCGATTCCACCAACGCGCTGCGCGACGGCGAATCGCCTTCCGAACAGGCGGTTGGACAGGGGCTGCGCGGCGTTATCGAGAAGGCGCCCGGCCGGGTTGCCGTCACCACCTTTTCGTCCAATGTCGGCCGCGTCCGCTCCATCGCGGAAGCGGCGCGGGACGCCGGCCGGCAGTGTCTTCTGCTCGGCCGCTCGCTCAAGCGCGTGGTCAGCGTGGCGAGCGAACTCGGCTATATGGACGGCCTCCCTGAATTCATCGACGAGGAGGATTACGGCTTCATCCCGCGCGAGAACCTGGTGGTGATCTGCACCGGCAGCCAGGGCGAGGGCCGCGCCGCGCTGGCAAAGCTGGCGCGTGACGAGATGAAGACGGTTGCCCTGTCGCCCGGCGACATCGTCGTGTTTTCGTCGCGTACCATTCCCGGCAACGAGAAGCCGATCCTGGAGATCAAGAACCTGCTGATCGACCAGGGCGTGAAAATCATCGGGGACGGCGACGCGCTCGTTCACGTCTCCGGCCATCCGCGCCGCAACGAGCTTCGGCGCATGTATGAATGGACGCGGCCGAGAATCGGCATACCCGTGCATGGCGAGGCGGCGCATCTGGTGGCGCAAGGCTCGCTGATGGCCGAGGCTGGCATTGCCGAAGTGGTGCAGGTGCGCGACGGCGACATGGTGCGGCTGGCGCCTGGACCGGCTGAGATCATCGACCAAATCCCCTTTGGCCGCTCCTTCAAGGACGGCAAGCTCATCGGCGACGACGAGGCGATGGGCATCCGCGATCGGCGGAAGCTCTCCTTCGCCGGTCACGTCGTCGTCAATGTGGTGCTCGACCAGAAGTACGAGCTCTCCGGCGCTCCCGATATTGTCTCGATCGGTGTCGCGAAAGTCGATGCGGACGGCGAGGAACTCGAGGAACTGATGCTGGACGCGGCCGTAGGCGCGGTGGATTCCATCCCGCGCGCCCGGCGAAAGGACCTCGACCTCGTGCAGGAGGCGGTGCGGCGCGCGGTGCGGGCGGCGGCCAATGAAGCGTGGGGCAAGAAGCCGCTGGTGACCGTGTTCGTGACGCGGTGAAATCGTACTTCAGTACGCGGTCGGCGACTGCGCGAATATGACGCCCAACGCAAGCATGCAGTAGAGAAGTATGGCGAGCTTCTGCGTCCGGCGGTGTGGCGTGAGCGCGCCGGCCGCGCTGACGATGCACGTCGCCCAGATCATGAGCGAGGCCATCGCGAGCGGTGAAACGGCCCAGAACCACCAATTGACCAGAATGGCGAATGCATGAAAGGCCGCAAGGACCAGAAGCGACCATCGGCCGTCATGTTCGAAGGCCTGTCGGGGATCGGCTATTCCGGTATCGGTCGGAACAATGAGCGCGGCTGCCAGAAACAGAAGCATGGCAAGCCCGACCAGTAGCGTGAAGTCGGCCAGCGACCACTGGCCGCGGCCTGACAGTTCGGCCAATGCCCACCAGAATTGCAGTATCTCGCCGAGAATGATGGCGGCCACGAGAAGCGGAAGCCAGTCGGTCACCACGCGCCGGCGGGATTTGAAGGCGATCACATAGCCCGACAGGATTCGGGCTATGCCCAAACCGAGAATTGTCGACAGAACGACGGCAACCCAATGAAATATGTCCATCGAATTCCTAAGCAGGTTTCGCAAAATTGGCCCACGGTTTTCCGACAGAAACCGCGAAAAGGCAAAAGGCTAGAGCAAGTTGCGCTAGGATCGGCAACATGATTCCGCGTCCTGTTGCGCATTGCGTTGCCGAAACCGGTTCCGCTTTGCGGCGCGATGCTCTAAGCGGTTCGGAAAGCCCCAGCCGTCAATTCCGGAGCCACCAATGCTCGGCCGCTTGAACCACGTCGCCATTGCCGTTCCGGATTTGCCGGCGGCGGTGAGCATTTACCGCGATACGCTGGGCGCCAGCGTCAGCGATCCGCAGGCGCTGCCGGAGCATGGCGTGACGGTGGTCTTCATCGACACGGGCAACACCAAGATCGAGTTGCTGGAGCCGCTGGGCGAGGCTTCGCCGATCGCGGCCTTCCTGGCCAGGAACCCTTCCGGCGGCATGCACCATGTCTGCTACGAGGTTGACGACATCCTCGCCGCCCGCGACCGGCTGAAGGAAGCGGGCGCGCGCGTGCTCGGCGACGGCGACCCCAGGACCGGCGCGCATGGCAAGCCGGTGCTTTTCCTGCATCCCAAGGATTTCTGCGGGACATTGGTGGAACTGGAGCAGGCGTGAGAGCCGTTCGATGAACTACGTGCTGGCGGCGGCGATTTTCGCGATCATATGGTGGGTGGTTCTGTTCGCCGTCCTGCCCTTCGGCGTGAAGACGCAGGATGACGACGGCGAGACGGTGCTGGGCACCGTCTCCAGCGCTCCCATGGGGCCGCACATGCTGCGCGCCGTGATCTGGACGACGATCGTTTCGCTGCTGATTTTCGGATTTCTGGTGCTGCTGACGCAGTATTTCGGCCTGGGCATCGACGACATACCGGACGTGATACCCGACTACGAATAGCCCCTTGCCCGACGGCGCGACGATCGTGGCGTTCGGCCTGTGGTCAACGCGCATTGCGGCTGGCTTCAGCCTGTCTGTTCGGCAACAATGAATGGATGCCGCCTGAGTCCACCAGCGCCAGAGACACCATGCCCGCCGACAGACCGCCGCGCGATCCGATACGGCGCGCCATGATGCAATCCGGCGCCAGCGGCGCGGCGTTCGCCGAAAGCAAGGCGGTGTCCGGGCATCCGGCCGAAGCCGGGCCGACCGGCACGGCGGCGGAAGGCAAGGGCGGCTCGGGAGCGCGTCCGTTCGTGCATCTGCGCGTGCACTCCGCATATTCGCTGCTGGAGGGCGCGCTGCCGATCGGAAAGATCGTCGGGCTGGCGCTGAAAGACCAGGCGCCGGCCGTCGCGATTACCGATACGAACAATCTGTTCGGCGCGCTCGAATTCGCCAACAAGACGGTAAAGGATGGCATCCAGCCGCTGATCGGCTGCCAGCTCGACCTCTCTTTCAGCGGCGAACCGAGCGACGCCAGAGGCGGCGGCCATCGGCGCACCGGCGTCGAGCACAATCCCGTCGTGCTGATCGCGGCGACAGAGGACGGCTACGCCAATCTGGTGCGCCTCGTCAGCCGCGCCTATCTCGACAATCCGCCGGGCGAAGCGATCCGGGTGTCGACGCAATGGCTGGAAGAGCTTTCGGCCGGCCTGATCTGCCTGACCGGCGGGCCGCGCGGCCCGATCGGCATGGCGCTCAAATTCGACCACGCCGATCTCGCGGAAAACCGCCTCCTCAAGCTGAAAAGCATATTCGGCGACCGGCTTTACGTCGAGCTTGAACGGGTCGGGACGTGGGACCGGCGCGTTGAAGCGGCGGCGGTCGATCTTGCCTACCGCCACGAACTGCCGCTGGTGGCAACCAACGAGGCGTTCTTTCCGGCGCGCGGCGACTACGAAGCGCATGATGCCCTGATCGCGATTGCCGAAGGGTCGGTAGTCGCGTCGGACGACCGCAGGCGCCTGACGCCCGACAATTACCTGAAAAGCCAGGCGGAAATGTCGGCCCTGTTCTCCGACCTGCCGGAAGCGATCGACAATAGCGTCGAGATCGCCATGCGCTGTTCCTATTATCCCAGGAAGCGTTCGCCGATCCTGCCCCGCTTCACCGGCAGCGGAGCCGACGCCGAAAAGGCCGAGGTGGAAGAACTGCGCCGGCAGGCGCGCGACGGCCTGGTCATGCGTCTGGAGACCATCGGCCTGACGCCCGGCTATACGCAACAGCAGTATCGCGAGCGTCTGGAATTCGAACTCGGCGTCATCGAGCGGATGAAGTTTCCCGGCTACTTCCTGATCGTCGCGGACTTCATCAAATGGGCCAAGGCGCAAGGCATCCCGGTCGGACCCGGACGCGGCTCGGGCGCCGGTTCGCTCGTTGCCTACGCGCTGACCATCACCGATATCGACCCGCTGCGTTTCTCGCTGCTGTTCGAGCGCTTCCTCAATCCCGACCGCGTATCGATGCCGGATTTCGACATCGACTTCTGCCAGGACCGCCGCGAGGAGGTGATCCGCTACGTGCAGGGCAAATACGGCCGCGACCAGGTCGGCCAGATCATCACCTTCGGCTCGCTGCAGGCGCGCGCCGTGCTGCGCGACGTCGGCCGCGTCCTTCAGATGCCGTACGGCCAGGTCGACCGGCTGTGCAAGATGGTGCCGGCCAATCCGGCCAATCCGGTCAAGCTCGCCGACGCCATCGCGGCCGAGCCGCGCTTCGCGGAGGAGATCGAGAAGGAGCCGATTGTCCAGACGCTCCTGGACACGGCGCAGAAGCTGGAAGGTCTCTATCGCCACGCCTCGACCCACGCCGCCGGCATCGTCATCGGGGACCGGCCATTGTCGGAACTGGTGCCGATGTACCGCGATCCGCGCTCGGACATGCCGGTTACCCAGTTCAACATGAAGCTGGTGGAGGAGGCGGGGCTGGTGAAGTTCGACTTCCTCGGCCTCAAGACCCTCACCGTGCTTGAAACCGCGGTCAAGCTGATCCGGCGGCGCGGCGTCGACATCAATCTGGCGACGCTGCCGCTGGACGACGAGAAGACCTACCAGATGCTGTCGCGCGGCGAGGTGGTCGGGGTGTTCCAGGTGGAAAGCGCCGGCATGCGCAAGGCGCTGATCGGCATGAAGCCCGACCGCATCGAGGACATCATCGCGCTGGTCGCCCTTTACCGGCCGGGGCCGATGGAGAACATTCCGACTTACAACGCGCGAAAGCACAAGGAAGAGGAAATCGCCTCGATCCATCCCACGATCGATCACCTGCTGGCGGAGACGCAAGGCGTCATCGTCTATCAGGAACAGGTGATGCAGATCGCGCAGGAACTCTCCGGCTATTCGCTGGGCGAAGCGGACCTGCTGCGCCGCGCCATGGGCAAGAAGATCCGTGCCGAGATGGACGCGCAGCGCGCGCGTTTCGTGGACGGCGCGACGAGGAACGGGCTGGCAAAGCCGCAGGCGGATTTCATCTTCGACCTTCTGGCGAAATTCGCCGACTATGGCTTCAACAAGTCGCACGCCGCCGCCTACGCGGTCGTTTCCTATCAGACGGCCTATCTCAAGGCGCACTATCCCGTCGAGTTTCTCGCTGCGTCGATGACACTGGACATGTCGAACACCGACAAGCTGGCCGACTTCCGCCAGGACGCGCTGAGGCTCGGCATCGATGTCGTCCCTCCTTCGGTCATTACCTCGCATCGCAACTTCGAGGTGGAGGAAAACCGCATCTTCTATGCGCTCGCCGCCATAAAGGGCATGGGTGACGCGGCAGTCGAGCACATCGTGGCAAAGCGCAAGGAAAGGCCGTTCGCCGATCTTGAGGATTTTTGCGAGCGCGTGGACCCAAAGATCGTGGGCAAGCGCGTGCTCGAAAGCCTGATCCTTGCCGGCGCGCTGGATTGCTTCGGCCATGACCGGGCGGCCCTGATGGCCGGCGTCGAACGCATGATGGGGCTTGCGTCCCGTGCGTATGAGGATGCCGCGCTGGGCATCACCGATATGTTCGGCGCTGCTTCCGCCGGGCGGCAGCAAAAACTGCACCTGCCCGCGGCCGAACCATGGCTGCCGGCCGAGCGGCTGCACAAGGAGTTTCTGGCCGTCGGCTTCTATCTGTCGGCGCATCCGCTCGATGAGTACAAGGCGGCGCTGCAGCGGATGAGGGTGCAAAACTGGTCGGAGTTTTCGATCGCGGTCAAGCGCGGCGCTTCGGCCGGACGGCTCGCCGGCACTGTAACCTCGAAACAGGAGCGCAAGACCCGCACGGGCAACAAGATGGGCGTGGTCATGTTCTCCGACCAGTCCGGCCAGTATGAGGCCGTCCTGTTTTCAGAGGGTCTGGCGCAATATCGCGACCTTCTGCAGCCTGGCCAGTCCGTGGTGCTGACGGTCGCCGCGGAGGACCGGCCGGAGGGGGTCAATCTGCGCATCCAGACGGTTCAGTCTCTGGAGGAGGAGGCGAGCCGCGCACAGAAGGCGCTTCGCATCTACGTCCGCGATACGGGGCCGCTCAACACGCTGGCCAGCCAATTGAACGCCAAGGGCGACGGGCAGGTCAGCTTTATCGTCTTGAAGGAGGACGCGCACGGCGAGGTGGAAATCGCACTGCCCGACCGCTACCGCATCTCGCCGCAGGTGGCGTCGGCCATGCGCTCGGTGGCGGGCGTGGTGGAAGTCGAGTTGGTGTGATTCAATCGCCAATCAGCGGAGCCGCCGAAGCGGCCAACTTAAGCTCGTTGCCGTAGTTGCTTGAACCATAGCCCCCAGGCGGATTTGCGTTTCATCTCGACCACGCGAGCGGCGATTTCGATGAGACGCAATCGCAGCCTGTCGAATTGCGCGCCGCCGTGAGCGCTTCGGCATCACGGCGGGCAAGCCCCGCTCGGCCTTGGCCGGTCGCGGGATCGCCCTGACGACCGGCCATCGCCGTCCGAGCCACTATCCTGAACTTACCCGCCGGCAGGGACGGCCGGAGCCAGTGGAGCATCCGCATAGACCGCCGTGGTCGGCATCACCGGCGTTCGGGGCAGATCATGCAGGACAGGCGGCTGCTGCTGACCGCTCGGCGAAGTTTCGGCCTGACGCTTGCAGAGAGCCGCGCTCGCGAAAGCCAGCAGTGCCGCCGAAACGTTGAGGACGACCAACAGGACAGCCATATCCACGCCATTGGGGCCGAAGGGCACGTTGAATTTATACTGCACCTGCGCCGCCGCATAGAAAAGCGATGCCAACGCCACCCCTGCCGCCAGGACCGAGACCGTGGATGTCGTCTTCCACCTCGTACGCCGGATGCCGTCGTCCATGTAGAGCAGCACCACGAAGCAGACGACCAGCGATATGAACGAGTGCAGCAGGTAGAACGGCAAGTTGGATTGAATGAAGGTCCAGAAGCCGATTGTCCTCCCGCTCTTGTAGGCTCCGTAGTCGAAGAACGCCTGGAATAGGTCGAACAGCACGACGCCGATGAGGGTGAAGGCAAACAGGCCCGCGTAGCGGTTGAAATGCGCCACTATTCCGGGGAGGCGGTCACGCTGGTCGGCTGGCGCCGCTTTTGCCCGGTCGAGAGCGCTCAACCATGTCGCCAAGGCAACCCCGCTGGCCAAAAAGACCGGTGCGGCCTGCGATATGAGGTACTGGCCGGAGAATTCGAGATTGTTCGGCCAGAAGTCCAGTTCGGCGCCTGCGCTCAGGAAGCGCGCCGCCAGACTGTCAAACAGCGGAATGAGGTTCCACAAGAGCGTCATTCCCACGAGGAACAGAATGCCGCCCGCAAGAAAGGCCTTCGGCCAGAAGGGATTCGAAATCATCGACACGCGAAGGTCGCCGGCCAGCCGGTCGAGCGACGCCACGCCGCTCTCCCGCACGGTCGCGAGTGAAGCAACGTCGACGAGCTGCCGCGTGAGGATTTTCAGTTCCCGCCGTGTCCCCTTCAGAAGCTCGGCTTCATCGTCGAGCTTCAGCCGGGCGAGATGAGCGCGGTAGAACTCCGTGTCGGCATAGGCGTCGATCCGTTCCACCCAGGTGTCGCTGATCAACAGCTGGAGTTCCTTGGCCAATTGCTTGGAACCCGGACTACGCGTGAATATCTGGTTGGAGAAGAAGCTCGACGTGCTCATGACCCGACTGGGGACTCCCATCCAGGAATGGAACAGGTTGCGCTGCACGTTGCCGATATTGGCGAGCAAGGGAATGCCCGGCTGCGTAAAGCCGATGAATGCGGCCGCGATGTAGAGCGGGTACTGGACGGAGTCGACGAACGTCTTCAGCTCCGCGCTGAGCGGCGCTCCCGATACCTTGGCCCAACCGAGCAGGATGGTAGGGGATACGTTGCACAGGATGAAATAGGCGAGGAACGTCGCGGCCAGGAAAGCCGCGAGTGTGGCGCAATAGGTCAGCTTTCCGGCGAAGTCGATCGCCCGCAGATTTGGGATGAGCGCGGAGCGCGCGGCGACTTCCGGATCCTGCGAGCTGAGCTCGCTGAACTTCGCGAACTGGTATGCGCCGAGCACGGCGGCACCGAACCAGAATTCGGTCGAGAGGAAGAGGTCAGGCATGGCACTATCCTCCCTCGTTCTCTAAGGAGGACAGATGCCATTCGGGCACTGCTGCGCGTATGCTTCGCGCGCCTCGAACAGAGTAACCGAGCCGATCAGGGCGGATAGCAATCCGAAAACCAGAAGAGCTTTGAACGATCTCACGTCAGCCTCCTCTTGAGGGCATGCATGGCCTCGCCACCAAGGGGCAGCCAGCATGCGAGACGATGCGGCATGGAGAGGTGAATCGCGTTTCTTGCATCGCAAGCTATGTCTCGGCCGCGCCTTCCCGAAGTTTTGTCGGGTTCCGGGCGATGGCACTCTCCACGGCCTTACCGAATACACACTAATGCTAGCCGAGCGCCGTAACCGCATGATGCCGCAGCATGAGTGTGCTTGTTACCGCTTTCGGCCAGTCGGCCTTAGAGCAAGTTGCGATTGGATTGAACCATTCTGCCGTACCGGTGGTACGGCCGAGCCGAAGCCCGATGGATTTGGCCCAAACCGGCCCGGCCCTCCGGGTTTCCGGGCGGCGGGCGCCCACGGCGTCGGATCGCTCGGCCGTACCACCGGTACGACCTTCGCGACCCTCCTGGTGGATCGCCGCGCCGTCCGAGAAACAGAATGATTCAATCCAACCGCAACTTGCTCTAGCCCCGGTTCACCCAGCGGCATATGCCATGTGATGAGAAGGGCTGCGGCAATCCCCGGCCGATCGGGAGCGTGGCGGTTGTGAACGGCGACCGCGCGCTGCGGCGTTCGACCGGACTGACGACAAATGATGAGCTTGGGCAAAGCGCTTTCAGGCGGCCATATTCTTCCAATGATCGCCAGCGCGCCGGGCGCTACCGCCTCAGCAGGAACACCGCCTGCTGGCCGAAGAAGTTCCAGAACCACCAGGGCATGGAGAAGCCGATTTTCTGCCCGCTGGCATCCAGCGCCGCCGCACTTTCCACCTTCGCGCCGATCTCGTCGCACAACGCGACGAAATCGCGGATCGTGCAGAAATGGATGTTCGGCGTGTCGTACCAGAAATAGGGGAGGTCCCTGGTCACCGGCATGCGGCCGCGCAGGAGCAGCGACAGGCGCACGCGCCAATGGCCGAAATTGGGGAAGGAAACTATGGCGCGCTCGCCGATGCGCAGCAGTTCGGTCAGCACCAGCCTGGGGTTGCGGGTCGCCTGCAGCGTCTGCGACAGGATGACATAGTCGAAGCCGCGATCGGGGTAGAAGACGAGGTCGCGGTCGGCGTCGCCCTGGATGACGGAAAGGCCGCGCGCCACGCATTCGTTGACGCCGCGCTGCGACAGTTCCACGCCGCGGCCGTCCACCTGTTTCTCGCTCTCCAGCATTTCCAGCAGCACGCCGTCGCCGCTGCCGACGTCGAGCACTTTCGCGCCGGGCGGGATGAGGTCGGCGACGACCTGGAGGTCGACGCGCTGGCTGCCGTTGACGCTCATCGGACCGCCAGCCCCCTGGCGCGCGCCGCCGAGCGCAGGAAACCGCCGATCGCGGCAAACAGTTCCGGCTCGTCGAGCAGGAAGGCGTCGTGGCCGCGATCCGTCTCGATCTCGACAAAGGAGACTGAGGCGCCGGCGGCGTTCAGCGCATGCGCGATCGCCCGGTTCTCCTCGGTCGGGAACAGCCAGTCGCTGGTGAAGGAGACCAGGCAGAAGCGCGTCTTCGTGCCGGCAAAGGCCTGCGCCAGGCGTCCGCCATGGTCGGCGGCGAGGTCGAAATAATCCATCGCGCGGGTGAGGTAGAGATAGGAATTGGCGTCGAAGCGGTCGACGAAAGTCACGCCCTGATGGCGCAGATAGCTCTCGATCTGGAAATCGGCGTCGAACCCGAAAGTGGGGCGCTCGCGGTCCTGCAGGTTGCGCCCGAACTTGCGGTGGAGGGCCGCTTCGGAGAGATAGGTGATGTGGGCCGCCATGCGGGCAACCGCCAGCCCCTTCTCCGGCCGCCTGCCGGCTTGCAGATAGGCGCCGCCGAGCCACTCCGGATCGGCCATCACCGCCTGGCGGCCGACCTCGTGAAAGGCGATGTTCTGCGAGGAATGGCGCGAGCTTGTGGCAATCGGCAGCGCCGAAAAGACGCGTTGCGGATAGCTCGACGCCCATTCCAGCACCTGCATGCCGCCCATCGAGCCGCCGATGATCGAAAAGAGCTGGTCGATGCCGAGATGGTCGACAAGCATCGCCTGGGCGCGCACCATGTCGCGGATCGTGATCACCGGCAGGTTAAGCGCATAGGGCTTGCCGGTCGCCGGATCGGTGGAGGCCGGCCCGGTCGAGCCGAGGCAACCGCCGATCACATTCGAGCAGATGACGAAGAAGCGGTCGGTGTCGATGATCTTGCCCGGCCCGATCAGCACCTCCCACCAGCCCGGCTTGCCGGTCACCGGATTGGTGCTGGCGACATGCTGGTCGCCGGTCAGCGCGTGGCAGACCATTATGGCGTTGGACTTGTCGGCATTGAGCGCGCCATAGGTCTGATAGGCGGTCTGGAACGGCGACAGCAGCGGGCCGGCTTCGAGCGCCAGCGGCCTGTCGGCGCCGAAGCGCAGCACCGGGCTCGACGGCTGGTCGGCCTCCCTGCTGGTCTTTCGTTCCTTTAACGCGACCATCTCACCACCATGGGCCGGCTTGCGAAACGCAAAAAAACCGGCGCTGCGAATGCAGGACCGGTTACGACGCGCAACGGTCCTTTAGCGACTTGTTTTACGTGGCTGCAAGCCGACCGGCCAAATCACCACGAAGTTCACCCGCTCATACTGCCGCGAAGGGGTGTGCGTCAACAGGCGCGTCGTGAGGTCGAGCGTGACCACTTGGCGGCCGTCGATGCCGGCTGCTTGTTGTTTTGCGCGCCGGCCCGCCGCAAGGCCCGACAGTCGCCCCCTCGACATCGCCGCGCCGCGCCTGTATTTCCGCGAGCGGCCTCGGCCGAGGCCTTCCTCCGGAACCTGAACCATGACCAACGCCACCGACACGACGCGCCCCGAGCCGAAAGCGGGTATCCTCGACATCGAGGCCTATGTGCCGGGCAAGAGCGCGGCGCCCGCCGGCGTCTCCAAGGTCTACAAGCTGTCGTCCAACGAAAACCCGCTCGGCGCCTCGCCGGCGGCGATCGAGGCCGTGCGAAGGGTAGCGGACCGGCTCGAATTCTATCCGGACGGCTCGGCCACCCGCCTGCGTGAGGCGATCGGCGCCGCTCATGGCCTGAACCCGGCCAATATCGTCTGCTCGAACGGCTCCGACGAAGTGATCGGGCTGCTCGCCCAGATCTACCTGTCGCCGGGCGACGAGGGCATTTTCACCGAGCACGGATTTCTCGTCTACAGGATCTATATCCAGGCGGCCGGCGCGGTTCCGGTTGCCGTGAAGGAAACCGACGAGACGGCGGATGTCGACGCCATACTGGCCGCGGTGAGCGAGCGGACGAAAATTGTCTTCCTGGCCAACCCCAACAATCCGACCGGCACCTACATGCCGTTCGACGAGGTCAAGCGGCTCCATGCGGGATTGCCGAAGCATGTGCTGCTGGTGCTCGACGCTGCCTATGCCGAATATGTGCGGCGCAACGACTACGAGTCCGGCATCGAACTGGTGTCGAGCTTCCAGAATGTCGTGATGACGCGCACCTTCTCGAAAATCCACGGGCTCGGCGGCGCGCGCATCGGCTGGGCCTATTGCCCGGCCCATATCGCCGGCGTGCTGAACCGGGTGCGCGGACCCTTCAATGTCAATGCCGCGGCAATCGAGGCGGGCGTCGCGGCGATGGGCGATCGCGCCCATGTCGAGCGTACGGTCGCGCATAATGAGCGCTGGCTGCCCTGGCTTGCGGCGGAGTTGACAAAACTCGGGCTGCGCGTGACGCCCGGCGTCGGCAATTTCGTGCTCATTCATTTCCCGGAAGATGGCCGCCACTCGGCGGCTGCGGCGGATGAGTTCCTGGCGGCGCGCGGCTTTATCCTGCGGCGGGTCGCCGGCTACGGCTTTCCGAACGCCCTGCGCATGACGATCGGCACGGAGGAGGCCAATCGCGGCGTCGTTGCGGCGCTCGCCGCGTTCCTGGCGAACTGACATGCAGGCCGCCGTCTACGACAGAATTGCGCTGGTCGGCATCGGCCTCATAGGGTCTTCGCTGGCGCGCGTCATCCGCCGCGATGGGCTTGCCCGCGAGATCGTCGTTTCGACGCGCAGCGCCGCCACCCTGAAGCGCGCCGAACAGCTCGGCCTCGGCGACGTCTACGCCGCCGATCCGGCCGAGGCCGTGCGCGACGCCGACCTCGTTATCGTCTCGGTGCCGGTCGGCGCCTCCGGCGCGGTCGCCGAAAAAATCGCGCCGGGTTTGAAGCCGGGCGCGACGGTGACCGATGTCGGCTCGACCAAGCGCTCGGTGATCGCCCAGATGCGGCCGTTCATGCCGGCGCATGTCCATTTCATTCCCGGCCACCCGATCGCCGGCACCGAGCATTCCGGGCCGGATGCCGGCTTTGCCGATCTCTTCGACAATCGCTGGTGCATCCTGACGCCGCCGCCGGGTACCGACCCGGCGGCGATAGAAAGGCTGACCGAATTCTGGCGCGGCTGCGGCTCCAACATCGACACGATGGACCCCGAGCACCACGACATGGTGCTCGCCATCGTTTCGCATCTGCCGCACATCATCGCCTACAACATCGTCGGCACGGCGGACGACCTGGAAGGCGTCATCAAATCCGAGGTCGTCAAATATTCAGCGTCCGGCTTTCGCGACTTCACGCGCCTGGCGGCCTCGGACCCGACGATGTGGCGCGACGTCTGCCTGCACAACAAGGACGCGATCCTCGAAATGCTGGCGCGGTTTTCGGAGGACCTGGCGTCGCTGCAGCGGGCGATCCGCTGGGGTGACGGCGACAAGCTGTTCGACCTCTTTACCCGCACCCGCGCCATCCGCCGATCGATCATCGAGGCCGGCCAGGAGATCGACGCGCCCGACTTCGGCCGTCAGGCGATCGAGCATCCCGACAGCAAGTAGGCCGCGCTCGACGGACCCTCGCGCTCGACGGACCCTATTGCACGGGCGGGATTTTCCCCAGCGGGATAAAACCGAGCGAGACCATACCCTTGCTGATCCTGAGCGGCATCGAGGGCTGGTTGCCGAGAAAGGTCAGGCCGACAAGGGCCTGGTCGATCTTGTCGGCTTCTTCGGGAAAGACCTGCGACAGCGAAGCGGCCAAGGAGTTGGGTTCCACCAGCGACACCCTGAGCGTGGCGTCGATGAGGCCGTCGGCGGATATCGAGAAGGGGCCCGACACTTGCAGCGAGCCCTCTGGGCCGAGGGTGAGCGATAGGCTGCGCACCACGCCGGAACGCCCGCGCAGATCATGCGCGGCGCCCTCGCCGAGAAGCTTCACGCCGTCCGCAAGCGAAATGTCGGCCTCGCCGGAAAGCGGCGGGACGTTGCGGCCGTCGACCAAAGCGGGATCGAAAGCCAGTCCGGTGAAGCGCGCCGCGAGGTCGAGATCGGCGCCGTTGGGCCGCATGTGGCCTTCGAAAGTCTCGGCGCTGATGAGCCGCGTTCCGCCGGCGGCGGTGACGCGCAACCCCGAACCTTCGAGCGATACGCGTTCGGGCAGCGGCTTGGCCAGGCGCGCGCTGGCGCGCAAATTGTTCCAGTCGAGGTTCAGCATTCCCGTGTCCCGCGCCGAGAAGCTTGCCGGGCCGTCCAGTTCGGCCACAAGCCGCATCGGGTCGTAGATTTGTCCGGCGGAGCGGAAGGCCCCGGTGGAGAGGGTCATTGCCGCGGAGGGCTGCTCCAACGCCACGCGATCGCAGAAGAGGCCGATGCGGAACGGAAAACCCCGCGCCGTCAGGTTGACGCACTCCGCCTTCATGCCGCGCTCCTGAAGGCGCGCCAGCGTAAGATCGGCTTCCCGCTCGATCTTTCGCGCCAGCCAGAACCAGCCGGCGGTATAGGCCGCGATCAGCACCACGACGGCGACGCCGAGCCAGAGAATGCGGCGACCGTAGCGCCCCGTTCGGTTGGATGTTTCGTGCATTGCGCCTGCCGAATCGCTTTTTCTTGGTTCCATCTTGTCCGCTGCCCTTTTCACGATCGGGCGGACTCGTCTAGGACTTCGCCGCAGGCAGCGGACTTGGCTTGGCGATATGGGCGATTTTTGGGTGTTCGGCTACGGCTCCTTGATCTGGAGACCGGGTTTTGCTCATACCGAAACCGAACGCGCGCGGCTGCATGGCTACCGGCGCTCGCTCTGCGTGCGATCCTACGTGCATCGCGGCACCCCGCAGCGGCCGGGCCTGGTGCTCGGTCTCGACCGGGGCGGGTCCTGCATCGGGCTGGCCTTCCGCGTGCCGCTGGAACTCCGCGACGAGGTGATGACGTATTTGCGCGAGCGCGAACTGGTGACCAATGTCTATCTGGAGCGCACATTGCCGGTGAGGCTCGCCACCGGCCGGACGGTGGAGGCGATCTGCTATGTCGTGGATCGTCAGCATGTTCAGTATGCCGGCAAACTCGAAGAAGAGCAGGCGGCGGAGATCGTGCGCGGCGCGGTGGGCCAGTCCGGGCCCAACGAGGACTATGTTTTCAGCACCGTCGAGCATCTCGAGGCGCTCGGCATCCGCGACCATTGGATGGAGGCGGTCGCCCGGCGGCTGGCGGCGGGCCGAATCAGCGCGCCGTCCCTCGACATATGACAGGAAAGCCGTTCGCCTTTGATTCCGACACGAACGGGCACTAAAGCAAACCGCCCGATTTCGGAAACGGGCACTCTGCTTTGGTTTCTAGTCGTCGCATCGCTCCCACTTTTCGGCGCGATGCTCTAAAGGAAGTCTCCTCCAGAGTGCTTCGCGCACCAGTACAGCCGGAAATTCAGCCCATGCTTCGCAAACTCTATGACTGGACCCTGTCGCTTGCCGCGCGCAAATCGGCCGAATGGTGGCTGGCCTTCATCGCCTTTGTCGAAAGCTCGGTGTTTCTGGTGCCGGCCGATGTTCTCTATCTGCCGATGGCATTGTCGCGGCCGGACCGCGCCTACCGCTACGCCCTCATTGCCACCGCCGCCTCCGTGCTCGGCGGCATCGCCGGCTGGTTCCTCGGCCACTACGCCTATGAGGCCATCGCCAAGCCGGTCCTTGAGTTCTACGGCAAGCTCGACGAGTTCGATGCGCTGCGCACTTCGTCCGGAACGGGCTTCATCCTGCTGATGCTGGTCACGTCGGGCGTCGCCCACCTGCCGCCCATCAAGGTCGTGACTATTCTGGCCGGCGTCATCAGCTTTCCGCTCGGCTGGTTCATACTGTCGGCGATCATCGCGCGCGGCGCGCGCTTCCTTTTCCTTGCGTGGCTGCTGCGCACCTATGGCGAGGCCATCCGCCACTTTGTCGAGGACCGGCTGGGCCTGCTTGCCGGTGCTGCCGCGGCTGTCGTAATTCTGCTCTATATTCTGGTCAGGTACGTCTTCTGAGACTGCGTCTCCGGAAGCCCTCATGACCAGCGCTTGCCGCCTCGACTTCGCGCTTTCATGCGATCACGGCCCTCTTTCTCGCGGTCGCGATGGCGGCAGCCGTCGGCGCGGCGCTCGGCTTCCAGCACATAGGCGGCTACATTCCGTGCAAGCTCTGCTACGAACAGCGCTTGCCGTACTATGTCGGCGCGCCGCTGATGATGCTGGCTTTCCTGGCGGCCGTCGCCAGGGCGCCGGCCCTGGTGACGCGCGGCCTGCTGCTGGCGGGCGGGCTGCTGATGGCCTACGGCCTCTACCTCGGCGTCTACCATTCGGGTGTGGAGTGGGGCTGGTGGCCGGGCCCGACTGATTGCGGCATGGTGGTGGCGCCGCCGGACACCGGCGGCAAGGGCGTTCTCGACGCGATCAACACGTTTGCGCCGCCCTCCTGCGACAAGGCGGCGCTGCGCATTCTCGGCCTGTCGCTGGCGGGCTGGAACGCTGTCGCCAGCCTCGCTTTGGCGGTGATCGCCTTTCGTGGGGCGCTGGCGAGGGCGTAGTTTTTGGCCGAACGCAGGCCGCAACCGGAGCGCCTACGGCTCCAGTTCGACATCCCAATAGAGATAGTCCATCCAGCTTTCATGCAGGAAGTTGGGCGGAAACAGCCTGCCATTGTTGTGGAGGTCGTGCACCGTGGGCTGATACGGTTTCTGCCTGGGCCACATCTTGACCTGCGCCGGAAGGTGGCCGCCCTTGCGCAGATTGCAGGGCGAGCACGCCGCAACGACATTTTCCCAGGTCGTGGCGCCGCCGCAGCGGCGCGGAATGACATGGTCGAAGGTCAGATCCTCCGGCGTGCCGCAATACTGGCACTGGAAACGGTCGCGTAGGAACACGTTGAAGCGCGTGAAGGCCGGATGCCGCGACGGCCTGACATAGGTTTTCAGGCTGACGACGCTGGGCACGCGCATCGAGAACGAGACGGAGGAGACCGAGTGCTCATATTCGGCGACGATGTTGACGCGGTCGAGAAACACCGCCTTGATCGCGTCCTGCCAGGACCAGAGCGACAAGGGGTAGTAGCTGAGCGGACGATAATCCGCATTCAGCACCAGCGCTGGAAGCCCATCCGGAGATACGGCAACCGTCACTTCATCAGCCTCCTTGGCAGGCAATCGCCTGACGCGGATAGTCTAAGCCCGACATGACAGGGATGTGAAGCCGCTTCACGGCGATATTGCGGCGCAAAATCCCGCAAGTTCCAGGGTTTTCTTGCCGGTTTAGGTCACTGGCGCGGCTTCACGGCCCTTGATCTCGCGGTAATAGGCCCAAAAAAGCCGCGACGCTACGCCGCGCCAGGGCGCCCATGATTCGGCGATGCGCGTCAGCGCCTTCTCGGCCGGCCTCGTCTCCAGGCCGAGCGCGCGGCCGACCGCCGACTGCAGCGCGACATCGCGGGCGGGGAAGATATCCGGATGCCCGGCGGCAAACAGCAGGTAGCATTCGGCCGTCCACCGGCCGATGCCCGTCACCGCCGTCAGCCGGCCGATCGCCTCGTCGGCCGGCAGGTCGCAAAGGTGGATGAGGTCCAGCCCGTCCCGCACCGCCCCGGCGGCGGCCAGCAGCCCGCGCTGCTTCGGCCGCGAGAAGCCTGCTTCACGAAAGACGCATTCGCCGGCTTCAAGCACGGCCAGCGGCGTGAGCGGATCGACCAGCTTGACGAAACGGCCGAAGATCGCATCGGCGCTGGCGCGGGAGACCTGCTGGGAGACGATGATCGAGGCCAGGCTGGCGAAGCCCGGCTCGGACAGCCGCAGCGGCACCTCGCCGGCAGCCTGGCGAACCGCGCCGAGACGCGGATCAGCCAGGGTCAGGGCGTCAAGGCCTTCGGCTATGTCGTCGGTTGTGACTATTCTGCGCATGTCGCGCCTTGTTCGCGCCGGCAGACCAAAGTAGCAATCGCAAAGTCGATGAGGCTTACACATTTCCCGCCAAATGGTGACACGCCCGGTTTTCCGCTTCGCGCCCAGCCCCAACGGCGCCTTGCATCTCGGGCACGCCTGTTCCGCGCTTTTGAACCAGTGTCTTGCCGACAGGACTGGCGGGCGGCTGCTGCTGCGGCTGGAAGACATCGATGTCGGCCGATGCACGCCGGAATTCGAAGCGGGAATATTGCATGACCTCGCCTGGCTGGGCATTCGCTGGGAGGAGCCGGTGCGCAGGCAGTCCGAGCACTTTTCCTGGTATGAACAGAGCTTAAGCCGGCTGGAGAAGGAACACCTCGTCTATCCGGCCTTCATGAGCCGCGGCGAAGTGCGCGCCCACATTACCGAATACGAGGCCGGCGGGGGCGGCTGGCCGCGCGACCCCGACGGCGTGCCGCTCTATCCGGGTTTGGACAAGGCACTTTCACAACGGAAACGAAGGGCGCTTGTCGCGGCGGGAACGCCGTTCGCCTGGCGGCTGGACATGGCGGAAGCGCTTGCCCGCATCGGCGGTCCGCTGGCCTGGGACGAATTCGCGCCGCACGACCTTTCCGCTTCCCGGCTTGTGGAAGCGCGTCCGCAAGACTGGGGCGACGTCGTCCTTGCGCGCCGCGACGTGCCGACCAGCTATCATCTGTCGGTGGTTGTCGACGACGCCCTGCAGGAGGCGACCCATGTCGTGCGCGGCCTCGACCTTTTCGCCGCGACGGCGGTTCATCGCGTCCTGCAGCATCTGCTTGGCCTGACGGCGCCGGCCTACCATCACCACAGGCTGATCCTCGGGCCGGACGGCCGAAAACTCTCCAAGAGTTTTAAGGACACCGGCATCGCCGCGCTGCGCGAGCAAGGGAGGACGCCGGAAGAGGTCCGGTGCATGGTGGGGATGCATTTGGTGTCGTGACTGTTGGTCTCGCTGGTGCTGGATGCTGTTCGGCGAAAGCCTGACGCTTATTCAGATCGGCGGAATGGCGCTCGCCACCCTCGGCGTCGGCTTGCGACCAGCGCGCCGCGCGGCCGCTTGGCGGCGGGCAATCAGGGGCCGACCCGGGCGCGCGCGTCCAGATAGCGGCGGATCGAGGCATTGAGTTCGCCGCCCAGGATGAAGACGGCCGAAACGATGTAGAGGAATACGATGGCTATCATGATCGAGGCCAATCCTGCGTAAGTGTTCACGTAGGAGGAGAAACGGTCGAGATAGGCGGCGAATATCGTCGATCCGACCAGCCAGCCGATCAGTGTGAAGATGATGCCCGGCACGATGTCGACGAAGCGGCGCCTGCCCGCCGGAAGCCAGGCATGGACGGCGATCAGGCCCAGCACGATGACCGCCGACGCAACCACGAAACGCCACAGCGTAAAGGTGCCGGTGTAAGGCTCGATCCAGGTGGCCTGCGCCACCGCAAGCCGCGCGATCAGCGGCGCCAGGACCAGGAGAACGCTGATGGCCAGGAAGCCGACCGTCGCAATCAGCACGAAGACAATGCTCTGGATGCGGCGAAAGATGAACGACCGCGTCTCGCTAACCCGGTAGGCCCGGTTGAGCGATGTGCGCAGCGCTTCGATGCCGTTGGAGGCGAAAAAGGCGGCGAGCAGCACACCGTACGTCAGGAGGTCGGTGCGCTGAACGGTCAGCACATTCACCACCTCATGCGCGATCGGAGCGGCGATCTGATCCGGCCAGGTGTCGAAGACAAGGTGCACCGCCGTCTCGGCAAAGGCCTCCGCGCCGAGAAAGCTGGCCAGCGTGGTGGCGAAGATCAGAAACGGAAACAGCGCCATCAGCGCGGTGATCGCGAGATGGCTCGCCATCGACCAGCCGTCGTCGTCGTTGAAGTGGCCGAGCATATCGCCCAGCACGCGGCGAACGGCTACGATCTTCCGCATTGCTTCACCGTACTCCGTCGATTGTAACAAGAGCGCGAATATGGGAAGGCTTTGCCGCATATGGCAAGCCAGCACAACCCAGCGATCCGGCCGTGAAGGGCGCACGCACAATCATCGTCACCGGCGCTTCTTCCGGCATCGGCGCATTTTGCGCCAGGGCGCTGCGGCAGGAAGGCTGGCGCGTGTTCGCAACGGCGCGCAAGCCGCAGGACATCAATCTGCTGGAGAATGACGGGCTGGAAGCCTTCTACCTCGACTACCGCGAGCCGGCCTCGATCGAGGCGCTGGTCGCGGCGGTGCTGGAGCGGACCGGCGGCCGTCTCGACGCGCTCTACAACAATGGCGGCCACTCCCAGCCCGGCGCGGTGGAGGATCTGCCGGTCGCGGCACTGCGCGAGCAGTTCGAGGCGAACCTGTTCGGCTGGCATGATCTGACGTGTCGCGTCGTGCCGGTGATGCGGGCGCAAGGCCATGGACGCCTCGTACATTGCTCGTCAATCCTCGGTCTGACGCCGGTTAAATGGCGCGGCGCCTATGTCGCCTCGAAACATGCGCTGGAGGGGCTGATGCTCTGCCTGCGGGCCGAACTCGCCGGTTCCGGCATCCACGTTTCGCTGATCGAGCCCGGACCGATCGAATCCAAGATCGCGCCGAACGCGCTCGAATGGTTCCTGAGGAATATCGACCATGAGAAATCGGTCCACCGGGATGCCTATCAGGCGCAGCTCGCGCGCATGCGCGGCGGCGGCACCAGATCGCGGCTGAAGCTCAAGCCGGACGCCGTCCACGCCGTGCTGCGTCACGCCCTGCTGTCGGAGCGGCCGCGCCCGCACTATGTTGTCACCTTGCCGGCAAGGATCGGCGTGCTCCTGAAGCGCGTCCTGCCGGCGGCGCTTTTCTATCGCGTGCTGGCCTCGCAGGCCTGAACTTCCAACAGACGAGACAGATCATGGCCACCGTCCTTAATCTCCTCGCCATTATCGTCATGGCCGCGGTCGTCATCGTCCTCATCAAGGGGCTGGCCAACATGCTGCGCGGCGGCTCCGGCAACACATCGAACAAGCTGATGCAGGCGCGTGTGTTCCTGCAATTCATCGCGCTCGTGCTGATCCTGCTCGCCGTCTATATCAACCGTCGCGGCGGCTGACGGGAACATTCGGGAGGGATCGTGGTAAGGCTCAACAAGATCTACACGCGCACCGGCGACGACGGCACTACGGGACTGGGCAACGGCCAGCGCCGGCTGAAGTCGGACCTGCGCGTGGAGGCTTACGGTACGGTCGATGAAGCGAACTCCTGCGTCGGGCTGGCGCGGCTGCACATAGCGACGGCGCATCCCGAGGTGGATGCGATACTGGGCCGCATGCAGAACGATCTGTTCGATCTCGGCGCCGACCTCGCTACGCCCGATGTCGGCAAGCCGCTCGGCTACGAACCGCTGCGGATAGTCGCTTCGCAGACGGAACGGCTCGAAGGCGAAATCGACGGCCTCAATGCGCGGCTCCAGCCGCTCAAATCATTCGTGCTGCCCGGCGGGTCGCCGGCCGCCGCCACGCTGCATCTGGCCCGAACAGTGGCCCGCCGCGCCGAGCGGCTGATGGTGGCGCTGGCCCAGACCGCCGGCGAGCATGTGAACCCCGAGGCAGTCCGCTACATCAACCGGGCTTCCGACCTGCTTTTCGTCGCGGCCCGCGTGGTCAATGACGATGGCAAAGCCGACGTGCTTTGGGTTCCGGGCAAGAACCGCTAAGCAGGTTCCGGAAAAGTGTGTCACGGTTTTCCGACAGAAACCTGCGACAATACAAGAGGCTAGCAGGCGAAGCGTGGGCGAAGCCACGCAAGTCTGCTTAGGCGAGGACGGCGAGGCGCGACCGGTCGGGCTGGCCGCTAACCCATGTCCACCGCGCCCGTGTAACGTTGCCGTCTTGGCAAGAGCGAGGCCGCTTCCTATGGTCGTGGCTCAAGGGCGTCACTCCGGATCGTCGGCAGGTGCGCGCGGGGATCTGGAATGTTCATTCCTCTTCACGACGCCAACGGGCTTGGCTATATCAGGTTCCAATACGTTACCTTCGGCCTGATCGCCGTGAACGTCGTGGTTTTCCTGTTCACCGGTTTAGGATCCGAGGATTTCGCGATCGCGACGACCTACGGCCTGGGCTACATCCCTTCCGTCGCCTACGACACGGTGGACCTGCCGCCGGAACTCTACGTCGTTCCCGAGGATTTCACCTACCTCACCTATGCCTTCCTGCACGCCGACATCTTCCATCTCGGCGGCAACATGCTTTTCCTCTGGGTCTTCGGCGACAATATCGAGGACGCCTTGGGACACTTCCGCTTCCTCGTTTTCTATCTGCTCTGCGCGATCGGCGGCGCGGCCTTCCACGGCTTCCTCGATCCGGTCTCGGAAGTGCCGCTGATCGGCGCGTCAGGCGCCATTGCGGGCGTCGTCTCCGCCTATCTCGTCCTGCACCCGCGCGTAAAAATCTGGATCCTGGCGTTCGGCCGCATACCCTTGCGCATTCCCGCCTGGATCGCGCTGACCCTGTGGATCGGCTTCCAGGTCCTGATGTTCGCGGCTGGCGGCGAGGAGCAGGTGTCGTGGGCCTGCCACATCGGCGGCATCATCACCGGCGCGATACTGGTAGTGCTGCTGAAGCGGCGCGCCGTGCCGCTTTTCGACCGCGAGGTCGTGACCCCGCGCGCCGTCGTGGCGGAGCAGACGAGCGCTGTCCGTCCGGGCGAGGGCAAGCCTGCGCCGCGCTGGGGCAGGCAGTGATTTTCAAACGATTTGAACGCGTCGGCCGGTATTGACGAGCCTTGGCATGCTAACTAGGGTCCCGGCACTTTCGGGCGCCCTCCCGCCACCCGGACACTCTTGGCGCTGCCGTTTTTCGTGACAGACTGTCGCCATTCGGCAAACGTGCGGAGAGCGGCCATGGTACGAGAGGCCGCGAGATCTCAGAAGAGGGTGAAACACGTATGAAGGTTCTTGTGCCTGTTAAGCGGGTGGTCGACTATAATGTGAAGATCCGCGTCAGATCGGATGGCTCGGGGGTCGAGCTCGCCAACGTCAAGATGTCGATGAACCCGTTCGACGAGATCGCGGTGGAAGAGGCGATCCGGCTGAAGGAAGCCGGCAAGGCGACCGAGATCGTGGTGGTCTCGATCGGCCCGCAGCAGGCGCAGGAGACGCTGCGCACGGCGCTGGCGATGGGCGCCGACCGCGCCATCCTGGTCAAGGTCGAGGGGCAGGTCGAGCCGCTGGGCGTCGCCAAGGTGCTCAAGGGCGTGGTCGAGGCCGAAAAGCCGGGCCTGGTGATACTCGGCAAGCAGGCGATCGACGACGACGCCAACCAGACCGGCCAGATGCTGGCGGCGCTTCTCGGCTGGGCGCAGGGTACTTTCGCTTCCAAGGTGGAACTCGACGGCGAGAAGGCCAGGATCACGCGCGAGGTCGATGGCGGCCTGCAGACGGTCGAGCTGGCGCTGCCGGCGATCGTCACAACGGATCTCAGGCTCAACCAGCCGCGCTATGCGTCGCTGCCCAATATCATGAAGGCCAAGAAGAAGCCGCTCGACGAGAAGAGCCCGGCCGATTTCGGCGCCGATGTGACGCCGCGGCTCAAGGTGGTGAAGACCGAGGAGCCCGGTGGCCGCAAGGCGGGCGTCAAGGTCAAGACGGTGGCCGAATTGGTCGACAAGCTCAAGAACGAAGCCGGCGTGCTCTAGGAATTCCAATGAGGCTGGCCTGCAAACGGCCGGCTTCTGCGCTTCCGGTGCTCACATACGAAAGTACGCTCCGCGCCGGTTCTCGAATCCATCCGTTTTCGGCTCAGCCTGATCGGAATTTCGGGCGCAGCGAAAATGAGAAGACAGGAAAGACAAACATGGCAATTCTGCTTATCGCCGAACATGACAACGCCACGCTGTCCGAGCAGACGGCCAAGGCGCTTGCCGCCGCCCTCAAGATCGGCCCCGACGTCGATGTCCTGGTTGCGGGCAAGGACGCCAAGGCCGCCGCCGAAGCCGCCGCCAGGCTGCAGGGCGTGCGCAAGGTGCTGCTGGCCGAGGCCGGCGAACTGGCCGAGCGGCTGGCCGAGCCGATGGCCGCGCTAGTCGTCTCGCTTGCCGGCAATTACGACACGATCGTGGCGCCGGCCACGAGCAGCGGCAAGAACATCTCGCCGCGCGTGGCCGCGCTGCTCGACATCAGCCAGATCTCCGAGATCATCGAAGTGGTGTCGCCCGACACGTTCAAGCGGCCGATCTATGCCGGCAACGCCATCCAGACTGTGCAGTCGGGCGAGGCCAAGAAGGTGATCACCGTGCGCACCGCCTCGTTCCAGGCCGTGCCGGAAGGCGGTTCGGCGGCGATAGAAGCGGTTTCGGCCGCCGCCAATCCCGGCCTGTCGACCTTTGTCGAGAACCGGCTGTCGGAGAGCGACCGTCCGGAACTGACCTCGGCCAGGATCATCATTTCCGGCGGGCGCGCGCTCGGCTCGTCGGAAAAGTTCCAGGAGTTCATCCTGCCGGTGGCCGACAAGCTGGGCGCGGCCGTCGGGGCCAGCCGTGCCGCGGTTGACGCCGGCTATGCGCCGAACGACTGGCAGGTCGGACAGACCGGCAAGGTGGTGGCGCCGCAGCTCTACATCGCGGTCGGCATTTCCGGCGCCATCCAGCACCTGGCCGGCATGAAGGATTCCAAGGTCATCGTCGCCATCAACAAGGACGAGGAGGCGCCGATCTTCCAGGTCGCCGACTACGGCATCGTCGGCGATCTCTTCGTCATCCTGCCCGAACTCGAAAAGGCGCTTTGACAAACCAGG
>CAWFYS010000016.1:0-174104 GCA_963820075.1 uncultured Alphaproteobacteria bacterium
TGACGCGGCGCGATATCGAGCGCTTCCAGCGACTTGGTCTCCATCAGGAGCTTCTCGGTCTCCTCGACATCGGCCGCATGCGGCGGCCACGCGCCGGTGCGCAAACAGATCAGGCAGCGGAAAACCTGGGCGATGCCTTGCAGGACCAGCAGGATGCCGGCCGCCGCCATGACCGACTTGAACTGATAGATCGGGATATTGGCCGGGCTCCATGGTGCTGACTTCCAGGTAGCGCCAGGAGCGGGCAGCGTAGCGCCAGCCCGTGACCACGAGGGCGATCACGGCGGGAAAGAAAAAGATGATGAACAGCACCAGTTCGACACGGGCCTGCGTCCTCGGCCGCCACAGACGGTAGAGGAAATCGCCGCGCACATGGCCGTCCCGCGAGAGCGTGTAGGCCCCCTGCCATCATGAACAGGGTGCCGTACATCATATAGGAAAGGTCGAAAGCCCAAGGCGTCGGCGCGCGGAACAGATATCGGACCACGACCTCGTATCCGACCCCGAGCGTCATGATCATGATGCACCAGGCGAAGACTTTTCCGAACCAGGCCGACAGCTCGTGTCGGCGAATTGCGATGTATCTTTCCAAGGGGGCCGCCCTCTCCGATCGGCAATCCCGACGCCGGATCAACGCTGGCCGGCGGAGGCTGACTGTCCCGCCGGCCAGTGCTTGTCGGGAGCGGTCAGAGCTTGTCCGGGAAGTAGTGCTGATAGGCCAGCTTGTAGTCGGGCGCGTTCTGCAGACTGTAGAAAACGACGCGCTCGCACCACGCCTTCTGGCTGTCCACCACCTTCTTGAAGAACGGATCCTCCATGAGTGGCGGCAGGATCTTGTCCCACGCCGCAAGTTGCGCCTGGAGCACCGCGTCGGGCGTCCGCTTGACGTTGACTCCGTTTTCGGTGGCGAGTTTTTGCAGGTCCGATGAATACTGGTTCATCGCCAGCGCGTAGTTGGCCAGATGCGCGGCCTCGACACCATGTTTCAGAATCGCCTGCAGGTCGGGATCGAGGCTGTCGAACTTGTCCTTGTTGAAGATGTACTCGAAGGATTCGCTCGCCTGGTGATAGGAGGCGAGCATGTAGTTCTTGGCGACGTCCTGCGCGCCGAAGCGCATGTCCGAGGTCGGGTTGTTGAACTCGAAGCCGTCTATGACGCCGCGTTCCATCGCCGGCACGATCTCGCCGCCCGGAAGCTGGGCCACGCGAAGCGCCCATTGCCTGGAACAGATCAGCCGCAAGGCCGACGGTGCGGTACTTGAGGCCCTGCACCTGCGCGGCGTCGGTGATCTCCGACTTGAACCAGCCGAGCGGCTGGGCCGGCATGCCGAGGGACAGGAAGCCGACCACGTTGAGGCCCAGAATATCCTGGGTAAGCTCGCGATAGAATTCCGGGCCGCCGCCAAAGTAGAGCCAGGCGATCATCTGATCGGCATCGCCGCCGAAGACCGGGCCGGTCGAACAGCGACGCGGCCTTGTTCTTGCCGTACGAGTACACCGGAACCGTGTGCGCGGCGTCGATCACGCCGTCGTGGCAGCCATCCTGCACCTGGAACGCGCCAACCACGGCGCCAGCCGGCAGCAGATCGATCTTGAGGCGGCCGCCCGACATTGCCTGCACGCGTTCGACATATTGCTGCTGCCATTTCCTGGAACACGTCCGATGCCGGCCATGATGACTGCATCTTAAGGACTACCGGAGCCTGCGCGAGAACCGCTGGCCGCGAGCGTGCCTGGCGGCACGGCGGCGCCGCCAACCGTCGATGTCTTAAGGAAATTTCTGCGCGATAATGACTTATCGGCCATTTCGTCTCCTCCCTTGCCGTGATGTTTTTTCTTAATTCTGGCCGGACCAGAATAGGTCAAGGACGGCACGATGCAAGTCAGGCAAACTACAACTTATGGCCACAACGGCGGTTTTTGCCGAACTGGCGTCGCCCGTAGCTTGTCTGGCCCTATTGCCGAAGCCGCGCGCGGGCGCTAAGCACCCGCGCCTCAGCCGAAAGACCTGCCGCATGAGCTTCATTCCCGACCTCGCCACGATCGCCCAGTTCGCGGTCGCCACCTTCGTCATCGCGATTACGCCCGGCCCGGACATGACCCTGTTCGTCGGGCGCGCGCTGTCGGAAGGCCGCGCCGCGGGTTTTGCCTGCATGGCCGGCACGTTGACGGGCATCATCATCCACACGGCACTGGTGGCGCTTGGCCTGTCGGCGCTGATCGTGGCCTCGCCGCAGGCGTTCCTCGCGCTGAAGATTTTCGGCGCGGGCTATCTGGTCTGGCTGGCCTTCCAGGCGATCCGCAAGGGCTCGGCCTTCTCGCCGGACGCGACGCCGCGCATGCCGCGTCCGCTGTTCAGGAACTGGGCGACCGGTCTCGGCATCAATCTGATGAATCCGAAGATCATCCTGTTCTTCATGACCTTCCTGCCGCAATTCGTCTCGGCAACCGATCCGCACGCGCCCGGCAAGCTGTTCTTCCTCGGCATCTTCTTCATCGTGTTGTCGATCCCGATCACCGCACCGATGGTGATCGCCGCCGACAGATTCGCCGGCTTGCTGCGCAAGAGCCCGCGCGTCACGCGCATCGTCGACTATTTGTTCGCCGGCGTGTTTTCGGCCTTCGCGATCAAGATCCTGACGGCGCAAGCGAAATAGCGGCTGCCTACCGCCAGTCGCTCCAGGCGTCGGAGAGCGGGGGTTGCGCGGTCTGGCGGGCTTCGTCGCCCGCCAGCGGCCAGGCCTCCTCGATGACGTAGGGCCCGCCGCCGACAGAATCGCGCGACGACATCAGCACGAAGCGCCCGACCTTGAAGGGGTGGCCGAGAAATTGCCGCGTGCCGACAGATAGTGCGCGACATCGATCGGGCTGGTGTTGCGCAGCCGCGCCAGACGTCACATGCGGCGTGAATTTGCGCGGATCGGCGGGAACGCCGAAGGCGCTGGCAGATGCGGTCGATCTCACCCTGCAGCGCCGTATGTCGGGCGAGGCCTCAACGCCGGCCCACACGAATGCGGCTTCTTTGCGCCGAAAGCGCCGACACCCGACAGCCGCAGCTGGAAGGTGGCCGACGACGCGATCGAGTGCGTTGGCGATTTCGTCGGCGACATGGCCTTCGATATCTCCGATGAAGCGCAAGGTGATGTGATAGTTTTCGACGTCTATCCAGCGGGCGCCGGGTAGTCCTCCCCGCAGGAGCGACAGCGAAAGCGCTGCGTCACGGGGAATCTCGAGGGCGGTGAAAAGACGTGGCATTAAAAGCCTCCCTTCCTCGAATCGCACCTACATCCCAACGGGATCATCGATCGACGGTTGCCGCAAGCAGTTAATACGCATTGCAACAACAAAACGCGTTACGCAGCGGAAGATCGTTACCGGTCATCCGCTTGAATTTCCGTCATGCACCTTCGTCCTTTTCGCGAGGATTTTCCATTGCCGGCGGAAACGCTCGACCATCCGTTCCATCCCAACAGCGTTCGGATGCATGCCGTCGTCCTGCAGAAGCTGCCGGTTCCGCCGCCACGCCGTCGAGGAAGAACGGATAGAAGGCGACGCCGTATTGCCTGGCGAGAGCTCGGGATAGATGGCGTCGAAGGCGGCGCTGAAATCCGGTCCGAGATTGGGCGCGGCGCGCATGCCGGCCAGCAGAACGATGTCCCGCGCCTTCAGCCGTTCGATCGTCTCGCCAAGGTTCTGCGGGTGATGTCGGGAGCGAGACCGCGCAGCATGTCATTGGCACCGAGTTCGAGGATGACGATTTCGGTTCCGTCGGGCACCGACCAGTCCAGCCGCGCCAGCCCGCCGCTGGTGGTGTCTCCCGACACGCCGGCATTGGCGATCAACGACATCGTGACCGCTCTGGCTCTAAGCGCGGCCTGCAGCCTTTCGGGAAAGCCTTGGCCGGCGTCCAGCCCGTAGCCGGCCATAAGGCTGTCGCCGAGGCCGACGATCTTGCGCGGTTCGGCTGTTGCCGGGGCGCCGCCGATTGCGGGACCATGAGCGAGAGTCAAGTGCGGCCGAGACGAACGAAACGTTTGAAAGCCATGCATAAAAGCCCATATGACGAAAACGTGCCTGCAATCTGGCTTCCATATAGGACCAAACCGTGACCGCAGAAGCCGTCATCGAACTCGCGACGTTTCGTTGACGCTTGGCGAGGGGCCATCGTCCGTCCATGTGCTCAAGAACATCAGCCTGGATGTCGCGGCAGGCGAGACCGCCGGCATTGTCGGGCCGTCCGGATCCGGCAAGTCGACGCTGCTGATGGTGCTGGCCGGTCTGGAGGGCGTGGATTCCGGCACGGTGCGGATCGCCGGCCAGTTGCTCAACGGGCGCAGCGAGGACGAGATCGCCGCCTTTCGCGGCCGCACCATCGGCATTGTCTTCCAGTCGTTTCATCTCATCCCGAACATGACGGCGCTGGAGAATGTCGCCGTTCCGCTGGAACTCGCGGGCCACGCCGATCCGTTCGGCGCGGCCGAAAGGGAGCTGGCGGCGGTCGGGCTGGCCGAGCGTCGACGCACTATCCCGGCGAACTCTCGGGCGGCGAGCAGCAACGGGTGGCGATCGCGCGCGCTCTGGCGCCGGCGCCGCGCATCCTGATAGCCGACGAGCCGACCGGGAATCTCGACCAGGCGACCGGCCGGCAGATCGCCGACCTTTTGTTCGGCGAAGCGGCGGCACGCGGCACGACGCTGCTTCTGGTCACCCATGATCCGGCGCTCGCCGCCCGCTGCTCGCGGCAGATATCCATGCGGTCGGGACGGATCGAGACCGGGGCGACGCGCCCGCATCTGGTGAGCGCTTAGATGGAAGGCGGTCTCCGGCTCGCCGCGCCAACATGGCGGGAATGCGCGTGAGCGCGCCGCGACCCGCTCCGGCTCGCGCTTGCGCTTCGCCTTGCGGGAAATGCGGGGCGGGCTGTCGGGCTTCCTCATCTTCCTGACCTGCATCGCGCTCGGCGTGGCCGCGATCGGCGGCGTCGGCTCGGTGGCGCGGGCGATCTCGTCGGGCGTCGCGGCGGAAGGGCAGGCGCTGCTCGGCGGCGACATCCGCTTCGAGCTCAACCAGCGGGAGGCGACGCCGCCGGAATTCGCCTTTCTCGACAGTCTGGGCACGCTCGCGGTGAGTGCCGGCATGCGCTCGATGGCGCGGCTGGAGGACGGTTCCGACCAGGCTCTGGTCGAAGCGAAGGCGGTTGACGGCGCCTATCCGCTCTTCGGGTCGCTCGCCACCGAGCCGGCTTTGCCGCGGTCCGACCTCTTCCCCGCTCGCGACGGGATATACGGCGCGGCGGCTCCCGATCTCCTGTTCGCGCGGCTTGGTCTGGCGCTCGGCGACCGGATCAGGCTGGGCAGCGCGACCTTCGAATTGCGCGCGAAACTCTCTTCGGAGCCGGACGCCATTTCGGACGGTTTCGGTTTCGCCCCCCGGCTGCTGCTCTCATTGGAAGGATTGCGCGCCTCCGGCCTGATCCAGCCCGGCAGCCTGGTCGAGCACGTCTACAAGATACGGCTGCCGGATGGCACGAGCGAAGCACGCCTCGCCGCGCTCCGCGCCGAGGCGGCGGAAAAGTTTCCGGAAGCGGGATGGAGCATCCGCACGCGCGCCAACGCGGCACCCGCACTTTCCTCCAACATCGAGCGCTTCTCGCAATTCCTCACCCTGGTCGGCCTCACCGCGCTTGTGGTGGGCGGGGTGGGGGTCGCCAATGCCGTCGGCGCCTATCTCGACGGCAAGCGCGGCGTGATCGCCACCTTCAAGAGCCTTGGCGCCTCCGGCGGCTTCGTCTTCACGCTCTATCTCGTCGCAGATCCTGATCATCGCGTCGGTCGGCATCGGCGTCGGCCTCGGGCTCGCCGTTCTCATGCCTTTCGCGGCGGGGGCGGCGCTTTCGCAATTCATTCCGGTGCCGGCCGCCGGCGGCATCTATCCCGGCGCGCTGGCGCTGGCGGCCGTCTTCGGCGTTCTGGTCACGCTGGCTTTCGCCGTGCTGCCGCTCGGCCGGGCGCGCGCCGTGCCGGCCACGGCGCTGTTCCGCGAGATGGGGATGGGCGGCCACGGCCTGCCGCACTGGACCTATGTCGCGTTCGCGCTCGGCATCGCCGCGCTGCTCGCGGGGCTCGCGGTCTGGTCCGCCGCCGACCGCCGAATCGCCGCGATCTTCGTCGGCGCGGCGATCTTCGCCTTCATCGTGCTGCGCCTTGTCGGTCTCGCAATACAGGGGCTGGCGCGCAAGGTGCCGCGCGTGCGCTCGACGGCGCTGCGGCTCGCCATCGGCAACATCCACCGGCCGGGCGCGCTGACGTCCTCCGTCGTCCTGTCGCTGGGGCTGGGACTGACGCTGCTGGTGACTTTGGCGCTGATCGACGGCGATCTTCGCCGCCAGATTTCCGGCACCCTGCCGGAGCGCGCGCCCAACTTCTTCTTTGTCGACATACAGGCCGCCGATGTCGATGCCTTTGCCGGACTTGTCGGCGATGTCGCGCCGAACGGCGACCTGATGCGGGTGCCGATGCTGCGCGGCCGCATCATGGCGCTGAACGGCATCGACGTGCAAAAGGTGACGGTGCCGCCGGAAGGCGCCTGGGTGCTGCGCGGCGACCGGGGCATCACCTATTCCGCGACCGTACCCGATAACGCCACGCTCGGTGCCGGTACATGGTGGCCGGCGGACTATTCCGGGGAACCGCTGGTCTCCTTTTCGGCGGAGGAGGCCGGACAGCTTGGCCTGAAACTCGGCGACACGGTCACGGTCAACGTGCTGGGTCGCAACATCACCGCCCGGATCGCCAATCTGCGCGAGGTGCAGTGGGAATCGATGGGAATAAACTTCGTCATGGTGTTTTCCCCCAACACCTTCGCGGGCGCGCCGCATGCCTGGCTGGCCACGCTGACATCGGCCAACGCCACAGTCGCGCAAGAAGCGGCTATCCTCAACCGCGTGACCCGCGCCTATCCGGCCGTCACGACGGTGCGGGTCAAGGACGCGCTCGACATCGTCAATCGGCTGGTCGCCCAACTCGGAACCGCGATTCGCGCCGTCGCCAGCGTCGCATTGCTGGCATCGGTCCTCGTGCTCGCCGGCGCGCTCGCGGCGGGCAACCGGGCGCGCATCCACGATGCCGTCGTGCTGAAGACGCTTGGCGCGACGCGCCGGACCCTGATTGCCGCGTTCTCGCTGGAATACATGCTGATCGGACTGGCAACGGCCATATTCGCGCTCGCCGCCGGCGGTGTCGCCGCCTGGTTCGTGGTTTCAAGGATCATGACGCTGCCGTCCAGTTTCTCGGGGGCCGTGGCGGTCTCGACCGTGGCGGTGGCGCTGGTGCTCACCGTCGGCATCGGCCTGATCGGCACGTGGCGGGTGCTCGGCCACAAGGCCGCGCCTGTCCTGCGAAACCTGTGATGTTGCGCCCGCACAACTTCCGGTCGGGCTCGTTCGGTCCTGATTGTATGAGATCGTAGAAAATCGTCAATTCACGCTCGCCTACAGCCCGTAACGGGACTTGTTCTTGAGCGCGAGACGCATCATATTCCCCCTCAGGCATGCTGGAGCCCCGCCAGCGGCGCCTGGGCGCGAATGCCCGACACCCGACGGGGTATAAGCAGAAGAGGAAATCTATGGCTGACCTTCGCAACTATCAGGCGCGTGTCGCTGCCGCGGGCTCCCGCGCGGACGCCGCCATCGACGAGGGCCTGCGCGCCTATATGCTCAAGGTCTACAACCTTATGGCGCTGGGCCTCGTCATCACAGGTTTCGCTGCCGTCGCTACGGTCATGTTGGCCACCACCAACGACCCGGCCGCGGCTGTCGCCACGCTCGGCAACGGCAAAATGCTGACCGCCTTCGGGGCGGCCATCTACGGCTCGCCGCTGCGCTGGGTCGTCATGCTCGCCCCGCTCGCCATGGTGTTCTTCCTGGCCTTCAGGGTTCACACCATGAGTGTGTCGGCCGCCCAGATCACGTTCTGGGTCTATGCGGGCATGGTCGGTCTGTCGCTGTCGTCGATCTTCCTGGTCTTCACCAGCCAGTCGATCGTCCAGACCTTCTTCGTGACCGCAGCCTCCTTCGGCGCGCTCTCGCTCTATGGCTACACGACGAAGCGCGACCTCAGCGCGATGGGTTCGTTCCTGATCATGGGCGTGTTCGGCCTCATCATCGCGATGCTGGTCAACGTCTTCCTGCAGTCGTCGGCGCTGCAGTTCGCGGTTTCGGCGATCGGCGTGCTGATCTTCGCCGGCCTGACCGCCTACGACACCCAGAAGATCAAGGAAATGTATTTCGAGGGTGACGACGTGCTCGTTACCGGCCGCAAGGCGATCATGGGCGCGCTGACGCTTTACCTCGACTTCATCAACCTGTTCACCTTCCTGCTGCAGTTCCTCGGCAACCGCGAGTAGCCGAGCCTGCACTCAGACTGAACCAAAAAGGGCGGCCAAAATTGCCGCCCTTTTCCTTTGGCGGCCGCCGCCGCTTGCTTTATTTTCTGGGCATTCATTCTCGGAGTGCGCCTGAATCATGAACCGTCTTGTCGTGCGCGAGGCGTTCGAGGCCGATCTTTCCAGGATTACGGAAATCTATTCCGACGCCGTCGCCCACGGTACGGCAACCTACGAGCTTGACGCTCCGTCCCGCGCGGAAATGGGCGAGCGGTTTGCCGCGCTGAAGGCCGTGGACTATCCTTATCTCGTCGCCGAAACCGAAACCGGCATTGCCGGCTATGCCTATGCGGGGCCGTTCCGCGCACGCCCGGCCTATCGATTCATGGTTGAAGACTCGATCTACCTTGCGCCCGAAGCCAAGGGACGCGGCGTCGGCAGGAGGCTTCTGGAACAACTGATCGTCGAGTCGCGCTCGCGCGGATTTCGGCAGATCGTTGCCGTCATCGGCGACGGCTCACCCGAAAGCCCGTCGGTCCGCCTGCACGAAAGACTGGGCTTTCACCATTCCGGTACGCTGGAGGGTTCGGGCTACAAGCACGGGCGCTGGCTCGACACGGTTTTCATGCAGCTTGCGCTCAATGGCGGCGCGGCCACGCCTCCCGACCCGGCCGCCCTGCCGGAGCGGCAGTTCCGCGGCGAAATCTGAGCGGTTTGCCGGCCAGGGCGGATCTGCGGTTGCACTCTGAATACGAATCTCTATGCGCCGACGATTTGCGGTTTCCTGTCGAAGTAGCCGAGCACACGCGTCAGTTCATGTCCGCGCTTCATGACCAGGCCGGTCGCCGCGACGATGGAAAACATGCCTTGCTTGCGGGCGAGCCTGGGGTCCTTGACGATCTGAAACAGCGGCGCATCGTGAGCGCGCCTGTAGACGGAGAAGACGGCGCGGTCGCGCAGGTGATCGATCGCATAGTCGCGCCACTCGTTTGCGGCCACCATTCGACCGTAGAGCCTGAAAATCTGGCTGAGTTCGCGGCGGTCGAAGGAAATGGGGACATCGAGTCGTTCGCGGCGGGCCTCATAAAGCGGGATCAATATTGCTGACTCGTCCCCACCCTCCATTCCGCCACGATCCGTCATCCGCGCTGCCTTCTCACGACGATCTGCGACGGAAAGGTCGCGCGTCCGCCGGCAAATTGCAAGGTCGGCGTTTCGCTGAAAATGGCCGGCATGGAGCAGGTTTTATCGCACCGCAGGGAAGATCACAAATTATTTCATAACGAAATGATTGGTGAAGTATCGCCACATTCCTGCCTTTTTTTATCCAAGCTGACGCCCCATTGTCCACCGACTGTACGTGTGTTGCCTGAGACGGTTCGGTCCGGCACCGGCTCGTAACCCCAAGCCCCCCGCCCACGGGCCCGCGTCGGATCGAACCAACCTCGGTCTTTGTCAAAGAAGGCCAGGGGTATGATCCCAATCGATATCTGTAGCCGGTGCCGGCCAATGCCGACGCCGGCTTTTTACTGCGCAAATCTCACGGCGCGCGCAGGATCGTCCTCGGCGATGGCGGAGCAGGTGTTCATTTGGTCGATGGTGCCTCGGGACTGCGGATGACGGTGGCGCCGAGAATGGGGCCGGGCAGGCCATCCTTGCTGACCGACTGCAGCAGCGCCACGCAGCCGCCTTTCTTGGCGATCTCGCTTGCCGGCAACTCGAAACGCGTCGGCTTGCCCTTCCACATGCCGGCGGTCTGCACGGCGGTGACGGCATTCCAGTAGGTGATGGTGCTGCCGCTGTTTTCGCCGCGCTCTATTGTGACGGGTTTCGCATCCTCGAAGAATACCAGGACGAGATGAGCCTTGCTGTAGGTCGGCCCGCCGCCCGTCTCGATCACGATGGACTCGCCCTGTTCGGCGGCCGTCAGATCTATGGACAGGCCCTTGCCTGAATTCTGCAACGTTTCAAGCGTTCCCGAGACCGCCGCGCGCTTGGCGCCGTTCACATGGGCGCGGCCGTTGATTACCGCCTGGGGTGTATAGACGGAGCGAACGCCGAAAGCCCGGCCATAGTCACGTTGCCTCTGGGTATTCTCGGGCCTCGCCAGCGTGTCGCGCCAGCCAAGATAGTCCCAGTAGTCGACATGGTAGGCCAGCGCGATCACTTCGCCTTTCGCGACCAGCTCGCTGAAAAAAGCATCGGCCGGGGGGCATGAACTGCACCCCTGGCTGGTGAAAAGCTCCACCACGCCCAGCGGTTTTCTTGGTTCACCACCTGCGGTGCCCGCAAGGACCGCAAGGCCGACCGCAACCAGCGCGAATGCCGCCAACCTGGTCAGTTTTCCGCGCTTCATGACAATTCCAGAATGTGTGCCGGCGACACCAGCTTATCTTTTCTTGGTGAAACAATAGGCAGATGGGCATCTCAACGGAAAGTCACGTTGCGGTGAGATGGGGGTGCGGCGGGCTCGTCTCTTTTCATCATTGCGAGCACGGCAGGCCAAGACCCGGGCCCCGGAGCCTGCCGGCGCTCACAACCGGGCCTTGATAGCGGCGGGCCTTCGGGTGCGTCTATGAGATTCGCGGCGGAGCATGTCGTTCGGGTCGCAGCCATTGGTGCGACGGAGCGCGGCCTGGCCAAGTCCGCGCCGCCCCTCATCCGGCCTGCCGGCATCTTCTCCCCGCAACCGCACAGGGGAGAAGGGGGAGCCAGGCATCGCCGACGCTGAAAATCCTCCGCGCCGGCGACCAGCAGCAGACACCGGCGCGCCTAAATCCGGGTTGCATGCGCCTCCAACCGGGCGCCCGCGGCTCAGGCCTTCTTCAGGACCTCGACGCCCGGCAGCGGCTTGCCTTCCATCCATTCCAGAAACGCGCCGCCGGCCGTGGAAACATAGGTGAAATCGCCGGCAACGCCGGCATGATTCAATGCCGCCACCGTATCGCCGCCGCCCGCCACGGAAATCAGCCGTCCGGCCTTCGTTTGCGCGGCCGCGGTTTTGGCCGCTGCGACCGTCGCCTTGTCGAAGGGCGCGATCTCGAAGGCGCCCAACGGCCCGTTCCAGACCAGGGTCGCCGCGCGCTCGATCCACTCCGCCACCTTGCGGACCGTCTCGGGGCCGACATCGAGGATCATGGCATCCGCGGGCACGGCTTCCACCGCGACCACCTCATTGGCGGCGCCCGCCTTGAACTCCCTGGCCACCACCCCGTCGGAGGGCAGGATGATGGCGCAGCCGGCACCCGCCGCCTCGATCATGATCTGCTTGGCGGTGTCGGCGAGGTCTCGCTCGCACAAGGACTTGCCGACACTGGTGCCGCGCGCGGCAAGGAAGGTGTTGGCCATGCCGCCGCCGATCACCAGCGCATCGACCTTCTTCACCAGGTTCATCAGGAGATCGATCTTGGTCGACACTTTCGCGCCGCCGACGATCGCCACCAGCGGCCGTTTCGGATTGCCGAGTCCGGCCTCCAGCGCGTCGAGCTCGGCCTGCATGGTGCGGCCGGCAAAGGCCGGCAAAAGATGCGCAAGACCCTCGGTTGACGCATGCGCCCGGTGCGCGGCCGAGAAGGCGTCGTTGACGAACAGGTCGCCATTCTTGGCCAGCGCCTCGGTGAAGGCCTTGTCGTTCTTTTCCTCGCCCTTGTGGAAGCGGGTGTTTTCCAGAAGCAGTATGTCGCCGTCCTTCATGGCCGAGACGGCGGCCGCCGCCTTCTCCCCAATACAGTCGGCGGCGAAACCTACCGGGCGGCCGATCACGTCCGCGGTCGCCCTGGCGATCGGCTCCAGCGAGAATTCCGGCGTCGGTCCATCCTTCGGCCGGCCGAAATGCGCGAGCAGGATGACCTTGGCGCCCTTGCCGGAGAGTTCCGTGATAGTCGGCGCGACGCGCTCGATCCGCGTCGCATCGGCAACCCTGCCGTCCGCGACAGGCACGTTCAAATCGACGCGTACCAGCGTGCGCTTGCCCTTGACGTCACCGATATCGTCGAGTGTCTTGAAAGCGGTCATAGGCGTCTCCGAATTGAGCTGCGCGGGTTCCTATCGTGGTCTTCTGCTTTATCGCGCCCGGCCGGGGAAGCAAGCGTGTCGCGGCTCGACCGTAACGATTAACACGCCGGCCTTGTTAGCCGGCAGACTGTCACTTGGGGGCGGTGTCCTTCGGCGTGTCGGCGGGCTGGTCCTTGTCCGGGCGGCGGCGGAAAAAACCGCGGATGCGATGCCGGATTTCGGCCGCGCCGAAGAAGACGGGGAGAGCCGGCTGCGCCGCGGGCTCCAGCGCCACGCCGACGCTGCTTATCCGCCCCTTTTCGTCCACGTCTCGCACGATCAGTTCGATCGGCCCCAGATTGACGCGATCCGCGTATTCCGCGCGACCGCCCAGCCTGGCGGCCATAAGCACGCCGATGGGCATCGCACCTTCGCCTTCGACGAGCTTCGCGTCGTAGGCGGCGACCAGATCCGAAGCCGGGCGGTTGGGATCGACGGCAAACGCACCGAAAAATTCCTCGTCCTCGGGGCCCACTTCGGCGCGGCTGGCAAACAGCCGGTCGAGCAGGCGCGGATACCGGTCCGGCACGAAGATGTAGACGTGATCGCGTGCCATCAGGCGGCCCGCATCCTGGAACTTGATCGAGCGCCCGTCGCGCACCACCAGCGACGGCCGGGCCCAGCGCGGGATGCGCTGGCCGCGCAGCACGGGACTGCCGGCGACCACCGTATAGGCGAGCAGTTCATGATGCGCCGAGCCCGGCAGCTCCAGTTCGACCTTCTGCAGCGGCCCCAGCCTTGCCGGCACGATCAGTCCAAGCCAGCGGGCGAGCGGCCCGACCGTCCAGCCTTGCACCACCAGCGAGACCAGCACCACGATGAAGGCAAGGTTGAAGATCATCCTGCCATTGTCTAGACCGCCGAGGATCGGCGTGATGGCCAGCAGGATCGAAACGGCGCCCCTGAGGCCGACCCAGGAGATGAAGGCGGTCTCCCTGCGCTGCAGGCTGAACGGGATGAGACAGAGCCACACGGCGATCGGCCTGGCGACGAAAATGAGGAGCAGGCCGAGCAGGAGGCCAACCGGCAGGATGGGCAGGAACTGCGACGGCGTCGCAAACAGGCCCAGCACCAGGAACATGATGATCTGCGCCAGCCAGGACACGCCATCCTGAAAGCGCTTGATGACGGAAACGGCACGGATGTTGGAATTGCCGGCGACGAGACCGGCGAGATAGACCGCAAGGAATCCCGATCCGCCCAGCGCGCCACCCGCGGCGAAGACCATCAGCGACAAGGTCAGGACGAAGATCGGCAGCAGGCCGCTGTCGAGGTTCAGGCGATCGACGAGGCGCACGATGCCGTAGCCGCCCGCCAGCCCGACGCCCGCGCCGATGACCATCTGGATCAGGAAGCCAAGCGCAAGATCGAGCAGGATCACCTCGGCTTCCGGATCGGCGCCGAGCGCGATCAACTCGACCAGGGTGATCGTCAGGAAAATGGCGATGGGATCGTTGGTGCCGGACTCGATTTCCAGCGTGGCGCGCACCCGTTCGCGCAGATTGACGTTGCCGGCGCGCAGCAGGAAGAACACCGCGGCGGCGTCTGTCGAGGCGACAGCGGCCCCAAGCAGGAAGCTCTCCAGCCAGGACAGCCCGGTCAGATAGAAGGCGGCGGCGCCGAACAGAACCGTTGTGAGGGCGACGCCGAAGGTCGCCAGCGTGAGCGCCGGAGCCGCTGCCTGCCGAAACACCTTCAGCGGCGTGCCGAAGCCGGAATCGAACAGGATGACAGCCAGCGCAAGTGAGCCGACGAAATAAGCGAGCGGGGTATTGTCGAAATGGATGCCGAGGCCGTCCTCGCCGCTGGCAAGCCCTATTGCCAGGAACAGCAGCAGCAGCGGCGCGCCGAAGCGAAAAGCGATCAGGCTCGAAAACGCCGCCACCACCACGAGGGCGGTGCCGACCAGCGTCACGAGGTAGATTACCTGATCCATGCCAATTCTTTTCCCCCAACCGCAATCTGTCGATCAATGCAGAGTGCGGCGAAGAAAAGGCACTTCGCAATCGAATTGCGAGGGTTCGGGAAAAAACAAAACGCCCGGCCGGAACCGGGCGTTTTGCCAAAAACCGCGAGAGCGTGCCGGGATTTAGAGCGCCGCGCGTCCGTTCGGACGCGCAAGGGAGGCTCCACACTCAAAAACCTGCGTTCAACCTTTCCGAAAATCGATCTGGATTTTCAGGCGATGCGCTCATTCAGCCGATCGTCCTGGCGAACGCGACCGAAGTGTCGGCCATGCGGTTCGAGAAGCCCCATTCATTGTCGTACCAGGACAGAACGGAGACGAAATTGCCGTCCATGACCTTGGTCTGGTCCAGTGCCGCGGTGGAGGAATGCGGATCGTGATTGAAGTCGATCGACACGTTCGGATGTTTGGTGACGGCCAGGATGCCCTTCAGCCTGCCGTTCGAAGCGGCGATCAGCGCGTCGTTGATCTCTTCCACGGTCGTTGAGCGCTTGGCGACGAATTTCAGGTCGACCACCGAAACGTTCGGCGTCGGCACGCGTATCGACACGCCGTCGAGCTTGCCCTTCAGTTCCGGCAGCACAAGGCCGATCGCCTTCGCCGCGCCGGTCGAGGTCGGGATCTGCGAGAGCGCGGCCGCGCGGCCGCGGTAGAGGTCCTTGTGCATGGTATCGAGCGTCGGCTGGTCGCCGGTGTAGGAATGGATGGTGGTCATCATTCCCTTCTCGATGCCGACCGTCTCATGCAGCACCGCCGCCAGCGGCGCCAGGCAGTTGGTCGTGCAGGACGCGTTCGAGATGACGACGTGGTCCTTCGACAGTTTGTCATGGTTGATGCCGTAGACCACGGTCAGGTCGGCGCCGTCCGAGGGGGCCGAGACGATGACGCGCTTGGCTCCGGCCGTCAGATGCGCCGCCGCCTTGTCGCGGGCGGTGAAGATGCCGGTGCATTCCAGGGCGATGTCGACGCCGAGATCCTTCCACGGCAACTGCGACGGGTCCTTGATCGCCGTAACCTTGAACTTGTCCGAGCCGATGCTGATCCGGTCGCCGTCGACCGTGACCTCGTGCGGGAATCTGCCGTGCACGCTGTCGAAGCGCAGCAGATGCGCGTTGGTCTCGACCGGGCCGAGGTCGTTGACGGCCACGACATCGATATCCTTGCGGCCGGACTCGTAGATGGCGCGCACGATGTTGCGGCCGATGCGGCCAAATCCGTTGATGGCGACTCTGACGGGCATGGGGTTCCTCCTGGGAGCAAGGCGACTTAATTCACGTCCGCCGCTTCATAGCGGCGGATGGACAAAGAATCCAGCGGGCAAACGCATCGGTTTAAATCGATTTTATAGAGGCGACGATTGGTACTTGCGCAGCCGCTTTTCGCAACAGCCGGGGCGCGCGGGGCCGGTCGGGCGCGCGCAGGCAAGGCTCTGCCTAACCGTGCAGCCGTTGCTCGACCGCCTCGACCGTCGCCTCGGCGGTGATGCCGAAATGCGGATAGAGCTGCTCGATCGTCCCGGACGCGCCGAAGCCATGCATGCCGATGAAGATGCCGTCGAGCCCGATGAAGCGGTCCCAGCCGAGCCGGATGCCGGCTTCGATGGCGACCTTCACCGGCGCGTTGCCGATGAGCGCTTCCTGGTACGCGGCGCTCTGTTTTTCGAACAGTTCGAAGCACGGCACCGAAACGACCCGCGTCGGATGGCCCGCTCTCCGCAGTTGGGCGCGAGCCGCCACCGCGATCTCGACCTCCGATCCGGAAGCGAAGATCGTAACCTCGGCCTCGCCATCGGCGGTGGCCAGTTCGTAAGCGCCGAGCCGGCACGGATTCTCCTCGGTAAATTCAGTGCGCAAGGCAGGCAGGTTCTGGCGGGTCAGCGCCAGGGTGGACGGCGTCTTCACCGTCTCCAGCGCGATCTGCCAGCACTCGGCCGCCTCGGTCGCGTCCGCCGGACGCATGACGAGATGGTTGGGGATGGCCCGCAGCGCCGCCAGATGCTCGACCGGCTGATGCGTCGGCCCGTCCTCGCCGAGCCCGATCGAATCGTGGGTCATCACGAAGATCGTGCGGATGCCCGCCAGCGAGGCCAGCCGCATCGCCGGCCGCGCATAGTCGGAGAAGCACATGAATGTGCCGCCATAGGGAATGACGCCGCCATGCAGCGTCATGCCGTTCATGGCGGCGGCCATGCCGTGCTCGCGGATGCCGTAGTGCACATAGCGGTTGCCGTATTTGCCGGCGGAGATCGCATTGGTCTGGCTGGTCTTGGTGTTGTTGGAGCCGGTGAGGTCGGCCGAGCCGCCGATGGTTTCCGGCACCACGCCGTTGATCACCTCCAGCGCCATCTCGCTCGACTTGCGGGTGGCGACCTTGGGTTTGTCGGCGGCCAGCTTCTTCTTGTACTGGGCGATCGCGTCGTCGAAGCCGACCGGCAGGTCGCCGCGCATGCGCCGCCCGAACTCCCCGCGAATCTCGGCGTCGGCATCGGCCAGGCGCTTTTCCCAGTCGTTGCGCTTCCTGGCCGAGTTCAGGCCCGCCAGCCGCCAGGCGTCGAGTATGTCCGACGGGATCTCGAACGGCGGAGAGGTCCAGCCGAGCGCCTTGCGCGTGGCCGCGATCTCGTCCTTGCCGAGCGCCGAGCCATGAACGGCCTTGGTGCCGGCCTTCGTCGGCGCGCCGAAGCCGATCGTCGTCTTGCAGGCGATCAGCGTCGGGCGGTCGGACTTTCGCGCGAGATCGATGCAACTGGCGATGTCGTCCGCGTCGTGGCCGTCGCAGGCCAGCGTGTTCCAGCCGCTGGCGGCGAAGCGCGCGCGCTGGTCCGTCGAGTCGGCGAGCGTGACCGCGCCGTCGATGGAAATGTTGTTGTTGTCCCAGAAGACGATCAGCTTGTTGAGCTTCAGATGGCCGGCGAGCGCCAGCGCTTCCTGGCTGATGCCCTCCATCAGGCAGCCGTCTCCGGCCAGCGCATAGGTGAAATGATCGACGAGGCTGTCGCCGAACTCGGCATTGAGGATGCGTTCGGCGAGCGCCATGCCGACGGAGTTGGCAAGGCCCTGGCCGAGCGGACCCGTCGTCGTCTCGATGCCCGCCGCGTGGCCGTATTCGGGATGGCCCGCCGTCCTTGATCCGAGCTGGCGGAATTTCTTTATCTCGTCGATCGTGATGTCCTCGTAGCCCGTGAGGTAGAGCAGCGAGTAGAGCAGCATCGAGCCATGGCCGGCCGACAGCACGAAGCGGTCGCGATCCGGCCAGTGCGGATGCTTCGGGTCATATTTGAGGAACCGCGTGAACAGCACGGTCGCGATGTCGGCGCATCCCATCGGCAGTCCGGGATGTCCGGAATTGGCTTTCTCAACCGCGTCCATCGAGAGAAATCGGATCGCATTCGCCATCCTGTCGTGCTTTTCGCGGTTGCTCATGGCTTGCTCGCTGATGAATGTGACGTCGGGGACGAAAGGCAGGCGACACATAGCAGGCAGCCATTTCTAGTCAACAACGCACAGCTTGAATCGGCCATTGGCCGATCTGCGTTGCCCGTCCGCGATTCACCTGCCCATCGCCGGCCCATTGCAGGGGAAAGACGCCAGCGCTTTATTGACGGCCCGTTGACAGGATGCCTAATCTTTCGTGGGCGGCTTATTGTTTTCCGCCACTGATTCGCGAATTGGCGGCGCTCGGACAGGTGCAATGACCGGGGAAACCACCCTGAGAGAAGTCATCATTCGCCTTGGCAAGGCGATGGATGTTCTGGAACACGCCGCGGCGGCAAGGCTCGAGCACGAGCAGGACTATTCGGAAGCCGAGGCGGAAGTTCAGCGGATGAATACCGATCGCAGCCGGCTGGCGCAGGAACTCGACATTTCGGAAGCCCGTGCCGAAAGGCTGGAGGAGGCCAACAAGGAGGTCTCGCGGCGCCTCGTCACGGCGATGGAAACGATCCGCGCGGTGCTCGACAGATAGGTCGCGAATATGGCTCAGGTTACGGTGACGATCGACGGCAAGACCTACCGGATGGCTTGCGACGAGGGCCAGGAGGAGCACCTGCTCGATCTGGCGCAGCGTTTCGACCGCTATGTCTCGCACCTGAAGGATTCGTTCGGCGAGATCGGCGACCAGCGGCTTACCGTCATGTCAGGCATCATGGTGATGGATGAGCTGACCGAGTTGCAGAAGCGCGTAAAGGGCATGGAGAGCGAGATCGCGACCTTGCGCAAGACGCGCGACGACGCGCTGATGAAGGCGGACAAGAACGACGCGGCGCTGACCGGCGCGCTGGCCGGGCTTGCCCAGCGCATGGAAGCGCTGGCCGACAAGCTGGCCAGGAAGAATTGAGGAAGCGCCCGGTCTCCCCGCGCTTCGCTGGGGCGAGGAAACGCCGGCCGGGCTGCTTGGCGTCCCTTCTTCCCGGCGGGGAGATAGTGGCCGCGTAGCGGCCGGGTGAGTGGACTTTCTTTCGTCATTAACTCCCGCGAGTGCTGGTTGTCGGCGCGGAGGATTTTCGGCGGCGGCGATGCCTGGCTCCCCCTTCTCCCCTTGTGGGAGAAGGTGTCGCCAAAGGCGACGGATGAGGGGTGCTGCACAGAGATGCTGCCGCCGCAAGGAGATGCGGATCGGAGCAGGTTCGGCTGCGGCGCGTTTCTTCCAGCACCCCTCATCCGACCTCGCTTCGCTCGGCCACCTTCTCCCAGGGGAGAAGGTGGCGCTTGGCCGGAGGAGGCGCTGCCCAATTCAGACCGTCGCGTGGCTCAGGATGACGGTCAGCTCGGAGCCCTCAGTTGATTGGACGGCAGTGCAGGCCTACGGCATCAACTGGCCGCCATTGACCTCCAGGATCTGGCCGGTCACGTAGCCGCTGAGGGTTTCGGAGGAAAAGAACAGGAAGGCGCCGACGCAGTCCTCGGCGGTGCCGGCGCGCCCTTGCGGGATCGTGGCGACCATCGCGCGCATCTGCTCTTCACTCGAATAGCGCTCATGGAACGGCGTGGCGATGGTGCCCGGCGCCACGGCGTTGACGCGGATGCGGCTTGCGACCAGTTCCTTCGCAAGGCCCCGCGTAACATTGGAGACGAAGGCCTTCGCCGAAGCGTAAAGCCCCGCGCCTCCGCCGCCGCCGTTGCGGGCCGCAATCGACGAGGTGTTGATGATGAAGCCGCCATTCCTGCGCAGCCACGGGATCGCGACGCGGCAGGCCGTGATCACCGAACGGACGTTGAGGTCCATCACCGCGTCATATTGCGCGTCGGTCATCTCGGCATAAGGCACGCGGCCGAGCATGCCGCCCGCATTGTTGACCAGTCCGTCCAGCCGGCCGTAATGCGCGGCGGTTTCCTCGACAACCTTCTCGACATCGGCCGAGACCGCGAAATTTCCTTTTGTCAGGAAAACGTCGCCGCCCTCCCGGCGGATCGACGCGGCCAGCGTTTCGGCCGCCTCGCTGCTGGCATGATAGTGCAGAGCGACCCGGCATCCCTGGCGCGCATAGGCCGCGACAAGCGCCGCGCCGATGCCGGTGGACCCACCTGTGACCAGGACAACCTTGCCGGCAAGATCCGCGATTGTCAGGCCGGTGCTTGCATCGGGCATGGGACACCTCCGGCGTTCGCCACCACCGTCATTGGTAGGCGCCGCCGCCTTGCCTGACAAGAACCAGCGAAGCCTGAAAGGCGCCGTGGAACGATTGACGGGCACTGAACTGCGCCTGGTGCCATTTCCAGCGCGAGAGGCGTTGAACGCGGCTTGCCTGCCCTATCCGCGAGGGTCCGCGGGCTCCCTCAGCCGGCGTCGGCTGTCCGCCGATCTTGTCCACGCCAGTGCTCGACCTACCTCACCGGTCACCCTCATGGTCCTCGGCGTATGAGATGGTGAGCACCCGCGTGGTCACCAAAGGATCGGCCGGGTTTTCCGAGCGGCGCTCCATGGTGATGTCGTAGTAGTCGATCTTCCAGAATACATGACGACCGTCGAGCATGAAGTCGCCGAAGTCGCGTTCGCCACTGGGATCGTTGGCAGCGGAGAATTCGGTAAAGTTCACGGTTTTGACCAGCGCCTGCTGCAGGACAGCCTGCGGCGCGTGCGCCAGGTCGCCTGCGAACAGCAGGCGACCCCCTTCGAGCTTGGTGCGAAAGCGGTCGTTCAACTCGCGGATGGTGTCAGACATCGAAAACTCCCTGCGGACGGATCGGGACGATCATCAGCATATGTCGAAAGGAACCTCTCAGGCGGCTCACAAAATCGTTCCCGCGACCGCTATGGCCTCACTATCGTGTGTGTTGATAGGTTTTGCACGTGGTGAAGGACCCAACCTGCTGGCGGGGTCGCCCAGGACCGTTCGACTGATAATCGATAGGCCGGAGCGAACCCGCCCAAATCCTAAAGCAGACTTGCGTGGCTTCGCCCACGCTGGGCCTCTTGTTTTGTCGCAGGTTTCTGTCGGAAAACCGTCACACTTTCCGGAACCTGCTTAGGCGAAGTACTGGCCACCATTGGCCGAGATCGTCGAGCCGGTGACGAAGCCGGCGTCGTCGGAGGCAAGGAAGACGACACAGCGCGCGATTTCCGACGGCTCGCCCAGGCGCCCGACCGGAATCTGCGGGATGATGCGTTCGTTCAGCACCTTCTCGTCGATGGCGCGCACCATCTCGGTGCCGATATAGCCCGGGCAGATCACGTTGACGGTGATGCCGGCGCGCGCGCCCTCCTGCGCCAACGCCTTGGTGAAGCCGATATCGCCGGCCTTCGCCGCCGAGTAGTTGGCCTGGCCCGCCTGGCCCTTCTGGCCGTTGATCGACGAGATCATGACGATGCGGCCGAATTTGCGGTCGCGCATGCCGCCCCAGACGGGCTGCGTCATGTTGAAGGCGCCGTTGAGGTTGGTGTCGATCACTTCGCGCCATTGCTGCAAGGTCATCTTGTGGAACATGGCATCGCGGGTAATGCCGGCATTGTTCACCAGGACATCGATCGGGCCGACTTCGGCTTCTACCTGCTTGATGCCGGCGACGCAGGCGTCATACTCGGCGACCGACCATTTATAGACCGGGATGCCGGTCTCGGCCTTGAACTTCTGCGCGGCCTCGTCGTTGCCGGCGTAGTTTGCCGCGACATTGTAGCCGGCATTCTTGAGCGCGACCGAAATCGCCGCGCCGATGCCGCGCGATCCACCCGTTACGAGTGCTGTACGTGCCATTGTGGTTCTCCTCCCATATGGATGTTGCGTGAAGCTTTATGGATAATAGCCGAAAAGCGGGAAGGCCGTCCGGCCTTGCCCGCTCGTCCGCTCGTCATGACCATTCGTCGCTTAGAGCGCTTCCACGCACATCGCCACGCCCATGCCGCCGCCGATGCACAGCGTCGCCAGGCCCTTCTTGGCGCCGCGGCGGCGCATCTCATAAACCAGCGTGTTGAAGATGCGGGCGCCGGAAGCGCCGATCGGGTGGCCGATGGCGATCGCGCCGCCATTGACGTTGACGATCTCGGGATTCCAGCCCACGCCCTTGTTGACCGCGCAGGCCTGCGCCGCGAACGCCTCGTTGGCCTCCACCAGGTCGAGGTCCGCGACCTTCCAGCCGGCTCTTTCCAGGGCGCGCTTCGAGGCGGGGATCGGGCCGGTGCCCATCACCGCCGGATCGACACCGGCCGTCGCCCACGAGGCGATGCGCACCAGCGGGGTGAGCCCCCGGCGTACGGCCTCTTCTTCGGTCATCAGCAGGGCGCCGGCGGCGCCGTCATTGATGCCGGAAGCGTTGGCGGCTGTCACCGTGCCGTCCTTGTCGAAGGCCGGCCGCAGCTTTGTGATTGCGTCCAGCGTCGCGCCAAGGCGAATATATTCGTCGGCGTCGACGATCGTGTCGCCCTTGCGGCCCTTTATGGTCACGCCGACGATCTCGTCCTTGAACTTGCCGGCCTTCTGCGCGGCCTCCGCCTTGTTCTGCGAGGCCACCGCGAACTGGTCCTGTTCCTCGCGGGTGATCTGGAACTGCCGGGCAACGTTCTCGGCGGTGATGCCCATATGATAGCCGTTGAAGGCGTCCCAGAGGCCGTCCTTGATCATGGTGTCGATCATCTTGTAGTCGCCCATCTTGACGCCGGCGCGCAGGTGCTGGGCATGCGCCGAGAGCGACATCGATTCCTGGCCGCCCGCGATGACCACCTTGGCGTCACCCGTGGCGATCTGCTGCATGCCGAGCGCGATGGCGCGCAGGCCCGAACCGCAGACCTGGTTGAGGCCCCAGGCGGTCGTCTCCTTCGGCAGCCCGGCATTGATGGAGGCCTGCCGGGCCGGGTTCTGGCCCTGCGCGGCGGTCAGCACCTGGCCGAGTATCACCTCGTCCACCTCCGCCGCCTCGACACCCGCGCGCGAAAGCAATTCGCGGATTACTACCGCGCCCAGTTCATGCGCCGGCGTCGCCGCGAAGGAACCGTTGAACGAGCCGACTGCCGTGCGGGCAGCGCTGGCGACGACGATGTTGTTGGTTGCGGACATTTCCTTCTCCAGACTATCCAAGTGTTGGTTGGAATTAATTTTCCTCCTTCTGGCCCGCAGTGGGCGTCGTGTCAAACTGGAAAATGCCCGGCCGCCCATGCGTCAGCCGCATGCTGCGCCCATGCTGCGCAGCATTATTTTGCCGCAATGCCATCCGACTGATCCCGCACCGCACAAAGCGCTTGGATTTGTGACGGCTTTAGGCTTATCCTTTACGTATGCATAATCGTTGTCCGTCGCTTACGGAGCGGCGTGTTTGTCCCCGAGGAGAATACTGATGGCAGCAAAGGGCGACCCTGTCGTCATCAAGAAATATGCGAACCGGCGCCTCTATAATACGGGAACCAGTACTTATGTGACGCTCGAAGATCTCGCCGAGATGGTCAAGCGCAACGAGGACTTCACCGTCCAGGATGCCAAGACCGGCGATGATCTGACGCATCCGGTGCTCACGCAGATCATCTTCGAGCTGGAGAACAAGGACGGGCACAACATGCTGCCGATCCCGTTCCTGCGCCAGCTCATCGCTTTTTATGGCGACCAGATGCAGATGATCGTGCCGAGCTTCCTGGAGCAGTCGATGAGCGCCTTCGTCAAGGAGCAGGAGCGTTTTCGCGAGCAGCTCAAATCGACCTTCGGCAAAGGGCCGATAGACGTGATGAAGATAGCGGCACCGATCAAGGTGCTGGAGGAACAGACGCGGCGCAACATGGAATTGTTCCAGAACGCCATACGGCTGTTCACGCCTTTCCCCGGCGGCGTACCTGCCGCATCCGAACCGGCGAAGAAGGAGACGTCGGAAAAGGCCGACGATCTGCAGGAACTGAAGGAGCAGATCGCCGCAATGCAGCGCAAGATCGACTCCATGAGCTGAAGCCGCCCGGCCTTTCAGGCAGACCGCGTTGCTGGCGGAAAGTGCTTTGCTCTCGAACAATCAGCGATTGCCCGCCGCCGCGCGCAGTGATGTACTGCGGGCAAACAGGGGTGTTGCATGCTCTATTTTCTCGCCTTGGTAATCGGCATCGTCGCCGGCCTGCGCGTAATGACCGCGCCGGCCGCGGTGAGCTGGGGGGCAGCCCTCGGCTGGCTCCCGGTCTCGGAGACCTGGGCGGCATTCATGGGATACCGATTCACGCCCTGGATCTTCAGCCTGCTGGCGCTGGTCGAATTCGTCACCGACCAGTTGCCCTCGACACCGAGCCGCAAAGTGCCGCAGCAATTCGGCGCACGCATCGTCAGCGGCGCCTTCTGCGGCGCGGTGGTCGGCACGGCGGGCGGCTCCCTGATCGGCGGGCTGATCGCCGGCGCGATCGGCGCCGTGCTCGGCACGCTCGGCGGCTACGAGGCGCGCAAGCGGCTTGTGGCGGCGATCGGTGGCAAGGACAGGCCGATCGCCATTCTTGAGGACGCGGTGGCGGTCATCCTCGGCCTCGCCGCGGTTGCGGCGGTGACATGAGCGCGGGTTTCGACGCCATCGTCATCGGCGGCGGACAGGCCGGGCCGTCGCTCGCCGTCCGCCTCGCGGCAGCCGGCATGCGCGTCGCCATGATCGAGCGCAAGTACCTCGGCGGGACTTGCGTCAACACCGGCTGCAAGCCGACCAAGACGATGGTTGCCAGCGCCTATGCCGCCCGGATGGCGCGCCGCGCCGCCGACTATGGCGTGGTGCTGGAGGGCGCCGTCGGCATCGACATGAAGCGGGTCAAGGCCCGCAAGGACAAGGTGACGCTGGATTCGCGGAACGGCTTGCATGACTGGCTGGCCGGAACGCCGAATATCACCTTCGTCGAAGGTCATGCGCGTTTCCGGTCGCCCAATTCGGATCGAGGTCAATGGCGACCTCCTGACCGCCGGCAAGATATTCGTCAATGTCGGCGGCCGCGCCACCGTGCCCGATCTGCCGGGTGTGGCGGATATAGACTACCTGACGAACAGCTCGATCCTTGAGCTCGACACGCTGCCACGCCATCTCGTCGTCGTCGGCGGCAGCTATATCGGGCTGGAATTCGCGCAGATGTTCCGGCGCTTCGGCAGCGACGTCACGGTGATCGAGAAGGGCGCCCGGCTCACTGCGCGGGAGGACGAGGACGTGTCGCGAGCGATTCTCGACATTTTGGCAAAGGAAGGCATTGCGTTTCGCCTCAACGCCGAGTGCATCAGCTTCAGCCCGCATCGCGACGGCATCGCGGCGTCGGTCGACTGCACGCAGGGCGCGCCGGAAGTCGTCGGCAGCCATGTGCTGCTGGCGATGGGCCGCCGGCCGAACACCGACGATCTCGGCCTGGAGGCCGCGGGCGTCGAGACCGACGAGCGCGGCTACATCAAGGTCGACGACAAGCTGCGGACCAGCGCCGGGAATATCTGGGCGATGGGCGACTGCAACGGCCGCGGCGCCTTCACCCACACCGCCTATAACGACTACGAGATCGTCGCGGCGAATTTGCTGGATGGTGACGACCGCCGCGTCAGCGACCGCTTCCCCTGCTACGCGCTCTACACCGACCCGCCGCTCGGCCGCGTCGGCATGACGGAAGCCGAGGCGCGAAAATCCGGCAGGAAGTGCCTGATTGCCCGCATCGACATGACGCGCGTCGGCCGCGCTGTCGAGCGCGGCGAGACCGAAGGCTTCATGAAGGTGCTGGTCGATGCCGACAGCCGCCAAATACTCGGCGCGTCGATCCTGGGCGCCAGCGGCGACGAGGTCGTGCACGGCATACTCGACCAGATGTACGCCGGGGCAAAGGCCGATACGATCATCCGTTCCGTCCCGATCCATCCGACCATCTCGGAGTTCCTGCCGACGCTGCTGGCCGGGCTGGAGCCGCTGCGGTGACGCTTGCGGCTTTGCCGATCGCCAGGCAGTGGCGGAAAAGTGCCCACGGGTTTCCGGCGGCAAGCTGCGACAAAAACAAGAAGCCAGGCGAGGCGGCGCCACGCAAGCCGGCTCAGGCTTGTTGTGGCATGTGGCGCCCGAGCCTGTTATGGATATGCCTTGTGTGGGGTATCTGCCTGGCCGGCGCAGTCGCCACTAGCGACACCGGACCGCGCAGGCTTCGGCAAGCATCGTTCTTCCACGTTTGAATGGACGGCAGTCTAGGCGATGCCGGCGATTGTACGGGAACTGAGCAGCGGCGAGCTTCACCCTCTGGGCGAGGTATCGCTGATCGGCCGCGGCGAGGGCGCCGCCATTCACCTTGCCGACTCCAGCGTGTCGCGCCAGCACGCCGCCATACGGCACGAGGACGCCAGTTTCTGGATCGTGGACCTCGGCAGCGCCAACGGAACCTTCGTCAACGGCATCGCGGTGACGGCGGCGCGCGTGCTGCGGCATGGCGATCGGCTGCGGTTCGGCAACGCGGTGCTTTTGTTCGAGGAAAGCGGCGCGTCTCCCGCGCATGCGCCAGGGCTTGAGGAGCGCACCCAGATCTCGCGCCTGGCGCCGGAACCCCTCAAGGGCGTGGCGGTCACCCTGCTGGTCGCCGACCTCAAGGGCTTCACGGCGATGTGCGCGCGGCTGACGGCGGAGCAGACCGCCGGGCTCCTGCGTGAATGGTACGCCGACTGCGACGCCATCCTGAAGCACTATGGCGCAACAATAGACAAGTTCATCGGCGACGGCGTCTTCGCCTATTGGCACGGCACCGACCTGGAAACCCGCGACAAGGCAGTGCTGGCGGCGCAGGCGCTGCGGGCGGCCGAAATGATGCCGACCTCCCCGACCCGCGTTCTGCTGAAGTCCCGGCACGGCATCGGCCTCGACTGCCGCGTCGGCATCCATCTCGGCGAGGCGGCCGTCGGCGCGATGGGAAAGGGCATCAACACCGCGCTCGGCGACGCCGTCAACATTGCCTTCCGGATCGAGGCGCTGACGCGCGCCGTCGATCGGCCCATACTGGTCAGCGCCGCTTTCGTCGACGGCTGGCCGGAGGGGCGCCACCGCTTTGCGCCCTGCGGCAGCCACGCGGTGGAGGGACACCCCGACCCGATCGAGGTGTTTGCCGTCCGTTAGGCGCCCGGTGCGGTCCCAATTTAGCCCGTCACTTTCGCAATCGAGGCCACTATGTCCCTCATGGGCAGGATCAGCCGGCGTTGCATGCCCTTCGTCACTTGGAAGTGGTATTTGGAATAAAAGCTCATGGCATCGTCATCGATCGCGTGGACAACCACGCCACGGAACGCGACAAGCTGGGCCGCTGAAACCACGCTCATCAGCGCATTTTTCAGAAGTGCCTGACCAAGCCCCTTACCCTGATGGTCGCGGGCGACGGCAAGGCGGGCCAGCACTGCCACCGGCAGTTCACTGGGTGCCTGCGATCCTTTCGCCGCTTTCGAGACATCGTTTCGATGGATCATCCCGGCACAGATCGAATGGTAGCCGACGACATGATGGTTCTCGTCGGCTATCACGAAGGTGCGCGTATAGCCCTGCACCTGATTGTAGAGGGCCATGTTCTTCAGCCATTCGTCGAGCGTCGTTTTGCCCGAATCGAAACTGTCAAGGATATGGAGATCGGATATCGGCGCGGGCTTGCGATACTGCAACTTTCAGTCCATCCACTTAACTTTGCTTTCGAGCAGCTTCACGAGCTGATCCCGCGCCACGCCAGATGCTGAGAGCCTATCGCTCACAGCTTCGAAAACATCGGCGGAAACGCCGATGAAGCGCTGATCGAGCAGTTCCTCTTGGGCAGAATGGACCGATGCCTCGGTCATGAATGCGGTTATACTCTTGCCGCGCACTTCGGCGGCGCGCGCGATGAGGTCGTGCGCTTCCGGTTCGATGCGAAGGTTTATAGTCCGCGTTTTCTTCAGGGCGGCCACTGCTTTTCTCCGCGCTTAGCCAGTACCCGCACGTGGCGGAGTGGGGAAATGTATGACCCTCAAAATGGGGCCACGTATGAGCAATGTAAATACGCCTTATCCGTAGCCGGACGGAACGTTGGCCGACGACCGGCAGCTTGGAGGTTCATTCGGCGCCGTTCTTGACTTTTCCGCAGTTTTCCTGTTCAAGCCGCTCCAACTCAGCGACGAGTACCACACTCCGAGCCGCCGACCGGGACCCCTAGAGGTATAAATCGATCCCGGAGGCCAACACCCGGCAGCGCGATGCGCCCCCGGGTGCTTTTTGGTTTTGGGTGTTCGCTGGGGAGAGTTCGCTTTTTGCCGAGCCGTTGCGCCGGAAGAAAGTGAACTGCCCCGGTTGGGACTTCGGCGCGAAGCCACTACCTCTCGGGCATCGCTGTGATGCTAAGCAGGTTCCGGAAAAGTGTTCCACGGTTTTCCGGCAAGAACCTGCGACAAAACAAGAGGCTAAGCAGACGAAGCGTGGCCGAGGCCACGCAAGTCTGATTAGGGGAAAAGGAAACCGGATGTTCGAAAGCCTCCAGGAACGGCTAGGCTCCATTCTGAACGGTCTGACCGGCCGCGGCGCGCTCTCCGAGGCCGATGTTTCGGCTGCGCTGCGCGAGGTTCGCCGTGCGTTGATCGAGGCCGACGTGGCGCTCGAGGTCGTCCGCTCCTTCGTCGACAAGGTGCGCGCCAAGGCCGTCGGCGCCGAGGTGCTCAAGTCGATCAAGCCCGGCCAGATGGTCGTGAAGATCGTCCATGACGAACTCGTCGCCATGCTGGGCGACGAGGGCCGCACCATCGACCTCAATGCCCCGGCCCCGGTCGTGGTGATGATGGTCGGCCTGCAGGGTTCGGGCAAGACGACGACCACCGCCAAGATCGCCAAGCGGCTGACCGAGCGGCTGGGCAAGAAGGTCCTGATGGCCTCGCTCGATACGCGCCGGCCGGCCGCGCAGGAGCAGTTGCGCCAGCTCGGCGAGCAGGCGAAGGTCGCGACGCTGCCGGTCATTACGGGCCAGTCGCCGGTCGACATCGCAAAGCGCTCGGTTCAGGCGGCCAGGCTCGGCGGCCACGACGTGGTGATACTCGATACCGCCGGCCGCACCCACATCGACGAGCCGCTGATGGCCGAGATGGCCGAGATCAAGGCGGTCTCGTCGCCGCACGAGATCCTGCTGGTCGCCGATTCGCTCACCGGCCAGGACGCCGTCAACCTCGCCCGTGCCTTCGACAGCCGGGTCGGCATTACCGGCCTGGTGCTCACCCGCATGGACGGAGACGGGCGCGGCGGCGCTGCCCTTTCCATGCGCGCCGTCACCGGCAAGCCGATCAAGCTGATCGGCGTCGGCGAAAAGATGGACGCGCTGGAGGAATTCCATCCGCGCCGCATCGCCGACCGCATTCTGGGCATGGGCGACATCGTCTCGCTGGTCGAGAAGGCCGCGGAAAACATCGACGCGGAAAAGGCCGCGGCGATGGCCAAGAAGATGCAGTCGGGCAAGTTCGACCTGAACGACCTTGCCGACCAGCTTCGCCAGATGCAGAAGCTCGGCGGCATGGGCGGCATCATGGGTCTCATGCCCGGCATGGGCAAGATGAAGGACCAGATAGCCGCCGCCGGCCTCGACGACAAGATGTTCGCGCGCCAGCTTGCCATCATATCGTCCATGACCAGGGCCGAGCGCGCCAACCCGGACATGCTCAAACACAGCCGCAAGAAGCGCATCGCCGCCGGCTCCGGCACGGACGCGTCCGAGATCAACAAGCTGCTCAAGATGCACCGCAGCATGGCCGACATGATGAAGGCCATGGGCGGCAAGGGCAAAGGCGGCGGCATGATGCGTGGTCTGATGGGTGGCCTCGCTTCCAAGATGGGACTGGGCGGCATGATGCCGGGCCCTGGGGGTTTCGGCGGCGGCATGCCCGACCTGTCGAAGATGGATCCCAGGCAGCTCGAGGCCTTGAAGAAGCAGGCGGAAGCCGCGGGCCTCGGCGGCGGTTTTCCGAAAGGCCTGCCGCCGACGCTTCCGGGGCTCGGTGGGGGCGGCCTCCCCGGTTTGCCCGGCGGCATGAAGCTTCCCGGTCTGGGCGGCGGCGGTTTGCCCGGTCTCGGCAAGAAGAAGTGAGCGGGCAGGCATGAACGATACGGCGAATGCCATGGCCACCCTCGCGCAATACCGCGCCTCGATCGACAATATCGACGCGGCGTTGATCCACATGCTCGCCGAGCGTTTCCGCTGCACGCAGGCCGTCGGCCTCCTGAAGGCAACGCACGGCCTGCCGCCCGCCGATCCGGAGCGCGAGACGCAGCAGATCGCCCGGCTGCGGCGGCTCGCCCAGGACGCACATCTCGACCCGGACTTCGCGGAGAAATTCCTGAACTTCGTCATCACGGAAGTGATCCGCCACCATGAGCAGATCGCCGCCGAAAATGGCGGGAGACATTCGACACCCGAACCCGGCGCCGCCGATTCCGGCGCCCCCCGAAACGGCTGACCAACGGCGGCCCCATCAACCCCCGAATCGACTTTAGGAGAAAGACAATGGCACTGAAGATCCGGCTGGCCCGCGCGGGCTCCAAGAAGCGTCCCTATTATCACATCGTCGTCGCGGACGTGCGTTCGCCGCGCGACGGCCGCTTCATCGAGGCGCTCGGCGCGTGGAACCCGACGCTGCCCAAGGACGCCGAGCGCGTGAAGATCGACGCGGACCGCGTCAGGCATTGGCTTGGTCACGGCGCGCTGCCGACCGACCGCGTCTCCCGCTTCCTCGACGAGGCCGGCCTCCTGAAGCGCGAGGCGCGTGTCAACCCGGTGAAGGCGCTGCCGGGCAAGAAGGCGCAGACTCGCCTCGACGCGATCAAGAAGGCACAGGACGACGCAGCCGCGGCGAGCGCCGCCGCTGCCGCTCCCGCCCAATAAGTCGCGTTCCGGCCGAAGCGGCCCGCGTTCGCCAATGCTTCGGCCTCTCAGAGGAGGCCGCGGCATCGAGCTTCCGCGTCCCGCAGCTTGGCGGCGCATCGGGATCGCCTGTTCCCGCCGCCTCAAGGACTCTTCGGCGCGTTCAGAAAATCCTCGATGATGGTCGCCGAGTCCCTCGGGAACTCCCAGAACATATTGTGGCCGGCGCCGGCGAACACTTCAAAACCTGCATCCGGGTAGGCCTTCTCCAGCTTCTCCTGGTGCGTCAGGTCGAAAAACCCGTCCTTCTCGCCCCACAGCACCAGGACCGGTGACTTCACCAGCGGCGCGGCCGGCGCGAGGTCGCCGACCAGCGCGCCCCACAGCACGCCGTTCCAGACATGGATCGGCGTCGCCGCGCTCTCCTCGCGTTCGCGCGCCAGGAAGTGCTCGTCGACCGGATTGGGGTTGGCGTACCAGTCCTTCATGAACTGGCTCTCCGGATCGATCGGCGCCTTGAGCTGCGTGACGTTGTCCCACAGCCAGGAACCCGGTCCCGTGCCGAATGATGTGGTCGACGACACGAGCACCAGCCGGTCCACCTTGTCCGGGTGTTGCGCGGCGAGCAGTTGCGCGGCCAGCGAGCCGAGCGAATGGCCGATCACATCCGCCTTGGCGATTCCGACCGCATCGAGAAACAGCGAGGCATCGTCGGCAAGGTCGGTATAGGCATAGCAGCAGTCGGGCGCGTCCGATTTGCCGTGACCGCGCAGGTCGATGGCGAGGAGCCGCCGGTGCCTGAGATAGGGAGCAATCAGCGACCAGCTCCGGCTGTTGTCCGTGTAGCCGTGGATAAGCAGCGCCGGCTTGCCTTCGGTGTCGCCCATCTCGACATAGGCCATCGTCAGCCCATTGGCGAGCTTCACGCTTTTCTTGGCGTCCGCCCACCCGGCCTGTGTCGGCACGGCGATCTCCTCGGCGGCCGCCGCGAACGGAAGCAGCGCCCCCGCCACGATCAGACCGGCCATCACCACCTGGAGAAACAGTCGACGCATGAGGGTCTCTCCTTGCTGGAACGTCGTCTGCGGAGCGATTGCGCCCGCATCGTTCGCAGGAAGTCTTTCAGAACGGTCAAGCGCCGTCGAGTGGGAGTCGCAGCATGCTCAAAACGAAAAACGGCGCCGCGCGGGCGCCGTTTCCACATGGAGAACCCAAAAGATCAATCGTCGCCGAACAGCGACCGGTGCGCAATGCCGGCGATGGCCGCGCCAACGATCGGCGCCACCCAGAACAGCCAGAGCTGCGCCAGCGCCGCGCCGCCGACAAACAGCGCCGGTCCGGTCGAGCGCGCCGGGTTTACCGAGGTGTTGGTCACGGGAATCGAAATCAGGTGGATGAGCGTCAGCGCCAATCCGATGGCGATCGGCGCGAAGCCGGCCGGAACACGGCCGTGGGTCGAACCGAGAATGATCATCAGGAACATGAAGGTCAGCACCACCTCGATGAGCAGCGCGGAGCCGAGGCCGAACTTGCCCGGCGACTGCTCGCCAAATCCGTTGGTGGCGAAGCCGCCGATGCCGGCGAAGTCGGCCTTGCCGCTGACGATCAGATAGAGAACCGCCGAGGCGACGATCGCGCCGGCGACCTGTGCGACGATGTAGGGCGCCAAATCCTTGGCATCGAACCGGCCGGCGGTGAACAGGCCGATCGAAACCGCCGGGTTGAAATGTCCGCCCGAGATGCCGCCGACCGCATAGGCCATGGTCAGCACGGTCAGGCCGAATGCGAACGAGACGCCGAGAAGCCCGATGCCGACATCGGGAAAAGCGGCTGCGAGCACGGCGCTGCCGCAGCCGCCGAATACGAGCCAGAACGTACCGAGAAATTCAGCAGACAAACGCTTCGACATGGCAAATCAATCCCTCCTTGAATGCGAATCGCCTTCTACCTGCGCTTGCATTCAAAAAAAAGCGGCCGCGCAACGCGTCGAGGTTGAAATTTGCGAGAAACGCCCGGCCTCTCCGCCCGATTCTATTTTCGATTCATGATCAGCGAGATAGCGCATGGACGATGCCGGCGGCGGCGGCGAGGGGGGCGGAACAAATCCTGAATCACCGTGAGTCAGCGATTCGTCGCCGATTCGTTCGAGACTCGTTCCGCGTGTCCCGCGGAACATTGTGCTTCCGTTTGCGCGCCGAAATGCCTATCTGTCACAGGCATGGCTGGTCCGCGGAAGTCCCGCGTTGCGGCTTTTGCGTGTGCCGCCGTCAAGCCGAAAGGCCGATTGCCGATCCGATGAATCTGCGCCAGACCACCACCGAGCCGCTAATTCTTTCTGGCCGCGACGTCACGGCCGTACTCGGGCCGACCAATACCGGAAAGACCCATCTCGCCATCGAGCGCATGATTGCGCATGAAAGCGGCGTCATCGGCCTGCCGCTGAGGCTGCTGGCGCGCGAAGTCTATCAGCGCGTCAGCGAGAAGGTGGGCACAGGCAAAGTCGCGTTGATCACCGGGGAGGAGAAGATCGTCCCCGTCGCGGCGCGTTACTTCGTATGCACGGTCGAGGCGATGCCGCGCGAGACCGACGCGGCCTTCGTCGCCGTCGACGAGATCCAGCTCGCCGGCGATCTCGAGCGCGGGCATATCTTCACCGACCGCATCCTGCACCTGCGCGGCCGCCAGGAGACGCTGCTGCTCGGCGCCGCGACGATGCGGGGCATTCTGGAAAAGCTGCTGCGCGGCATTTCCGTGGTGACGCGGCCGCGGCTGTCGCATCTTGCCTATGCCGGGTCGAAGAAGCTCACGCGGCTGCCGAGCCGCTCGGCGATCGTCGCCTTCTCCGCCGACGAGGTCTATGCCATCGCCGAACTTGTCCGGCGCCAGCGCGGCGGCGCCGCCGTCGTGCTCGGCGCCCTGTCGCCGCGCACCCGCAACGCCCAGGTCGCGCTCTACCAGTCTGGCGACGTCGATTACCTTGTCGCCACCGACGCGATCGGCATGGGCCTCAATCTCGACGTCGATCACGTCGCCTTCGCCCAGAACCGCAAGTTCGACGGCTATCAGTCCCGGGCGCTGACGACCGCCGAACTCGGCCAGATCGCCGGCCGCGCCGGACGGCATCTGCGCGACGGTACGTTCGGCGTCACCGGCCAGGTCGATCCGTTCGACGACGGCCTGGTCGAGAAGATCGAGGCGCATGATTTCGAACCGGTCAGGGTTCTGCAATGGCGCACGGCGCGGTTCGACTTTTCCAGCCTCGACGCGCTTCGCCATTCCATCGAGACGCTGGCGCCCGTCGAGGGCTTGACGCGGGCGCTGCCCGCCGTCGACGCGCGGGCGCTGGAGCAGCTCGCCGGCGATCCCGACATCAGGCAACTCGCCGGCAGCCGCGAGCGGGTGGCGCTTCTGTGGGACGTCTGTTCCCTGCCCGACTATCGGCGGATCGCGCCGGCCCAGCACTCGGAACTGATCGCATCGCTGTTTTTCGATCTGGCGCGGCGCGGCCATGTGGATGAAAGCTACATGGCCGAGCAGGTGCGCCGCGCCGATTCGACCGAAGGCGATATCGACACTTTGTCGAACCGCATTGCTCAGATCCGCACCTGGACCTACGTGTCCAACCGGCCCGGCTGGCTGGCGGATTCGCGACACTGGCAGGAAAAGACGCGCGAGATAGAGGACAGATTGTCCGATGCGCTGCATGAGCGGTTGACGAAACGCTTCGTAGACCGCAGGACTTCCGTCCTCATGCGGCGCCTTAGAGAAAATGCGATGCTCGAAGCCGAAATAGACCCGTCCGGAAACGTCAATGTCGAGGGCCACCATGTCGGCGACCTTCAAGGTTTCCGGTTCACCGCCGACCAGTCTTCCGCCGGGGAGGATGGCAAGGCGATTCGCGCCGCGGCCCAAAAAGCCTTGGCGGCGGAATTCGAGGCCAGGGCCGAGCGATTCTCCGCTTCCGGCAACCACGACATCGCGCTGGCTTCCGACGGCATCCTGCGCTGGATCGGCTCGCCGATCGGCACGCTGGCGGCGGGCGAGGATCCGCTGAAGCCGCGCGTGATCCTGCTTGCCGACGATCAGCTCACCGGCCCGGCGCGCGACAAGGTCGCCGCGCGCGCCGAGCGCTTCGTCAACTACCAGATCGAGACGCTGCTCAAGCCGCTTGTCGACCTGAAGCAGGCCGACCAGCTGGCCGGCATAGCGCGCGGCATCGCTTTCAGGCTCGTCGAGCAGTTCGGTCTGATCAACCGCCGCGAGATCGCGGACGAGGTGAAGTCGCTCGACCAGGAAAGCCGGGCGGCGCTGCGCAGGCTCGGCGTGCGCTTCGGCGCCTACCACATCTTCGTGCCGGCGCTGGTCAAGCCGGCGCCGGCCAGCATCACCACGCTGCTCTGGGCCCTGAAGAACGACGGCAAGGACAGGGCCGGCTTCGGCGACATCGTGCACATGCTGGCGGCGGGCCGCACCTCGGTCCTGGTAAACGCCGTCTTCGACCGCGCCTTCTACGGCCTCGCCGGCTTCCGCATTCTCGGCCGCCGCGCCGTGCGCGTCGACATTCTGGAGCGGCTGGCCGACCTGATCCGGCCCGCCCTTTCCTGGCGCCCCGGAACCGGTCTTCGGCCCGACGGCGCTTATGACGGCAACGCCTTCCTGGTGACGCCGGCCATGATGTCCATTCTGGGCGCCACCGGCGAGGACATCGAGGAGATTCTGAAGGGCCTGGGCTACCGCTCCGATCCGAAGCCCGCCCCCGAGGTAAAAAGCCGGCTGGAAGCGCTCGACCTTGCCGCGCGCGAGGCCGTCGCCAAGGCGGCGGCCGAACGCGCCGCAGCGAAGGCAGCGGCCGATGCCGAACGCGCGGCCGCGGCTGAACAGGCCGCGGCGAGAGCGGCGGAACCGCAACCGGCTCCGGCCGATGCGGCGCGTGCCGCCGAGGACGCCTCCGAAACTGTTGACGCGGCGGCAGCCGACAGCGCGTCCGAAGACACCGTGTCGGCCGACCCGGCGCCTTCGCCGACGGCCGTGGACGAGGTAGCTCCCGAAGCGGCCGAGGAAGCCGAGGGCGCCGAGAGCGCCGGGAGCGAGGATGCGCCGACGCAAGGCGCGGAAAATGCCGAGACCGGCGCCTCCGAAACTGTTGACGGGGCGGCAGCCGTCGGCGCCTCCGAAGACACCGTGTCGGCCGACGCGGCGTCTTCGCCGACGGCCGTGGACGAGGTAGCTCCCGAAGCGGCCGAGGAAGCCGAGAGCGCCGAGAGCGAGGATGCGCCGACGCAAGGCGCGGAAAATGCCGAGACCGGCGCCTCCGTCACTGAAAACGCCGTCGAAACGGCGCCTGAACCGGCGCCGTGGCCCGCTGAATTGGCGGCTGACGCGCCTGCTTCCGGGCAAGCCGTTGGCAACGCAAGTGAATCGTCAGGTGGCGACACACCTGGGAAAGCGCCGGAACCGCCGGCCGAGGAGCCCAAGCCGATCCTGTTGTGGCGACCTGCCCGATTCGACCAGCGTCCGCGTCATCGCCATGAAGGCCGCCAGGGCCAGCAGCATGGAAAACCGCGGCGCGACGCAAATCAAAACGAACGCGGTCCAGTTCAGGATCGTCCCGCGGCCGGCGCCAAGACCGGAGCCGAGCACCGGCAGAACGCCAAGCCGGCACCCGACCGCGACCGCGATCGTTTCAAGGGCAAGCCCCATGGAAACCGCAATGCCGAAGGCGCCGGCAAGCCGGCCTTCCAGCCGAAACCGCGCGAGGAAAAGCCGGTGCGGTTCGATCCGGATTCGCCCTTCGCCAAGCTTGCGGCGCTCCGGGACCAACTCAAGAAGTAGATGGCCGACCAGCGCCAGCGCATCGACAAGTGGTTGTTTTTCGCGCGGGTGGTCAAATCGCGTTCGCTTGCCGCCAAGCTCGCCCAGTCCGGCCGGGTGAGGATAAACGGCGAGAAGACCGGGCAGGCCGCCGACACCGTGCGCCCGGGCGATACGCTGACCATGACGCTGGATCGGCGTATCCTGGTCTATCGCGTGCTGGCATCCGGAACGCGGCGCGGGCCGGCGCCGGAAGCCCGCCTGCTCTACGAGGATCTGTCGCCGCCCACGGGCGCCGACGCGCCGCCCGATGCGATGCCGGCCGTTCGCGACCTGGGCAGCGGGCGCCCGACCAAGCGGGAGCGCCGGCAGATCGACCGCCTGCGCGGCGCCTGAATATAGCAGGCTTGCGCGGGTTAGGCCGCCTGGCTCCATGTCCTCTTGCCGGTTCCATCGGGAAACCGTGCAGCAGTCAGGCGCGCCTTCAGCACTGACGAAAACGACGGCCCGAATTGCCGTTCGTTGCTTGCGGATATAACGAGCACTTGCCAGCGTGCGGCAAAGGAACTACGTCACGCCCAACGATCATAAACGGCAGGAAATCGCCGGAGCAGACAATGACCTACATCGTCACCGACAATTGCATCAAGTGCAAGTACATGGATTGCATCGAGGTGTGTCCGGTCGACTGCTTCTATGAGGGCGAGAACATGCTCGTCATCCATCCCGACGAATGCATCGACTGCGGCGTCTGCGAACCGGAATGCCCGGCCGACGCGATCAAGCCCGATACCGAGCCGGGTCTGGAGAAGTGGCTGGAGGTCAACACCGAATATGCTTCCAAATGGCCGAACATCACGTCCAAGAAGGAGCCTCCGGCCGACGCCAAGGAATTCGACGGCGTGGAAGGCAAGTTCGACAAGTATTTTTCGGCCGAGCCCGGCGAGGGCGACTAGGGCAGGATAATTGCCTGGAGGGGTCGCCCTGCTCTAACTCCTTGATTTGAATAATGATCTTATCCGAAAGGTCTGCAATTTTTCGGGATTAGGCCGAGTTTGAGCGGCGGCGGTCGCATAGCCGTCGCCCACGTCGGACCGCCGACGCCAAACGCGCCCCCACCAAGCTCGCCAAATCAGGATATCAGTGTTCGTGCTCCAACTTGGGGCGGCGACTAAGGATCAATCGCGCCGACCTCCCATGAAGGCGGGCGTTACGCGAGACGCCGCCTTAAAATTGACAGTTAACGCTGGATGGTAACGCAATTTGTTGTAATTTTATCGAGATTAGACTATAATAATCAATAATAATTGACATTTGCAATCATAACTAAACTACAAATAGCCATAAGAGGAGGCAACCGTGGCAAGGAATAGCATTACAACTGAATCGCAATTTGCTGAGCGGATGAAATTCCAGTACGCGGCCAAGTTCGTTTGCGGCAAATCGCCTGGAGATGTCGTGGCGCGGGGCGTCTATTTCACCGCGGTTAACGTGCATAATCCGACCTACACGGGAATTCAGTTTCGTCTAAAGATCGCGGTCGCGTTGCCGGGGCTGAAACCGGGCCCGGTGTCCAAGTTCCAAGATGCCAAACTCGGTCCCGACGAGGCGCTGGAAATCGACTGCCAAGACATCTTCAAGCTGGCTCAGACTGATGTCGGATTCCTGAAGGGTTTTGTCGTTATCGAGAGCGAGGTCGAACTCGATGTGGTTGCCGTGTATACGGCTGCCGGCGGGGACGACCAGGTCGAAACGCTGCACACCGAGCGCGTATCGCCACGGCCTCGGAACGCGGGGGTATGTGTGGACTTTGAGCGACCGCTTGGCGTTGGCACTCAATATGGAGCGCCTGCCGGGCACAAGAGCGGCGATGTAGTGTTCACCACGAACGGGATCCCGGTCTCGGTTCACGATTTCATTTTCCCCGGTGGAGGCGGGACATTCAATGAAGCGCGGATCGATTTCGCTCCGGTTCCTTTTGGCAGCGGCCAAAGCATACGCACGAACAACATCAACCTGGAGTTCGACTTCAGCGGCATAGGGTTTGCACCCAGCGAGGTCCGATTCGAGTTTCTTGACTTGGGAGGCTTCGAAAATATCTCTGTCAATGGCAGTCCGGTATTCGCCGGAGAGCTTACCGCAGTGCCGAATCCCATCGGCGGGGTGAATATTGCCGTCTCTACCACTCTTGTGACGGGGGGCAAGAAGGGCATGGTGATTCTAACCGGGGCAGTACAAAGGATCAGAGTCGGAGGCCAGGAGTTCTGGATCGACAACGTCTGCGCAAGACAATGAAGGAGGGCGCAACGCTGTGGCACAGTTGAAATGTGCCTGCGCATCTCGATAGGCTGAAGCCGCCTTCATTGTGGCTAACTAAACAGATACGGCAAATTCTCGCGGTTCTCGACGGAAACCTGCGAAAACAATGAAGTAACGAGCCATGAGGTGGACTAAGCTCGCAACCTTGGTTGGAGCGTGCGGCACGTCCAATCGCTTCCCGACCGGGAGGTCGAGACCGTACGAATCATGCGGCGCCTCGTCGCGTGCGTTTCGCGTATGCGGCAAATTCTTGATTCGTGCGCGTTTTTGTGCTATGCGAAAAAAACATGCCGCAGACACATCGTCGTTTTATGGCGAAGAGCCCTTTTCACTGAAAGGTGGAGCCCTTGTTCCGGACCAAGGCAACTTGGACCCGGCAGACCCGTCAGTGGGTCTCTCCGGGTACTTTCCGGAAGGCTTGTGCTGTCTTTGGCAACTCTCGTTCGGCATCAGGCCGATCCCTCGTTGACCGGCAGAACGCCGGCGCGCAACAGGAGTTCAGGGCGTAATGGCAACCATGCAGGCACAGAAGAAGTCCCCGGTCCGTCAGGGGTTCAAAAGCGGGGAATTCATCGTCTATCCGGCCCATGGCGTAGGGCAGATCGTTTCTATCGACGAGCAGGAAGTTGCCGGCCACAAGCTCGAACTCTTCGTCATCGATTTCGCCAAGGACAAGATGCGGCTGAAGGTTCCGGTGGCGAAGGCCACTGCGATCGGCATGCGCAAACTGTCCGAGACGGACTATGTCGATCGCGCGCTCAAGGTGCTGCAGGGTCGCGCGCGCATCAAGCGCACGATGTGGTCGCGCCGCGCCCAGGAATATGATCAGAAGATCAACTCCGGCGATCTTATCGCCATCTCCGAAGTGGTTCGCGACCTTTTCCGCGCCGAAAACCAGCCGGAGCAGTCCTATTCCGAGCGCCAGCTTTATGAGGCCGCCCTTGACCGGATGGCGCGCGAGATCGCGGCGGTCAACCGCGTTTCCGAGACGGAAGCGGTCCGCATGATCGAATCCAATCTCGCCAAGGGCCCCAAGCGCGGCGCCAAGGCCGACAACGAGGAAGCCGAACAGGAAGAGGCGGCATAGGTCCGCATCCTTGTTGTTTCGAAAGCCCGGCCTTCGCGCCGGGCTTTTTGTTGGACCCAGCTGTTGGGCACCCTGCCATCTTGACTGAAGCCGGTGCCGTCTTGCGAGTGGCGGCCATCGCGGCGTAATGTTGTCCGGACTTGCGCTAAGCAGACTTGCATGGCTTCGCCCACGCTTCGCCTGCTTAGCCTCTTGTTTTGTCGCAGGTTTCTGTCGGAAAACCGTGACACACTTTTCCGGAACCTGCCTTAGTCGTCGCGACCCATCCGGTTTGCTTGTTTTCTCCTGCATTCACGAAGTCGTGCGGAAGCCCCGCGGGAACGATTGGGCCGGCCCCGCGTTCCGCCCGGGTGCGGAGCGTAATGTCTCCCGGTGCCCCGGCGTCAGGCGGGATTTTCATCGCCAGGCAGTCGACCGGCTGATGTGGCCACCGCGGGGTTGAACCTGCCCAGGATGGCGACGATGCAAGACAAAGCCGGACGGTCGATGATCAATGCGGCGATGGCGGCCCCCTATCTCGGCAAGGAGGAGGAGTTCGATCTGGCCAGGCGGTGGAAGCACGACCATGATCAGGATGCGCTGCACCGCATAACAGTCGCGCATATGCGGCTGGTCATTTCGGTGGCGGCGCGTTTCCGGCATTTCGGCCTGTCCATGGGCGACCTCATCCAGGAAGGCCATGTCGGCCTTCTGGAGGCCGCCGCCCGCTTCGAGCCGGAGCGCGACGTGCGCTTTTCCACCTATGCGACCTGGTGGATCCGCGCTTCCATGCAGGACTATATCTTGCGCAACTGGTCGATCGTGCGCGGCGGCACCAGTTCGGCGCAGAAGGCGCTTTTCTTCAACCTGCGGCGGCTGCGCGCCAAGCTCGCGAAGGGCGGCGACATGCTGGGCGGACCGGCACTTTACCGGAAGATCTCGTCGGAACTGGGCGTATCGGAGGCCGATGTCGCCTTGATGGATTCACGCCTTTCCCGCCCTGATTCCTCGCTGAACGCGCCGGTCGGCGACGATGGCCCCGGTGCGACGGATCGCATGAACTTCCTCGTCTCCGACCAGCCGTTGCCGGACGAGGTTGCGGGTGAAACGATCGATGTGGAACGGCGCGCCCACTGGCTGCACAAGGCGCTCGGCGTGCTCAATGAGCGGGAGCGCCAGATCATCGCCAAGCGGCGCCTGCAGGACGAAGGCGCGACGCTGGAAGCGCTCGGCGAGGCGCTCGGCATCTCCAAGGAACGGGTGCGCCAGATCGAAAGCCGGGCCCTGGAAAAGCTGCGAATGGCCTTGCTAAGGGAAAATGCGGCCTTTCTGGTTTGAACCCCGGTCTGCGTCGTCGGCAACACTCCGGCGGCTCGTCTTTACCCGCGAGCGAGCGCCTGCGTAAGGCGGAAGTCAGTCTTCGCGCTGGACCAGTTGCGAATAGGGTGGCAGGTTCGATTGCGTCAGCGCCGCCTCGGAATAGACCGTCTCGAGTTCCTCCGCCGCATTCTCGTAGTCTACCAGAAGCACCTCATCTCCGGGTACGGTCAACTCCTTGGGCAGCGCGCGAATTCGCCGGATCTCGGCCTCTACCGCCTGCACCGCCATGACCAGGGTTCTTGAGCTCACTTCCGGCAAAACAGCGCCCCCATGCCTCAGCCGCTCACCCTCGCGACCTCGATCAGTCGCACCACCGCGTTCCTTGCAAGGTTGTCGAGCGCGCCTTTGTAAGCGTCCACCGTCATCCGGGTCCGCGGTTCGATCTGATAGTGCCGCCCTTCAAGGTTGCCGGTTTTGTTCCTGCGCTTGCTCTTGCCGCGGCGAATGTACAGGCTTTCGGGATACTCCGTCCCGTTTGGCACACGGAAGTACTGCCAGACCCGATAACCGAACCATCCCTTTACGTCGAACACCGAGGTTCCGCCGCCCGAGTCGACTTCGTCTCCGGCCCGCAGTCGGTGCACCGTCACGTCCGCCGGGCTCGTACGCTCTGTTCCGCCCCCGTCAATGTATGTCTGGTCTTCGAAGCGCGGATAAAGAACGCCCTTCACCGGCTCGCCATCCTTGATCAACGGGCCGACGAACGTCCCGTCAATCACCGCCCGGTACAGGTCTGTGTCGGTAGCAGCCATCGCCCAATCAATTTGCCTGAGAAAAAAGAGTACACGTCGCGTCCCGGCGCCGTCAAGGACCGCGCGAAACCCGCCTTCGCAAGCCGGCTAAGGATACCGAATCCTGTCGCGAGCGCAGGACGGTTGGGCTTGGCCCCGCGGAACCGGCCGACGCCCCGGGCAGGGAGGATGTCTACTGATCGGTGATGATCTTTACCTTGTCCCCGGCGGAAACCGAGGCTACCGGCGACAGCGCGTTGAGCAGCCGGAACAGATCGAGCTTGCGATCGACGCCCTGCATTTTGGCGGACAGGCTTCCCACCGTATCGCCGGGCTTGACCGTGATGACGCGAACGCGCAGCGGCTTCAGCGCGGCTTTTTCGCTGGCGCTGAGCGCCCTGAAGCTGGCGCCGACAGAGCGGGCGATGACGTTCATGGTCGTGTTGGCGAGCGGCGCGGCGGTGAGCAGGCGATAGACCTGGTTTTCGACGCGGATCACGGTGATGTCGAACTGCCAGCCCTCGGCGCGCGCGCTGGCGATCGCCGCCTCGTTGCCGTTGATCGTCTCGGTGCGCACGCTGGCCGGATCGAGCCCTGTGACCCAGCCCGAGCGGATATAGTCGGGCAGTGAGACATTGCGGTTCAGCGTCACCCCGTCGAAGCGGATCGCCACGTCGCCCGGCCCGGTGGCCGTGACGGCGGTGGCGGTATTGTCGATGACGAAGTTGGACGGCAGCGAAAACGAGATGCCGAGCCGCGGATGCAGGAACGTGCTGCCGCGAACGTAGCCTTCCTCCGGCGTATCGCCGAACAGCAGGCCGTCTATGCCGGCGAGGAAGGCGGCGCGATCGGCGGCTCCACTGTCCGGCGGGCCGAACTGCCGGGCATGCATGCGCGCCAGCTCGATGCGCTGCGGCGCATTCGGATGGCTGGCGAGAAAGTCCAGGTTGGGATCGGTGGCGCCGCTGATGCTGCGGAAATTCGCGTAGTCGGCCATCGACTTAAGGAACCGGGCAGCCGCATAGGGATCGTAGCCGGCAAGCTGGCTGGCCTTGATGCCGATCGCATCGGCTTCAAGCTCCTGATTGCGCGAGAACTGCGCGAGCCTCAGCTTGCCCTTGATCAGCGCCACCCTCGCGGTAGGCGTCTCGCCGAGCACATCGGTGACCACCTTGCTGGCCAGAATCTCCTCGGCTTCCTTCTGCTGCCGCTGCAATCCGTGATTGGCGGTCACATGGCCCATCTCGTGGGCGATCACCGCGGCCAGTTCGGCCGAATCGTTGGCGAGCGCCAGCAGTCCGCGCGTCACGTAGAGATAGCCGCCCGGCAGAGCGAAGGCGTTTACGTTCGGCGAATTGAGGATGGTGATCCGATAGGTCTGCGTCGGATTGTTCGACACGGTCGTCAGGCTGCCGACCACCTTGGCAACCATACGCTCCAGCTTGGGATCGGAGTATTCGCCGCCATAGGTCGACAGAATGCGCGGATGCTGAGCCCGCGCCAGTTCCGCCGTCTTGTCGTTGCGGCTGACCGTATCGACGGTAACGGGGCTGTTCGGCTGGAAATTCAATTCGCGAACGTCGGAGGGAAATCCCTGACAGCCGGCCAGAACCAGGGCGAGCCCGAGCGACGCCAGACGCCGGGCGTTCGCACGCGCAACCGCCTGCGAAGGATCGCGTCTGTTCAATGCATCAGGCAGGTCTGCTTCCTTTCGTATCGCTGCCGCCGGCGAATCACACGCTTCAAGCGTTGCGCGGGACGTATGCATCCGCGAAACAATTGCAAGGGCGAGGCACTCGTCTGCCTCGCAATTATGTCGGCTTCCGGGCGATGCGCGGCATTTCGGCCGCACTCTCCTCTGGTCCAACATATCGGCGGAAGGCCGCCGGCCCGGCATCGCCGAAAAAGGTGTCAGCGGTTCCGGTTGCCGCGACCTTGCCGTCCTCGACGAAAACCATGTGATGCGCAACCCGGCGCGCGTCCTGCGGATGATGCGTCACCAGAACGACGGTGAGGCCGCGCTCGGCCTGCAACGCCGCAACCAGGTCCAACATATCGTCGCGCAGGGCGGGCCCCAGCGCGGCAAAAGGCTCGTCCAGCAGGAGCACCGGCCGGTCCCGCACCAGCACGCGCGAAACAGCGACGCGCTGCCGTTCGCCGCCGGAAAGCTCGCGCGGCAGGCGCCGCTCCTTGCCGGCGAGCCCGGTCCGGGCAAGGGCGTCGCTTACCGCGTCGCGGTCGGCCGGCGAAAGGCGCAGCGACGGCGAGCGGCCCAGCCCGACATTGCGGGCCACGTCGAGATGACCGAACAGATTGTTTTCCTGGAAGATCATGGAGACCGGCCTGCGGTCCGGCGGCAGCCGGGTCACGTCGAGATCGCCGATCAGGATATGGCCCGCGTCGGGCATCCGGAATCCGGCGATGAGATCGAGCAGCGTCGACTTGCCGGAGCCGCTGGCGCCCATGACGGCCGTGATCGCCGCCGGCGGAATGTCGACACTGAAGAGCATCTCCATCTCCGGGTAGCGGAAACGGACGTCCCTGATGCTTATTCCAACGGGCTGGCCGGTCATCGCGGCGGCTCCCGGCCCAATCGATCGGCGATCATCATCAGGCAAAGGCATAGCAGGCCGAGCAGCAGCGCCAGCCCGGCGGCGTCGTCGGTACGATAGCTGCCCATGCGCTGGAACAGAAGGTAAGGCAGCGTCTGGATCGAATCGCTGCCGAACAGCGCCACCACGCCGAGATCGCCGAGCGACAGCGCCATGGCGAAAGCCCCGGCAGTGGCGAGCGCCCGCCTCAGCACCGGTCCGTCCACCAGCCGCAGGCGCGTCCAGCCGCGAATGCCGAGCGCGGCGCACAACCGGTCGTGACGTTCCGCCGCCGCGTCATAGCTCGGCCGGATGGCGCGCACCGCGAACGGCATCGCCATGACCGCGTTGACCGCCACCACCATGACCGGGGCGATCGCGAAAACATCAGCGAAATGCCGGACCATCACGAACCAGCCGGCGCCGATGACGATCGGCGGGACGACCAGCACGAAGCCGGCGCCGGTGTCCATCGCGCGTTCCAGCAGGGACCGTGGCTGTGCGCGAGACGTGGCGGCAATTGCCCGGCGTCCGGCCACAAGCGAAAGTGCCAGCGAGACGGAAAGGCTCGATGCCGCAAGCGCCAGCGCGAGGCTCGTCGCCACCGCGTTGCGGACGGCGGCCTCTCCCACCAGGCGCGCCAGATCGGCCTGCAAGCCGGAAAGCAGCGTCGCGACCAGAGGACCCGCCACGAAGAGCAGCGCGGCGCCGAGCATGACGGCGTTGGTGGCCGACTCGATCCTGCCGGCGGCCGGCGGGCGGAAAGTCGTAACGCTCAGATTGGCCTCGCCGGCCATGTTGGCCCCGAGCCGCGAAAAGGCCAGCACCGCGGCGACCGTGAGCGCGATCTGCAGCACTGTCAGCGTCACGGCGCGGGCGGGATCGAAATCGAAGCGCAGCGCCTGATAGATGGCAACCTCCAGAGTGGTGGCGCGCGGACCGCCGCCCAGCGTCAGCACCAGCGTGAAGGACGTGATGCACAGCATGAAGACCAGCCCGGCGACGCCGGGCATGGCGGCGCGCATGACCGGCCATTCGATAAAGCGGAACGACGGACCTGCCTTCATGCCGAGTTGGCTCGCCAGCCGCCACTGGTCGGCGCTCACGGTGTTCAATGCCTCGAGAAACAGGCGCGTGGACAGCGGCAGGTTGAAGAAGACATGCGCCACCAGAATTCCCGAAAGGCCGTAGATGCCGGGCCAGTCGCCGCCCGCCAACCAGCCCAGCACGCGCGAAAAATAGCCGGCGCGACCGAAAAGTTCCAGCAGGCCGAGTGCTGCGACGATCGCCGGCAGCGCCAGCGGCACTGCAAACAGGCGCAGGATAAGGCCGCGGCCGAAGAATGCCGGATGGCGGGACAAAGCGCGTGCCAGCACCATGGCCGGAACGACCGACAGCAATGTGGAAAGGGCGGCCTGCCAGACCGTGAACCACGCGACCCGCGCAAGGTAGGCGTCGAAGGCTTGAAGGGCACGCGCGAAATCGCGCGCGCCTTCGATCGTCAGGCCGAGCAGCGCGCCGCCGATCAGGATCGCGATTGCCGCGAGCGCCGCAAGACCGGCCAGCACACGCGCGTCACGCGGCAAGCTGTTCGTTCCCGCCTATTCGCTCATCGCGCCAAGCCATTCATCGACCCAGGCCTTGCGGTTCTTGGCAACATCCTCGGAGCTGTAGATCAGCGTCTTTTCCGGTTTCACCAGCGTGTCGAAGGCCGGGTTGAGCGGCTTTTCGGTCTTGCCGGCAGGCAGCATCCAGTTGGTCTCAGGAATGACGTCCTGGAAGCCGGGGCCGGCCATGAATGACAGAAACTCCTCGGCCAGCGGATTGGCGGCCCCGGTCCTGGTCATGCCCGCCACCTCCACCTGCATATAATGTCCTTCCGAGAAAGGCGCGGCCTTGTACCTGTCGGTTCCCTCCGCCACGATGTGATAGGCCGGAGATGTCGTATAGGACAGAACCATGGGGGCCTCGCCCTTGGTGAACAGGCCGTAGGACTCGCTCCAGCCCGGCGTGACGGTCAGCACCCGGTTCCTCAGCTTCGCCCAGGCTTGCGGCGCGTCCTCGCCAAAGACCGAGCGGACCCAGAGCAGGAGGCCAAGGCCCGGCGTGGAGGTTCGCGGATCCTGGATGACGATCTTCTGCGCCGGATCGCCCTCGACCAGTTCCCGCAGGCTTTTCGGCGGCGAAGCGAGCTTCTCCGAATCATAGACCACGGCGAAATAACCGTAGTCGTAAGGCACGAAGGTGTCGTCGCTCCAGCCGCCGGGCACGTTGGTGGCCGCCGCAGCAATGCCGGAAGGCGCGAACAGGCCGGTCGCCTTGGCTTCCGCCGTCAGATTGGTGTCGAGGCCGAGCACGATGTCGGCCTTGGTCTCGTCGCCCTCCAGCCTCACCCGGCTGAGCAGCGCCACGCCATCGGCGACCGAGACGAATTTCAGGTCGCAGCCGCATTGGGCCTCGAAGGCCTTCTCGACCCGGGGGCCGGGACCCCATTCCGCGGTAAAGCTCTCATATGTATAGACGGTCAGGGATTTTTCGTCGGCCGCCGCCGGCGCGAGGCCGATGGTCAGCATGATTGCAGGACAAAGGACGTTCGAAAGTCCGCGCATCGGCGCCTCCATTTCAGTTTGAAGGGAATTGGCGCCGGATGGTTCCGATCGCTTCTAATCCCTCCGCCGGTATGATCCGGATCAGGTTCAGCGGGTTGGCGTTGCGCCTCTCAGCAGGTCCGCGATGATCGCGGCCGGCACCCCGTTAGAGCGGCATGGACGATAGGCCATGCGCGGCCGGCGCGCAAGCTGAACTGCCACCTTCCGTTTCGCGCCGCCGGCGTGATAGAGCGCTGCCGCATGAACCCTTTCACCATCCTTCTCGGCGGCGACCTTGTGCCCACGTCCGCGGTCGCGAGCGAGGTTGCCGGAACCCGCATCATCGCGGCCGACGCCGGGATGCGGCATGCCGAAAGCCTCGCAGTGGTGCCGGAATTGTGGGTGGGCGACTTCGATTCCGAGCCGGAATTCCTGCCTTCTCATCTGGCGAACATTGCCCGGCTGCGTTTTTCGCACGAAAAGGACAAGACGGACGGCGAACTGGCCATCGACATCGCGCTGTCGCGCGGCGCAACGTCGCTGCTGCTGGTCGGCGCATTCGGCGGCACACGCGGCGACCACGAGTTCCTGCATCTTTCCCTCGGCTTGCGGCTCGCCGAGAAGGGCATGCCGGTCAAGCTCACGAGCGGCACGCAGGACGGCTATCCGCTGCTGCCCGGCGACACGGAATTCGACTTCCCCCACGGTACGCTGTTCAGCATTCTCGCCTTCTCCGATCTCAGCCGGACTGTCGGTGAAGGGCGCCAAGTGGCCTCTGGACACGGTCGAGGTCGAGTTCGGCTCGTCGCTGACGCTTTCCAACGAAACACGGGGTCGGCTCGCCATCACGCTCGGCGGCGGCCGCGCCATGCTGGTCGCGCATCCGACGCCCCAAAACACTTTCCGCAAGGTCTGACATGGCTCCTCCCCTGCTTGCCCTTGACGGCATAAGGCTGACTTTCGGCGGCACGCCGCTGCTTGACGGCGCCTCGCTTTCAACCGCAGCCGGCGACCGCATCGCGCTGGTCGGCCGCAACGGTTCCGGAAAGTCCACCCTGCTGAAGATCGCCGCCGGGCTGGTCGAGCCCCAGGATGGCGAAGTGTTCCGCCAGCCTTCGGCGACGATCCGCTATCTGCCGCAGATCCCGGACATGGACGGCTATCCAACCGTGCGCGCCTATGTCGAGGCCGGTCTCGGCCCCGCGGACGATCACTACCGCGCCGCCTATTTCATCGAAAACCTCGGCCTGACCGGTGAGGAAAGCCCGGAAACCTTGTCGGGCGGCGAGGCGAGGCGCGCCGCCCTGGCGCGCGTTCTGGCGCCGGAACCCGATATCCTCCTTCTCGACGAACCGACCAATCATCTCGATCTCGATACGATCGAATGGCTGGAGGAGGAGATCAGCCGGGTCAGTTCCGCCGTGGTCCTCATCTCGCACGACCGGCGCTTTCTGGAGCGTATCACCCGGTCCACGGTCTGGCTCGATCGCGGCCAGACGCGCCGCATCGAGAAGGGCTTCGCGCATTTCGAGGCGTGGCGCGACACGATCCTGGAGGAGGAGGAGCGCGACCAGCACAAGCTGGCCCGTCAGATCGTGCGCGAGGAGCACTGGCTGCGCTACGGCGTGACCGCGCGCCGCAAACGCAACATGCGCAGGCTTGGCGACCTTCAGGACATGCGCCACCGCCTGCGCGGCCACCGTGGCCCCGACGGGACGGTGAACCTGTCGGCCAGCGAGGCGCCGGAATCCGGCAGGCTGGTGATCGAGGCAAAGGCGATAGGCAAGCGCTATGGCGACCTCACGGTGGTCGACAATTTCTCGACCCGCATCGCCCGCGGCGCGCGGATCGGTCTGGTCGGCCCCAACGGCGCCGGCAAGACGACGCTGCTCGGCATGCTGACCGGCGCGCTGGCGCCCGACACCGGGTCGGTGCGGCTCGGAGCCAATCTGGAGATTGCCACGCTCGACCAGAGGCGGGCGGTCGATCCCGACGAGACGCTGGCGCATTTCCTGACCGACGGGCGCGGCGAGACCCTTGTGGTGAACGGCGAGGAGAAGCACGTCGTCTCCTATATGAAAGATTTCCTGTTCAAGCCGGAACAGGCGCGCACGCCGATCCGCGAACTTTCCGGCGGCGAGCGGGCGCGGCTGATCCTGGCCCGCGTGCTGGCGCGCGCGTCCAACCTTCTGGTGCTCGACGAACCGACCAACGACCTCGACATGGAGACGCTCGACCTCCTGCAGGAGATGGTCGCGGGTTACGCGGGAACCGTACTTCTGGTCAGCCACGACCGCGATTTCCTTGACCGCACCGTCACCAGCGTGATCGCGCCGAACGGCGGGGGCCGGTGGATCGAATATGCGGGCGGCTATTCGGACATGCTGGCGCAGCGCGGCGGCACCAGGCTCTCGGAGCGTCCAAGGGATGCCAAGGCGGACGGCGGCGCGCCGAGAGCCGTCACGACGCAGTCGCTTTCGCCGAAAGCGCCGGCCCAAAAACTTTCCTTCAAGCAGAAATTCGCGCTGGAGACCCTGCCGAAGAAAATCGCGGCCGTCGCGGCCTCGGTTTCGGCCCTCGAGGATCGCATAGCCGATCCCGCCTTCTACACGCGCGATCCCGGCTCCTTCCAGAAAACCATCGCCGCGCTCGACAAGGAACGCGAGACGCTGCAGGGTCTCGAGGACGAGTGGCTGGAACTCGAAATGCTGCGCGAGGCGATGGAAGGCGGCTGACGCTTCGCAGGTCCAAGGCCGAAGAACACGAAGGCAGCCGACTTGCGGCGCATCGCCGCAAGGCTTGGACTGCCCGGCGCGTCGTCAGCCGTTGCCGGCGGATTGCCAGACCTTCAGAGCTTCCTCAAAGACCTTCGCGCCGGGAATGCCCTTTTCCATCGTGAACAGCGCGCGCCGCCCCGATTTGTATTGCACTGGCACGTCGATCCACGACTTGCCTCTCAGCAAGGCCAGTATTCGCCTCGATCTCTGGCTTGGTGTCGTTGAGCGCGATCAGGAAGAAGCCGTCTCCGATCTTGGCCGGAATGCCCAGCAGCGGGCTGCCGGCCTCCTGCTCCGAGCCCTTGAGAGAAATGCGCAGGACGCTCTCGATCCCGCCGCCCTCGAATCCCTCCGGCATCAGGAAGATCATCTCGACGATGTGGCTTGCCGGCAACGACTGGTCAGCGTTGCGGCGGATGGTCATGCGAAGCTGAACGTCCTTTCCGGGGATCGTCGCCTCGGCGCGAATGGCCGGCTCGGGCGGCAGGTCGCCGCCTGGTGATTCCTGCACGAGGGACCAGACGATCGAACCGGACTCCGCCGAGGCCTCGGCGGTGTTGGTGCGCTCCTCGTAGAAGATCGCCTTCTGGCTGACCGGAATTGACGGCTCGGCCGCAGGCTCGGCTTGAGAGGGCTGAACTTGCGCGGTCTGCGCCGCGGCATCGGGCACCTCGGAAGGCGTATTGGGTTCGGCCGGCGTATCGGCCGGAGGCTCCGCTGACGCAGCAGCAGCCGAGCGGTTCCGTCGTCGGTTGCGCCGGCGCGTCGGCCGGCGGCTGCGCCGCCGCCTCCACATCCGCCGCCGCGTCCGGCGCGGCGGGAGCCTCCGTCGAATCGGCGGGCGGTTGCGGGGCAGACGGTTGCGAGGCCGGCGGTTCCGGTGCCGACGGCTGGGTGACGGCGGCGATCGACGTTCCCTCGCCGATCATCGGCGATCCGCCGGCAGCGCCAGGGTCGGTCTCGGTTCCATCCGGGTTTAGCCGCTGGGTGAATTTCTGCGCTCCCGGGCTGGCCGGCTCCGGAGCCGCCTCGGGCGGCGGTTCCTCCGGCGTTGCCTGCTCGGCCGGCTCGACGGCGGCGACATCGGAAGCCGGACCCGCGTCAGGCTGGGCGGGCGGCGGCGCGGGCTCGCCGGTGGTGGAGGCACCAAGGCCCGGTATCGTAATGCCTGCGCGTGTCAGCAATTCGCGAACCTGATCCTGCTTCACCCAAGCGCCATATCCGGCGCCCGCCAGGAGAGCGAGGACTGCGACAGCGGCAACCAGCCGGCCATAACCACGACGACGGACCGGTTCGTCGTAGCCGGCAATCTCTTCGCGATCATCGCCATCCGCCGGGTAGGCCATCTCCACCACGTCCCCGGCGGGGCGGACTGCGGCGGGGCGCTGATCGTCCGGTTCGTCAACGGGCCGGAACCAATCCTTCGGCGGCGGGCGGCGGTTCAACGGCGGGGGCGGAATCCTCCTCGCGGGCCGCCGGACGGGACAAGGTCGCCACGGTCACCTTCACGACCGGCGCCGGGGCTGCCGGCCAAGTCCTTTCAGGCGGCGGGACAGGCGCGGCCTTCTCCACAAGCGGCGCCGTGGCCGCGGGAACGGGCTGCTGGACCCAAGCCGCGGATGCCGCGGCCCGATCATTGTCCAGCGGCCGTGCGGCGGGCGGCGGCGCGGACCTCTCGACCGGCGCGGGCCTTGCCACCGGTGGCTTCAGCACCGCGCGCGGATCCGGATTCTTCAGCGAAGCGAAAACATCGTCGAGTTCGGTCAGCGGATCGACCGACTTGCGCCTGTACTCTTCCTCAACCTTGACGATCGCCTCATCAAGCGCCTGCTTCTGCTTTGCGATCACGGCCTCGGGAAGCGGCGGATTCATCGTCGCCAGTTTGCTGGCGATCGTGATCCGCGCCTTCTCGTAGACCTTCTCGCGCATGAGCGGGGTCGTGTCGGAAAGACCGTCCAGCGTCTTTTTCAGGACCGCTACGAAATCTGCCATTCTATTGTCGACCTGTGGTCCTGATTGCCCCGCCGCGCTCCTCGACCCGAGACCGCTCGCCAGTTGCCAAAGCTAGTCTCGAAACGGATCGGTCACAAGTATCGTATCGTCCCGTTCCGGGCTTGTGGAAAGCAGCGCGACGGGCGCTCCGATCAGTTCCTCGACGTGGCGCACATATTTGACGGCCTGAGCCGGGAGATCGGCCCAGCTTCGCGCCCCCCTGGTCGTGCCCTTCCAACCTTCGAGCGTTTCGTAGACGGGTTCCACGCGCGCCTGCGCGCCCTGACTCGCGGGCAGGTAGTCGATTTCCTCGCCGTCGAGCCGATAGCCCGTGCATACCTTGATCTCGTCGAGGCCGTCGAGCACGTCGAGCTTCGTCAGCGCGATCCCGTCTATGCCGTTGACGGCGACAGCCTGGCGCACCAGCACCGCGTCGAACCAGCCGCAGCGGCGCTTGCGCCCCGTCACCGTGCCGAACTCGTGGCCGCGCGTGCCGAGGAACTCGCCGATCTCGTTGTCCTGCTCGGTCGGAAACGGCCCCTCGCCGACGCGCGTCGTGTACGCCTTGGTGATGCCGAGCACATAGCCGATCGACTTCGGCCCGACGCCGGAGCCGGGCGAGGCCTGGCCGGCGACTGTGTTCGACGAGGTCACGAACGGATAGGTTCCGTGGTCGATGTCGAGCAGCGTTCCCTGCGCGCCCTCGAACAGGATGCGGGCGCCGCCCCGGCGCTTGTCATCGAGGATTTTCCAGACCCGGTCCATGAAAGGCAGGACCTCGCCGGCGACCGATGTCAATTCATGCATGATGGCCCCAAGCTCGATCTCCGAATGGCCAAGGCCGCGCCGCAGCGCATTGTGGTGCGTCAGAAGCCGCTCGACCTTCAAGGGAAGCGTATCCAAATCGGCCAAGTCCATCACCCGCACGGCGCGCCGTCCGACCCTGTCCTCGTAGGCCGGCCCTATACCCCTGCGTGTGGTGCCGATCCTGGTGCCCGAATTGGCGGCGGCGTCCTCGCGGAATCCGTCCAGCTCCCTATGCAAGGAGAGGATAAGCGCTGTGTTTTCGGCAATTTTCAGGCAGTCCGGCGTGACCGAGACGCCTTGCGATCTCAGCTTCGCGACCTCGGCGACGAAAGCGTGCGGATCGAAGACGACGCCATTGCCGATGATCGACAGCTTGCCTTCCCGCACGATTCCCGAGGGCAGCAGGGAAAGCTTGTACACCTTGCCGTCCACCACCAGCGTGTGGCCGGCATTATGCCCTCCCTGAAAACGCACGACCACATCGGCGCGCTCGGAAAGCCAGTCGACGATCTTGCCCTTGCCCTCGTCGCCCCATTGCGAACCGACGACCACCACATTGGCCATGCTTCAATCCTTCCGACGTGTCGATATCTCCGGCAAGGCCGGACAACGGGCTTCTATAGCGGCTGGCGCGCGCGAGCGCGACCTTGCATGTCCACGCAATCGCCGCGACGATCGAAATATTTCGCGGGCGAGCGCGCCGGCGCGCTCGCCGGCTTGATGAAGGCGTCGGTGGAAGCTCCGGAGACCCGGCGCAAGCCGCGCCTCCTATGGAATCAGATTCCGTTTACGTCGAAACGCAGCGGCCTGGCCGAAGCGATCGACTTGTGCGCCCGCAGTTGCGCCAGCACGTTCTCCGGGAACGGCGCGTCGAGGTAGAGCAATGCGATGGCGTTCCCGCCCGGCCGGTCACGCCCAAGCTGGAAGTTGGCGATGTTGATGCCGGCGTCGCCGCAGATCGTGCCCAGGAGGCCGATGATGCCGGGCACGTCGACATTGGTCGTATAGAGCATGTGCTGGCCGACCTCGGCGTCGAGATTGATGCCCTTGATCTGGATGAAGCGCGGCTTGTGATCCGAGAAGCAGGTTCCGGCGATCGAGCGCGTCTGTTTTTCGGTGGTGACGGTGAGCTTGATATAGCCGTCGAACACGCCGGACTTGTCGCGCTTGACCTCCGCGACGATGATGCCGCGCTCCTTCACCATGATCGGCGCCGACACCATGTTGACATCGCAGACCTGCGGCCGGATCAGCCCGGCAAGGGCGGCGCTGATAAGAGCGCGCGTGTTCATGGCCGCGGTCGAACCGTCGAACAGGATCTCGACCTCCTTGATCGGATCTTCGGTCGCCTGTCCGACGAAGGCGCCGAGCACTTCGGCGAGCTTGACGAACGGCTTCAGCCGCGGCGCCTCCTCCGCGGTGATCGACGGCATGTTGATGGCGTTCGAGACGGCGCCCTTCATCAGGTAGTCGGCCATCTGCTCGGCGATCTGCAGGGCGACATTCTCCTGCGCTTCGCTGGTCGAGGCGCCGAGATGCGGCGTGGTCACGACATTTTCCATGCCGAACAGCGCGTTTTCGGTCGCCGGCTCGACCTCGAACACGTCAATGCCGGCGCCGGCCACCTTGCCGCTCTTCAGCGCGTCGATCAGGTCGGCCTCGACGATCAGACCGCCGCGCGCGCAATTGATGATGCGCACCCCGTCCTTCATCCTGGCGATCGCCTCGGCGTTGATGATGCCGCGGGTCCTGTCGGTAAGGGGCGTATGCAGCGTGATGAAGTCGGCGCGGGCGAACAATTCGTCGAGTTCCACCTTCACCACGCCGAGTTCCTCGGCGCGGCCCTCCGAAAGAAACGGATCATAGGCAACGACATGCATCTTCAGGCCGACGCCGCGCGTCGCGACGATCGAGCCGATGTTGCCGCAGCCGATAATGCCGAGCGTCTTGCCGGTGATCTCCACGCCCATGAAGCGGTTTTTCTCCCACTTGCCGGCATGGGTGGAGGCGTTGGCCTCCGGTATCTGCCGCGCCAGCGCGAACATCAGCGCAACCGCGTGCTCGGCCGTTGTGATCGAATTGCCGAAGGGCGTGTTCATCACGATGATGCCGCGGCGCGAGGCGGCCGGAATATCGACATTGTCGACGCCGATGCCGGCGCGGCCGACGACCTTGAGATTGGTCGCGGCCTTGATCAGCTTTTCGGTGACCTTGGTCGCCGAGCGGATGGCGAGGCCGTCATACCGGCCTATCACCTCAAGCAGTCTGTCCTTGTCCTTGCCAAGGTCGGGCAGATAATCGACCTCGACGCCACGATCCTTGAAAATCTGCACGGCGGTGGTCGAAAGCTTATCGGAAACGAGTACGCGGGGCATGGGCATTGTCCTTCAATGTCGAATTGAGCTTTCGCCCTCACCCGTGGGGTGAGGAGATCGCCAGCGTCCGCGCCGGTCTCTTCTGCCTAGGGAGAAGGTGGCCGAGCGGCCGGATGAGGGGATATTGAACGTCAGGCTTCGATCACGCAGCCACTTTCAGCGCGGCCTTCTGATTGGCAAAGGCCCAGTCGAGCCACGGCGTCAGGGCTTTGAGATCGGACGCTTCCACGGTCGCGCCGCACCAGATGCGCAGGCCCGGCGGCGCGTCGCGGTAGCTGGCGATGTCGTAGGCCACCTTCTCCGTCTCGAGCACGGCGGCAAACGCCTTCACGAAGGCCTGCTGGCCGGCGTCGTCGAGCGCGGCGACGGCCGGATCGACAAAGCGCAGGCAGACCGACGTATTGGATCGCGTCGCCGGATCGACCGCGAGGAAATCCACGGCCGGGTTGTTCTCGACCCAGCTCGGCGATCACCCCGGCATTGGCATCCGCGCGGGCGACCAGCGCCTCCAGCCCGCCCATTCCCTTCGCCCATTCGAGCGCATCGATGTAATCCTCGACGCACAGCATGCGAAGGCGTGTTGATCGTCTCGCCCTTGAAAATGCCTTCGATCAGCTTGCCGCCCGAAGTCAGGCGGAAGATTTTCGGCAGCGGCCATTCCGGCTTGTAGGTTTCCAGCCTTTCGACGGCACGCGGCGACAGGATCAGCATGCCATGCGCGCCCTCGCCGCCCAGCACCTTCTGCCAGGAGAAGGTCACGACATCCAGCTTGCCGAAATCCAGCCTTTGGGCGAAGGCTGCCGAAGTCGCGTCGCAGATGGTGAGGCCCTTGCGGTCGGCGGGAATGAAATCGGCATTCGCCACGCGCACGCCCGAGGTCGTGCCGTTCCAGGTGAAGACCACGTCGCGGTTGAAATCGACCTTGGAGAGGTCAGGCAGCGCGCCGTAGGCCGCCTCGAAAACACGCGCATCCTTGAGCTTGAGCTGCTTGACCACGTCGGTCACCCAGCCCGCGCCGAAGCTTTCCCAGGCGAGCATGTCGACGCCGCGGGCGCCCAGCAGCGACCACATGGCCATTTCGACCGCGCCGGTATCGGAGGCCGGCACGATGCCGATGCGGTAGTCCGCCGGCACCTGGAGCACCTGGCGCGTCAGCGCGATCGCCTGTTCAAGCTTGGCCTTGCCGATTTTGGCGCGGTGCGAACGTCCGAGCGCGGCTTTGCTCAGAGCCTCGACCGACCAGCCGGGACGCTTCGCGCAGGGACCTGAGGAAAAATTGGGATTTGCCGGACGCACGTCCGGCTTCGCGATGGTCGTCATCATTCTATCCTTCCAGATAGCAAGCCCCTCGTTGGGGAGGGGTGGCCCGCTGCGGCGAATATCCGAAGGCGCGGAAAAGCGCAAGAGACAAAGGAACTTGCGCTGCAGCTTCTTGCGAGACGGTGCAGAACGGAGACCGAACACTCGGCAAGAAGTGGCACAAATCTTACACAGGCGGTTCCGCATCTGTTCACGCAGAGGCAGAAACGAAAACCGCCGCTCAGGCTGGTAGGTGAAGCCGTAGCTCGCGGAGCTGGTGATTGCAGTCCCGATCAGGACGAGCGAAATCCACTTGAGGTGGCGCCAATCAGCACCATCAGGAAGCCGCCGGGGACCATGAAGAACCCCAGCGACAGCGCTTTCAGCCAAGCCTGACCTGAGCCTGACGCAACTCGCCACTCTCAATTCGACAGTCACACGCGGAATGATCCTGTGCCCGGATCCGGCGGCGTCCGCCCCGCGCGAAGCTCGCCGATCGTCCAGCGAATTCGCGCTTCGAGTTCGCTCGCGGCGGGCTCGGTAAAAGTGATCGCCGCAATTCTTGACCTCGCGCCAGGCGTCGCTGAAATCGGCGTAAGCCTAGCCTTTCGGTTCGACTGTGCCTTTTAGAATCTCGGCCACCAGACTGGTCAACGCATAGCCGGAGCATTCAAACATTTTCGGATACATGCTGATGCTGGTGAAGCCAGGCAGCGTGTTCACCTCATTCAGGATGATCGTGCCGTCCTCGGCCAGGAAGAAGTCGACCCTGGCGAGCGTCCTGAGACCAAGGCATCTGAAAGCTCGTTTTGCAGTCTCCTGCATCTGGTGCTTGATTTCGGCCATCAGACAGGCGGGAACGCTAAGGCGCGCGCCGCTGTCGTCTTCATACTTCGCGGCATAGTCATAGTATCTGTGATCGCCGAGAGGGGTGATCTCGCCCAACTCGGAGGCAATCAGGCGGTCGCCAATCTCGAGAACGCCGCACTCAATCTCCCGGCCGCGAATTTCGGTTTCCAGAAGAATTTTGTCGTCGAACCCGGCCGCCGCCTCGAAGGCGAGAGCGTATTCCTTCTCATTGGTTACGTGGCGCACTCCAACGGACGACCCCAGCGAGGCTGGCTTGACAAAGATACTGGTTCCAAGCCTGGCGATGATTTCAGACCATGGCGGCATCGCCCGCGAGCAACTCAGCCAGGGTGCCACAACAATTCCATCGCTTTTCAGCAGCCGCTTGGCGACGTCCTTGTCCATTGAAACAGCCGATCCCAAAGTCGCCGACCCGACACAGGGGAGATTCGACATGGCGGCCAGACCTTGGATCGTCCCGTCCTCACCCCATGGGCCGTGAAGGGCAGGGTACAGGACATCCAGTTCAACCTCACGATGCCCGCGCGATCCTCCGTCATCGTAGGAGATCACCCTGCGCCCGAGTTTGATCGAGACCTCGGGTGCTGCTTCGTTGACGATATCCGGGAACGAGCCGCGCACACCGTGATACCGCCAGATTCCGGCTCGATCTATCCCGATGCAATGAATGTCGCAGCCCAGTTCCAGCAGAGCTCCATAGATTGTTCGCGCTGATCGAAGAGACACTTCGTGCTCGGCACTTCTGCCGCCAAATACAAGCGCGATCCTCAACGCCATCAACTCCGTCTCCACAGTCTGTCTCAATGTCCGTTCCAAAAAGGAGTGAGTGATTCAGTTGGTTGTGATTCAGTCGGATTGCTGAGATTCGGCGGAGATCACGATGGCCTGGACCGAACCACTCGCCGGCACTATGAGCGGCGTTGCCCTCGCTATGCAAGCGATCTGACCGATGAAGAATGGTCGCTGATTGAAGCGCTGATGCCGTCGCCAAGCCGCCTCGGGCGCCCGCGCAAGACGGACCTGCGGTGCGCTGGGATCACACCGCTGGTTGACGCGATTATCGGCAAGTATGAGCAGGATCTAACGGCACGGGACCGTAGGATCGTGACACGGTATTGGTCATTGCGATCTTTGGGCTTCGGTCAATAGCGGTAACCTCGAGCGTCAGGGCGCCGCGCGCGGCATTGGCCAATGTCTGCCGGCCACGGTCGCGGGCTGGGACGCGGTGTCGCGGCGGTGTTCGCGGGTCTGCGTGAGCCCGCCTGACGCGGGCACGCCGCTCTCGTGAAGTTGCGGGCACGCATGTTGCATTGCACTGGAAATTGTTTGATCCTCGCCCGGTCGCAGGCTGCAAGACTGGATCGGATCTCCACGAGAGGATTCTCCATGACGTACTCCGCCCGCAGTTCGTTGTTTTTCGGAATCGTCAGATCCGGCTGGGGTGCCCGCGCCATGAGCACCGCGTCGCTGGCCGCCGCCTTGCTTGGCTCGGCGGTGCTGTTGGCCTCGGCGCAGCAGCAGCAGGCGCCGGCCGTGACGGTCGCCAAGCCGATCACCAGGGATATCGTCGAGGACGATCAATTTGTCGGGCGCTTCGAGGCGGTGGATGCCGTCGACATCCGCTCGCGGGTTGCCGGCTATCTGGACTCGGTGCACTTCCGCGACGGCACGATCGTCAACAAGGGCGATCTTCTGTTCACGATCGACCGGCGGCCCTACGAGGCGGCTTACGATGCGGCGAAGTCGCAGGTGGACGTGACGACGAGCCTGCTCGAATTCACCAGGACCCAGCTTGAGCGCGCCGAGCAGCTCGCCAAGACGGGCAACCTTTCTGTTTCCACTCTGGATGACCGGCGGCGCGAGTTCCTGGCCGCCCAGGCCCAGCATCAGGGCGCGCAGGCTTCGCTGCGCCATGCCAGCCTCGACCTTGAATTCACCAAAATCCTGGCGCCGTTCAGCGGCCGCATCGGCCGGCGGCTGGTCTCGGCCGGCAACCTGGTGCAGCCCAACTCGACGCTGCTGACGACGATCGTCGCGATCGACCCCATCGATTTCTACTTCGACATCGATGAGCGTTCCTATTTCGCCTATGCGCGTGACGCCCGTACGCGCGGCGGCACCATGCAGGAGGGCGGCGGCGGGCTGGATGTCGTGGTCCACCTCGCCGACAGCAACGAGAAGGCATTCAAGGGCAAGCTCGATTTCGCGGAAAACCGTCTGGATCAGGCGACCGGCACGATGCGGGCGCGCGCGCGTTTCGACAACAAGGATGGCGTGCTGCAGCCCGGCATGTTCGGGCGCGTCAACGTGCCCGGCTCGCTGCCGCATCCCGGCATCCTTGTGCCGGACGAGGCGATCGGCGCCGACCAGGACCGCCGCATCGTCTTTGTCGTCGACGCGGCCGGCGTGGTCTCGGCCAAGCAGGTGCGCACCGGCCCGCGAATCGACGGCTATCGCGTCGTCCGCGACGGCCTCACCGGCGACGAGACGATCGTGGTCAACGGGCTGGTGCGCGTGAGGCCGGGTGTCACGGTGAAGCCGGAGATGATCAGCCTGCCACCGACCGCCGGCGCCCAAGGACAGACGCAATGAACTTCGCGCATTTCTTCGTCGATCGCCCGATCTTCGCGGCGGTCCTGTCGATCATGCTGCTGATCGTCGGCGGCATCGCCTATACGCAATTGCCGGCCGCGCAATATCCGGAGATCGCCCCGCCCACCATCGTCGTGCGCGCCTCCTATCCGGGCGCCGACGCCGAAACGATCGCCGCCACGGTGGCCACGCCGCTGGAGCAGGAAATCAACGGCGTCGAGCACATGCTCTATATGTCGTCCTATTCCTCGGGCGACGGCTCGATGGCGCTCACCATCACCTTCCGTCTCGGCACCGACCTCGACGCCGCGCAGGTGCTCGTTCAGAACCGCGTGGCGATCGCCGAGCCGCGCCTGCCGGAGGAAGTGCGCAGGCTTGGACTTACCACGGCGAAGAGCTCGCCGGACCTGATGATGGTCATCCACATGCTGTCGCCGGACGACACCTATGACCAGCTCTATGTCTCCAACTATGCGCGAACGCGCATACGCGACGTGCTGCTGAGGCTCGACGGCGTCGGCGACGTGAGCATCTTCGGCGAACGCGAATATTCGCTGCGCATCTGGCTCGACCCTGAAAAGCTGTCCGCATACGGCATGACCGCCGGCGACGTCGTCGAGTCGCTGCGCGACCAGAACGTGCAGGTCTCCGGCGGCTCGATCGGCGCCCCGCCGATCGCCGACGGCTCGGCCTTTCAATACACCGTCACCACGCAGGGGCGCTTCGAGGACGCGCGCGACTTCCGCTACGTGATCGTCAAGTCGACCGAGGACGGCCGGCTGATCACGCTGCAGGATATTGCGCGGATCGAACTCGGCGCCAAGGACTACGTCACCAATTCCTATCTCAACGGCAAGGCGGCGGTGGCGCTCGGCATTTTCCAGCGGCCGGGCACCAATGCGCTCGCCTCGGCGGCGGAAATCCAGGAAACCATCAAGCGCCTCTCGGCGGATTTCCCGAAGGGGCTCACCTACAACATCATCTACAATCCGACCGAGTTCATCGCCGAGTCGATCAACGAGGTCTACAAGACGATCGCCGAGGCGATCCTGCTCGTCGTCATCGTCATCATCGTCTTCCTGCAATCGTGGCGCATGGCGATCGTGCCGATCGTGGCAATTCCGGTATCGCTCATCGGCACATTGGCGGTGCTGCTCGCATTCGACTTCTCGCTCAACATGCTCACGCTGTTCGGGCTGGTGCTGGCGGTAGGCATCGTTGTCGACGACGCCATCGTCGTCGTGGAAAATGTCGAACGCAACATCGCGATGGGGCTTGCGCCGCGCGCCGCCGCGCACCGCACCATGGACGAGGTCGGCACCGCGGTGCTGGCGATCTCGCTGGTGCTGATCGCCGTGTTCGTGCCGACCGCCTTCATTCCAGGCATTTCCGGCCAGTTCTACCGGCAGTTCGCGATCACCATCGCCGTTTCGACGGCAATTTCGGCCTTCAACTCGCTTACCCTGTCGCCGGCGCTGGCGGGCGTCCTGTTCAAGCCGCACGATCCCGGACACCGGCCGCGCTTCTTCCTGGCGCGGTGGGGGAGCAAGCTGGCCGACGGCTTCAACCGCGGCTTCGAGGCGCTTGCCCATGGCTATGCCTGGCTGGTTCACAAGCTCGTCGGCTCGACCGCGGCCCTGGCCGCCATGCTGCTGGTCTTTGCCGGGCTGATCTACGCGACGGTCCACATGCTTGAGACGGTGCCGCGCGGCTTCATCCCGACCATGGACCAGGGCTACGCCATCGTCGTCATCCAACTCCCTGAAGGCGCGTCGCTCGGGCGCACCGACGCGGTGATCCGCAAGGCCTCCGAAATCATCCAGAATACGCCCGGCGTCGCCAATGCGGTCGCCTTTGCCGGCTTCTCCGGCGCGACCTTCACCAATGCCAGCAATGCCGGCGTGATCTTCGCGCCTTTCGAGAGCTTCGAGCACCGGCTCGAAGCGGGTCAATCCGCCGGCAGTATCATCGGCACGCTGTTCTCCAGCCTGCAAAGCATCCAGGAAGCCTTCATCATCGCGCTGCCGCCGCCGCCGGTGCCGGGCATCGGCAATTCCGGCGGCTTCAAGATGATGATCCAGGAACGCAACAGCGCCGACATGCGGCCGATCCTGGCGCTGGCGCAGGAGATCGCCGGGCGAGCCAACCAGACACCGGGCCTGACGGGCGTCTTCACCACTTTTTCGGCCTCCAGCCCGCAGTTCTTCCTGGCGATCGACCGCGACAAGGCGCGCATGCTGAACGTGCCCATCCCCAACATATTCGAGACGCTGTCGATCAATCTTGGCACCGCATACGTGAACGACTTCAACGCTTTCGGCCGCGTCTACCAGGTGCGGGCGCAGGCGGACCAGGCCTTCCGCATCGAGCGCGACGACATTCTCAAGCTGAAGGTGCGCTCGGCCACCGGCGCGCTCGTGCCGCTCGGCACGCTGGTGGAAATCCGCGATGTCACCGGCCCGGCGCTGGTGCAGCGCTACAACATGTATGTCGCGGTGCCGCTGCAGGGCAATGCGGCTTCCGGAACGTCGACCGGCACGGCGCTTGACCTGATGGAGAATATCGCCAACGGCATGCTGCCGCAGGGCACATCGTTCGAATGGACGGAACTCGCCCTGCAGGAGCGCCAGACCGGCAACACGGCGGTGTTCATCTTCGGATTGTCGGTGCTTTTCGTGTTCCTGGCGCTCGCGGCTCAATACGAAAGCTGGATCATGCCCTTCGCCATCGTTCTGATCGTGCCGCTCGGCGTATTGGCGGCGCTGATCGGCGTCTCCTTGCGGGGGCTCGACAACAATGTGCTCGTGCAGATCGGCCTGATCGTGCTGGTCGGCCTCGCCGCCAAGAACGCCATCCTGATCGTCGAGTTCGCCCGGCAGGGACAGGAGCGCGGCGCCTCGCCGGTCGAGGCGGCGGTGGAAGCCGCCCGGCTGAGACTGCGGCCCATCCTCATGACGGCCTTCGCCTTCATCCTGGGCGTGGTGCCGCTGGCGATCGCCACCGGTCCCGGCGCGGAGATGCGCCAGGCGCTCGGCACCGCGGTGTTCGCGGGCATGCTCGGCGTGACCATTGTCGGCCTGTTCCTGACGCCGGTCTTCTACGTGACCCTGCGGCGCCTGTTCCCGCACCGCCCGGCCGCCGCGGAGCCGGCCCATGATACCGCCCCGCGGGAACCGGCGCAGTAGTAGCAGGGCTTCGACGCTCCGAGCCGACTTGCCAGAGCACGCTCTATCAATCGACCAGACCGTCAACCTTCATTGCCCATGGCATAACCCGGTCAGATTATTTCGAAGACGAATGTCTTCACCAGGGCCTCCGGCTCGGCGATGGCGAAAGCCCTGAACCAGGGGCTTTCCTCGACGGGCCGCCATTTTCCCTGCCGCTCCAGTTCCGAGAAGACCTGATGGAAACCGCCTTCGTCGAGCACCTGGTCGCGGACGGTGAAGATGGCGTGACCGTTCTTGCGCGTGACCCGCGCCAGTTCGTGCAGGCCGGACGCCGGGGCATGGGCTATGGTGAATACGCCGGTCGAGAAGAAGGCGCGGAAGTGACCGTCCGCCCAGGGCAGCGGGCCGCCGAGCGTCGCCTGCCTGAGGTCGCGATAGGCGTTTCGGGAACCGGCGATGGCGAGCATGTCCTGCGAAAGGTCGAGCCCGGCAAGATCGTCATAGCCGAGCGCCTTGAGGCAGGGACCCGAAAGCCCCGTTCCGCAGCCGGCGTCGAGCAGCGGCCCCTCGCCCGCGGGCACGTGGCGCGCCACCCAGCTGGTGATCAGCGAGGGCAGCCAGTAGCCGAGCGCGGCGGTCTCGCCGTCATAGGCCGCCGCCCATGCCGCGTAGGCACGCGAAAGCTCTTCCGGCGTCCTCGCCGCATAGACCATATCGAGGGCGGCATTGGCCTGGTCCGTCGTCGTCATGCCTTGATCTCCCAACGTGCTGTGGCGCTTGCGCCGAAAGTTGGCAGCACCCGAGCCTGGCCGCAAGCGGTTCGGAAATATCTGCCGACGCGGAACCGGAGGGACTCGCGCGGCGGGAAGCCGGCATGGCGCCCGCCCAGAACGCGCGTTGCGCCTTGCGCGAAAGCTGGCCGCTTGTGCGCAAGCCAGTTAGCGGTCGTTCCGCCACTTGAACTAGTGCGGACGAGTCGGCATATTTTATGCTTATAGAATTACGATGCGCCCGGCTTGCGTTTTCGTGTTTGGTGACTGATCGGTCCCGGACAAGCGCGGAAGAGCGAGCGTTCTTCCATGGAGTGAACTCGTTGAACGACGGGATAGGCAATCCGGATTGGATCGACGGTGAAACCAAGGTTGCCGAGGCGCCGGCCGACCATGGGGACGAGTTGCGGCTGTGGCTCCGCATGCTGACCTGCTCGAGGCTCGTCGAAACCGAGGTCAGGCGCCGTCTTCGCGATGAATTCAACTTCACTCTGCCGCGCTTCGATCTGCTGGCGCAGCTCGAACGCGCCGAAGAGGGCATGGTTCTCGGCGAAGTTTCCAAGCGCATGATGGTGTCGGCAGGCAACCTCACGGCGCTGGTGGAACGGCTCGTCGAAAGCGGATTCATCAGCCGCACCACCTCGCAATCCGACCGTCGCGTCCAGATCATCGCGCTGACGGATTACGGGCGACGCGCCTTTCGCGAAATGGCCGACCGGCACGGCGACTGGATCGGCGACATGTTCAAGGATTTGTCAGCGCGCGACCGCGCCACGCTGATGAAAGGGATGGCCGAGCTCAAGAATTCGATCCGCGCTGCACTCGCGGGAAATCTCTGACGCATGGCAGGAGAATCGCAGCCGAACTTCGGAACGTACGGTTCGGTGCGCTTCATGTCCCCGGAATGCGCGGTACTCTACTACCAAAGACTGTGAGGTTGCGAAGAAGCGCTCCGCCCTCATGCCCCGCAACTCAGGCGGCATCGCAAGCTTGCAGGGCGAGATACCCGACATGCGCGCGCCAGTCGTTCCGCGAAAAACTTCGTCAATCCAAAAAACCCTTTAAGCTTGAAATTTTATTTGATTGAGTCCACTCTGTGCTTACGTTCGGTGTCGGGCTTTCCGACGCCCGCGCCGAAGGGTTGAACCAACCGGAGAACGGCAAATGCGCATAGTCTGTATCGGCGGCGGCCCGGCTGGACTCTACTTCGCCCTCCTGATGAAGAAGCAGCACCCCGAGCATCAGGTCACGGTGGTCGAGCGCAACCGCCCGTTCGACACGTTCGGCTGGGGCGTGGTCTTCTCGGACGCCACCATGCAGTCGATGCGCGAGTGGGACCCGCAGACCGCCGAGACCATCGAGGTGGCCTTCAACCACTGGGACGACATCGAGCTCGTCTTCAAGGGCCGCAAGATCCGCACCAGCGGCCACGGCTTCGTCGGCATCGGCCGCAAGAAGATGCTGAACATCCTGCAGGACCGCTGCCTGGAACTCGGCGTCGAGCTGGTGTTCGAGCACGAGGTCAAGAGCGACGAGGAATTCTCCGACGCCGACCTGATCATCTCGTCCGACGGCGTCAATTCCCGCCTCCGCCACAAATATGCCGACGTCTTCAAGCCCGACATGGTGATGCGGCCCAACCGCTATATCTGGCTCGGCACCGACAAGCAGTTCGATGCCTTCACCTTCGATTTCCGCAAGACCGAGCACGGCTGGTTCCAGGCTCACGTCTACCGCTTCGACGCCAATACCTCGACCTTCATCGTCGAAACGACGGAGGACGTGTTCAAGGCGCACGGCCTCGACGAGATGGACCAGGACCAGTCCATCGCATTCTGCGAGAAGCTCTGTTCGCCGAGACGCTGGACGGCCACAGACTGATGACCAACGCGCGCCATCTGCGCGGCTCGGCCTGGCTGAATTTCGGCCGCCTGATCTGCGAGAAGTGGAGCCATTTCAACGGCAGGAGCCATGTCGTGCTGATGGGCGACAGCGCGCATACGGCGCATTTCGCCATCGGCTCCGGCACCAAGCTGGCGATCGACGACGCCATCGAACTGACCCGCCAGTTCGACCTCATCGGCCACGACAAGGCCAGCATCCCGGCCGTGCTCGGCGCCTATGAGGAAGTGCGGCGCGTCGATGTCGCGCGCATCCAGAATGCGGCGCGCAACGCCATGGAGTGGTTCGAGGTGGTCGGCAAGCGCTATGCCGACACGCTTGAGCCCGAGCAGTTCATGTATTCGATGCTGACGCGCTCGCAGCGCATCAGCCACGAAAACCTGCGCCTGCGCGACAAGGTCTGGCTGGAAGGCTACGAGCGCTGGTTCGCCGAGCGCGCCGGGTGTCGATCCTGCACCGAACGGCGCCGTTCCGCCGCCGATGTTCACGCCGTTCAAGGTGCGCGACCTGACGCTGCGCAACCGCATCATGGTTTCGCCCATGGCGATGTATTCGGCGACCGACGGCTTTCCCGACGATTTCCACCTGGTCCATCTCGGCGCGCGCGCCATGGGCGGCGCAGCGCTGGTCTTCCCGGAGATGACCTGCGTGTCGCCGGACGCCCGCATCACGCCCGGCTGCCTCGGCCTGTGGAGCGACGAACAGGCCGCTGCCTTGAAGCGGATCGTCGACTTCGTGCATCAACCAGACGCCCGCCAAGATCGGCATCCAGCTTGGCCATGCCGGACGCAAGGGCTCGACCAAGCTCGCCTGGGAAGGCATCGACCAGCCGCTTGACGGAAGGCGCCTGGCCGCTGATCTCGGCCTCGGCGCTGCCCTATCTCAAGCATTCGGACATGCCGCGCGCCATGACGCGCGAGGACATGGACCGCGTGACGGCCGACTTCGTCGCCGCCACCGAGCCGCGCCGCCGCGACTCGGCTTCGACATTCTCGAACTGCACGCCGCGCATGGCTACCTGCTGTCCAGCTTCCTGTCGCCGCTGACCAATCGGCGCGACGACGAATATGGCGGCGACCATGCCGGCCGCGCGCGCTTCCCGCTCGAAGTGTTCCGCGCCGATCCGCGCCGCTGGCCGCGGAAAAGCCGATGTCGGTGCGCCTGTCGACGCACGACTGGCACGAAGGCGGCAACACGCCGGAGGATGCGGCGATCTTCGCCGGCATGTTCAAGGAAGCCGGCGCCGACCTGATCGACTGCTCGTCCGGCCAGGTGGTGAAGGAAGAACAGCCGGTCTATGGCCGCCTGTTCCAGACGCCCTTCTCCGACAAGATCCGCAACGAGATCCAGATGCCGACCATCGCGGTCGGCGCGATCTCCGAGGCCGACCACGCCAATTCGATCATTGCCGCCGGCCGCGCCGATCTCTGCGCGGTGGCGCGTCCGCATCTGGCCGATCCGTCCTTCGTCATGCACGAGGCGGCCAAGATCGGCTATGCCGAGCAGGTCTGGCCGAAGCAATATCATTCGGCCCGCGCGCAATACATGAACAACCTGGCGCGCGCCGCGGCTCCGACGGGCAAGAATGAGCATGGCGAAGCGCCACGCCCTCGTCACCGGCGCCGGCAGCGGCATCGGCCAGGCCATCGCCCTTGCGCTCGCCGCGGCCGGCCTTCTGCGTCAGCCTGTGCGGCCGGCGGGCGGAGCCGCTCGAAGCGGTCCGCGGCGAGATCACGGCCGCCGGCGGCGAGGCCTTCGTGCTTGACGGCTTCGATGTCACCGACGCGCGGCGGTCGAGGCCGGCAATGTCGCCGAGGCGGTTCGCAGAGGCCGGCGAAATCGCCGTGCTGGTCAACTGCGCCGGCGAGGCGCCTTCCGCGCCGTTCGAGAAGACCGATCTGGCGATGTGGAACCGGGTCATCGGCATCAACCTCACCGGCATCTTCCTCGTCACGCAGGCCGCCCTGCCCTCGGTCAGGCGCGCCGGAAACGGCCGCATCGTCAACGTCGCCAGCACCGCCGGCCTGACCGGCTACGCCTATGTCTCGGCCTATTGCGCTTCCAAGCACGGCGTGATCGGCCTGACCCGCGCGCTGGCGCTGGAGACTTGCCCGCACCGACGTCACCGTCAACGCCGTCTGTCCGGGCTTCACCGACACGCCGCTGCTTGACGGCGCGGTCGACACGATCACGGGCAAGACCGGCCGCACGCGCGACGAGGCGCGTGCCAGCCTGGCGCGCGCCAATCCGCAAGGCCGGCTGGTCACGCCGCAGGAAGTGGCGGACACGGTGCTGTGGCTTGCGTCGGAAAAGGCGACCGCCATCACCGGCCAGGCGATCCCGGTCGCCGGCGGCGAAGTCATGGGAGGATGACGACAATGACCAATCCGATGCAGGACAAGAAGCGTCCGTTCAAGGACCACAAGGCCAAGCATTTCCTGTTCGAGACGGATGCCGACGGCCGCGTCGCGACGATCACGCTCAATCGGCCCGAAAAGAAGAACCCGCTGACCTTCGAGAGCTACGAGGAGCTCGGCGACCTGTTCCGCGCGCTCGGCACGCGCCAGCGACGTGCGCGCCGTGGTGCTGACCGGCGCCGACAACAATTTCTCGTCCGGCGGCGATGTCTTCGAGATCATCGAGCCGCTGACGCGCATGGCGATGCCGGACCTGCTCGACTTCACCCGCATGACCGGCGACCTGGTGCGCCAGATGCGCGCCTGCCCGCAGCCCATCATCGCCGCCGTCGACGGCATCTGCGCCGGGCGCCGGCGCGATCCTCGCCATGGCGGCGGATTTTCGTGTCGCCACGCCGCGAGACCAAGACGGCCTTTCTCTTCACCCGCGTCGGCCTCGCAGGCGCGGACATGGGCGCCTGCGGCATCCTGCCGCGCATCATCGGCCAGGGCGCGCCAGCGAGCTTCTGTTCACCGGCCGCGTGATGACGGCCGCCGGAAGGCCACGCCTGGGGCTTTTACAACGCGCTGCACGAACGCGGCGACCTGCTGGCCGAGGCACAGCACTTCGCCCGCAGCGTCGCCGACGGCCCGTGGTTCGCGCATGCGATGACCAAGAAGATGCTCGACCAGGAATGGGCGATGGGCATCGACCAGATCATCGAGTCGGAAGCGCAGGCGCAGGCGATCTGCATGGCGACCGGCGATTTCCGCCGCGCCTTCGAGGCCTTCGCCGCCAAGACCAAGCCCGACTTCAAGGGAAACTGACCGATGGCGTCGCATGGCACGAGCACGGCGCGCCGGCCGAGCCGCGATCACCTGGACTGGCCGTTCTTCGACGACGGCGCATCGCGCGCTCGCGGCCGAACTCGACCGCTTCATTGCCGACGACGGCCTTGGCGACGATCGACCATTCGCGATGCCGACACGGCCTGCAAGAGGCTGGTGAAGACGCCTCGGCGCGGCCGGCTTCCTGCGCAATTGCGTTCCGACAGGCGTTTGGCGGCGCCTCCGAGGAGATCGACAGCCGTTCGCTCTGCCTCATCCGCGAGACGCTGGCCTATGCCGACGGCCTTGCCGACTTCGCCTTCGCCATGCAGGGACTTGGCACCGGCGCGATCAGCCTGTCCGGGCTCGCCGAACTGAAGCAGCGGATCCTGCCCGAAGATCGCCAGGGGCGACCTGATCTCGGCCTTCGCGCTGACCGAGCCGGAGGCCGGATCGGATGTCGCGGCGATGAGCTGCGCCGCCCGCCGCGACGGCGACGCGTTCGTGCTCGACGGCGAGAAGATCTGGATTTCCAACGGCGGCATCGCCGACGTCTACACGGTTGTTTGCCCGCACCGGCGAGGCGCCCGGCACGCGCGGCATCTCGGCCTTCGTGGTGTTCGCCGACACGCCGGGCTTTATCGATCGCCGAGCGCCTCGAGACCATCGCGCCGCACCCGCTCGCCCGTATCCGCTTCGAGAATTGCCGCATACCGGCCTCGCAGCTTCTCGGCAGCGCCCGGCGAAGGCTTCAAGATCGCCATGCGCACGCTCGACATTTTCCGCCCCTCGGTCGCGGCGGCGGCGCTCGGCTTTGCCCGCCGCGCCCTGGATGAAGCGGTGGCACATGCCAGAATCGCGAAAGATGTTCGGCGCGACGCTGGCCGATCTGCCGACGGCGCAGAGCACGCTGGGCGAAATGGCGACCGCGATCGATGCGGCGGCACTTCTGACCGCGCGCACCGCCTGGCGGCGCGATGTGCAGAAGCTGCCGACGACGCGCGAGGCAGCCATGGCCAAGATGACGGCGACCGAAAATGCGCAATGGGTCATCGACCAGGCGCTGCAGCTTTTCGGCGGCACGCGGCGTGCGCGTCGGCGAGATCACCGAACGCCTCTATCGGGAGATTCGTGCGCTGCGCATCTACGAAGGGGCCACCGAAGTCCAGAAACTCATCATCGGCCGCGAGCTGATGAAGAACCAAGCGAGGTAGATCGAGCGATGTCCAAGGCGCATTTCGACTGGCAGGATCCGTTCAATCTGGACGAGCAGTTGAACGAGGACGAACGCATGGTGCGCAACACCGCGCGCGCCTACGCTCAGGACAAGCTTGCCCCGCGCGTGCAGGAGGCTTTCCGGCATGAGAAGACCGATCCGGGCATCTTCACCGAAATGGGCGAGCTCGGGCCTGCTCGGGTCCGACCGTTTCGGAAGAATATGGCGGCGCCGGCCTGAACTATGTGTCCTACGGGCTGATCGCCCGCGAGATCGAACGCATCGACTCGGGCTATCGCTCGATGATGAGCGTGCAGTCGTCGCTGGTCATCGTGCCGATCTACACATTCGCCAGCGAGGATCAGAAGCGCAAATACCTGCCCGGCCTGATCGCCGGCACCAAGATCGGCTGCTTCGGCCTGACCGAGCCCGACCACGGCTCCGATCCGGGCTCCATGGCGACGCGCGCCCGCAAGGTCGACGGCGGCTATCTGCTGAGCGGCTCGAAGACCTGGATCTCGAACTCGCCCATCGCCGACGTTTTCGTCGTCTGGGCCAAGACCGAGGACGGCCTCATTCGCGGCTTCATTCTTGAAAAGGGCTGGAAAGGTCTTTCCGCCCCGGCGATCCACGGCAAGGTCGGCCTACGCGCCTCGATCACCGGCCAGATCGTCATGGAAGACGTGATGGTGCCGGAAGAAAATATGTTCCCCACCGTGACGGGACTCAAGGGACCGTTCACCTGCCTCAATTCCGCGCGCTTCGGCATTGCCTGGGGCGCACTGGGGGCGGCCGAATCCTGCTACGACACGGCACGGCAATATGTGCTCGACCGCAAACAGTTCGGCCGGCCGCTGGCCGCCAACCAGCTCATCCAGAAGAAGCTCGCCGACATGGCGACCGAAATCGCGCTCGGCCTGCAGGGCTGCCTGCGGCTCGGCCGCATGAAGGACGAGGGCCATCCGCCGGTCGAACTGACCTCGATCATCAAGCGCAATTCCTGCGGCAAGGCGCTCGACATCGCCCGCGTCGCGCGCGACATGCTCGGCGGCAACGGCATCTCCGACGAGTTCCCGGTCGCCCGCCATCTGGTCAACCTCGAGGTCGTGAACACCTATGAGGGCACCCACGACATTCATGCCCTGATCCTCGGCCGCGCCATTACCGGCATTGCCGCATTCTCGAACTGAAGGACTAATCATGTCTGCAACGAAGCAGCTTACCGAACACGCTCCCGCGGGCACGCCGCACCGCGTCCTCCAGCCTCAGGGCTGGGCGAAGCCGATCGGCTACGCCAATGGCATCGAGGCCCGGGGACGCACCGTCTATGTCGGCGGCCAGATCGGCTGGAACGCTCAATCCAAGTTCGAGGTTCATGACCTTGCCGGACAGGTGCGCCAGACGCTCGCCAACATCGTCGCCATCCTGCGCGAAGCGGGCGCCGGCCCCGAGCACGTCACGACGATGACCTGGTATGTGCTCGACCGTAAGGACTACCTGGCCTCGCTCAAGGAAATCGCCGCCGGCTACAGGGCAACGATGGGCCGCAACTTCCCGGCAATGGCCGTGGTCGAGGTCACCGCCCTGATGGAGAGCGAGGCGCTGGTCGAGATCCAGGCAACCGCCGTCGTACCCGACTGACGTGCGGGGTCGGCGTCCGGGCGCGCGCCGGCTGACAAGCGTCATGCCGAGTGGATTCGGACAAGGTGATACGAACAATCCCAGCGGCCTTGGGTTTTGACCTTCGGTGCTGCCCCTCATCGCGATGAGCGGCTAAGCAAGCGGACGGACATCAACCGGTCTGTTGCTGGCCGGAGGCTCAGGCCGGCGCGGCCGTCCAAGGAAGAGAACTGAACCGGCACAAGGTGAACCCCGCGCATGAGCGTCAATCTGACCCGCGACGGCAATGTCGCTCTCGTCCTGATCGACAACCCACCCGTAAACGCCACCTCGCATGCGGTGCGTGCCGGTCTGGTCGAGGCGATCGCGGCAGCCAACGATGACGATGCCGTGGGCGCCATCGTCATCGCCTGCGCGGGAAAGACCTTCGTGGCCGGCGCCGACGTGAAGGAGTTGGGATTGCCGACGCGCCAGCCCTTTTTGACCGACGTCGCCACGGCGATAGAGGACTCCGCCAAGCCGGTGGTGGCGGCCGTGCATGGCACGGCGCTCGGCGGCGGCTTCGAGATCGCGCTCGCCTCTCATGCCCGCGTGGCAAGCCCCGACGCCTCGCTCGGCCTGCCGGAAGTCAAGCTGGGGATCATCCCCGGCGCGGGCGGCACGCAGCGCCTGCCAAGGCTTGTCGGCATGGCAACGGCAATCGACCTGGCGTCGAGCGGCCGGCGGGTTTCGGCGCGCGAGGCGGCGGCGCTGGGCATTGTCGACCGCATCGCCGAGGCCGAACTCGTCGCGGAGGCCAAGGCCCTCGCCCGCGAACTGGCCGGGCAGCACTCCGCGCCGCACGGGCGATCTTTGCGTGCCGGCCTTCGACGACAAGGCGGTGGCGAGCCAGGTCGCGGCGATCGCCAGGAAGGCACGCGGACAGGTGTCGCCCGGCGAAGCAGCGCGCATGGTACGGCTGGCCGCCGACCTGCCCTTGAAAGAGGGACTGGCGCGTGAGCGCGCCAAATTCACGGAACTCGTCGCCTCGGATCAGGCGGCGGCATTGCGCCACGTCTTTGCCGCCGAGCGCTCGGCCTCCAAGGTCGCCGGACTGGAAGACGTCGCGCCGCGTACCATCCGGACTGTCGGCGTCGTCGGCGCAGGGCTGATGGGCAGCGGCATTGCGATCGCCTTCGCCGATTCCGGCTACCATGTGATCGTAGTCGACCGTGACGAACCATCGACCGAGGCCGGCCGGGCGCGCGTCGAGGCGGCTTACGACCGCATGGTCAAATCCGGCCGCATCGATGCGGCCGGCAAGGCGCAGCGGATGGACCGGCTGCGCTTCCATGCCGGACGAGATATGCTGGCCGAGTGCGATTTCGTGATCGAGGCGGTGTTCGACGACCTCGCGGTCAAGCGCGAATTGTTCGCGTCGCTGTCCGGCATCGTGCCGCCCGATGCGATTCTTGCGACCAACACCAGCTATCTCGATCCGGATGCCATTGCCTCCGTTGTGACCAATCCCGAGCGTTTCCTCGGCCTGCATTTCTTCTCGCCCGCAAATGTCATGCGCCTTGTCGAAGTGGTGCGCACCGCGACCGTGGCGCCCGACGTTCTTGCGACGGGCCTTGCGATCGTCAAGCGGCTGGGCAAGCTCGGCGTCGTCAGCGGCGTCTGCGAAGGCTTCATCGGCAACCGCATTTTCACCGCCTATCGCAAGCAATGCGACTTCATGCTGGAGGAAGGCGCGCTGCCGCACGAGATCGACGCGGCCATCGAGGCTTTCGGATTTCCCATGGGCCCCTATGCGGTCAGCGACCTTGCCGGGCTCGATATTTCCTGGGCGCGCCGCAAGCGCGCGGCGGCCACGCGCGACCCGTCCGAACGCTATGTCGTCATCGCGGACCGGCTTTGCGAGGCCGGCCGTTTTGGCCAGAAGACCGCAAGAGGATATTACTCCTACGCCGATGGCCGCAAGGCGGTCGATCCCGAGGTGACCGCGCTGATCGAGGAAGCGTCGCGGGAGGCCAATCATGAGCGCCGCGCATTCGGCCCGGAGGAAATCGTCTCCAGGGTCATGGCGGCGATCGTCGAGGAGGGCCGGCATATTCTCGACGAGGGCATCGCCCTGCGCGCGTCGGACATCGATCTCGTCCTCATCAACGGCTACGGCTATCCGTCGTGGCGCGGCGGGCCGATGTTCCAGGCCGGCATCGCTTAGCCGCAGGCCGGCGGGCGGACAAGCTTCGTCAAACCGTCTCTTGACCTTCCATTCACTGGAAGGCCTATCTTCCGCTCTCTTCAGCCACGGGAGCGGCGGCGTTGGCCAATAACCATCATCACGGCGAACAGCATGGCGCAGGCGATGCCCCCGCCACGCCGGTGCCGACTGTCGTGCGCGATCCCGTCTGCGGCATGACCGTCGATCCGGTGGCCGGCAAACCGGCGCTGACCCACGGCGACCGCGACTTTCACTTCTGTAGTTCCGGCTGCAAGGCCAGGTTCGAGGCCAGTCCCGACGCCTATGTCGAGGCCAAGGACCCCGTCTGCGGCATGACGGTGCAGCGCGCGAGCGCCAAGCATTTCTTCCGCCACGACGGAACCGGCCACTATTTCTGCTCGGCGCGGATGCAGGCAGAAGTTCGAAGCCGCACCGGACCAATACATCGGCGCGCGCAAGCCTGAGCCACCGGCGCCGAAGGGCACGCAATACACCTGCCCGATGCATCCGGAGATCGTCCGCGACAAGCCTTGCTCCTGCCCGATCTGCGGCATGGCGCTGGAGCCGATGGGCGTGCCGACCGGCGATGAGGGACCCAATCCCGAGCTTGTCGACTTTACCCGGCGCTTGCGGGTCAGCGCCTGTCTGGCCCTGCCGCTGCTTGTCCTCGACCATGGGGCCGATGCTCGGCCTGCCGATCCGCGACTGGCTGGGCGAGCGGACCGCCGCCTGGCTGGAACTGGCGCTTGCAACGCCTGTCGTGCTTTGGGCGGCGCTGCCGTTCTTCCATCGCGGCTGGCAGTCGATCGTCAACAGAAGCCCGAACATGTGGACGCTGATTTCGATCGGCGTCGGCGCGGCCTATCTCTACAGCGTGGCGGCAACCCTGTTCCCCGACATCTTCCCGCATCAGCTCCGCGGCCATGGCGACAGCGTGCCCGTCTATTTCGAGGCGGCGGCCGTCATCGTCGCGCTGGTATTCCTCGGCCAGGTGCTGGAACTGAAGGCGCGGGAGCGCACCGGTTCGGCGATCCGCGCGCTGCTCGATCTGGCACCGAAAACGGCGCGGCGGATCGGCGAGGATGGCGCGGAAACCGATGTGCCGCTGGATGCGGTGCGCACCGGCGACCTGCTGCGCGTGCGCCCGGGCGAGAGCGTTCCGGTGGACGGCCTGGTCGAGGACGGCCGCTCGGCGGTGGACGAATCGATGCTCACCGGCGAGTCGCTTCCGGTGGAGAAGGCGAAAGGCGATGCCGTCACCGGCGGCACGCTCAACCGCAACGGCACGCTGGTGATGCGCGCCGAAAAGGTAGGCGCCGACACCATGCTGTCGCGCATCGTCGAGATGGTCGCCAGGGCGCAGCGCAGCCGCGCGCCGATCCAGGGGCTTGCCGACAAGGTGTCCGCCTATTTCGTGCCGGCCGTCGTGCTGGTCGCCATCCTTTCCTTTGCCATTTGGACAGTTTTCGGCCCGCCGCCCAGCCTGGTCTTTGCAATCGTCGCGGCCGTCTCGGTGCTGATCATCGCCTGTCCCTGCGCGCTGGGGCTCGCCACGCCGATGTCGATCATGACGGCGACGGGGCGCGGCGCGCAGGCGGGCGTGCTGGTCAAGGACGCCGAGGCGCTGGAGCGCCTCGCCAATGTCGATACGCTTATCATCGACAAGACCGGCACGCTGACCGAGGGCCGGCCGAGATTGACGGATGTGGTCGCAGCCGATGGATTTGACGAACATGCTGTGCTGTCGCTCGCCGCGGCGCTGGAACAGGGCTCCGAGCATCCGCTCGCCGAGGCGATCGTGGAGGGTGCGCGCGAGCGCGGCGTGACGTTCGGCAAGGCGTCGGATTTCGAAGCGGTCACCGGCGAGGGCGTCGCCGGCACGGTCGACGGGCACGCCGTCGCGCTTGGCAATGACGCCATGATGCGCGGCATCGGCGCCGACATCGCCGCTCTCTCCGGGCGCGCCGACCAGTTGCGGGCGGACGGGCGCAGCGCGATGTTCGTCGCCATCGACGGCCGGCCGGCCGGCATCATCGCGGTGGCCGACCCGGTCAAGTCCAACGCAGCCGATTCGATCCGCGCGCTGCGGGAAAGCGGGCTGAAGATCATCATGGCGACCGGCGACAACGCCGTGACGGCGAAGGCGGTCGCAAGAAGCCTCGGCATCGACGAGATTCGCGCCGACATGACGCCGGGAGCGAAGCAGGCGCTTGTCGAAGAACTGCGCGGCAAGGGCGCCAGCGTCGCCATGGCCGGCGACGGCGTGAACGACGCGCCGGCACTGGCCGCCGCCGATGTCGGCATCGCCATGGGCACGGGCGCCGATGTGGCGCTGGAAAGCGCCGGCATCACGCTGCTCAAGGGCGACATTTCCGGCGTCGTGCGGGCGCGGAAGCTGGCGCGCGCGACCATGCGCAATATTCGCCAGAACCTGCTTTTCGCCTTCATCTATAACGCGCTTGGCGTTCCGGTGGCGGCGGGCGTGCTCTATCCGCTGCTCGGCATGCTGCTGTCGCCGATGCTGGCCGCGGCCGCCATGAGCCTGTCATCCGTCTCCGTTATCGGGAACGCGCTCAGGCTTCGTACATTGAAACTGTAGCGCGCCGTGCCGAAATAGGCGTTGAACCTTCAGTTTGCGGAAGACTTGTCTGGAGGTATTGCGGAGCAGCAGATGAACATCGGAACCGCCGCAGAGAAGTCCGGGCTGCCGCCCAAGACGATCCGCTATTACGAGGACATCGGCCTGTTGCGGCCAGACCGCGCCGGCAATGGCTATCGCGACTATTCGATGGCCGATGTGCACCGGCTCAGATTTCTGCAGCGTTCGCGCAGCCTCGGCTTCTCGGTCGGGGAATGCCGGCAACTCCTGTCGCTCTATGCGGATAGCGGGCGCGAAAGCGCCGAAGTCAAGGCGCTGGCGGAGAGCAAGCTGGCGGAAATCGACCGCAAGCTCGCGGAACTTGCCGGGTTGCGCGCCACGCTCGGCCATTTGATCGAAGCCTGTCACGGCGATCATCGGCCCGACTGCCCTATTCTGGACGGGCTGGCCGGTCATTGTCATTGAGTGGGTGAAGGAGGTCAGCCGGCGCGATGGGATGGAGACTGTTCGCTCAATCGTTCAAACCTGAAAGGGCTCTCATGACCCGCAAATTTCTTCCCTTCGCGGCGTTGGCCGTGGTGCTGAGTAGTTTTGTCGCCGGCCATTCGGTTGCGCAAACGGATCATAACGGCGACGACGCGGCCGCGGCGGCAACCACGGATGGCGCGGCCGCGGAAGCCGCCTACCGCAGGGCGACGGACATGATGCATGAGGCCATGAGCAAGATGCAGTATTCCGGCAAAGCGGATGTCGATTTCGTTCGGGGCATGATCGCACATCATCAGGCGGCGATCGACATGGCCAAGGTGGTCATCATGTATGGCGAGGATCTGGAAATTCGCCGGCTCGCCGAAGAGATCGTCACGGCACAGAAGCGCGAGATCGATCAGATGGAAGCCTGGCTGAAGGCCAACGAGCCGAAATAGCAGCCGGCCTCGACGCTCCCACGCCGGGCAGGATCGGCAAATCATGACGGCCGGTCGGCCGCCTGAACAGGGCCGTCGTCATCCTCCTTATGCCGGGCGCAGCGGTGGTGCCGGATCGCCTCGCTGAAGGCGGCGGCCAGAATGCCGGTCGGCACGGCGATCACCCCGATGCCGGTTACACAGCAGGATGAACTGGGACGGAGCCATTCATCCCGCACTGACGCCTTGCTATTGACGCATGATCTTATCCGAAAAGTCTGCAACTTTTCGGGATCATGCTTCAGACGAACGGCTTGCCGACGTCGTATTTCCTCGGAACGAGCCGCTCGAAATAGGCACGGCCGGCCGGCGCAAGATCAGTCCCGTTCGCGTCGAGGAAATCGTCCGGCATGTGGCGGGTTTTGCCGGCTACGTCGATCAGCGGAACCTTGCGCAGCACCGTCTTGCGTTCATGCACCTGGAGCGCCACCGAGCCGCCGCCCTCGGCCGCGACGTGAACGGCGAAGGCGCCGGCGTCGAAGGCTTCCTGCTGGTCGACTTTCGAAATCGCGCCGATGAAGCCGCGCGGCATGTAACCCAGAGCGTCGACGCGCGCCCGCTTGCCGGGAAGCCCCTCGCGCAGCGCATGTTCGAAAGCCATGCCGAGATCGCCGCCCGAAAGCTTCAGATTGCCATGCGCGTCGCGCTCCAGCCGCTCCTCCGGCACCAGCGTCTCGACGAGCGCGCGGCCGTCCTCGGCGGTCACGCCTTCCGAAACCGCGACGATGCAGCGCTTGTGCCGGTCGAGCGTGCGCCTGACGTCATCGATGAAGCGTTTCGGCGAGAAGGCGCGTTCCGGCACGTAGATCAGATGCGGCCCGGAGTCTCCGTCGATGCGCCAGGCGGCGGATGCGGCCGTCAGGAAGCCGGCATGCCTGCCCATGACGATCGCCACATAAATGCCAGGCAGCGCCCGGAAGTCGAGGTCGGCGGTGAGGAAGGCGCCTGCCGTATATTCGGCGGCCGACATGAAGCCCGGCGTGTGGTCGTTCTCCTCCAGATCATTGTCGATCGTCTTCGGCGCATGGACGAAGGCGATCGAGCCGCCCGAGGCGTCGGTGAGGATCTGCTGGGTGCCGGACGTGTCGTTGCCGCCAATATAGATGAAGGCTTCTGTATCGACCTTCCGCAGACCTTTCAGCACGAGTTCGCAATAGGCGGCGTCCGGCTTGTCGCGGGTCGAGCCGAGTGCTGCGCTCGGCGTGCCGGCGATGCGCAGCAGTTCCGCTTCCGGAACTTCCGACAGGTTCACAAAATCTCCATCGCGGATGCCGCGCACGCCATGGCGCGCCCCAAGCACGCGGGCGCCCGGATGAAGCTTGCGTATTTCGAGCGCAGCCCCAACCATGGTCTGGTTGATGACCGCGGTGGGCCCGCCGCCCTGCGCAATCACGAAAGTTCCGGCCATCCTCATGTCCTCCCGCTAGACGGTTTCGCCGCAGCTTTAGCGCAGTTTTCAAGCCATGCAACCGGAACATCTGCCGTGCCGCGATCTCTGGCAGCAGCGGATTCTGTTGCCTGCGCCATTTAAAGGACCGCTTCGGCGCTATAGTGACGCGACCCAAGGCGCAATCTGCCGCCCACATCAAGCCGACCGGCCGCTTTTCGAGGAAAATCATGTCGAACAATGCATCGCTTCAGGCCCGCCGCGTCGCCGCCATTCCGCGCGGCGTGAGCACCGCTTATCCGGTGTTTGCCGCGCGGGCTGAGAATTCCGAACTTTGGGACGCCGACGGGCGCCGCTTCATCGACTTCGCCGGCGGCATCGCGGTACTCAACACCGGGCATCGCCATCCGAAGGTGATCGCGGCGGTGCGCGAGCAACTCGAAGCCTACACCCATACGGCGTTCCAGATCGTGCCATACGAGCCCTATATCGCGCTGTGCGAGCGGCTGAACGAGCTCGCGCCGTTCAAGGGCGAGGCCAAGACCATCCTGTTTTCGACCGGCGCCGAAGCGGTCGAGAACGCCGTGAAGATCGCGCGCGCCGCCACCGGGCGCACCAATGTGATCGCTTTTTCCGGCGCCTTCCATGGCCGCACGCTGATGACGAGCGCGCTGACGGGAAAGGTCGCGCCATACAAGAAGAAGTTCGGTCCGATGCCGGCCGGGATCTGGCATGTTCCGTTCCCCGTGCCGCAGCACGATGTGTCGGTCGCCGACTCGCTCAAGGCGCTCGACTATCTGTTCCGCGCCGATGTCGATCCCGTCAATGTCGCGGCGATCATCATCGAGCCGGTACAGGGCGAGGGCGGCTTCCACCCGGCGCCGGCCGAGCTGCTGCAGGCGCTTCGCAAACTCTGCGACGATCACGGCATCCTGCTGATCGCCGACGAGGTTCAGACCGGCTTCGCGCGCACCGGCAAGATGTTCGGAATCGAAAATTCCGGCGTCGAGCCGGACCTCGTGACGATTGCCAAGTCGCTTGCCGGCGGCTTCCCGCTGTCGGGCGTCATCGGCAAGGCGGCGATCATGGACGCGCCCGAGCCCGGCGGGCTCGGCGGAACCTATGCCGGCAGCCCGATCGCCTGCGCGGCCGCCCTCGCGGTGCTCGACGTGATCGCCGAGGAAAGGCTTATCGAGCGCGCCAACATGCTCGGCGAGCGCATCAAGGGCGAGCTGGCGCGCTTTGCCCAGCGCAACGACACGGTGGCGATGGACGCCATCAGGGGCCCCGGCGCCATGGTCGCCTTCGATGTCGTGAAGGGGCGCGGCGGCTGCGAACCCGACGCCGAGGCCACAAAGCGCGTGACGCAGGCCGCGCTCGCCGAAGGCCTGGTGCTGCTCTCCTGCGGCGTGCATGCCAACACCATCCGCATCCTGATGCCGCTGACCATTCCCGACGAACTCCTTGCGGAAGGACTCGGCAAGCTGGAGAAGGCGCTGGTGGCCGCGAACGGGTGAGGCGGCAAGCGTGAAGCTGCCAATCTCCTCTCCCCCCCTTGTGGCCCCTGTTTGGACCGGAGACATCGCGAACAGGTGTGCGATGTCTCCGGTCCAAACAGCCCCTTGTGGGGAGAAAGATGCCGGCAGGCTGAGGAGGGGCGGCGTAAGCGCTCAAGCTTAAGGCCGCTGGCCCGTCGAGCCCGTGTCCGTCCTGTTTGGAGCCTCAGGCCGAAAGCGCCCGGAACTTGGTGACGATGGCGTCGCCCATCGCGACTGTGCCGACTTCGTTCTTGCCTTCGGACAGTATGTCCCTTGTGCGCAAGCCATCGTCCAGCACGGCCGAGATGGCGGCCTCCACGCGGTCGGCCTCTGCGACCATGCCGAAGGAGTAGCGCAGGCACATGGCGAAGGAGGCAATCATCGCGATGGGGTTGGCGATGCCCTGGCCGGCAATGTCCGGCGCGGAGCCGTGAACCGGCTCGTAGAGCGCCTTGCGGCCGCCGGTCCTGGCATCCGGCGCGCCGAGCGACGCCGAGGGCAGCATTCCGAGCGATCCGGTGAGCATCGCCGCCACGTCGGACAGCATGTCGCCGAACAGATTGTCGGTGACGATCACGTCGAACTGCTTGGGCCAGCGCACGAGTTGCATGCCGCCGGCGTCGGCCAGCATGTGGTCGAGCTTGACATCGGGATATCTGGCCTTGTGGGTCGCCGTCACGACTTCGTTCCAAAGCACGCCGGATTTCATGACGTTGCGTTTTTCCATGGAGGTGACATGGTTCCTGCGGGTGCGCGCCAGTTCGAAGGCAACACCGGCGATGCGCTCGATCTCGAACGTGTCGTAGACCTGCGTATCGATGCCGCGTTTCTGGCCGTTGCCAAGGTCGATGATCTCCTTCGGCTCGCCGAAATAGACGCCGCCGGTAAGTTCGCGCACGATCAGTATGTCGAGACCTTCCACGACCTCCGGCTTCAGCGAAGAGGACGCCGCGAGCGCGGGATAGCAGATCGCCGGCCGGAGATTGGCGAACAGCGCCAGATCCTTGCGCAGACGCAGCAGGCCCGCCTCCGGCCGCACCTCATAGGGCACCTGGTCCCATTTCGGCCCGCCGACCGCGCCGAAAAGCACGGCATCGGCGGCGTTCGCCTTGGCCATGTCTTCTTCGGAAATCGCCTTGCCGTGCGCGTCGTAGGCTGAGCCGCCGACCAGCCCGCGCTCTGTCTCGAAGCCGGTGCCGAAATCGGCGTTCATGACCGCGATCAGCTTCTCTACCTCGGCCATCGCCTCCGGGCCGATACCGTCGCCTGGCAGCAGGAGCAATTTCTTGGATGCCATGTCGTGCAGTCCTTGGATAAAGGAAGTCGCGTCTTGCTAACCGCAGAGCGTCAGCCGCGCAAGGCGCATTGGCTTTTGAGCGGCCTGCGAAATTCGGGTTGATGATTTACATCGCCCCTCCGGCTTTGCGAAGCAAGGCGGAGCCGGCATCACCCTGCCGAGCGCGGCAAGCCAGCGTTATGAGGTTCGGAAACTGCTGTGATCACCCGGCAAGGGCGAGGGCAGATCGAAACAGCGCAAAACTCCCATAGAGCGCCCATGCAACACTAAGCTCCTGGGCGTCGACAATCCAAAGGCGCGCCGCCACGAAAAAAGAAACGACGCCCACAACAGCCAGCATGTCTCACCTCGCTGTCCTGAAGATAGACAATAGGGATGACAGTCTGGTGTCGCGCGGCGATGCAGGCGCCACAGAGCTTGCTATGAGCGGTCGAGCGGGCCGGCATCAGAGGTTCTCCCTGTCGTCGGCGCCCCTCGACCCTTAGCCAATTAAGCGCTGCTGCAGCCGATTTGCGTGCAGCGCCGACATTGAAACCGCAGTCAATCAGGCTGCGCGGCGCTGAGGCAATTGGCCTGGCCGAGCGTCTTCCTGCTTCGCCGCGACGGGCAGCCGTCGCGGCCGCGATTCAGTCCTCGTCGCCGCCGAATTGCGAGAGAGCGCGGCTGCCGCGCCAGCGCAGGTACATCGGCAGGAACAGCGCGGTCAGCGCCAGTATCCAGAGCACGATGGCGATCCAGGAGTGGAACAGGAACATCGCGTCGCCCTGGCTGATCTGTAGCCCTTGGCGCAGGCTTTTCTCCGCCATCGGCCCAAGGATCATGCCGACCACAACCGGGGCGATCGGATAGCCGAAGCGTCGGAGCATATATCCCAGCAGCCCGAATAGCGTCAGCAGCACCAGACCGAACGAAATCGGCACCGGCCCTATCATATAGGTCGAACCGTCGGCGCCGATGGTTCCCAAGGTGGCGAACACCAGGATGCCGGCGTAGAGCCATGGCCGCGGGATCATCAGAAGCTTCACCCACATGCCGATCAGCGGCAGGTTGAGCACCAGCAGCATGAAGTTGGCCACGAGCAGGCTGGCGATCAGACCCCAGACCAGCGGCGCGTTGGTGGCGAACAGCAGCGGGCCGGGCTGGAGGCCGAACTGCTGGAAACCGGCCAGCATGATGGCCGCTGTCGCCGTGGTCGGCAGGCCGAGGGTGAGCAGCGGCACCAGCGTTCCCGCCGCGGATGCATTGTTCGCGGCCTCCGGGCCGGCGACGCCCTCTATGGCGCCTTTGCCGAATTCTTCCGGATGTTTCGAAAAACTCCGTTCGGCGGAATAGGACAAGAAGCTAGACACGTCCGCGCCGCCGGCCGGCATCGCGCCGATCGGGAAGCCGATCGCCGTGCCGCGCAGCCAGGGTTTCCAGGAGCGCCGCCAATCCTCCCGGCTCATCCATACCGAGCCCTTGACGCTTTCCACCTTCTCATCGCCGAACATATGGGTGGAACAGACGACCAGCGTCTCGCCGATGGCGAACAGCGCCACCGCGAGCGTGGTCACCGATATGCCGTCGAAGAGATTGGGCATGCCGAAGACGAGGCGCGCCTGTCCGGTCAACTGGTCGATGCCGATCAGTCCGAGAGCAAGCCCGATGAACAGCGCCGTCAGGCCGCGCAGGGTGGAATCGCCGAAAGCCGCCGACACGGTCATGAATGCCAGCAGCATCAGCGCGAAATATTCGGCCGGGCCGAAAGACAGCGCGAACTTCACCACGCTCGGCGCGATGAAGGCCAGCCCCAGCGTCGCCAGCAGGCCGGCCACGAAGGAGCCGATCGCGGCAGTGGCGAGCGCCGGGCCGCCACGCCCCTGGCGGGCCATCTTGTTGCCTTCCAGTCGCTCGCTTCAACCATTTCGAAAGGATTGAGTGATTCACTTCTGCAGCCACTCTTGGCGACGGAGGCGATCATGGCTGCGACGGAGATTTCGGTAAAGAAGTATGTTGTGAAGCTGAGCGGGGCGGAGCGCGAACAGCTTGAGGCGTTGCTTGGCAAGGGAAAGAGCCCCGCGCAACGACTGCTGAAGGCGCGCATACTGTTGAAGGCCGATGTGTCGGATGCCGGCGAAGGATGGAGTGACAGTCGGATCATCGCGGCTCTGGATACCAGTCCATCGATGCTTTACCGGGTGCGCAAGCAATTGGTGGAAGAGGGCCTTGAGGCTGTGCTGAGCCGCAAGCAACGGGCGACACCGGCGGTGGCGCGTATTTTCGACGGCGAGAAAGAAGCCAAGCTGATCGCCCTGGCCTGTTCCAAGCCTCCCAAGGGCCGCGCGCGCTGGACCTTGCGGCTGTTGGAGAACAAGGTGGTGGAGCTCGGTATCGTCGCGCGGGCCAGCGACTCAACGATCGGGCGGACGCTCAAAAAAACACGCTCAAGCCGCATCGCCGGCAGTGCTGGGTGATCCCGCCGAAGGCCAACAGCGCATTCGTCGCGGCGATGGAAGACGTGCTGGCCGTCTACACGCGGCCGCGCGATCCTGATCGCCCGCTGGTCTGTCTGGACGAGACCTCAAAGCAACTGATTGCCGAGACGCGCGTGCCGATCCCGATGAAGCCGCGACGCCCGGCCCGGTTTGACTATGAGTACGCGCGCAATGGCACGGCCAACCTGTTCATGATGTTTGCCCCGCTCGAGGGCTGGCGCCACGTCGAGGTCACCGATCGCCACACCGCGGTGGATTACGCTCACGTATTGAAGGATCTGGCCGACATACACTTTGCTGACGCCAGGCAAATCGTTCTCGTCCAGGACAATCTCAACATCCACTGCAAGGCTTCACTCTACGACGCCTTTCCTGCCGCCGAAGCCAGGCGGTTGGTCGAGCGCTTCGAATGGCACTACACCCCCAAGCATGGCAGCTGGCTCAACCTGGCGGAATCCGAACTCGGCGTCCTCGCCTCACAGTGCCTCGATCGCCGCATCGCTGACAAACACACCCTCAGCGAGGAAATCGCCGCATGGCAGTTCGACCGCAATGCTCAACACACCAAGGCAAACTGGCACTTCACAACCCCAGACGCTCGCGTCAAACTCAAACATCTGTACCCGTCATGCTGAATAAATCGCGCGAGGCACCGCCGCGCTCTCCGAGCGTGACTACGTGCACGATGCGGTCGACAAGGCCGACCTGATCATCTCGATCGGCCACGACACGGTCGAGAAGCCGCCCTTCATCATGGGACCGAAAGGACCGAAGGTAGTCCATGTCGGCTATGCCCCGGCGACGGTCGAGCAGGTCTTCTTCCCGCATGCCGAAGTGGTAGGCGATGTCGGCCCGAGCCTGGAATTGCTGGCAGATCGCATCGAGGGCAAGTTGCCAAACGCCGCCGCCCTGCTGCCGCTGCGCCAGGAGATTCTGGCCAAGATCGCTGACCGCGCCGACGAAGACCGCTGGCCGGTGACGCCGCAGCGCCTGGTCCGCGATATCCGCGGGATCATTCCGGAGAACGGTATTCTGGCACTCGACAACGGCATGTATAAGATTTGGTTCGCGCGCAACTACCGAACCTATGTCGCCAACACCGTGCTGCTCGACAACGCGCTGGCGACCATGGGCGCGGGCCTGCCTTCGGCGATGATGGCTTCAATCCTCTACCCGGATCGCCGGGTGATGGCGGTGTGCGGCGACGGCGGCTTCATGATGAACAGCCAGGAACTCGAGACGGCCGTCCGCTTGAAGCTCAACCTGGTCGTGCTCATCCTCGATGATGGCGCCTACGGCATGACCCGCTGGAAGCAGGCAGTCGACGATTTCCCTGACTTCGGGCTGACCTTCAGCAACCCGGACTTCGTGACCTATGCGCAGGCCTATGGCGCGAAAGGCACGCGGGTCGATTCCCTGGATGACCTCGCGCCGACGCTCGAAGCCGCCTTCCAGGACGGCGGCGTTCATGTCGTCGCGGTGCCGATCGACTATTCGGAAAACATGCGTGTGTTCGTCGAGGAACTTCGTGCGCGCGCGCCGGAGCGTGCGGATGATGCCTAATCCAGTTGCACGGGCGGAGGCCGTGCGAGGATAAGCACTTCCGCGTTTCGCATGAAGCGGAGATGTTTTGCGGGGTCGCCCCCCAGGGCGGCTGGCTTCCTGGTTGGCCAGGCACCGTCTGGCGCCTGGGCGCAGGAAGTTTTGCGTTCGCGATGTATGAGCGTCCGCGCAAAGGGCACAGGGCCGAATGCGCGACGCAGGGGATGTGAGAATGACACCATTCACTTTCCAGGCGCCGTCCAACATTCTTTTCGAGGCAGGCGCATCCAAAAAGGTCGCCGAACTCGTCAAGCGTTATGGCGCCAGGCATGTGCTGCTCGTCACCGACAAGGGCGTTCGGGCGGCGGGGCTCACTCGGAGCGCCGAAGCAGCGGTCGCCGAGGCTGGCATCGCCTTGACTGTGTTCGACGACGTGGTCGCCGATCCGCCCAGCCATATCATCGAAGCGGCGGCTGATCTGTGCCGCGGGCAGGGCGTCGACGTCGTGGTCTCGATCGGCGGCGGCAGCGCGCTCGATACGTCCAAGCTCGTCGCCTATCTCGCCAGGACGCCGGACAAACTCGATGACATCTACGGTGTGGGCCTCGCAAAGGGTGAGCGCCTGCCGCTCCTGCTAGTACCGACAACTGCCGGGACGGGATCGGAAGTCACTCCGATTGCCATCGTGACGACGCCGACAACGGAGAAGAAGGGCGTGGTCTCGCCGCGCCTCATTCCCGACTGGGCGATCCTCGATCCGGAGCTGACGCTGGGTCTGCCGCCGCATGTGACAGCGGCGACCGGCATTGATGCCATGGTGCATGCGATCGAGGCCTATACGAGCCGGATCAGGAAGAACCCGATCTCCGACCAGCTCGCGCGCAAGGCGCTGGAACTTTTGTCGGCCAGCATCCGGACGGCCTTCACGAACGGCAACGACCGGGAAGCGCGCTCGCGGATGCTGCTCGGCTCGATGCTGGCCGGCATGGCCTTCGCCAACGCGCCGGTCGCGGCCGTGCATGCGCTGGCCTATCCGATCGGCGCGATCTTCCACGTGCCGCACGGCCTGTCGAATGCGCTGATACTGCCGCATGTGCTGGAGTTCAACCGCCCGGCGGCCTCGGTCCTCTACGGCGAACTGCTGGCGATCGTGAAACCCCACCATCGTCCGGTGTCAGCGACGGAGGCCGCGATCGCGTTCATCGACGAAATGACGGCGATCTGCCGTGATTGCGAGGTGCCTGACACGCTGTCGGCCGTCGGAATTGCGGAGAATGACCTGGCGAAGCTGGCGGAGGACGCGATGAAGCAGACCCGGCTTCTGGTCAATAATCCGCGCGAGCTGACCTACGAGCAGGCGTTCCGCATCTACAGCGACGCGCTCGCCGGGCCCCGCGCGGCAGCCTGATCGGGAAAGCGAGGGGCCATGGCGGACGGGCAAGACAAGCAACCGGACCTTTCCCAGGTGTTCGTTCGGATGAGCGAAGCCTGGCGCGAGCAGATGGAGAAGGCGGGAGCGGCCAGCAAGCAATGGTCGGACTCCATGATGCCGTTCCTGACGGCGCGGGCGGCTGATAGCGGCCTGTTCGGTGCCGTGCAGGGCGGCGAGATATCGGAAGCCATCAGGCGGATGGCAGAAGGTCCGCGGCTCGCCGACATGCTGAACCTGGACAAGCAGGTCTATGCGGTGATTGCGGCCTGGATCGAGGTCCAGCAGCGCATGGCCGCCTATCGGGCCGTGGTCTCGGTGCCTTGGAACCGCGCCTTCGATCGTTATGGCGCCGCGCTCAAGGACAGGAAGGACGACAGCGAGACGGGGGACGACTGGCGCAAGCAGTTCAACCTGTGGAGCGGCATCGCCAATGAGGAACTGATCAGGAACCAGCGCTCGGAAGAGTTTTTGACAGCGCAGCGCGAGTTGCTGCGCGCAGCGCTCGAACTGCGCAGGCAGCAGCAGGGTATCGCCGCTGAGATGGCCAAGCTCTTCAACCTCCCCACTCAGCAGGATTTCGACGAACTGACGCGGCAGCTCACCGAAGTACGGCGCGAACTGCGCACCCATCTCAGATCGCAACGGCGCGCTTCAAGCGTCGAAGCGCCGCCCGGCACAGACGGCAGCACCCGGCACGCCGGCGCAAGGCGTTTGAGCAAGGGGGCGGCATGACGAACACGAAGACGAACGCTACGCTCAACAGCTTCCTCGAGGAATTCGCCCGGAATCTGGGCAAGATGCAAAAAGGCGCGGATGTGCTTGCTGGCATCCTCGACGCGGACGTCGATGTCGGTGCGACGCCGAAGAAACTCGTTCAGCGCCGCGACAAGGTTGAGCTGTTTCGTTACGAGCCGCTGGCCGAGCAGCAGGTCAGCACGCCCGTGCTGATCGTCTATGGCCTGATCGGCCGATGGGCTTCTCAGCTATGGTCGAAGGCCTCAACATGCTGACGCACAAACGAAAGGTAAACCAGCGGGATCAGATCGCGGAAAACGATGTGAACCCTAGCTGAGACTTGGCGGGCATAGCACCGGGATGTGCAATTGTCTTTCGCCTGTTCGATCTGGCCGGCATGCGCGCGATTGTAACGGGTTGCGCAACTGGCGGCTGGCGAGATGATCCGCCATGCGCGGGCATGCGCAACCGCGCACCGAAACGATGACTGGTTCCTGCCCGCAACAGCCGAACCAAGGCCGATTTATTCGAGGCTTTAAAAGTTCCCACCGGCCGCGTCGTCATGGTGCCGCTGGAAAAGCAACGGAAGGACGGCAATCTGGTCGCGATCCACGCCGTCCCCTCAAGGACATGGACGGGAAGGTCTATGTCGCTCATCGCCACCAAGGTCGGCCCAGGAGCGGCATCGAAATCACGAAATAAATTATCCGGCACACCGCCTTCATCGTGGCCGGCCTCCACTGTCCTTGCCGCCACCGGCTTCGACCCATGCCCGCTCCTAAGGCCCGAACGGCAACTTCATCCCCGTGATACCGTCCAGGCGTTCCTTTCCCTTTTTCGACCCGCGGCGACGACAAAAGCCCGGCCTTGCCGGGCCTTGAGACGGCGAACCCTGCTCTGCCAGATCGCGGCGCGCTTGGTCTGACGACCGGCAGCATCAGAAGTTGCAGAAGTCACCAAGCGCGACGGAAAACTTTCACATCTTGACACTGTGACAGAAAACATTCAATCTTCTGAAATCGCGTCAGGAGGCGCCCGCGTGCAGGACGGAAGGGTCAGAGAGCGATTGATCGAGCTGTCGCAAGAGGCGAGCAAGGTCGAGAAGGCGCTCGCCACCTACATGCTGGCCAATCTCGAAAGCCTCCCCTTCGAGACCGCCGCGTCGCTCGGCCAGAAGGTCGGAGTAAGCGAACCGTCGGTCGGCCGGTTCTCCCGCGCGCTCGGCTTCAAGCATTTCAAGGAGCTCAAGGCCTCGCTGAGGGACGATATCGGCAACAGCCCCTGGCTCATCGGCGACCGCCTTCGCGAGTATCGCCAACGCAGCCTTACCGGCGAGGACGAACTGGCCAAGGGGCTGCGCGAAGAAGTCGCGGCGATCGTGCGGAACTATGAAATCGCCCAGACGAAGGAATGGAAGCGCGCGGTCGCGCGCCTTGCCCTGGCGGAGACCTGTTCGTGGCCGCATTCCAGACCGAGCGCGGTCTGGCGCAGCTGCTCGCCCATCAGCTCCAATATCTTCGCCCAGGCGTAAGGCTGCTCGATCTCGCCGGCGGCACCTTTGCCGATCTCCTTGTTTCCCGAGCCGAACAATGCGGCCCTGGTGATCATCGAGTTGAGACACTACTCGGTGCTCGCTCAGCGGCTCGCGCTCGAGGCGAAGAAATGCGGCGTGCCGGTGACGCTTATCACCGATTCCTATTGCGATTGGGGCCGCGACGTCGCGAGCGAGATGTTCTCGGTACAGACCGATCTCAACCAGTTCTGGGATTCGACCGCGCCGATCGCCGGCCTCATCTCGCTGCTCCTCAACAGCGTTTTCAACGAGATCGGACCGTCGGTCGAGGAGCGGATGAACCAGGTTTCGGCGCTCTACAGCCGCTTCATCGGCCATACGTCGGACAAATCAAAAGGCATGAAACAGAAAACATAGCGGGAACAGCGGAGCTGGAGGGACTACAATGCACTTCTTGGGCAAGGCATTTCGGATCGGCAGGACATTGCTGCTGGCGAGCACGGTATTGGCGGGTACAGCCTATCCATGGCTTGGTCGCAGGAGGCCACCTTCGTGATGGCGCCGAACGAAGTGGGTCTGGCGACCTACGATCCGGTGCGCGCCACCGCGCTCAGCACGCCCACCTCGCTGATCTACGACCGGCTGATCGTGCAGGACACCGATCCAGAGCTTCCATCCGCATCTCGCAGAATCCTGGGAAGAAGCGCCGGACGGCATGCAGCTGGATCTTCCATCTGCGCAAGGGCGTGAACTTCCACAACGGCGAGCCGTTCAACGCCCAGACGATCGCGGACTGGATCCCGATCTTCAAGGGCACCGACAACGAATATCATGGTCGCGGCGATCAACACGGTCGAAGTGGTCGACGACCACACGGTCCGCTTCGTGATGAAGCGGCCGGAGCCGAACCTGCTCTTCAACCTGTCGAGCTCCTTCATGAGCATCCCGAGCCCGAAGGCCTTCAAGGAACTGGGTAACAATTTCGGCGTCACCCAGGCGATCGGCACCGGTCCCTACAAGCTGGAAAGCTTCACCGTCGGCCAGGAGACCGTGCTGGTTCGCAACGACGATTACAGCTGGGGACCGTCGATCTCTCCGAGAACAAGGGGCCGGCCAAGATCGAGAAGCTGACCTTCCGCGAGATCCCGGAAGCACTCGACCGCCTTCCTCGAACTGAAGACCGGCGGCGTCGACATGCTGCTCGGCGTGCCGACCGATTTTCTCGACGCAGCTGAAGGCAGAGCCGCAGATCGGCGTCGTCACCCTGCCCGGCCTCGACGTCGCCTACATGCCGATCAACACGTCAAAGGAACCGCTCACCGACATCAAGGTCCGCGAGGGCGATCGGCCTCGCGATCAACCAGAAGCAGATTCTCGACAGCATCTACAGGCGGCGTCGGCAAGGAGGCACATAACTTCCTGATCATGCGCTGCCGGAATCGAAGGTCGATCCGCAATACCTGATCTCACTACGACCCGGCCCGCTCCGCCGCCGCCTTCGACGAGGCCGGCTGGAAGCTTGGTCCCGACGGCATCCGCGTCAAGGACGGCAAGCCGCTCGCCTTCAAGCTCTGGAGCCAGTCCGACACCGAATTCAAGCGGATGACCGAAGCCGTCCAGGCGCAGCTGAAGGCCGTCGGCATGGAGGCCGAGATCACCATTTTCGACTCCTCGGCAATCCGCGACCACTACAAGAAGAACGAGCATCAGCTCGCGGTCCGCTCCTACAGCTGGAACAATGCCGACATCCTCGACTGGTTCTTCAGCGGCGAGCGCCTGGGCTATCCGAACGTGTCGATGTGGAACGATCCCAAGTCCGACGAACTCGACAAGAGGGCGCTGATCGGAATCGACGACCTCCGAGGAGCGGATCGCCAATTTCAAGGCCTATCATGAATATCTGCTGTCGCAACTTCGTCTTCGCGCCGATCTACCAGCCGGCGCAGAACATCGGCTACAACAAGGAGCGGCTGAAGCTCCCCGCCACGATTCCCGGCCCGCAATACGACACGGCCGCAATTCTCGACACCGAAGTGGCCGAATAGCGGCAGCGCCGGGAGCGACCGGCGATGCTAGCAATTCCTGGTCAGGCGGCTCCTGCTGCTGCTCCCGGTCTTCCTCGCCGTATCCTTTATCATCTTCCTCGTCGTGCATCTCGTGCCCGGCGATCCGGTCGACAATCTCCTGAAGGTCGGTTCAAGTCCCGAACAGCGGGCAGCGATCGTCGCCCGCTACGGGCTCGACAAGCCGCTCATCGAGCAATATGTCGATCTGGCTCTGGCAAGCTCGCCCACGGCGATCTTGGCGACGGCGATCATCATGCGCCGGCCGGTCGCCGAGCCTGATCGCAGCAGAACCTGCCTTACAGCCTGGCGCTGGGCGGCTGGGCGCTCCTGTTTCCACCGTCGCTCGGCATTGTCGCCGGGTGCTGCGGCGGCAATCAACAAGGACAGCCTGCTCGACCATACGCGTCATGACCGGCATTCTGTTCGGCTCGACCATGCCGAGCTTCTGGCTGGGCCTGCTGCTCATCCTTGTCTTCTCCGTGCAGCTCGACTGGTTTCCGGTTTCCGGCGCCCGTCAACTGGCAATCGCTCGTTCTGCCGGTTGTCGACCATCGGCGCTTGGCGGCATGGCACTCGTCGCCCGTGTGACACGGGTGGCGATGATCGAGACGGCGCAGAAGGGATTTCGTGCTCCTGCTGCACGCCAAGGGCGTGCCGGCCTGGCGCATCCAGGTCCGCCATGTGCTGCGCCATGCACTCGGTGCCCGTTGTCACCATTCTCGGACTGCGGATCGGCTGGATCCTGGGCGGCGCCGTGACAGTCGAGATGCGTCTTCGCCCGGCCCGGCCTCGGTACGCTGCTGATCAAGGCGCTCGGCCAGCACGATTATCCGCTCGTCCAGGGCTGCCTGCTGATGCTGGCGATCGCGGTGATGCTCGGCACGCTGATCGGCGACGTGGTCGCAGGCGGCGATGGATCCACGCGCGCGAAGCGCGACACCATGAGCGAGGCAAGCGTTCCACGCCCGCACAGCCCCCGTCGCTTGCCGGCTTCCGCGCGACGCTGGCCGGCAGAGTGCTCTGACGCTCGAAGGGCGGCATCAGCCGGCGCATGTCTGATCCTGCTCGTGCTTGCGGCACTGCTCGCCCCCTGGATCGCGCCCTATCCCTATCGACGTGCAGAACCTGCGATTTCGTCGTCGCGCCGCCGCAGTCCGCGCATCTCGCTCGGCACCGACGAATTCGGCCGCGATGTGCTGTCCCGCATCATCTATGGCGCGCGCACCTCGCTGTCGGTCAGCGTCACCGCGATCGCCGTCTCGGTCTACGGTCGGCATGGTGCTCGGTGCCGCCGCGGCTATTTCGGCGGCGTGTTCGACCGCGCTGGTGACGGCGGCGATCGACCTCTCCTGGTCGTTTCCGGAAATCCTCATCGCACTGATCCTGGTCGCCATCATCGGGCCGGGCCTCGAACAGCACCATGGCAGCGATCGGCATCGCCTATCTCGCCCAGTTCACCCGTCTCACCCGTTCGCAAATCCTGTCGCTGAAGAGCGAGACCTATGTCGAGGCAACGGTCAATCTCGGCGCCAGCCACGCCCATATCGTCGTTCCGCCATCTGATGCCCAATGCGCTGGCGCCGGTGCTGATCTGCGGCATGCTGGCGATCGGCGACGCCATCATCCTGGAGGCGACGCTCGGCTTCTTCGGGCTGGGCGCCCAGCCGCCGACGCCGAGCTGGGGCGCGATGATGAGCAGCGGCTCGCGCGCTGATCTTCAGCGCGCCCTGGATCATCATCTTTCCCGGCCTGATGATCGCGATCACGGTCGTCGCCATCAATCTGTTCGGCGATGCGCTGATCACGGCGCTCGATATCCGCGCCAGATCTGCGGGAGGCGTGAGGCCCATGGCGCTGCTCGACGTCGAAGATCTGCGCCATCGGCATCGGCAATTCCCGGCCGCTCGACGGCATTCGGCTTCGCGTCGACAAGGGCGAAGATCCTGGGCGTGGTCGGAGAATCCGGGTCCGGGAAAGTCGCTGACCGCGCTCTCGGTCATGGGCCTGCTGCCGCTGATCGGCGGCCGCGTCGACGCGTGGCTCGATCCGTCTTCGATGGCCGCGATCTGACCGGCCTGCCGGAGCGCGAACTGCGCCGGTTGCGCGGCAGGCGGATCGCGCTGATCACCCAGAACCCGATGACCTCGCTCGATCCGGTCGATCCGGGTCGGCGCACCAGATCGACCAGGTGTCGCGGCTGCATCTCGGGCTCGACGCCGGCACCGCGAAGGCACGCAGCATCGACATGATGCGCCAGCTTGCGCATCGCCGAAGCCAGCGCTGTCTACCACAGCTACCCGCACCAGCTGTCCGGCGGCATGAAGCAGCGCATCGTCATCGCCATGGCCCTGATCGGCGAGCCGGATCTGATCATCGCCGACGAACCGACCACGGCGCTCGACGTCACCGTGCAGGCGCAGATCATCGATCTCCTGGTCGGCTGGTGCGCGTACGCGGAATGTCGCGCTGATGCTGATCACCCACGATATGGGCGTCGTCGCCCAGGCCTGCGACCGGGTGATGGTGCTCTATGCCGGCCGCGTCGCCGAAGCCGGACGGGTCGAGGACATCTTCGATGCGCCACGCCATCCCTATACGCAGGCGCTGATCGGCTGCATCCCGCGCGAAGGCATGGTGCCCGGAAGCCTGGTCGGCATACCGGGGCGCGTGCCGAGCGTTGTCGATTATCCCGAAGGCTGTCGCTTTCATCCGCGCTGCCCGCGCGCACAGACGGTTTGCGGCCAGACGGTGCCGGCGCTGACCCTGGAGAACGGCAGCGGCTTCGCCTGCCACTTTCCCTTGCGCGAAGGGGCTGCGGCATGACCGTGTCGACCGACCATCTCGTCGAAATCCGGGGTCTGGGCAAGACCTTTGATTTTCCGCCCGGCTTGCTGCGCGAGCGCCGCCGGCTTGCGGCGGTGAGCGATGTCGATCTCGATCTCCCCCGCGCCGGGGTCACCGGGGTCGTCGGCGAATCCGGCTGCGGCAAATCGACCTTCGCGCGGCTGGTTCTGCGGCTGATCGAACCGACTACCGGTTCAGTCCACTTCGACGGAGTTGACCTCCGAGGCCGCTCGCGCGGGCAAATGCGCCGCCTGCGGCGGCAGATGCAGATGGTGTTCCAGGACCCGTATTCCTCGATCGATCCGCGCTTCCGGATCGCCGACGCGGTGATGGAGCCGCTCGTGGCGCAAGGCATCCGACTTTCCGCGCGAGAAAGGCGGCGACAGGGTCGCCCATCTGCTGTCGCTGGTCGGCCTGGCACCTGAGATGGTGCGGCAATTTCCGCACCAGCTGTCCGGCGGCCAGCGCCAGCGCGTCGGCATTGCCCGAGCGCTGGCGCTCGATCCGAAATTCCTCGTGCTCGACGAGCCGACCGCATCGCTCGACGTGTCGATCCAGGCGCAGGTCATCGCGCTCCTCGAGCGGCTGAAGACGGAACTCGGCCTGACCTATCTCTTCATCTCGCATGATCTCGGCCTGGTCCGCTATTTCTGCGATCGGATCGTCGTGATGTATCTCGGCCGCATCGTCGAGATCCTGCCGAAGGCCGATGCCGCCCCGCGGCACCCCTATACGCGAATGCTGCTCGACAGCACCTTCGTGCCCGACCCGCATCGACGCCGCGAGATCATCCGCGCGACCGGCGAGATTCCGAGCGCCTTCGACCTGCCGCCCGGCTGCGCCTTCGCGGCCCGCTGCGATCGCGCCGTCGCCCGATGTCGCGAAATCCGGCCGGAGCTCGCCGCCCCGCGCCGACGGCGCTGTCGTCGCCTGCCATAACCCTGATTTCCTGAGGAGAAGGAACGTGATGAGCTTTCGCGTCCTGACCGCCGAATTCGCCCATGAGACCAACACTTTCAACGCCGCAAGACCGACTACGACACCTTTCTCGGCCATTCGAGCTATTTCGGCGAGGACGCCATCCGGGAGCGCGGCGACGCCAATACCGAGATCGCCGGCTTTCTCGATTGCGCCCGGAAGCATGACTGGTCCGTCCGGCATGTGCTGAGCGCTGCCGCCGAACCCTCGGGACCAGTCACCCGCGAGGCCTTCGACCATTTCGCCGGGCTGATCGTCGCCGCGGCGGCAGAGGAGAAGGCTGAGCTTGACGGCATCCTTCTCGGCCTGCACGGCGCCATGGTAACGGACTTCTGCGAGGACGGCGAAGGCGAATTGCTCGAACGGCTGCGCGCCGTCGTCGGGCCGGACCTGCCGATCGCGATCACGCTCGACCTTCACGCCAATGTGACGCCGAAGATGTGCGCGCTCGCCAATATCGTTGTCTCCTACAAGACCTATCCGCATGTCGACATGCGCGACATCGGCCCGCCATGCCGGCGAGATCCTGCAGCGGACCATGGCCGGCGAGATCCGCCCGAAGACCCTGCGGGTCCATCGCCCGATGCTGGACGAGGCCAATGGCGGCCGCACCGATGTCGGGCCGATGATCGACCGGATCGCCGCGCGCTCGACCTATGAGAAGGAGCCCGGCGTCTTCGCCGTCAGCATCAATGCCGGCTTCGGCAACGCCGATATCCGCGACGTCGGGTCCCACCGTTCTCGTCACCTACGAGGGCGACGAGGCGCCGCACCGCGCTTTCGCCGAGATCGCTCGCCGACGATATCTGGGAGAAGCGCTTCGACGTCATCAACAACTATATGGATGTCGAAGCGGCGGCCGCGATCGCCAAGCGCTACCGCAGCGACCGGGGTCCGCTGATCATCGCCGACTATGCCGACAACCCCGGCAGCGGCGGCTACGGCGACTCGACCAGCCTGCTCGCGGCTCTGCTGAAAGCCGGCCTCTCCAACGCGGCCTTCGGCCCCATGGTCGATCCGGAAACGGTGCAGCCGTTGCTGGCCGAGGCGGGAGTCGGTGCGGCGGTTGCATAGAACTCGGCGGCAAGACCGATCCGCGCTTCGGCGGCGGGCCGCTCAGGCTCGACGCGACGGTGAAGCTCGATCAGCGACGGCCACTATGTCGGCGACGGGCCGATGGTCGGCGGCCTGCACGGCTCGCTTCGGCCCGAGCGCGGTGATCACGGCTGGGCGGCATCGACATCCTGGTCGTAACCGAGCCGACGCAGATGCTCGACCTGCAGCAGTTCCGCGCCTTCGGCATCGATCCGGTGGCCAAGACGGTGGTCGGGCTCAAATCCATGCAGCATTTCCGCGCCGCCTTCGAGCCGATCGCCGGCAAGGTCATCGTCTGCGACAGCGGCGCGCTTTGTACGACGCATCTCGAAATGCTGCCTTATCGCAACGTGCCGCGGCCGATCTTCCCGCTCGATCGCTGATGCGCCTTTGGGCCTGAAGGACTGAAATGAAAATCGATGTCATCGTTCTCGGCGCCGGCATTGTCGGCGTCTGCACGGCCTTGCATCTCCAGACGCGCGGACGATCCGTGGCTCTTGTCGATCGCGGTCGCCCGGGCGAAGCGACGAGCTATGGCAATGCCGGATTGATCGAGCGGTCGAGCGTGATTCCCTATGCCTTTCCGCGCAGCCTCGGCTTGATCGCCAAATACGCCCTCAACCGGGCCGCCGCCGTCCGCTACGATCCAGCCTATCTGCCGGCCGTGGCGCCTTTCCTCTATCGCTACTGGCGTGCGTCGTCGCCGCGGAACCTGAAAAGGGCGACCGAAGCCATGCTGCCGCTGATCGAGGCCAGCGTCGATGAACATGACGCGCTGATCGAGGCGGCGGGCGCGCAGGATCTGATCAAGGCGGACGGCTGGATCGGCCTGTGGCGGAGGGCCTGGAAATTCCGTGAGGCCGCGCGGGAAGCGGAAACGCTCGGCGCTTTCCAATTGGCCTATGCCGTGCTCGACCCGCAGGAACTGTCGAGATTCGAACCGGGCGTCCGGACCGGCGTTGGCGCCATCACCGGCGCTATCCACTGGCGCGATCCGAAAACCGTCACCGATCCTGCCGAACTGGTAAGGCGCTATGCCGCTCTCTTCCAGCAAATCGGCGGCCTTCTTTGCACCGGCCATGCCGAGAGCCTCCGCCGCGATGGCAGCTTCTGGTCCGTCGCGGCCGGCGGGACGAGAGCGGCCGCCAAAGACGTGGTCGTGGCCCTCGGCCCCCAGTCCGACGGTTTCCTTCGCCGGTTCGGCTGCATCTTCCCTTTCGGCATCAAGCGCGGCCACCACAGGCATTATCAGTCTGCCGCCGCCATGCCGCGACACTCGCTCGTGGATGAGGAAGGCGGCTACGTGCTGGCACCGATGGCGCAGGGCCTGAGACTGACGACCGGTATCGAGTTCGCCCGGCCCGAGGCGCCGCCCAACACAATCCAGATCGGTCGGGCCGAGCGGCTTGCCCGCGGTATCCTGCCTCTGGGCGAGCCGGTCGAAACCCTGCCCTGGCTCGGTCTGCGCGCATGCCTGCCGGACATGGTCCCCATCATCGGACGCGCTCCCGGAGTTGAGGGCATGTGGTTCAATATCGGACATGCGCATCATGGCCTGACGATCGGACCCGCCACCGGCCGGCTCCTCGCGGAAATGATGACTGATGCTCGGCCCTTCGCCGATCCGGTGCCCTATGCCGCCGGCCGGTTCCCTTGATCGAGTTCAAAACAGATGCCACACCCTAAGCAAAGCCGTGCCTCAGCATCTCGCGCCGGCCGAGGAGCTATGCGTCACCGAACCGGCGGTCAGCAACACTCCGGCCGGTGCATTCATGTGGCGATAATGGCAAGAATGTCTGTTGACATGTTCCGCGATTGGCAGACCTTTCATTCCGCCCGAAAGCCCAGCTTAATGAACGCGGGCGGCACTCCCTTGCAAGCCGATTCAAACGCACCGGATCCTGATCCTGCTCCCCGCTCTCAGAGCCTTGTCCGAAGGAGCCTGCGGTGAACCAGAGTTTAGAGATTGCAGCGATGCCGCTGTATACGAATCTGGATCGCATCGACCGCGGCCTGGCGGCGCTCGGGATCGGACCGAACGACCCGATCCCGCCGGAGCAGCTGTTTGGCCTCGATCAGTGGCACTATCACGGAACCGAGGCCATACACACAGCGGCCGTACGGCTTGGACTGGGGCCACAAAGCCGCATTCTGGATGTCGGATCCGGGATCGGCGGGCCAGCGCGCTATCTGGCACATGCCTTCGGTTGTCACGTGACCGCGCTGGAGTTGCAGACAAACCTGAACGCGATTGCCGCCGACCTTACCCGGCGGAGCGGCCTTGGCCAGCTTGTGACCCATGTCTGTGGCGATGCTCTCACCTATCCCCTTGCGGACGCCTCCTTCGACGCGGCGGTGAGCTGGCTTTCCATCCTGCACATTCCCGACCGGCCGGGGCTTTGCGCGAAGCTGGCGCGCGCGCTGAAGTCCGGGGGCGCCTGCTATGTCGAAGACCTTTACATGCGGGCGCCCTTCGCCGCCGATGACCAGCGGGACGTTCGGGAGGTCGTGTTCGGCGTGTCGATGACCGGCATCGAGGACTACGCGGACGACTTCCGCAAGGCAGGCTTCAACGAGGTCGTCGCCGAAGATCTGACCGATGACTGGAGGCCGTTCGCGGCAGAACGGCTGGTCGCGTGGAGGTTGAACCATGCAGCCTACGCGAGCGTGCATGGCGAGGGCGCCTATGCCGCGCATGAGAAGTTCTACCGGACGATCTCGCGCCTCTATGAGACCGGCAGCCTGGGTGGCGTTCGCCTGATCGCGCGCGCAACATAAATGCTATTGGAGGCGGATCGCTCCCCGATAGATGGCGCAGTGCGTGGAGACGGACGTTCGGTCACCCGCCTCCAGGTCAAAGGCCGTCAGGCGCAGACGAGGCCATTGCGGCCCGCGCCGATGACGATGGCGTCGCAAGGGTCAGCCCGGCTGCCGCCGGTGACACTACCCTCGACGATTGCAGTTTTCATGCGGGTGTCTCCCCTGCGCGTGCCGGTATGATCAACGCATCGACGGCGAGGGCGCCGGAGGGCGAAACGATCAAGGGGTTCACGTCGACTTCAGCGAGGTTGCCGGCGAGCGCGGCGCACATGCCTGAAAATGCGCAGAGCGCCTTTGCAGCGGCTGCCTTGTCGGCGGCAGGCTTGCCACGGACACCTTCCAGCAGCCGGGAAATCGCCAGTTTTTCAATCAGGGCGAGGGCCTTGTCCTGGCCGAAGGGCGCCAGGGCAAACTGCCGGTCGGCAAAGTACTCCACCAGCGTTCCGCCGGCGGAGACCATGACCAATGGCCCGAAGTCGGGATCGCGTACGCAGCCGAACGCCAGTTCGATGCCCGCCGGCGCCATGGGCTGGACAATGACACGCGGTCCCAGCCTCGACCGGAGATCGTCATAAGCAGCGTGAAGAGCCGGCTCGTCGGCGATGTTCAGCACGACACCACCACGGTCGCTCTTGTGGTCGATGCCGATGGCTGCGGTCTTGAGGGCGACCGGATAGCCGAAAGCCAGGGCAAATGCCCGCAGACCTTCCCAGTCGTTGTGGATCTCGCTGCCGATGGCGGGGACACCAAAGGCGGACAACAGGTCCAGGCCCGCCCGCTCGTCGATAGTGGATGCGGACGCAAGGACGTCGCGCCAGATGTGGACCATGGCTGGGTTCGGAGCGATAGCTGCGGCGCTCCTGGCTTGGCGTCCTGCGTCGGCCCAATCCTGCAGCTTGGTCACCGCGGCAAACATGGCGCCGAGGCCGTTGATGCATGGGACACCGCGATCCGCCAGCTGGTCACCAAGGCCGCGATTATGCGCCTGGCCGAAGCTCGAATAGAAAAAGCACGGTTTCTCCGTGAGATCCGCGAGCGTCATGGCAATCGCGTACAACCGGTCTTCGTAGATATAGTCGTCACGCAGGTCGGCCTCGAAGCCGAGCATCGACACCTCCGGTGCCGCCGCCATGACGGCCAGTCCATGCGCGAAATTGGTCGCAAACGCCCCGGCCAGGTCGGCCGCGCAGTCGAGCGGGTTCGACGGTTCGAGTTTCGCGGGCAGGACTTCGGCAAGCCTTTCGAGCGTATTCGGGGAGAGCCGCGCGAGCGCCGCTCCGGTGCCGGCCGCATGGTCCATGGCAAGTTCCCGCAGACCGCCGGAATCCGTAACCAGACCCACCCCGCCAGGACCGGGCAGCCGGCCCGTGGAGCACAGCATGGCGACGTTCATGAGTTCATCGACCGTGGCTACGGAGATCGCGCCGCATTCTTCGATCACCGCCTCATAGGCAGACTGCGACCCCGCCAAAGCGCCGGTGTGGGAGCGGGCCATCCGGGCGCTCTCCTGCGAACGACCTACCTTGCAGACGATCACGGGCACGCCCTCATCACGGGCCCGTTTCAGGCTCCGGACGAACCCTTCAGGGTTGCGCGCAACCTCCATGAAGACGGCGATTGCGCGCGTCGAAGGCCGGCTCGTGGCGTAGTCGATATACTCATCGATGGTGGCGCCAATTTCCTGGCCCGGCGAGACCAGCAGATCGAACCGGAAGCGCGGGTCGCTCATCGCCAGCGTGGTGAAGACCGATCCGGAATGGGCGATCAACGAGATGCCCCCCGGCTTCAGATGGCCGGCGGTGTAGAAGCTGGCGACACAGCGTTCGGACACGTTGATGAAGCCCATGCCCGCGCCGCCGCAGACCGGGATGCCGGCTTCGCGTGCAATGTCGCGGAGCCGGGCCAGCAGGGGAGCACCAGACGGCGTTTCGCCGTAGCAGGCGTCAAAAATGACCGTGGAGCGCGCGCCCTTGTCGATGGCATCCGTCAGGGCCTTCTCGAGGTTGGCGGCCCCGACTCCAAGCACCGCCAGGTCCGGCGCCTCGTCGAGTTCGGCAAAGCTCTCCAGGCAGGGCTTTCCGAGTATTTCGCTCTGGCGCGGATTGATGAATTGGATCCGGCCCGAGTAACCGGCGCTGACGACAGATCGGGCCAGTCGCAGGCCGAACGAGCCCTCCCGGCCGGAGGCGCCCGCAACCGCCATGGAGCGGGCTTCGAACATGGGGGCGAGCCGGTGCAGGCCCTTGAGCGGTGCCGCCGTCGCGGTTGCAGCGTCCATTCTCAATTGCCCTTGAAGACGGAGCTGCGCTTCTGCGAGAATGCCGCGGCGCCTTCACTGAAATCGTCCGATTGCAGCATGCGCTCGTAGTGCTGGAGGCCGCTTTTTCGCACCCACGCACGGTGGCTGACCTCATGCGCAGCTTCGACCGAAAGGTGTGATGTCGCGCGCATGAATTCCTTCAGCGCCTTGGTCACGAGAGGAGCGCCGCTGGCGATGTCGGCAGCGATTCCGCAGGCATGCTCGAGGATGCGTTCGCGCGGCACAATTTCCCGCACCAGGCCCCAGTGCTTTGCCTCTTTTGCCTCGAGGCGGCGGCCCGTCAGCATCAGGTCGATCGCCACATTGTATGGAAGGCGCCGGTGCAGCTTCTGAATGGCTCCGCCGTCCGGCAAAAAGCCGCGCTGCATTTCAGGAAGCACGAAATAGGTGTCGTCGGAGGCGACAATGATGTCCGCTCCAAGGGCAAGTTCGAAGCCGCCCCCGGCCGCAACGCCGTTTACAGCGGCAATGACAGGCTTGTAGAGGTCGAAGAACTCCGGCAGGCCTCCGATCCCGCCCGGCCCGAGGTCGAAGCCCTTTTCCTTGTCGCAGGCCTCGCCGCGGGCCACCGTCTTTAGATCCCACCCCGCCGAAAAGATGCGCTTCGGGTTATCGGCACCGATGAGGACGGCGGCCCGCAAGTCGTCGTTTTCGTTGAATTCGCGGAACGCTTCATAGAGCGCGGTGCTGAACGGCGTGTCGATCGCGTTGGCGGGAGGCCGGTCCATAGTGACAACCAGGACGGGACCGTTGCTTGAAACGCGTATGAAAGGGGACACAAAAGTTCCTTTCTCGCGCAGCCAAGGCTGGCGGCTTATGATGCATTCTCATTGGACCGATTGACCGCCGGCCCGGAATCTTATCGAGATATGCCGCGATTATAAGGTCCAGCGGCGCAATTCCTATGGGCGAACGATTCATGAAATCATGAGAAAATATAATGAAGTTCTGGGAACACATTCCACCGCTCAAGGCGATGCTCGCCGTCGAGGCCACCGCCCGTTTCGGCAGCTTCTCCAAAGCGGCAAGCGAACTCAATGTGACGCAGTCCGCGGTCAGTCACCTGGTCGGCCAGGCGGAGGCGTTCCTGAATACGCAACTTTTCCTGCGACAGTCGCGCCCCGTCCAGCTCACTCCCGGAGGCCGTCGATACGTCGACGCAATCGTTTCAGGACTGAACATCATCCGTGCGGAAGGCGAGCAACTGCAAAGGACGGCCGCGAGGGCGGACACGCTTACCGTGTCCTGCAACCTGGCCTACGCCAACTTTTGGCTTCTGCCGCGCCTCAAGGAATTCCATGACCTGCACCCTGAGATCACGGTCAATGTCGTGACCGCTTACCAGGGACTGCCTCCGCTCACCAACGGGATCGACATCTCCGTGCGCTTCGGGAATGGTGACTGGCCTGAATGCGTGGCGCATCGTCTCTTTTCCGAGCAAATCGTCCCGGTTGCCAGCGCGTCATATGCCGAAAGCCTCAAGATGGTTCAGAATCCGGCCGATCTGCTCGACCAGACGCTCCTCCACGCACGCGCCGACGACAAGAGCTGGTTTGACTGGCAACAGTGGTTTCAGCACTTCGGCGTGAGCGTAAAGGGCAATCTGCCCGGTCCCGTGTTCGACAATCACCTGATGATGATGCAGGCCGCGCTGGCAGGCAGCGGCATTGCTCTGGGATGGATCGGCACGGCGAGCGAACAGGTCAAGCGGGGCCAGCTGGTAGAGCTTTTCCCGGAAAAGATCGACGCCGATGGCGGAGTATACCTCGTATCCCGGGAAGCGACGGCCTGGAACAAGGCGGCAGCGCTTTTTGCGACCTGGCTTATGTCGATGCCGCGGCCGGCGTTTCCTCCGGCGCGACAAAGGCCAGCGTCAGCCAGCGCGCCGTGAGCGCCGGCTTCTGTGAGCCCTCGATCTCGATCGTCACATCATGCGCGATCTCGATCCAGCCGGACGGCCTTGCCTTGAGCTTGGCCAGCACGAACCGGGCCCTGATTCGCGCCCCGGTCTTCACGGGCGCGACGAAGCGCAGCGTGTCAAAGCCGTGATTGATGCCGATTTCGGCGCCCTCGATGCGAGGGATCGTTTCGAACGTCATCGCCGAAAGCAGTGACAGCGTGAGGAAGCCATGCGCGATGGTTCCGCCGAAACTGGTCTCTTTGGCCGCCCTTTCGGGGTCGCAATGGATGAACTGATGGTCGTCGGTCGCGTCGGCGAAATGATCGATCATTTCCTGCGTCACCACGCGCCATGGCGATACGCCGGCCTCCTGACCGACACCCGCCTGGGCCTGTTCGAGCGTGATCGTTCTCAAGTTCCGGCCTCCGGGCAGGCATGCGCCGTGCCGCCTGTGATGCGGCAATATGCGCTCACGCGCTCATAGCCAATGCGATCGGAGATGTCACCGTCGAGGTTTCGGGCGCCGCCGCTATTCGGCGGGCTCAACGCTGGAATAGGCCGCTTCCTGCAACTCGCGCTTCAGTCTCGATTGCTCCTCGGCATGCGGCGTGACGAAGCGGCCGAGCAGCAGATAGGCGACCGGCGTCAGGAACATTGTGGAAAGCGTTGCCATTCCGAGGCCGCCGACAATGACCCAGCCCAGCGCGATGCGCGCCTCGGCGCCGGCGCCGCTGGCCAGCACCAGCGGCAGGCCGCCAAGCACCGTGCAGATCATGGTCATCATCACGGGGCGCAGCCGGATGCTGGCCGCCTGCTCTATCGCCTCGCGCACGCCGAGCCCCCGGTCGCGCAACTGATTGGCGAATTCGACGATCAGAATGCCGTTCTTGGCCATGACGCCGACCAGCAGCACGAGGCCGATCTGACTGTAGGCGTTGAGCGACGTGCCGGTGAGGAGCAGCGCATAGACCGCGCAGGCAAGGCCGAGCGGCACCGTCGCCATGATGATGATGGCGCTGACGAAGCTCTCGAACTGCGCGGCGAGCACCAGCAGGATGATCACCAGCGCAAAGCCGAAGATCGTCAGCATGCCGCTCGACGTTTCGTTGAGCGTCGCGGCCTCGGCAAGCGGGATGATGCGGTTGCCGGCCGGCAGCAACGGCGCCGCCACCTGATCGACCACCTCCATTGCGTCGCCGAGCGCGAAACCGGGAGCAAGGCCGGTGGTGATGGCGACGGCGCGCAATTGCTGCTCGCGCTGAAGCAAGGGCGGTACGGGGCGCTCCGTCAGCGTGGCGAAGGTCGATACCGGAACGTAGCGGCCATCGGCCGCCCTGGCGAAGATGTTCTCGAGGTCGGTCGGATCATTCACCGGAGAACTGGTGGAGATCAGCTTCACCGGGTAGCTGCGGTCCTCGATGAAGACCTCCGCCACCTCGCGGCCGTCGAGCATGGCCTGCACCGTATCGGAAAGGCCGGTTATGTTGATGCCGAGGTCGGAAGCGCGTTCGCGGTCGATTTCAACGGCGAGCTGCGGCTGCCTGGCGTCGGTCGACAGGCGCGGCTGGTCAAAGCGCGGGTCCTTTTCGAGTTCCGCCAGCAGCTTGCCGGCGAGGTCGCCCAGATCGGCGTAGCTGTTGCCGACGATCGCGAATTGCAGGCCGCTGCCGGCGCCGCGTATGCCGAGGCTGTTGGGCGTGACCGCAAAGGCCCGCACGCCCGGCACCTGCCTCGTCAGGCGGTCGATCTCGGCGACGATCTGCTGCTGGCTGCGCTCGCGCTGGTCCCACGGCGCCAGCGCCATCACCATGAAGCCGCTATTGGTCGTTCCGTTCTGGCCGGCATTGGCGAAGACGCTGAGAATCTCGCCGAATCGCGCAATGGCTGCACAAGCTCCTCGATGCGGCGCATCTGCTGTGTCGTATAGTCGAGGCTGACGCCCTGCGGCGCTGTTATCCGCAGCAGCGCCAGCGACCGGTCCTCCGACGGCGTCAGTTCCTGACGGATCAGCCCGAAGGCGCCAAATGCCGAGGCCGCGAACAGCGCCGACACCAGCAGGACGATGAACGGCGCGTTCAGGCAGGCGCGCAAACAGCGCTTGTAGAGCGAGGCGAGGCCGTTCCCGAGCCGGCTCATCGGGCCGTATTGCCGAGCCTCGCCGCCGGCCGTCAGCATGCGCGAGGCGAGCATCGGGCATAGCGACAGGGCCACGATCGAGGACAGCAGCACCGACATCGCCAGCACGAAGCCGAACTCGCGAAACAGCCCGCCGGTCTGGCCGGGCAGGAAGGACAGCGGGATGAATACCGCGGCGAGCGTCGCCGTCGTCGCGATCACCGCAAAGAACACCTCCTGCGTGCCGAGCACGGCGGCGGCGCGCGGACCCATGCCCTCGTTGCGCCGGCGCACGATGTTTTCGAGCACCACGATGGCGTCGTCCACGACGAGTCCTGTGGCGAGCACCAGGGCCAGCAGGGTGAGAATGTTGATCGAGAAGCCGGCGAGATAGATCGCCGCGATGGTGCCGATCAGCGCCACGGGTATGGCCAGGCCCGGAATGAGGGTCGCCCGCCAATCAAGCAGAAAAATGTAGATGACGGCGAGCACGATGGTTGCGGAAAGGCCGAGCGCGACCTCGACCTCATGGATAGCGCCCTTCACGAAGATCGCGTCGTCGCTGTTGATGCGAATTCCCATGCCTTCCGGCAAATTCTGCTGGATTTTCGCCGCGGCGGCGCGCACGCCCTCGGAAATGTCCAGGGTGTTGGACTGCGCCTGGCGGATGATGCCGAGGCCGATGCCGGTCTTGCCGTCCGAACGCAGCGAGGTGGTGTTCGGGTCGCCGCCGAGGGTGACGGTGGCGACATCGCCGAGCTTCGTGCGGCCGCCGATCACGATGTTCTCGAACGCCTCCGGCGTGGTGACGCTGGCGGTGGCCCGCACGATGATGTCCTGGTTGCTTGTCGTAAGCGACCCCGCCGGCGTGTCGAAGGCGACCGAAGCGAGCGCGTCGCGAATGTCGACGACGGTCAGCCCGTGACTCGCGATCTTGGCCTGGTTGATATCGACGCGGAAAATCTTCTCGCGGTCGCCGTAGACCTGTACGTCGGCGACACCGGGCACGGCGGCCAGCACGTCGACGATCTCGTCTTCCACGAGGATCGTCATGTCCTCCACCGACATGGTGTCCGAGGTGATCGCCAGCCGCATCACCGCGTCGGCATTGGCGTCGGCCTTGACGATGCGCGGCGGGTCCATGTCGTCGGGAAGCTGGTTCTGGACACGGCTTACGGCGTCGCGGGCATCCGACGCCGCGACATCGAGATCCACGCCGTCGTTGAATTCCATGGTCACGCGGCTGCGGGCATATGACGAAGTCGACGAGATCGCCTTGACCCCGGAGACGCGCGCCACGGCGCCTTCGATGACGGCGGTCACCTCGCGGTCGATGGTCTCGCCCGCCGCGCCCTCGAAATCGGCATTGATGGTGATGACCGGGCGGTCCACATCCGGCAGTTCGCGGATTTCGACGCCGTAGAGGGCGGCAAGCCCGGCGACGACGATCAGCGTGTTGAGCACGAAGGCGAGCACCGGCCGGCGCACGAAGAGGGCGGTAAGGCCTTTGCCGCTTTCCTCGCTGGAGGCTTCGTTCATCGGCGCTCTCCCTTAGGATCCGCTCCGCGGCGCGGCGGGAAGGGAGGTGCCGTTCCGCTCGCCGGAGCCTGCCGGCTCGGCGCCGGCGATCAGCAGTTCCGCGCCCTCGCGGACAAGGTGGACGCCTTCCGTCACGACCTGGTCGCCGACCGCAAGGTCGGCGGCGACCAGCACGTTCTCGGTGTTGCGCTGGATTATGCGCACCGGCACGCGCACGCCGAGGCCATTGCGCACGGTCCAGACGAAGGCGCCGTCGGCTCCCCACTGGACCGCGAGCGGATTGACGGATGGATAGGTGTCGCCGGCAAAACTCATCGCGACCTGGAACGACATGCCGGCGCGCAGCGAGTCGTCGGCATTGCCGATGCGCGCCTGGACGAGAAGCGTGCGGCTCTGTTCGTCGAGCCTGTTGTCGACCGCGCTGACCACCCCTTCGAGCACTTCGTTCGGCCGTGCGATCGAGGTCGCGGTCAAGGGCTCGCCGGCCTTGACGACGCCGGCGTAGCGTTCGGGGACCCAGAAATCGACGATGATGGAGGAGCGGTCATCGACCATCGCGATCTGGGTGTCGGTGGTGACGTAGTTGCCGGCCTCGACCGGGAGAATGCCGACGATGCCGGCGATCGGAGCAACGATGGCGCGCCGTTCGAGCGCGAGTTCGGCGTCGCGCACGGCCAGCCGCGCATTCTCGACGGCAAGCTCCGCCTCGGTCATCTGCACGGCGGTGGCGGTGTTGGTGGAGCGCAGCGCCGTGACGCGGGTCACCCGCGCCTGTGCGTCGTCGAGGGCGAACCTGGCGCGGTCGACGGCGATCTCCTCTGCTTCCGAATCCAGCCGGGCCAGCACCTCGCCGCGCCCCACGCGCGCGCCCGGCTCGACGAGAACCTCCGTGAGACGGCCGGCGGAATAGGGCTTTATCGAGACGGAGGCATTGGCGCGGCCGGTGCCGATGCCCGAAAGCTTGTCGTTGATCGTGGCGGCGACCACCGGCGAGGTCACCACCGTGGCGGGCCTGCGACCCGCTTGACGGCCTTCCTGATCGCGCGCGGCCTCCGGCTCAGGCGCAGCGCGCGCCCACTCCACGCCCTCTATGCCCCAGCGGGCCAGAATCTCGGGCGCGCCGGGAAAATAGCGGACCCAGCCGAAAGCCGCGGCGGCAAGCAGCAGGATCACGATCGATATTTGTTTCCAGGCCGCCATGGCGCTCCGAATTTGGCTATACAGTCCGGGCGCGGACTTTCAGCCGGCCCCGATACAGCACGCGGCAGGGCTCGCACGCATTGTAGCCGATTTCAAGACCTACGCTTATGTCGTTTTAAAAGGGCATTGGCACCTAAATTATCCGTAAGGTACGCCAGGGCGGGGCCGTTCGCGGACCATCAGCGAAGCTGTTCCATGTCGCGGATGCGCCTGGCGCCGTCAGGCTCAAGCGCCTGCGTGAGCCCGCTGATCAGGGTTTCGGCCACGACCATCAACGCGGCCGAGGAATCCCAGGGCGAAGGCATGCCGGTTCGGGCGGGAATCGCATGGCGGGCGAAACGGGCGATCGGCGACAGCCACTGGTCGGTGAACAGCACGATCTGGACGCCGCGCTGATGGGCTCTCTCGGCGAAACGCACGAGGCTGTCCTGATAGCGGCGGATATCGAACACGAGCAGCACGTCGCGCTTGCCCATGTCGATCAGCCGGTCGCGCCAGTTGCTCTCCTGGCCGGCAAGATGAAAGACATTGGGCCGGATGATCGTCAAATGCGCCGCCATGTAGCGCGCGATCGGATCGGTGAAGCGCCCGCCGATCAGGTAGAGGCCCGAGCGGCGGTTGGACAGAAGCGCGACGATGTCGTCGAGCTGGCGGGCCGAAACATGGCGGAACGTCTCGCGGATATTGTCCAGCGTCGCCTCGAGCATGGGCGATGCGCCTCGAATGTCCGGCCCTGAGTTTATTGTCGTTCGCGACGCCGGCGACTGTAACTGCTCGGCGAGCTCATTCTGAAGCGCGGACTGGAAGTCGGGATAGTTCTGGAAGCCGAGCCGCGAAACGAAGCGCAGGATGGTCGGCGAGCTGACGCCCGCCTGCTGCGAGAAGTCGGCGACGGTCCTGAGGCCGATCAGCGGATAGTTGGCGACAAGCGTTTGCGCCGCCCGCCGCTCGCCGGCCGGCATGGCGTCGATGCGGTCCGCGATGAGCTCCGCGACGCTGGCGCGCATGGCTTCCTCCCTGCCGTGACTGCATTGCGGCCGGCCGCCGCCGTCAAAACCCGTTTGACAAAGTTCGGCAATCCGTATGAAATCATCCATGGGAGCGGATTGGAATACTCAAAGTAATATTCGGTACACCGCTCCCGACAACTTGCGATTGGATGGGGATTGCGCACGGGACACATGCCGTCGGCTGACGCGGTCGAGGTGATAAACGGTGACGGGCGGGGTCGTTGCGTGCTCGCCTGCGAGCACGCAACGAATTTCGTGCCTCGCGAGTACGGGACGCTCGGCCTCGATCCTGCTGAACTGGATCGGCACATCGCCTGGGATCCGGGCGCGCTTTCTGTAGCGCGCGCGATGGGCGCGCTGCTCGACGCGCCGCTGGTGGCCTCGAAAATCTCGCGCCTCGTGATCGACTGCAATCGGCCGCTTGACGCCCCGGACCTCATTGCCGAGGTCAGCGAGACGACGCGGATTCCGGGCAATCGCGGCCTCGACGCCGAGGAGCGCCGCCGCCGCATCGCGTTCGCCTATGAGCCGTTCCATGCGGCCATCGCGGGTCTTCTCGACCGGCGCGCCCGTGACGGGCTGGCAAGCTGGCTGGTTTCCGTCCATTCCTTCACGCCCGTTTACAGGGGCGTCACGCGGCCCTGGGAGATCGGCATCATCCATGACGAGGACGAACGGCTGGCAGCGCCGCTCATTGACGGGCTTCGCGCGGTCCCGGAACTGACGGTCGGCGTCAACCAGCCCTATTCGCCGGCGGACCGCGTCTACTACACGCTTGAGCGCCATGCGCGGACGCGGGGAATTCCCTGTGCCATGATAGAAATCCGCAACGATGAAATCGAAAAGGACGACACGCAGCGGAAATGGGCGGAACGCCTCGGCGGTATCCTTCGCCACCTCGTGGTGAGCGAAACGCCGTCCGAGCGACGAGGGATAAAGCGTGCATAGTCAACCATAAGAGGGGACTTTAATGTCAGACTACACGGATACCGACAAACACGAGGACATAAAGGTCCTCCACGGCATGGGCTACGCCCAGGAACTCCAGCGGTCGATGAGCCGCTTCTCCAACTTCGCGATCTCTTTCTCGATCATCTGCATCCTGTCGGGCGGCATCAACTCGTTCGCCCAGGCGATCTCCTCGGTTGGCGGCGCCGGCGCCGGCATCGGCTGGATCGTCGGCTGCATCATTTCGGGCATGTTCGCGCTGTCGATGGCGCAGATCGCATCGGCCTTTCCGACGGCCGGCGGCCTCTATCACTGGGCCTCGATCCTCGGCAACCGCTTCACCGGCTGGCTGACCGCGTGGCTCAACCTGCTCGGCCTGATCACCGTGCTCGGAGCGATCAATATCGGCACCGCCTTCTTCTTCCAGGGTACGTTCGGGGCCTGGGTGGGCATGGACACCTCGGCGGGACACATCGTCGCCTTCGTGGCGCTGATCACCGTCGGCCAGGCGCTGTTCAACCATCTGGGTATCAAGATAACCACTTTCCTGACCGATATTTCCGGCTACATCATCTTCGCCACTACGGCGGTGCTGGTGCTCGCCTGCCTGTTCTTTGCGCCGGCGATCGATATTTCGCGGCTGTGGACGTTCACCAACTTTTCGGGTGAGATCGGCGGTAACGTTTTCCCGCAGAGCGACAGCATGGGATACCTGTTCCTGCTCTGCCTGCTGCTGCCGGTCTATACGATTACCGGATACGACGCCTCGGCCCATACCTCGGAAGAAACCAAGGGCGCGGCCCTCTCGGTGCCGCGCGGCATCGTTTCGGCCGTCCTCTGGTCGTCGCTTGTCGGCTGGATCATGATCTGCGCCATCACGCTGGCCATTCCGGACATGAACGTGGCCGCGTCGCAGGGCTGGGGCATGTTCTTCGGCACGATGGACGCGATCCTGCCCGCGGGGCTGAAGAACATCATCTACTTCGCGATCTTCATCACGCAGCTGCTGTGCGGCCTGGCCACGGTGACGTCGGCCTCGCGCATGCTCTTCGCCTTCTCGCGCGACGACGGCATGCCGGTCGGCTCGAAGGCGCTGGCGACGGTTTCGCCGAAATACCGGACGCCGGTGATCGCGATCTGGACCGCCGCGATCCTCGAGATCGTCTACGTCTTTCTGGCCCAGTTCATCTCGATCGGCGGCACCAACATCTACACCATCGTCGTGAATTCGACGCTGGTCTTCCTGTTCCTGTCCTTTACCATACCGCTGGTGCTGGCGATGTTCGCGTACGGCACGCCGAAATGGCCGAACCCAGGCCCCTGGGCAATGTCGGCCGGCCTCTACAAGCTGGTCACTTTCCTGTCAGTCGTCGGCATGGCGATCATCTTCTACATCGCCGTCCAGCCGCCGAACGACAAGGTGCTGTGGATCGTCATCGGCTTCGTCGTGCTGGCCGCCGTCCTCTGGTTCTCGGTGGAGAAGAGCCGGTTCAAGGGGCCGCCCATCGGTGACGAGATCGCCAAACGCCGGGCCATCATCGCGGCGGCGGAACGGGCCGTCGGCGAAACCGGCGCCTGAGCCGGGAATTTTTTTGCCGTGGCCGGCACCGCCGGCCACGGCTTTAGCCAGCGATCCCCTCAATTTCATCCGGAGTGCGCCAAGAATGGCCGGAAATCTCACCTTCGAGCAGCTCAAGAAGGATGTCGAGGCAGGCGACATCGACACCGTGCTCGCCTGCGCCGTCGACATGCAGGGCCGGCTGGTCGGCAAGCGGTTCCTGGCCAGATATTTCGTCGACTCCGCCTATGACGAGACGCATGGCTGCAACTATCTGCTCGCCAACGACATCGATATGGAGCCGGTGCCCGGCTACAAGGCGGCGAGCTGGTCCAAGGGCTACGGCGACTTCATCATGAAGCCGGACCTTTCGACATTGCGCCGGATCCCATGGCTGGAAAAGACGGCGCTGGTGCTCAACGACGTGCTCGACCACCACACCCATGACGACCTGCCGCATTCGCCGCGCGCCATTCTGAGGAAGCAGGTGGCAAGGCTGAAAGACCGCGGCACCATGGCCTATTTCGCCTCCGAGCTCGAATTCTACCTTTTCTCCGAGACCTACGATTCAGCCCGCGCCAAGCATTGGCAGAACCTCACCACCGCCTCGCCCTATATTGGCGACTACCTGATCGGCATCACCACCAAGGAGGAAGGGGTGATGCGCCGACTGCGCAACGAACTCGAAGGCGCCGGCATCCCGATCGAGAACTCCAAGGGCGAATGGGGGCCGGGGCAGGAAGAGATCAATGTACGCTACGCCGAAGTGCTGGAAATGGCGGACCGCCATGTCATCCTGAAGAACGGCGCCAAGGAGATCGCGGCCAGCGAGGGCAAGGCCGTCTCGTTCATGGCCAAGTACAATTACGGGCTGGCCGGCAATTCGAGCCATATCCACAATTCGCTGTGGAGCGAGGACGGCAAGACGCCGCTGTTCTTCGAGGAGGACGGCGCCTACGGCATGAGCCGGCTCGGTCATCAATGGTGTGCCGGCCAGTTGAAATATGCCAAGGAATTCACCTGGTTCCTGGCGCCCTACATCAACTCCTACAAGCGCTTCCAGTCCGGCACCTTCGCGCCGACCAAGATCATGTGGAGCGAGGACAACCGCACCGCCGGCTTCCGCCTGTGCGGAGAAGGCACGAAGGGCGTGCGCATGGAGTGCCGCATAGGCGGCGCGGACCTGAACCCCTATCTGGCCTTCGCCGCACTGATCGCCGCCGGGCTTGCCGGCATCGAGGAGAAATTGGAACTGCAGAAACCCTTCGTCGGTGACGCCTATCAGGCGTCCCGCCTGCCCGAAATCCCCAAGACGCTGCGCGAGGCCACCGAGACCATGGCAAAGTCCGGGATGCTCAAGCAGGCCTTCGGCGAGGACGTCATCGAGCACTATGTCCACACGGCCCGCTGGGAGCAGTTCGAATATGACCGGCGCATCACGGACTGGGAGCTGCACCGGGGATTCGAGCGGTATTAAAGCTTCTTCCAGTTGTAATAATGTTGACTAATTGCTTTGCGTAGCCTACTTAAGCTGCATCGGCTACAGGTTGTTGCCGTGGTCAAAATATGGCGCGATATCATGGGCAAATATGCTCCCCTGAAAGAGTTTTTGACCGGACAGAATCAGGACTATGTTCCGATGACGTTCGCCCAAATTGAAAAGGTGCTCGATCTGAAGCTGCCGCCATCGAAGCAATATCCGGCTTGGTGGAGCAACAATCCGAGCAACAATCCGATGACCAGGGAATGGCTGGATGCGGGCTTTGAAACGATGTCCGTAAACATTGAGGGTGAGAAGCTGGTCTTTCGTCGCGTCCAGAGGAGTGCGCCGCCAGTAGTCGTGAGCAAATCTTCCGGTGCGGGCGACGCTGACGCGGGCGCAGAGCTTCGCCGTCATCCAATTTTCGGTTGTATGAAGGGAACTTTGACTCTCCTTCCAGATGTCGACCTAACCGAACCGGCCGATCCGGATTGGGGCAATGTTTATGAGTAGGGCGAGGCTTCTTCTGGACACTTGCGCCTTCATCTGGATGTCGCAAGGAGCTCCGATTTCGAATGTGGCGACCGAGGCCGTGAACAACGCTTTCGTGTCCGGTCACGCGCTCGCCGTATCGGTGATGTCCGCCTGGGAATTGGGAATGCTTGTGTCGAAGGGCCGTCTTCCCTCCACAAGGCGACCTGAGCGCTGGTTTGATGAATTCATCGAGATCGCCGCCCTGGAGGTCGAGGGCGTCACCGGCAAGATCCTGATTGCGGCCTCATACTTGCCGGGTCGGATACACAACGATCCAATGGATAGGATCTTGATAGCGACTGCCCGAGAACGCGATCTTGCTATCGTAACGCGCGACCGCGCAATTCTCGCCTATGCTGAACAAGGCCACGTGCAGGCGATACCCTGCTGAAGAACAAGCCGGAGACACCCTTGGAAACCGTGAAGCTCAAATCCCCCATCGACGGCTCGATCTTCGCAGAGCGGCCGGTCGCGACCGACCAGGCCGTCAATGCCGCGGTCGAGCGCGCCAGGGCCGCGCAGGTCGGGTGGGCGCAAACGCCGATCGCCGAACGCGGCCGCTACATGCTTGCGATGCTGGAAGCGCTGGTCGCCATGACCGACGAGATCGTGCCTGAACTCGCCTGGCAGATGGGCCGTCCGGTCCGCTATGGCGGCGAGTTCGGCGGCGTCAAGGAACGCGTCGCCTACATGGTCGAGATCGCCGAACAGGCGCTGAAGCCGGTGATGGCGTCCAACCCGAAGGACGGTTTCCGCCGCTACGTGAAGAAGGATCCGCTCGGCGTGGTCATGGTGATCGCGCCGTGGAACTATCCCTATCTGACGGCCGTCAATACGATCGTGCCGGCACTGATGGCCGGCTCCACGGTGATCCTGAAACACGCCGCGCAGACGCTTCTGGTCGGCGAGCGCTTCGCCAGGGCCTTCGAGAAGGCCAATTTGCCGAAACACGTTTTCCAGAACATCGTGCTGAACCACGCCCAGACCGAAAGACTGCTCGGCTCCGGCAAGATCGATCATGTGAACTTCACCGGCTCGGTGGCCGGCGGGCGGGCGATCGAAAAGGCCGCGGCGGGAAGCTTCATGACGCTCGGCCTGGAACTCGGCGGCAAGGACCCGGCCTATGTGCTGCCCGACGTCAAGCTCGACCATGCCGTCGCCAATCTGGTCGAAGGCGCCTTCTATAATTCCGGCCAATGCTGCTGCGGCATCGAGCGCGTCTATGTCCACGAGAAGGTCTATGACGAATTCGTCGCGGGCTTCGTCGCCGAGACGAAGAATTTCGTCGTCGGCAATCCTCTGGATGCCTCGACCACGCTCGGGCCGATGGCGCAGTCGCGCTTCGCCGACTTCATCCGCGAGCAGAAGGCCGAGGCGCTGCGCAAGGGCGCTACGGCCCATATCGGCATGAAGGTCGATGCCGACGGACCCGGCTCGCCCTATCTTGCGCCGGAAGTGCTCACCAATGTCGATCACCAGATGAGCGTCATGCGCGAGGAGAGTTTCGGCCCGATCGTCGGCATCATGAAGGTGAGAAACGACGAAGAGGCGATCGCGCTGATGAACGACAGCCCTTACGGGCTGACGGCCTCGATCTGGACCGCGATACCGACCACGCCATTGCTATCGGCGATCGCGTCGAAACCGGCACTGTGTTCATGAACCGCTGCGACTATCTCGACCCGGCGCTGGTGTGGACGGGCGTCAAGGACACCGGCAAGGGCGCCGCGCTTTCGGCCATCGGCTACGACAACCTGACCCGGCCGAAATCGTACCATCTGCGGGAAGCGGTGTGAGACGCCGCCATGTTTCGTTCCCCCTCATCCGGCCCTTCGGGCCACCTTCTCCGCGACGGGGAGAAGGGCACATCGGCGATCCCGGCGACCTGCTCTCATCACGGGGAGAGGGTGGCTTGCGCCGCAGATCGGGTGAGGGGGTCTTGATAAACCTTTCAGGAGCCACCTTCGATGACCAAACTCTTTTCCAAATGGAACTATCCCACCACCGTGCGCTTCGGCGCGGGGCGGATCGCCGAACTGCCCGAAGTCGTCGCGGCGGCGGGCATCAGGAAGCCGCTGTTCGTTACCGATCCGGGACTGGCGAGGCTACCCGTCGTGGCCTCGACGCTGAAGGTGCTCGACAATGCCGGCGTGGCCTATGGCGTCTTCTCGGACGTCAAGCCCAACCCGGTGGAATCCAACCTCACCGCAGGCATGGAGGTGTTCAGGCAGGGCGGGCATGACGGCGTCATCGCATTCGGTGGCGGCTCGGCGCTCGACCTCGGCAAGCTGATCGCCTTCCAGGCCGGGCAGGCGCGGCCGGTCTGGGACTTCGAGGACATTGGCGACTGGTGGACGCGCGCCGACGCCGACGCGATCGCGCCGATCGTCGCGGTGCCGACAACCGCCGGAACCGGCTCGGAAGTCGGCCGCGCCGGGGTGTTGACGCATGAGGCGACGCACACGAAGAAAGTGATCTTCCATCCGAAGCTGCTGCCGGCGATCGTCATCGCCGACCCCGAACTGACGGTCGGCATGCCGCCCTTCATCACCGCCGGCACGGGCATGGATGCGCTTGCCCACTGCCTCGAGGCCTACTCGGCGCCCGGCTATCACCCGATGGCCGACGGCATAGCGGTGGAAGGCATACGCCTTGTCTTCGAGAATCTGCCCAAGGCCTTTGCCGACGGCCGTGACCTGACTGCGCGTGCTCATATGATGAGTGCCGCGGCAATGGGCGCGACCGCCTTCCAGAAGGGACTGGGCGCCATCCACGCGCTGTCGCACCCGGTCGGCGCGCTGTACGACACCCATCACGGCATGACCAATGCCGTGTTCATGCCCTATGTGCTTGCCTTCAACCGCGCCGCGATCGAGGAACGGATCGAGCGGCTCGCCGCCTATTGCGGCATTGCCGGCGGATTCGACGGTTTCGCCGAGGCCGTCGCAGCCTTGCGAAGGGAGCTCAAGGTTCCCCACACACTGCCCGAACTGATCCAGGGGCTGGAGATGGACGGCGCGCGCAGGTCGCTCATCGCCGACATGGCCGTGGTGGACCCGACCGCCGGCGGCAATCCGGTCGAGCTGACGAAGGAGGCGGCGCTCGCCATCCTCGACAGCGCTATCGAAGGCAGGCTCTGAGGGCGGGAATGGCACGAGATATAATCCATAAAGGGAGGTTGGTTAGCCGGAATATCATCACGGCGGCGATTGCGGGGCCATTGCAAAGTCGATAGTTTTCTCGGGCCTCGGAGGGGCGGCAGCCGGATTTCATGCGACTGTCATGCGACAAGAATAACCGGAAACAGGGGCGCCAGCCGGCGTCAGCTCAACGGAGATAACTCATGTTAAGATTAACGGGAAAGGTCCTTTCCCTTACCGCTGCGTCGCTTATGGTGACGACCGCGATCGCTTCCGCACAAAGCGCCGAGCTGATCGCCGCCGCCAAGGCGGAGGGCCAACTGACGACGATCGCCCTGCCGCACGACTGGTGCGGCTACGGAGCCGTGTTTGAGGCGTTCAAGGCGAAGTATCCCGAGATCACCGTCAACGAGCTCAATCCGGATGCCGGTTCGAGCGACGAGATCGAGGCGATCAAGGCGAACAAGGACAATAAGGGCCCGCAGGCGCCCGACGTCATCGACGTGGGCCTGTCCTACGGTCCGTCCGCCAAGGCCGAGGGCCTCATCCAGCCTTACAAGGTCGCTACCTGGGATTCCATTCCCGACAGCGTCAAGGACGCCGAAGGCTACTGGTATGGCGACTATTATGGCGTGCTGTCCTTCATGGTGAACAAGGACCTCATTCCGAACCCGCCGGCCGACTGGGCCGACCTGCTGAAGCCGGAATACGCCAACAGCGTTTCGCTGGCCGGCGACCCGCGCGCATCCAACCAGGCTATCCAGGGCGTCTATGCCGCCGGCCTGGCATCCGGCGCGACCGACGCGAAATCAGCCGGCGAAAAGGGGCTTGAGTTCTTCAAGCAGCTCAATGCGTCAGGCAATTTCGTCCCGGTGACCGGAAAGGCGGCGACGCTGGCGCAGGGCCAGACCCCGATCATCATCTACTGGGACTACAATGCTCTCGGTGGCCGCGATACGCTGAAGGGCAATCCCCCGGTGGATGTGGTCGTGCCGAAGACCGGGGTGGTAGCCGGCGTCTATGTGCAGGCGATCAGCGCCTTCGCGCCCCATCCCAACGCCGCCAAGCTGTGGATGGAACACCTCTATTCCGACGAAGGCCAGCTTCTGTGGCTGAAGGGATACTGCCACCCGATCCGCTTCAACGATCTCGCCAAGGCCGGCAAGATTCCGCAGGAGCTTCTCGACAAGCTGCCGCCTGCCGCGTCCTATGAAGCCGCGGTGTTCCCAAGCCTCGAGGACCAGGCCGCCGCCAAGGAGATCATCACCAAGCAGTGGGACGCGATTGTCGGCGCCAACGTGCAGTAATCCGGATATCGGCCGGGCGGCGTGAGCCGCCCGGTCTATCCTTTCCCGGCAAGTCCGATGACCGACGTCAGCATTCCTTCCGCTGCCCTTCAATCCACGCCGCCGGCGGCCGCGCGCGGCGTGAGGTTGCCGACCCATTGGCTCGGCGTCGCGCCCTTCTTCATCTTCGCCCTGATGTTCCTCATCTTGCCGACGGCCTATCTGGTCATCGGCGCATTCCAGAACGACGCGGGCGAGTTCACGCTGGAAAATATCGCGGCGCTCTCGCAACCCTCGATCGTCGCGGCCTACTGGATATCCATACGCATCAGCCTTGCGTCGTCGATACTGGGTGCGCTGATAGGACTGGCCATAGCGATCGCCATCGTGCGCGGCGGCCTGCCCAACTGGGTGCGCTCCGCGACGATGACCTTTTCGGGCGTCGCCTCGAACTTCGCGGGCGTGCCGCTTGCCTTTGCTTTTCTCGCCACGCTCGGCCGGCTCGGTCTCGTCACCGTGCTGCTGAGGACATGGTTCGACATCAACATCTATGCGCTTGGCTTCAACATCCTGTCATTTGCCGGCTTGACGCTGACCTACCTGTTTTTCCAGATACCGCTGATGGTCGTGATCATCACGCCGGCGATCGACGGGATCAAGAAGGAGTGGGGCGAGGCCGCCGCCACGCTTGGCGCGACGCAGGCGCAATACTGGCGCATGGTGGTCATCCCGGTTCTGTGGCCGAGCTTTCTCGGCACCGTCATTCTGCTTTTCGCCAATTCATTCGGCGCGATCGCCACCGCCTATGCGCTGACCGGCTCGTCGCTCAACATCGTGCCGATCCTGCTTTACGCGCAGATCCGCGGCGACGTGCTTCATAATCCGCATCTCGGCTATGCGCTGGCCTTCGGCATGATCGTCATCACCGGGCTCGCCAACGTGTTCTACATCTGGTTCCGGTCGCGCAGCGAGAGGTGGCTGAAATGAGGGCCCCCTCCGGCAAATTCTGGGCGTGGGTGACCTTCGGCGTGGGTGCTGCCTATTTCTTCATCCCGCTGATCGCGACACTGGAATTCTCCCTGCGCATGCGGCGCGGCGTGTATTCCTTCGACGCCTACAGGGTGGTGCTGGGCGACATCCGTTTCCAGCAGACCTTCCTCTATTCGATCATGATCGCGATCTTCACGATCCTGCTGGGCGTGCTGGTGGTGGTGCCGACCGCATACTGGATCCGGCTGCGCATGCCGCGCCTGCGGCCGGTCGTCGAGTTCATCACGCTCCTGCCCCTGATCATTCCGGCAATCGTGATCGTGTTCGGCTACATCCGCATGTACGGCTCGTCCTCGCCGCTGCCGTTCCTGGCGACCGCGCGCGGCGCCGACGCGCTGCTTGTCATCGGCTACACCACGCTGGCGCTGCCCTATATGTATCGCGCCGTCGACACCGGCCTGCGCACGATCGATGTGCGCACGCTGACGGAAGCGGCTCAGATTCTCGGCGCGGGATGGGCCACCATCATCGCGCGGATCATCCTGCCCAATGTGCTGATTGCCGTGCTGTCGGGCGCCTTCCTCACCTTCGCCATCGTGATCGGCGAGTTTACCATGGCGAGCCTGCTAAACCGCCCGGCCTTCGGGCCCTACCTGCAGAACATCGGCGCCAACCGTGCCTACGAGCCGGCGGCGCTCGCCATCATCGCCTTCGCGATCACCTGGGGGTGCATGTCGGTTATCCAGATCCTTTCGCGGTTCGCGCCGAAATCGGCCAATCGCCCGAACTGAACCCGAGAAGGCCGAAGGCATGGCAGACACGTTTCTCAACATCCGGAACCTTCGAAAGGCCTTCGGCCCGACGACCGTCGTCCAGGATTTCGACCTTGAAGTAGCCACCGGCGAGTTCGTCTCCTTCCTCGGCCCGTCCGGTTGCGGCAAGACCACGGTGCTGCGTATGGTCGCTGGTTTCGAGCAGCCGACGGCGGGCAGCATCATCGTCGGGGGAAAGGACGTCACCGGCCTCAAGCCCAACCAGCGCAATGTCGGCATGGTTTTCCAGGCCTACGCGCTGTTTCCCAATCTCACCGTCGCCCAGAACGTCGCTTTCGGACTGAAGGTCGCTGGCATGGCGAAGGCCGAAGCCGACAGGCGCGTGGCCGAGATGCTGTCCATCATCAAGCTGCCGGACTTCGGCGACCGCTACCCTTACCAGCTTTCGGGCGGTCAGCAGCAGCGCGTCGCGCTTGCCCGCGCGCTGGCGCCGAAGCCGAAGCTGCTGTTGCTCGACGAGCCATTGTCGGCGCTCGACGCCAAGGTACGCCTGTCGCTGCGCGACGAGATCCGTTCGATCCAGAAATCGCTCGGCATCACCACCATCTTCGTGACGCATGACCAGGAAGAAGCCCTGTCGATGTCGGACCGCATCGTCGTGATGTATGGCGGCAAGGTCGAGCAGGTCGGAACGCCGTTCGACATATACAACCGTCCTGCGACGCGCTTCGTTGCCAATTTCGTCGGCACGCTCAATCTTCTGGAGGGAACCGTGACCAATGCCGCCACGGGTGCGGCCCGCGTCGGTTCACAGGACATATCGCTCACGGGCAAGCTGAACGGATCGAAAACCGGCGACCAGCTTTCACTCGCCTTGCGCCCCGAGGCGATCGCGCTCGGGCCCCGGCCCGGCCACGACACCAGCCTTGCCGGCCAGATTCATGAAGTGCACTTTCTGGGCTCGGTGATCCGCGTACGCGTCGGCGTCGGGCGGAACATCGTGTCGCTCGACACCTTCAACAATTCATCGACGCCGCCGCCGGCGGTCGGCGAGCAGACGGAGATCAGCTTCTCGTCCAAGGATTTGCTGGTCCTGCACTGAGCAGGTTCCGGAAAAGTGTGTCACGGTTTTCCGACAGAAACCTGCGACCAAACAAGAGGCTAAGCAGGCGAAGCGTGGGCGAAGCCACGCAAGTCTGCTTAGGGCCCGGCGAAGCCTGGGGCGTCCCGGATACCAGGGCTCCGAATCCGGGTTAACGGGACCACGATTCAACCCCCTCTCCGGCCGCTTCGCGGCCACCTCTCCCCCGCTTCGCAAGAAGCTTCGCAGGGGCGAGGAAACGCGCGGCCGGACCGCTTGGCGCCTTTCCTCGCCCCCGCAGGGGGAGAGGTGGCTTGCGAAGCAAGACGGAGAGGGGGATTTTCGCTCTTCGTTAATCCGAGTTCTGAGCCCTGTCCCGGATACTGCGCCACTTGCGCGAACCTGCCCGGCCATGCAGTCTACCGGTGCTCATGAAGTATGGCGAGATTCAACAGATAGCGGCCTGGGTCGCCGCGACTGGCCTGGAGGGTGCCACCGAACTCTCGCTCCTGAACGGCTTTTGCGAGCGGGTGAGGGCGGCTGGCCTCGAACTCGGCCGCGCCATCGTCATCATCGATACGCTGCATCCCATCTATGAGGGACGCGGCTTTCGCTGGCGTGAGGATGAGACCGATGAGGCGCCGCTGCTGGAATTCAGGCGTGACGCCGACGGCGCCACGGATGGTTGGCAGAACAGCCCGTTTTATCACCTGATCCAGCAGGGCGGCGGCGAGTTGCGGTGCCGGCTGCACGCCGGCGAGACCGCGGGGTTTGACGCGATTGAAGAACTGCGCGCCGACGGCCAGACGGATTATTTCGCGAAAGTGCACTTGTTCGCGCCGGATGCGATCCTTGGCGAGATGGATAATCTGGCGACACGCTGGACCACGGCCAGGCGGAGCGGCTTCACGGGCGATGAAATCGCGGCGCTCCGCTACCTTACTCCGATCCTGGGCCTTGCCATCAAGGCGGCATCGCTGGCGCGCGTGCCCGTCGCCGTGGTCGAGACCTATCTCGGCCGCGATGCCGGGCGCCGCGTGTTGCAGGGGCGCATGAGCCGCGGCATCGCAGAGACGCTGAACGCGGTGCTGTGGTTCTCGGATATGCGCGGCTATACGACGCTGTCGGAAACCATTTCCTCCGATCAACTGATCCCGCTGCTCAACGACTATGCCGAGGCGGTCATTTCGGCCGTCCATGGCGCCGGCGGCGATGTTCTGAAACTGATGGGCGACGGCACGCTGGCTATCTTCACCGATTCCGATCCGGCCAATGCCTGCGTTGCCGCGATGCGGGCGGAAGCCGATTTGAGGCTTCGCCTCGCCGAACTCAACCGGCGGCGCGCCTCGGCCGGCGAGCCGGTCAGCACGATCTATCTCGGCCTGCATGTCGGCGACGTATTCTACGGCAATATCGGCAGCCCGGAGCGGCTCGACTTCACCGTCGTGGGCCAGGCGGTCAACGAGGCCAGCCGCATCGCTTCAATGTGCCGTTCCGTCGACCGGCATGTGCTGTTCTCGCCGACGTTCTTCACCGCTCTGCCGGAGGAGGAACGCAGGAAGCTCGTGTCGGTCGGCCGCTACGCGCTGCGCGGCGTCGGCCGGGCGCAGGAACTCTTCACGCTCGACCCTGAACTCGTGTCGGAACCGTAGACGCTCTTCGGCAGAGTTCGCTCCTTCCGCCGTCCCGATCGCACCGGGTTCGCCACAGTTGCCTGCGGCGGCCAGCACCCTCCGAATGCCGATATGTGAAGGAAGCCGTGCCGCAGGCGGCCTGCGGAGCCTGCCCGACACGCCCTTTTGCCGGCGAAAATGATCGAAGGTCAAATCGCCGCTTGACTCGGGCTGGCACCTCATGCATTTTGGATAATAGGTCAGACCAATTTACCGATGAGGAGTCGGCGGCTGATCCCATTGCAGGTTCCGGAAGAACACCCTACGGTTTCTCGGCGGTGATCTGCGACGAAACAACAACTAAGCAGGCGCGGCGAAGCCACGCGGGCCTGCTTGGGAGGAGCCGGCAGTCATGCCGATCGAAACAATCGTCCCACGCAGGCTCTATCGCCAGGTGGCGGAGCAACTGCGCCAGCTCTTCGACAGCGGCGAGTTCGCGGTCGGCGATCGCTTGCCGCCCGAGCGGGAGTTGGCGGAGCGCATGGGCATTTCCCGCCCGACGATCCGCGAGGCGCTGATTGCGCTTGAAGTGGAAGGCCGGGTGCGGATCCGCGTCGGTTCGGGGATCTATGTCACCGAACCATCGCGCCTGCCGACCAACCCGACCACCGACGAGGGCCCGTTCGAGCTTCTTCGGGCGCGCGAGTTCGTCGAAGGCGCGGTCGCCGAGGAAGCAGCGCGCCTGGCGACGCCGGATGACATCGCGGCCCTCGACGATATTCTGCTGCGCATGGAAGACAAGCCGCATCCCAATCAGGCCACGATTGCGCTCGACCGGGAGTTTCATACGACGATCGCTTCCATCATCGGCAATGCTGTTGTTGCGCGGGTGATCGGCGAGTTGTTCGATCAGCGCATGAATCCGTATTTCGAGCGGCTTTCCAGCTATTTCGAGGATCGCAAGACCTGGTTCTCGGCTCTGCAGGAGCATCGTGTCGTGCGCGACGCTATCGCCGCCGGCGATCCGAAGCGAGCCAAGGCCGCCATGCAGGAGCACCTGCGCAGGTCTCAGGAGCGCTTCTCGATCAGCTTTCGGGACATGCCGGCTAAGAAGAATCGGGAGGCGGCAACCGGCCACGCGGATTGACGGCCGGCGGTTTCAAGAAATCAACCTAGGGAGAAGGACATGAAATTTCGATTGGCAGCCACGTTCGGAGCGCTCGCCGCTCTCGCTTTAACGGTCCCGTCGGCGCTCGCGCAGACGGCGCTTAAATGGGCGCATGTTTACGAGACCTCCGAGCCCTTTCACACGGAGTCCGTCTGGGCGGCGGAGGAGATCGGCAAGCGCACCGAGGGGCGCTACAAGGTCGACGTTTTTCCCGCCTCGCAGCTTGGCAAGGAGTCGGACCTCAACCAGGGCCTTACACTGGGCACGGTCGACATCATTATTTCCGGATCGAGCTTCGCGGCGCGCGAATATCCGCCTATCGGCGTCACCTACTTCCCCTTTATCTTCCGCGATGCCGATCATCTGCTCAAATACACCAAGAGCGATACCTACAAGGCGCTGACCAAGGGCTACGAGGAAAAGTCGGGCCATCACATCGCGGCCACGACTTATTACGGGACGCGGCACACGACCTCCAACCGTCCGATCGCCAAATGCGCCGACATGGAGGGCCTCAAGATGCGCGTGCCGGACGTTCCGGCCTATCTCGCCATGCCGCGCGCCTGCGGCGCCAACACCGCGCCGATCGCCTTCGCCGAGGTCTATCTGGCGCTGCAGAACGGCACCGTCGAGGCGCAGGAAAACCCGCTGACCACGATCGACGCGAAGAAGTTCTTCGAAGTTCAGAAAAACATCGTGCTTACGGGCCATATCGTCGACCACCTCAACACAATCGTGTCGCAATCGCGCTGGTCGCAGCTTTCGGATGAGGACAAGCAGATTTTCACCGAGGTGATGCAGGAGGCGGCCGCGCGCGCCACGGCAACGATCGTCGCGCGCGAGAAGGAACTGGTCCAGGTGTTCAAGGATCGCGGCCTCACCGTGACCGAGATCGAACGCGCCGACTTCGAAAAAAATGTGATGGAGAAGGTCACTTTCGAGGAGTTCGGCTACAACAAGGCCGACTGGGAAGCGATCCGCGCCATTCAGTAGCGCGTCTGGTCCGGCGCCCGCAGGGTTATCCGACAGAAGCCCGCGACAAAACAAAAGGCCAGGCAGGGCAAGCGTGGGCGAAGCCACGCAAGCCTGCCTAAGCAGGTTTCGGAAAAGTGTCGCACGGTTTTCCGACAAAAGCCCGCGACAAAACAAAAGTCCAGGCAGGCCAAGCGTGGGCGAAGCCACGCAAGCCTGCCTAAGCAGGTTTCGGAAAAGTGTCGCACGGTTTTCCGACAAAAACCTGCGACAAAACAAAAGGCCAGGCAGGGCAAGCGTGGGCGAAGCCACGCAAGCCTGCTTGGCGCCGGACCATCCGGTCCAAATTTCAGCACGACCCCATTTCGGAGGCTGATGATGATCGAGGAACACCATACCCAGGTTACCGCCGAGGAGATCGCGCATGCCTTCGAGGAGGAGGCCGCGCCGATCGACCTGTCGCATCACGGTTTCGAGGACTGGATCACCCTTGCCGTCTTCTGGGGCATGGTGGCTTGCGTCTTCCTGCAATTCTTCACGCGCTATGCGTTGAACAACAGTCTTGCCTGGACCGAGGAGATCGCAATCAACGCGCTGGTGGTCGTCGTCTTCCTCGGCGCCTCGATGTGCGTGCGCACATCGCGCCACATCCATGTGGACGTGCTCTATCACTATCTGTCGCCGGGTGCGGCCCGGGTCCTGGCGCTTTTTGTCGACGCCGTCCGCGTCGGCTTCTTCGCCTATGGGTCGTGGCTGATGTGGCGCTATGTTTCGATCGTGGCGCACGAGCGTATGGTCACGGTCAACCTGCCGCGCCGCTGGTTCTTCTACGCCATTCTTGCGGGCTTCGTGTTGATGTTCATCCGCTCGATCCAGGTCTTTATCGCCAATTACCGGCGTGGCTATTCGGTGCTTGAACGCCCGGGCGCCTTTGAAACAGCGGGGAGCTGAACGATGCTGCTTCTGGTTGGAGGTTTTCTCGTCCTGATGCTGGTCGGCGTGCCGGTCGCCATTTCGATGGCTGTCGCATCCGTACTCTATCTCGTCGTCTACAACGTCGCGCCCGACATCATCGCCGCTCAGCGCATGATCGCCGGCGTCGAGAGCTTTCCCTTGCTGGCGGTCCCCTTCTTCATCCTTGCCGGCAACCTGATGAACATAGCCGGCGTGACGGGGCGCATCTACAGCTTCGCGCTCGCCCTGGTCGGCTGGATGAAGGGCGGGCTGGCCCAGGTGAATATCATCGGCTCGGTGATCTTCTCGGGCATGTCCGGTACCGCGCTTGCCGACGCGGCCGGCATCGGGACGATCGAAATCAAGGCCATGAAGGAACACGGCTACCCCGTCGAGGTGGCCGTCGGCGTCACGGCCGCCTCCGCGACGCTCGGGCCGATCTTCCCGCCGTCGCTGCCCTTCGTCATCTACGGCATGATGGCGAATGTCTCGATCGGCGCGCTGTTCATGGCCGGCATTCTGCCCGGCATCGTCATGACCGTGCTGATGATGCTGACGGTCGCGGTGTTCGCCTATCGGCACGGCTGGGGCTCGGACACGCCATTCGAGTTTCGGCGGCTTGCCGGCGCGACCGGCGAAGTTGCCGTCGTGTTCGGCTTCCCGCTTGCCGCCTACCTGCTGGTGCAGCTTGGATTGTCGATCAATCTCGCGGTAGGGATCGCCCTGCTGGCGCTGATCGCCCTGGACTGGTACTTCGACTTCTCCGCGGTGATGGCGCTGATGACGCCGGTCATCCTGATCGGCGGCATGACGATGGGATGGTTCACGCCGACGGAAGCCGCCATGGCCGCCGTGATCTGGTCGCTGTTCCTCGGCCTGGTGCGCTATCGTACGATGACCATGCGCTCGCTGGCGAAAGCCAGCTTCGACACGATCGAGACGACCGCCTCGGTGCTGTTCATCGTCACCGCCGCCTCGATCTTTGCCTGGCTGCTGACCGTCAGCCAGGCGGCGCAGGTGTTTTCCACCTTCATCTTCGCGCTCACCGAAAGCAAATGGGTGTTTCTCATCCTGGTCAACATCCTGATGCTCGTCGTCGGCTGCTTCCTCGACACGATCGCGGCAATCACCATATTGGTGCCGATCCTGATGCCTGTGGCATTGGTCTACGGCATCGATCCCGTGCACTTCGGGCTGATCATGACGCTTAACCTCATGATCGGGCTGCTGCATCCGCCGCTTGGCATGGTGCTGTTCGTGCTGTCGCGCGTGGCCAAGCTCTCTGTCGAGAGGACGACCATGGCGATCCTGCCCTGGCTGGTGCCGCTGCTCTTCGCCTTGCTGATCATCACTTTCGTGCCGCAGGTTACGCTCTGGCTGCCCACTCAAATGGGGTTGATCAAATGACCGGTTCAGCAAAAGCCGCCACCCTCTTCGGTCCGGAGGATCTGCGCGTCGTCGATCGCGACCTCGGGCCGCTCCAAGCCGGCATGGTGCGCGTCCGGTTCAAGGCGGGCGGCATCTGCGGGTCGGATCTGCATTATTTCCGCCACGCGCGCACCGGCGACTTTGTCGTCACCTCGCCGCTTGTCCTTGGGCACGAGGTGGCCGGCGAGATTGTCGAACTCGGAGGCCGGCTCGATGGGTTGAGCCTGGGCGACCATGTCGCCGTCAATCCGTCGCGCTGGTGCGGCGCCTGCGCGCGTTGCCGCGAGGGCAGGCAGAACCTCTGCGAGAACATCTACTTTATGGGCTCGGCCTCGAAGACGCCGCATATGCAGGGCGGATTTTCCAGCCTTTTCGACGCGACGCCGGCGCAATGCGCAAAAGTGCCGGCAGGCCTTGCCTATTCCTCGGCCGCGCTCGCCGAGCCGCTTGCCGTCGGGCTGCATGCCGTGGCGCGCGGCGGTAATTTGGACGGCAGTCACGTCGCGCTGTTCGGCGCCGGGCCGATCGGCCTGCTCACCATGCTGGCCGCCAGGCTGGCCGGCGCATCACAGGTGACGATGATCGACATCGCGGCCGCACCGCTCGCCTTCGCGCAGGCGCTTGGCGCCGATCGGGTCGTGGATGTCGGGGCAGGGGACACTCCGCTGCGCGACCTGGCCGCGACGACGCCGATCGATGTCGCCTTCGAGATTTCCGGCACCGCCGCCGGCCTTGCCTCGGCCATCCGCTCCGTGCGGCGTGGCGGCACGATCGTCCAGGTCGGCAATTTGCCGGGCGGCGACATGCCCGTGCCGGCCAATGCCGTCATGGCCAAGGAACTCGACCTGAAGGGGACGTTCCGCTTCGGCGAGGAGTTCAGCCGGGCCGTCGACCTTATCGTCTCGGGGACCGTGGACGTCGAGCGGCTGGTGACGGCGCGCCGCCCTCTGCATGAGGCTCCCGACGCCTTCCGGCTGGCGCTCGACCGCAGCCGCAGCGTGAAGGTCGTCCTGACGGCGGACTGAGGGGCATTAAGGTTGACCGTCTGGTGCGAACAGGGCGTGCTTGGCCAAGTCCGCACCGCCCCTCAACTGCCTGCCGGCATCTTCTCCCCGCAAGCGGGGCGAAGGACGCTCTCTTCAGGGATTTCGCCAATCGCCAACGTCGCAGAAAAGCGCGCCAAAGTTGCGGCCGGCATCCTTCGCCCCGCTTGCGGGGAGAAGTGCCCGGCAGGGCGATGAGGGGCAGCACCGACGGTCAGATCTTATAGCACCGGGCCGAAAAGTGGAACCCGGTTTTCGGCAAAAGCGGTGTGGAAACAAAGAACTAAAGCAAGGTGCCCGATTCCGAAACCCGGCGACCTACGCCACCGGGTAGCCCGGACTGGTCCGTTCAATTTCGAGGGAGTCCGCGACCGATCCAGCCGGTATACCTATCGGATTCCGAAGATTGCCGAGCCTACCCGGACGCTGGTCGCGCCGAAGGCGATCGCCAGTTCGTAGTCGCCCGACATGCCCATCGACAGCTTTTCGACGCCCGCCTGCCGCGCCAGCTTTTCGAGCAGCGCGAAATGCGGACCGGGATTCTCGTCGGCCGGCGGGATACACATGAGACCGTCTATCACCAGCCCATGCGTCTCGCGGCAGCGCTTGACGAAATCGACCGCCTCGCGCGGCTCGATCCCGGCCTTTTGCGGCTCGGAGCCGGTGTTCACCTGAACGTAGAGCCTGGGCGCTTTGTCCTGCTTGCGGATTTGCCTGGCGATTTCCGCCGCGATCTTCTCGCGGTCCACGGTTTCGATCACGTCGAACAGCGCGACCGCCTCCCTTGCCTTGTTGGATTGCAGCGGACCGACCAGGCGCAGCTCGATGTCCGGCCATTCCGCCTTGAGCGCCGGCCACTTGCCCTGCGCCTCCTGGACGCGGTTCTCGCCGAAGATGCGATGGCCGGCGTCGATGACCGGGCGGATGTCTGCGGCGTCGAACGTCTTCGATACAGCGACGAGGGTGACGTCCGCTCGTCCTTTCGCCTGGCTTCGCGCTCCGCCGCGGCGATCCTGCGCTTCACCTCGGCCAGTCGGTCGACCGTTTCGCTCATGCTTTCATGCCCCCGCCGATCGGCTTTACGGTCTCGCGCGGCGTCACCATTGGTTGACGAGTCCGGCAAACCATGGTGAAGGTCGCCGAACCCGACAGGTGTTTGAGATTCAGGCCAGCAATCTTATCCGAGTGACACATCCTCGCCCGTCTTATCAGTCGAAAAAGCGGACATGGCAACCGAACGCTACAATCCGCGCGCATCCGAGCCGAAATGGCAGAAAGCCTGGGACGCGGCAAAGCTCTTCGAGACGAACAACGACGATCCGCGCCCGAAATACTACGTGCTCGAGATGTTTCCCTATCCGTCGGGGCGCATCCATATGGGTCATGTGCGCAACTACACGATGGGCGACGTGGTCGCGCGCTTCCAGCGGGCCAACGGCTGCAACGTGCTGCACCCGATGGGCTGGGACGCCTTCGGCCTGCCGGCCGAGAACGCGGCGCGCGACAACAAGGTCAATCCGCGCGACTGGACCTATGCCAACATCGCCACGATGAAGGGCCAGTTGAAGACGATGGGCCTGTCGCTCGACTGGGCGCGCGAGATCGCGACCTGCGACCCGTCCTACTACAAGCATCAGCAGAAGTTGTTCCTCGACTTCTGGAAGGCCGGGCTGGTCGAGCGCAAATCGGCCAAGGTCAACTGGGATCCGGTCGACATGACCGTGCTCGCCAACGAGCAGGTGATCGACGGACGCGGCTGGCGTTCCGGCGCTCCGGTCGAGCAGCGCGACCTGACGCAGTGGTTCTTCAGGATCACGTCGATGTCGCAGGAACTGCTGGACAGCCTCGACACGCTCGACCGCTGGCCGGAAAAGGTCAAGCTGATGCAGGCGAACTGGATCGGCCGTTCCGAGGGTCTGCTGATCCGCTGGCCGCTGGCCAAAGGCACTGCGCCGGAAGGCGAGAGCGAATTGGAGGTCTATACGACCCGGCCCGACACGATCTTCGGCGCTTCCTTCATGGCGATCGTCGGCCGAGCATCCGCTGGCCAGGAAGGCCGCCGGGAACAACCCTGAACTCGCCGCCTTCATGGAGGAGGTGCGGCGCATGGGAACGTCGGTCGCCGCCCTGGAGACGGCGGAGAAGAAGGGCTTCGACACCGGCATCCGCGTCGTTCATCCGTTCGACGAAAGCTGGACGCTGCCGGTCTATGTCGCCAATTTCGTGCTGATGGATTACGGCACGGGCGCTATCTTCGGCTGCCCGTCCGGCGACCAGCGCGACCTCGACTTCGCCAACAGATACGGCTTGCCGGTGGTGCCGGTGGTGATGCCGGAAGGTGGCGACGCGAGAAGCCTTCAGATCACCGAGGAAGCCTATGTCGACGACGGCGTGATGATCAATTCGCACTTCCTCGACGGCATGAAGCCGAAGCAAGCCTTCGACGAAGTCGCCGACCGGCTGGGCGCCGATCTCCATCGGCAACCGCGCGATGGGCGAACACAAGGTGCAGTTTCGCCTGCGCGACTGGCTGATTTCGCGCCAGCGCTACTGGGGCTGCCCCATACCCGTTATCCATTGCGACGATTGCGGGTCGCTGCCGGTTCCCGACACCGCGCTGCCGGTCGAACTGCCCGGTGACGTGACGTTCGACAGGCCGGGCAATCCGCTCGACCACCACCCGACATGGAAGCATGCCGACCTGTCCGAACTGCGGCAAGGACGCACGGCGCGACACCGACACGATGGATACGTTCGTCGATTCGTCCTGGTATTTCGCCCGTTTCACCGATCCGTGGAACGAGGTGGCGCCGACTTCTCTTGCGGTCGTGGACGGCGGCAAAGGCTGGCTGCCGGTCAACCAGTATATAGGCGGCATCGAGCACGCGATTCTGCACCTGCTCTATTCGCGCTTTTATGTCCGCGCCATGAAGGCGACCGGGCACATGAACGATGTCGAGGAGCCGTTCGAAGGCCTGTTCACGCAGGGCATGGTCGTCCATGAGACATATAAGGGGCGGGACGGCTGGGTGACGCCGGCGGAGGTCGAGGTGCGCGAGGCGGACGGCGCGCGCCGCGCGACACTGCTCGCGACCGGCGAGGAGGTCGAGATCGGCCCGATCGAAAAAATGTCGAAGTCGCGGAAAAATGTCGTCGACCCCGACGACATCATCGCCAGCTACGGCGCCGACACGGCGCGTTGGTTCATGCTGTCGGATTCGCCGCCGGAACGCGACGTGATCTGGACCGAGGCCGGCGTCGAGGGCGCGCATCGTTTCGTGCAGCGTGTGTGGCGCCTGGTCTCGGAAGCAGCGCCTGGCGATCGCCGGCGTCGCCGCCGCGAGTTCATTCGAGGGCGAGGCCGGCGCCTTGTCGAAGGCCGCCCACAAGACGCTCAAGGCGGTAGGCTCGGATATCGGCAAGCTCGGCTTCAACAAGGCGGTCGCGCGCATTTATGACCTGACCAACAAGATCAGTGCCTTTGCCGGCACGGCGGTTGCCCCAAATGGGGACGGCGCGGCGCTGGCTCCGGCGGACGCGGCCGCCCTGCGCCAGGCGGTGGAGTTCCTGTTGTCGATGATCGCGCCGATGATGCCTCACCTCGCCGAGCAATGCTGGGCCGCGCTGGGCGGCGAAGGCCTGATCGCCGAGCGTCCTTGGCCGGCCTTCGATCCGGCGCTTGTGGTGGATAACGAGATCGTCGTGCCGGTTCAGGTGAACGGCAAGAAGCGCGGCGACTTGACGATTGCCCGCGACGCGGACCAAGCTGCGGTCGAAGAGGCGACGCTTGCGCTCGACTTCGTCCAGAAGGCGCTCGAGGGCAAGACGCCGCGCAAGGTGATCGTCGTGCCGCAGAGGATCGTCAATGTCGTCATCTGACCACCGCCAACCGCGCTTGTCTCGTGGCCTGAACCGCGCGGGCCTGCTTGTGATGGTGGCGGCGCTGGCGCTCGGCTCCGCCTGCACCGTGCGGCCGCTCTATTCGGACGCCGGCCTGGAGACCAGCGGCGTTCTGGCGACCACGGCCGGGTCTGAACGCGATCTCGATCGATCCGGTCAATACGCGTTACGGCCAGCAGCTCCGCAACGACCTGATCTTTCTCCTCAATGGCGGAGCGGGCCAGCCGGATGTTCCGAAATACGGGATGACTCTAAGCGCGACCGTGCTGGTCATCAACGAAGCCCTCGTGCAGGTCGACAATGAGGACCGTCCGACGGCGGCAACCTTGCACATGACCGGCAGCTATGTGCTCACCGACCTGGCGACGGCCAAGCCGGTGGCCAGCGGCTCGCGCAGCATTCAGGCCTCATATGACCAGCCGAGCCAGGAGTTCGCCACTCTGCGCGCCCGCCGCGACGCGGAGGACCGTGCCGCCCGCGAACTCGCCGAACTGCTCAGGCTCGACATTGCCCAAAGGCTTGCCAAGGGCGGATAACGCATAGAGCGCCAAGGCTGACATGCCATCTCCCCCACAAGGGCAGGGCTGCCCGGGGAAACTCATGCATATTGGAGTGCCATCTGGTTCGACTAATGTGCTGCGGGCCGGAGTCACCTTCTCCTATAGCGAGGCCGGTCAGAAGGGGCTGTTGCCGGACAAACACGCCATCGTCGTCCTGACGCGCGGCGGCCTTTACAGCGAGGGGCCGCCACAGGTGATGGACTCGCAGGAGCCGCATCTGCGCACCCTGGGCTTCATCGGCATCACCGACGTGACTTTCGTGCGCGCCGAGCGGCTTGCTATGGGCGACGATGCGAAGCTCGGCTCGATCGCCGCCGCCCGCGCCAACATCCAGGGGTCGCCGGGGAACGCGCGCTGGCGGCTTGACGCCCGCCTGTTCTTTGCGATCTGACGGCGCGCGAATTCTCCCGCGCGGCGCCTTTGCATTTCCGGCCGCACCTTACGGTCTGTCAGGAGCGTTGCGATCAAATACTGTGCGATCGCTGTCGGCGCGCTATCTGCTCGATCGTCCTAAGCAGGTTCGGGAAAAGTGTGTCACGGTTTTCCGACAGAAACCTGCGACAATACAGGAAGCGAAGCAGGCGAAGCCACGCAAGTCTGCTTTAGGGAAGAGAACAGCAGAGGAGACGGAGAATGTCCTATGTCGACGGATTTGTGATCGCCGTGCCGAAAGACAATCTCGACGCCTATCGCAAGATGGCTCGCCAAGCCGGAGATGTCTGGAAGGAGTATGGCGCGCTGGCCTATGTCGAATGCATAGGCGACGACGTGCCCTACGGCGAACTGACGTCATTTCCTCGCGCTGTGCAGGCAAAGGACGACGAGGTCGTCATCTTCGCCTGGATTGTCTACGAATCGCGGGAAAAGCGCGACGCGGTGAATGAGAAGATCATGTCGGATCCGCGCATGAAGCCGGACTGGGACAATATGCCGTTCGATGCCAAGCGCATGATCTATGGCGGGTTCAAGCCGTTCCTGGAGCTTTGAGCCGACCAGCTCGGCGAGTGCTACCTTTAAGCGAAGCCGATGAACCGTCCGCAGACGAGCACGCACGCCCAAAGCATCGCGGAGAGACTGGCGGTGAGGCGCTCGCCAAGGGTGGGCTTCGCGTCCACGGCACGCGCGCGGGCAAGCATGAAGAACAGGCCGAGGTTCAGGCCCGCCAGCAGGATGAGCGTCATCTTGGCCCAAAATACGGGAAGGATCGCGTATTCTGTGGCGCGCACCGAAAACAGCGCCGCGCCGGTCAGCATCGCGCCCGTGAAGGCCGCGAGCGCCACCCGGCGAAGCACAGCCAGCAGCGGGATTTCGGGGAGGGTCCGGAAGAACCCCAGAACGCGGAGGTCCATCAGCCAGACGCTGGTGAGCAGCGTGCCGATCGCGGCAATGTGTAGCGCGTTGACCAGCGGGTATGTGTAGAAGGACGATTTCAGCAGCCGCACGAGGGCGAGTTGCTCGATCGCCGCAAGAAGCTCCACGGACCGGCCGGCTCAGGCTGGCGGAACGCGGCCGGGGTATACGTCGTAGGTTTTTCCGTTGACGATGATGCGCACGGCCTTCATGCGCTTCTCGGCTTCATCGCGCGAACGATTGCCGATGGCGACCACCTCGTCGCCGGCCTTCGCGGCATCCTCGGTGAAGCCGGCGCGGATCGTTGCCGAAGGCGGCGCCAGTTCCACCCGCCAGAGCTCGCCATCCGCCTCGACATCGAGCGTTGCATGCGGATTGCCGACATAGACGGCGCGAATAATGCCCTCGAGCTGAAAGAACCCGTCCTCGGTCCAGGACCAGCCGTGATGGGCGAGCACGGGCACCGCCATCGTCACTGTGACAAGCGCGGCCAGCAATGCTTTGCCGATATAGCCTGGGATGGCAGGTTTCATGGCGCTTGCTCCCGGGGGGGCGGACCTGCCCAACCGTAAGGCGCGTGAGCGGGAGGTCAAATCACATCAGGCGGAGCAGGTCAGGCCGAACCCGAGCGAAGCGCAAAAGAAAAAAGGCGGCTCGAATGCCGCCTTTCGGAATGCGAGGGATGAGGAAAGCCTATTCGGCAGCGGTCTTCTGGGCGGCCAGCGCCTGCGCGGCAACGACCTTCTCCGCCTCGACCTTCGCCTTCTCGGCGTTCAGCGCATCGCGCTGCGCATCGTTCAGCTTGCGGGCGCGAACGCCGGTGTTCTCGGAAATGCGGGCCGACTTGCCGCGGCGGTCGCGCAGATAATACAGCTTGGCGCGGCGGACCTTGCCGCGGCGGACGATCTCGACGGCCTCGACGGCAGGCGAATAGACCGGGAAAACGCGCTCCACGCCTTCGCCGTAGGAAATCTTGCGAACCGTGAAGCTTTCCTGGAAGCCGGAGCCGGAGCGGGCGATAACGACGCCTTCATAGGCCTGGAGACGGGTGCGGGTGCCCTCGGTGACGCGCACCTGAACGCGCACCGTGTCGCCCGGCTGGAATTCGGGCAGCGTGCGCTTGGCTTCGATCTTGGCGGCCTGTTCGGCCTCGAGCTGACGGATGATGTCCATCGGAATTGAACCTCTTTCTTGCTTCTCGACAGCCAGAGCGCCCATCGCTTGCCTTGCAGCATTCCTGCCGTTTGGCTATGCCGTCCCTCGAAAGAGAAGCAGGGGCGAATTCACCGTCCTTATGACGGTCCGGTCGGTCTTCCTTCCGGTTGCGTGCGCGGCGATACACCAAAATTCCCGGCTTGTCACGCCGGGTTTAGCTGAATTTTCCTGCGTGCGTCGCTGCCAGCCACCGAAGATTGCGACGAATTACCGCTGGGCAGGCTTGCACGCCGTCGCAAGCAACCATACAGGCTTTCACGGCTTCGGCCGCCCGCCCGTTCCCGCCATGACGGAAAAGACATGGATTTTGCCGACATCCTGCTCCTCGCCGTCGCCGGCTTCGCATCCGGCGTCGTCAACGCCGTGGCGGGCGGCGGGACGTTCCTCACCTTCGGGGCGCTGTCGATTGCCGGCATCGCGCCGATCGCCGCCAACGCCACCTCGTCGATCACGCAGTTCCCCGGCTACATCACATCGACGCTTGCCTACCGGGACGACATCGCCCGTTTCTGGCGCGGCGCGCTGGTCCTCTGCGTCATATCCGCCGTCGGAGCGCTCGCCGGCGCGCTGATCCTGCTGGCGCTCGACAATCCCTCCTTCCGCGCGATGGTGCCGTGGCTGTTGCTCGCGGCGACCGCGCTGTTCGCCGCGGGACCCTGGCTCAAGCCGAAGCCCAAGCCGGGCAAATCGGCGACGATCGGCGCGGCGGCCGGTTCGCTGGTACAGTTCCTGACCGCGGTCTATGGCGGGTTCTTCGGCGCCGGCATGGGCGTGATGATGCTGGCGACCCTTGGCCTGACCCAGACCGGCGACTACCACCGGCTGAACGCGATCAAGAATCTGTTGTCGATCGTGATAGCGGCGGTCGCCATTGTCGTCTTCGTTTCGGGCGGCGTGGTGGCCTGGCCGCAAGCGCTGGTGATGGTGCCGGCGGTCGCGCTGGGTGGCTACTTCGGCGTGTGGACCGCCAAGCGCGTGCCGCAAAACGCGGTGCGCGGCTTCGTCATCGCGGTCGGGCTGTTTCTGGCCGGCTATTATTTCGTGACCGGCTGAGGCTGACTAATGATTAAATCCGGCCGCCGCTCGGCGGTCAGTTTTTCCGCTTGAGCGCGCCGCCACGCGGCGATCTTCGCGTGGTTGCCCGAAATCAGCACGTCCGGGATCGCCACGCCCTCGAACTCCCGCGGCCGCGTATAATGCGGGTGCTCCAGCAGCCCCTTCTCGAAACTTTCATCCTCCCCCGACAGCGCATTGCCCATGACGCCCGGCAGGAGCCGCACGACCGCGTCGAGCAGCGCGATCGCGGCAGGCTCGCCGCCCGACAGGATGAAGTCGCCGATGGAAACCTCCTCCAGCCCTCTCAAATCGACGACGCGCTGGTCTATCCCCTCGAAGCGTCCGCACAGGATGACGGCGCCGGGTCCGGCCGCGAGTTCGCGCACGCGCGCCTGGGTCAGCGGCGTGCCGCGCGGGCTCATGAGCAGGCGCGGGCGCGGATCGCCGGGTGGCGAAACCGCGTCGATCGCGCGGGCCAGCACGTCGGCGCGCATCACCATGCCGGCGCCGCCGCCGGCCGGCGTATCGTCGACGCTTTGGTGCTTGTCGGTGGCGAAGTCGCGGATCTGCACGGCCTCAAGCGACCAGGCACCCTCGGACAGGCCGCTGCCGGCCAGCGAAAGGCCAAGCGGACCCGGAAACATGTCCGGATAGAGCGTGAGGACACTGGCGGCAAAGCTCACCTGTTGCCTCCCGCGCCCTTCGGGCCACGCGGCCGTCGGTCGAAGCCGCCGCTCGACTTGCCCGGCGCATCATCGGCAAGCGGGCCGGCATCGTCGTCCTTGTCCGACAGCCCGGCCGCCGCTGTATCGATCCGGACGAAGCCGGCCGCCACGTCGACCAGCGGCACGGCGGCTTGCGTGAAAGGGATGAGCACGCCTTTCGACCCGCCGAGGGTGATTTCAAGGATATCGCCGCCGCCGTAATTCTGCACGGCGGTCACGTTGCCTACCATTTCGTTGTTCTCGTCGCGCACCGCCAGCCCGATAAGGTCGGCGTGATAGAACTCGCCGCCTTCCGTGTCGTCGGGCAGCGCCGAGCGGTCAACGAAAAGCTCGGTGCCTTTGGTCGCCTCGGCTGCGTTGCGGTCGTCGATGCCCTTGAATCGAACCACGGCCACCGTTCCGGCCGGACGAATGTCCAGTATCTCGAAGGCACGGCCGTCCTTTGCATATAGAGGCCCATAGCGGCCCAGCGCCAGGGGATCGCTTGTAAAGGTCTTGACCCGCAGCTCGCCACGGATGCCATGCGCCGCGCCGATGACGGCCATGAGGATGGGTTTGTTCCGGTGGGTCATCGGTCAGCTTGCAGCTCGCTCAGCACGGTCCAGTGGCCGGCTATATCATCGAAGTTCATCGCCGTCACAATCACCCAACCGGCACCTGTAAGGGAAGCGTCGCCCGTCGTCACGACGGCCGCGCCAATGATCCCTGACGGTTTGGACACGCACTATCAAGGGCAGCCGGCGGTCTTCACAAGCGCCATCGCGAGTCTCATCGCCATAGGACGGCTTCGCCAAATCTTAACCCGATGCGCCCAGGCTTATGCCCATGCCCATAGTCGAAAAATTCCTGATCGCCGCAAAGCCCGATCTTCAGGCCGCCCGCGAAAGCTGGCTGAAGATGCTCGCCAAGGAAAGGCGGCTTTCGCCGCTCACCGTCGAGGCCTATGAGCGCGACACACGCCAATTCCTGCAATTCCTTACCGGTCATTGCGGCGGCGCGCCAGGCATCGCCGACATCGCCGATCTTCGGCCGGCCGATCTGCGGGCATATCTGGCCGCCCGCCGCAAGGACGGCGCCGGCGCCCGCACACTCGGGCGCGGTCTGGCCGGCCTGCGCTCGATGCTGCGCTTCCTCGAGCGCAAGGGCCAGGTGAATGCCGCCGGTGCGGCCGCCCTGCGCGCGCCGAAACAGCCGAAGTCGCTGCCGAAGCCTTTGACGGCGGCCGATGCGCGGCGCGTCGTCTCCGAGGACGAACAACTCACGGAGGAGCCATGGCTGGCGGCCCGCGACGCCGCTGTCCTGACCTTGCTCTATGGCTCCGGCCTGCGCATATCCGAGGCGCTCGGGCTGCCGTCGAGCGCGCTTGCCTCGCCGTCCGATAACGTATTGCGCGTCACCGGCAAGGGCGGCAAGACGCGGCTTGTGCCGGTCCTGCCGGTTGCCTTGCAGGCGGTCGCCGAATACCGGCGGCTTTGCCCCTGCCATCTCGATCCGGAGGCGCCGCTGTTTCGCGGCGCGCGCGGCGGACCGCTCAACCCCGCGATCCTGCAGCGGGCGATGCGAAGGATGCGCGGCGCCTTGAACCTGCCCGATACGGCGACGCCGCATGCGTTGCGCCATTCTTTCGCCACCCATCTGCTCGGGCGCGGCGGCGACCTGCGCGTCATCCAGGAACTGCTCGGCCACGCCAGCCTGTCGACGACACAGGTCTATACCGGCGTCGAGACGGCGCGGCTCCTCGAAATCTACGATTGCGCCCATCCGCGAGCGTGACCGGCGCTACTGTGTTGCGCCAGGCGCTTCTGGCCATGGGCGCAGAGCTTTGGGGGCGAAGCTCCTGCGGAAGGTGCCCTTGCGGAGGCCGCCCCCCGACCTCTCCGCCAGGCTTTTTCAGGGACTTGTCGATCGTTTGCCGGCATTTCCGGCTAGAGCGGGATGCGTTCGAGTTGAAGCGGGTATCCCGCTCTAGGTATTTGTTTTAGCCGCATTTTTGCGACGCCAAGTGATTCCACTTGGCTGCAAAATGCTCTAAGCACGTGGCTTCGCCCACGCTTCGTCTGCTTAGTCTTTTGTTTGTAGCATGTTTCTGTGGGAAAACTGTGAGACACTTTTCCGGAACCTGCTTAGTGCTGTCCGCATGAAGCGCGTGATCGCCCTTGCCGACCGCGGCGGCCTGCCGCTTGCGACGCTGATCGGCGCGGTCAATGTGCTGTTTTTCCTGTCCTTCGTCCTGATCGTCGTGCTGGCCGGCGGACAGGCTCGCGCCGAAGGCATGTCGTGCACGGGCAAGGACATGCTGACGGCGCTGGAAAACAGTGATCCCGCAAGCTTCGCCAGGATCGCGGCCGAGGCTGCACGCGCCGAGAACGGCCGGGGCCTGCTCTGGAAAGTGGAAAGACAAGGCCGTGCGCCGTCCTATCTTTTCGGCACCATGCATGTCGCCGACCCGCGCGTCACGGTGCTGCCGCCGCTTGCGCGGGCGGCCTTTGACGCGTCGGGCACGGTCGTGATCGAAACGACGGACGTGCTCGATCAGGCGAAAATGCTGGCCGCGATGACGCGCAAGCCGGACCTGATGATGTTCACGGACGGCACCACGCTTGGCTCCCTGATCGCGCCCGATGAGGTCGCCGGTGTCAACGGGGCGCTGGAGGCGCGCGGCATCTCGCCCTCCAGCGTCTCCAGGATGAAACCATGGATGATCTCGGCGATGATTGCGCTGCCTGCCTGCGAACTGAAGCGCAAGGCCGATGGGGCAACGGTGCTCGATGTAAAGCTCGGACTGGAAGCCAAGGCGCGGGGCAAGAGGCTCGAGGGGCTGGAGACGGCCGAGGAGCAGCTTGAGGCGATGGCTTCGCTGCCGATGAAGTTCCACATTCAAGGGCTGGTCGATACGCTGAAACTGGGCGAGCGCATCGACGATATTACCGAAACGATGGTCGTGCTCTACAGGCGCGGCGATACCGGCATGTTCTGGCCGCTGTTTCGCGCCGTGCTGCCCTCCGGCGGTCGCGGCGACCTCTCTGGATACGCGGCCTTCGAACAGACCATGGTAAGCGCGCGCAACAGGACGATGGCCGCGCGCGCCCTGCAGATTCTCGACGCAGGCAACGCCTTCGTCGCGGTCGGTGCGCTGCACCTGCCCGGCCCCGAGGGGCTGGTGGCCCTGCTGCGCCAGGCTGGATACACGGTCACCCGCGCCGACTAAGCAGACTTGCGTGGCTTCGCCCACGCTTCGCCTGCTTAGCCTCTTGTTTTGTCGCAGGTTTCTGTCGGAAAACCGTGAGACACTTCCGGAACCTGCTTAGGCAGGTTTGCGCGCGGCCTCTTGGTCTTTCGTAGGATCACGCAAAGCGTGATTGGACGCCGACCGCGGCTTTGCTAATCTTGTTCGGTTACTAAGGAGAAGGAAAGTTCGGATGACGAAGCTGCTCCTTATTGCCGCCGGCCTCGGCCTTGCGGTGTCGAGTGCGCAGGCGTGCGAGTTTCAGCGCACCGCGAAAGCCGACAAGGTAGACAACACTACGGTTGCCAGCATTTCGCTTCCTCAAACTGAGCCGGTGGTAATGCCAGAGCCGACCGACGACACGTCGCGGATCGAAAAGACGACCGAGTAGTCGGTCGGAAGGATATCGTCGGATAGCTTCCGGCGGCGCCTTTCGTGTGACCACAATCGCTGTGGCGGGCACAAAGCAATGGAGCGCTCCAGCCCTTGACGAGGGCGCGGCGCTCCATTCACGAGTGCTCAGGAATGGCTGCGTCAACACGTCTTGAAACCGAATCCCCCGTCATGCGTTACCCACCATTGAAACCGATGGAGGACCTACCATGGCCAACCCTCAGCGCGTGCCGGATCCGCGCCTCGACGATCCTTTCACTCAGCCTCCGCCGGCCGGTACCGGCCCGCTGAATGAAAGGCTGACGAACCCGGACGATACCCGCATCGACAATCGTACCATCGTATCGGAGCGCAGAAGCGGCAGCGGCGTTCTGATCGCGGTCGTGGTGCTCGTTGTCGCCGTCATCGCCTACTTCCTCTTCGCGCCGGGCGGCCAGGATACACCGGTGCCGGCCGATCAGCCTGCGGCCACCACGGAGCCGGCGGCGCCTCAGCCAAGTGCCACGGCACCGGCGGCGCCCGCACCTGACGCAACTGCTCCGGCCACGCCGGCTCCGGACGCCACTGCTCCGGCCACGACAGCCCCCAATGCCACCGCGCCGGCAGCACCTGAATCGCCGGCAGCACCTGAATCGTCGACCCCAACCGAACCCGCGCCGACAGCGCCTGCGGCACCGGCTCAGTAAGTTCGGGGGAATATTGCTGAGATTGCGAGCGGCCCGCTTTCGCGGGCCGCAAAGTCATTTTTGCGATGGCCGGGCAAGCACCTTGCCGATGCTGGCAAATCTTATACCAGGGATGCTGAAACAAGGTTGTTTGGTGCGATAGAGCGTGCGCTGGCCAAGTCCGCGCTGCCCCTCATCTGCCTGCCGGCATCTTCTCCCCGCAAGCGGGGCGAAGGGACGCTCTCTTCAAGAATTTCGCCAATCGCCTACGTTGCGGAAATGACTGCCTTCGTTGCGGCCGGCCCGGCCGTGCGATGAGGGCAACGCAACGGTCAAAGTTTGGGGCCGCAGGTATCACATATGAATCGGCTTGAAGAAGGTCGCCAGCGCGGCTTCCTTCACCGCTTCCGACATGGTCGGATGGGCGTGGCAGGTGCGGGCGAGATCCTCGGAGGAGCCGCCGAACTCCATAAGGACAGCGGCCTCATGGATCATTTCGCCGGCGCCGAAGCCGACGATATGGACGCCCAGCACGCGGTCGCTCGCCTTGTCGGCGAGGATCTTCACAAAGCCCTCGGTGTGGAGCATGGCGCGGGCGCGGCCATTGGCCGTGAACGGGAACTTGCCGACCTTGTAGTCAACACCCGCTTTCTTCAATTCCTCCTCGGTCTTGCCGACCGACGCCACCTCGGGTGTGGTATAGACCACGCTGGGGATGACGTCGTAGTTCACGTGACCCTTCTGCCCGGCGATGATCTCGGCCACCGCCACGCCCTCGTCCTCGGCCTTGTGGGCAAGCATCGGGCCGGCGATCACGTCGCCGATCGCATAGATACCTTCGACATTGGTCCGCAAATGGCCGTCGGTCTTGACGCGGCCGCGCTCGTCGAGCGCGACGCCGGCCTCGGCTAGGCCAAGCGCGTCGGTAAAAGGCTTGCGGCCGGTGGCGATCAGCACCGTTTCGGCCTCGATCGTTTCCGCGCCGCCGCCCTTTACCGGCTCGAAGGTGACGCTGGCGCCCTTCCCGGTCTTTTCGACCCCGGTGACCTTCGATCCCAGCCGGATGTCGATACCCTGCTTGCCCAGGATGCGGGCGAACTGTTTGGCCACCTCGCCGTCCATGCCGCCAAGCACGGTGTCGAGATATTCAATGACCGTGACCTTCGCACCAAGCCTGCCCCAGACCGAGCCAAGTTCGAGGCCGATGACACCGCCGCCCACCACCACGAGGTGATCAGGCACCTTCTCAAGTGCCAGCGCGCCCGTCGACGAGATGATCACCTTCTCGTCGATATCGACCTTGACCCCTGGTATCCCGGCGACATCCGAGCCGGTGGCGATCACGATCGCCCTGGTTTCGAGTTCCCGTGTGCCGCCGCCTTCGAGCGCAACGGCAACCTTGCCCGCCGACACGATCCGGCCGGTGCCCTGGATGCCGTCGATCTTGTTTTTCTTGAACAGGAAGGCCACGCCGTTGACGTTGGAGGCGACCGTGGCGTCCTTGTGCTCCATCATCTTCTTCAGGTTGAGCTTCGGCTTGCCGACCTCGACGCCCAGCGCCTCCAGTCCGTGGTCCGCCTCGGCGAATATTTCGGTGGCGTGCAGCAGCGCCTTGGAAGGAATGCAGCCGATGTTCAGGCAGGTGCCGCCATAGGTCGCGCGCGTCTCGACCACGGCGACCTTCAGGCCCAATTGGGCGGCCTTGATGGCGCAGACGTAGCCGCCAGGACCGCTTCCAATCACAACGACGTCATAAGCCATGAACCTGGTCCTTCCGTCTGGCGGTCAGCGGCCGCCGCTAATGTTGAGAATCGCGCCCGTCGTATAGGACGCCTCATCCGACAAAAGCCAGAGGATCGGGCGAGCCACCTCCTCGGCCATTCCTTCACGTTTCACTGGTATCAACCCACGCATCGCGGCAACGCGCCCCGGCTGCCCGCCGGACGCATGAATCTCGGTGCCGACGATGCCGGGCCGGACCGCGCCGACGCGGATGCCTTCCTCCGCGACTTCCCGCGCCAATCCGGCCGTGAAAGTGTCGATCGCCCCCTTCGAAGCGGCGTAGTCCACATATTCCCCCGGTGCGCCGATCCGCGAGGCGATCGAAGAGACGTTGATGATCACGCCGCCCTTGCCGCCATGCCTGGTCGACATGCGCTTGACCGCCTCGCGCGCGCACAGAAACGAGCCGATCACGTTGATGCGCATCATGCGTTCAAGGCGCGCCGCGCTCATTTCGTCGACACGCGCCTTTCGATCGACCACGCCGGCATTGTTGACCAGCGCGTCAAGCGGACCCAGTTCGCGGTCCACGGCCTCGAACATGGCCACGACATCGGCCTCGCTGCCAATGTCTCCCTTCACGGCGACTGCCTCGCCGCCGGCCTGGCGGATGGCATGCACGACGCCGGCGGCCGACGCCGCGTCGGACACGTAATTCACCGCGACCCGGTAGCCGGCCTTCCCCGCCAGCAGGCAGGTCGCCGCGCCGATGCCTCGCCCTCCGCCCGTCACCAGCAGAATTTTTCCTGTCGCACTCATTCCTGGCAGCCGCTTATCGTGAACACATCCGCCGGAACCTTGTCGAAGCCCTGCGCGCCATAGGCCGGCGAGAAGCGCAGGGCGCGCGCCAGATCCGCAAGGATCAGCGTCTTCGGCGCCGGCGCGCCCTCGGCGGGCAGCAGGCCGATACCGCCGGCATCATCCGACGCGTAGATGACGCCTTGCCAGAGCGTGCAATCGTCCAGTTCCTGGCCGGTCGCGTCGCCCTGCGGGCAGCGATGGCCGAGCATGCCGATGGGGCGGCCCACGCCGTCGCTCACGATGCCGTCGAGAACGATCCGGTCATTCACCAGGCGGAACGTGTTGGTGATCGCGGCACTTTGGCCGGCCGGGCGAAAGTCGAGGGAAGCGACGCCATCGCGGTCGCTATATACGGCAAGCTCGATCGGACACGCGGCGAGCGCCGGCGAGCCACTGAGCCAGACGGCGACCATCGCCGCGACGCACGGAAGGAAAGCTCCGCCGCGTTTCATCCGGCCTTCGCCAGCGGCGCGTTGAATGCCCAGACATGACCGAACGGATCGCGGATCTTGGCGTAGCGGGCGCCCCAGAACTGGTCGGCGACGGGGAGTGTGATTTCCGCTCCGGCGGCGGAGGCGCGCTTGACGATGCGGTCGACGTCGATCGGCCAGGAAAGGTTGACGTTGATTGTCATTGTGGCGCCGCCACGCGTTTGCGGCGACAGCACGTCTGGAGAAATCTCCGCAAACTCGTCGTGCAGCATCACTTCCGATCCGAACATCGAGAGATTGGCATGCTGCACCCGCTCGCCATCCTCCGCCATCTGCTCGTAAGTCTCGACCGCCCCGAAAGCCCTTTCGTACCAGGCGATGGCTTCGCGGCCGCGCTTCACGCACAGATGGACCTGGATAGGCGGTATGTCCTGTTCGAAAGCCATGGACCCCTTTCGTTGCGTTGCTCCTTGTCCGACTGTAGCGGACGCGACGCGAAACGGAAGAGACAGCCTGCGGTGGAAACGATGCGCCGGCCAGCGCTCCGCCGCCGACGGGTCTGCCGGGGCATGATTTTCCCTCACGAGATCAGTCGAACGAGCATCAGCACCAGCCCGACGATCGACGCCGCCCAGACAAGCGTCCGGACCAGCGGTATGCCCGCCGCGTAGAGCGCGACATAGAGCACGCGCGCCAGAAGCCACAGCCAGGCGCCGGTCGCGCCCAAGCCGCCGGCCTTGCCGGTAACAACCAGCGCCAGAGCGAGCGCGATGAACGCCGGATAGGTTTCCAGGAAATTGCGCAGCGCGCGGAGCAATCGAGCTGCGACAAGGTTCCTTGAGAGGCGCTTCTCGTCGCGTGCCCCGACGAGATAACTGAATCCCAGGTCAACAGCCGCGCTCGCTTGCACCACGACGTGCACAAGCAGAAGCGCCACGCTCCAGGCCAGAACGGTGATTTCCGTCGATGCCGCCGAAACTTCCATGACTCACCCTCCCAGAGCGCGCGGCGGATGGGCGGAATTGCTTTCGCTTCACGCGCTTCGTGTTCGACAACCGGAGCTTGGCCTCCGGATCGGCCGCCCTTACAAATCCAGCACCAGCCGCTCCGGATTCTCCAGGCTCTCCTTGACCCGGACGAGGAAGGTCACCGCTTCCTTGCCGTCCACGATGCGATGGTCGTAGCTGAGCGCCAGATACATCATCGGCCTGACCACGATCTGGCCGCCGACCACCACCGGACGGTCCTGTATCTTGTGCATGCCGAGGATGCCGGATTGCGGCGCGTTCAGGATTGGCGTCGACATCAGCGAGCCATAGACGCCACCATTGGAAATCGTGAAAGTGCCGCCCTGCATGTCGGCGACGGTAAGCTTTCCGTCGCGCGCGGCCACGCCCAGCCGGCCGATCTCCTTTTCGATCTCGGCGATCGACATGGCGTCCGCGTTGCGCACCACCGGCACCACCAGCCCCTTCTCGGTGCCGACCGCCACGCCGATATGGGCGTAATTCTTGTAGATGAAGTCCGTGCCGTCGATCTCCGCATTGACCGCCGGGATTTCCTTCAGCGCGTGCGTGACCGCCTTCGTGAAGAAGCCCATGAAGCCGAGCTTCACGCCATGCTTCTTCTCGAACACGTCCTTATATCTGGCGCGCAGGTCCATTACGCCCTTCATGTCGACTTCGTTGAACGTCGTGAGCATCGCGGCGGTGAATTGCGCTTCCTTCAGCCGGCGCGCGATGGTCTGGCGCAATTTGGTCATGCGCACGCGCTCCTCGCGCGGCGCGTCCTCGACGGGAGACGGCGGCCGGGCGGCGACGGGAGCCGGCGCCGGCGCGGCGGTGGGAGCCGAGGCCGGGGCGGCGGCCGGAGCCGGGACGCCCTTGGCGATCGCCTCCAGCACATCGCCCTTCAGCACCTGGCCACGCTTGCCGGAGCCGGCAACCTGATCGACCGAAAGGTTGCTTTCCGCCAAAAGCTTGGCGGCGGCCGGAGCCGGCGGCATGTCGCGCTTCTCGACCACAGCCTCGCCGGCGATCGCCGCCGTCTTGGCGGCGGCCTCCTTCGTCGTCGACGCGCCGGCGGCGCCGGCTGCCTGAGCCACCGCTTCCGGCCGGGCCTCGGCCTTGGCGGCCGGTTTTCCGGCGCCGTCCGAGATCGAACCCAGGAGAGCGCCGACGCCAACCGTATCGCCGGTAGCGGCGGCGATTTCGGCCAGCGTACCCGCCGCCGGGGCAGGCACCTCGAGTGTTACCTTGTCGGTCTCCAGCTCCACCAAGGGCTCGTCGACGGCGACCGCGTCGCCAACCTTCTTGAACCACTTGCCGATCGTGGCCTCGGAGACGAACTCGCCGAGGGTGGGGACGCGGATTTCGCTGGCCATTTGCTTCTGCCTTTTGGGATCTCGATATCTGAATTATTCGCCGAGAGCATCGTCGAGGAATGCCTGCAACTGCGCCAGATGCTTTGACATAAGGCCGGTTGCCGGCGAGGCGGCGGACGGCCGGCCGGCATATTGCACGCGCTGGTGCTTGGCGTCGATGTGGGCGAGCACCCATTCCAGATAGGGATCGATGAAGGACCATGCCCCCATATTCTTGGGCTCTTCCTGACACCAGTACATCTGAGCGTTGCGAAACCGCGAAAGCTCGGTGATCAGTGCCTTGGCCGGGAAAGGATAAAGCTGCTCGACACGCAGCAGGTAGACATCGTTGATGTCCCGCTTCTGACGCTCCTCGAGCAGATCGTAATAGACCTTGCCGGAGCACATGACGACGCGGCGGATCTTCGAATCCTTCACCAGCCGGACAAGCTCGCCTCCGGTTCCCTGTAACTGGGAGTCATCCCACAAGAGGCGGTGGAACGTGCTTTCGCCCGACATTTCCGACAGCGCCGAGACCGCGCGCTTGTGGCGCAGCAGCGATTTCGGCGTCATCAGCACCAGCGGCTTGCGGAAGTCCCGCTTCATCTGGCGACGCAGGATGTGGAAGTAATTAGCCGGCGTCGATACGTTGGCCACCTGCATGTTGTCCTCGGCGCAAAGCTGCAGGAAGCGCTCCAGCCTTGCCGACGAATGCTCCGGCCCCTGGCCTTCATAGCCATGCGGAAGCAGGCAAACCAGGCCGGACATGCGCAGCCACTTGCGCTCGCCCGAAGAGATGAACTGGTCGAACACGACCTGCGCGCCATTGGCGAAATCGCCGAACTGCGCTTCCCAGAGGGTCATCGCGCGCGGTTCGGCCAGCGAGTAGCCATATTCGAAGCCGAGCACGGCCTCTTCCGACAGCATCGAGTTGATGACCTCGTAGCCGGCCTGCGCAGGCGAGAGGTTGTTCAGCGGAATGTAGCGTGCCTCGTCGCGCTGGTCGTAGAGGACGGAGTGGCGCTGCGAGAAGGTGCCGCGCTCGGAATCCTGACCGGAGAGCCGGACCGGGTTGCCGTCGAGCAGGATCGATCCGAAGGCTAGCGCCTCGCCGGTCGCCCAATCGAGACCCTCGCCGGAATCGATCATCTTGCGGCGCGCGTCCATGAATCGCGCGACCGTCCGGTGCGCCTCGAAACCCTTCGGTATCTCGGTGAGCTTGCGTCCGATCTCCTTGAGCGTCTTCAGCGGAACCGCGGTCTTGCCGCGGCGCTGCTCATCCTGGTTGTCGGCGGTGCGCATTCCCGACCAGGCGCCGTCCAGCCAGTCGGCCTTGTTCGGCCGATAGGCCTGGCCGGCTTCGAATTCGGCTTCGAGACGGGCGCGCCAGTCAGCCTTCATCCTGTCGAAATCGGCGGTCGTGATCAGACTTTCGCCGATCAGCTTGTCCGCGTAGATTTGCCCCGTCGTTTTCTGGGTGCGGATCTTGCGGTACATGATCGGCTGGGTGAAGGCCGGTTCGTCGCCCTCATTGTGGCCGAAGCGCCGGTAGCAGAGCATGTCGATGACGACCGGCTTGTGGAACTTCATCCGGAACTCGGTGGCGATCTTGGCCGCGTAGACAACCGCTTCCGGATCGTCGCCATTCACGTGGAAGATCGGCGCCTCGATCATCTTGGCAACGTCCGACGGATAGGGCGAGGAGCGCGAGAAGCGCGGATTGGTGGTGAAGCCGATCTGGTTGTTGATGATGAAATGCAGGGTTCCGGCGACACGGTGCCCCTTGAGGCCGGACAGGCCGAGGCATTCCGCCACCACGCCCTGGCCGGCGAAGGCCGCGTCGCCGTGCAGCAGCAGGGGCAGCACCTTGGCGCGTTCTTCCAGCGGCACGATCTCCTCGCGCGTGCGCCCATAGAGCTGGTCCTGCTTGGCGCGCGCCTTGCCCATGACGACGGGATCGACGATTTCGAGGTGCGAGGGATTGGCGGTCAGCGACAAATGCACCTTGTTGCCGTCGAACTCGCGGTCCGAGGAGGCGCCGAGATGGTACTTGACGTCGCCCGAACCCTCGACGTCGTCGGGTGTGTAGGAGCCGCCCTTGAACTCGTGGAAGATCGCCCGGTGCGGCTTCGCCATCACCTGGCTCAGCACGTTGAGGCGGCCGCGATGCGACATGCCGAGCACGATCTCCTTCATGCCCAGCGAGCCGCCGCGCTTGACGATCTGCTCCAGGGCGGGAATGAGCAACTCGCCGCCGTCCAGGCCGAACCGCTTGGTGCCCTTGTATTTGACGTCGATGAACTGCTCGAAACCTTCCGCCTCGATCAGCTTCTGGAGGATCGCTATCTTGCCTTCGGGCGTAAAGGCTATGCCCTTGTCCGGCCCTTCGATGCGCTCCTGAATCCAGGCCTTCTCCACCGGATCGGAGATGTGCATGAACTCGACGCCGAGCGTGGAGCAATAGGTCCTGTTCAGGATCTCCAGCATCTGCCGGATGGTGGCGTATTGCAGCCCCAGAACATTGTCGAGGAAGATCTGCCGGTCGTAATCGGCTTCGGAAAAGCCGTAGGTCGCCGGCGACAGTTCGTTATAGTCCTCTATCGGCTTGGCGATGCCGAGCGGGTCCAGATTGGCGTGCAGGTGGCCGCGCATGCGGAAGGCGCGGATCATCATGATGGCGCGGACGGAATCGCGCGTGGCGCGCAGCACCTCGGCGCCCGACAGGGCCTTGCCGTCGGCGGCTGCCTTGCTCTTTATCTTTTTCTCGACGAGCTTGTCGATCGCCGGCCAGTCGCCGTCGAGTGCCGAGACGAGTTCGCCATTGGCGGCGATCGGCCAGTTCGGCTTCGACCAGGAGGCGCCGCGCGCGTTTTTGCGCACGTCGCCGGCATCGTCCTTGAGGGCGCCGAAGAAGTCGCGCCATTCCGGCGCAACGGACTGCGGGTCGTCCTCATAGGCCGCCTGAAGCTGCTCGATATAGTCGGCATTGCCGCCGTAGAGGAACGAGGTCAGGGAAAACTGGTCGTTGGCCTGGTCTTGTCGTGCCATCTGCCTAACCGGAGCTTCGCTCCGTCTCCTTTTTTTGCCGGCTTTGCCGGCCTGTGTTTCCAACCCCTCATGCGTCCTGGCGCGTTCAGCCAATCTTCCTGCAAGACGGGTGGAACGCGCGTCCGGCCTTCTTCCTCGCAAGGGCGGCGCGCCGGACCGGTTGAGGGGTGCTCGTTCCCGGACCCGCCGGCTTCATCCCTTGATCGCCTCGACCAGCGTCTTGCCGAGCCGCGCCGGCGAAGGCGACACGCGAATGCCCGCCGATTCCATCGCCGCGATTTTGTCTTCCGCGCCGCCCTTGCCGCCGGAAATCACCGCGCCGGCATGGCCCATGGTGCGGCCGGGAGGGGCGGTCCGGCCGGCGATGAAGCCGGCCATCGGCTTGCTGCGGCCCTTTTTCGCCTCATCCTTGAGGAACTGAGCGGCATCTTCCTCGGCCGAGCCGCCGATCTCGCCGATCATGATGATCGATTTCGTCTCGTCGTCGGCGAGGAACATCTCCAGCACGTCGATGAACTCCGTGCCCTTGACCGGGTCGCCGCCGATGCCCACCGCCGTGGTCTGGCCCAGCCCCTCATTGGTGGTCTGGAACACCGCTTCATAGGTGAGCGTGCCGGAACGCGACACCACACCCACCGAGCCTTTGCGGAAGATGTTGCCCGGCATGATGCCAATCTTGCATTCGTCCGGCGTCACGATGCCGGGGCAGTTCGGCCCGACCAGCCGCGACCTGGATCTGTCGAGCAGTGCCTTGACCTTCACCATGTCGAGCACCGGAATACCCTCGGTGATGCAGACGATCAGCGGGATCTCGGCTTCGATCGCCTCGATGATGGCCGCCGCCGCGCCGGCCGGCGGCACGTAGACGACCGAGGCGTTGGCGCCGGTCCTTTCCTTGCCTTCCGCGACGGAGGCGTAGATCGGCAGCGACACGCTGCCGTCCCAGAAGGAACCGCCCTTCTTGGGGTGGATGCCGCCGACCATTTTGGTGCCGTGATAGGACAGCGCCTGTTCGGTATGGAACGATCCCGTATTGCCGGTCAGACCCTGCACCAGGACCTTCGTGTTCTTGTCGATGAGAATGGACATGCGTTTCGAATTCCTCGCGCAGTCAATGTTCTAGGAATGGGTTGACGGCCCGAACCGAGCCATAGAACTGGTTGTGATTAAGGTCTTCCGTACAGAAGATCGGCGCGCCAAGCCGCTCGGCGGCGGCAAGCAGCGCCGCGTCGCAGCAGGGGTTGTATCTTCGCGCCGTTGCCAGGCCGGAGAGAGAGGCACTACGCGATTTCGTGCCGGCCAGGTTCACGTATCCTCTCCGAAGCCGCGTAGATCAGGATGTTTGGGCTTGGAAAGCAGTCGATCCTCCCGCTCGGCATAAGCGTCCTGCCTGTTCCAATTGTATCCGAGGCCGATGCCGCCGTCCTTCAACTCTTCCATGAGCCTGCGCATGCCGGCCCGAGCCCACGCGATGCTGTCCTCCTGCCCGACCTCGGGAGCGAGAAGTGACCGGACAGTTGAGAGCCCGCCGTTCATCGGCCTAGCCCTGCACCGCCGACACGATCTTCTTGGCCGCGTCGTCGAGATCGTCGGCCGAGACCACGTTCAGCCCGCTCTCATTGATGATCGTCTTGCCGAGTTCGGCATTGGTGCCTTCCAGGCGCACCACCAGCGGCACCTTCAGCCCGACTTCCTTGACCGCGGCGAGGACGCCCTCGGCGATGATGTCGCATTTCATGATGCCGCCGAAAATGTTGACCAGTATGCCCTTCACCGCCGGATCGGCGGTGATGATCTTGAAAGCCGCCGTGACCTTCTCCTTCGACGCGCCGCCGCCGACATCGAGGAAGTTGGCCGGCTCGGCGCCGTAGAGCTTGATGATGTCCATCGTCGCCATGGCGAGACCCGCGCCATTCACCATGCAGCCGATATTGCCGTCGAGTGCGACATAGGCGAGGTCGTATTTCGACGCCTCGATCTCCTTCTCGTCCTCTTCCGTCGTGTCGCGAAGCTCCAGCACGTCCGGGTGGCGGAACAGCGCATTGTTGTCGAACGACACTTTCGCGTCGAGTACGCGCAAATGGCCGTCCTTGAGCACGATCAGCGGGTTGACCTCGAGCAGGCTCATGTCCTTCTCGACAAAGGCCTTGTAAAGCAGCGGGAAGACGCTCGCGCCGTCCGTCGCCGCGTCGCCGTCGAGCTTCAGCGCCGCATTGAGCTGGGCAATGTCGTCCGCAGTGACGCCCTTGTCCGGATCGATCGCCACCGTCACGATCTTTTCCGGCGTGTCGTGGGCCACCGCCTCGATGTCCATGCCGCCCTCGGTGGAGACGACGAAGGCGACCCGGCCCACCGAGCGGTCGACCAGGATCGACAAATAAAGCTCGCGGGCAATGTCGGCGCCGTCCTCGATATAGAGGCGGTTCACCTGCTTGCCGGCAGGCCCGGTCTGCTTCGTGACCAGCGTGCTGCCAAGCATCTCGCTGACGTTGGCGACGACTTCGCCAACCGACTTCGCCAGCCGCACGCCGCCCTTGGCGTCGGGCGAAAGCTCCTTGAACTTGCCCTTGCCGCGGCCGCCGGCATGAATCTGGCTCTTCACGACATAGAGAGGTCCCGGCAGGGCCCTTGCCGCCGCCTCGGCTTCATCCGCCTTGAGGATCGCCACGCCGTCGGCCACGGGCAGGCCGTAGCCCTTCAGCAGTTGCTTGCCCTGATATTCATGAATGTTCATGGAATCCTCACTTCGCCGCGAGCGCCGGGGCGATGCCGGCGCATGCTTCGCACAGGCCGCGCACCGCGTCGACCGACTTGTCGAACATCTTCTGCTCGGCGCCGTTGAAGTCGATCTCGATGATGCGCTCGACGCCTCCGGCGCCGATCACCACCGGCACGCCGACATACATGTCCTTCACGCCATACTGGCCGGAGAGATAGGCGGCGCAGGGCAGCACGCGCTTCTTGTCCTTGAGATAGGCCTCCGCCATCCGCACCGCCGAGGCCGCCGGCGCGTAATAGGCCGAACCGGTTTTCAGCAGGCCGACGATCTCGCCGCCGCCCTTGCGGGTGCGCTCGACGATGGCATCCAGCTTTTCCTGCGACGTCCAGCCCATTTTGACCAGGTCGGGCAGCGGGATGCCGGCAACGGTGGAATAGCGCGTGAGCGGCACCATATCGTCGCCGTGGCCGCCCAGCGTCATGGCGCTCACATCTTCCACGGAGACCTTGAATTCCTCCGACAGGAAGTAGCGGAAGCGCGCCGAGTCGAGAACGCCGGCCATTCCGACCACGTGGCTTTTCGGCAGGCCGGAGAATTTCTGCAAGGCCCACACCATCGCGTCGAGCGGGTTGGTGATGCAGATGACAAAGGCGTCCGGCGCGTATTTCCGGATGCCGGCGCCCACCTGCTCCATGACCTTCAGGTTGATGCCGATCAGGTCGTCGCGGCTCATGCCGGGCTTGCGCGGCACGCCCGCCGTAACGATGCACACATCGGCGCCCTCGATGCCGGCATAGTCGTTGACGCCGACATAGGCTGCGTCGAAACCTTCCACGGGCGAGGACTGGGCTATGTCGAGGCCCTTGCCCTGCGGAATGCCCTCCGCAATGTCGAACAGCACCACGTCGCCGAGTTCCTTGAGCCCGATAAGATGGGCGAGCGTGCCGCCGATCATGCCGGATCCGACGAGAGCTATCTTGCTGCGTGCCATTCGGAAAGAACCCCTGTCTTAGAAATGCCGAGGAAGTCGCGGTGAAGGCTCGCGGGCCGAAGAACGCCCGTATTTCGCGCCTGCATTAGCGTCGGCAGCCAATATATTCAACTGAATATTTCAACCCTAACATTTTCAATCGGTTAGATAGTGCGGGATTTACGTAAACGTAATAGGGCATGGCAGCCCTCCCATGTCCGTCAGGCGGGGAGCCGACGCGCATATCGGGATCGCCCTTGGCGGCGACCCGCACGGCGGAAGCACCGGCTGCGGCATTGCGCGCCGGAGGCCGCGCTGGCCCTTCCGCGTCAATCGGCGACGGCGGCAATTTCCACGACCGGCGCACTCCTCGGCTGATGGCGCGCCGCCCAGTCCTGCTGCCAGTCGCGGCTCTGCATCTCGACAAGCCTCGATACGGTGCGGTCGAACTCGAACACTTCCACGCCCCTCCTGCCGGCATAGAGTTCGGCTGGCGGAGCCGCGGCGCTGACGACCAGCCTGACATGCCGGTCGTAAAGCGTATCGATCAGCAGGATGAGTCGCTTGGCCTCGTTGCGCCTTCCATCGGCCAGGACGGGAACGTTGTCGACGAACAAGGTTGTGTAGCGTGAGGCGATCGCCAGATAGTCGCGCGCGCCGAGCGGCTTTTCGCACAGGTCGGCGAAGGGGAACCGCGCGGCCTGGCCGCTTGCCGACGGCACGACGATCTCGCGGCCTTTCAGCGCGATCACCTCCGGCGCGGCGCGATGGCCATGCGTCATCGCTTCCCACGCCTCGTTCATCAGCCGCTCCGCCTCCGCGCCGAGCGGCGTGATGTAGACCGGCATCCGGCTGAGCTTCTCCATCCGGTAGTCGGTATCCGAATCGAGGCCTATCACATCGGCGTGGCGCTTCAGTATCGCGATGAAGGGCAGGAACAGCGCCCGGTTGAGGCCGTCGCGGTAAAGGTCGTCGGGAGCGACGTTCGACGTGGCGACCAGCACCACGCCATTGGCGAAAAGCGCGGAGAACAGCCGGGACAGGATCATCGCGTCGGCGATGTCGGTCACCGTGAACTCGTCGAAGCAGAGAAGCTGGGTCTCTTCGGCAATCGCCCTGGCCACCGGGGGGATCGGATCGTCCTCGCGGTTCCTGCCCTCCTTGCGCGCCAGGCGATGCTTTTGGATGCGGTCGTGGACTTCGGCCATGAAATCGTTGAAATGGACGCGGCGCTTGCGGCGCATAGGGACCAGTCCGAAGAACAGATCCATCAGCATGGTCTTGCCGCGGCCTACCCCGCCATGGATGTAGAGCCCTTTGACCGCCGCCGCCTCCGGCTTTTTTGCGAACAGCCAGCCCAGCGAACTCGATTTGCGCGCCAGCCTTTTTGCCCCGAGCGTATCGAGAAGATGATCGAGCGCCTTGACCACCCGTTCCTGTGCCGGGTCACATCTGACCGCGTCCGTTTCGGCCAGATGATCGTAGCGCTGCTTGACCGTGACATGCGCTTGTATGCCGTCGCGTAGATGCATCGCACGGACCCGTCGGGTCGTTGGCCGGTGTCAGCGGCTGAGGGAAATCGGAATGCCGGTCTCGGTTTGCCCGTCGAACTTCTCGGGGCCGGAAGAATAGAGCCGTGCCGCCACCGCGCCGCTCTCGTCAAAGAGCGACAATTGCTTGCCGGCCACCGCCCAGGATTTCACGCCGTCGACCGGCGCGGGGCAGCGCAGCGGACCGGCGCGGAAGCCCTGGCCGAATTTGGTCTGCGATGTCGCGATCTTGCATGTCTGCCCGGACACCGAAACGTTCCAAACCCCGCCGACCGTCGAGGGGGTCAGATCGGGCGCCCCGGGCGGCGGAGCGGCGGGCGTGGCAGCCGCCATCTGGGTAGCGTCGGTGGGCGGGGGCGGGAACTGCGACGCGGCTCCGGGTGCCGCCGGCGGCGGAAGCGCGCCCGAAGTCACCGTGCCCGACGGCGCCGCCGGAAGGGGCTCGGGCCGGCTATCCACGGACGAGAACCGTGAACTCTGGCATCCGCTCAGCGCCAGCGCCGATAGCACCGCAAACAGGATACCCGTCTTCGAAAAAGCCATTCCCGACCTCCTGCGGATTTCTTGTCTGCGTAACCGACTACAATGGCAAAACATTGCTGAAGCCATAATCAGGCGGAATTTCAACAGCCCACGGGGAAAGATATTGTTTCGCAAGGGAGCGTTGCAAATATGTCGCTATATCGCCCCTTTGCCCATATCGCTTGAGTACGCAGCCGCCCGCCGACATAACCTGCCGGCTGGTGTTTGTCAGCCAAATATCCCATCCTTGCCCGCCCGCGCTCCGGAAGCAAGCAAAGCGCAGGCGCGACGGCCGACGCAGGTGGTCGCGGACACTCCCGGAACGAAGCGGCTTCCGGCCGCTCACACAAAGGTGCCCCATGCTTAAATGGATTCTCATCCTTCTCGTCATTGCCGCAGTCGCCAGCCTGCTCGGCTTCAATACGCTGGCGGGCGCGGCGGCGACCGGCGCGCGCATTCTCATCGCCATCGTTCTGATCCTGTTCCTGCTCGTGCTTTTCGGCCTTATCGCAATCGCCTGATCGCCGCCAGGCAGCCCCGCACTGGTAATCCGGAAGCGTTTCCGCCATATAGGCGCCAACCGCAAACGAGACTTCTGATCGATGGCGCGCGCACCCTTCGCCAGGATGAACGGGCTCGGCAACGAAATTATCGTTGCCGACATGCGCTCGCGTGCCGACCGCGTGACCAGCGCGGCGGCGATCGCGCTCAATGCCGATGCGGCGACCAAATTCGACCAGATCATGGCGATCCATGATGCGAGGACGCCGGGCACCGACTGGTTCATCGACATCCTCAATTCCGACGGTTCGTCCGCGCAGGCCTGCGGCAACGGCATGCGCTGCGTGGTGCAGTCGCTGGCGGCGGAAACCGGCGCAAAGATCTTCACCTTCGAGACGGTCGCCGGCATTCTCAATGCCGAGGAACATGCCGACGGCACGATCTCGGTCGATCTGGGCGCGCCGAAATTCGGCTGGCGCGACATTCCGCTTGCCGAGGAGTTCCACGACACGCGCGCGATCGAGCTGCGGATCGGCCCGATCGACGCGCCCATGCTTCATTCGCCCGCCGTGGTCTCCATGGGCAATCCGCACGCGATATTCTGGGTCGACCGCGATGTCTGGTCCTACGACCTCGACCGCTTCGGCCCGATGCTGGAAAACCACCCGATCTTTCCGGAGCGCGCCAACATCACCATCGCCCAGCCGACAGGCCAGGATCAGTTGACCATCCGCACCTGGGAGCGCGGCGCCGGCCTGACAAAGGCCTGCGGCTCGGCCGCCTGCGCTGCCGCCGTCGCGGCGGCGCGCACTGGCCGCACCGGGCGCACCGTTTCGATCATCGCTCCCGGCGGCCGGCTGACGGTGGAGTGGCGCGCCGACGATCACGTCGTGCTGACCGGTCCGGCGGAGTGGGAGTTTTCCGGGAGCTTCGACCCCGCCACCGGCGTCTGGGCGCGCGACACGGAAAGCGCCGCCTGATGCCGGGGCTCTCCAAGGGAATAAATGTCGTCACATTCGGCTGCCGCCTCAACACCTACGAATCCGAGGTGATGCGGCGCGAGGCCGAGGCCGCCGGCCTCGGGACGCTGGCGGGCGGCGCCGTCATCTTCAACACCTGTGCCGTTACCGGCGAGGCAGTGCGGCAGGCGCGGCAGGCGATCCGCAAGGCGCGCCGCGACAACCCCGACGCCAGGATCATCGTCACCGGCTGCGCCGCCCAGACCGACCCGGCAAGCTTCGCCGAAATGGGCGAGGTCGACCTCGTGCTTGGCAATGAGGAAAAGCTCAGGGCGCACAATTACCGGGCCCTGCCGGATTTCGGCGTCAATGATTTCGAGAAGGCGCGCGTCAACGACATTTTCTCCGTACGGGAGACCGCCGGGCATATGGTTGACGCGATCGAAGGCCGCGCCCGCGCCTTCGTCCAGGTCCAGAATGGCTGCGACCACCGCTGCACCTTCTGCATCATCCCCTATGGCCGGGGCAATTCGCGTTCCGTGCCGATGGGCGCGGTCGTCGAGCAGGTGAAGCGCCTGGTGGGCAACGGCTACGCGGAAGTGGTGCTGACCGGCGTCGATATGACCAGTTTCGGCGCGGACCTCCCAGGTGCGCCGAAACTCGGCCGGCTGGTCAGGACGATCCTGCGGCAGGTGCCAGACCTGAAGCGGCTGCGGCTTTCTTCCATCGATTCGATTGAAGCCGATCCCGAATTGATCGAGGCGATCGGCGGCGAGCGCCGGCTGATGCCGCATCTGCACTTGTCGCTTCAGGCCGGCGACGATCTGATCCTGAAGCGCATGAAGCGCCGCCACCTTCGCGACGATTCCATCCGTTTCTGCGCCGAAATCCGGGCGATCCGCCCCGATATCGTCTTCGGCGCCGACCTGATCGCCGGATTTCCGACCGAAACCGTGGCGATGTTCGATAACTCGCTGAAAATAATAGAGGAATGCGGGTTGACGCATCTTCACGTCTTTCCTTTCAGCCCGCGCAAGGGCACGCCGGCGGCCCGCATGCCGCAAGTCGCCGGCGCCGCGATCAAGGCGCGGGCTGGCCGCCTCAGGGCGGCGGGGCAGGCGGCCTATGAGCGGCACCTGGCTTCGCTTGAGGGCACCACGCAGCAAATACTGGTGGAGCGGACCGGGCTTGGCCGCGCCGAAGGTTTTACGCTTGTCGCGATCCGGGACGGCGCGCCCGGCGAGATCGTGACGGCGAGGATCGCCGGACATGACGGTGAGCGGCTGATTGCGGCGCCCGCTGCCGCGCAGGCCGCCTGAGACCCCGCCATGGCATTGAGTTTTATCAAGAAAGTCTTCTCTTTCGGCCAGAAGGAGGTTGACGAGCGCCCTGCCGAAGACGAGCCGCTCGCGCCGCTCAACTTCGCCGCGCTCAGGGAGATGACGGCGGGACCGCCGGCCGCAGCCGTGGCCGAAGCGGCCGGCCGCGAGCTTTTGGAGGCCGGGCCGCCGCCGATTTTCGACGGCAAGCCGGCGGACCATCCACCCCCCGGCGAAGTGGACGGCGCGCCTGCCGCGCCGGTCGAGGCGCCGGCGGCATGGCTCGATGTGCGATCGCCGCCCGTGGAACTGCCGGCACCGGTCGAGACGCCCAGGGCGGAGCCTGTCGAACCGGACGCGCCGGCGGCCGAGGCTGGCGAGCCGCTGACCGAGTTTCGTCCCGCACCGGTCGAAGTCCCGGAACCGCCTGGCGCAGCGCCCGCCCCTCTCCCGGGAGGGAGGGACCATGCGCCTTTCGTATCGGCGGTGCCGCCCGCCGCCTCGCCGCCGTCCGCACCGCCCGCGATTCCCGCTCCGCGTCCCGCCGGCAAAGTCACCGTCGGCAAGCTGGTCGAAAAGAAGGCCGAGCAACGGCCCGCGGGGCCGGCGCCGGAACCGCGCAAGAGCTGGTTCCAGCGGCTGCGCGAGGGCCTGTCGCGGTCCTCGCGCGAACTGACCGGGTCGATTGCCGGCATCTTCACCAAGCGCAAGCTCGACGATGCGACGCTGGAAGAACTTGAGGACGTGCTGATCCGCGCCGACCTCGGCATGGAGACGGCGCTGCGCGTCACCGACACGCTGGCCTCCTCGCGCTACGGCAAGGACGTGTCCGAGGCGGAAGTGCGCGCGATCATGGCGCAGGAGGTGGAGAAGGTGCTCGCGCCCGTCGCGCGGCCGCTCGAACTCGATTTGTCGCACAAGCCGCACGTCATCCTCGTCGTTGGCGTCAACGGCACCGGTAAGACGACGACGATCGGCAAGCTTGCCGCCAAGCTCAGGCAGGGCGGGCTTTCGGTCATGCTGGCGGCGGGCGACACATTCCGCGCTGCGGCAATCGAGCAGCTCAAAATCTGGGGCGAGCGAACCGGCTCGCCGGTCGTGTCCTCGAAAATCGGAGCCGACGCCGCCGGTCTTGCCTGGGACGCTTTCGAAAAGGCCAAGGCCGAGGGCGCCGACGTGCTCATCATAGATACGGCGGGCCGGCTGCAGAACAGGACGGAGCTGATGGCCGAACTGGAAAAGATCGTGCGCGTGCTCGGCAAGCACGATCCGGAGGCGCCGCATACGGTGCTGCAGACGGTCGACGCCACGACGGGCCAGAACGCGCTTTCGCAGGTCGAGATTTTCCGCAACGTCGCCGGCGTCAACGGCCTGGTGATGACCAAGCTTGACGGCACGGCGCGCGGCGGCATCCTTGTCGCCATCGCGGCCAAGCACAAGCTGCCGGTCTATTTCATCGGCGTGGGCGAACAGGTCGAGGATCTCGAACCGTTCTCGGCAAACGAATTCGCCAGGGCGATCGCAGGCGTTGGGTAACCAACGCAGGCGATGCGAAAATATAAGCAAAAAGGCCAGCGAACCGCCGGCACTCGACATCTGGATTGGACCAGCAAGCCATGAGCAAGCCCATCTTCGAAAGCGATCCGACCGACCCGCGCAAGACGGAGATCAACCCGCTGCTTAAACTGGCGCTCGAACTCGGGCCGCTGCTTGTCTTCTTCTTCGCCAATACACGCGGCGAATGGCTGGCCGGAAGATTCCCGGCGCTTGCCGCGCTTGGCGGGCCGATCTTCATCGCCACCGGCCTGTTCATGGTGGCGACGGGCGTGGCGCTCGTGGTTTCCTGGATGCTCACGCGTACCCTGCCGATCATGCCGCTGGTGTCCGGCATCGTCGTTTTCGTGTTCGGAGCACTCACCCTGTGGCTTCAGGACGACGTGTTCATCAAGATGAAGCCGACGATCGTCAACACGCTGTTCGGCGTCGTGCTGCTCGGCGGGCTCGCCTTCGGCAAATCGCTGCTCGGCTACGTCTTCGGTTCGGCGTTCAAGCTCGATGCGGAGGGCTGGCGCAAGCTCACCTTGCGCTGGGGCGCCTTCTTCCTCTTTCTTGCCGTCGCCAACGAGATTGTCTGGCGCAACTTTCCTACCGACACCTGGGTGGCGTTCAAGGTGTGGGGCATCATGCCCATCACGCTGATCTTTACCATAAGCCAGATGCCGATGATCATGCGCCATTCCATTGAAGAGCAAGCCCAGAAATAGGGGGATGTAGTGGACTTCATTTCGACCAGCGAAGAGTTGCGGTCTCAATACAAGCCCGCATCGGAGACATCGCTGCGCAAGGAACTGCGCTTCTTCGACCGGCACTGCCGCGCCTTCCTCGCCAGAAGCCCGTTTGTGCTGATCGGTTCGTCGGACGGCAACGGCAATGCCGACGTGACGCCGAAGGGCGACAGACCCGGCTTCGTCGCCGTCCTGGATGACGTCACGCTGGCCATTCCCGACCGGCCCGGCAATAATCGCCTGGACACGCTGGAAAATATTCTCGTCAATCCCGCTGTGGGGCTTCTCTTCCTCATTCCCGGCATGAACGAGACGCTGCGCGTCAACGGCGAGGCGCGCATAACGCTCGACATGGCCCTGCGCGAGCGGTTCGCCGTGGACGGCAAGTCGCCGCTCAGCGTCATCGTCGTGAAGGCCAGGGCAGTCTACATGCATTGCGCCAAGGCATTTCTGCGCTCCGGCCTGTGGAAGCCGGAAGACTGGCCTCCGCGCGCCGAAATGCCGACACTGGGCGAGATTCTCAAGGATCAGCTTGCGCTCGCTGAACCGGCCGAGCAGACCGACAAGCGGCTCGACGACGCATACCGCGCCACCATGTGGTAGCAATCGGCGGAGAGTTCCCGCCAATTTCGCAATGCTTTGTTAACTAGATATGCGTTCTTCGCATTGCTGCGTTGCAGCATTTTTGTTTGCGAAACACACGCGTCATGCCAATATGAGGGTGCGAGGGAGGATCAACCCTGCCGCCGGAAGGTGGCCTACTTAAGGGGACCTCAAATGTTTTCGACTCTGATCAACGGAACCCGTGATCGTCTGGCCAAGCGCCGCCGCTACAACCAGCTCGTCAACGAGATCATGGGCATGTCCAGCCGCGACCTCGCCGACATCAACGGCAACCGCACCGACATGCTGCGGTATGCCTACCGCGATGTCTACGGCAGATAAGTAGCGTAAGTGTAGCAGTCCGCGTCGGAGGCGGCCGCCGGTCTCGGCGGCCGCCTCTTCATTGTCGGGGCGAGATTCGTCAGCCGATCCACTCGATCCAGCGGCCATGAAAATCGCAACGCGCAAGATGACGGCTTTCGCCGCCCGGCCACATTGTCAGACTGAGCGTCGCATGCGGTTCGCGCGTGTCCAGCGGCTCCATCCGGAGCCAGGCGACCGGCGCTCCGCTTGAAGTGCCGGTCTCGGTGAGCATTGCTTCGACTCGTGCGCGGCTCTCGCTTGGCATGTATTGCCACATGATCGAATGGAAGAGCACGAAGACGGCGCCGTCCGTTCGTCCGTCGAGGCGGCTCCTCACGAAATCGGCGGCATCCGCCTTCTCCAGCATGAACGGTTCGGCGAAGGCCAGAGCGATCGCCGCGTCAAGCCGCTGCAGCCGTACGGCCTGATCGGGCCACACGAAGGAGCGGAGCCGCAGCCTCTCAGCATCGTCCGCAACATCGAGCGGCGCGATGTCCGACCCCGATCTTCTGACCACCTTCAACGATCCGTCGAGCCGCGGCGGCTGGCCGATCACTTCGGGCGCAAGCTTGACGGGCGAGACAGGATCGCCGACCTCGCGGGCGCCATAGCGATAGTGAAAGCGGTCGAACAACAGGTTCAGGCCGGCGCTGGAGCCGATCTCGGCGATGTCGAGGGGGCTCTCGAAATGCCGCGCGATTGCCAGGAACCCGGGAAACAGCATGGCCGAGCGTGCGATCTCGTTGGTTTGCGGCGGACCGTCCAGCGCCCCAAGCAGAAAGTCGTCCGACCGGTGGAGAGCCTCCTCCACCACCGCCCTGAGCCTGCCGGCATCGGCCGGATTCGGCGGATAGGCCGATGCCAGGGCGGGATCGGCATGGCTCAGCACCAGCCGGTGCAGACCGCCGCACAGCCGCAGCGACAGCACGTCCTCGTCCGGGCGGCCATCCCAGTCGAGCACCCGACGGCCGGTCGCCGTCGAACGGTCGAGGACCTCGGCGATAACGCGGCAAAGCATGGCCATGAACGGAGAGCCGAGCCGCCCGCTGGCGTCCGCCTGCGCGCGGAAATGATTTCGAACGAGTTCCTCTTTATCGCCGGCGGCAGCAGGATCCGAACTGGTCATTCGCGCAGGCTATAGCCTCTGCCGTGACTTTGCCATCCTTGCGCTCCGGCCCGCGCCAGACAAACCGAAGTGCTGCGCGCCCATCACGCCCCATCACGCCCAGCCTGCGCGACCAGATGCTCGGACTGGAGCATCCGCCACTCCAATTCCTGCAATCTGACGGCTCAGGAGCCCGCCAGCGCCTTCTCCAACTCCGGCATCAGCAGCCGGCGCGCCTTCTCGGGATCGAGCGGGCCGACATGCTTGTACAGGACTTTGCCGTCCCGGCCGACGATGAAGGATTCGGGAACGCCATAGACGCCCCAGTCGATCGCGGCGCGGCCGTTTTTGTCGGCGCCGACCGCCGAGAACGGATTGCCGAGTTCGCCGAGGAAGCGCCGGGCATTTTCCGGCTCGTCCTTGTAGTTCAGCCCGACGATTTCGAAACGCTGGTCCTCGGCCAGCGCCATCAGCACCGGATGCTCTTCGCGGCAAGGGCCGCACCAGGATCCCCACACATTGACCAGCGTGACCTTGCCGGCGAACGCCGACGATTCCAGCCCCGGCAGGCCGAGCCCCTCCACCGGCGGCAGGCTTGTCGCCGGCGCCGGCGCGCCGATCAGGGCCGACGGCACGGTGGCGACGTCGCGGCCAGACATGAGTTGCATGAAGAACAGGCCGGCAAGCACGAGGAATATCGCCAGCGGTGCAAGCACGATCAGCCGTCGCGGGCGCTTCTCGCCCGCCTGCTCGGCCCTCATTCCGGCGCTCCCGCGCGGTCGGAGCGCCTGCGGATACCGCTTGCTTCCAATTCCGCCAGTTCGCGCCGGCGCGCCCGGCCGTCGAGCAGAATCCAGCCGATCAGGCCTGCAAGGCCGATGACGGAAGCCATGTAGGCGGCGGTCACATAGAGCGCGTGGGCGGTCATTCTCGCCGGTTCCCCGAATTGGACGCCGAAGTTACATAGGCGCGATGCCCAACGACCGCAATTGACACCGACCGCGGCCGATTGGCGGCCCTCAGTCGGCGTGCCGCAGGGCGGCGGCCGCGGCGACCGGGCCGACCACGGCAAGGAACAGGGTGATCGAGCACAGAATGAGAAAGGGCGGCAGGAAGGGCGCGGGGTCGGTGATCGCCGCATAGGTGGCCGAAACTCCGAAGACCAGCACCGGAATGGTGAGCGGCAGGACCAGCACCGATATCATCAGCCCGCCGCGCGGCAGCGCGACGGTCACTGCCGCGCCGGCCGCGCCGACGAAAGTTATGGCAGGTGTGCCGACGAGCAAGGTCAGCATGGCCGCGCCCAGCCCGGCCGGATCGACATTCATGAAAAGGCCGAGCAGCGGCGAGGCGACCACCAGCGGCAGGACGCTCGCCGTCCAGTGGGCGAGGCATTTCACGAACACGGTGAGGGCCAGCATGTGGCGATCATTGGCGAGCACGAGAAGGTCGAGCGAGCCGTCTTCCCGGTCGGCCTGGAACAGGCGGTCGAGCCCAAGCAGCGAGGCGAGCAGGGCGCCGATCCAGATGATCGCCGGGCCGATGCGGGAAAGCAGGGCAAGATCAGGGCCGACGCCGAAGGGAATGGTCGCGACCAGCGCCAGAAAGAACACGATTCCGGTCAGCGCGCCGCCGCCGGCGCGGATGCCGAGCTTCAGATCGCGGACGAAGAGGGCTAGCATGAGGTTGCGGAGACCGCAGGCTGAAAGATTGCATTCATCGTCAAGGCCCCATGCTCAAGGCCGCGGCTCCTTCCAGCCCCAGCGGCTGGTGCGTCGCGGCGACGACAATGCCGCCGCTGGCGCGATGCACGCCCATCAGGTCCGTAAAGCGCGTCTCGGATGCCGTATCCAGCCCGGCGGTCGGCTCGTCGAGCAGCCAGATCGGGCGGTGGGATACCAGAAGCCGCGCAATCGCCGCCCGACGCTTCTGTCCGGTGGACAGAACCGCGAAGGGCAGATGGCCGAGGCCGGCGAGATCGACCAGTTCCAGCGCCCCCTCCGTCGCAAGGGCGGGTTCACCGGCAAAAGTCCCGCCAGAAGCCGAGGTTTTCCGCCACCGTCAGCGCCGTCTTCATCGCGTTCTGGTGGCCGAGATAATGGGATGCTGAGGCCGGCGAGGGAAAGGTCCCGGAGCCGTCCAGTCCTACCCGGCCCGATGCCGCGGGCAGCAGGCCTGCGACAATGCGCAGCAGGGTCGACTTGCCGGAACCGTTTGGACCCGTCACGACGAGCGCATCACCCGCGCCGAGGGCGAAGGACACATCGGAAAAGACGGTTTCGCCGCCGCGTTCGCCGCTCAGTTTTTCGGCGGTCAGCCGCATCCGTCCCCTCTTCGCAATGCCTTCCAGGCTGCTGCTTCGCGCCGCGGCAGAAATGGCAATTCCGTGTCTAGCCCGCATTTCTCACACTGGATATGCCTGCGTTGCTCTTTCGGCGCGACGGATACGGCGTCGGACGGCGAAAAGCGCATAGAGACATACGGTTGAGCCGCCGACGCCGTATCTGTCTGCCGAAAGGCAACCCCATGGGCCGGTTGAACAAGTCGACAGGGTGTATCGCCGCGCTTGCCCGATGTCCCGCATCGCACGGCGGGCGGCTCCTGCCCTGTCGACTTCTTGAACCGCCGCAGAACATGTCCAGTGTGAGAAATGCGGGCTAGAACTATTCCCTGAATTTCTCTATATCCGGGAGACCAACCCCAGCGGTCGGGGAAGGCAACCCAATTTGCGCCGGACCAGCGCACGCGACGCCTTGAACGTTGCGAGCTGCTCGGGAGCGGACAGCGGAAATGGCCGTACCCGCACCTATGCGCGTGATGAGCATGCCATCGGAGTCCGTTCTCTTCCAGGCAGAACCGACCAGGATGGATCGCTCGTGTCCAAATCACTCGACAGCTTCAAGTGCCGCCAGACCCTCACCGTGGAGGGAACGGACTATGTCTATTACAGCCTGATCGAGGCCGAGAAGAACGGCCTTGCCGGCGTCTCGCGGCTTCCTTACTCGATGAAGGTGCTGCTGGAGAACCTGCTGCGCAACGAGGACGGCCGCTCCGTCACCAGGGAGGCCATCCAGGCCGTCGCCGGCTGGCTGACCGACAAGGGCACGGCCGGGGTCGAGATCGCCTATCGTCCGGCCCGCGTGCTGATGCAGGACTTTACCGGCGTGCCTGCCGTCGTCGATCTGGCCGCCATGCGCGACGGCATCGCCGCGCTCGGCGGCGATCCGCAGAAGATCAATCCGCTGGTGCCGGTCGATCTCGTCATCGACCATTCCGTCATCGTCGACGAGTTCGGCACGCCGTTGGCCCTCGCCCGCAACGTCGAGCTCGAATACGAGCGCAACCAGGAGCGCTACAAGTTCCTCAAATGGGGGCAGCAGGCCTTCCGCAACTTCCGCGTCGTGCCGCCAGGCACCGGCATCTGCCACCAGGTCAACCTCGAATATCTCGGCCAGGTGGTTTGGACGAATACGGACGACGGCGAGACGACCGCCTATCCCGACACCTGCGTCGGAACGGATTCGCACACGACCATGATCAACGGCCTCGGCGTGCTCGGCTGGGGCGTCGGCGGCATCGAGGCGGAAGCCGCCATGCTCGGCCAGCCCGTGTCGATGCTGCTGCCGGAGGTGATCGGCTTCCGCCTGACCGGCCGCCTGAACGAGGGCGTTACCGCCACCGACCTGGTGCTTACCGTCACCCAGATGCTGCGCAAGAAGGGCGTGGTCGGCAAGTTCGTCGAGTTCTTCGGCCCCGGCCTGTCCAACATGACGCTGGCCGACCGCGCGACGATCGGCAATATGGCGCCGGAATATGGCGCGACCTGCGGCTTCTTCCCGGTCGATTCGGAAACGGTGCGCTACCTCACTATGTCCGGCCGTTCCGAGGCGCGTATCGCCCTGGTGGAAGCCTATTCGAAGGCGCAAGGCATGTGGCGGGACCGGACCTCCGCCGATCCGGTGTTCACCGACCTGCTGGAACTCGATCTCGGCGACGTCGTGCCGTCAATGGCCGGTCCGAAGCGCCCCGAGGGCCGCGTGCCGCTGCCGGGCATCGCGGCAGGCTTCGCCAAGGCGATGGAGACCGAATACAAGCGAGCCGCCGACGCCCATAAGCGCTACGCCGTGGAAGGCGAGAACTTCGACCTTGGCCATGGCGACGTGGTGATCGCGGCGATCACGTCGTGCACCAACACCTCCAATCCGAGCGTGCTGATCGGCGCCGGGCTGCTTGCCCGCAACGCCAACCGCCTGGGGTTGAAGCAGAAGCCGTGGGTGAAGACCTCGCTTGCTCCGGGCAGCCAGGTCGTCGCCGAATATCTCGACAAGTCCGGCCTGCAGAAGGAACTCGACCAGATCGGGTTCAACCTGGTCGGCTTCGGCTGCACCACCTGCATCGGCAATTCCGGCCCGCTGCCGGCGCCGATCTCCAGGACCATCAACGACAAGGGTCTGATCGCGGCGGCCGTGCTTTCAGGCAACCGCAACTTCGAAGGCCGCGTTTCGCCGGATGTGCAGGCGAATTACCTGGCCTCGCCGCCGCTGGTCGTGGCTCACGCGCTCGCCGGCACTGTCACCAGGGACCTCACCGTCGAACCGCTGGGTGAAGGCAGCGACGGCCAGCCGGTGTATCTCAAGGACATCTGGCCGACCGGGGCGGAGATCCAGGAGTTCATCGAGAAGAACGTCACGCGCGACCTGTTCGCCCGCAAATATGCCGACGTCTTCAAGGGCGACGAATTCTGGCGGCAGGTCAAGGTGCCGGAAGGACAGACCTACGCCTGGGACGACAATTCCACCTACGTCCAGAACCCGCCCTATTTCGCCGGAATGAACAAGGCCCCGGGCGCCATCGGCACGATCCGGAACGCGCGCATCCTCGGCCTGTTCGGCGACAAGATCACCACCGACCACATTTCGCCGGCGGGTTCGATCAAGGCGGCGTCGCCGGCCGGCAAATATCTGACCGATCATGGCGTCGGCGTCGCCGACTTCAACCAGTACGGCACGCGGCGCGGCAATCATGAGGTGATGATGCGCGGCACCTTCGCCAATATCCGTATTCGCAATCACATGCTGGGCGAGAACGGGCGCGAGGGCGGCTACACGATCCACTATCCGTCGAAGGAGGAGACGTCGATCTACGACGCCGCCATGGAGTACAAGCGCGAGGGCGTGCCGCTCGTCATCTTCGCCGGCGTCGAATACGGCAACGGCTCGTCGCGCGACTGGGCAGCCAAGGGCACCAACCTTCTGGGCGTCAAGGCCGTCATCGCGCAGTCCTTCGAGCGTATCCATCGCTCCAATCTGGTCGGCATGGGCGTCATCCCCTTCGTGTTCGAAGAGGGAACGTCGTGGGCCTCGCTCGGGCTGAAGGGCGACGAGACGGTGACGATCGACGGGCTGGAGACGATCCGTCCGCGCCAGAAGATGGTCGCCAAGGTCACCTCCGCCGACGGAACGGTCAAGGACGTGCCGATCCTCTGCCGTATCGATACGGTCGACGAACTCGACTACTTCAAGAACGGCGGCATCCTGCAATACGTGCTGCGCGACCTGGCCGCTTAGCTAAAGAGAACGCATCGCGCCGAAATCCGGTTCCGCTTTTCGGCGCGATGCCATTCGTTTCGACCGTTGTGCTGGAGCCCCCTCCATCGCAGCAGACGGTCAACCTTCATCCCTTCGTGTGAAGTGGTGCGGTTTCGGGAACGATGTTCGGACCGATGCCAATGACTGCGACCCGAACGACATGCTCCGCCGCAAATCTCATAGACGCCTGCGGAAACCCGGCTATGAAGGCCCGGTTGTAAGAGAGCGCAGGCTCCGGGAATCTCGGCCTGCCTTGCTCGAAATGGTAACAACGAGTTCGAACCCGCCGAGCCCCTATCTCACCGCAACGTGACTTTCCGTTGAGATGCCCATCTGCCTATTGTCTGATCAACAAAAGATAAGCTGGTGTCGCCGGCAACACATTCTGGAATCGTCATGAAGCGCGAGAAACTGACCAGACGGGCGGCGTTCGCGCTGGTTGCGGTCGGCTTTGCGGTCCTTTCGGGTGCCGCTGGCAGTGAAACGATAACGACTGGTGGTGAATCACGAAAGCCGCTGGGCGTGGTGGAGCTATTCACCAGTCAGGGCTGCAGTTCCTGTCCTCCCGCCGATGCTTTTTTCAGCGAACTGGTCGCGAAAGGTGAAGTGATCGCGCTGGCCTACCATGTCGACTATTGGGACTATCTCGGCTGGCACGATACCCTTGCGCGGCCCGAGAACACGCAGAGACAGCGTGACTACGGGCGGGCCTTCGGTGTTCGCTCCGTCTATACCCCGCAGGCCGTGATTAACGGCCGTGCACATGTGAACGGCGCCAAGCGTGCCGCGGTGACCGGAACCCTGGAAACGCTGCAAAGCGCGGGCAAGGGCCTGTCGGTTGAACTGACGGCCGCCGAACAGGGCGAGTCCATCGTCATCGAGACCGGCGGCGGGCCGACCTACAGCAAGGCTCATCTTGTGTTGGTCTTCTTCGAGGATGCTAAACCCGTGACCATAGAGCGCGGCGAGAACAGCGGCAGCACGATCACTTACTGGAACGCCGTAACCGCCGTGCAGACGGCCGGTATGTGGAAGGGCAAGCCGACGCGTTTCGAGTTGCCGGCAAGCGAAATCGCCAAGAAAGGCGGCTGCGCCGCGCTGCTGCAATCGGTCAGCAAGGATGGTCTGCCCGGACCGATACTTGGCGCCACCATCATCCGCAGCCCCGAGGCCCCGTCGACCAAATGACCGCCCTATTTGCGAACTGGGCAACAAAAAAGCCGGCGTCGGCGGTTGGCCGGCACCGGCTGCAGATATCGATTGGGATCGTTACACTCGGCCTTTTTCGCAAAGGCCGAGGTTGGTTCGATCCGACGCGGGCCCGTGGGCGGGGGGCTTGGGGTTACGAGCCGGTGCCGGACCGAACCGTCTCAGGCAACGGGCGTACAGTCGGCGGACAATGGGGCGTCAGCTTGGATAAAAAACGGCAGGAATGTGGCGAGACTTCACCAATCATTTTATTGTGAAATAAACTGTGATCGAAATTGTGCCTGGCTAAATTTGCTCCGTCTCGCGTGATTTCGCCGAATCGTCGACCTTGCAATTTGCCGGCGGACGCGCGACCTTTCCGTCGCAAATCGTCGTGATAAGGCAGGTGCGGATGACGGATCGTAGCGGAATGGAGGGTGGGGACGAATCAGCAATATTGATCCCGCTCCAGGAAGCCCGCCGCGAACAACTCGATATACCCGTCTCCTTCGACCGCCGCGAGTTGGATCAAATTCTCCGGCTCTACGGGCGAATGGTGGCCGCAAATGAGTGGCGCGACTATGCGATAGATCACCTTCGGGACCGGGCAGTCTTCTCCGTCTACCGGCGCGCCCATGACGCGCCGCTGTTTCAGATCGTCAAGGATCCCAGGCTCGCGCGCAAGCAAGGCATGTTTTCCGTGGTCACGGCGACCGGCGCGGTCATGAAGCGCGGACAAGAGTTGGCGCGCGTGCTCGGCGTTTTCGACAAAAGACTGAAGCTTGTCGGCGCGTAAGCGCCCAGCACAGTTGTCAGTTCAGACTTCGCCGCGGAACTGCCGCTCCGGCAGGGAGGCCGGGTCGGGCGGCGTGGCCGCTCCGCCATTCAGCGCAAGCTGCATGAAGACCGTGTCGAGCCAGCGCCCGTGCTTGTAGCCGGAGCCTTCCAGCGTGCCGGAATGGCGGAAACCCAGCCTTTCGTGCAGGCGGACCGACGGGCTTTCCGGCGAGCCGTCGCCGATGACGGCGACGATCTGGCGAAAGCCTCGCGCCCGCAAATCGGCGATCAATTGCACCAGAAGCCTTTTGCCGACGCCGCGGCCCTTGGCCTCGGGTGCAAGGTAGATCGAGATCTTCAACGATGAAGCGATAGGCCGGGCGCGCCCGGAACGGCCCGGCATAGGCATAGCCGGCAATGCCGGTTTCGGTTTCGGCGACGAGGAAGGGGTAGTCCACGGCTTTCAGCGCCGCATAGCGCTCGCCCATTTCCGCGCGGGACGGAGGGTCAAGTTCGTAGGTCGCCGTGCCGTGGGCGACGGCGTCGGCATAGATATCGGTGATCTGGTCGAGATCGGCTTCGGACGCTTCGCGCACGACAAGACGGTTCATGATTTAGTCGCACTCCAAGGATGAAAGCTAAGACGAGCCGCCCGATCTCCCGCCCGGGCGGTTCGCTTTAGCTTTTGTTTCCGCATCGCTTTTGCCGGAAACCCGGTTCCACTTTTCGACGCGACGCTACTTATCACTAGAGCGCCGGCCGAAAAAGGAAAAGGGCGGCAAATTCGCCGCCCTTCCGGTTCAATCCACGTCCAGGCTCGGTTACTCGCGATTGCCGAGGAACTGCAGCAGGAAGGTGAAAAGGTTGATGAAGTCGAGGTAGAGCGTCAGCGCGCCCATGATCGCCTTGCGGCCGGTAACGAGCACGTCGTCACCCTCGAAATACATCTCCTTGATCTTCTGCGTATCGTAGGCGGTCAGGCCAGCGAAGATCAGCACGCCGAGCGCAGAGACGGCGAACTGCAAAGCCGACGACTGCAGGAAGACGTTTACCAGCATCGCGATGATGAGGCCGAACACGCCCATGATCAGGAACGAACCCATCGCGCTGAGATCGCGCTTCGTCGTGTAGCCATAGAGCGAGAGCGCGCCGAAGGAGGCGGCGGTCACGAAGAAGGTCTGTACGATCGACTGGCTGGTGAAGACCAGGAAGATCGATGACAGCGACAGGCCGACCATGCCGGCATAGACCCAGAACGTGATCTGGGCCGCCGAGACGCTCATGGTATGAACCCTGAAGGACAGGAAGAATACCATGGCGAGCGGGGCGAGCATGACGACCCACCGCAGCGGCGAGCCGTAGATAGCCGCACCGAAGGCGGTCAGCATTTTACCGTTGCCGAGCGTGGCGACGGCCGTGGCAGGGTCGTTGGTGGTGGCCAACATGACCGTAGCGACGGCAGCGACACCTGTGATGACGAGGCCAAGCGCCATAAGGTTGTAGACCTTGAGCATATAGGCGCGCAGGCCCTCGTCGATGGCGGCGTCCGCGCGGGAGCCCGCGGCAGCGACACGCGCCTGATAGTTGCGAAGGTCAGCCATAGATTTCCTCTTCTGCTTCTACCCCGTCCGGTGTCGGGCATTCACGCCCAGGCGCCGCTGGCGGGGCTCCAGCATGCCTGAGGGGGAATATGATGCGTCTCGCGTTCAAGAACAAGTCCCGTTACGCCCCGTAGGGCTCCGTGAGCCGACGATTTTATACGATCTCATACAATCATGGCCGAGCCGGATGCGACCGCAAGCTGTGCCGGCGCAACGTCAAAGGTTGCGCAGGACGGGCGCGGCCTTGTGGCCGAGCACGCGCCAGGTACCGGCGAGGCCGATGCCGACGGTGAGCACCAGCGCCACCACCACGGTCGACACCGCGACGCCCGCCGAGAAACTCGACGGCAGGGTCATGATCCTGGAAACCACGAACCAGGCCGCGATGCCGCCCGCGGCCAGCGCGAATGTGGCCGTTGCCAGTCCGATCAGCATGTATTCCAGCAGAAGGCGGCAATCAGGGTCCGGCGCGTCGCGCCAAGCGTCTTCAGCACGACGGCATCGTGGATGCGCGCCCGGTTGCCGGCCGCGAGCGGCGCCGGCGAGCACGAGGACCGATGCCAGCAATGCGACGCCGGCAACGGCGCGAATGGCTCGCCAAGCTGAGCGACCAGCCGATTGACGATGTCGAGCGCGTCCTTCACCCGCACCGTCGTGACGGCCGGATAGGCGCGGGTCACCCGATTGAGTATCGCCGCCTCCTCCGCGACGGTGGCGTCGGCCGATGTCAGCGTGGCCAGCCAGGCATGCGGCGCGCCCGCGAAGGTGTTCGGCGAGAACACCATGACGAAGTTGATGGTCAGCGACTCCCAGTGACACTTCGCGGAGATTGGCGATCCTGGGCGGTGATGTTGCGGCCGAGCACGTTGACGGTGACGGTGTCGCCGAGCTTCAGGCCGAAGCTGCGCGCGGCCTCTTCGCGCCGAGAAGGAGACCAGCGGCTCGCCCGAATAGTCCGCCGGCCACCAGGTCCCGTCGGTGAGCGTGGCATTCTCGGGGCAGGTCGCCGAATAGGTGATGCCCCGGTCGCCGCGCAGCACCCAGCGCGCCTTCCGGTCGATGGTCACCTTCTCGGCGGGGACGCCGTTAGCGCCGGTGATGCGGCCGCGCAGCATCGGCACGCGCACCAGGTCGCCTCGGCGCGACATCGGCGACAAGCGCCGGCAACGGCATCGACGTCGGCGGCCTGGATGTCGATCAAGAAGAAGGTCGGCGCCGTCCGGCAGGGTTCCGGACAGATCTGGCGGCGAAGATTGCCGTCGATCAGCGCCAGCGCCACCAGCAGGGTCAGCCCGAGCCCGAGCGACAGCACGACGGTGGACGTCAGCGCGCCCGGCCGATGGATATTGCCGATCGCCAGCCGCAGCACCGTCGAGCGGACGCGCGGCGCCGCGCGCCAGTCCCTGAAGGCCGAGGCCGACGACGCGGAGCACGACGAAGGCGCCGATCGTCGCGCCGACGAAGATGGTGGCGATCGGCGGCTCGTAGGCGAGACCGATGGCGAGCGCCGCGAGCAGCGGCGAGGGCGAGCGCGACGGCGGCAGAGGTAGGAGAGCGGCGGGCGCTTGTGGCTCGGCCGTCCCCTGGTCGCGGAAGAGTGCGGTGGCGCTCACTTCGCGCGCCGGCCGAGGGGATAGAGGGCGAAGCGAGGGCGGTGAGGAAGCCAAGACCGCCGCGAGCGCCAGCTCGCCGGGATAGACGCCGGCGATGGCGACAGGGACGACGGCGAGACAGCAACGAGCCGGCAACGAAAGGGATGAAGGCGCCAGACAGCGAGACCGCCGCGATCCCGAGCGATGGCGATGATCATGATCTCGATCAGGTAGACCGCCACCGGAAATCCGGCCGGTGCGCCGAGGCACTTGAAGGTGGCGATCACCTCGCGCTTGCCGTCGAGGTAGCTCGACACGGCATTGGCGACGCCGACGCCGCCGACGACCAGCGCGGTGAGGCCGATGAGCGTCAGGAACTCGGCGAAGCGCTCGATGTTGCGTTCGAGGCTGGGGGCGGCATCGGCTCGCGTCCGGACCCGCCACGCGGCTTCCGGAAAGGCCTTCTCCGCCGCCTCGCCGCAGCGCCACCGCTTCGGCGTCGGAAGGCCGGCCGGGGAGGCGATTCCGGTAGCGCCATCTCGACCAGGCTGCCGGGCTGGATCAGGCCGGAGGCGCGCAGTCCCTCCAATGAGAGAAGCAGCCGGGGCGCGAAGCCGAATCGATCCGAAATGGCGTCCGGCTCCCGACGTTAGTTTCGCGCGCAATTCGAAGGT
>CAWFYS010000017.1:0-163339 GCA_963820075.1 uncultured Alphaproteobacteria bacterium
AATAGGCGTTGTTAAACTTCTTCCCACTTTATCGAAACGACCTCAAAGCGCCCCAAAAGACCGCCTTTTTCCGGTCGAAAACGGCCTATGCCGATCAAGCGTCCTGCCTCGACGAGGCATTTTTCAAAAATATCTTGTGGAATGATGTCGTCGAGGAGCAGGAAACGCGCCGTTCCCTGCCAAGACAGAATATACGGAAACCTGCGCTTGACCCGCTTACCGGAGCCGCGAACGCCGTCGCTGTTGGCCCAGATCGTTACCGATTCCAGGTCTTTCTTGCGGATGCCAAGTGCCACGTCTGCTTCGCAAAGCTGACCGGCGGTGAAGTTCTTGGCGTAGGTCGCCGACCTGCGGCCGGGGATCTTGATGCCCAACCTTTTGCAAGCCTCGTCGACGGCCATCTTGAGCGCCATCGCCGGGAACTCCGACCTCATCGGTGCCTTCGATGAACGTCGATTTTTCGGCCCATAGACGCTTGTCGTAGTCGTCGTGGCCTTCCTTCGGCAGTTTCGGAAAAATCTCCTCGTCGACCATTTTTGACTGGCTGTAAGCGGTTGTGGATTTCAGGCGCGCGGTGCAAATACGCATATGCAGGTCCTATCCTGGGTCTGGCAGCCTTCGCGTTTGCCCGCCCGGCTGTCGGTTGATTTTCAGGTACACTCTCCCGGTCGGCGTGTTTGCAGCACGCCGGGCGGCATTCTCTTCAAGAAGTTTGATGGTTGGCGGTCGCTTTACTCGCGCCGTTGGTGTTCGTCCGGATTTCAGTCTGGGCGCGGTTCGTCAGCCGGTCTCAGCCATCCGCTCCGTCAGCCATTTGCGAATTTGGCCAACCGTGTTCCGCTTGATGTGCGCGCTGAGCCCGACGAACTGCGGGAACCGTCCATCCCGGCGCATTCTGTATCTCGTACTGGGAGACAGCTCGGTCAATTGCGTGACCTCTTCCTCCGTGAGGAGGCGCATGTCGTCGTCCTCGAGCAGTTGCTTCGTAGTGAGTTTTGTTTTGCATTCACTGCCTCCTGATGAATGGGATTGGAGGCAACCTGCGGCGGTTGATTGAGGAAGACAATATGAAATCAAACAGGCGAATTTGTTTCTCGCGAGACAGTCGAGCCGCTCCAAAAAAGGCAGCAAAACCAGCGGGGTTGTTTTGCCGTGCCGGCGAAACAGCAGCGCGCAGAAACAAATTCGGCTAATTTGTTTCTCGATTTATGGCGGGGCGGCGCGCCGGGACCGTGATTTTCGCAGCTTGCGGTCGACGCTGGAACGCAGCGATTTTACTCCCGAGCCTTCAGGCGCAGCGCCTTGCTGGCGCGCGCCAGCCACTCCGTCTTGGACATCGTGTTTTTAGGGTCGGCCAACGCCTCGGCGATGCGGTTGGTCCAGCGGCCGATCTTCGTCATGCGACGGCCGCGGCGGCCGCGCTCAAGCTCTTCAAGATGGATAAGCAACTCGTCGAGGATCCACATCGGAACTTCGACGACCCGGTGTTCACGGCTGTCGTGGTTGACGATTTCGGATTCGCTGCTGGCGCCAAGCCTGCGCAACCTGTCGATCAGGACGTCGCTCATCGCGCGGCGCCGCGGGCGAGCGGCACGACGACGCCTGTCGACTTCGTCGCCGGCCAGCAGGTCCTCGACGTGGCGCGCCCAGGCATCGAGGGCGACACGCTTTTCGGGGAGGCGATCGTAGGCGTCGTAGTGCCCGCCAAGCACATCGTCCTCGGCATGGGCGACGACGGCGCGCCGGTCCTCGCGCGGAATCCTGCAGCCGCGCCATGCCGGTGGCGACGGTGCGGCGAAAGCGTGCGGCGTCGGCCGGTCGGCCTGCAGGCCGCGGACGACGGCGCCGTCCGGCCCGTCGCGTCGAGGCCGTCGATGATCCGCCGCAGCGCCTGGCTGAGCGAGTGGCGGGCGATCGTTGCTGCGCTCGGAGAACCGCGAGGCGAAGACGTACTCGCCGACCGGTCGGCCTTCGATCCGGGCCGTGCTCGACCTGGCGGGCGATCTGCTCCCTGATGATCCTGCGCACCGGCTCGCTGATCGGCCAGACGTGCCGCCGGCGGGCCTTCATCCGCTCGGCCGGCATCTCGGCCACCGCATCGGCCGGATCGTCGAGGTGGCGCAGCTCGGCCAGTGACAGGCCGGCGATCTCGGTCGGCCTCTGGCCGGTCAGCGCCAGCACCTGGAAGGCGGCAATGATGCCCGGCGCCAGCCTCGCCTTCTCGATCGCCCTCCAGAGCAGGACGAGCTCGGCGTCGTTCAGGGCGCGGATGTCGTCGACCGTCTTCTTCTCGCGGGTCGGCTTGGCGATGCCGTCCATCGGCGAGGCCGTCAGCAAGCCCCTGCTCCACCGCCCAGGCAAACAGCGACTTCAACGCCGAGCGGAGCCGGTTGGCGGCGACCGGCGCCCTCGCCTTCACCGCCAGCAGGCGCGCGGCGCATTCCTCCTTGGTGATCGTCGCTGGCCGCCTGTCGCCCCATGGCGGCTTGGCGTCGCGCAGCAGATAGCCTTCGTCCTGCTTCCACGAGTCCTTTCGCGTCTTCAGGTCGGCGAGATAGAGGTCGATCAGCCCGGCGAAGGTGAGCACTTCGCCGCGTTCCTCTTTGCGGCGGTCTTCACGCTTGGCCTGGCGCTCGGCGGCCGGGTCGTGGCCGTCGCGCGCACGGGCGCGGATTGCCTCGGCCTCGGTGCGCGCCTTCGTCAGGCTGATGCGCGGATATTCGCCGAGCTGGACCCTCGCCTTCTTGGTCGAGCCGAGCGCCTTATAGCGGTAGCGACCAGACCATGGTGCCGTCCGGCGATACGCGCAGCATCAGCGCCGGCACCTTGGTGTCGGTGTATTCGTCCCTGCCCTGCTGCGGCGGCTTGATCGCCTTCAGGAAGACGTCGGTCAGGGGGAGGGTTTGGCGCATGTCGGGTGCTCAAGGGCTCCGGTGTCAAGTGCGCTAGCGGGCGGATCGGCTTCGGGGGTCCTTCTGGGGTCCACGCAACTGACGCTACATGCTTCCGAGTGAGGACCCCTGAAGGCCAGTGACCGCAGCCAACTAGCAGTCGAAGCCCTTGAGCAGCAAGGGATATGAATTCTAGCGCACTTGATTGAACGCGCCTGATTTCTAGTGAATTTTGGGGCGGCAGTTCTGGGGGTCAAGGGGTCGTGGGTTCGAATCCCGCCACTCCGACCAAAATTCATCTGTACGACCCGGAGACATGGGTAACAGATTGTACCTAAGACATGGGTGACAACCTCGTGCCGAACGGGTTGTCGATGGTTTGCAAGGTCCTCTGTTCCAGGTCGATATATCCGAGATCATAGTGCATGAAGCTTATGAGCCAAATGCCGTCGTCGACTTCCTTGATGCCGAGCCTCTGGCCGGCGAGCACGGTGGAGATGTTGATCTTCTTCCTGTGCATGCAGATGCGGCCGCAGGCGGTGACGAGGATGTCGCGGTCGTGGAAGGGATATTCCACCTCCGGCAGGCCTTCATAGGCTCTCGAGGAGGGTGCGTAGACGTTCACGGGCGGCTTCATGCCGAGCGCTTCATGCGGCCTCTCGGCATTGAACTCGTTGACGAAAGCATCGAACCTGGCCTGCTGCTGCAGGCTGTTCATGCCCGGCGGCCGGGTTGTCTCCTGCTTGAGGGTTCGGTGCATGCGTTCATGCCGGCCGTTCTGTTGCGGGTTGCCCGGCCTGATGCGCTCGATCGCGATGCCCAGCCGCAGCCACCAGACCGAGAGCCTGGAGAGGTTGTAGAGTCCATTGGGCGAGGCGAAGGGCAAGCCCATTGTCGCTTCTGATGGCCGCCGGCAGGCCGCGTTCTGAGAAGAGGCGGGCGAAGGCCTCGATGACGGGCAGCTCGCGCGTCGATTCAAGGGCTTCGCACAGAAGGATCATGCGCGAGGCCTGGTCGGTCACCGTCAGGGGGTAACAGTATTGGCGGTTGCCGAGCCTGAACTCGCCCTTGAAGTCGGCGCACCACAGATCGTTGGGCGCAGCCGCCAGCGACAGCGGCGTGCCCTCGGCCTTGCAGCGCCGCCTCTGACGGGCATGCTTGACCAGACCATGGCGGTCGAGCACCGCATGAACCGTGCTCTTCGACGGAAGGCGGACATCGCCGGCCAGCTTCGCACCAGCAGTTCGCGTATCTTCCTGGCGCCCCAGTGCGGTTTGTTCTTCTTGGCCGCCACGATCGTCCGCTCGATCTGATCGGGCAGCTGATTGGCGTAGCGCACCGGCCGGCGCGACCGGTCGGTGAGCGCCTCCAGCCCATCATCCTTGTAGCGGTTGAATAGCTTGTAGCCGGTCTTGCGCGAGATGCCGAACTCCCGGCACACATCGCTCATGCCCTCGCCGTCCAGAAGTCGGGCCACGAAACGAAGACGTTCCTCCATCACCGAACACTCTCTCCACGGCATCAACACCTCCCGCGAAAAGCGAAAAGTGTTACCCATGTGTCCGGTACAAAACGTCACCTATGTCTCGGGTCGCTCACAAGGGTCTTCTCGTTGTCCATCAGCCGATGACTTCAGCCGCTCTTCCAAGACGTTACACTCCTTCCAAGGCACCTTGCTCTTCTTGCAAGGGCCAAAAGTGTAACCCATCTACCCGGAATGAACTGTCACCCATCTCTCGGGAAGGGTACATCATGAGCACCCTGACAATTTTTCTGCCCCAATGAGTTGGAGTTGGAGGGGGACCTTGCCACGAATAGACACGAACGGCCGGTACGAGCGATTTCCGCCCTTTCTCCGGACGACCATGACAGACCACTTTTGTTCGTTGTGGCCACGAACAGGCCATTCGCCACTTGCGAACTAACTTTTGTAACTTTAAAGGGATTTCGCCCACACAAGTGGCTCGGAGTGTAGCGCAGCCTGGTAGCGCACCTGATTTGGGATCAGGGGGTCGTAGGTTCGAATCCTATCACTCCGACCAATCTTCCCTGCGTCAGGCGGACGATCTCGGCGACATGCTTCGGCGGGACAGGCGCCTTTCCAGGCGGACGGGACCGGTCGCGAAGCAGTCCATCGACGCCTTCGTGCATGAACCGCTCCTGCCAGCGCCAGACACAGGTCTTGGACTTGTCGGTCTCGGCCATGATTGCCGAGGTGCCCAGACCATCGCCGCTCAGAAGGACAATACGCGCCCGCCAGACATGTTTCTGCGGGCTTCCAGGGGCCGCGACGATCGCTTTCAAGCGCTGACGGTCGCTGGCCGAAACGGTGAAGGAGATGCCATTGCCCATGCATCAAACTCGCACGCTACACCGCAAAACGGAATCCCAATCGGACTCTTTTGATCCGATCAATCCACTAGGTCGGCGCGGACGACTGCAGTTTACCGACCGCCGGCACCGTTCAATGGCCGCCCCCCAGGACCAGTGTGCGCACCGGCAGCAGCAGCGCCTGAAGCCTCAGCAGCGCGGCGTGCACGAGTCCCACAGCGTCGATGGCATGCAGCACGAAGGCATGTCCGGTACCAATGTTCGGGTCCTGCAACTTGTCGTGGTTGCTCGTATAGGCATTGGCGATGCAGTGGCTGCCGGGCGGAAGCCGGTCGAGCTGCCCGGGGAACAAGGGTGCGAGGTAGGCGGTGAGCGTGCCGGGCTGGATTGCCTGCATCGGGTCGATGAGCTGGTCGGTCGGCCGTATCTGCCCGGCCGCGACGACGCTCTGGACTTCGGTCACCACAACTGGAATGACCGTGAACGGGATCGCCACACAGGTTACCTCGCCGATCATCCCCTTCTTCATCACCTGGGCCTCGATCTGGCCGAACCCTGCCTGGATGGCGACGCGGCCCGCTTCGGCCGGCACCAGTATGCCGGCGGGCCGCAGCATCGGATTGATCACGTCGCCCGGCCGCAGGACGAACTGCTCGACCCAGCCGTCGACGCCGGCGTACACGGTGGTCTTGGTGAGCGCAACCTCAGCCTGCTTGAGTGCTGCCTCGGCGCTGGCCTTCTCGGCCGGCAGCTGAAAGTCAATCTGGGAAACTACGGCGTCCTTGTTGCCGGTGGCGGCGTCGACCGCACCCTGCGCTGTGTCCACCTGGATCTGCGCCCGTTCCACCTCGCGTTCCGTGATCGCGCTGGCATTGCGCCGCCGCAGTTCGGCCCGGGTGCTGAACTCGTCGGTGGCCTGCTGCAGGGCGCCGCGCGCCTGGGTGAGCCTGCCCTCGGCCTCCGCCAGCTGTGACTTTGCGACCTGCATGGCGGCCTCGACTTCCGTGATCTTGCGGCGCGCGGTTTCGATGGCGGCTTCCTCCTCCGTGCTGTCGAGCTTGAACAGTGGCTGGCCGGCCTTCACCTGGTCGCGATAGTTCACGTAGACCTCTGACACGCGGCCAATGTTTTCCGGCAGGATGGAGATGGTGCGGAAGAACGAAACGGCGCTCGTGGTCGACGGATGGAAATAGAAGATCGTCGTGATCAGCGTGATCGTCAGCATCAGGCAAAGCGTGATGCCCCAGCGCAGCTCGTACCAGACCGAGAAAAGCGTGATCTCGCGGCCGATCCGCTTGCCCTGGTAAAACCTCCTGAAGAGGAAGTCGGGCAGGACCGTCAGCGCCGAGCAGAGCATCAACTCAAGCAAGGGTCACTCCTTGTCGTCCGAGAGAAGATCGTTCCACGGCTCGCCACGATCCGCCTCGGTCCTGTCGCGCCGGGACAGCTTTTCCAGCGACAGCGCGATCGAGTTCATCGGCGTCGAGAAGTCCGGCAGTTCCACCAGCGCCAGCAGAAGCGCGGCGATCCAGAAGATGTGGTTGTGCGTGAACAGCGCCAGAAGCGCCAGCACCGCGACGAATTGCATCTGAACCTTGCTGGTGCGGTGCGCCATATGCTCGGGCAGCGCGTGCAGGCGCAGATAGATCAGCCCGACCGAAACGACGACGACAACCAGGAAGACCGCCATCACGCTCATCAGCCAGTCCGCCCCCCCGGGCACGGTGATGAACGGCGGCAGGTGGTGCGGTGCCAGCGGGATCCATGGGAATGTCCTGTGCCATCAAGCGAGCCTCATGGCATCTTGAATGCCGATCCAAATTCCCCCGTGGCGGTCGAGAGTAAATGCAAATCTCGGCGCCAAGTAGCTTGCCTGCTTCATGGACATTCCACTTGCAAAAAACCTGAGGAACAGCCTCTTGTGTACGGTGGCACAACTCCATGAAACAGGGTAGCGCCGCACCCTGGCCAAAGGGGTAACATACCGTATTTGACGGTCTATTCGCGGACTCTACTCGCCGCACCGGCCGAAGGGCCAAGAGTTGAGTGGCTTGCCCCAACACGGGGTGCCGCGTCCGACGGCTAATCTTTGTTCGGTGATCAGCCAGCGCGACCATGGTTGCCTGCACTTCCACGCTTATCAGATGCGCTCGGCACGCCGTCTCCCAGGCGAAACGTTGGAACGTGTCTTCCAGCCGCGACGGCCGTGTATCGATTTGCGCATGGCGACTTTCAGGCTTGGCGATCTGCGGCCTCGCCGCCCTCGGCCATCCAGGCGTTCAGCAGCGTGTAGGCCACGGCCAGAACCGTGGGACCGATGAAAATGCCCAGGACACCGAACGCGATCAGGCCGCCGATGACGCCGGCCAGGATCAGGAGCATCGGCAGGTCGGCGCCCCGGCGGATGAGAACCGGTCTTATGAATTGGTCCATCGTCGTGGCGACGACAGTGAAAGCCAGCAGCACGGTCGCCCACAGCGTTTCGCCCGAATAATACATCCAGATCACGGCCGGAAACATCACCAGGCCGGGGCCGATCTGGATCAGGCATAGAATGAAGATCAACGCCGTGAGCATCGGCGCAAACGGCACGCCGGCCACCGCCAGTCCGATACCCGCCACCAGATCCTGCGCCACGGCGGTCACGACCACGCCGAGGGCCACGCTGCGGATCGCCTGACCGGCCAGCCGCACGGCCATTTCGCCACGGTCGCCGCCGAGACGCCGGCCAAACAGCATTGCGGTCGCGGCACCCCGCTCGCCGCCTGCGTACATGACCGCGGCTATCACGGTTGTCAGCAGGAAGTGAACGAACATCCCGCCAAGACCGCCGGCGGCGGACGCGATCCATTGGGTCAGCGCGCCGGCATAAGGCGTCAGCCTGGGGGCGAGTTCCTGCACTCCGGCCGCGGTGAGTTTCCCCCAGGCGTCAACGGCCTGAGCGCCGATCAGCGGCACCCCGGCCAGCCAATCGGGCGGCGGTGGAACCTTGAGCGAAAGGATGGTCCGGACCAAGTCGCCAATGGCATCGATGTTGGTGACGACCATGCTGATGGCCAGCCACAAGGGCACGATCAGAACCAGCAGCAGCGCCAGCGTCATGACAAGAACGGCCACGCCGCGCCGATTGCCGGTGTTGCGCTGCACCCAGAGCATCAGCGGCCAGGTGGCAATGACGAGGGTCGCAGCCCACACGATTGCCGGCAGGAAGGGCCGGATCACCCAGAAACTGGCGACAAGGAGACTGCCGATGAACAGCACCGCCAAGGTAATACGGGTGAGGTCCTGACGCGGGCGGGTGACGCTACCGGGACTTTCTAAACCCACGGCTTACCCTTTCGAACAGGCGGCCTCTGTAATCTCACCAAGTCGCAAGGTCGATGCATGCCCGAGTCCAGCCGGTTCTTCTTGGTGTCGAGCCTCGCATTAAGACGGTCAGCGTTTAGCGATCCTTCGATCTCAAGAAAGCCTGTCCCGGCCAAGTATTGATCTTTGATGATCAACAGCGGCCGGGCAGGAGCTTCGCGCCCTGCTTCAGGATCGCCTGGTTGCAAAGGTGCAGCAGGAATGTCCGGCCACTCAACGCCGCGCCGACCGCCGCGCGACCCCGGCCACACTGACCGGTGTCAGAGGTCGTCCGACTTTAGCCTCCGCGGTCGAGACGAAGCCGGGAACCCCATTGACTGCGAAATGCTCGCCGAATTCGATGGCTCCGCTCACGGCGATCAAAGCGGCAACCAACACGCCAACGTGCTTCAATACGGTCATTGTTTGCCTCCCATTGCGAAGTTCGGCGGGAAATCACTAATATTGTCTTGCAGGTCCTTCAGGTCGATCTTCTCGGCGTTCGCCGGGCTGTGGAACGCAAAATCATCCTTGGCGGCCTCGTTGCCTGTCTTCCAGTTCCTGATCTCGACGCTGTACTGTAGCCCGTCCGGGACCTGCCTTGACGTCACGACATACTTACACGGGTGGGGCTGATCCCCCTGCGCGATCCAAATCTGAAAATCCACCTCGTCCTGCCGGAACGCGAGAAAATCGCACTCGGCGCCGTTGATCACGCCACTGCCGAGATCCTTCGAGTCATAGACGTCCTGCGTCAACTCACCATAGGAATCAGACATCAACAGATCAGCGGCAGGCAGGGGTCTGTCGTATTTGTCCTTCAGCACGTCAATCAACTGTTCGATTGTACCGGGAACTTCAACCTGCGTGTATTTATTTGCGTTCTTGCCAAGTAAAGTCAGGGTTTTGCCGTCGAACAGGGTCTCGACATCGACGAAACCGCCGGCGCGTGTGGCACGGATCTTATCCGGCCGGTTGAGCGTCACCGTACCGGAACTCGCAAGCGCAAGTTTCTGACTATCATTGGTTACGACTTCGAGCGTTGCGTCATAGTCAAACGATATTGCGGTCTGTGCGGCTTGATAATCCGACATGGCCTTGAGCAGTTTCTTGGCTTCCGCCGAGTCCGTGAACCGTATTAGCTCGACCCGGCGGTTGAGAGCCCGCCCCTCCGGCGTATCGTTGCCGGCGGAAGGTCGCTTTTCGCCAGCGCCGGCAGTGGCCAGTTTTTGCTCGTCAATGCCACGCTCGACCAACGCTGCCTTGATGGCGTTGGCGCGCTCGAGCGACAGGGCCTCGTTGGGCTCCGGGTCCCCCGTGGCGTCCGTATGGCCGACGATTCTCAAATGCCATTCAGGAAAGTTCTTGAGCGTCGTTGCAATGTCATCGAGGAGCGATTGCGCGCCAGCCGGGATTGCCGATTGGTCACTATCGAAGCGCAAGCCATAGAGATCGAAGCGCTGCTTGGTCTGCAGCGCCTGTTCCATCACTTCAATCTTGTATTGCTTGGCCAGATCATCTGCCGTCTGCGCCCAGGCGGGAGCGCTTATCGCGGCAAAGCCGATGGTCAGCGTGGCAGCCGCCACAACACATCGAACAACCCGAAATTTATGTCCGGCGACAATAGGACTGCAGTGTTGCCTTCTCCTCGACAATTCCTCCAAAGCACCGGGAACGTCTTTCTTCCTCCGACGAACCGGCCCAGGATTGAGAAAATGACGGATGTTCATTCTATCCTCCCTTGTTTCGCCGACAAGCGGCAACGACCATGTCGTTCAGGAAGCTCTCTCGAAGCGGGTCGCTGTCATTGCGAAGGCGGACGCGCCGGTTGTTGTATTATCGTTCATTCGACGAGGCGGCGCGCCTCGGCTCGTCATTCACGGAATACGGACAACAGGCCATCGCCGATAACTTCGTGGCAATCAAGGATTCCCGAAGTATGTTACGGTAGGATACCTGCGCGCTCGGATTACCATCGGCGGCGGCGCGTGCGAGTCTGGTGCATGTGCACTCGCGTTCATTGTCTTGCTGCCGATCGGGCTGTCTGGTGGTGCCGGTTTGGCACCGCCTCAAAAGCGTGTGGTGCGTCAACGTCGCTCTGTTCAGCGCTCAAGGCGTCGGCCTTCTTCGCCAAGTTGTCGAAGCAGAATCTTAGCGCGGTGCCTTCCGTTCGACCCGTCAGACCGCGATCAACGGTTTTCTTGAAAAGCGCAGCAAATAGGCCAAACCTTCATTTGGACTGCTGACCCCGACAAATCCTGGCCGCCGTCAACGCGGGCCACCAAGTGCTGGATTTTTTTCTAAGCAGGTACCAAATCAAAGGAAACCCGAAATGCGGCGCCTCGTCAAACCCGGCCATCTGCCGCATCTCCCAATCGAATCAATTGGGAACTCATTAGGCGGCCGAGCGGGTTTCCGCCTGGCGACTGCGGCGCGGAACCTGCCAGCGCCTTGCGGGCGTGACTGCCGGCTTGAGCGCGTGCACCGCGCCCTGAAGGCGCTCCAGCAGCGCCTTGCGATCGCGCAAGGGCTGCAGCGTCGACCAATCCAACGCCGGCCCGATACGCGCCTCGATGGATCTGCCCGACAGCCGCGCGAACTCACGCACGAGCAGGGAGAGGCGCAATGTCAGCGACAGACTGCCGACGAAGCGGACAAGCTTGTGATCGCTTTCGACCAGATTCATGTATTTGCTGACAAGGTGGAAAAGCCGCCCGTTCTGGCCCGCGAAATGGATCGGGATCACCGACGCCCTTGCCTCCTGCACGAGCCGCGCCACGAACATTTTCCAAGGCAGATCCTCGGCCTGCCCGAGCACCTTTCGCGCGGTCGCCACGCCTCCGGCGGGAAAGATCACCACGGTGACGCCCTCCTTCAGGAGGCGCACCGTCTCGTGACGAATCGCAAGATTGTTTTTCAGGGCTTCCTTCGTATCCGAAAAATCGACCGGGAGCGCGTAGGGTTCCATCTCCGGGATCTTGAGCAATTCGGCCGCGATCATCACGCGGAACGGGCGGCCGAGTTTTTCGGCCAGCGACAGGATCGCGATGCCGTCGCCGATGCCGAACGGATGGTTGGCGATCATGACGAGAGGCGTATCCGGCAGGCGCTCGGGCGGCCATGCCTCCGCGTGGCGGACATCCACGTCGATGAGTTCGAGCAGCCGCGCGAAGCAGCGCTTGCTGCCGCTGCGCACCTCGGCGCGCCAGACGGCGTAGAGCGCGGCGTAGCGTTGCCGGCCGGACAGGCCCTCCGCCGAGCGGATGATCCAGCGCTTCAGGCGCGGCTGGCCGTCATTGGAATAGGACAGTTCCGGAAAGTCATCGCGGTGTTTGAGCAGGCCGATCCTCATGCGATCCGGCTACGCCATACGCATGACATCCATATGAAGGACGCGCCTTGCTCAGGGCAAGGCGCGTTCAATTCTCAAATACGCCGCGCAACTCTGGCGGCGACACCGGGTCACGCGGCCTCGGCGACCCTGGCGTTTCGGCGGCGGTCGGGGGCGACCGCTTCCTCGCCCAGGGCAGCGACCGCCTGCTCCAGCGTCAGCGAATGCTGGTCGCGCGACCCGAGCCGGCGGACGTTGACTGTGCCCTCCTCCGCCTCGCGTTTGCCGCATACGAGAATGACCGGAACCTTGGCCAGCGAATGCTCGCGGATCTTGTAGTTGATCTTCTCGTTTCTGAGGTCGACGACGGCCGACAGTCCCGCCTGCTTGAGCCGGGCGACAACCTTCCTGGCGTAGTCGTCGGCCTCCGAGGTGATGGTGGCGACGACCACCTGGAGCGGCGCGAACCATAGCGGGAAGTGGCCGGCATAGTTCTCGATCAGGATACCGAGGAAACGCTCCATCGAGCCGCAGATCGCACGGTGGATCATCACCGGCTGCTTCTTTTCCGAATCGGAGCCGATGTAGAAGGCGCCGAAGCGCTCCGGCAGGTTGAAGTCGACCTGCGTGGTGCCGCACTGCCATTCGCGGCCGATCGCATCCTTCAGCACATATTCGAATTTCGGCCCGTAGAAGGCGCCTTCGCCCGGATTGATCGAGGTGCTGATCTTGCCGCCGGACTGCGCCTCGATCGTCGTAAGCACATTGCCCATGATCTCCTCGGCGTGATCCCAGGCGGCATCGGTGCCGACCCGCTTGTCCGGCCGCGTCGACAGCTTGACCTGGATCTCCTCGAAGCCGAAATCGGCATAGGTCGTGAGGATGAGGTCGTTGATCTTCAGGCACTCGTCGGCAAGCTGCTCTTCCGTGCAGAATATATGTGCGTCGTCCTGGGTAAAGCCGCGCACGCGCATCAGCCCGTGCAGCGCGCCGGACGGTTCGTAGCGATGAACGTTGCCGAATTCCGCAAGCTTTATCGGCAGATCGCGGTAGGACTTCAGGCCGTGCTTGAAGATTTGGACGTGGCCAGGACAGTTCATCGGCTTCAGCGCAAAGACGCGATCGTCGCCGGTATCATCGCCGGCGACCGTCACCTTGAACATTGAGTCGCGATACCAGCCCCAATGGCCGGAGGTTTCCCAGAGCGACTTGTCGAGCACCTGCGGCGCGTTGACCTCCTCATAGCCGAGGTCGTTGAGGCGTCGGCGCATATAGGAAACGAGGTTCTGGAACATCTTCCAGCCCTTGGAATGCCAGAACACGACGCCCGGCCCCTCCTCCTGGAAGTGGAACAGGTCCATCTCGCGGCCGAGCTTGCGGTGATCGCGCTTTTCGGCCTCCTCAAGCATGGTCAGATAGGCCTCGAGCTCGGCCTGGTCGGCCCAGGCCGTACCATAGATGCGCGTCAGCATCGGGTTGTTGGCATCGCCGCGCCAATAGGCTCCGGCCACCTTCATCAGCTTGAAGGCGTTGCCGATCTGGCCGGTCGAGGCCATGTGCGGGCCGCGGCACAGATCGAACCAGTCGCCCTGATGGTAGATTTTCAGGTCCTGGTCTTCCGGAATGGCATCGATCAGCTCGACCTTGTAGGCCTCGCCCTTGTCGCGGAACACCTGCCTTGCCCGCGCGCGATCCCACACCTCCTTGGTGAAGGGCCGGTTGCGCGCGATGATCTCGCGCATCTTCTTTTCGATCGCCGGGAAATCCTCCGGCGTGAACGGCTCGTTGCGGGCAAAGTCGTAGTAGAAACCGTTCTCGATGACCGGGCCGATCGTGACCTGGGTGCCGGGCCAAAGCTCCTGCACCGCTTCGGCCAGCACATGCGCGGCGTCGTGGCGAATGAGTTCCAGCGCGCGCTTGTGCTCCCGGGTGATGATTTCGATCTTGCCGGATTTCCGCAGCGGATCGGACAGGTCGCGCAAGGTGCCGTCGAGCGCATAGGCAATCGCCTTTTTGGCGAGCGATTTCGAGATCGATTCGGCGAGTTGCGCGCCGGTCAACGCCGCGTCGTACTCGCGGACGGAACCATCGGGAAATGTCAGGGAAACGGAATGGGACATTAATTGCTCCTGCTATCCAGTCCCGCAAACGAGCGCGGGTGGTGAAGGCCGGTCGAAGCCGGCAGGAGCGGCTTTTAGTGGCGGAATCCGACGACGTAAAGCAGGTTGGGGAGCTATCATTGCAAGCGAGGATCGATTCGAGGCCGATGTTCTTTCTGAAACGCAGCGTCAAACGAAAGCCGGAATTGCAGTGGGCGCTGGGCGACAGGCAGTTCTTCGCTTGCGGCGCGTGTCACATTCTCGCTTTTGCCTTCCTTGAAAAGTACCCGGCAGCAGGGTTCGGCGCGGTCTGGATAAAGCCCGCGGCCGGTTTTGTCGGGAACCACGTCATCGCCACGGACGGCGAATTGGCCTTCGACTATCACGGCTTCTCGCGCTGGGAGCATCTTCTGTCGCACTCCGTTCGCAAGGCTGAACGGCTGATGCCAGGCTGGTCGCACACACTTCTGCCATTGCCGCCCGACGTACTCGTCTCGGAAGCGAAGTCACGAACAATCGACGGTTTATGGCTGCGCGGGCCGGAACAGTTTCTGCACAACGCGCTGCCGCGCGCCCGCGCCTATGTCGGCCGCTTCGACGCCGCCGGCAAAAATCAGGGCTTTTCCAGCCGAAAGTAACGCCATGGCGTGAACCAGTGATACCGCGCGGCAAGTTCGACCGGCACGTTGTCGATGCCATGCGTTCCGCCCGGCCCGCAGCGCAGCACGCGGAACAGTCCCAGCCAGCCGCCCGCCCAAAGGCCGTGGCGGGCAATCGCCTCATAGGCATATTCCGAGCAGGTCGGCAAATGCCGGCAGGAATTGCCGACAAAGCCCGACAGGGTTAGCTGATAGAGGCGCACGAACGCCGTTCCGAACAGCCTCCCGGGCGTCTTCGGCCACGGACCCGCCCAGTTGCGGCCGTGTGGCCGCGAGTGTGCTGCTTCACCATGCTCGCGCTTCATCGATACGCGCACGCCTCATGCTTCATCGCCAACAACAAGTGTCCATCCCGAACGTCCTTGGCAAGGCCACGAGACGCGTCAAGCGGCCCAAGCTCAATCTCGGCTTGCCTGCCGGCCGCGGCCCTGAGGAGAGCTTGATCGGATCGAGCGGGCGGCGGCCGTGAACATTTCTCATAGGAATGCACCTCCATCCATCCGGCGGCGAAACAACCATTGCTTGGCTTCTCCTGCCCTGCATCGCTCCTGCCGAAAAAGCGGCGTCCACTTTTCGGCGCGATGCCTTTATTGTGGCGGCCGGAATCACGGGGCTGCGAGTTCGGGTTGACGGGGTAGATCCAATTTTCATTCGTCCGCGTTCGGAGCCATGGCCGGAATCATCGGCGCAGCGGGAGGACAGTGATGCCATTCGATGAAAGCCGGACGCTAGCCTCGCCGACAGGTGCGGCGCTGCACCTTCTGGTGCGGCGGACCGATGCGCCGGCGCGCGGCGTCGTGCATGTCTGCCACGGCCTTGCCGAACATGCGGCGCGCTACGCCCGCTTCGCCGATGCGCTGGCGGCCGCCGGCTTTCACACTTACGCGCACGACCACCGCGGCCATGGCCGCACGATCGCGCCGGATGCGCCGCGCGGCCGGTTTGCGGCGAGCGGCGGCGTGGCGAAGGTGCTCGCCGACATCGACGCCGTGCACGGGCTGATCGCCACGGAGCATCCCGGCCTGCCGCTCATCATATTCGGCCATTCCATGGGCGGCATCGTTACGCTGAATTCCGTGCTGCGGCGCTCAAATCATCTGGCGGGCGCGGCGATCTGGAACGCCAACTTCTCGCCCGGCCTCATGGGCCGGCTGGGGCAAGCCATCCTTGCCTGGGAGAAGTTCCGCCTCGGCTCGGATGTGCCGTCGCGCATACTGCCGAGGCTTACCTTTGAGGATTGGGGCAGGAAGATTCCCGACAGCCGAACACAAGCCGACTGGCTGTCGCGCGATCCGGCCGAGGTTGACAAATATGTCGCGGATCCCCTCTGCGGCTGGGACGCGTCCGTGGCCATGTGGCAGGACATTTTCCAGATGGTGTTTGCCGGCGCCGACGACCGCAACTTTGCATCGGTCCGCCTCGACCTGCCCTTTCATCTGGTGGGTGGCGGCGCCGATCCCTCGACGGTCGGCGGCAAAGCGGTGGAGGAACTGGCGGGGCGCATGCGCCGGATGGGTTTTTCGGAAGTGATTTCGAGGGTTTGGCCGCAAACGCGGCACGAAGGCTTGAACGAAGTCAACCGCGACGAAATTACCGCCGATTTCATCGACTGGGCCAGCGGCGTCGCTCGAAGGGACGTTTCGTAAGCAGCAGCAGATTGGGCTCGGAGCTTCCGTCACGCGACCGGCACGTGCGGACAGCAAGCAGAGCGCACAATTCATTGCTCGCGACGCAAGGCAGGCTTTTCGCGCTGACATCAAAAGCAGGCGATTTCCAAAGGCAAAAATTGGGCTATGATTCGATTCTGGCGCGGCCCATGCCTCCCCCCTCCGCTCGGGAAAGTATCGTTCATACAGGGCCAGTTGATTGTTGAGCCGACTGTTCGAGCACCAGGCATAAGGAGGGGTTGTGACAATTGCTCGCAATAGGAGGTTCGTCAGATGAAGCTATCCGCGCCGATCTATCATCTGAAGCGCAAGCCAGACTTTTGTCCCGCACGGAGAAAATTCCACTGCACGAAGCGCTTGACCGTATTGCCTTAAAGGAAGGCTTCAGCGGTTGGAGTTTGCTTGCAGCCAAACTATCCGCGACCACGCCGGCCGGCAGATTATTCGCTCGGCTCAATCCGGGCGACCTCGTGCTGGTCGGCGCGCGACCTGGCCAGGGCAAAACCCTGATGAGCCTCGAACTCGCCGTGGAAGCGATGAAGTCCGGCAATCGGGGGGTGTTCTTCACGCTGGAGTACACGGAGAAAGATGTTCTGGATCGTTTCCGCGCTATCGGTGTGGAATGGTCGCAGTTCGACGGGCTGTTCGAACTCGACTGTTCCGACATGGTAAGCGCCCATTACATCCTGAAGAGGTTGGCCTCGGCACCGCGCGGCTCTCTGGTGGTCATAGACTATCTGCAACTGCTCGATCAGAGGCGTGAAAATCCGGGCCTGTCCGATCAGGTTCGCACGCTGAAATCGTTCGCGCGCGATCAGGGACTGATCATCGTCTTGTCTCCCAGATGATCGATCATACGATCCTTTGGCGAAGCCGTGCCCCGATCTCGAAGATGTCAGGCTACCGAACCCGCTGGACTTGAAGCTATTTGATAAGAGTTGCTTCTTGAACAACGGCGAAGTTCGCTTTCACGCAGCTTGATGCTGCCGTAGCCCCAACTGGCATCCAGTTGATGTCCAAGACGGCGCGGTGAGGTGACAGCGGCGCCGAAGCCTTGTAGAGCCTGCCACAAGAAGCAAGATAAACCATGGCCAAGCCCCCACTCCACGGCATCCGCGTCATCGAACTCGCCCGCATTCTGGCTGGTCCCTGGGCCGGCCAGTTGCTCGCCGATCTCGGCGCGGACGTCATCAAGGTAGAGAGCCCGAACGGCGATGATACGCGCGCATGGGGGCCGCCCTTCGTCACCGGCGAGGACGGCGAGAATCTGTCCGCCGCCTACTACCACGCCTGCAATCGCGGCAAACGTTCGATCGCGGTGGATTTCTCGACGCCGGACGGTGCTGAAACCATCCGGAAGCTGGCCGCTTCCGCCGACGTGTTCATTGAGAATTTCAAGTTCGGCGGCCTTAGGAAATACGGCCTCGACTACGAGAGCCTGCGCAATATCAACCCGCGCCTCGTCTATTGCTCGATCACCGGCTTCGGCCAGACCGGACCTTACGCATCGCGCGCCGGCTACGACTTCATCGTCCAGGGCATGTCCGGGCTGATGTCGATCACCGGTCCCGCCGACGGCGAGCCGCAGAAGGTCGGCGTCGCCGTCAGCGACATTTTCACCGGGCTCTATTCGGTGATCGCCATACAGGCGGCACTCCGCCATGCCGAGGCGACCGGCCAAGGCCAGCATGTCGACATGGCGCTGTTTGATTCGCAGATCTCGGTGCTCGCCAACCAGAACCTGAACTATCTGGTTTCGGGCCGGGCGCCGACCCGGATGGGCAATGCCCACCCCAATATCGCGCCCTACGAGGTGTTGCCGGTCGCCGACGGCCACATCATCGTCGCCGTCGGCAATGACGGCCAGTTCCGCAAATTCTGCGCCGTGATCGGCCGCGACGATCTCGCCACCCATCCCGACTACGCCACCAATGCCGCCCGCGTCGCCAATCGCGCCACATTGCGCGAGGCCATGACGGCGAAGCTCGCGGACTTCAGGCGCGAAACGCTGCTCGCCCTACTCGAGCAGGCAGGCGTGCCGGCGAGCCCCATCAACACGATCGGCGAGATGTTCGCCGACCCGCAGACGGTGGCGCGCGGCATGCGGCTCGCGCTCGAAGACGGCCACGGCACCACCTTGCCCTCGGTGCGCGCGCCGATGCTGCTTTCGCAAACCGCCTTGACCTACGGGCGACCTTCGCCCCGCCTTGGCGAGCATACGGCGGAAATCCTGGCTGAACTGGAGACGCGCAAAGCATGAAGACCGGCGGACAATTGATCGTCGAGGCCCTGGAAGCGAACGGCGTCGAGCGCATTTTCTGCGTGCCGGGCGAAAGCTATCTCCCCGTGCTGGACGCGCTTTACGACTCGCCGATCCGCACCTTCGTCTGCCGGCAGGAAGGCGGCGCGGCCATGATGGCCGAATGCCAGGGCAAGCTCACCGGCAAGCCGGGGGTCTGCTTCGTTACACGCGGCCCCGGCGCCACCAATGCGTCGGCCGGCATCCATATCGCCATGCAGGATTCCTCGCCGATGATCCTGTTCATCGGGCAGATCGCGCGCGGCCTGCGCGACCGTGAGGCCTGGCAGGAAATCGACTACAGGCAATTCTTCGGCGGTATCGCCAAATGGGCGGTGGAAATCGACGATCCGGCGCGCATTCCCGAGATCGTTACCCGGGCGTTCAGCATCGCGACGTCCGGGCGGCCGGGCCCGGTCGTCATCGCGCTGCCTGAAGACGTGCTGACGGAGCAAGCCGAGGCCCCGCCGGCACGGCACTATTCGCCTGTCGCCACTTCGCCTGGCGGAGCGGAAATGGCGGAGTTGGAGCGCCTTCTCGGCAACGCCAGGCGCCCTTTCGCCATCGTCGGAGGCTCGGGCTGGAGCGAGCGGTCGGTCGCGGCCTTCGCGGCGGCGGCCGAAGCGTGGGCGCTGCCGGTGGGCGTCACGTTCCGCCGCCAGATGCTGTTCGATCATCTGCATCCCAACTATGCAGGCGACATCGGGCTCGGCCCGAACCCCGCCCTTTCAAAGGCGATACGGGATGCCGACCTGGTGCTGCTGGTGGGCAGCCGCTTCGGCGAGGTGCCGTCGGCGGACTACACGCTTGTCAGCAGCCCCTATCCGCAACAGACGCTCGTTCATGTGCACCCCGACCCTTCCGAACTCGGCCGCGTCTACCGCGCGGCACTGCCAATCAACGCGTCCCCTGAGACATTCGCGCAGGCCTTCGCCGGGCTCAAGCCTGCAAGCACCCCCCCGGCCTGGGCGGGGGCTGCCGCCGATCTGCATCGAAGCTATCTCGACTGGTCTACACCGCCGGAGACAGGACCGGGCGCGGTCCGGATGGGTCCGATCATGGCCTATCTGGAAAGCGTGCTTCCAGAAGACGCCATTCTGAGCAACGGCGCCGGCAACTACGCGACCTGGATTCACCGGTTTCACCGTTTTCGCCGCTTCGCCACGCAGGCGGCTCCGACCTCGGGGTCGATGGGCTACGGCACGCCCGCCGCCGTCGCCGCCAAGGCGCTGTTTCCGCAGCGCGACGTCATCGCCTTTGCCGGCGATGGATGCTTCCAGATGAACGGGCAGGAATTCGCGACGGCGGTTCAATATGACCTGCCGATTATCGTGATCGTCGTCAATAATGGGATCTATGGGACGATCCGCATGCATCAGGAGCGTGATTTTCCTGGCCGCGTCGTCGCCACCGACCTCAGAAACCCTGATTTTGCCGCCCTGGCGCGGGCCTATGGCGGCCACGGCGAAACAGTGGACAAGACCGCCGACTTTGCGCCGGCCTTCGAACGCGCGCGGGCAAGCGGCATGCCGGCCATCATCGAAGTGAAGCTCGACCCCGAAGCGATCACGCCGACCAGGACCCTGACGCAGATCCGGGAGGACCGATAGCGTCAACGGCCCGGTCAGCATACGAACGCGCCAGATACCATGTGGCCAGCGCAAACCGGCGAACGAGGACGTGAAAAACGGTAGGAGGACTGAATTGTCCTGATCCACTGATTCGATCGGTGGAGCGCGGGCATGTCGGAAACGGTGACGAAGTTCACCGCAGTCGCGGCACCGGCAGCGCGAAAACTGCCTGGCCTGCGACCTCCGCGGAGGCGGCGGCGCGGCCTGTTATGCCGTCGCGATATATTCCCTGATCTGCTGGGCCTCCCGCTCCACATCCTCGATCCGGCGCTTCACCACGTCGCCGATCGAGACGATGCCGTCGAGCAGACCGTTCTTTTCGACCGGCAGGTGGCGGAAACGTCCGCGTGTCATGATCTCCATGACCTCGTTGACCGTGTGATTCTCGTTGCAGATGTTGACCTTTGGCGTCATCGCCTCGCGGATGGATTGATCGAGGGCGCCAGCACCCAGCTTGCCGATCAATTTCACTATGTCGCGTTCCGACAGGATCCCGACGATCTTGCGGTCGCCATTGGTGATGACCAGCGCGCCGATCCGGTTTTCCGTCAGCACTTTTATCGCCGTCGACAGCTTTTCGTTGGGCCCAAGCGTAAATACGTCATGGCCTTTCTCCTCCAGGATTGCCTTGACCGTCATGGCGACCTCCAACCACCGTTACCGCGCGCGGCTTGCGCGAGCGCGCCCGCCGCCTAGCACCCTATCGTGCCTTCCCTACAGAACCATTGCAAGTGTTTGAAGCTACCGACTTTCCCACATTCCGCCGGGCGATCAGCGGGCTTTCCGGAGAAAATACGGCAGGCCAAGGAAGCCGGCCAGGAAACCGCCGATGTGGGCCTCCCAGGCTATCGTGGCTTCCGCACCCGGCCCGACGCCGACCAGGCCGGTGACAAGGTTGACGATCATCCAAACTGCCAGAAAAGTCATCACGTTACGCGATCGAAGCACCTCGGAAACCGGCAGAGCGGGCCCCGCGAAGGCGGCCCGGCCACTCCGGCGATCCATTTTGAAGCCGAATCGCGCCGCCGCCCCCATCATTCCGGAGATCGCGCCGGATGCCCCGACAAGCGGCGCGGGGTCGAGCGGATAGATCGCCCAATGAAGACCGGCCGCCGCCAACGCCGTGACCACCCAGAACAACGCGAAACGAAGCGTTCCCAGCCGGTTTGCGAGCGGCGAGCCGAAGGCGGCCAGCCAGACCATGTTTATGGCGAGATGCGCCAGTCCGCCATGCAGGAACGCATAGGTGAAAGGCGTGGTGAAGGCGTAGATGTCGATGTCGTACTGCCCGGAATAGCGCACGGGTATGAACGCGCCGCGCAGCAGCAGGGCCATGTTCTGGTCGAGATCGAGGACGAGTTCCTGCGCCGCAAACACGATCACGCATAGGGCGATCAGGGCGAGCACGATCGGCGGGATGTTGAAGACAGGCTCCCGCTGCCGTTCGGCCGACGGTGACGGAGGACTTTCAATGGAAGGTTCGGTCATCATTGTGCTTGCTGGACAGGCCCCGCGTGGCCGTGACCGCGCTTGCCCGTCGGGATTCTTGTTGTGTCGAAGGTTTCCGCCGGAAGATCGTGGGACGCTTTTTTCGAGACCTGCTTAGGCCATCGGCGCCAAAAGCTGAATGGTCTTTTTTCGGCGTCCCGGCCAGAGCGCGGGCGCTAGCGGCGGATTGCCCTGCCCTGGCCCTGACGGCAAGAGCGGGAAGACGGCCGCTACCAAGCTTGCGATGCTCGACACGGCGGCAAAAGAAAAGCCGCCCGAGGTAAATTTCCTGGACGGCCGGGCGAGCATGGCTCTCCCAAATTAGTGACTGAAGGCCGCGTGCCTGATGTCCGCAAGCGCGCAGTGAAGCTATTAGTGCCACCCTCGGCCCCGGCGCGCAACCTAAACCGGAAATTAACCTTAACGGAGCCGGATCGTGAACAAGTCCCGATCCCGCTGGCACGCATCCTGCTTCGAACCGCATAGTGACCACACAACGGCGCCAGTCTGTTTGACCTTGAAACAGCCGATGGGAGCAAGCGCGAGACAGGGCGACATGAAACGGGAAGCATCGGTCAATCTGTTCCAATATTGGAACCGACTGCGTGATGGGCGGTCGGCACCAAAGCGCACCGAGATCGAGCCCGCCGACATAAAGACCCTGCTTGGCGACACGTTCATACTTGAAAGCGACTCGCGGGGGGAGGCCGTCTTCAGGCTCGCCGGCACGCGCCTTTGCGCCATCTACGGCAGGGAGTTGAAGAGCTTCGCTTTCTCGTCGATGTGGCAGGCAAAGGACGGCCGGCTTTTCGCCCGCCTCGTTCACCGCGTTTTCGAGGACAAATCCGTTCTGGTCGTGACTTATGACGGCATCACGCATTCGCGGCGTTCCGTGTCCATGGAACTCCTGTTGCTGCCGCTGGACGGCGGCTCGGAGAACCGAAGGGCGCTGGGTATCGTCTCGTCGGAGACCAAGCCGTACTGGCTTGGCGCCGATCCGGTGACGGAAGCGTCCGTCGAGACCGTGCGATTCATCGATCCGGATCGCGAAAGCGCTTCCCAGGGAGACCGGCCAAACCCATCGCCGCACTTCTTCACGCCCCGGTTTACCGAGGTGCTGCCATCGGAGGATCAGCACGAGGTGCGGCGCATCCGCCACCTGCTCGTCCTGCGCGGCGGACGCACCGGGTAGTGATCGGGGCGACGGCCCTACCCCCCCGTCGTGACCCGACTGGCAGCGGGCATGTATCCCCACCGCCGCGCACCGGCCTCGTTCACGGGCTGAACGACGGCCGCCAATCCGCGCGATCGCGCGGGCGGCACTGGCTCGCCTGGTTGTTTCAGATTTTATGCAATTCTTCCGAAAATTATATCGGCGATGTAATACTATCTTTAACTTGCAATATCGGCATTCAATTAGAATTTTATTTGATTTGCACTTCGCTGCTTTGCGTCAAATAAAGCCGCGCCTGTCATTGTCCCCTCGAACGGGGAGACGTGGGTATGGCGAATTTGAAATGGGCCGCGCTGTTTGCGGCAGCGCTGATCGGAAGCTGGGGAACGATAGCCGCAGCGGCGGCGGGCGAATCCGCGATGCGGACGGGCGCACCCACGACGCAGCCCGTGGGCCACTACGAGTTCTGCCAGACCCAGCCGCAAGAGTGCGGGCAGAAGTCGCCGAAGCGCGCGCCGGTCGAACTGACGCGGCGCCTGTGGTCGGCGATGATCGGCATCAATGACGGTGTCAACGCCGCGGTGGCGCCGAGGACCGACATGGAAATGTGGGGCCGCGAGGAAGTCTGGTCCTATCCGGCGGGGCAAGGCGATTGCGAGGATTATGCATTGGAGAAGCGCCGCCGGTTGATGGCGTTTGGTGTTCCGGCCGGCGACCTGCTCATGACGGTCGTCCGCCAGCCCAATGGCGACGGCCATGCCGTGCTGACGGTTCGCACCAGCCTCGGCGATTTCGTGCTCGACAATCTGGAAACGCACATCGCCGCGTGGGAGGACACGCCTTACACTTTCATAAAGCGCCAGTCGGAAAGTAATTCTGGGGTGTGGGTGAAGATCACCGCCGACCGCGCCGGAGCGGTTGCCAGCATCCGCTAAGATATGACCAATGAAACCCGCTCAGACCGGGTTCGGAAGCCTGCCCCCTCCCGGTGCCGGTTCAATTATTCCGGCGCGGCAGTGCCGACTAAGCAGGTTCCAGAAAAGTGTCTCACGGTTTTCCGACAGAGACCTGCGACAAAACAGAGGCTAAGCAGGCGAAGCGTGGGCGAAGCCACGCAAGTCCGCTTAGGCTTCATCGCAGCTTCTTCAGCTCGGCGCGAAAGCGCCGGCCGTTGGCGACATAGTGGTCGGCGGACCGGGCAAGCTTCGCGGCGGCTTCGGCATCGAGAATGCGCACCGCCTTCGCGGGCGCGCCGACGATCAGCGAGTTGTCCTCGAAAATCCTTCCCTCCGTTACCAGGGCGCCGGCGCCCACGAGACAGTTCCTGCCGATCCGAGCGCCGTTCAGCACGATCGCCCCCATGCCGACAAGGCTGTTGTCGCCGATCGTGCAGCCATGCAGCATCGCGCGGTGTCCGATCGTGCAGCCTGCGCCAATGTCGAGCGGCGCGCCCGGATCCGTGTGCATGATGACGTGCTCCTGGACATTGGTGCGCGCGCCGATCGAGATGGGCTCGTTGTCGCCGCGGATCACCACGCCGAACCAGATGCCCGCATCCTTGCCGATACGGACATCGCCAATGACCGTCGCGTCCGGCGCGATCCAGTTGCTCGCCTCGTCCTCGAATACCGGACTTTTGTCGCCAATCGCATAAACAGGCATCTGTTGCTCCGTTGCCGGCCCCGAGGAACTCACCCGAATCGCTCGGCGCCGCTTGTTTTCCTCATCAGGTGGGTCGCGGCGTGTCGAGATAGGCGACAATCTCAGCCTGACCTATCGCTTTCCCCGCGAACTGCTCGCCGACTGGCGAATTCTCGATGCCGCCGTGATGGCACGGGCCGCCGAAATGGTGACAACGGCCCGATAGCGGCTCCGTTGGCCTGCCTCAGGCAAGGTCGATATCTAGGATGGCCATCGAGAAATTATAGTCGCCATCGTCCTCGTCCTTGAAAACGATGCCGAGAAACTCGTCGCCGACATAGACCTCGGCGGAGTCGGTCTTGCGCGGGCGTGCCTTCACCTGCATGTCCGGATTTTTGAAGGTGCGTTTGAAAAACGCGTCGAGCTTCCTGATCTCATCGGGCTTCAAGGCTGTTCTCCGGCTGTCGGGTTGTTCAATTGACGGCGCTTCTGGCACGGTGGAGAGCAGCCTGTAAAGGCTGACACGCCATCCGCCGGCACGCCCATCCCCAACCGGCGTCCTCTTCAAGGCACAAGAAAGCACCAGAAAGTTGCGCGGATCGGGTCAGATTTCGAAGTCGATGACTTGATCCATCGTTTGTGACGGGAGGAACTGGTCCATCTGCCGCGAGGGCCGATCGCACCCGGTCTCGCCGACCACGCGGGCCGGCACGCCGGCAACCGTCTTGTTGTGCGGGACCGGCGAAAGCACCACCGAGCCGGCGGCGATTTTCGAGCAGTGGCCGACCTCGATATTGCCGAGGATTTTCGCCCCGGCGCCGATCAGCACGCCGTAGCGGATCTTTGGATGCCGGTCGCCGCCGGCCTTGCCGGTGCCTCCCAGCGTGACGCCGTGCAGAATCGACACGTCATCCTCGATGACGGCTGTCTCGCCCACGACCAGCCCGGTCGCATGATCGATGAATACGCCCTTGCCCATCCTGGAGGCCGGATGGATGTCGGTCTGGAAAACCGAGGACGACCGGCTTTGCAAGTAGAGCGCGAAGTCGCGACGACCCTGCTGCCACAGCCAATGCGCCAGACGGTGCGTCTGGATCGCATGGAAGCCCTTGAAGTACAGGATCGGCATGAAGAACCGGTCGCAGGCAGGGTCGCGGTCGTAGTAGGCCTGGATATCGGCGCGGACGGCCGTAGCCCAGTCCGTCACTTCGGCCATCATCGATTTGAACGTCTGCCGGATCAGGTCAGCCCCGACATCCTGATGATCCAGCCGCTCTGCGATCCGGTGGATGACGGCATCCTCAAGCGATTCCTGATTGAGGATCGTCGAATAGAGAAACGCCGAGAGCAGCGGGTCACGCGCAACCGCATCCATCGCTTCGTCGCGCACCGCGCGCCAGATCGGATCAACCGGCTGAAGCAGGCTTTGCTTCGCGAAATTGAGCGTACTCATGGATTGCCTCCGTCCGGCCGCGATCCTGTCGAGCCATCGCCAGCCTATATACAGCGGACACAGGCGCGCTTGAACTGAAATTTCTTCACTGCTCGGTCAAATGGATTGGTTTGGCCGTAATTCAAGGCCGGATGGGATGCGGTTCCGGTTCGCCCGCTCCCGGCTTGAGGCGGCCGGCGCGATTCCGGAGCCGATCTGTTTGTTTATCTTATTGATTCTACGCCTCTTGCCGGATTTGGCCGCCGCTTTCCCGGCGCAACGCCTATAGCGGATTGGCGGCCAGGAATTGCAGGACGCGCTTCTTGAAGCTCGGGTCCCCCACGGCGAGCATGTGGTCCCTGCCCTCGATGTCAAACGCAGTGGCGTTCGCCATCAGCCCGGCCAGCGCGTCCGGCGCGCCGCCTATGTCGTCCTTGGTGCCGACGGCGACCAGCGTCGGCTGGGTGATGCGCGCCAAATCGTCTTCGCCGAGCAGCGCGCGCGATGTTTCGATGCAGGCAGCGAGCGCGCGGCGGTCGCTCCTGGTCTGGTCCGCGAATGCCCGAAATGATTGAGCGCGCCGGCTTACGATGGCGGCCGGATCGTCGGCAAGCAGCGCCGCCGCGATCGGATCCCAGTCGCCAACGCCATCCACCATGCCGATGCCAAGCCCGCCGAAAACCAGCGTGGCGACCAGCGCCGGTTCCGCTAGCGCGAGAAAGGCCGAAATCCGCGCCCCCATCGAATAGCCCATCACATGCGCGCGCTCGATGCGCAGGTGGCGCAGCAACGCCGCCGCGTCGCCCGCCATCTTTTGAGGCGTGTAGTCGGCCGGATCATAGCTTTTCGAGGACTGGCCATGACCGCGATTGTCGATGGCGATTGCCCGGTAGCCGGCATCGTTCAGCGTTTTCACCCAGCCCGCGCCCACCCAGTTGACCTGGAGGCTGGAGGCGAAGCCGTGGATCAGCAGGACGGGGTCGCCCGTGCCGCCGGCGGCAGCGCGGTCGACATAGGCAAGGTCGAACCCTTCATGCGAAAATTTGGCGATCAGCCTAACCTCCCCCGAAAACCTGAAGCGCGTCGCGATCTTTCAGATTCGCTTTGCGCGTGTCGTTACGCATGTCTTTGTCCCGAAACCGGTTCCCACTTTCGGGAGACATGCTTTAACCTCGTGCGACAACGCCTGTCAGCCCGGATTGCCGGCTACCTGTTCGATGAGAGGATGGCGAAGCTTGGTGCCGTCCACGATACCGGCCTTCTCGGCTGTCCCGGCCTTCAGTTCGAGAACGAAGCGAATCGGCTCGCCGGGCGATATGACCGCTTCCGACAACGGGATGCCGGGCTTGACCGCGCGCACGGTGCCGTCCTCGGCGATGAAGATCAGGTCGAGCGGCATCGGCGTGTTCTTCATCCAGAAGCCGACAGGCTGCGTCTGCTCGAATACGAACAGCATGCCGCGGTCGTCCGCCATCGTCTCGCGAAACATCAATCCGGACGACCTCTCGCCGGCATCGTCGGCGACCTCGATCGCGAACGATTTTTCGCCGCCCGGCGTCACCGCAACCAGCGGCGCGGGATCGACGGGCAGTTCCTGCGCCAGATCATCGGCGGAAACCGGTGCAAGAAGGATGACATATGCGGCAACACCCGCTATCGCGGCGGCAATCGAGCTTTTGCGGCTGACCATCGGAACTCCGTAGCTGCGCGCGCCGTCAGTGCGAAGACGGCAGCGTTCCGATATCGGGATGAATTTCGGCGGCCATAAGGCCCTTCTCGCCGCGGCCGAAGCGTACGAGGACCACCTGGCCCGGACGAAGCTCGGTAAGGCCGTAGCGACGGAGCGTCTCCATATGCACGAAGATGTCCTCCGTCCCCTCGCCGCGCGTCAGGAATCCGAACCCTTTGGTCCGATTGAACCACTTGACCAAAGCCCGCTCGAGGCCGCTCTCGGCGACCACGGTTACATGCGTGCGCTGCCCCGGCATCTCCGCGGGGTGGACAGCCGTGGAGTTGTCCATGGAAAGAATGCGAAAGGCCTGCATGCCGCGCTCGCCCTGCCTGACGAGACAGACGACGCGCGCGCCTTCGAGAGCGGTCTGGAATCCGTCGCGACGCAGGCAGGTGACATGGAGCAGGATATCGCCTGTCCCTTCATCGGGCAGGACAAAGCCGTAACCCTTCGCCACGTCGAACCACTTTATCGCGCCGGAAATCTCGACAACTTCGGCGACGTCGCCACCATCGTCGTGCGTCAAGGCCCCGCCGCCGGCCAAGCCTCGCCCCGCCGAAGAGGCCTTATCCCCCATCCGAACACACCTTTCCATTACCGGACACAATTGATTCTACCGACAGGATAACACTTTAGGTTCGGATCGACGCAATAGCCGACATGTCTTTTTTCTGCTTGGCGATTGCCAATCCCCGTTTATCATCAAGCCGTGGTAAGTCCCGGAAGATCGCAGCCAGCCCCGCCGCCGTCCGATCTAGGCTTATTTCAGCAACTTCGTGGAATAATGGAAGGAATACGATGCGTTACCTGCACACGATGATCCGAGTGACCGATGTCGACGCTTCTCTGGACTTTTATTGCAAAAAACTAGGACTGGAGGAGGTCCGCCGCCACGAGAACGAGAAAGGCCGCTTCACCCTTATCTTCCTCGCCGCGCCGAAGGACAAGGCTGCATCCGCCGCCGAGCCGCGCGCCGGAACTGGAACTCACGTTCAACTGGGATCCCGAGACCTACACGGGCGGCCGCAATTTCGGCCATCTCGCCTACAAGGTCGACAACATCTACGACACCTGCCAGCGGCTGATGGACGGCGGCGTGACGATCAACCGTCCGCCGCGCGACGGGAACATGGCATTCGTCCGGTCGCCCGACAACATTTCCATCGAGCTTCTGCAGGAAGGCGACCCCCTTCCTCCCCAGGAGCCTTGGGCGTCCATGCCGAACACCGGCGTCTGGTAGGCGGGGAGGTCCCGCCCGCCATGGCTGATCCCGAGGCAGGCACTTCGGTCCGGCGCGTAACGACGCCGCTGCTGGAGATCGCCTACGAAGAACACGGCCCGCCGGACGGCGACGCCGTGATCCTTCTGCACGGCTTTCCTTACGATCCGCGCTGCTACGACGCGATGGCGGCCTCGCTCTCGGCCGACGGCTACCGGGCCGTCGTGCCCTATCTGCGCGGCTACGGGCCGACGCGATTCCTTTCGGCCGGGACCAGGCGCTCCGGCCAGCAGGCGGCGCTGGCGCGCGATCTGCTCGACCTGATGGACGCCCTGTCCGTCGAGCGCGCCGCCCTGGTCGGCTACGACTGGGGCGGGCGCGCCGCCTGCATCGTCGCGGCGCTTTGGCCAGACCGTGTGCGCTGCCTTGTATCCGGCGACGGCTACAACATCCAGGACATAGCCGCGTCCGTGACGCCGCTGGCGCCCGAGCAGGAACATCGCTTCTGGTACCAGTATTATTTCCATGGCCGGCGCGGCCGCGATGGCCTGGCGGCAAACCGCTACGCGCTCGGCCGGTTGCTGTGGTCGCTCTGGTCGCCCACCTGGCGGTTCGACGAGGCGACCTATGCCGCGACGGCAGGATCCTTCGACAATCCCGATTTCGTCGATGTCGTCATCCACTCCTACCGTCACCGCTTCGGCTACGCACCGGGCGACCCGGCGCTTGAGGAGATCGAAGCCGCGCTGGCCAGGCAGCCCTCGATTTCGGTGCCGGCGATCGCGCTCTGGGGAGCCGATGACGGCGTCGATCCGCCGCCGGTTGCCGACCCCGATGCCGGGCGCTTCACCGGACGCTACGAACGCCGCATCCTGCCCGGCGTCGGCCACGACATTCCCCAGGAGGCGCCCGAGGCGACGCTCAAGGCGCTGCATGATCTGCTCGGCGCCTGAGCAGGTTTCGGAAGGGATGCTCCCTCGAATGCAATCCCTCCGAAGGTCTCGGTTCGGTCGCCCTTACGCTGCTTGCGCTGGCAAAATGCCGTGGCTACAGGCAATGTCATGATGGTGCCGCGCCGATGCGGCGGTGAGGAGACTTTCCGATGAAGAACGTCCTTGTGGAACTCGCCCGCCGCCGCGACATCGCCCGTTTGGGCGGCGGCAAGGAGCGCATCGAGGCGCAGCACAAGCGCGGCAAGCTGACGGCGCGCGAACGCATCGAGGTTTTCCTCGACGAGGGCTCGTTCGAAGAGTTCGACATGTATGTCGAACACCGTTCCACCGACTTCGGCATGGAGAAGACCAAGATCGCCGGCGACGGCGTCGTCACCGGCTGGGGCACGGTCAACGGCCGTCCCGTCTATCTGTTCGCCAAGGATTTCACCGTTTTCGGCGGCTCGCTGTCGGAAGCGCATGCCGAGAAGGTCATGAAGGTGCAGGACATGGCGCTGCGCAACCGCGCGCCGATCATCGGCATCTATGACGCGGGCGGCGCGCGCATTCAGGAAGGCGTGGCCGCACTCGGCGGCTATGCCGAGATCTTCCAGCGCAACGTGCTGGCATCGGGCGTCATCCCGCAGATCTCGATGATCATGGGTCCTTGCGCCGGCGGCGACGTCTATTCGCCCGCCATGACCGACTTCATCTTCATGGTGCGCGACACCTCCTACATGTTCGTCACCGGGCCGGACGTGGTCAAGACGGTCACCAACGAAACCGTGACGGCCGAACAGCTTGGCGGCGCCTCCATCCACACGACGAAATCCTCGATCGCCGACGGCGCCTATGACAATGATATCGAGGCCCTGTTGCAGATGCGCCGGCTGGTCGACTTCCTGCCCGCGTCGAACACGTCGGAGCTCCCGGAGATCGAATGCTACCAGTCGGTCACCGATCATGACATGTCGCTCGACCGGCTGGTGCCGGCCAACGCCAACAAGCCCTACGACATTCGCGAACTGATCCTGAAGACCGCCGACGAAGCTGATTTCTTCGAGATTCAGGCGAGTTTTGCGAGAAACATCGTCACGGGTCTCGGCCGCATCGAGGGGCGCACGGTCGGTTTCGTCGCCAACCAGCCGATGGTGCTGGCGGGCGTGCTCGATTCCGATGCCAGCCGCAAGGCGGCGCGCTTCGTGCGCTTCTGCGACTGCTTCAGCATTCCGATCGTCACCTTTGTCGACGTGCCGGGCTTCCTTCCCGGAACCGCGCAGGAATATGGCGGGCTGATCAAGCACGGCGCGAAGCTGCTCTTTGCCTATGCGGAGGCGACCGTGCCGAAGATCACGGTCATTACCCGCAAAGCCTTCGGCGGCGCCTACGACGTCATGGCTTCGAAGCATCTGCGCGGCGACATGAATTATGCCTGGCCGACGGCGCAGATCGCGGTGATGGGCGCAAAGGGCGCGGTCGAGATCATCTATCGAAAGGACATCGGCGACCCCGACAAGATAGCCGAGCACACCAAGAGATACGAAGACCGCTTCCTGTCGCCCTTCGTCGCGGCGGAGCGCGGCTATATCGACGAGGTGATCATGCCGCACTCGACCCGCCGCCGCATTGCCCGCGCCTTGCGCATGCTGCGCAACAAGGATCTGCAAAATCCCTGGAAGAAGCACGACAACATTCCGCTTTGACGTGAGCAGCCCGAGCAAGATCATTCTCGGCATAGGCGGCGCGCATATCGACCGCCGGGGCCGGATCGCCGTCGACTTCGTGCCGGGCGCCTCCAATCCGGGAACGATGCGCGAAGACGTCGGCGGCGGCACCTTCAACGCCTTGCGCAACGCCGCGCGGCGCGGCGTGGAAGGCTGGATGATGTCGGTGCGCGGCGGCGACGCGGCCGGCGAGACCGTGGCGCGGGCAATCGCGACCGCCGGTATCCGCGATCTTTCCGTGACCTTCCTCGACCGCTCGACGCCGAGCTACACGGCGCTTCTCGACAGGAGCGGCGACGTGATCGCGGCGCTTGCCGACATGGGGCTCTACGACCTTGCCTTTGCCAAGCAGCTTCGCCGGGCGTCGGTGCGCGAGGCGGTACGGACCGCCGACGCGCTGTTCTGCGACGCCAATCTTTCGGCCGACGCGCTTGCCCGCATCCCGAAACTGACCGCCGGAAAACCGATCTTCGCCATCGCCATCTCGCCGGCCAAGGCAGCGCGGCTTGCCGGCGTGCTCGGCGACCTCGCCTGCCTGTTCCTGAACACGCGCGAAGCAGCCGCGCTGACCGGGCTTGGCCGGGATGCGAACGCGGTCGACATGCTGGGCAGGCTGCGCGGCCTCGGCATCAATCGCGCCGTCCTGTCGGGCGGGGCCAACGCCGTGCTTGCCTTTGAGGGCAACGAGGCTTTCGCGATCAAACCGCCGGCGCCACGCAATATCACCGATGTCACGGGCGCCGGCGACGCGCTGGCCGGCGCCTGCGCGGCCGCCCTCATGCGCGGTCTGCCGTTCGTGCGAGGCAGTTCGCGAAGGCATGGCCGCCGCCCTTCTGGCGCTGGAAAGCGCCGAGGCGGTGCCGGCTTTCAGCGAGGCCGACTTCGCGGCGGCATTGAAACTTGTGCCTCGGCCCGACACGGCCGATGCAGCGGCAAACGGAGAGTTCGATGTCGCCTGAGACAGCAATGGCCCATGTCGACATTTTCGAGCCCGTCGCCCAGGCGCTCGCCGCCGGCCGGCCGGTCGTGGCGCTGGAAAGCACGATCATCACCCATGGCATGCCCTATCCCGACAACAGCCGCATGGCCGGCAATGTCGAGCGCATCATCGCCGGGGAAGGCGCCACGCCGGCCACGATCGCCGTCATTGACGGCCGCATCAAGATCGGCCTGTCGCCGGACGAACGCGAGACATTGGCGAAATTACAGGGCGCGATGAAGCTGTCGCGCGCCGATTTCGGCTTCGCGGTCGCCCAGGGGCGCACCGGCGGCACCACCGTCGCGGCCACCATGATCGCCGCAAGGATGGCCGGCATCCAGGTCTTCGCGACAGGCGGCATCGGCGGCGTCCACAAGGGCGCGGAGCAGAGCTTCGACATTTCGGCCGATCTGGACGAACTGGCGCGCACGCCGGTGATTGTCGTCTCGGCGGGCGCCAAGGCCATTCTCGACATCGAAAAGACGCTGGAAGTGCTGGAGACGCGCGGCGTGCCCGTCGTCGCCTTCGGCTGCGACGTGATGCCGGCCTTCTGGTCGCGCTCCTCGCCCTATTCCGCGCCGCTCAGGCTGGACGAGCCACAGGCAATCGCCCGGTTCTTCCTGACCCGTCGGGCGCTCGGCCTTGACGGCGGCCTGCTCGTCGCCAACCCCGTGCCGGCGTCCGAGGAAATTCCGGCCGGGACAATGGCGGGATATATTTCGGCGGCACAGCAGGCGGCCAGGGACGGCGGCGTTTCGGGCAAGGCCGTAACACCCTTCCTGCTGCAGAAAATCCTGGAACTGACGGACGGTGCCAGCCTGAAAACCAACATCGCGCTGGTGGAGAACAATGCCCGGCTCGCGGCACGAATCGCCAAGGCGTTGTAGCGCTTAACCCTTGGAGCGTACCGCCGCCTCGTAGGCCTTCCGGGTCCAGTTCGCGAGTTCATCCGGATCATCGATCGCGCGATCCGGGATCGTCCAATACGGCATGTTGACCGGCTTTCCCTTCCCGTCATAGGCCCAGCGCCTGGCGCCGGCCGCCTCGAATTCCGGCGCGGACACCTTGTCGGCCTTGAGCAGCACCTCGCCCCTCACCTCGAGGCCTACGATCAGGCCGTTGTGATAGACACCCTTGCCTCCGAACATCTTTCGGATCGATACCGGCCCCAGTCCGGCGAAGATTTCGGTAATGACGTCATCATCCATCCATGCACTATGGCAGAGTTTCCGCCATTGTCACCGCGACGACCCTCACCGGTCTCGCCAACCGCCGACTGCCGCAAATGCGCATTGGAGAAAGCCCTTGCCGCTTCTGTTGACAGGCTCCTGCCACTGCCGCGCTGTCCGTTTCGAGGTCGCGAGCCAGACACCCGTCCCTTACATGCTTTGCTATTGTTCGATCTGCCGCAAGCAGCAGGGTGGAGGCGGATATGCGATCAATCTCGGCGCGCGGTCCGAAACCTTGAAGATTACTGGCAAGCGCCATCTCGGCCTTTACCGGGCCGTGATCGAGGATGATGAGCGTCCGCGTTGCGAGGTTTCCACCGGCGAGCGGCGATTCTGCAGGAAGTGCGGTTCCGCGCTCTGGCTCTACGATCCGACATGGCCGGAACTCGTGCACCCCTTCGCTTGCGCCGTTGACACCGACCTGCCCAAGGCAGCGCAGCGCGTCCACATCATGCTGAAATACAAGGCGCCGTGGGTCGAGCCGGACATACGGCACGGCGATCTGACCTTCGATCTCTATCCTCGCGACTCCATCGCCGACTGGCACAGGAAGCATGGGCTGTGGATCGACTGAGCGGATGGCCGCGCGGTTGTCTGATCGGCAACCGAATAGACAGCGTCAGCCGCCGGCGAAGGGATTCTTGTAGCCCCTCACCTCGCCCGATCTTCCCAGATCGGCATTGATCGCATCGAGTGCCGCCTGCAGCCTTCGCCGCAATTCGTCCGTGACCGCGACTGCATCACCATGGTAGTCGTGCACCGCGATCGGCTCCGCTACACGGATGATGACCCGGCGCGGGCCGGCCGGCTGGGGAACGAAACGGTTCAGAGTGTCGCGAACCGTGCCGGCGCAGTAATCATTGCGGATGCGCTTGAGGTGCTCGGCCGCCTGCTCCTGCGTCATCCGATCGCTGGCCCAGGCAAATGGTCCGATGCGGATGAGCCGCTGAAATGTGTCGACCGACGATTTGACCCTGGCCACTTCGGCCTCGTCATCAGCCCGTTCACGCTGCCAGCGGCGTGCGGCCCGCAACAGTTCGGAGGTTTGCCCGCTTGGCACGCCGGGGACGCTTTCAGCAATTCGCGCCTCGTGCCATTCTGCCACCGTCGCCAGGCGTGCGGAAAAAACAGCATCGCGTTGGGCAGCCAGGCCGGCCCGCTCCTCCTCCTGTTCGAGCAGGGCACCATAGATCGCATGGATCCGCTCGGCGGGCGTCGAACCTGGCCTCGGCGCAGCTATTTTCAGCCGGCCTTCCACATAGGCGCATTCGGTCCCAAGTTCGGCATCGACATCGCGCAGGAATTTGAACTTCCACACGATCGGCGCGATCCATGCCTGAAAGGCCGAATCGGCGGCGCGCCCGCGATCCAGCGCCTCGGCCGCCATCTCGGCGGCACCCGGCATAAGCGGCGCGACCCAGTCTGCGTGCCAGCCGACCATGCCTTCCGGATGCAGCAATACGCCATGGCCCTGCGCGGCCCAGGACACCGAATGGTCCCTGGCGGCGCCATTGCTGCCGGGAATCTGCGCGATCAGATTATTCGCCAGCCAGAATTTCTGCGCGACCGGACCAAGACCGTTGACGACGCCGTTGGTCGCCCAGGATGCGGCGAGCGGCGATACTTTCGACACGACATATTTGTCGATCATCCAGTCGGTGAAGAACTCCGGATGGTTCGGCGTGAGGAAGGTCGCTTTCCCGGCCCCGCAGACCGCCGCCAGCCTTGCACAATCCGCGTCCGGGAAATCGATCTGGCGGACATTGGCAATGCCGCGAAAGCCGGGAACGCGGTTCAGCGGCGGCAGGTCCCGCAGCAGCGGCACACCCTTCAGCATCAGAATCCGGTTGACCGGCGTCATCAGGCCGATAAGCGCGCGATTGGGCACCGGCGCGACGAAACTATTGAGGCGGCTCGCCTTTTTCCCCAAACCTGGCCCCCGAGGAAGGTTGCGCGCCCAACCTCAATTGCAGATCTGCGGCGGCTGATCGAACACCGAAAGGTCGACGAGTTTACCCTTCATCGAGAAATCGCCGTAGTCCATGAGCAAGTCGCGGGTCAGCCCGTTCTCATGCAGCTTGAAGGCGATCCGGTATTCCGGGACTTCCTCGCCACCGTCATTGGCCTCGTCGAAATAGGCGATATCCACCGGCCAGTATTTGTCCTTGGAGAGCTTGTCGAGCACCGGCAGTTCGGGATCGCTGGCAACGGCATCCGCCTTTTTGCCGACAATGACCGTCGTCGTCATCACCTTGTCGCCGTTCTCCGAGCCGTCGAACAGATTCGTCTCGTAGAAGGACTCGCCGGTGTTCGCTTTCCCGATCAGTTCGACCAGATGCTGAGTCGGAAATTGCGTCTTGCCCAGTTCGAGGCTGTTCTTTTCCGGCTTGTCGATCTCGACCTTCAGGCCGTTCGGCTCACGCATTGCCGTGCCCTTCAGCTCGCGTTCGAGCGCCTGGTCGGTGAAGGATTTTGTCACGAAGGAGAAGGATTTGCCGCCGGCATCTTCGAAGGTGGTGGTCTGCTGGTCGGTCAGGCGCGATGTCTCGCCCGTGTCCACCTGGGTGACGAACCGGAAATTGACGGTGTAGCCCTCGCAGGGCGAACCGTTGAACTCATAGACCATGCGGCCCCGCAGGCCGATGATGCCGGAACGGTCGGACGCCTTGTCGAGGGCGAGGTCGTAGACGGCGCGATGCGCGATGAGCGGCGCCGCGGCGAATGCGGGGGCAGGCGCAAGCGCCGGCGTCCCAAGGAGGGCAAGCACGAGGAAGCGCGATTTGCGCATGCTGAAAACTCCAATCGGCCACCGAGGGACGGGACCTTGCTGTCAGTCCCGATCATGCCAAAAAAGTCATGGCGGAAGCGAGGCAAAAATTGCAGTTTCAGCCACGAACCGTACCCGACTGTCAGCAATAGCTAAGGAATGACCATGGACGATACAATCGAAAAGCGGCTCGAGGAACTCGGCGTCGTCTTGCCGGCGGCAGCTGCGCCGGCGGCCAATTATGTGCCATACGCCAGAAGCGGCAGCCTGCTCTTTACCGCGGGCCAATTGCCGCTCAAGGATGGCAAGCTCGCGTTCACCGGTCTTCTCGGCCGTGATCTCGACACCGCCGCCGGAAGGGAAGCCGCGAAATATTGCGCCGTCAACGTGCTGGCGCAGACCAAGGCGGCCCTGGGATCGCTCGAAAAGATCGGACGAATCGTCAAAATCACGGTTTTCGTTGCCTCCGCGCCCGACTTCACCGAGCAGCATCTGGTCGCCAACGGCGCATCGGACCTGTTCGCCGTCCTTGGCGAAGCGGGCAAGCATGCCCGTTCGGCTGTCGGCATGGCGGCGCTGCCGCTCAACGCGGCGGTCGAGGTCGAGGCCGTCATCGAGGTTGCGTGAGGAACCGATGACCGAGCTATCGTGGCTGACGGAACGGCCTGTCGCGCATCGCGGCCTGCATGATCTCAACGGCAAGATTTGGGAAAACACGCTGCCGGCGTTCGGCCGGGCGATCGAAAAGAACTACGCGATCGAATGCGACGTACGCCTGACGCTCGACGGCGATGTCGTCGTTTTCCACGACGGCGACCTCAATCGCCTTGCCGGCCAGGAGGGATATGTCTGGCAGCGCACGGCGGCCGAGATGCAGGCCCTCAGCATAGGCGGCACGAGCGACCACGCGCCGACGCTTCAGGAAACGCTCGATTTCGTGGATGGCCGTGTGCCGATCGTGGTCGAGCTGAAAGGCATCCCCGGCCACGACCGCGGCCTGGTGGAGCGGGTTGGCGACCTGCTTCGGACCTACCCGGGCAAGGCCGCGATCATGTCGTTCGATCACTGGCTGATTCGCGACTTTGCCCGGCATATGCCCGGAATACCGGGCGGCCTCACCGCATGGGGCACCGCGACGCAGGAGATCGAGGCGCATTTTTCCATGCTCGCCCACGGCATCTCCTTCGTCTCCTATGCCGTTGACCACCTGCCGAACCGATTCGTCACTTTTGTGCGCGATAGGCTGGGCATGCCGGTCATCAGTTGGACCGTGCGCGACGAAGCGGCGGTCGGGCTGACTTTCGCTCACGCCGACCAGATGACCTTCGAGGGTTTCGAACCTGAGCAAATTCCGATGGCCTAGCTTTGCGCCCTTGCGGCGCGGCCTAGGCGGTGCACATATTCCGGCTATGATGCAGCGCAGCGAAGACGGCGCGGATCGCTCCGGCGCGGGATATGCGATCCGCGTCGCCGGATCGATGGGTGATTTTTCGCGCGGCGAATGGGAGGCGCTTTCCGGCGCCTCGCGCGAAAATTCCGCGTTCGGCTACAACCCTTTCCTTTCATTTGATTTTCTGCGCTCGCTGGAAGAGTCCGGATGCGCCACGGCCCGCACGGGTTGGCGCGCGAGCCATCTGCGGCTGGAGGATGCCGCGGGCAGGCTGCTCGGCGCGGTGCCCTGCTATCTGAAATCGCACAGCCAGGGCGAATACGTGTTCGATCATGGCTGGGCCGATGCCTTCGAGCGGGCCGGCGGGCGTTATTACCCGAAGCTGCAGGTATCGGTGCCGTTCACGCCGGCGGCCGGGCCAAGGCTGCTGACCCGCCGCGACGATCCTGACGCGGCCGCGACGCGCGACCTGCTTGCGGCCGGGCTCAAGGCGGTGGCGGAGCGGCTCGACGTTTCGTCGGCCCATGTCACTTTCGCGCAAGACGACGATATTCAATCGCTTGCGCGTGCGGGCTACCTGCATCGGACGGACAAGCAGTTCCACTTCCTCAACGAGGATTATTCGAGCTACGACCAGTTCCTCGCATCGCTTGCCTCCCGCAAGCGCAAGGCGCTGAAACGGGAACGGCGCGAGGCGCTCTCGGCCGGAATCTCGATCGACCGGCTGACGGGAAACGACATTACCGAAAGAGTTTGGGACGATTTCTTCGCATTCTACATGGATACGGGCGGGCGCAAATGGGGCCGGCCCTACCTCAACCGCAAGTTCTTCTCGCTGATCGGCGAACGCATGGCCCCCGACATATTGATGGTAATGGCGAAGCGGTCTGGACGCTATATAGCGGGCGCCATCAACTTCATCGGCTCGGATACGCTGTTCGGACGCAATTGGGGCTGCATCGAGGACCACCCGTTCCTGCATTTCGAGGTCTGCTACCATCAGGCAATTGATTTCGCGATCGAAAGGAAGCTGAAAGTGGTCGAGGCGGGCGCCCAGGGAGAGCACAAGCTGGCACGCGGCTACCGGCCGGTCACCACCCATTCGGCGCATCATATCGTGCACCCCGGCCTGCGCCGCGCCGTCGATGACTATCTCCGGCGCGAGCGGCAGGAGGTGGCGCGAGCCAGCGAATATTTCGACAGGCACACGCCGTTTCGCAAGGGCGACCAAGAGGCTGAATATGAGTAGCGTGCCGGCGCCGCATGCTGGCGGGCCGGCTGGCTTTTCGCTATGCCTTTCGGCCACCGCTGTCTTCGGAGTGCCGTTCAATGTCCACACAATATGATGCGAACAACGTCTTCGCCAAAATCCTGCGCGGCGAGATTCCGAGCCACAGGCTGTATGAAGACGAAGCCACTTTCGCCTTCATGGACATAATGCCGCGCGGCCAGGGCCATTGTCTCGTTATCCCGAAGAAGCCGGCGCGCAACATTCTCGACGTCGAGCCGGACAGTCTTGCCGCCGTGGCGGCGACGGCGCAGAAACTGGCACGGGCGGTCGTCAAGGCATTCTCGGCCGATGGCGTGACCATCCAGCAGTTCAACGAATCCGCCGGCGGCCAGGTCGTTTTCCACCTGCATGTCCATGTCCTGCCGCGTTTCAAGGGCGTGGCGCTGAATCCGCCCGGCGGCCCGACGGAGCAGCCGGAGGTTCTGGCAGCCAACGCCGAAAAGATCAGGGCGGCGCTGGCCTGAACAGGTTGAGGAATTTGCCCGCCGGCCCGATAGCACGGCCGGAAATTGGGTCGCCATCGCCTTACCAGCCGGCGGCCAGCCCGGCCCCGAGCATCACCTCGCCGACGATGATGCCGACCAGCATGCGCTTGCCCGACAGCAGATAGGCGGCAAAGCCGGTGCCTGCCGCCGCGACCCTCAGCGCGACGGACGCGTTCGCCAGAGCGCCGCTCGGGAATATGAAGAGATTGCCGATGACGGCCGCCACCAGCGCGGTCGCGACGGCGCGCACCAGAACGATCGCGTCGGATTCCTCCGATATCCGGCCGCCGAAATGCACGCCCAGGAACCGCCAGACGTCCGTCGCCGCCCAGCCGGCGATCAGGATGAACAGGAAGTGCCACCACCAGGCGTCGATCGCGTCGAAGGTCATCGGCTCGCCGCCCCGCGCTTGCCGAAGATCCTGTGATGCAGGAAGGCCGCGACGCCGCCGATCAGTCCCGCCGCAAGCAGGTCGAGCCCAGGCAGCAGGAGGTGGAAGGCCGGACCGAGCACCAGCCCGAGGATCATCGCCACATGGCCGGCCCTTTCGCGCGCCGATCCCCACAACGAGGTCAGGAAATAGATCGGCGTCAGAAACAGCAGCGCCGCCGTAACCGGTTCGGGCAGGCGGCCGATCAGGAGATGGACGACGGCGACAGCCGCCATGTTGGCGAGCACGAGCGTCGAGCCGAGACCGCCATAAAAGGCGGTGCGCATCGGGCGCGGCACTTTTCGCAATTCCTCCATCGCGATCACCCAGGAGGTCACGGCGACGAGATGCGACAGGGCGTAGAGCACCCATCCGCGCGTGCGCCCGGCCCTCAGTTCCGGAACCAGCGCCACCACCATGGGCATCAAGCGAACCGAGGAGAGCGTGACCGCCAACACGGCGGCAAGCAGCGACGCGCCGGAAGCGATGGCGCCGATCAGCACGACATTGGCCGGAAGCGCCCAGACGGCGCCGACCATGAATACCGTCTCGGCGAGCGTGAAGCCGGCCTCCTTGGCAAGGCTGGCAAAACCGATATGGGCACTGACCAGGATCAGCCCCGGCAGCGAACAGGCGGCGAGAACGCCGCGAAAATACCAATGGCGCCGTTCAACCGATGGAGAGGGGAGATTCGTGCTCGGCATGCATCCCGCATAACATAGGTGCGATCGGACGGCGGCCTGGCGTGGCGGGATTTTTGAGCGGGCAGTTCGTTTGCAACCTCCCGAATGGTCGCGGTGCGCGCGATCCAAGACACTAGTGTTAATCAAATCAATGCTTTAAAAAGAAACGTTTGGCGTCCGCTTTAATCTTCGGTCACTTGGAGCGGGCCAGATGCTGCAATTGCGTGGAGCAACGTTCAGAGCAGCAACCGCCCGACCTGGCAGTCGAGCGGTCCGCGATTCTCTGCATCACTTTTGTCGGATGCCGGTTCCCCGCGTTTCAGCGGTCAGCCCTTTCTGGGCAATTGCGGCACGAGGCTGCGTTTGCCGCCATCCTTCGTGACGGGCAGCAGCTTCGGCTTTTGCGCGGCAGTCTTCTTGGGACCGGTCTTTTTGGCCGCCGGCTTGCGCGGCTCTTCCTTTTTCGGCCTGACCGGCACTTCGTCGGCCAGCGCCTCGAGCTTCAGGGACATCTCGCCGCCGTCCTTCGGCTCGACGGTCACGCGCACGGTTCCGCCTTTCTTGAGCTTGCCGAACAGAACCTCGTCGGCGAGCGGCTTCTTGATGTGCTCCTGAATGACACGGGCGAGCGGGCGGGCGCCCATGCGCTCGTCATAGCCCTTGTCGGCCAGCCAGGCGATCGCTTCCTGCGACAGGTCGAAGGTTACGCCGCGTTCCGAAAGCTGCGCCTCCAGCTGCATGACGAATTTCTGCACCACCTGGTGGATGACCGGCACGGGAAGCGAGCTGAACGGGATGATCGCGTCGAGACGGTTGCGGAATTCCGGCGTGAACAGCCGGTTGATCGCCTCCATGTCGTCGCCCTCGCGCTTCGACGAGCCGAACCCGATCGCGGCTTTCGCCATATCGGAAGCGCCGGCATTGGTGGTCATGATCAGGATGACGTTGCGGAAATCGATCTGCTTGCCATTGTGGTCGGTCAGCTTGCCATGGTCCATGACCTGCAACAGAATATTGAACAGGTCCGGATGCGCCTTCTCGATCTCGTCGAGCAGAAGCACGCAATGCGGATGCTGGTCGACGCCGTCGGTCAGCAGCCCGCCCTGGTCGAAGCCGACATAGCCGGGAGGCGCGCCGATCAGGCGGCTTACCGTATGGCGTTCCATATATTCCGACATGTCGAAACGCAGAAGTTCGACACCGAGCGACACGGCGAGTTGTTTCGCCACCTCGGTCTTGCCGACGCCGGTCGGACCGGAAAACAGGTAGCTGCCGATCGGCTTTTCCGGTTCGCGCAGCCCGGCGCGCGCCAGCTTGATCGCCGAGGCCAGCGCCGAGATCGCCGTGTCCTGGCCGTAGACGACCCGCTGGAGTTCCGCATCGAGATTGGCAAGCACCTGCTCGTCGTCGGCCGAAACCGTCTTTGGCGGGATGCGCGCCATCGTGGCGATCGTCGCCTCGATCTCCTTTACCGAAATCGTCTTCTTGCGCTTGGCCTCCGGCAGGAGCATCTGCGAAGCGCCGGTCTCGTCGATCACGTCGATCGCCTTGTCCGGCAGCTTGCGGTCGTTGATGTAGCGGGCCGACAGCTCCACCGCCGCCTTGATGGCGTCGTTGGTGAACTTCACCTGGTGGAAATCCTCATAATAGGGCTTGAGGCCCTTCATGATTTCGATCGTATCGGCGATCGTCGGCTCCTTGATGTCGATCTTCTGGAACCGGCGCACCAGAGCGCGGTCCTTCTCGAAGAACTGGCGGAACTCCTTGTAGGTGGTCGAGCCGATGCAGCGGATCGCGCCGGAGGAAAGGGCCGGCTTCAAAAGGTTGGAGGCGTCCATCGCGCCGCCCGACGTGGCGCCCGCGCCGATCACCGTGTGGATCTCGTCGATGAACAGGATCGCGCCCGGATATTCCTCCAGCTCCTTGACGACCTGCTTCAGGCGTTCCTCGAAGTCGCCGCGGTAGCGGGTGCCGGCCAGCAGCGTTCCCATGTCGAGCGCGAAGATGGTCGCGCCGGCAAGCACCCTCGGCACCGATCCCTCGACGATGCGCTTGGCCAATCCCTCGGCGATCGCCGTCTTGCCGACGCCGGGATCGCCGACATAGAGCGGATTGTTCTTGGAACGGCGGCACAGAATCTGAATCGTGCGGTTGATCTCGTCGGCGCGGCCGATCAGCGGATCGATCTTGCCCAGGCGCGCCTTCTTGTTGAGGTCGACGCAATAGGCCGAAAGCGCGTCCTGCTGCTTCTTCTTGCCGCCGGTCTCCTCGGCCTCGCCGCCGCTCTGTCCGTTGCCGCCGCCCTGCTCTTCCTCCGCGCCACGCGGCATGCGCGATTCGCTGGCGCCCGGCCGCTTGGCGATGCCGTGCGAGATGTAGTTGACCGCGTCGTAGCGGGTCATCTGCTGTTCCTGGAGGAAATAGGCGGCATGGCTCTCGCGCTCGGCGAAAATGGCCACGAGCACGTTGGCGCCCGACACCTCGTCGCGTCCGGACGACTGGACATGAATCACCGCGCGCTGGATGACGCGCTGGAATCCGGCCGTCGGCTTGGAGTCCTCGTCATATCCGGTAACGAGATTGTCGAGTTCGGTATCGATATAGGTCAGAACGGTGCGGCGCAGCTCGTCGAGATCGACGTTGCAGGCCCGCATGACCGCGGCCGCCTCGGCATCGTCGATCAGCGCCAGAAGCAGATGCTCAAGGGTCGCGTATTCATGGTGCCGTTCATTGGCGAAGGTGAGCGCCTGATGAAGGGCCTTTTCGAGACCTGGTGAGAAAGCCGGCATTCAAGACCTCACTTCTTCTCCATCACGCATTGAAGCGGATGCTGGTTCTGGCGGGCGAAATCCATGACCTGGGACACCTTGGTCTCAGCCACCTCGAAAGTATAGACCCCGCATTCGCCTACACCGTGATTGTGAACATGCAGCATGATGCGCGTCGCCGTCTCGCGATCCTTCTGGAAAAATCGTTCAAGAATATGGATCACGAACTCCATCGGCGTATAATCATCGTTCAGGATGAGGACGCGATAGAGGCTGGGCTTCTTGGTCTTCGGTTTGGTTCGCGTGATGACCGCGGTGCCCCGGCCCGGTCCACGCCCGTCCTGGTCTCCGCGCTGCATCCTCGCCTGCCGCGCCGTGGCTTCCCCGCCTTGTCTCACAGGTCCTTTCCTTTCGCTGGCCCTGAGCCTGCCCGTCACATGTAGGTCTCCGATCGGCAATTTTAAGCCCTTCTGGCGGGGTGACAATATGGTTCGGGTGATCGCCACCGACGATTGATTGCGCCGGCTGCGTTCCGGGCAACAAAAAAGCCCGGCCGCGAGGCGGCCGGGCTTCAAGAGCGAGCCAAAGGATCGCGGCGCGATCCGGCCGGATGGCTATTTCGCCCGGACGGCAATCGATTCGAAAGGCTTGTAGGCTTCCTTGGTCATGTCGGCATAAAGGCTGCCGAGCTTGGTCGACTGCGCGACGAAGGCTTCATAAGCCTTCTTTGCATAACTCGCCTGGACCTCGAACGCCGATTCGAGCGTGCCGGCCGAGAACATCTTCTCCATCGCCGCCGCTCCGGACTGGTAGGACTTCTTCGAAAAGTCGGTCGCTTCGGTGACAATCGTCTGCGCCGTATTCGAAACCGCCGCGAAGCTCTTCAAGCCGCTGTCGAGGAACTCCTTGCCGAACACGCCGGCCTCTCCAAACATCTTCGTCATGGTCTTTCCCTTCGTCTGATTTGTTGCACTGCAACATAGATATTGTGCACTGCACAAAATGTCAAGCGGAGACTTGCACCGCGATTGCACCGCGAGGATTTCGGCCGTTCGCCCGGCTAAAGCTTGAACGATCCTCTGAACCTTCTGGTTACCATAAACGGATTGGTAACACCCGCCGCCTACTCTCCGCGACCGAGGCAGGACCCTTGCCGCCTCGGGTGCAACAAAAAATTCAAAGGGTGTTAACAGTGCGTCTAGCGAGCGCGATCCGGTCTCTGCGAGTTCTTTTCTCCTCCAAATCAATCGCCGCCTGCGGTCTCGCGCTGGTCATCGGCGCGACGGCGACGGCCGCGCCCGCCGCCAATTCGCGCTACGCGGCGATCGTCGTCGACGCCAATACCGGCAAGACCCTGTTTTCGGCCAATGCGGGCGCGCGCCGCTACCCGGCATCCCTGACGAAGATGATGACGCTCTATCTCACCTTCGAGGCCCTCAAGGACGGACGGATCAAGAAGTCGACGCCGGTCGTGTTCTCCGCGCAGGCGGCGACCCAGCCCCCGACGAAGCTTGGCGTGCGCGCCGGCGGGTCGGTGACGGTGGAGACCGCGATCTACTCCCTGATCACCCGCTCGGCGAATGATTCCGCGCATGCTCTGGCGGAACTGCTCGGCGGGTCGGAACCCGCCTTTGCCCGCCTCATGACGGCCAAGGCCCGGGCGCTCGGCATGGAGAGCACCGTGTTTCGCAACCCGCACGGGCTGCCCAACACCTCGCAGTTCACCACGGCGCGCGACATGGCCACGCTCGGCATCGCGCTGCGCGAGCACTTCCCGCAATATTATTCGTATTTTTCCATCCGCAACTTCAAGTACGGCAAGCAGAACATCGCCAATCACAACCGGCTGCTCGGCCGCGTGAAGGGCGTCGACGGCATCAAGACCGGCTACACGCGTGCGTCCGGCTTCAACCTCGTATCGTCGGTGTCCGACGGCCGCCGCCGCATCGTGGCCGTGGTGATGGGTGGCCAAAGCGGCTCCTCGCGCGACCGGCGCATGGCCGAACTGATCGCCGAATATCTGCCGAAGGCAAGCGCTCGCAGCAAAGGGCCGCTGGTCGCACGTGCCGAGGGTCCTGCCCTGTCGGCCATCGCGAAGGCAATTCTGCCGAAGCGCGGCACGCCGGCGCCGGAAAGCCGCGCTGACGACGACCAGGATCGGGAAGCCGCCGAGTTCGTCGCGCGCACCGAGATGGCAAGGCTGGCGCCGGAGCCAACCCCGGCGCTGGAGCAGGCCTATGCCGCCCCGGCGCCCCGCCCGCCGGTGGACGTGGATGGCGTCGAGACCGCGTCGGTCGAACCTTCCGGCTGGGTGATCCAGGTGGCCTCCTCGCCGAGCAAGGCTGAGGCGGACGCAACCTTGCAGGCGACCGTGCGCCGGGCCTCTTCCGTGCTCGCCTCATCGTCCGGCTACACCGTTCCCTTCATCAAGGACGGCGTTACCTATCACCGCGTCCGCTTCACCGGCTTCGAAACCAAGGCATCCGCCTGGCAGGCATGCGGACAACTGAAGAAGAAGAATATCGGCTGCTATGCGGTCCAGAACTGACGGAAATTTGCTCCGAACTTGTAGCTCGTATCGGGAGTGTTAGTGGTGATTGGCGAGAAGGACATCCTTGGCTTCGTTGATTCGCGCCGCGAGGAACGACGTCCCGCCGAGGTCGGGGTGCAGGCGCTGCATAAGGCGGCGATGCGCCTTGCGGATATCCGCCGGGGAGGCCCCCGCTTCAAGACCAAGGATCTCGTAGGCCTCCTTCTTAGTCATGGCGCCCGTGCCTGGCGCAACTCGCTTCCCGTCGCCGTCATTCGGCTTCGTGTGTTCGCGCCAGATGGGAAAACGGCCGTCAAGATACGTCTCAAGTAGCTGCCGGCTTTCCGGGTCGTCCTTGAGGTCTTCCAAAAGCTCCCTCAGTTCACGCAGCGTCATGGTGCCGAGCTTGCGCTGCTCATGGCGGCCGGCGAGCACCAGGCCGTCCAGCACGCCGGTGTCGTGATCCAGTTCCATTTCCAGCGCCGCGGTGCGTACGCCGGAACGCTTGCCCGGGCTCTTCGGCTTGCGGCCGATACCCATCCTCGACGCGCCAAACCAGGCGAGCGCCCAGGAGACCAGCAATCCGCCTATCGCCGCCCTGCCGACAAGCAGCAGACCGATGCCGCAGACCGCCAGAACGATCGGACCGGCCGACCGCAGGCTCCGCGCCAGCTTGGCCGCGTCCGACTTCAGGAAAGCGAGCACGAAGAGCAACGCAACAAGAAGAACGACCAGACCGCCGATCGCGTATGTCATCGCGTCGTGCCGCCCCGCATGTGCTCGATCAGCAGCCTGTCCTCGGGATGGTTGCGCGCCTGGAGCGCCTTCAGCCCACCGGTGGCGAACACCGCCACGGAGGACAGGAGCTTCGCAAGCTTCCCGGCGGACGCGCGGTCGAAACGGAACCACATGCCCTTCGACAGGCGGGCAATCTCCTTGAGGCCCGCCTCCGCCACCGGATTGTCGCCTTCCTGGAAGACGAACACCGGAACCCCGCGCAGCCCGAGGCGCCCCGCCTGTTCGGCCAGAGCGTCGATGTCCTCCTCCATCGCGTCGCCGATATAGACCAGCGCATCAACCTTTTGGCGCGCGGTTTCCTTCAGCGCATGCGCCAGAATCTTGCCGATCTGGGTGTGGCCGGCGCGGCAGTCGATGCGCGTCATCAGATCCTTGAGCGAACCCGTATCGCGCACGAATCCCGAGGCACGACATTCGGAAAGCCCGCGAAAATAGGCGAGCTGAACCTCGAGCCCGCCGCTCTTTGCGACCGCGTCGAACATTTCGCCCTGTAGCCGGCAGGCCATGTCCCAGGTCGGCTGACGGCTCATGGTGGCGTCGAGGGCCAGAACCAGCCGCCCTTTCGCCGCGCCCTTGGTCGTGGCGAGCGCGCGCGCCAAATGAACAAAATTATCGATCTCGCGCGAGCCGGACCGCTCGAGCGACTTGCCTGGACTGATCGTCACGGTGTCTTTCGCCATCCCACAAAAATGTGTCGTTGCCACCTGTCTTGCAAGAGAAGTTTGGTGGGCCGATGCCCGAGGCGGGTTTGTCGCCGGCCCGTCGCCTTAGCGCGCACGATGTTCCAGGACCGTCATGCCGGTTGGATCCGAGCCCGCCGAGAAGGGCGCACGTTGAGTGTACAGTGTTCCCGCTTGAACACCAACCGGAGGGTGCGCATACTGTCCCTCTCGAATCTCCTCTCCAAGGACCTTTCCGATGCCAAAGACCGCAACAACGTGGCTGGCTGCAATCGTGGCATTGGCCTGCCCGCCGCCTGCATTTTCTCATAGCTGGAATTCGAGAGATACCGCCGCCTTGCTTGGCGGCGCTTTGCTGGGCGGCGTTGCAGGCGCGGCGATCTCAAACCAACACACGCACGAGTATCAGTACGCTCCGCCACCCCCCGCCTACGATCCGCCGCGACCTCCGTTCAGTCCGACGACCGGGGTTGTCTGCTACCCAAGCCAGTGGGCCTGCTACAACAACAACGGAGATTTCAACCCCAAATGGACCAACCGGGTGTTCTGAGGAAGCGAGAGGAAAGCGCGATGCTGCAAAAACCGAATGCTTGGATGTCAATGGCTCTCGCCCTGATCGTTGGCGGGTCGTCTGCAGTTCAGGCAGCTTCACCAAAGACAGATTTCGTCCGGGAGCACGCCTTGGCGCTGGTCGAGGGGTCCCTCACACCCGATCAGTTCACGAAACTTCAGATCATAGCCTATCAATCAGCCATCGCGAATGTCTGCGAAGGTTTCACCATCGACGAAGCCAAGTTCAACAAGGCGTTCGAAGCCCTCGCACCCGTTGACGCCGCCAGGATGAGCGACGATCAGAAGGCCTACCACGACAAGCACACTCTGGTGATATTCGGCGTATTGGTCGGCGGCGATCTCAACGCCATGTCGGACGACATTTCCGCCACCTGCGAGGACGCTGCAAAACAGAAAGCCGATCCCGACATGCTTCCAGACCTGGTTTGGCAATAAGCGGGATGTGCAGCCGCCGCGACGCGTTTTCGCGACAGCATCAAATCCAAGCGCGCCGCTGCCGGGGTCGGGTCTGCCGGCGCCCTACCCGGCATCGTCATGTTTGGAGGCAGCATTCGGACGTCGCGGTTTGCGAAGGCGAAGCGGTGGGCTACAGCAGCCCCAGTTCCGCCAGTTCCTGCCTCAGCCTGGGAGGCATCTCCATCAACCCCGCGCTCCCCTTGCCGAGATCGGCCGGCGTGTCGGCGGGCTTCAGGTAGCGCCACCCCTGGAACGCCCGCCGGGGCTGCCATTCGGTGCGCTCGACGTTCGGATCGAGAATCAGATGGCAGCGTCCGATGCCGTCGGCGTCGGTAAACGGCCGGATGTCGAGGAGGCGCTGGCGGCATTGCACCTGCGCCTTGATCACCCAGTAGAGCGAGCCGCCTTCAAGAAGCTCGGCCGCGCGCGTCGGCACCATGCGGGTCGTATGGAACTGTTCGACCGGCTCACCCGCCCGCCGCCGCTCGTCGAGACGAAAGGCGATCCATTCCTCCAGGTCCTCGACGCTGTCACAGCCGACGCAGAGTTTGATGAGGTTCAGGGCCATTGGAGCATGGTTCGGGTGTTGAAACTCAAGTGATGCCTGTGCGCGGATGGCGGCCTTCCGCGCTTGCTGATTCACGAAGCGGCGTTCGCCCATGAGAAGGTCTCGAATTCCGCCATTTACGGCTCGCCCTACCTGACCTTCACCACCCTATCGTGCCGGACGACCGGGTCAACGGCGGATGCACTTCTCCACAGGCGCGGATCCGTGTAACGGCGGTGCGTCGCTCGTTTCAGTGCGGACACACGGGCTTCGCCCCTGACAACGATCCGAAATCAATCCCCCGGCCCAGTGGCACCATGCCGTTACCGATCGGTGCCAAGGTAAGCACGATCATCAGGCAGTTGGCCGGCCGTTGCGACTTGCCGCGCCGATGAGAGCATCCGTTCGGGAACTTCGACGCCGTGGGAGCCGCGCATGCCCATCACCAAGACCGAAGTGCTGGAGGTGCTCCGCGACGGACGGCTTCACAGCATCCGCTTCTCCGTCGGTCCGATCATTGTCGACCATTACGCCTATGAGAAGGTGCACGATTACATCGCGTCGGCGGCGATAAGGGTCAAGCCCGGCAAGGAAGAGTACTCTCTGTACATTCCGAAGGCCAATCTCTTCAAGTCAGCCGACAGAAACCCGCCGCTGACCACGCTGATCAAGACGAATATACTTCATGAATGTACGCACATTATTTCGGACTATTCACACGTCAACGTGACCAGGCTGACCGACGAAGTGGCGGCCTACATGGCGCAGATTGCCTACCATCTCCTGCTCGAGCCTACCTACGAGTCGCCGGGATTGCGTATTCCGTACAACAACATGGTCCGGGTCGGCGTGGACCTGGTCAAGAAATACAAGATCGGCCAGCCCGACGGCAGCGGCGCGGCCCTGTCGCAAAATGACATCGACGACCTGGCGCGCATGATCAACGTGCTGCCCGACTACGCCAGCATCAAGCCCGAGGACATGCTGGATGCGGACGGCGTCGATATGGAAGGCGATGTGCTGGACGAGTTTCTGCGCCTGCAGAAGCCGCGGGCGCAGCGCCCCGAAAAGAGCGCCAATACGCAAGAGGTCAAGATACGCATCAGCGCCCAGGAGAACTACCCCACCAGCGACTCCGAGCTTCTCCAGCTCTTCACGCTCCATGCCGGCGGCAGCGCCGATCGCAAGAAGGCGGTGGAACAGAAGCTGTTCCATATCTTCGCCAACGTGACCCAGCGCGACGCGACCGCCTATCGGGCGAGACTTGCCGCGCTAAGGAAAGGCGATGCGGTATCGGAGCAGTTCCACGCCAAACTGCCGCCCGACAGCCGCAAGGCTCTGGTCGAAACCCTGGAGCGCAAGCGCTAGCCGGCGCGTACCGGGCTCCGCCTGTTCCCCGCCTGGCGGCCTCCCAACCGATTTCCCAGATTTCAGGAGCATGGAAATGGCCCTTACCTTGTACATCGTCGACGACGACCTGTTCGCGAGGCAGCCCAAGCTGGTTCGCGACACGGCTCTGGCGGAAACCGTGAAACTTTTCGACTTCGTGAAGAATTTCAAGGTGCTGCTTCAGCCGCCCGCGAAGTTTCCGACGCGCTATGATTTCACCGACTCAGTCGTCAGAGTCGTGCAGAGCGACGGCGACGTCTCCGCCTTCCAGAACCAGTCCATTCGCCAGCAACTCGCGAACCTTGCCCATTCCGCCAATCAGAACGGCATCAACATGCAGACAGGTGCCCAGAAGCATAATCCCGGCGTTCCGGAACGCGGCGGCATCGGCTTCCAGACCAAGCAGGTGCTTACCGCCGGCAGCCACAAACTGGCCTTCGTGCTGACCGGCGGCGCCGCCTCCCTGGAAGCCGTGAAGGAGTCGGTCGTGGAACATATCGCCGGCGGCCGCACCAAGGCGGAAGTCCTCCGCGACCAGAAAAGGTCCATCGAGGGCACCGCGACGAGAAAGGGCCGCGGCCTTGCGGGCTATTACGGCTCACATCAGGCGCTGGTCGACACGCGCGCGCTGATGGCCTACGAACAACTCGAAAAACCCTTGTCGGACTGGTCGAAGGACGATCAGATCAGCGTCGCGACCGCGTTGGCGCGGCTGATCGCGCACGAGGCCCGGCACCAGTATATTGCGCCGCACTATAGCGGCGGCGGGCTGGGCGCCTCCGAGGCGTCGCTGTGGGGCGACAAGAATTTCGAACATTTCGACAAGGGCGACCAGCAGGAAGTGAATGTCGCCCTCGGCAAATTCACGCAGTTGCAGAAGACCGCGACCTTGCATCTCGAGACGAATCCGACGAACCAGCCTTTCCCGTTCTGAACCAGAATGGGCCCGTTCTGAACCAGGATGGGCCCGTTCTGAATCCAGGATGGGGATCAAGCCCCCGGCGTCGAGCGCTCAGCAGACTTGCGTGGCTTCGCCCACTCTTCCTCTGCTTAGCCTCTTGTTTGTCGCAGGTTTCTGTCGGAAAACCGTGAGACACTTTTCCGGAACCTGCTCAGCACTCGACGACGTTGACCGCCAGCCCGCCAAGGCTTGTCTCCTTGTAGCGTTCGTTCATATCCAGACCGGTCTGGCGCATCGTCTCGATCGCCGCGTCCAGCGGCACGAAATGCTTGCCGTCACCCTTGATCGCGAGTGAGGCGGCGGTGACCGCCTTCACGGCGCCGAGCGCGTTGCGTTCGATACAGGGCACCTGCACCAGCCCGCCGACCGGATCGCAGGTCATGCCGAGATGGTGTTCCAGGGCGATTTCGGCGGCGTTCTCGACCTGCTCGGGCGTGCCGCCCATCACGGCGGCGAGGCCGGCGGCCGCCATGGCGGAGGCCGAGCCCACCTCGCCCTGGCAGCCGACCTCGGCGCCGGAAATCGAGGCGTTCGTCTTGATGATGCCGCCGATTGCGGCCGCGGTCAGCAGGAAGTCGCGGATGCCGCGCTGGTCGGCATCGACATGGAAATGCAGCCAGTAGCGCAGGACGGCCGGCATGACGCCGGCCGCACCGTTGGTCGGCGCCGTGACGACGCGGCCGCCCGCCGCATTCTCCTCGTTCACCGCCATGGCATAGATGGAGAGCCAGTCATTGGCGAGCAGCGGATTGGGGCGGTTCTGACGCCATTCCTCCGCAAGCTTCTCGTGCAGCATTTTGGCGCGGCGCCGCACTTTGAGACCGCCGGGCATAATGCCTTCCTGGCTCAGGCCGCGCTCGATGCAGCCGCGCATCGCCACCCACACGGCGTCGAGGCCGGCGTCAAGTTCGGTGCGCGACATCAGCGTTTCCTCGTTGGCGCGCTTCATGTCGGCGATCGACAGCCCGCTTGCGGCCGCCATGGAGAGCATCTCGGCCGCATGGGCAAAGGGATAGGGCACCTCCGGCCCCGCGGCCGACTTGGAGGCGCTTTGCTTCATGCGCTGCAGTTCTTCATCGGAGACGACGAAGCCGCCGCCGATCGAATAGTAGACGCGGCGCAGCACCAGATGGTCGTTCGTATCATAGGCGTGGAAGGTCATGCCGTTGGCGTGGCCGGGCAGCGGCGTCTTCTTGTCGAGTACCAGGTCGTGGGCCGGATCGAACCGGTAGGTCGGGTGTCCAGGCGGCGTAACCCGCTTCGCCGTCCTGATCTCCTCGATCTGCGCGTCCGACCTGTCCGGATCGACGCTGGTCGGCGTCTCGCCGGCCAGCCCAAGGATCACCGCGCGGTCGGAGCCGTGGCCGATGCCGGTGAAGGCAAGCGAGCCGTGCAGGCTGGCACCCAGCCGTCCGACCTTCGTGCCGGCCGGGCGCGGCCAGTCGCTCCCGGCGATCTCGTCGAGGAAGCGCCGCGCCGCCGTCATCGGGCCCATCGTATGCGAACTGGATGGGCCGATCCCGATCTTGAACAGGTCGAACACCGAAAGAAACACGTAAAGAGCTCCATGAATACTGGGGCGCGCGTCACGCGAACCTTCGCTACATATCGGTCTTTTGGACCATCATGGCTAGGCTGGCGCCGAAATCCGGTTCTCTGGCCGCGACATCTCGCCTGGAATGCGGATCATTCGGGAGCCGGAAACGGCCGATCGATCCTGCCCGACAACCAGTAAGCGAAGAGTCCGATCCATTCGCGGAGCGCGATCGTCGTCGCCTGCAGCGAATCGACGGGATTATCGACGAACAGCCCGACGCCCTCTCGTCCGCTCGTGCGGAAATCGACCGGCCACGGCAGAACGGCGAAATCCGCCTTTCGGAACAGCGCCATGGCGCGCGGCATGTGGAAGGCCGAGGTCACCAGCAGCCATGTCTGGCCGGCCTCGGGCGCGACGAGGCGCCTGGTGAACACCGCGTTCTCATAGGTGTCGCGGGACCGGTTTTCCAGAATCAGCCGATCGGCCGAAACGCCGAGCGCCGTCAACAGGCGCGGCGCGGTCGCGCCATCGCCCTCGCCTTCAAGGACAAGCGTTCCGGTGCCGCCGCTCACGACGACCCGCGCCTCGGGAAAACGCCGCGCCAGGATCGCCGCCTCGACATAGCGGTCGCCGCCGGCGTTCAGTTCATAGCCGCCGCGCGCCAGATTGATGGCGCCTTCCAGCCCGCCGCCGAGAACGATGATGCCGTCGACGCGCGCCGGCAGTTCCGGCCGCTTGAACCGTGATTCCAGCGGCGACAGCAGCAACTGGCCGAGCGAGGTCCAGGTGGCGAGCGCCAGAATGAGGAATGCGCCGGTCATTGCCGCCATCATCATTTTTGGGCGGCGAAACACCCCGGCGATCAGGCCGGCAGCCAGCAGGAAGATGGCAAGATTGAGCGGCTGGACGAAGAACCAGAAGATTTTGGAGAGGAAGAAGAACATCGCTCAAACCATTGAGGGGCTGACTCTTTCCGCAATATGCCGGCCGGCGTCAAGCACAGCCGAAGCTGCCACCTCGAGCACCGGACTCATGCGCCCATCACCCGCCGACCGCCTCAATCAGGCCGCCGGAGCTTGCGGACCCGAACGTCTAGCCTACCACCACTTCTCCGGTTCGAACCGTCCGGCAGCCTGTTCTATGACATGAGCGGTCTGGAAAAGCGTCTCCTCGTCGAACGGCCGGCCGATAAGCTGGAGGCCGAGCGGCAGTCCGCTGGCGTCGAGCCCGGCCGGAACGGCGATACCCGGCAGGCCGGCCATGTTCACGGTGACGGTGAAGATGTCGTTGAGATACATCTTGACCGGATCGGCGGCCATGTCCTCGTCGGCGATGCCGAAGGCCGCAGATGGCGTGGCCGGCGTCAGGATCACGTCTATGCCCGCGTCGAAGACGTTCTCGAAGTCGCGCTTGATCAGCGTGCGCACCTTCTGCGCCTGCAGATAGTAGGCGTCGTAGTAGCCCGCCGAGAGCACATAGGTGCCGATCATGATGCGGCGCTTGACTTCGCGGCCGAAACCGGCGGCGCGCGTGTTCTCGTACATTTCGACGATGTCCCTGCCGGGAACGCGCAGCCCGTAGCGTACGCCGTCGTAGCGCGCGAGGTTGGACGAGGCCTCGGCCGGCGCGACGATGTAATAAGCCGGCAGCGCGTATTTCGTATGCGGCAGCGAGATGTCGACGATCTCGGCCCCGGCATCCTTCAGCCAGGCGATGCCCTTGAGCCAAAGCGCCTCGATGTCCTCGGGCATGCCGTCGACACGGTATTCCTTCGGGATTCCGACCCTCATGCCCTTTATCGGTCGGCCGATCGCCGCCTCGTAGTCCGGTACCGGCAGGTCCACCGAGGTCGTGTCCCTGGGGTCGGCGGACGCCATCGACCTCAGCATGATCGCCGCGTCGCGGACGTCGCGGGCGATCGGGCCGGCCTGGTCGAGCGACGAAGCGAAGGCGACAACGCCCCAGCGCGACACGCGGCCGTAGGTCGGCTTGATGCCGACGGTCCCGGTGAAGGCGGCGGGCTGGCGGATCGAGCCGCCGGTGTCGGTCGCGGTCGCGCCGGCACAGAGGAACGCCGATACGGCGGCGGCCGATCCGCCCGAGGAGCCGCCGGGCACCAGCCGCATATTGTCGAGCGTGCGCGCCTGCCTCACGCCGCCGCCGCCGGCGACGAACCCGCCCTCGCCCATATGCGTCGCGGGCATCACGCGCTTCTCGATGCGCGTGCGCCGCCACGGATTCACCACCGGTCCATAGTGCGAAGTCTCGTTGGACGAACCCATGGCGAATTCGTCCATATTGAGCTTGCCGAGCATGACGGCGCCATCGGCCCACAAATTGGCGGTAACGGTCGATTCGTAGCGCGGCCTGAACCCGTCAAGTATGTGGCTGCAAGCCTGGGTGTGAACGCCCTCGGTGGCGAACAGATCCTTGATGCCGAGCGGAATCCCCTCCAGCGCCCCGCCCTCGCCGCGCGCAAGCCTGGCGTCGGACGCCTTCGCCATGGCGCGCGCCTTGTCGTGGGTCACGGCGACATAGGCGTTCAGCGTATCGTTGGCCGCATCGATCGCGCCAAGATAGGCGTCGGTAAGTTCGGCGGAGCTGATTTGCCTGCCGCGCAGTTTGTCGCGCGCTTCGGCAATCGTCAGTCTGGTCAGGTCGGTCATGGGTCTCGGCTCAGCTCGCAAGGGCCTTCTCGTGGAAGACCGAATAAGAGGTATCGGAATAGTCGAGCAAAGGGCTTTCGACGGCGATGTTGGCCGCCATGGCTATTCCACCACCTTGGGCACCAGGAAGAAATTCTCGACCGAGGCAGGGGCGTTGGCGACAATATCGGCCGCCTTGCCGCCGTCTGTAACCGCGTCCTGCCGCTTCTTCATCGCCATGGGCGTGACCGAGGTCATCGGCTCGACGCCTGCTACATCAACCTCGTTCAACTGCTCGACGAAGCCCAGAATGGCATTGAGTTCGCCGGTCATCCGCTCCGCATCGTCATCGGAGACGGCGATGCGGGCAAGGTGCGCGACGCGCTTCACTGTTTTGATGTCGACGGACATTCGTGCCTCGGCGATCTTGGGAAAATCGAGGTCGGGCTATAACCGCGCACCGCGCGGCGTGCAACCGCCCTGGCATCAAGGCAGCGCCACGCCCTCGCACAGAAAATAGCTTCCGCCATTGCCTCCGCCGGATTCCGGATCGACCGGCTTGACCGATACGAGGTCGAGTTGGCCCGGACTCATTTCGACGATCGTCAGCACGTCCGGCGACAGAAAGCCCGGCTCCTGGCACACGGCGTCGACAAGCCAGGCCGGCGAGAGGGTCGCCCGCGTTATCCGCACGAACTCGCAATTGTATTCGACGCTCTCGATCCCCCGCGACGAAAGGACCGTATTTCCGGCCTCCAGCACGGTCTGCAGTGAATCCTGCTTCGCCTCGGCGCAAAGCTGCTCCGTTTGCAGATAGACCCCGGTGATGAATTCCTCGGCCGCCGAAGCCGGAAGGCAAAGCCATGCCAGCGCACCTGCTGCCGCGAAGGATGATCGCATCTCTTGTCTCCTTGTCGGTCGCGTTCAGACGGCAACGGCCTCGCCGACATTCGGCAGTACCACTTCGACGCCGCTACCCTCCAATCCGGCGACGAATTTGTCGGCGGTCTGGTCGATCATGCCGAAGCTGGCGAAGTGGCAGGGAATTACCTTCTTGAACCTGAAGAAGCGGCGGCAGGCGAGCGCGGCCACCGCGCCGCCCATGGTGAAGCGGTCACCGATGGGCACGATGCCGATTTCGGGCTGATGGAGCTCGTTGATCAGGCCCATGTCGGAAAATATGTCGGTGTCGCCCATGTGGTAGAGCGAACGGCCGCCGGAAAAATGCAGGACGAGCCCGAGCGGATTGCCGAGATAGGTGTTCGATCCATCGCCATTGTTGAACGACGAGGAATGCAGCGCCTGGACAAAGGTCGTCGTGAAGCCGCCGCAGTCGACGGTGCCGCCGGTGTTGCCGGGATTGATCCGGTCGCCGGAAACGCCCTGGCCGACGAGATACATGCAGAGCTCGAAATTGGCGACCAGCATGGCGCCGGTCTGCTTCAGGATCGCCACGGCGTCGCCGAGATGGTCGTTGTGGCCATGGGTGAGCAGAACATGAGTGACGCCCTCGGCCGGGCCTTCCCATCCACCCGACCAGGACGGATTGCCGGTAAGGAACGGATCGATCAGAATTCTCGCCCCGTCCGTTTCGACGCGGAAGGCCGAATGCCCGTACCAGGTAAGTTTCACAGCGGTCTCCTCGATATTGTCTGCGCCGGAGGATAGAACGCATGGCGGCCTAAGCAAGATGTGATCGGCTCGAAAGGAAAAACCGTGGCGGTCATCGCGATCGAATCCCTGCCCGCGCATCTTGGCGGCGGCAGGACGCTTGCCGGCCTCGATCTGGGCGAAAAGACCATCGGCGTGGCGGTCTCCGACCGCGGCCTGTCCTTCGCGCATCCCCGTCCGGTGATCCTTCGCAGCAAGTTCACCGCCGACGCGCAGGCGCTGTTGAAGCTGCTGGAAAGCGAGGAGACGGGCGCCATCGCCATCGGCCTGCCCGTCAACATGGACGGCAGCGAAGGTCCGAGGGCGCAGTCGACACGTGCCTTCGTGCGCAACATGCAGCGGCTGACGGACCTGCCTTTCGCCTTCTGGGACGAGCGGCTGTCGACGGTGGCGGCGGAACGGACCCTGATCGAGATGGATTTCTCGCGCGCCAAGCGCAAGACCAAGATCGATTCGGCGGCCGCCGCCTTTATCCTGCAAGGCGTACTCGACCGGCTTCACGTCCTTGGCTGAAACAAGCGATCGATTCCGCGCCGGGCGCCGATGCCAGGCGCGCCGACCATCGGCGGGATGGCGTCACACCGCCGGATAGAGCGAATCGAGGATGAGCAGCGGGTCGTGGCGCGGGGCAAGCATTCCGTAGGTGGTGCGCCATTGCCCGGCCAGCCGGGTTTCAACGAAAGCGTCGGCGATCCGTCCCGCGCCGATGCGCCGGAGTTCCGCGGCGGCGGCCGAAAGAGCAAGCTGTTCGGTGAGCATGCGGGCCGAGCCCTCGTCCGACGACGCGATCTGCATGGCCGCGTGCAACACGCTGGTCGTTCCGGCGCTGGCAGGGCCAAGATCGCGCGCGATGCCGGCCAATACCTCCTCGAACAGCGCCTTGCCCCGGCCGAGCACGCGCAGCACGTCGAGCGCCATGACATTGCCGGAGCCTTCCCAGATCGCGTTGACCGGCGCCTCGCGATAGTAGCGGGCGAGCGGCCCTTCCTCTATGTAGCCGTTGCCGCCCAGGCACTCCATCGCCTCGGCGAGCAGCGTCGGCGCCACCTTGCACACCCAGTATTTGACGACCGGCGTCATCACCCGGGCAAACGCCGCCTCGCCGCGGTTCTTCGCCGCCTCGTCGAAGGAGCGCGCCAGCCGGAACGAAAGCGCGGTCGCGCCCGCCACGTCCAGCGCCATGTCGGCCAGCACCCGCTGCATCAGCGGCTTGTCGATCAGATTCGCGCCGAATGCCTTCCGGTGCCGCGCATGGTGCACCGCTTCGGCAAGGCCGGCCCGCATGATCGCCGCCGATGCCACCGAGCAGTCGAGCCTTGTCAGCGTCACCATGTCCATGATGGTCTTGACGCCCGCGCCGAGTTCACCGACCGGCTCGCCCAGCGCACCGTCGAACTCGACCTCCGACGAAGCGTTGGAGCGGTTGCCGAGCTTGTCCTTGAGACGCTGGAAACGAAAGCCGTTCCCGCTGCCGTCGCTGAGAATTCTTGGCACCAGGAAGCAGGAAAGCCCCTCGCCCGCCTGCGCCAAAACGAGGAAAGCGTCCGACATCGGCGCCGACATGAACCATTTGTGGCCGGTAATGCGGAAGAAGCCGCCGCCTGCCTTTTCCGCCTTTGTCGTGTTGGCGCGCACATCCGTGCCGCCCTGCTTTTCTGTCATGCCCATGCCGAGCGTCAGGCCGGCCTTGTTCACCGGCGGCTTCTGGGACTGGTCGTATTTGCGGCTGGTTACGCGCGGAGCCCACTCGCGGAACAATTTTGGATTGGCCATCAGCGCCGCGAGCGAGGCGTTGGTCATGGTGATGGGGCAAAGGTGCCCTGCTTCCAGTTCGGCGGTGAGATAGAAGCGCGCGGCCCGCACCTGGTGCCGGTGGCCGGCTTCCTGCTCGCTGTTTTCCCAGACCGAGGAGTGCAAGCCACCGGCGATGCCGCGGCGCATCAGCGCATGGTAGGCGGGATGGAACTCGACCACGTCGAGCCGCCTGCCCTGCCGGTCATGGGTTTTCAGCCGCGGCGTCTCGTTGTTGGCGAGCCGCGCCAGTTCCTGGGCCTCGTGGCTCATCACGAAACGGCCCTGCGCGTCGAGTTCCTTGCGCACGGTTTCGGAAAATTCCTCCGCCAGCTGCACAAGCAGGGGATCGCCCCGCCATGCATTCGTGCCCGTCAGCGGCGGCGGCTGGTTGGTAATTTCGTGCGTCACGCCCGATCTCTATGCTTCGCGCCCAGGCGCTATCGAATCCCGTAGCGCTCGCGGAAGCTTATAACCGAAGGCGGCCGGGCCGCACGATGAAAAAGCCGTGGAAATTCGTGCGCGGAACAGTCGAGCCGGACGAGCGTTGCCCCGCCGGCTTAGCCGGAACCAGCCTGGCGGTGCCATCCCGCGGAACACCCGGATGCATCGCATGTTGATGACGTTGTTCCGCGCCTTGCGACCCGGCGAGCCGCGGCCTATAGCAGCTTTTCGACATGACCGACGCCGCTCCCCCGCCGCTCTTTCCGCACCGCCATCTGCTCGGCATCCGCGACCTTTCGCCTCCCGACATCAAGCTTCTGCTGGACCGGGCCGATGCCGCCGTGGCGATCTCGCGCCGCCACGAGAAGAAGACGTCGGCCCTGCGCGGACGCACCCAGATCAATCTTTTCTACGAGGCATCCACCCGCACGCAGGCCTCCTTCGAACTCGCGGGAAAGCGGCTCGGCGCCGATGTCATGAACATGAGCGTCGCCAGTTCATCGGTGAAGAAGGGCGAGACGCTGATCGACACGGCGATGACGCTCAACGCCATGCGGCCGGATATTCTGATCATCCGCCATGCCTCGGCGGGAGCCGCCGCCCTGCTGGCGCAGAAGGTCGGCTGCTCGGTCGTCAATGCCGGCGACGGTACGCATGAGCACCCGACGCAGGCGCTGCTCGACGCGCTGACCATTCGCCGCGCCAAGGGCAGGCTGAGCGGGCTCACCGTCGCGATTTGCGGCGACATCCTGCATTCGCGCGTGGCGCGGTCCAATATATTGCTGCTCAACGCGATGGGTGCGTTCGTTCGCGTCACCGCGCCGTCCACCCTGCTGCCCGCCGGGATCAACCGGATGTCGGTCGAGCTATGCCCGTCCATGGCGGATGCGTTGCGCGGCGCCGACGTGGTGATGATGCTGCGCCTGCAGCGCGAGCGCATGGCCGGAGCCTTCGTGCCATCGGTGCGCGAATATTTCCGCTATTTCGGTCTCGACGCCGACAAGCTGAAGGCGGCGAAGGAGGACGCGCTGGTCATGCATCCGGGGCCGATGAACCGCGGCGTCGAAATCGCGTCGGAGATCGCGGACGGGCCGCAAAGCGTGATCCAGGAACAGGTGGAGATGGGCGTCGCCGTGCGCATGGCGGTCATGGAGGCGCTGCTCGACCCGCGCCGCAATCCCGAAGTCGGAGCCGCGCAATGAGCGTCACCGTTTTCGAGCGGGCCCGCATCGTCGACCCGTCGCGCGGCCTCGATGAGGTCGGAACCGTGGTCGTCGAGGGCAGGAAGATCGCCACCGCCGGCGCTTCGGCGCTCAACCAGGGCGTTCCAGAAGGCGCCAAAGTGATCGATTGCACCGGCAAGACGATCATTCCGGGCCTGGTCGACGGCCGTGTCTTCATCGGCGAACCCGGCGCCGAACACCGCGAGACCATCGCCTCGGCGGGCAGGGCGGCGGCGGCCGGCGGCGTCACTTCGATCGTCATGATGCCCGACACCGATCCGGTCATCGACGATATCGCGCTGGTGGAGTTCGTGCTTCGCGCCGCGCGCGACACCGCGCTGGTGAACGTCTTTCCCGCGGCGGCGATCACCAAGCGGCTCGAGGGCCGCGAGATGACCGAGTTCGGCCTGCTGCGCGAGGCGGGAGCGGTCGCCTTCACCGACGGCCGCCATTCGATCGCCAATTCGCTGGTGATGCGGCGGGCGCTTACCTACGCGCGCGACTTCGGCGCGGTTATCGCGCATGAGACGCTCGACCGCGATCTCGCCGCCGGCGGGGTGATGAATGAAGGCCTGTTCGCAAGCTGGCTCGGCCTGCCGGGCATTCCGCGTGAAGCCGAGCTGATCCCGCTCGAACGCGATCTGTCGCTGGCACGGCTGACCGGAGGCGCCTACCACGCCGCCAAGATCTCGACCGGGCTTGCGGCGGCGGCCGTGGCGCGCGCCAAGGCGGACGGCGCCAATGTGAGCGCCGGCGTTTCAATCAACCATCTGTCGCTCAACGAGAATGATGTCGGCGAATACCGGACCTTCTTCCGCCTGTCGCCCCCGCTGCGCGGCGAGGACGACCGTCTCGCCATGGTGGAAGCCCTGCGCGACGGGACGATCGACATCGTCGTTTCCTCGCACGACCCGCAGGATGTCGACACCAAGCGCCTGCCTTTCGCGGACGCGGCCGACGGGGCGATCGGGCTGGAAACGCTGCTCGCCGTGGCGCTTCGGCTCCACCACAATGGCGACGTGCCGCTGTCGCGCCTGGTCGATGTCCTCTCCACGGCGCCGGCCAGGCTGTTCGGGCTTCCAGGCGGCACGCTGAAGCCGGGAGCGCCGGCCGACCTCGCCCTTGTCGACCTCGACGAACCATGGATCGTAAGGGAGGACGCCATCCGCTCGCGCTCCAAGAACACCTGCCACGAGGGCGCACGCCTTCAAGGCCGCGTGCTGCGCACGCTGGTTGCCGGGCGAACGGTTTTCGAGGCATAGTCGAACCGGGACGGTTCGCCGCTCCGGGGAGGCTCATGACATTCAATCTTATCGCCGCGCTCGCCTTCGGCTATCTGCTCGGCTCTATCCCTTTCGGTCTGTTGATCACGCGCGCCGCCGGCCTCGGCGACGTCCGCAAGATCGGCTCGGGCAACATCGGGGCCACCAACGTGCTTCGGACCGGCAAGAAGGGCCTCGCGGCGTTGACGCTGCTGCTCGACGCGCTGAAAGGCACGGCCGCGGCGTTGGTCGGAAGCTATTTCGGCCTGGAATTCGGCATCGCCGCCGGTTTCGCGGCGTTCGTCGGACACATCTGTCCGGTCTGGCTGGGATTCAAGGGCGGCAAGGGCGTGGCGACCTATCTCGGCGTGCTTCTCGGGCTTGCCTGGAAGGCGGCGGTCGCGTTTGCCGTCGTCTGGCTCGCCATTGCCTTCCTGCTGCGCTATTCGTCGCTTGCCGCGCTCATCGCGACGCTCGCCGTCCCGATCGTGCTTTTCTTCACGGGGCGGACGGACCTCGCCATCGTCTTTGCCGTGATGTCGGCGATCACCTGGACAAAGCACCGTGCCAATATCGCTCGCCTCGCCGCCGGCACCGAATCGCGCATCGGATCAAAAGGGTGACCAATACGCGACCGCGGCTTTCCGATCGCCAGCGGGTCGCCTGGCTGCGGCTGATTCGTACGCCCAATGTCGGACCGGCTACGTTTCGCGACCTGATCAATCGTTTCGGATCCGCCGAGGCAGCGATCGAGCAACTGCCGGAACTGATGCGCAATGCCGGCTCTGGCGCTTCCCCGCGCATACCGCCCCCGGCGGCGGCGGAAGCCGAGATTGAGAAGGCGTACCGCCACGGCGCCCGTTTCGTAGGCATCGGCGAACCCGATTATCCGGCGCAGTTGAGGCGCATGGACTATCCGCCGCCGCTCATCGCCGTAAAGGGCAACGGCGTGGTGTTCAAGCTCCCGGCGGTGGCGATCGTCGGTGCGCGCAATGCCTCGCTTGCCGGCCTGAAAATGGCGCGAATGCTGGCGGGCGCCGTGGCGAAGGAAGGCTATGCCGTCATCTCCGGCCTGGCGCGCGGCATCGACACGGCGGCGCATGAGGGCAGCCTCGCCACCGGCACGGTGGGGGTGCTGGCCGGTGGCCTCGACCGCGTCTACCCGCCGGAAAACGCCGGCCTTTGCGAACGAATGGCGGAAGCGGGCGCGGTGGTATCGGAGATGCCGTTCGGCTGGGAGCCCCGCGCGCAGGATTTTCCGCGCCGCAACCGCATTGTGGCGGGCCTGGCGCTCGGTCTGGTCGTCGTCGAGGCGGCGCGCCGATCCGGCTCGCTGATCAGCGCCCGGCTCGCCGGTGAAATGGGCCGTGTGGTATTTGCCGTACCGGGTTCGCCGATCGATCCGCGCGCCGAAGGCACCAACCGCCTGCTCAAGGATGGCGCGATCCTCGTTACCGGCCCGGAAGACATCCTTGACGCGCTCGCTCCGCTCACCCTCATCGAGGCGCCGGAAATCTCGGCCGAGGAGCCGCCAATCTATTCAGACTTCCCGCCCCCGGCCGCAACGGACCGCGCCAGACTGCTGGAAGCGCTGAGTCCGGTTCCCACCGGTGTCGACGAACTCATCTGTCACACCGGCCTGCATCCGGCCCAGGTGTTCCTGATCCTGCTGGAACTCGATCTTGCCGGCCGGCTGGAGCGCCACTCAGGTGGTTCTGTCTCTCTTGTTATCACCTAATTTGCGCTCGCCCCGAACGATGTCGGTCACTTCGAGATAGGCCATCTCGATAAGGTAGGCGAGCATGTCGCACCGCTCGGTCGCCGCCATTGTTCGAAGCTGCGCCAGCATGCTTTGCAGATAATCCAGCGTCTCGGTGCGACGTTCGCTTTGAGAAGGACGCATTATCCTACCCCCACCGACTGAGGGCGAAGCGCCTCCAACCGGAATTTCGTTCGCGTGCAACTACAATTCACAGTAGAGCGCTGTTACCATGATAAACCTAAAATTGCAAGGAATATTTACCTATCCCTGAGGTTGCAGGCGGTAGTGCCCGAACGCATGTTAGCTTCCGCCCTTGACCGGGAGGCTTTCCACGGCCATTTGACGAACCCGATCCGGATGCGGCGAACCTCGCCCGCATTGCCGACCCCTTCGATACGGAACCTCGAAATCCATGGAAGTTGTCGTCGTCGAGTCGCCCAACAAGGTCAAAACGATCAACAAATACCTGGGCAAGGACTACAAGGTCATGGCTTCCTTCGGCCATGTCCGCGACCTGCCGGCCAAGGACGGCTCGGTGCTGCCGGACGACGATTTCGCCATGTCCTGGGAAGTCGACGGGCCTTCCGGCAAGCGGCTGGCCGATATCGCCAGGGCGGTCAGGGAAGCCGACGGCCTGATTCTGGCGACCGACCCCGACCGCGAGGGCGAGGCGATTTCCTGGCATGTGCTGGAAGTGCTGCGGCAGAAGCGCGCACTCAAGGACAAGCCGGTGAGGCGCGTCGTCTTCAATTCCATCACCAAGCAGGCCGTGCTCGATGCCATGGCCAACCCGCGCGACATCGATCCCCCGCTGGTCGACGCCTATCTCGCCCGCCGCGCTCTGGACTACCTGGTCGGCTTCACGCTGTCGCCGGTTCTCTGGCGCAAGCTTCCCGGCGCCCGCTCCGCCGGACGGGTGCAGTCGGTGGCGCTGCGCTTCGTTTGCGACCGCGAGGCCGAGATCGAACGTTTCGTCCGGCAGGACTATTGGCTCATCGCCGCCATCCTTGGCACGCCGCGCGATCAATCCTTCGAGGCCCGGCTGACCGCGCTGGACGGCAAGAAGCTCGACAAGCTGGATATCAAGACCCAACAGCAGGCGGACGACATCAAGGCGATGCTGGACGGCGCCGTCTTCAAGGCGCGCTCCGTCGAGGCAAAGCCGACCAGGCGCAACCCCGCCCCGCCCTTCACCACGTCGACGCTGCAGCAGGCGGCGTCTTCCAGGCTTGGATTTTCCGCCCAGCGCACCATGCAGGTCGCGCAGCGCCTCTATGAGGGACTGGACATCGGCGGCGAGGCCACCGGTCTGATCACCTATATGCGAACCGACGGCGTACAGATGGCGCCCGAGGCGATCAGCGCGGCGCGGGCCGCGATCGCCAGGGAGTTCGGCGACAAATACGTGCCCGAAAAGCCGCGTTACTACACCGCCAAGGCCAAGAACGCGCAGGAAGCTCATGAAGCAATCCGCCCGACGGATTTCTCGCGCACGCCGGCGGCGATACGCAAGCATCTCGATGCCGATCAGGCGCGTCTCTATGAATTGATCTGGAAGCGCGCCATCGCCAGCCAGATGCCGCCGGCCGAGATCGAGCGCACGACGGTGGAAATCGAGGCAAGGAACGGCGCGGCCACCGCCGAACTGCGCGCCGTGGGATCGGTCGTGCGCTTCGACGGTTTCATCGCCGCCTATACCGAGCAGAAGGAAGAGGACGCCGAGGACGAGGAGAATCGGCGCCTGCCCGAGATCCGCGTCGGCGAAACGCTCGACCGCAAGTCGATCAATGTGACCGCGCATACGACCGAACCGCCGCCCCGCTACTCGGAAGCCTCCTTCATCAAGAAAATGGAGGAGCTCGGCATCGGTCGGCCGTCGACCTACGTGGCCACGCTGAAGACGCTGGAAGACCGCGATTACGTGAAGATCGAGAACCGCAAGCTTCTTCCGCAGCCCAAGGGCCGGCTTGTGACCGCCTTCATGGAGAGCTTCTTCGAGCATTACGTGGAATACGACTTCACGGCCTCGCTCGAGGAGAAGCTTGACGAGATCTCCGACGGAAAACTCGCCTGGAAGGACGTGCTGCGCGACTTCTGGCGGGACTTTTCGGGCGCCATCGACGGCATCAAGGAATTGCGCGTTACCGACGTGCTCGATGCGCTTAACGAGGAACTGGCGCCGCTTGTCTTTCCGGCGCGCGAGGACGGCTCCAATCCCCGCATCTGCCCGCGCTGCGGCACCGGCAACCTGTCGCTCAAGCTCGGAAAATTCGGCGCTTTCGTCGGCTGTTCGAACTATCCCGAATGCGGCTTTACCCGCCAGCTCGGGGACGCCGTCAACGGCAGTGGCGAGGCCGCCAATGGCGAAAGCGGCGACAAGGTGCTCGGCAAGGACCCCTATACCGCCGAGGAAATCACGCTGCGCAGCGGCCGGTTCGGACCCTATGTGCAGCGCGGCGAGGGCAAGGAAGCGAAGCGCTCCAGCCTCCCGAAGGGCTGGACGGCCGAAACGATCGACCATGAAAAGGCGCTGGCGCTGCTTTCATTGCCGCGCGACGTCGGCAAGCATCCGGAAAGCGGCAAGATGATTTCGGCCGGTCTCGGCCGCTACGGACCCTTCGTGCTGCATGACGGAACCTATGCCAATCTCGACAGTATCGAGGACGTGTTTTCGATCGGCCTCAATCGGGCGGTCTCGGTGATCGCGGAGAAGCAGTCCAAGGGCAAGGCCGGGCGCGGCGGCGCGCCGGCGGCGCTGAAAACGCTTGGCGAGCATCCGGACGGCGGGGCCGTCACCGTGCGCGACGGACGTTACGGTCCCTATGTGAATCATGGCAAGGTCAATGCGACGCTGCCGAAGGGCAAGGACCCGACGACCGTGACGCTTCCGGAGGCGCTGGCGCTGATCGCCGAACGTGACGCCAAGGGCGGCGGCGGTCAAAAGTCGAGCGGTGCGCGCAAGCCGGCCGCAAAAGGCAGGAAATCGACCGCGAAGAAGAAGGAATAAGGCCGGTTGGCCAGGAAACCGTTTCCACCAAAACATGAAAGTGACCGCAGCCCGGCCTTCGGTCCTGGCGCGCATCCGCGGACGGCGGGCGACTTCCGGCCGAGTCACGAAGACCTTCTTGCCTATATCGAGGAAAATCCCGACAAAAGCGGCAAGCGCGATCTGGCGCGGGCGTTCTCGCTCAAGGGGGCGGATCGCGTCTGGCTGAAGGACACGCTGGCCGATCTTCACGAGTCGGGGCTGATCGAAAAGGACCGCAAGCGCCTGAAGCGGCCCGGAGCCCTGCCCCACGTAGCGGTCCTCGACATTTTCTCGCGCGATGCCGACGGCATTCTGCTGGCGCGCCCGGCCGAGCGCGACGGCACGGAAGCGCCGGTGGTCGTCGCGATCAAGACGGGCAAGGTGGGCCGCGGCCCGGCGCCCGGCGTCGGCGACCGCGTTCTGGCAAAAACCTTCCGCAATGAAGACAAAACCGGCCCCGCCTACACCGCGCGGGTCATGAAGGTTTTCGACAAGCGCGCCGATACCGCGCTCGGCGTCTTCCGCACAAGCGCCGACGGCACGTTGCGCATCGTCCCGGTCGAACGCGGCAAGCCCGAATTCGAGGTGGCGCCAGACAATCGCGGCGGCGCCAGCGACGGCGATCTCGTCGAACTGGAGATCGGGCGCTCAGTCCGCTACGGCCTGCCGCAGGGCAAGGTGGTCTCCGTCCTCGGCTCGCTGACGAGCGAGAAGGCCGTCTCGATGATCGCCATCCACGCTCATGGAATTCCGCACGTCTTCCCGCAGGAGGCGATCGCCGAGGCCGAAGCGGCGCAAGCGGCGAGCATGGCCGGGCGCGAGGACTGGCGCGGCCTGCCGCTCGTCACCATCGACCCGGCCGACGCCAAGGACCATGACGATGCCGTCCACGCCACGCCGGATACGGACCCCGGCAATCCCGGCGGCGTGATCGCGACGGTCGCCATCGCCGATGTCGCGGCCTATGTCCGGACGGGCAGCGCGCTCGATCGCGAGGCCCTCAATCGCGGCAACTCCGTCTACTTCCCGGACCGCGTGGTTCCGATGCTGCCCGAGCGCATCTCGAACGATCTCTGCTCGCTGAAGCAGTCGGTCGAGCGCCCGGCGCTCGGCGTCCGCATGGTCTTTACCGTCGACGGCCGCAAGCTGCGCCACTCTTTCCACCGCGTCATGATGCGCTCGGCCGCCCGGCTTTCCTATCCGCAGGCACAGGCGGCGATCGACGGAGTGCCGGACGAAACGACCGCGCCGATCGTTGATACCGTGCTGAAGCCGCTGTGGGATGGCTACAAGGTTCTGAAGCACGGCCGAGAGAAGCGCCAGCCGCTCGATCTCGACCTGCCCGAGCGGAAAATCCTGCTTAAGCCTGACGGCACGGTCGACCGCGTGATCGTGCCGGAGCGGCTGGACGCCCATCGGCTGATCGAGGAGTTCATGATCCAGGCCAATGTCGCGGCAGCCGAGACGCTGGAGAGCAAGCGGCAGAAGCTGGTCTACCGCGTCCATGACGCGCCGTCGCTGGCCAAGCAGGAATCGCTGCGTGAGTTTCTCAACTCGATCGGCATTTCGCTGGCGCGCGGCGCCGATCTGCGAACCTCGCAGTTCAACCATATTCTCGACCGCGTCCGCGACGGCGAGCATGAGGCGCTGGTCAACGAGGTCGTGCTGCGCACCCAGAGCCAGGCCATCTACTCGCCCGACAATCTCGGCCATTTCGGCCTCAACCTGCGGCGCTACGCGCATTTCACTTCGCCGATCCGCCGCTATGCCGACCTCATCGTTCACCGGGCGCTGATTTCGGCGCTTGGCCTGGGCAGCGACGGCCTGACGGCAAGCCAGGAAGAACGCCTGGACGACATCTCCGGGCTGATCTCCGCCACCGAGCGCCGCGCCATGGCGGCGGAGCGCGAAACGGTCGATCGGCTGATCGCCGCGCATCTGGCCGAACGTGTCGGCGGCGAATTCGACGGCAGGATCTCGGGCGTCACCAAGGCGGGGCTATTTGTCCAGTTGCCGCACTACGGCACCGATGGTTTCGTGCCGGTGTCGACGCTCGGCGAGGATTATTATGTCTTCGACGAATCCCTGCGGGCCCTGATTGGCGAACGAACCGCCAAGGGCTTCCAGCTTGCCGATGCCGTATCCGTCAAGCTGGTCGACGTGGCGCCGCTCGCCGGCGCGTTGCGCTTCGAGATGCTGAGCGAACCCAAGCCGATGCCTGGCGGCAAACGGTCGTTCCACAAGGCCAAGGCCAAGCAGCAGCGTGGACGCGCCATGAACCCCCGGCACGGTCCGCGCGGCAGGAGATGACGATGCCAGAACAGGTGTTCGGCGGCGAGAATCATTCCGGCAAAGTGCCTCGTCCGTTGATGGCGGCGATAAAGCGCGGCCTGCTCGGCCGGTGTCCGCGCTGCGGCGAAGGCCGCCTGTTCCGTTCCTTCGTCAAGACCGTCGACCGCTGCGATTGCTGCGGCGAGGAAATCCACCATCACCGCGCCGACGATCTGCCGGCCTATCTCGTCGTCATCATCGTCGGCCATATCATCGTCGGCGCCTTCATGAGCGTGGAAGCCACAAGCACGCTGTCGACCTGGCAGCACCTTGCCATCTGGGTGCCGTTGACCATCGTGTTGGCGCTCGCGCTGCTTCGGCCGGTCAAGGGCGCTGTCGTAGGACTGCAATGGGCGCTCTATATGCATGGCTTCGGCGGTGAGCCGGACAGGATCGATGAGCACCCGGAGGCACGATGATGCCCGGTTCGCTGGCCCAAATCTCTCGTGATTTGGATGGTTCCATGATCGTCCGCGCTCCGCTAAGGGAGAACGCATGGAGGGAATGACCAGGAACGAAGTCGACAGGGCCGAGTCGAAGGACTTCGCGCTCGGCAAGGGTCCGTTGCGTCCGCGCGACGCGGCGACGCTGATCCTGCTTGACCGCCAGGCCGGCGACATCAGGGTACTGATGGGTCGCCGTCACGCCCGCCACGCCTTCATGCCCGGCAAGTTCGTTTTCCCCGGCGGCCGCACCGACCCGGAAGACAGCCGCATCCCCGTGGTCGAGGACCTTCATCCGGACGAAAAGGCCAAGCTGGCCGCGCCCGCCCATACCAGTGCCGCGCGCGCCCGCGCCATCGCGCTGTCGGCCATCCGCGAAACCTACGAGGAAGCCGGACTGCTCATCGGCCGCAGCGCGCCGTTCCAGACATCGAAGGAAGCCTGGCGCGGCTTTGCCGAGCACGGTGTCGCGCCCTCGCTCGATGCGGTGCGCTACATAGCACGGGCCATAACCCCGCCCGGCCGCGTGCGCCGCTTCGACACCCGCTTTCTCGCCGTCTGGCGCGACAGCGTGGCGGTGGAATTGCCGAATGGCGGGCCGGCGGATGAACTGGAGGAACTGGCCTGGCTGCCGCTCGACGCGGCGAGGCAAGCCGATATTCCGACCATTACCCGGACCATTCTCGGCGAGCTCGATCAGCGCCTGGCCTTCGACCCGCTGCTTCGGCCCGGCGGGCCCGTGCCGTTCTACCGAATGATCCGCAGCCGCTTCGTGCGCGAAATCACCTGAGCCGACGCCGAGCAGTTCGACATGACCGGCAGTGTTCAATCCGAGACCGAAGATGCGCGCGTGCACTGGCTGGCGATCACGGCCGCCATCGCCTCGATCAGCGTTGTCGGCATCGCGATCGGCCTCGGCATGCCGCTGCTCAGCGTGATCCTCGAAAAGCGCGGCTATTCCGCGAGCGTGATCGGCCTGAACACGGCGGTGGCCGGCCTGGCCTCGATCGCCGGAGCGCCGCTGGCCACGCCGCTGGCGGTGCGGTTCGGCACGGTCTGGACCATGGTCGCTATGATCCTGCTCGGCGCATTCGCCTTCATAGGCTTCCATTTCGCTACCGCTTTCTGGATGTGGTTTCCGCTGCGGGCGGTGTTGCACATCGCGCTGACGGTCCTGTTCATCCTTTCCGAGTTCTGGATATCGTCGTCGGCACCGCCACACCGGCGCGGCTTCGTGCTCGGCGTCTACGCCACCGTCCTGTCGCTCGGCTTCGCGCTCGGCCCCTGGCTCTTCGCTCAACTCGGCAGCGACGGCTTCGCACCCTTCGGCGCGGTTTTCGTCCTGGTCATGGTTGCGCTCGTGCCGGTGGTGGCTGCCTGGCGCGAAAGCCCGCGAATCGACCCTTCCGAGGGCAATGGCAACTTCCTTCGCTATATATGGCTGGTGCCCACGGCGACGGCGGCAGTGCTGGTTTTCGGCGCCGTCGAGACGGGCGGTTTCTCACTTTTTCCCGTCTACGGCACCCGCAGCGGATATTCCGAGGGTGATGCCGCCCTGCTTCTCACCATGATCGGGCTGGGCAACGTGCTTCTTCAGATTCCGATCGGCATGCTGAGCGACAAGGTCCGCGACCGTCGCTATCTCCTGCTCGGCTGCGCGACCATCGGACTGATCGGCATCCTCATCCTCCCGGCAGTGGCGGCGGACTGGCATGTGCTGGCCGCGCTGCTGTTCGTCTGGGGCGGCGTGGTGGCGGCACTTTACACGATCGGGCTGGCGCATCTCGGCGCCCGCCTCTCCGGCCACGAACTCGCCAACGCTAACGCCGCCTTCGTGCTCTGCTACGGCCTTGGCATGGTGCTCGGTCCCCAGGTGATCGGCATCGGCATGGACCTGTTCGGCAAGGACGGCTTTGCCTGGGCGCTCGCGCTTTTCTTTTTTCTCTACATTCTGCTGGCCGTCAGCCGTATCGCCGCGCCGCGCCGCGCCGTCTCGTTGGACTGACGGGTCTATTATGACGGCCGTTCCGTGAGGGGCCGCAAAACCGGGGGAGGTGTCGGGGACGAAAACGTCTTTCGCCAAAGCCGAAAATTCGTCGGATCGCGCTTTGCCGCGGGTCCGGCTGGTTCCCACCGGTAACGCAAACGTGTATGATGACGGGTGGAGGTGGCGATTGAGGCTGGCGAGACACAAGCGGGGTTCGACGGTCGCGCTGGTCGCGGCCTTCGTGCTTTTGCTGCAGTCTTTCGTCACGGCCTGGGCGGCCGGCGCGATGCCCCCCGCTCCGCTGCTGGACGCCTTCGGCAATGCGCTTTGCATCACCAGTACCGACCACCATGGCGAAGCTCCGGCCGGCGACCATTCCAGGCCGTTCAATTGCTGCACTTTCTTCTGCAACACGGCGTCGCCCGTTCTGGCCATGCCCTCGGGCGCGGGCGTAACGCATTTGCGTCCGCTGGTTCGCTCCAACGTCCCGTTCACCGCCCGCAAGACGATTCGCGTCCGGGCTCCGGATCATGATCCGGGCAGTCCCCGCGCTCCTCCTCTGACGGCCTGATCCAGCCGGCGCCGAAGCAGTGCGCCGGTTCTCGTGCGGATGCCCTTTCCGCGCGGGCCTTGTTTCGTGGGAAAGCGATCCCGTTCGCCAATTCTGCTGGGTATCACCCACGCCTGATCCGAAAACGCTGGCCGCGTCGGTTCGCGGCTGAATGAATTCGCGGACCCACGCGATTGCCGGGTCCGCACTGACCCGCCGGCAGGGATGCCGGCTCAATCCAGTTCAAAGAGGGAACCGATGTTGAAGAAACTCATCCTTGCCGTTGCGGCCGCCGGGCTGGCCACGGCTTCCGCATTCGCGCATGTCACGCTCGAAAAGGGCGAGGCGCCGGTCGGCTCGACCTACAAGGCCGTGTTGCGCGTGCCGCATGGCTGCGAGGGCAAGCCGACGATTGCCGTGCGCGTGCGGATTCCAGAGGGCGTGATCGGCGTGAAGCCGATGCCGAAACCCGGCTGGACGCTCGAAAAGATCAAGGGGAAATACGAAAAGACCTACGACTACTACGGCACGCCTACCGGCGAAGGCGTCAAGGAGATCGTCTGGAGCGGCGGCAGCCTGGCCGACGACGAATATGACGAGTTCATACTTCGTGCCATGCTGACGCCGGACCTTCCCGTCGGTCAGATGCTTTACTTCCCGGTCGTGCAGGAATGCCCGGACGGTGCGGTCGATCGCTGGATCGAGATACCGGCGGCGGGCCAGGCCGAGGATGAACTGGAGACTCCGGCGCCTGGCATCAGGCTGCTCGAAAAGGCCGCGGGCCATTGATCAATCGCGCTGGCGCGTTCCGGCGCGCCAGCCTTTCCGAGCAAGGGGCAGATAGCTTGAAGGGCGAGTTCTCCCGTTTCGCCACGCTTGCGGTCGCCATGATGCTGGCCTGGATGTGGCTCGGCGCCACCGCCCACGCGCACGCATCGCTCGTGGCGACCCAGCCGCGGGACGGCTCGATGCTGGCTGCCGCACCCTCGACCCTTGCGCTGACCTTCAACGAACCGGTCTCGCTCTTGTCGGCCGCGCTGGTCCGGCCGGATGGCACCTCGTCAGGCGCTCGACCGGTTCGAACTCAAGGACGGGACCGTCGAGATCGCCGCGCCGGCCGATCTGGGGCGGGGCACGCATATTCTAAGCTGGCGGGTCATCTCGGAGGACGGGCACCCCGTCTCGGGATCGGTGGTGTTCTCCATAGGCGAGGCGAGCGCCGCGCCGCCCGTGGTCGAAGATGCGGTGGACTGGACGGTTCGCGCCGGTCTGTGGGCCGGAAAGGTCGCGCTCTATGCCGGCCTGTTCATCGGAGCCGGCGGCGCCTTCGCCATCGGCTGGCTGCTGCGCGGAGAAAGGCCCGGACGCAGTGCCTTGCTCGCCGCGATCGCCACCGGCATGGCGGGCGCGCTGGTTTCCGCCGGTTTCCAGGGGCTCGACGCTCTGGGTGCTCCGTCCGCGCGCCTCGCCGACCCGGTGATCTGGTGGACCGGCATGGGCACGAGCTTCGGCAACACGGTGGTCGTGGCAATCCTCGCCCTTGCGGCGGCGGCCGTTTCGCTGCTTTCAGATGGCGTCGGCGGGCGCATGTGGTCGCTTGCCGGGCTGTTGCTCGCCGGTGTCGCGCTGTCGCTGAGCGGCCATGCGAGCGCCGCCGAGCCGCAATGGCTGACGCGGCCGGCGGTTTTTGTCCACGGCGCGGCAATCGCCTTCTGGGCCGGCGCGCTTGTTCCGCTTGGCATCGCGCTGCAGCACGGAAGTCCGCAAGCCCTGCCGGCGCTCGGGCGCTTCTCCGCTGCGGTCCCCTTTGTCGTCGCGGTGCTCGTGGCGGCCGGTGCGGCCCTCGCAGTCATCCAGGTCGGCCGGCCGGCAGCGCTGATCGAGACGGCCTATGGACAGGTCCTGCTCGTCAAGCTGGGACTGCTTGCCGTTTTGTTCGCGCTCGCGGCCGTCAACCGCTGGCGGCTCACGAAGCCTGTCGAGGCAGGCGATGCCGCCGCGACCCGGCATCTGGTCCGCTCGATCGCCGCGGAGACGGCGGTCGTGCTCGTTATCTTCGCCGTCGCCGCCTGCTGGCGATTCACGCCGCCGCCGCGCGCGCTTGCCGCCGCGGCAGCCCTGCCGGAAGCCGTGCATATTCACACCGCCAAGGCGATGGCGGACCTGAGCATCACGCCGGGCCGCGCCGGGCCGGTGGATGTGTCGGTCATGATCATGACGGGCGATTTCGGGGCGCTCGACGCCAAGGAGGTAACGCTGGCATTCACCAATCCCGAAGCCGGCATCGAACCGATCCGCCGCGCGGCCTTCAAGCCCGGTGACGGAACGTGGCGGGTGGAAGGGCTGATCCTGCCGCTCGCCGGGACGTGGCGCGTGCGCGTTGACATCCTGATCAGCGATTTCGAGATGGCGCGCCTTGAAGGCGATATCCGCGTCCGGCCGTGAGCGATTTTCCTTTGCAATTGCACCGCCGTCGAAATCCTGCCGGGCGGGGCTGACAGCGGCTTGCAAGTAGCACGGGTTTCCTCTCCCGCCTGGGCGGGCAAAGGCATTGCGCGCAGTATGCGGTCGTAACAGGGCTCCGAATCCGGGTTAACGGGATCGCCATCAGCCCCCTCTCCGGCCGCTTCGCGGCCACCTCTCCCCGCTTCCGCAGGGGCGAGGAAACGCGCGGCCGGATCGCTTGGCGCCTTTCCTCGCCCCCGCAGGGGGAGAGGTGGCTTGCGAAGCAAGACGGAGAGGGGGAACTTCACCCTTCGTTAACCTGAGTTCGGAGCCCGGGTCGTAAAGCGTCGCTCTTGACATTTCGGCGTCGATCTTTATGTGTCGCGCCTGATTTCCGCGTCGGGGCCACCGCCCTTCGAGAAGCGGTCCAACCCCAGTCAAGTCGAACGGAACGATCCCATGGCAAAAGCCGCCAACATCAAGATAAAGCTGCTCTCTACCGCCGACACCGGCTTTTTCTACGTGACGAGCAAGAACAGCCGCACCAAGACCGAGAAGCTCTCCTTCCGCAAATACGATCCGGTTGCCAAGAAGCACGTCCAGTTCAAGGAAACGAAGATCAAGTAGTCTTCGCCGCCGCGTCATGCCGTCAAAGCCGCCCGCGAGGCGGCTTTGTTTTTGTGGCGCCGGGCAACTTCCGGGCGGAACCTGCTCGGTCAGCTTCGGCAACTTGCTCTAGGCGTCGCCCAGATAGGATTTTATCGTCTCGATGAAGCGCGGCACCGAGATCGGTTTCGATATATAGGCCTCGCAGCCGCCCTGCCGGATGCGTTCCTCGTCGCCCTTCATGGCGAAGGCCGTCACGGCGATCACGGGGATTGCCTGAAGTTCGTCGTCCTGTTTCAACCACTTGGTCACTTCGAGGCCGGAGACCTCCGGCAACTGGATATCCATGAGAATGAGGTCAGGGCGGTGGGTACGAGCCAGATCAAGTGCCTCGAGGCCGTTGCGGGTGCGCACCGTCTCGTAGCCGCTCGCTTCGATGAGGTCGCGGAAGAGCTTCATGTTGAGTTCGTTGTCCTCGACGATCATTACCTTCTTGGCCATTTGTCTTCCCCGGACCGGCGCGGTCATGCTGCCGGTAGCCCGCGCCGCGATTGTCGCAGCGCCTAGCCCGGCAGGACTCTAGCCTCAGATCATTGATGAAAGGAAAACCGTTCCTTGCAACTCCTAAATTGCCTGCCGCTACGCGCCGCGATCTTGCCGGCGCGAGCCGTCGCCGCTACTGCGTGACACAAGCATAAGGTGGAGGGCGCCAGGAAGAATGGCAACGCAAAAGACAATGCACGGCGACGCCGAGGCTCTCGCCGTCTCGGCACTGGCCTTCATCGCGAGCGATCCCGTGCTGCTGCCGCGTTTCCTCGCCCTCACCGGGATCGAGGCGGCGGCGATTCGCCGGGCGGCGCGAGAACCCGGTTTCCTGGCGGGCGTCCTGCGCTTCGTGGTGGCGCATGAGCCGACCCTGCTTTGCTTCGCCGAGCAGGCCGGCATCGAGCCCGGCACTGTCGGCGCCGCCCTGCAAGCGCTGCCGACCGGTGATGACCGCTACGAGGCTTCGACATGAGCGAAGACCCTGAGACAGCGCGGCAGATCGCCGAACTGACGCTCGGTCGGCGGCCTTTGCTGGTGCTTGACGTCGACGACGTGCTGATCGAGTTCATAACGCCATTCATGCGCTTCCTTGATACCCACAAGCTCGCCATGTCGCTGGAGCCCTTGCGGCTCTACGGCGACATCACCCGCCAACAGACCAGGGAAGTGGTTGACCGCGCTACCGTCTCCTCCCTGCTCGACGGCTTTTTCGCGTCGCAGGACCTATGGCAATCGCCGCTTGCGGGCGCCGTCGAGGCCGTTTCATCGCTTGCGGCGGATGCCGACGTGGTGCTGCTGACCGCCATGCCACACCGCCACCGCGCGCTCAGGCGGGCGCACCTGGACCGGCTCGGCTTTCCCTATCCGCTGCTCACGACGGAAACGGACAAGGGGCCGGCAATCCGCCAATTGCGCGGCGCCACACCGCGACCGGTCGCCTTCGTCGACGACACCCCGCGCCACCTCGCATCGGCGCGCGACGCGATCGAGGATGCCTACCTCTTCCATTTTATGTCGGTGCCGGCGCTTCGCGCGTTGTTGGCGCCGCTGCCTGACCGGATCGAAATCGTCGACGACTGGCGCGAGGCGGAATCGAGGATCGCCACGGTATTGCATAGCCGGAATTCCGCGATAGACTGAAAAGACCGGTCGCACATAACAGGAGGGTAGCCATGAAACGGCTCTATATCCTCGCATCGGTCTCGTTAATGTTCTCAGCCTCCAGCGTCGCCGCTGAACTCACGGCTGAGGTTCCAAAGGGTGACCCCGAGTTCATCGCAAAGGCGACAACCGCCGCCCCGGCGGATATCGCAAAGAATGCCACATTCATTCGACTGGCTGACGGGTTCAATCCGACCACCGTCAAGGAAGGAACGAATGGATGGACCTGCGCCATCGATCTCGACGGCGGGCCGTGGTGTGCCGATGCCGTCGGGGTTGAATGGTTCAGGGCAGTTTATACCCAGGGCGAGCCGCCTGACAAAACCGGCTTCGTCTACATGTTGGCCGGAGACATGGGCACCAGCAACCACGATCCTTATGCAACCGACAAGTCGCACTGGGTTCAAACAGGTCCGCACGTCATGATCGTCGGAAAGGCAGCGCACGAAATGGCCGCCAACTACCCGAACAAGGTGGACCCCGATCCCAGCCATCCCTACGTCATGTTTCCAGGGAACAAGTATCAGCACCTGATGCTCCCTGCCGACATGGGAAGTGGCCATAGCCAGTAGCGTCCTTCACCGCCGTGTCTCGGCCGGTCGCGGCGGATTTTCTCAACCCGAAGACCTCACCGACAGCGCCTGTTGTTGTGCGCCAGTCTACCGATCTACTTTTTTGTGTAAGTAGAATAGATAAATAACAAAATCTGTTTTTGATCTTTGCTACCGGCTACTTCTAGCAGGCTGAGGAAAAAGTCTCGGAGATACCCGCTTTAAATCCTGTTTGTGCCCGGTCTGATTCCGATACGTTCCGTGAACACCCTGCTAGCCATCAACGTGTGAACGTGGAGGTTTTCACTATTGTCAGCCGCAACGGCTTTGCCGGCGCGCTTATGCCTGGAAGCAGCGGCTTGACAGTATCCGGCACTCCGCCTCCTTCCGTCCCGTCCCGTCGGCGGTTACAGTACGGTCTCGATCATTTGTTCTGTTTATGTTCGTATCAATGGCGACGCCTGTCAACGATCCGGAACACGGCTTCTGCCGCGACTGCCTCGCCCCGCAGCCGGGGCGGCAGCCGCGCTGCGTGCAGTGCGGCAGCCCGCGCCTGGCCCGGCATCCGGAACTCTACCGCCTGGCGCTGGCGCATATCGATTGCGACGCCTTCTATGCGGCCGTCGAGAAGCGCGACAATCCGGAGTTGCGGGACAGGCCCGTCATCATCGGCGGCGGCAAGCGCGGCGTCGTCTCCACCGCCTGCTACATCGCCCGCATAAGCGGCGTGCGCTCGGCCATGCCGATGTTCAAGGCGTTGCAGGCCTGTCCGCGGGCCGTCGTCATCAGGCCGGACATGGAGAAATATGCTCGCGTCGGGCGCGAAGTGCGCGCCATGATGCAGGCGCTGACGCCGCTGGTCGAGCCGCTGTCGATCGACGAGGCGTTCCTCGACCTAGCCGGGACCGAGGATATGCACGGCCGGCCTCCGGCACTGGTCCTCGCCGATTTCGCCAGGCGCGTGGAGAAGGAGATCGGCATCACGGTTTCGGCCGGTCTCTCCTACTGCAAGTTCCTCGCCAAGATTGCATCGGACATGAGGAAGCCGCGCGGCTTTTCCGTAATCGGCGAGGCGGAGGCGCCGGGCTTTCTTTCCGGGCAGCCCGTGACCCTGATCTGGGGGGTCGGCAAGGCGTTCGCCGCCAACCTCGAACAGGATGGCATCCGAAGCATAGGTCAGTTGCAGAAGATGGATCGCGGCGATCTCATGCGGCGCTACGGCACGATGGGCGAAAGGCTCCATCGCCTGTCGCGCGGCCAGGACGATCGCCAGGTGCAGCCCGACCAGGATGCCAAGAGCGTTTCGGCGGAGACTACCTTCGACACCGATCTGGCCTCGATGGCCGATCTCGTGCCGGTGTTGCGGGCCTTGTCGGAGAAGGTGTCGGCAAGGCTGAAAAGGGCGGGAATCGCCGGCCGCACGGTGGTGCTCAAGCTGAAGACCCACGACTTCAAGCTTCGCACCCGCAACCGTCAGCTTGCTGATCCGACACGGCTGGCCGACCGTATCTTCCAGACCGGCTTGCAGCTTCTGGAGAAGGAGGCCGACGGGACGCGCTATCGCCTTCTGGGCATCGGCGTCAGCGATTTGTCCGACGACACCCGCGCCGACCCGCCCGACCTGATCGACGAAAGAGCGCGAAAACGGGCGCTCGCCGAGGGCGCGATCGACACGCTGCGCGACAGGTTCGGCCGCAAGGCGGTCGAAACTGGCTACACGTTCGGCCGAGGCCGCGCCATCCCCGAGCCTCCCGACGATTGATTGCTGCGGCCACGGCTCGGATGGAACACTCCGGCGGGGCGTCGTCGGCGGCAGCGGTTCGGCGCCCGCATGTGTCTCGGCGGCGGCCGGGCGGGGCAGCGGCTCAAGGTCTTGGCATTCCTTCGATATGAAAGTCGGGTTGCCGGCTGTTGAGCGAAATCGCGCCGTGGATCGCCGCCTGCCACCCCAGGCTGGCCCATCGGACTTCGAACGGCTGAACGGTCGCCGACAGAGGAAGACAAGTGCCGATCCGATGCTCCAGGAGCCGCCGGGGATACTCGTCTATGTTCGTGACGCCACCGCCCAACAGAACAATGCGGGGCGAATACATGACGGTGGCCGATGCTATGGCCACCGCCTGGTGCCAGATCACGTCGTCCAGTGCTTTGGCCAATCCGGGCGAACGCTCCGTAGAGGCAAAAAGCGCCTCCACGGCAATCTGGTGCTCATTCGCGATCTCGACGAGCCTTACGCCGGCGGCGCAATTCTCGATACGCCTGGGTTGATCGTCTTGCGACGAATAGACCGGCATGTGACCGATCTCGAGCGCCCATCCGCCGCCTCGGAAGATGCCGTTCTCGCCAAGATAGGCGGCTCCAATGCCGGTGCCGACATAGACGGCCAGAACATCGCGCAGTCCGCGAACCGCCCCCGCCGCGCTCTCGCCAAGCAGTTGAAGAACGACGTCCCTCTCCAGGCGCACCGGCAATTCCAATTCATTGGCGAGTTGGGTAGCGAGACGGTGTCCGTTCAGCTCGGGGATATTCGCGGTGTGCAGAACCGTATCGAAGTCTCTGTCGACAAAACCGGGAACCGTCGCCACCACGCGTTGCGGCGCCAGGCCGGCATCCCTCGAAGATCTCGCGGATAATGGACGCCAGCTCGGATACAGGAGCGCCATGGCGAAGGCGCAGGGACGGAAAGGTCCTTGCGAAAGGCGACGGCGAGCCCCTGTCGGCAAAGCCGATCTTCACCGAAGTGCCGCCTATCTCGGCCACCGCAATCGTATCGGCCGTCGGTACGCTCATCATGCCCATCGATCCAGAAAATCAGCCAGGCTGTCACGGAATTCCCGCCGGTAGGCCGCGCGATCCTCCGCCTTCGGTGTGATCACCCTGAGTTCCGCATGCGGGATCAAGCTTGCCAATTGTTCCGCATGGGCAAGCGGGTGTGCGAAATCCTGGCTGTGCCCGATCACCAGAGTGGGCAGACGGATGCCAGCGATTTCGTCCTCCGAGACGCCGGGACCGTCGGCGGCGATGGCTTTCAGAAGTGTCCCGAACGCCTGCGGATGCGCCCTGCCGAAGAAGCCGAGCAGGCTCGCGAGGTTGTCCGGCGCTTCCTGCCGCAGAAGGCAAGCCTCGGGGCCATCCAGAAAGCGTTCCCGCGCCTCGCCGGACGGATAGCGCAGAAGCAGGTCGCCCACCGTGGCGTAGGGGCTCATATTGGGCGGAGCGGATTTGGATACCCATGCCGGCCGGGCCAGCACAAGGCCGCGGAAGCGGCGAGGCTGGATGATCGCCAGGCGCATGGCGATCGCGGCACCCATCGAAATGCCGCCCACGACCGGATTTCCCACGTCGAGATGGTCGAGCAGCGCGGCGAGGTCGTCCGCGAAAGTGGCGATTGAGAGATCGGAGACTGGCCCGTATTCCGACCCGCCCTGACCGCGGCATTCAAGCGTGATGCGCCGTATGGCGGACCCGTCGGGAAAGACCTCGGAAACCTGGCTGTCGTCGCCGCCAAGCCCGTGCTGGAAAACAAAGGCAATGCCGGTTCCTTCATCGCGATAGGCGAGCCGGGTCTTATCGGCGCGCATGAAGGACGGCCGCATCACCGTTCGCCCAGCAGAGCGCGCAGGAACGCCGCCACGCGGGGTGCATCGGCGGCACCGAGCCCGTGCGTGACCAGCGGGCCCTCGAAGCCGGCGCGCGCCAGGCGATCAACGAAATGGCGGAAGTCGATGACGCCTTGGCCGGCGGCGGTGAAGCCGCCATCCTTGGTTCGATCCTTGGCGTGCGCCATCACGATATCGGGACCGAGCAGATCGACAGCGCTTTCGACAATTTGTCGGCGCTCGAGGGGATCGGCTACCTCGAAGAGGTTGGCGGGATCGAGCACGATCTTCAAGCGCGGGCTCGCCGTCTCGTCAAGCAGGCGCCGGGCAGCGGCGGCGCTCGACACCACATTGGCAAGTTCCGGTTCGACACCGAGAAAAACTCCGTACCGATCGGCGATGGCCATCGCCATTTCCATCTCGGCGCGCAGATCCCGCCACGCTTGCGGACTGGAATTGTCCGGATGACCGCGCCATTGATCGTCGGGGTCGCGTGTTCCGGTGCAAAGCGTAATCAGCTTCGTTCCCATGGCGGCGCACGAGGCCGCAAGCACCTCGAGCCGCGCCATGCCTTCCCGGCGGACGGCCCGGTTCGGATGGATCATGTTGTAGGTGCCCGAAACCGCCGCAATCGACACGCCGGTGCTGGTGGAGGCATCGGCGACACCGCGGGCGGCGGCGGCCTCGATTCGATCCGGCATCGGGGCTAGTCCCAGCGAGGCCATGTTGAACTGCGCGGTCGAAAATCCGGCGTGAGCAACAGCTTCGAGTGTCGCTGCCGCGCCAATGGTGTCGAAGGTCTTCGCGAAGATGCCTAGTTGCATCATACGGCTCCCTCGGCATCCGCAAGGCGCACCATCTTGCCGGTCGCAACGGACCGGGCAATTGCCACCATGGCCCTTACCGAAGCGATGCCGTCTTCCAGGTCGGCGCCAACCATGGGCGCATCGTTGAGGACGACATCGGCAAAGCCCTCCAACTGGCGGCGATAGAAATGACCGTCGGCGCCGAGCGTCCGATGCCAGGTGCCGTCCGCCTCGCGGAAAATGTCGACCTCGCTGCTCTTGTAATACCATGGGTTGAACGTCTTCGCGATGACGCTGCCACGCTCACCATAGATGTGAAAGCCCTCGTGCCAGTCCATGCGAACCGCCACTGTGAGATCCAGGTGGCCGACGGTGCCGTCCTCGAAGATCACGGTCACGAACCAGCAGTACGCACCAAATCGCTCGGTAAGCCGGGCCTCGACGGCCTCGATGGGACCGAAGAGGTGCCGGGCGGTGTCAAGCAGGTGGCTGCCATGCGCCAGCATATAGTATCGCCGCCGATCCGCCTTGGGATCGACCGAGGGTTTTCGCGAGTTGGTGCTGGTGATGATGAGCGGCTGGACGGCATCCGTCATCGCGTAGCGATGCGTGCTGTCGCAGTACCAGGCTTTCAACGCCAGATGCTGACCCAACTCGCGATCGATGAAAGCCTTGGCCGCCTGGATGCCCGGATCGAACCTTTTCATATGACCGACCTGAAGAATCTTCCGGCTTGCTTCAGCCGTCGCGCGCAGGCTCTCGACCTCCTCCACGCAAACGCCCAGCGGCTTCTCGCAAAGCACGTTTTTTCCCGCTGCCAGGGCAATTTCCGCAGCTTTCACATGGAAGCTGTCGGAGGTGGCGATGATGACCGCGTCGACGTCTGGATCGGCAAGCATCCGGCTGTAGTCCGCATAGGACTTTTCCGGCCGGAAAATTGCCGCCATCCGTTCCCGCAGATCATCCGCCACGTCGCATATCGCATAGAGGTCGGCGTTGCGCGCCTTGGCGCAGGATTCGAAATGCGCCGCCTGGGCAATCGGACCGCATCCCAGCACGCCGATGCGCAGTCGTCTTTCGTCCTTGCGTGGCATTACCGAGGCTCCGGTCGCTTGTGGCCGCGCAGCGGAAATCGCACATCTCCGGAAAGCGCGGACTGATGAAGGAGATACGCCGCCCCGAGCGCCGGGCCGTCAGGACCGGCACGCGACATCTCAATCCTCGGAATCGGATAGCCTTCGACCACGAAGGTCGACAGATATGCTTCGACGTGCTCCGCGACGAACGGATAGACGACGCTTACCGAGCCGGCGATTATGATCCGGCCGGGCTGAAGGATGCAAATGAGGGTCGCCAGTCCGCGCGCCAGCCATCGCCCCCAGTCGCGCGACGCGGTGATGGCGGCAGGCTCGCCGGCCGCAATCGCCCGCGTGAACTCCTCGATGGTCGCGGCAACGCCCCCGACATGGCGATAGCGTGCGAACAGCGCATCCTTCCCCACATAGGTCTCCAGGCGCCCCGGGCGCCGGGCATCGTAGACGAACCCTTCATCGCCGACCGGGATGTGGCCGATTTCGCCGGCGCCCAGACGCTGGCCCCGATGCAATCCGCCCCCGCTGACAATGCCGCCCCCGACGCCGTTCTCGATCAGGACGACGAGGCAGTCCTCCATCCCGTCTTCCCTCCGCCTGGCCCTGTAAGTCTCGGCGACGGCAACGGCGTTCGCGTCATTCTCCAGGAGAACCGGAAGATCGATACCGAGAGCGGCGGGGAAAAGCTCCGCGAGGTTGACCCCGTGCCAACCAAGGATCGGAGCGTGGTAGGTGACGCCGTCGGCGGCGAGAAAGCCCGGGACGGAGACGTTGAGCCCGGACAGGCGCGTGGCTGGAGGAAGCTTCCCGATGATTTCGGCGACCAGGCCGGAGATGGCTTCAGCGGCCCTGCGTGGCGAACTGCCGGCGCCGGAGAAATCCACGGAGACCCTGGCGCGAACCGTTCCGGCAAGATCTATCGCCAGCACGGCGATCCAATTCACCCCGACATAGGCGCCAAGGAAGAAGACGCCATCCCCGTCGATCTCCACGAGGATGCCCGGCCTGCCCACCCGCGTCCCGCCATCCTCGGTGTCGCCGGAAGCATCCGGCCGCTCCCTGACGAGACCGGCCTCGAGCAGATTCTGGACAAGGGCTCCGGTCGTCGACCGGGTGAGCCCGAGCTCGCGGGCGAGCGCGGCTCGACTGAGCGCGCCGGCCCGAAAGAGTGCATCCAGCGCGCGCGCTTCGTTCGGTCGAAGATCGGTCGAAGCCAGCAAGCAGGTCTCCCATTTTGTTCGATAAGAATACTATTTTTAGTTTACCCTGCTGTCAAAGAGCAATTTTATTGTGCAATGCAGCATTCTGACAGCGCATTTTTGTCTATTGACGGCATGTAAAAACGGTGTTTTGTTTTGGTAGTATACAAATGCAGGGAGGCGATGATGGTCCAGTTGGCGCGTCTCGAGCACATTGTGAAGGATTTCGGGGCGGTTCGGGCTCTGGACAGCGTCTCAGTGGACATCAATGAAGGCGAAGTACTCGGTCTCATGGGGGACAACGGGGCCGGCAAATCAACCCTGGTCAAGACCATTGCCGGAAACTTCCAGCCGACTTCGGGCACCTACTATCTGGAAGGCAAGCCGGTGACGTTTCACGGGCCCGCGGATGCGCGCCGCCTGGGCATAGAGGTCGTCTACCAGGACCTTGCCATCTGCGACAATCTGACGGCGGCGGCCAACGTCTTTCTCGGCCGCGAGATGATGCGGCAGGTCGGCCCGCTGAAGGTTCTCGACCATCGGCGGATGAATGTCAGGGCCGCCGAGATTTTCCGGGAGCTCAAGTCGGAAACCCGCCCGGCCGACCTTGTCGTCAGAATGTCCGGCGGCCAGCGGCAGGCCGTGGCGATCGCCCGGACCCGGCTGGCGCGATCCAAGATCGTCCTGATGGACGAGCCCACGGCGGCCATCAGCGTCCGGCAGGTGGCGGAAGTGCTGGCACTGATCCGCCGCATGAAGGAGCAGGGTCTCTCGGTGATCCTGATCAGTCACCGCATGCCCGACGTCTTCGAGGTCTGTGACCGCGTGATCGTCATGCGCCGCGGGCGAAAGGTCGCCGACAAACCGATCGAACAATCGAGCCCCGAAGAAGTCACCGGCCTTATCACCGGCGCGATCCAGGCCGCGTGATCCCATCTCCAACAAGGTTTCGCGGAGATTGCCCATGAGTGCCCCAAATGATGCTCCGGGTATGGAAATCGACCTCCTCAAGGGATCGACGCGCTCGTTCGGCAGCCGGGTTCTCCTCGCCCAGGAGACCTGGATCGCCCTTGCCATCCTGGTGCTCGGAATTGTCGTGTCGATGATCTCATCGAAATTCGCGACTCCCGGCAATCTCCTCAATGTCTTTCAGAACGCCTGCTTCATCGGAATCATGGCGCTCGGCATGACGCCGGTCATCATCAGCGGCGGCATCGACATCTCCGTCGGCTCCATTCTCGGCATGTGCGCGGTCTCGCTCGGCATCGTCCTCAATGCCGACATGCCGCTGCTGATCGGCATTCTGGTTACGCTGGCGGTCGGAATCGCCTGCGGCGCCTTCAACGGCGCGATCATCGCCTACATCAGGCTGCCGCCCTTCATCGTGACGCTTGCCACATTGTCGATCGGCAGAAGCCTGGCGCTCGTCATCACGAACAACCAGGTGTTTTACGAATTCGGCCGCTCATCCGAGGCCATCGTCGCCCTGGGCGGCGGCTATTCATTCGGGTTGCCCAACGTGGTCTATGCCCTTGTCGTCGGCGTTGTCGTCCTGCACTTCCTGCTGACCAATTCGCGTTGGGGCAGGTATCTGTTCGCCATCGGCGGCAATGAGGGCGCGGCACGCCTTGCCGGCATTCCGGTCGACCTCATCAAGGTCTCCGCCTATGCCTTCAGCGGATTCATGGTGGCCATCACGGCCATCTTCCTGGTCGGCTGGCTTGGCGCCGTCACCAACTCGATCGGCACCGGCTACGAACTCCAGGTCATCGCTTCGACAGTCATCGGCGGGGCCTCGCTCACCGGCGGGTTCGGCACGGCGCTCGGCGCGGCAATCGGCGCGCTTCTGGTCGAAGTCATTCGCAACGCCCTGCTGATCGCGGGCGTCAACCCCTTCTGGCAGGGGACTTTCGTGGGGAGCTTCATCCTCGCGGCGGTTCTGCTCGAAAGAATCCGCTCCGTGCGTCGCTAGGAGCGGACATCACGGCGAATTTAACGGAGGAACCCCAATGTCGCTGTTGAAAATCGGTACCGCTCTATCGCTGACCTGCCTGGCCATCGGCATGACAGCAGCACAGGCAGGCGCGGCGGATCGCGAATTCGCGCTTGTTTTCAAGGTGCTCAACAACGCCTTCAGCCCGCCTATCGAACTGGGCTGTCAGGCCGCCGCCAAGGAACTCGGCGACGTAACCTGCACCTATATCGGCCCGACCGAATATGACGAGGCCAAGCAGGTCCAGCTTGCGCAGGACATGGTGACGCGCGGGGTTGCCGGGCTCGGCATTTCCGCGGGCAATCCGAAGGCCATGGCGCGCATCATGAAGATGGCGCAGGAGAAGGGCATCCCGGTCGTCACCTACGACACCGATGTCCTGCCGGAGGATGCCGGCCTTCGCTCGACCTATATCGGCACGGACAATTACGAGTTCGGTGTCGCGCTGGCCCAAAAGGTGCTCGAACACAAGAAGAGCGGCGGCACGGTCTGCATTCAATCCGGCGCCCCGGCATCGGAAAACCTGAAGGCCCGCGTCCAGGGCATCCGCGACACCTTGGCCGGTTCGACGAAGGACAAGCCCGTGGAATCCCTCACCGGTCAGAACGGCTGGACCGAGCCCGCGGGATGCCCGGTCTACAACAATGACGACATCACGCTGGCCGCGCAGCAGGTCCGCGACGTAATGACCAACAATCCCGAGCTCGGCGCTTTCGTGGCCGTAGGCGGCTGGGCCCAGTACGCTCCGCAAGCCTACAAGCAGGCGATGGAGCCGCTGAAGGCGCGCCTCGACAGCAAGGATCTCGTGGTTGTATTCGGCGACAATTTCGGGCCGCAGCTGCCGCTGCTCGCAGAGGGCCTCAGCCACTACAATATCGGCCAGCGCCCCTATGACATGGGCTACGAAACCATCAAGGCGCTGGACAAGCTGACCAAGGGCGAGAGCGTTCCGCCGTTCATCAAGACGGGCACGGAAATCTGCACGCCCGAGGATGCCATGACTACCTGCGGCAAGACCACCAATTGATTTAAGGCATCGCGCCGGAAGTGGATACCGACTTTCGCAAAAAGCGATGCGGAAACAAATGGTACGCAAACTGCCCGATTCGGAAATCGTGGGGTTTGCTTCAGCCGCGCTAAAAGTCCCCGGCCCGGCTTCGGCGCGGGACGGGGAACCGCTAACGGGTCGGCGCGGCAAGGAAGAACAATACCCATGGCTGTTGTCGCAATCGACGTCGGGGGCACGTTCATCCGCGCGAACGCGGCGGACGCGTCGGGCATCATTTTGAGCAGCGCCTCGCAATCCGCGCACAGGCTTCGCAGCGAGAATCCGATCAACGTGTTCGCGGCGCTGATCGAAGATATCAGGCGGACCTCATCGGAGCCTTTGGCCGGCGTGGTCATCGGAATACCCGGGAATCCTCGACCGCCGTCGAAGAAGCGTGGTCAATACGCCAAACCTGAGGGCCCTGAACGGCCTGGCCCTGGCGGATCGGCTGGAGGATGCCTGCCGCCTGCCCGTTTATCTCGACCACGATGCGACCCTTCAAACCAGGGGCGAAGCCCTGTGCGGCAGCGCCGCCGGATTTGACCTGGTTCTAGGGGTCTATTTCGGCACCGGGGTGGGAGCCGCGTTTCTCGATCACGGCAAGCTGTCTGGCGGAATTTACAGGACTCAGATCGGGCACGTTCCCTTTCGCGGAGAGGGACGGGTCGGAACGGGCGGCGCGATCGATTGCGTTGAGGCCTATGCCTCGGGACTGGTGCTGGAAGCATTGGCAGCCGAGCATCGCGTCGCCATCGATGGCATCTTCCGGCAAGACGCGCCCCCGTCTGTCAAGGGCGATATGGAGACATTCGTCAAGGATCAGGGTTTGACGATCGCGACTGCGGTAACGCTTCTCGACCCCGAAATCGTGGTCGTTGGCGGCGGGGTGATCGCAATGGCGGGATATCCCTTCGAGATGCTCCAACAAGCGGTATTCGATCGGTTGTCGCCGGAGATCGATCCGCTGCGGATCAAGATCGCGCGAGCCGGTCTCGGGCCCATGGCAGCCATCTGGGGCGCCAGGAGCATCGTGGATTCAGCATCACAGCAGTAAGGCTGGGTCGGCGCAAGTTATTGGCTTGTTGCTTCAGCCGATCCAAATGGCGATAGCGGCGAGTTTGACGATCGTGTTGAGGCAATCGATGATCGTGTCCAAAACTGCCCCCCGGAAGTGATGCAAGGATGCGCGCATAGGCCGCCGTCAAGGGGACGGCAGCCAACAGGATTGTTTCTCGCGGGTTTAGGTCAGCAACGAGACCTTGCCGCTCACTATGTCGTAGCGGGCGGGTACGACCCTCAGATTCCCCTCCTTGATCGCTCCGGCGATGACGGGGGAAGCCTCGCTGAGCAGGGAAGCCTGAATCTTGGCATTGGCATCGATTGCGGCTTCCAGGTCGTCGCCCGCGGCGTCCACCGCCGGTCTGATGGGGGCGTAGAGGGCACTGATCTGGCCAGGCACAGCCTTGCCTTCGATGGTTGCCTTGACCGCTCCGCAACTGCCGTGGCCCAGCACCATAAGAACCTTGGCGCCAAGGACAGCGACGCCATATTCAAGGCTCGCCGTGATCTCTGGCGTTGTGACGTTGCCGGCTATGCGCACGACGAACAGGTGACCGATACTCTGGTCGAACACATACTCGACCGGCACCCGGGAATTGGCGCAAGAGAGGATCGCGGCGAACGGCTCTTGCTTCTCGGCTGTTTTGGCCTTGAGGATCGACAGATCTTCCTTGAGGGACTGGAGTTGGCCGCCAACATAGCGCTGGTTGCCGTCCATCAAAGCCTGGAGCGCCGCCTCCGGCGTCAGTGTACTCTGGGCCGATGCCTGCCGGACGTGTGCGAGCGTAGCACCCGCCAGAACCATAGCCGTGCCGGCGACCGCGTTGCACAGGAAATCGCGACGCGCCAGACCGGCACCGTTGCGATGGCGCGCTGGCTCCATCCAGCAAGTATCGCAGCGGCATGACGTACCAACGGATCGTGCGGCTGCATCAATATGGTTCATCCGTGCCTCTCTGTGTTGACGTGTTGAAAGCAAGGTCAGTACTGAATGTCCTTTTCAACCGACGGTAGCTACATGCTACGTCTCCAGACGGGCGCCGGCAAGGAGGTTTCGCACTAAGCGAATGGTGCGGAAACTACAGCCGAGGCGAGCCCATTGTCGCGATAGCCTAAAGTCCGAAACCCGATTTCGCCGCGCCGCATCGGCCGCGCTCCGGCGCGATGCCTTGCCCGACCAGGGATCGTGGCGGAAGCCAGCCGCGAAGTTCATAGGGCTTGGCGGCGTTACCGGATCGCGACGGGTTTCAGCAAATCGCAAAGGCCATCGAAGCGCGAAAACATTTGCCACGAACGATGGCGGGCACGCGGTTTCGCCCGGCTATGCCGCCGGTGGGTCGCCGCGCTCCGCTCGAGGGTCGTTGTCGGCCAGTGGACGAAGCAAATAGCGCATCGTACGCCGCGGAGCGTCGCTGTCAGGTCCGAAAGGATCATATGATGCGAGTGGGTTAGCCCGCTCTTCTTCTATGACCCATTGCGCCAGTTTGAGCAGCCGGTTTCGCGAATTCTGGAAGTGCCTGCGTGCCTGCGCTCTCGCGGGATAGCCGATGAGTTTATCGTCGCTTCGCCGAATCATTTCCTTTGTGGATATCTCGTTGCGGTCGGCGGCCGCTTTATCCGATTTCTGAACTGCCGACGCGAACCGACGGGAAAGATCCTCGAAGGCGGCCATCGTGTTCCTGAACCGCACCCAGCGGTGGTTGGGAAAAGAGTGGCTGATAGGATCCCCCGATTTGGGATCGATCGCGGCAGCCGGATTGAACCGCGCCGCTATGAGCGTTCCGGCCGCCTGGCCGCGCCTGTCCAAATCGGCCACCATCGGTTCAGGCATGTCAAGATTTAGCCCACCCTCGCCTTCCAGCAAGGCGATATGCACGACCCGGTCGCGCACCCCGGGCGCCCCCAGCAACTGATTGTCGCTCCAAAAACGCGCGGTATTGATCAGGGCGGCGGCGAAGCTGAGCAAGCCATTGCGAGAGCCTTCGAAAGGTGTCATCAAAGTCGTATATTCTTCATTCCGCTTGGTCATTCCCACGTATTCCCACACCTGTGCATCGGTTTTGGGCGTGTTGCCGCGCGTCTTGGCACTTCGCATTTTACCGCTGGCGACGCCGAGCGTCTCGTCATCCACTCGCCCAGTCATGGCTGGGAGCAGCGCCTTCGCCCGCGGCCTTTTCGAAACCTTCGGACGGACCGCTGTCGCGTTCACGAATATTGGACCGGGTCCGCGGTCCTCTGTGGAGCGCGGTGTCATATGCGACGAGATTCAGGCAGAAGGTTGGGTGTGAAGGAATGGGTCCGTCGAAGAGGTGAACCGGAAAGTTGGATGTCAGTCCACCGTCGGAATACCAGACCTCTTCCAGCTCGTTATTGCCCGTTTGGTATTTGACGCCCATCAATGGAACGGCGCTGAGCAGGATGGGAAAGCTGAGCGACATCCGCGCGGCCAGCACGACCGGCAAATCGGCGGCGGCCGGAAGTCGGTGTATGCCTTGCGGGGCGTCGACACCGTCGGCGGCAGGTCCGCTATGATCTATCATCCAGCTTACGATGTTTTCCGGGAAGTAACGCCTTAGCTTCTCCGGGTCGAAATAGAGCGGCGTCGGAACTTCAATAAAGGGAAACTGCGCCGAGCGCTGGCGAGACACATCGCTTGTGATCATCGACAATTCAATCGCGCGGGCCGCCTTGGGGTCGGCTGCCGGGAGGCCCTTGCCCGCTCCCCATAGATCCCCGAATGTAAGGGGTCTGTCTGCTACCGTCCGTCCGGCCGCCTTCTGAATTGTCTCATGCATCCAAGGCGTCAGACCAAGAAACCCGGCCGCTGAATTCGGGCTCGACAGGCCGGTGCAGATGCCAAAGCCGTTGCGCGCCATCGCCGGCAGCCAGCGCCATAGCAAAAGAATGGCCAGAACCACGGAAGCGACGCCTATCGCCAGCGCCAGGGTCGCGATCGCCGCCGTGAGCGCCATCAGTCCATGACCCTCGGCGGCTAGCGTCCAGACCATGGCAAGACCGGCCAGCGTCACCGCGGCTGACGAGAGGAAGACAGCCGGATTCCGAATTCCTCCCCAGAGAATTTTCGCAAACTTCATTAGCCACCCGCCCTGGCCGATCAGGGGCGAGAGCAGCGCCATCATCGGTCGCGTGTCTTCGATGGCGCGGTTTTGGTCCGTGGGATAATCGGGAGTGAACAGGTGATACAACCTGGAGCGGCCGTCCGGGGCTTTGCTGGCCAATGCAAGAGGTACGCTTTCGACATGTCGGAATCCATCTTCGCTGCCGGTTTCCCGCCGTTGATATTCTGCCGCCGCGGTCCCCGCTGCGGCAATTGCACCCACCGATGTTCCGCCTATGGAGTGAAAGGAATAATTCTCTGAAATCCGGGCAACCGCTCCTGGATATATGATGCCACTGGTGACGCCGCCGGCCATGACTATGTCGCATGGCAGCAATTTCTTGCCGGTCGGCCCGATCGACGCAGGACTCTCGTTGGCCATTGCTCCCCCTCCTCCTGAATTGTGTCGGATGCTAAACCTGCTTCGAGCGCCACGCCGCTTCGGCACACCACCTGGATGCTTCCTTGATGTTTTGCGAGGGAAAGTAGTTTAGTGCCCCGCAGACATCAAAGCATTGATCTTATTGCTGAATTTGTACGTCGTCGCGCAGCAAACCTATTCTCGGTGCATTTCGAGACGCAGAGTTGATATCCGCGAGGCAGTCCGCGCGTCACACCGCCGCTGGTTGCAAAGGTGTATGAAGGCGACATTCACTCGATACCTGCAAGTATTAAACTTGCGGAAACCTCAAGGCAACGCCTTGAAATACAATAGTACCCGCCCGAGAGGCACGGCTCGGTTCCCTCTTCGCATTGTAGATAGAGGACGTTTCCGATGGGCACCCGCTACACCGTTCAGCGAGGCGATACGCTCTCAAGGATCGCAACGCGTCACGGTCTCCCTTCCTGGCGCATGGTTTATAATAGCCCGGATAACGCCGATTTTCGCCGCCGGCGACCGAATCCGAACCTGATCCAGCCTGGAGACGTGCTGATCCTGCCGGACCTGCCGGCAACCACGCCGCCGGCGGGCCGGCTGCTGCTTCCCTGGAACTTCGCCAGCAAGTTCGAATTGCCGCAAACGGTCTTTCTTGATCCGATTCCCCGTCCGGGCCTCCTCACAGCAGGACCGCGACTCTTTCCGCCTTCGCCACCAGCATTCAATTTCGGCTCTCCCGGTTCCCCGGGCAGCAGCGTTACCCTGGGGGGCCCCGTTTACGACAATCCGGTTACGGCGAGTGGCGAACCGATCCATGGCAGTTACGGTGAGGCGTTGAAGTGGACGGGTAAGGCCGTACTCAAATATCCGTGGTTTCAAAACCGCTTGGATGCTTTGAAGGATGGGGCGGTCGACTTTGCGTGGCGATCCGCCCCCTGGTGGCAGCGGAGCCTTGAAATCGGCGTCGGTGTCGGGGCGGGAACGTTGCTCCTTTCCTTGAAACCATCGCGCGACTTCATTCGCGACAAGCTGCATGGCACGGACATCCCGCTCAGCCCGCTTGGACTGGACTGGCTCAGTATTCAGCCGCGCCTGGGCGTCGACGCCGATTGGGGCGGCGTAATCACGTTCGATCTGCAGAACATTCTCAATCCGGTTCAAAAGAAGAAGTAGGTTTTCAGGTTCCTGTTTTCAGCCGCAATCTCTACGCAAGCCTGCCTGGAGGCGACGGCCCGAGAGGCGCACAAATATTTGAGAAAAGATTGACTGGCATGGCAGGTGATAAGCCTGATGATCTCATTGCGGTATGAATTGTCGGAAGACGTACATTCCCCGCGCCATGTTTGTGGATCGCCGCAGTCGGACATGCCTTCAATTTCGAGGAGGTGGATGTGCTACGAATTCATAAAATGATGATTTACTTGTTGCGGGAACCGCTATGTGCACGCTGGTGGGATGCCAGTCCACGGCCAAGTCGACGGGATATCAACCGTCGAATTGCGGGATGGTCGGATCTTCCTGCTCGCGCGGATGAGCGCGGGATAGTGACGCAGGAAGCCGCCGTTCGACACGCCGGACCGATTTGGAACGATCGCCGCAGCCGCGGCCGTTTCTATGCTTTCCACCGCAAAAAAGCCTTCGCCGGCCGGTGTCTGGCTTTGGCCCAAGCAGACTGCGTGGCCTGCTTAGCATCTCGTTTGTCGCAGGCTTCTGTCGGAAAACCGTGAGACACTTTGCGGAACCTGCTTAGCCGACCGCAAGTCGTTGTTTGTCTCATTCTTGGAAGCCTCCAGCCTTTTGGCGACGTGCGATGCATGCGCGAAGCCACGCAAGCCTGCCTGGCACTGACCTTTCCTTTACGCTTGCCGCCTAAAGTCGGCGCCGACGGGTCAAGGATGGTCATCCATGCGCATTTTCCTTGGGCGCATGCGCGCGCTCCGGCTTGCCGGCGCGGTCGCGCTCGCCGCCGGCGTCGTAACCGCCTGCACCACCGGCGACGTGATGACGTTGCGGCCCCAGGTCGATGTCGGCACTCGGACCGCCGCCGTTGTCGACGCCGTGCCCGTCGATTTGCCAGCCGACCTGCCGGTCGAGACGCCGGCCGTCGTGCCCGTCACCATGCCCGAGCCCGACCTGCAGCCGGCCGATCCGGACCCGTCAATGGGTGTCTATCCAAGTTCGGATGTTGTAACGGACGAGCAGCCGGAAACGATGCCGCCACAGGCGGATGCCGGCGTGCAGGCGGCCCCCGCGCCGCAGACCGTGGCCACCCAAATGCCCGCCCCCGACCTGCAGGCGACAGTTCCGCCGGAGCCGTTGACGGTCGCCTATCCGCGCTTCGAGGTGCCGGTCGAAGAGCCGGCGGCGATGCCGGCCGACGAGGTGAAATGCCGCCGCTTTTTGAAGCGTCTCGGCGTGACGTTTCGGGACGTCGCGCCGATCCGCGATGGACCTGCATGCGGGATCGACTGGCCGGTGAAAGTCTCGGCGATCGGCAGCGTCAAGATGAAGCCGGCCGCCACGCTAAGCTGTTCCATGGCGGCGACCTTCTCCCTATGGACGAAGAAGGAGCTCGTGCCGGCCGCCCGCTGGCGCTATCTATCCGGCGTCAAGGCCATTCACCAGGGATCGAGCTATTCGTGCCGCAACATCCGCGGCTCGCGCGGCACGCCATCGCAGCACGCGATCGGCAACGCGCTCGATGTAATGCGTATCGAACTAAAAAACGGCAAGGACATCGACGTGCGGAAGCCCGGCTGGTTTGCCTTCCGGCAACGCGCTTTCCTCAATACGGTGCGGCGGGACGGCTGCGACTATTTTTCCACCGTGCTCGGCCCGGGCTACAATGCCGACCACGCCGACCATTTCCATTTCGACGTAAAGCCGCGCAGGAACGGCTATGTCGCATGCCGGTGAGCCGCGCCACGCGTTTCGGAGGGTCCTTCCGGTCGAATGCTTTCCCGGCTATTGTCTGGCTAAAGCAACCCGCCCGATTTCGGAACGCACGGAACACGACAGCAGCCGGATTTTGCCCTCGTCCGACCTGCCGGCTACCTTCTCGACAGCGGGGAGAGGGCAAGGGTGAGGGGCAAAAGCAGCCTCTAAACAGGGAACTGATCCTTGTGTCGGGACTGTGTTCGGAATCAGGAGATTGGTTCAGCTCTTTGTTTGTGCATCGCTTTTGCCGAAAACCAGGTTCCATTTTTCGGCGCGATCCTCTAGCGGCAGGAAACGGTGAAGCATGCGCCGGAAAGCAAGGTTCAAAGCGGTAGCCTTGGCGGCAGTCGCCGTCGCCTTGATCTATTTTGCGATAGCCTATCTGCTTCTGCCGACCTTCTGGATGGAGCATGAGCGCCATCTGACCGACAATATAGACAGCTTCCTGACCACGACACCGCAGGGCATTCCCGGCGATCCGATCAATGTCGGGCTGGTCGGGACAAAGGCGGAAGTGCTTGGCGCATTCGCCAAGGCGGGATGGCACCCGGCCGATCCGATCACCTTGCGCAGTTCCATCGACATTGGGCTGAGCGTGGTTCTCGACCGGCCGGATGTCGACGCGCCGGTCAGCGCGCTGATGTTCGAAGGGCGGCGCCAGGATCTCGCTTTCGAGAAAGCCGCCGGCGAGAGCGCCGACACCCGCCATCACGTCCGATTCTGGCTCACGCCGGAGACAGACGACGACCGCCCGCTCTGGCTCGGCTCGTCGAGCTTCGACAGGGGCGTCGGCATCAGCCACGACACCGGGCAGATTACGCACCATATCGGTCCCGACCTCGACGCCGAGCGTGACTATCTGATGGAATCGCTGACGAAGGCGGGCGCCATAGCGTCTTCCAGCGAGGTCGAGGGGGTCGGAGCAACCAGGACCGGCCGCAATGGCGGCGGCGACCCATATTTCACCGACGGCATGGTGCTGATCGGCACCCTGCGCGCGGCTGGCGAGGCTGCGCAACAATAAGAGCGCACGGCAACCCGACTGAGCCTTTTCCACGCGGCCTCGCGAATGCTAAGCACAGTCCATGCTGTACGTCGAAATCGGTATCGTAGCCGTCCTCATCTGCTTGAACGGCCTTCTGGCGATGTCGGAACTGGCCGTCGTTTCATCCCGCCCGGCCCGCCTGAAGGCGATGATCGACCGCGGAGTGAAGGGTGCGGCCAGCGCGCTCAAGCTCGGCGCGAATCCCGGAAAGTTCCTCTCCAGCGTGCAGATCGGCATCACGCTGGTTGGCGTGCTTTCGGGCGCGATTTCGGGGGCGACGCTCGGCGCGCGGCTGTCGCAGCTTCTGGTCGCATTCGGCGTGCCGGCTAACATGACCGACTGGCTTGGCGTCGGCATCGTTGTTGCCCTTATAACCTACGGTTCCCTGATCATCGGGGAGTTGGTCCCCAAGCAGATCGCGCTGCGTAATCCGGAGGGCATCGCGGCGCGGGTAGCGCCGGCGATGACCTTGCTGGCGACGATTGCCGCGCCGCTTGTGTTTCTGCTCGATATATCAGGCCGCGGCGTCCTGTGGCTGCTCGGCCAGAAGGGCCAATCCGAGGAGAAAGTCACCGACGAGGAAATCAAGATGCTGGTCGCGGAGGCCGAGCATCACGGAACGATCGAATCCGACGAGCGGCGCATGATTGCCGGCGTCATGCGCCTGGGCGATCGCGCGGTGCGCGCCCTGATGACACCGCGCACCGATGTCGACTGGCTCAACCTCGCCTGGGACGAGATCGTCATGCGCAAGGCGCTGATGGAAACATCGCATTCACGCCTGCCGGTCGGCGATGGCTCGGTCGACAGCATGATCGGCGTGGTGCAGACGCGCGAACTGCTCGCGGCGCTCCTGGCCGGCAACAAACTCGACCTCGAACTCCATACGCGGGTAGCACCTATCGTTCATGATCAGGCCGACGCGCTGGATGTACTCGCCACGCTCAAGGAATCGGAAGTGCCGGTGGCGCTCGTCCATGACGAGTACGGTCATTTCGAGGGAATCGTTACGCCGGCCGACATATTGGAGGCCATCACCGGCGTGTTCCGCTCAGATCGTGAAGCGGAGGAAGAACCCTGGGCCGTGCAGCGCGAGGACGGCTCCTGGCTGCTTGCCGGCTACATGCCCGCCGACGAGATGCGCGACCATCTCGGCATCGACCTCCCCGAGGCGCGCGACTACGAGACGGTGGCGGGTTATGTCCTGTCGCACCTCCATCACCTGCCCGCGACCGGCGAAAGCGTCGATGTGCAGGGCTGGCGCTTCGAGGTCGTCGACCTGGACGGTCGGCGCATCGACAAGGTGCTGGCCTCCCGGTTGCCGGGCGCGCATCGGCGCGCGAACTGACACCGCTGCTCAGGCGATGGCGAACCCGGCCCGGCCGCACCGGCGGCATGGCGGGACCTGTTGGAAATCGCCGGCTTGGCACAGCCGGTTCATTCAAATTGGCAAGGAAACTTCGGCAAAACGCGGCGGCGGCCTTGATTTCGACGCGATGCCCTGCCATATGGCGAGGCATCAGCCGGCTGGCGACGGGTCGAACGTTCCTCGGGATACGAGGTCAAGGTTCCTTCGCGGTGGCTGAATTGAACCGATCGACGACTAGCCGACCATGAATGTACCGGCGGCGTGTTCAGTCTCGGAAACAAGGGAAGCGGGCTTGGCCCGCTTTTTTGTTGCGCGACTTTACCCCTCGGCTGACCCGACCGTACCCTGAGCAGTCATCATCCGCTCAGTCCGAACTCGGCCATATTAACACAGAGCGAGAGCCCCTCTCCTGCCGCTTCGCGTCCTACCTCTTCCCCGCTTCGTGAGGGCGAGGATCGGCGGTGGCACCCTGGCGCCTATTCTCGCCCCGCGATCAGCGGGGGGAGGTGATTTGCGAAGCCAATCAGGGAGGGGCCATCCAGGCAAGCCCGGGCTCCCTGGTCATCGGCTGACACAGGGCCCTTCCAGTTAAGGCAATCTTCACCATCACCCGGCAATCTCCGCAGCCTGCGGCGATTGTAGTGCGTCCCGCGGCGCCGTTGGCGCCCAGGCAACAGCCCGTTGCTCCGAAAGGGGCAGCGGGCGCTGTGTTTCAACCGTCAGCCGCGTCCGCCACCGACGGAATGCCATGAACGGTCCGCTCAGGCCGCCTTGGCGTGTCCGGCCCCGACGTCCGCCTCGCGCGCCGTCTTCAGCGCCTTCGCCCACCAGGCGAGTTCGTCGAGCAGGTTGCGTGCCGCGAAATTCAGATGGTCGAACTCTTCGAGCTTCCTGGAACCGTCCCTGACCTGCGCCATGTCGGCCCACACGATATGCACGCCGTTGCGGGTTGGCGCCATCTGCAGTTCGATTGAGTTCAGGCGCAACTGCTCGATGGCGCGCGCCCCGCCGACGCCGCCATAGCCGACAAACGCCGCCGGCTTCCTGTTCCATTCGGTGTAAGCATAGTCGAGCGCGTTCTTGAGCACGGCGGTCGGGCCGCGGCTGTATTCGGCGGCGACGAAAACGAAGCCGTCGAAGGTGGCGACCTTCTTCTGCCAAAGCTTGGCGACCTCGCTCTTCGACGGCGCGTAGAGCGACGATGCGACCTCGTCGAAGAACGGCAATGGAAAGTCGCGAAGGTCGACGATCTCAAAATCGAGGTCGTCGCGCTCGGCGGCGATCTTTGCGAACCATTCGACGGGCTTGTCGGCGAAGCGGCTGGCGCGCGTGGAGCCTACCACAAGGGCGATTTTCGGTTTAGACATGCGAAGTGACCTCTCGAAATTTGGTATCAGAACGATACCGACTATATATAAGTTACCAAAGAGAGGCGCCGCAAGGAGGAACGATCTTGAAACCTAGGCACCTGCACCACAGCGAGGATTGCCGGGCGGTCAGTACAGTGCTGCAACGCGTCGGCGACAAATGGACGGTGCTGGTTGTCAGCAAGCTTGGAGGCGGCCGGTTGCGCTTCAGCGAACTGCGCGACGCCGTCGGCGGCATCTCGCAGAAAATGCTGACGGCCACGCTGCGCGGGCTCGAGCGCGACGGCTTCGTCGTGCGCGAGCAATTCCCCACGATCCCGCCGCGCGTCGAATATGAACTGACCGATCTCGGCCGCGAACTGCTGGAGCCTGTAACCGCGCTGGCCGAATGGGCGCGCCGCAATGGCGAACGCGTCGCCCGGGCGCAGGCGCTGTTCGATCGTACCGCGGGAAGCAGGGCGGCGGAGTAGACCGGTCCGGCGATCGTCGAAATCGCCGGTCGGCCTTCCAAGGCCGCCCCTTATGCGCTCCTATTCGACCGGCACCGGCTTTGGCCGCCCTTCCCCGTCGAGCGCCACCATGACGAAATCGGCGTTGGTCACCCGCTCCATAAGGTCGGTCAGGTAGCGCTGCGCCCACGCCTCAACCTTCAGCCTCATGGAGCTGCGCCCGACACCGGTGACTTCGGTATAGACGCATAATGTGTCGCCGATCTTCACCGGCTTGGCGAAGGACATCTCCTTCACGGCCGCCGTCACCACCCTGCCCTTGGCGCGCTCGGCGGAGCGGATGCCGCAGGCGAGATCCATCTGCGCCATCACCCAGCCCCCGAAAATATCGCCGGCGGCGTTGGCGTCCGCCGGCATTGCCAGCGTGCGCAGCGTCAGTTCGCCATTGGGATGACCGTCCGCGTATTGAACCAAGCGCATCTCCGACACGATTTATGCGCCTCGATGCCTATCCACCAAGTGCCATCCGGTCAATGCGAGTCGCGATCGCGCGAACAAAGGTGCCCGCGCTATACCCGCAAGAGCGAATCGGCACGGCGCATATCGGTCGCATTTCTCACAAGCCATGCCGGAAGGTTTGACGAACGGTGGCAGGGCAAGCCGCTAGTCTCGAGAGATTCCGCGATCGGGAAACGCCGCTTTTCATGCAGACTTACGATTTCATCATCGTCGGCGCCGGCTCCGCCGGCTGCGTCGTGGCAGAGCGCCTGTCGGCGAGCGGGCGCTTCTCCGTGCTGGTGCTGGAGGCCGGCGGCACGGATCGCCGCTTCTACGTCCAGATGCCGCTGGGTTATGGCAAGACCTTCCATGATCCCGCCGTCAACTGGAACTACAAGGCCGAGCCGGACCCCGGGCTGGCGGGCAACGCGGACCACTGGCCGCGCGGAAAGCTGCTCGGCGGATCGAGTTCGATCAACGCCATGGTGTGGGTCAGGGGTCATCCCGCCGACTACGATGCCTGGCGCGACCAAGGCAATCCGGGCTGGGGCTTCACCGACCTGCTTCCCGCCTTCAAGGCGATCGAGGACAATGCAGCCGGCGCCAATCATTGGCGCGGTGCCGGCGGGCCGCTGCATGTGACGGATTGCGCGGCCCAGACCCACCCGCTGACGAGGCGCTATCTGGAGGCGGCCAGGCAGGCAGGCCTACCGCTCAACCCGGACTTCAACGGCGAAAGCCAAGAAGGTGTCGGCGTCTACCAGATCACCACCAGGCACGGCCGGCGCATGTCGGCGGCGCGCGCCTTCCTGCGGCCGGCGATGAAGCGCGACAATGTTCGCGTCGTGACGAATGCGCTGGCGACGCGCATCCTCTTAGCGGGCAAGCGCGCGACCGGCGTCGAATATGAGCACAAGGGCGCCAAACAGGCGGCGCACGCCGCCCGCGAGGTCATTCTGTGCGGCGGCTCGGTCAATTCTCCGCAGCTTCTCCAGCTTTCCGGCGTCGGTCCGGCGGGGCCCCTCAAGCGCCTGAACATCGACATCGTGCATGCCAACGAGAATGTCGGGCGCAACCTTCAGGACCATGTCGGCATCAATTACACGTTCAAGAGCCGCGAGCCGACGCTCAACCAGATCCTGCGGCCCTGGTGGGGAAAGCTCCTGGTCGGCATGCAATATGTCTTCCTGCGCTCGGGTCCGCTGTCGCTGTCGATGAACAATGCCGGCGGCTTCTTCCGCACCGATGCGTCGCGCGACCGGCCGAACATGCAGCTTTATTTCCAGGCCTTCTCGACCGTCATCCCGAAGAGCGGCGAGCGGCCGATCCTGACGCCGGACCCCTGGCCCGGCTTTTCGATCGGCCTTTCCAACTGCCGGCCGACAAGCCGCGGCGAAATCGTGGTCCGCTCGAAGAACCCGCGCGAATACCCGCGGATCGTCGCCAATGCGCTTTCCACAAGGGAGGACGTGGCGGAGATGCTGGCAGCGGTTAAGTTCATACGACGAATTGCCGCGCAGCCGGCCATGGCGGAGATTATCCTGGAGGAGATTCTGCCAGGACCTTCAATCACTTCCGACGATGATCTGATCGTGGATTTCAGGAAGCGCTCGGGCACCGTCTATCATCCCGTTTCGACCTGCCGCATGGGGCCTGACCCGGCATATTCCGTGGTCGACTCCAGACTGAGGGTCCACGGCCTCGATGCGTTGCGCGTCGTCGATGCCTCGATCTTCCCGGAAAACATTTCCGGCAACACCAACGCGCCTTCCATCATGACGGGCTGGAAGGGCGCCGGGCTGGTGCTGGAGGATTGGACGAACTAAGCAGGTTCCGGAAAAGTGTCTCACGGTTTTCCGGCAGAAACCTGCGACAAAACAAGAGGCTAAGCAGGCGAAGCGTGGGCGAAGCCACGCAAGTCTGCCTAGCGCATCGGCCCGAAAATTGAGATCGATTGAAAGCACGATGTGCAAATTCAAAGTGTTAGAGCGTCCTTTGCGCGTCCGAACGGACTCGCGGCCCTCTAATGAGAAAGACGCAGCAATCGGAGGTATGAGCCATGAAGATTACCGACGTGAAGACCTGGGTGGTGGGCAACCCGCCGCCGGGCATTGGCGGGCGCTACTTCATCTTCGTCAAGCTGACGACGGATTCGAACGTCATCGGCTATGGCGAGGCCTACAGCGCCACCTTCGGTCCGCATGTGACGGCCAGGATGATCGAGGACCTGGCCGGGCGCTATCTCATAGGCCGCGATCCCCATGACATCGAGTCATTCTTCCGCCGCGCCTATTCCGCCGGATTTTCGCAGCGGCCGGACATCTCCGTCATGGGCTGCTTCTCCGCGCTGGAAATCGCCTGCTGGGACATTATCGGCAAGGAGGCCGGCAAGCCGGTCTACAAGCTGATCGGCGGCCAGGTGCACGAGACGCTGCGCTCCTACACCTATCTCTACCCGAATTCCGGCAGCGTCTTCGTCAACGAGGTCGAAGATCCGGACCGGAACGTCTACAATGATCCCGACCTCGCCGCCGAGTGCGCACTTGAATATCTACGGCAAGGGTTCAACGCCGTAAAACTCGACCCGGCCGGTCCCTATACCGTCTTCGACGGCCACCAGCCGCGCCTCTGCGACATCGACCTTTCCGCCCGCATGGTGAAGGCGATCCGCGAGGCGGTGGGCACCCGAGCCGACATATTGTTCGGCACCCACGGCCAGTTCACCGCATCCGGCGCGCTGCGCATGGCGCGCGCGATAGAGCCCTATGATCCGCTCTGGTTCGAGGAGCCGGTGCCGCCGGATATGCCGGAGGTGATGGCCCAGGTGGCGCGGGGAACCAATATTCCCATCGCAACCGGCGAGCGGCTGACCACCAAGTACGAATTCGCCCGCATCATCGAGAACCGCGCCGCGACCATCCTGCAGCCGGATCTCGGCCGCTCGGGCGGCATATCTGGAGACCAAGAAGATCGCGGCCATGGCCGAGGCCTATCACATCCAGGTCGCGCCGCATTGCTATTGCGGCCCGATCGTGGGAGCCGCCAACATCCAGCTCGCAACGACGCTGCCCAATTTCCTGATCCTGGAATCCCTGAAGCAGTGGGATGGCTTTCACGCGACGCTGCTGAAAAGCAAGATCGAGTGGCAGGACGGCCATGTCATCCCGTCGAAGGAGCCCGGCATCGGCGTGGAACTCGATGAGGCGGTGTGCGACGCGCACCCTTATGACGGCCCGGACCTCCACCTCGAAATGAAGCCGGATGCGCTTTTCCCGTGACCATGACGGCGGTATGGCGACAGGAGCAAGCGGGGTCCGGCAATGCGGCGGCCTATTGTTCCGCCGCCGCTTTTACGCCGGATTCCGGCGCTTTCGCGTGCCGGCGGGCGGCGCGGCGCCAAAACTTGTCATTTTAGAGCAATCTCAGAATATCTTCGAAATTCTACTATAAGCTCTTAGAATGAACATTGAAGTTATGCTTAGGATCCGGAAATACAAACCGACCCTTTACTGCTCGGGATTCAGCGCCATTGGGCCTATTCCAATCGAGTTGAAAGGTTGTATGATTGTTGACGTTGGGTAAATGAAGTCGGTCGTTCCATGGCGTCATCAGAAGAGGTTGAAGACATGAATCTCGCGAACATTCTCACGCGGCGGGATCCGTTGAAGAGAGCTTTTGTAACCTTGGAGGACGGCATGGAAGACGTGCTCAAGGGAGAGCTGTTTCTTCCATCCGAAATGTCGTCGGTTGCCGACGACAGCCGCGACGCCGAGACGGGCGAAAGCAGTAAGCTCGATACGGACAGCGACGAACTCGAGACGGACGAAGCCAATCTTGCCGACGCCGTGGAGAATGAGCCGGCCTCGAGCGACGAAGAAGCACCGGCACAATGGGCGCCGGAACACGATGCCGATCAGCGCGAGCGGGTCAGCGTGCATAGCCAAAGCCGTTTGGCCAGCCATGCGGCCTTCGACCAGGCAAGGATGCGGGCTCAGGAGGATCTGACCCATATCGCCGAGGCGCTTACCAGCATCGCGGCATCGCAGCATATGAGCCGCCAGTTCCTCGACAACTCCTACGCCGACATTCTTCGCGCCAACGGCCTCGAAAACGCCAACGCGGCCCAGGCGGCCGAGAACCGCCGCCTCTCCGAACGCGTAGACAAGCTGGAAAGGCTGCGCGGCCGCTACGACCAGCTCGTGGAAGTGTTGAAGCGGCGTGAGACGAAGCTGCTCGGCGAGGCCGAAACCATGCGAGAAACGCTCGGCGCGCTTCGGCTGGAACTGGTCGAGGCACGCAGCGCGATTGTGCGCAGCGAGTCGCTCCATGGCGAGTTGCAGGTTGCTCACAGTGCGCGCGGCAGCGAAGTGGAGCATTTGACTCGCGAGGCCGAGATGCTGCGCGAGAAGAGCGTCGGCTTGTCGGTCGAACTTGACCTCGCGCAGAAGAGGCAGGCCGAGACGCGCCGCCGCTCGGAGGAGCTTTCGGCCATGCATGCCAGCGATTCCGCGCGGCTGGCCGAGATCCTGGCACGCCTCGTCGCCGAGGAATCCGAAAGCGCCCGCTTGCAGAAGCTGAACGACGCGCTTGAGGCGAAGCTCATGGAGTCGAACGAAAACGCTGCCCGGCTCGCCGCTGAAATGAGGGAGCGCGACAGGCACCACCAGGCCGAGATTCTGGCGCTGCGCGGCGAAATCAAGGCGCTCAACGACCGCCTGCAAAGCGCGGCCAACCAGCATAGCGAGATGATCTTTCATCTCAACGAAATGCAGTCCAGGGCGGGCGATCTCGAATCGGAACGATCGCTGCTTGCAAAGAAACTTCATGCTTTCGAAGCCGCGTCCGTGCATGGGGACGAGGCGTCCGACACCGCCGAGGCCGGGCAGTTGCGCAAGCAGATCGCCGAGTTGCAAGCCACCGTTGCACGGCTGAAACGGTTTGAAGGCGTCTATTTGGCGGCGAGAGCGGCACCGCCCAAGGGTACGACCGAGGTCGCCAGCGGCTTTTCCGTCGAAGGCGGTCAGATCGTGCCGGAATTCGATCCCGCGAAACCGGCCGGACACGCCTGACCAAGTGCCTGACGGGCTGCGCACGGCCGTGCTCCGGCATGGCCGCGGGAGGCCCGAAGCATTGTCAGGCTGGGCGCGTGTCTGGCTCGCCTTCGCCGCCATGCCGACCTTGCGCACCAGCGCCGCCGTGGCGAGCAGCGAGGCCATGTCGGCGATCATCGGCTCGACATGCGCCTTGTAGTCGATCGGCGTCGAGGCCGGCGGCAGTTCGAAGAAATTCTTCGGCGTCGGCAGCAGTAGAAACCCGTCACCGCCGCGCAATGCGACCCGCGCCGGCTCGCCCGGCCACATTTCGCCAAGCCATTGCAAGGCCTGGGCCAGGCGGCCGCGCACCAGCGGTTCCGCCGCCGCGGCATTGTCGGTGCGAAATTCGTACTTCTCGTCGATAGCGGGAATGCCGCTTTCGATCTCATGGAGTGACTTGCCGAACAGGTGCCCGAAGAACGACATCACCTGGTCGGCCTTGCGTGTCGCGACCAGCATGCCGGGAAATGGCCTCTGCGTCGCGAACGCCAGAACGATGCCATGAAAACTGGTCAACTCCGTGCCAGCGGTTTTTTCCTTCAGCACCGCTTCATAGAGTTCGAAGTCGAAGCCGGCGTGCCTGCCGCCGATCACATCGTCGAAACTCTCCTGATCGAAGCTGCCGACGGCCTCCGGCGGCAGCCGTTCGAACGAAGCCGGACGGCTCCCATGGCTGTAGCGGAGGTTCTCGATGTAGCCGAAGATGATCGGAAGCAGCCGGGCGCGAAAGGACTGCCGCAGGACCGCCACCGGCTTCACGGCGCGCGAATACAGAAAGAAAGCCAGCGCGACTGCCGCGACGTAGAGGAAGACGTGCGGCGCCGAAGTCCATTGCTCGTTGGCATCGGCAATGCGATTGAAGGCGACGGCCAGGCCGTACACCATGGCCAAAACCAGTACGAGATATACCGGGACGCGCCACGCCGCCTGGCGGCGCGCCGAAACGCGCTCCTGCTCGTATCGGGCGATATCCTGCTTTATCGCGGCGATGAACTTTTCGTCCGGCAGGAATTCCCGTGCGTCCATTGGCGAGCCCCCGTCGCGTGACACTTATCTTGTGGTGATCGCGCCAGGCTTTGCAAGCCGGTCGCGTGTTGAGCGGAAGAGGCGGCAACCCGTGAAGCTGCCGATCTCCCCCCTGGTTGGACCGGAGACATCCCGAACCTCCTCGCGCAAAACGCGCGAAACTGTTCGCGATGTCTTCGCACACCTGTTCGCGATGTCTCCGGTCCAAACACCCCCTTGTGGGGGAGATTGGCAGATTAGACCTTGGCGCCCCCTCTGAGCGTTGCAACTGGCGAAATCCCGCCGCGCCCCGCTGCTGACGCCGCCATGTCACCTGCTGACGCCGCATGTCCCTGCTGACACCGCCATGTCAGGAGAACGCTGCACGGCCGGCCTTCGTTGGCATCATGCCTGCTCAGCCTTTTCATCCCGGACAATTCCGCCCATATTCCGGCGTATGGCCAAATCCCCCGAGAAAAAGTCGCCCGAGGCGAAGCAAGACGGATTTCGCAAGCGCGGCAACCCGCTCAGCGACTACCGCGACGCATCGGAGCCATTGCATTCGGGCGGTTTCGAGGAATCGGCGCAGGCGGAATTGACCGGCACGCCGCTTGCCGGCTCAATTTCCGACTGGGCGGACCAGATCGCGCGCGAGGCGGAACTCGTCCAGCCCACCCGCGCCCCCGGGTCCGAACAGGCGACACGACGGGCCGGAGGGGATGACAAACCCGCGAAGCCCTCGAAGAAAATTCCCGAACGCTCGTCGACGCCGACCAAGACGGCGCGCGGCACGTCGATGGGTGGCGCCGCGACCGCCCGCGAACGCGCGGCCGCCGGCCTCAATCCCGTGCCCGGCCTCGACATCAGCCTGGAAGACGCGGAAGCGATGCCGCAATCCGGCGTCACCGCCACAGTCGATGCGCTGTCCAGGCTGATCGAATCCGGCAACCCGCTGCACAAGAACGGCCAGATCTGGACGCCGCACCGCCCCGCACGGCCGGAGAAGTCGGAAGGCGGCATCGTCATCAAGATGGAGTCGGACTTCGAGCCGGCGGGCGACCAGCCGACCGCGATCCGCGATCTCGTCGAGGGCGTCAACTCGGCCGAACGCACCCAGGTGCTGCTCGGCGTCACCGGCTCGGGCAAGACCTTCACCATGGCCAAGGTGATCGAGGAAACGCAGCGCCCTGCCCTCATCCTCGCGCCCAACAAGACGCTCGCCGCGCAGCTCTATTCGGAATTCAAGAAATTCTTCCCCGAGAACGCGGTCGAATATTTCGTATCCTACTACGACTATTACCAGCCGGAGGCCTACGTCCCGCGTACCGACACCTATATCGAGAAGGAATCGTCGATCAACGAACAGATCGACCGCATGCGTCACTCGGCGACGCGCTCGCTGCTGGAACGCGACGACGTCATCATCGTCGCCTCGGTCTCCTGTATCTACGGTATCGGTTCGGTCGAAACCTATACAGCGATGACCTTCCAGATGCAGATCGGCGATCGCATCGACCAGCGCCAGTTGCTCGCCGACCTGGTGGCTCAGCAATATAAGCGACAGGATATCAGCTTCGTGCGCGGTTCGTTTCGTGTGCGCGGCGACACGATCGAACTGTTTCCCGCCCACCTTGAGGACCGCGCCTGGCGCATCACCCTGTTCGGCGACGAGATCGAGTCGATCACCGAGTTCGATCCGCTTACCGGCAAGAAGACCGGCGAGCTGAAGAGCGTCAAGATCTACGCCAACTCGCACTACGTCACGCCCCGGCCGACCTTGAATCAAGCCATCAAGTCGATCAAGGAGGAGTTGCGCCACCGCCTGCAAGAGCTTGAAACGGCTGGGCGATTGCTGGAGGCGCAGCGGCTTGAGCAGCGCACCCGCTTCGACCTTGAGATGCTGGAGGCGACAGGGTCCTGCGCCGGCATCGAGAATTATTCGCGCTATCTCACCGGCCGCATGCCGGGCGATCCGCCGCCGACCCTTTTCGAATACGTGCCCGACAACGCGCTGATCTTCATCGACGAGAGCCATGTCACCGTGCCGCAGATCGGCGGCATGTATCGCGGCGACTTCCGGCGTAAGGCGACGCTCGCCGAATACGGTTTCCGCCTGCCGTCCTGCATGGACAACCGGCCGCTGCGCTTCGAGGAATGGGACGCGATGCGCCCGCTTTCCGTCGCGGTCTCGGCGACGCCGGGCGGCTGGGAGATGGAAGCGGCCGGCGGCGTCTTCGCCGAGCAGGTCATCCGCCCGACCGGCCTGATCGATCCGCCGGTGGAGGTGCGCCCGGCGAAAGACCCAGGTCGACGACGTGCTCGGCGAGATACGCGATACGACCCGAGCCGGATATCGAACTCTGGTCACGGTGCTGACGAAACGCATGGCCGAGGATCTGACGGAATATCTGCACGAACAGGGCGTGCGCGTACGCTACATGCATTCCGACATCGACACGCTGGAACGCATAGAGATTCTGCGCGACCTGCGTCTCGGCGCCTTTGACTGCCTGGTCGGCATCAACCTGCTGCGCGAAGGCCTCGACATTCCCGAATGCGGTTTCGTCGCCATCCTCGACGCCGACAAGGAAGGATTCCTGCGTTCCGAGACCTCGCTCGTCCAAACGATCGGCCGGGCCGCGCGCAACGTTGACGGCAAGGTGATTCTCTACGCCGACACCGTGACCGGTTCGATGGAGCGGGCGATGGCCGAGACGACGCGCCGGCGCGAGAAGCAGATGGCGTGGAACGAGGCCAACGGCATCACGCCGGAAAGCGTGAAGTCGCGCATCGCCGACATTCTCAGCTCCGTCTACGAGCAGGACCACGTCCGCCCCGACATTTCCGGCTTCGCCGCAAGCGGCGCCATGGTCGGCAACAACCTCAAGGCGCATCTCGACCACCTGGAAAAGGAAATGCGCAATGCCGCCGCCGACCTCGACTTCGAACGCGCCGCGCGGCTGCGCGACGAAATCAAGCGGCTGCGCGAAATTGAACTCGCCATCGCCGACGACCCGCTGGCGCGCGAGGCGGATGGGCTCAGCCCCGTCTCGGGACGGGAAAAGGGCAAGCACAATAAAGGCCGCGAACGGCACCGCACGGTGGACGAGGCCGAGCGCAAGTCGCTCTTCGCGAAGCCATCGCTCGACGAGATGGGACCCGGCACCGATCTGGCGAAACCGGCCAGCGCCGTTTCGCGCGCGACGTTCAAGAAGCAGACCCACTCCGAGGCTCACGGCGCGGATTATGGCGTTCCCGGAGACAGCGATCGCTCACTGTTCCGCAAGAACACTCTGGACGAAATGACTGTCCGCCGCACCGAAAAGCCGATCGACGGCGCGGAGCCGGTCAAACGCCAGAAGATCGGGATCGGCAGCTACGAGGACCCAGCCGGCGAACGCGCACGCGGCCGGCGGTCAAAGAAAAGCGGTCGGCCGGGGCGGTAAAATTGTACCTCTGGGGCTGTGGCTCAACCAGAGCGACTTGGCCGGTAGCAAGCCGCGCGCAGTTTGAAAGGTGCGACGAAAAACCTTATGCGCGATCAGAACTCCGACCGCGTCCAGTCCCGCGCTTACGAGATTGAGCGGCAGCTTCCTGCCGTTGCGCCAAGTGAAGGCAATTCGGTAGGCAATTCGCGCCCGACGCTCATCGGGGCCGGTGCCCAGGCCGACTTCGGCGCATACTGCTTCGATGGCGGGTTCAATCTCGGCGCGTTCCAGCGCGTTCAGCATCAGGTCGCGTTCGACCGCGTCGGCATGGAGCCCGCCGGGCACGGTCCGGTAACGTGTCATTGCCGACCCTCCTTCCGCCAGTAGCGCTGCGCGTTTCCTCGAGGCCGATCTTACAGTGGCGGCCTTTCCTATAGGGAAACCCGTGATTCGGGATTCACCAAGACCTCGAATGTTCACATTTAATGCCATCATGAAATATTTTGTGAACGAACCAGCATCGAATGCGCGGACGGGCACTTACCCGTCCGGCCAATCCCAACCTATACGATTTCAATCATCCAAGAAGTGCCCGGCAGGGCGATGAGGGGCGGCGCGGACTTGGCCAAGCACGCGCTATCGCACCAGACTGTCAATCTTCAGAGCCATTGGCATGGTCCCGCTACTGGCGCGGTGCCACCACCACTCTCCGATAGAGATGCCAGGTCGCGTGGCCGAGGACCGGGATGACGATGATCAGCCCGGCGAATACAGGTATCGAACCGATGGCGAGCAGCACCGCCACGATCACGCCCCAGCCCGCCATGGCAACCGGATTGGCCGCCACGGCGCGGAAGGAGGTGGCAACCGCCTCGTAGGCGCCAACGTCGCGGTCGAGCAATAGTGGAAAGGCGATCACCGTGGTGCATAGCACCAGCGCGGCAAAGACGAAGCCGACGAGGCAGCCAACAATGATCAGTTGCCAGCCCTGGCCCGAGCTGATCACCTGGGAGAAAAATGCCGTCAGCGATGTCGGGACCGTATCGCCGTAGATTGAAAGGTAGATGACACGCGCGCAGAGCAGCCAGGCGATGAAAACCGCGAACAGGAAGAAACCGACCGCCGCGATCGCCGGAATGGCCGGCGAATGGCGCACGTCGAGCGCATGTTTCCAAGACATGTCGAGCCCAGCCTCGCGCCGCCGGCTGATTTCATAAAGGCCGATCGCCGCGAAGGGACCGATCAGCGCGAAACCGGACATCAGCGGAAAAAGCAGGGGCAAGGCGTTGTTGCCGGATGTCCAGGCGGCAAGGAAAACACCGACGAGCGGGTAGATGATGGCAATGAACATGATGTGCGACGGCTTCGCCATGAAATCGTCGAACCCGAGTCGCAGCGCGTCGATCAGGTCGGAGAAACCGATCTTGCGAATATCGGGATGGATAATCCTGTCGTCGGGGCCTGCGATGACATGAAAACCGGCCATGACCGTTACTCCTGTGGGGTCGGATCGGTCGCACCACGGTGGGCCGTGAGATCAGAATCGCTCGGCCACCATGGACGCGACCTGTGATGGCAGTATAACCAAATCCGCGGCGTTTTCGACTCCCATCGGATGGTCCTTCGGATCGCCGGGAAAGACTTTTCCCAGCCATATTGCGGAAAAAATCCTCCGACGGCACAGCGAGGGAAACATGCGGCAAAACAAGACGCTGTATGGAGGAACCGACTCGGTACTGGTCAGTCGAACGGCGGCACGCGGACGCCGCGCGGCAGGACGGCCAGGACCTTGAAAAGCTCGCCCATCTGGTCGGTTGCGGCCAGCCGTTCCACCGCGGCGCGAATCTCATCCTGTCTGGCTGCGCTTGCGCCGGCACCCAGCCGCCCGGCGCGCTCCAGCAGGCCAAGCCTGAGCAGGAAGTCGCCCTGAGTCTCCAGCCGCGCATCAAGGCCCGCCGCGCGGGCAACCGCTGCCAGCGCGGAAAAATCGACATGCGCGGTTACGTCCGCCTCGCCGGGATTGTCGAGCACGCCCTCGGCTCGATGCCTTCGTACGGCCTGAAACGTATCGCCGAAGCCGGGACGGACATATCCGTAGTCGATGAACAGTCCGGCGCCGCCATCGGCGGCAATCCGCCCGGCGATGGCCTGCATCACGGCGGTGCGCGCCGGCGCGGTCTCGAGGATCGTTCCGTCCGGCGCCTTGTCCGCGCCGGGAGGCAGCAATGCCGGATCGAGTGACCCAGCGCCGCCGACGAAAGCCAGCCGTCCATTTTCGTCGAGGCCAACCGCCCGCTCCCGCCACGCCCGCCCGGCCTTGACGAACTGGCGTAGGGGAAGCGCGTCGAAGAACTCGTTGCCGACGATCAGCAGCGGACGGCGCGGCAGATCAGCGAGATGGTCATGCCACGCGGCATCGACGCCGCAGTCCTGGAGCGTCGCCGCCTGCACGCCGCGCAATCGCGGGCTGGTCTCGATCAGGGCGAAATGGGCCGACGCCAGCAAGGGTGGCTCGATCTTCTCCAGGGTGCGGACGATGTCCTTCGACAGCGTGCCCCTGCCCGGTCCGATTTCGGCGATCACCGGCCGCGCCGGCTGGCCGAGGGCCCGCCAGACCGCGACGAGCCAGATGCCGATCAGTTCGCCGAACATCTGGCTGATCTCCGGGGCGGTTGTGAAATCGCCGTCGCGCCCGAACGGATCCCGGCTCATGTAATAGCCGTGCCGAGGGTCGGACAAACACAGTGCGAAGTAATCCGCGACGCTGATCGGCCCGGCGGCGGAAATCAGCGCCGCGATGCGCTCTTTCAGCGCCGTCATGCTGTTCGCGGCTGGTCCGCCGGCCGCGCCGTCGCCATCGCCCAGATACCGATCAGCACCATCGGCAGCGACAAGACCATACCCATGGTCAGCCAGCCCCCGAAAAGATAGCCGAGCTGCGGGTCCGGCTCTCGGAAGAATTCGACAAGAATGCGCGAGCATCCGTAACCGGCCACGAAGGCGCCGGAGACGAAACCCGGGCTTTGCAGCTTGCCGAAGGAATGCGTCAGAACCCTCAGGAGGACGAACAGCACGACCCCTTCAAGCAACGCCTCGTAGAGCTGGCTCGGATGACGCGTGACGGGTCCGCCATTCGGGAACGCGACCCCCCATGAAACATCGGTCGGCCTCCCCCAAAGTTCCGAATTGATGAAGTTGGTGCAGCGCACCAGGCCGAGCGCCACCGGCACGCCGGCCGCGATCACGTCGAACAGCGTCCAGATACGGATCCCGCGCGAACGGGCAAACAGGATCATGGCGAGCGTCGTGCCGGCGAAGCCGCCGTGAAACGACATGCCGCCCTCCCAGACCGCGAAAATATCGAGCGGATTCTGGAGGTAACGGGCGAAATCGTAGAACAGGACGTAACCGATGCGCCCGCCCAGCACGATGCCGACGGCCGCCCAGACGAGGAAGTCGTCTATGTCCTCCGGCCGCATCGGCCGCTCGCCGCCGGCCCACAAATGTTCGTCGCCAACCAGCCGCCTGGCATACCACCAACCGAACAGGATGCCGATCACATAGGCAATGCCATACCAGTGGATCGCCAGCGGCCCGAGGCGGACTGCGATAGGATCGATGTCGGGGAACGCCAGGGCAGCAAGCGGCAGGAGAAGGTATTCGGGCAAGATAACCTCACGGTCGGATGCGGGCGGCGTGGACCATGTGCCAGGCCTCGGGCGGGGTCAAGGCAAGCTCCCGCTGTCGCCGTCTTGCAATGAAGGGACAGCGAGACTACCTCGAGTGAAACGAGCGGAGGCTTTGCCATGACCACCGGACCTAACCGCATCCTCGATGAATTCGCCAAGTTTGTGACCGACGCGGCGGGCGCCGCCCAGGGCGTCAGGCGCGAGATGGAGACGGCTTTCCGGTCACAAGCCGAGAAGATCCTCAATACAATGGAAGTCGTCCAGCGCGAGGAGTTCGAAGCCGCACGGGAAATGGCGGTAAAGGCGCGCGCCGAAAACAAGAGGCTTGCCGCCCGCATCGAGGCCCTCGAGGCGAGAATCGCCGCGCTCGAAGCAAACGACGACAATAACCCCGGCGCGGAGCCGCTGGACGCGCCGAAAAGCCGGGCCAAACGCTCCACAAGGGGCGAAACCGAAAAATAAATTTCCAGTTTTTCCACAGCGGGTTTCCGAAAAAAGCGCTTTCCCGTGAATCGCTTAAGTTGGTTGCGTGAATTTCTTCCGCAACTGCTTTCCACACCGCAATTGCCTCTGAAGCAAAAAGGGACTGGTCACGCAACTCGTGATCAATACACTGAATTTGCTGCGTGATTCGGGGTGGATCCCGCGCCGGTAGGCAGAGCAGGGCTCGGTTGGGTTGCGCAAGCATCCCTTTCGGGACGGTGAGGAATTCGCATCCGCCCGCGGTCTTGCGCTGGAGGCGGGAAATGACAGGAAACACGGGCATGGAATTGGTAGAACTCGACATCGGGCGCGACGTCCACCCCGTCGACGTCATCGAGCAGGTCGCGCACAACAATGACTGGGCGTTTGAGCGCACCGGCGACGACGAGATCGCGATCTCGATGGCCGGAAGCTGGACCGACTACCACATATCCTTCTCGTGGATGGAGGATTTCGAGGCACTGCATCTGGCCTGCGCCTTCGACATCAAGGTTCCGGAGAGCCGGACGCTGGAAGTCCTGCGGCTCCTGTCGCTGATCAACGAGCAGCTCCTGATCGGCCATTTCGATCTTTGGGAGCAGGAAGGCGCGATCATGTTCCGTCAATCGCTGCTGCTGGCCGGCGGCGTCGAGCCGTCCATCCAGCAGGTGCAGGTCTTGCTTTCGACCGCGCTGGAAGCCTGCGAGGGCTATTTCCAGGCATTCCAGTTCGTCGTCTGGTCGGGGACCTCGGCCAGGAATGCGCTGTCGGCCGTGCTGTTCGAGACCAGGGGCAACGCCTGAGCATGCATCGCGACGGCAAGGTGAAACCGGAGATCACCTTCGCGGAGTTCGACAAGGTCGACATTCGCGCCGGCACCATTGTCGAGGCCGAGCCCTTTCCGGAAGCCCGCAAACCGGCGATCAAACTGAAGATCGATTTCGGGCAGCCGGTCGGCGTCAGGAAGTCTTCGGCGCAGATCACCAAATATTACTCGCCCGAGACTCTCGTCGGCCGCCAGGTCTTCGCCGTGGTGAACTTCCCGCCGCGCCAGATCGGCAAGTTCATGTCCGAGGTGCTGACGCTGGGCTTCCCGGACGCGGAAGGCGACGTTGTGCTCGGCGCGATCGAACGCAGGGTGCCGGACGGCGGACGGCTGTTTTGAGATAGTCCGGCCAAGGAACAGCTTCGACGTCCCGCGCTTTTCGTTCCGCCTGAAGAGGTGGGGTGCGGAGCAGCGGCGCGTGTCGAAGCGGACAAAGCAGGCGCAACGGCCTCGCTCACCCGAATGTCAGCGCCGGTCCTATATCTAACTTTAAGCTGGCGGCAGCTCCGGATGGGCCGCACGGATGTGCCGCATGAACAGTGCCGCGCAGCCGGCCCAACTGAAGCTTGCCGCCTTGCGGCGCGCTGTCTCCCGGTCGATCGAAAGCGCCGCGATCGCCGCCTGTCCCAGCTCGTCGGACAGCACGCCGCCGACGCCGTCCGCGAAAATGTCGGCCGGCCCGGTCACATTGTAGGCCGCGACCGGCAAGCCGCTCGCCAGAGCCTCCAGGAGCACGATACCGAACGTGTCGGTCCGGCTGGGAAATACGAAGACATCCGAGGAGGCGTAGATCTCGGCAAGATCGGTGCCGGTGTGCGTGCCGAGGAACGTGACGTGCGGATAACGGCGCTTGAGCGCCGCGAGCGCCGGCCCGTCGCCGACCACGACCTTGCTGCCCGGCAGGTCGAGGTCGAGAAAAGCCGGAAGGTTCTTTTCCACCGCGACGCGTCCGACGGTCAGGAATATCGGCCTGGGCAGATCCAGGGTTTTGATGCGGTCGGGCCTGTAGAGTTCGGTATCGACGCCACGCGTCCACAGCCGCACATTGGCGAAACCATGAGCGGCCAGTTCCTTGCCCAGCGACGGCGTTGCGACAAGCGTGCCGGCACCGGCATTGTGGAATCGGCGCAGCCACCAATAGATCCAGCGTTCCGGCACCGGCAGGCGCGCCCGCAAATATTCCGGAAAACGCGTGTGGTAGCTCGTGGTGAAGATCAGCCCGCTCGATCTGCAGGCGCGGCGCGCCAGAATGCCCAGCGGGCCTTCCGTCGCGATATGCACATGATCCGGGGCGAAGGCCGCGATTTGCCGGGCGACCCGGGCGGGACGGGCCAAAGCGAGCCGGATCTCCGGATAGGATGGCAGCGGAAGCGTGCGAAAGCCGTCCGGCGTCAAAAATCCCACGGTGATGCGGGTGGCGGCTAGACAGTCGGCCAGATGCTGAAGCGTGCGCACGACGCCGTTGACCTGCGGATGCCAGGCATCCGTGACGATGAGAATGCGGTTCAATGCGCAAGGTGCGGCCGTGGCATCCATGGTCGGCGGCGGCTCGGCCGTTGGCGGGGTACTATGCGCGGCGGTGGTTCGCATGCCCGCCTTATCGCGCCGATTCCGTGACAGCCGGATGACGCGGGGCGACACCTTGGCGGCAAGGCGGCTGAACGCCGCTTAGGCCGGAACGCGCACGATAACCCGCAATCCGCCCAAAGGGCTGTCCTCCAGCCGGATGTCCCCACCGTGGCTGCGCGCAATGCCGCGGGCGATCGACAGGCCGAGACCCGTGCCGCTGGCATCGAGATTGCGGGCATTATCCAGCCGAACGAACGGCTTGAACACTTCCTCGCGCTTGTCGGCGGGAATGCCCGGACCATCATCGTCGATCACGACCCGCAAGGTTCCGCGCGCATGCGTGGCCCTGATCTCGATGTTCCTGGCGTAGCGGAATGCGTTTCCGATCAGATTCGACAGCAGCCGGCTGAAGGCGTTCGGCCGCACATGGATTTCCGCCGCTCCGCCAAGCGTAATGGTCAGCTTGCGCTTGCGCAGCTTGGCTTCGTCGGCGAGTTTCTCGAAATAGGCGGCGAGATCGAAGCGGCCGGGATCCTCCAGCGCCTCGCCGCGGGCGAAGGCGAGATAGCCTTCAAGCATCGCCTGCATGTCGTTGACGTCCTGGTTGAGGCCCTCCATGTCCGGCTTCGAGCCGCTCAACGCCAGTTGCAGCTTGAAGCGCGTCAAAATGGTGCGCAGGTCATGGCTGACGCCGGTCAGCATCGCGGTGCGCTGCTCGATCTGGCGCTCGATGCGCTCGCGCATCTGAATGAAGGCGTAGCCGGCCCGCCGCACCTCCTCGGCGCCGCGCGGACGGAAGTCCGGCGGCATAGGCCGCCCCTTGCCGAAACTCTCCGCCGCCTCGGCAAGCTGCGTGATCGGCTTGATCTGGTTGCGCAGGAAGGGAATGGCGATGGTCAGCAGCACCAGCGCGGTGCCGACCATCCAGACAAGGAAGATGTGGGAGTTGGAAGCGTAAGCCTGATTGCGGCGCACGAACGCGCGCAATACCTTGTCGTCCAACTGGATCCGCAATTCGACCATCTTGGAATCGCCGACCGTGTCGATCCAGAAGGGCCGGTTGATCTGATCCCTGATCTCGGTCGAGAGACTTTGGTCGAGGATCGAAAAGAACGGCTTCGGACCCGGTGGAGGCAGCGGCTCCGGCGGCAGTATGTCGATTTTCAGGTCCAGCCGCTCCTGTGCGATGCGGACGAGCTGGGAGTAATCGCCGCCCGGATGCGGAACCGAACTCGATGAGATCGATGACCGCCGCCACGTCGCGCACCACGGCGGTCGACAGGCGCTGTGTCACCAACTGCCAGTGGCGTTCCATGAAGACCAGCGTCACTACGGACTGAAGCAGGATCATGGGCGTGATGACGATGATCAGCGAACGGGCATAAAGCCCCTTCGGCAAATAATACGAGACCCGCCGCCAGACCACGTTCCAGATTTTCTGGACGGCGCGATAGGCATGCGAGGCGCGCGCGCGCCAGGCCGCATATCCCGTCCGTTCGACATCCGAAGTCGCCATCGCCTCTTTCCAGCTAGCCGCGGGGTTCACGGCCGCCGCATCATTCTAGAGCGGCGGCGCGCGGGATGGAACCGCCACGCTCCCGAACGACAGGCCGGCCAGCCTTCTGTCCTTTTGCGCCGCCGCGGCACCTACCCTGAGATAGGTCTCAGCGCCTTTGATGCAATCGATGAAATCCGGCCGAGGGGATCGTCGGGAAAAAGCCCGACGCCACATCGCACCTGAACGCTGCGGAATGTCTATGTGGCTGCCTGAGCGGGCACCCGCCCATATTCGCCGGCGAACAGGACAGCCTTGATCTCCTCCGCGCTTAGCGGCTTGTAGAAATAGTAGCCTTGCATTTCCGTACAGCCGATCGCCTGCAGGATTTCAAGCTGATCCTCGCCCTCGATCCCTTCGACGGTCACGCTGGCGGCGAGCCCGGAGGCCAGTTTCATCGTGGCTTGGACGATGTGTTGCTGCGAGGGGTCTTCCCGGATGCGGCTGATCAGGGAACGGTCGACTTTTATCCGATCGAACTCGAACGCACGCAGGTAGCCTATGCTGGAAAACCCCGTCCCGAAGTCGTCGAGTGCGATCTTGATGCCGGCGGCGCGCAGTTCGTTGAAAATCCGCTTGGCGCTTGGAATGTCGTCGATCAATCTTGTCTCGGTAATCTCCAATTCCACACTGCCCGGGTCCATACCGCTATCGGCGATCGTCGTGAGTGTCCGGCAGACAAAGCTGGGATTTCGCAACTGGACCGCGGAGATATTGACGGCCAGCTTGAGGCCGGGCCAGTCCCGGGCATGGCCGCACGCCTTCCTCAAGATCGAGTGACCGAGATCGTCGATCAAGCCGGAGGTCTCCGCGACCGCCACGAAACGATCGGCTGGCAAGCGCCGCGTCGAAGACGAGGGCCAGCGCGCCAATGCCTCTACACCCTTTATCTTGCGTGTTCTTGCGTCGACCACCGGCTGGAAAGCAATGTCCAGGCCATCCTGGCCGATGATCATTCGCAGTTCCCTGGCAATCGAAAGGTCGTCAATGCGCTCGGAGTCGAGGACGGGAGAGTAGAGCGAGCAGCGGTTCTTGCCTTCCTGCTTGGCCTTGTACATGGCGATGTCGGCGCGCCGCATCAGTTCGTTTTCGTCCAGTTGCGTTGCGTCGCCCGCGGCAATGCCGATGCTGGCCCCCACGCGGGCCAGCCGGCCCTCGAAATCAAATGGAGCATTCAGCAACGCGATGAGATCGCTGGCGAAACGCTCGGCCTCCGCCATGGCCCCGCCACCGCGGAAAACCGCCACGAACTCGTCGCCGCCCAGACGGAAAACGCTCGCCCTGCCGTCGAGCAGCGTGAGCAATCCATGCGCCACGGCGCTGATCAGCCGGTCACCCAATTCATGACCGTAGGCGTCGTTGACCTCCTTGAAGCCGTCGATATCCGTGACAGCGACGGCCACCGTCGTGCCTTCCTGCCCCAGAAGCTCCTTGATCCTGGCCGAAAGCGCCACACGGTTCGGAAGCCCGGTCAGCATATCGTGGAGGGCCTCGTATCGTGCCTTGGCCTCTCGCCAGGCGATCTTGCGGATCAGGCCCCAGCACACCGAGCCGATGGCCAGCATGACCAGGCCCAGGAAGGCGAGCGACATCAGGGCGTTGCCATACACCGCGGCCTTGGCGACGTCGCCGGGCCGATTGTCCGTCCATATGGCATGGGCGACGGGCACCCCGTTGAAGTCGTTGATCACCATGCCCGGCGCTTGGTCCGGCGGACCGCTTTTGATCACCAAATTTTCGAGAACATATTGCCGAGCCAGTACATCCAGAAAATCCGCTGAGAGGAAGCGCAGGAAGACGAGATAGCGTTGCCTGCCGGCCGGGACTGCAACCTTGGCCGAGGATGGGCGGATCGAAGCGACCGCGACAATGGCAAGGCCGTCGGCGGTGGCAGTAACAGTCACCCTCGGCTCGAGCGGGCTATCCTTCGAAGGTGTGTCAAGCATCGCAAGGGGACTTACGGAAAAGTACTCAGCCAGGTCGGGCGCGAACGGCTTTCCGTGCCGGTGACCCGCGAGGGCACCGGGAACTTCCCGCTCGATCACCAGCAACGCATCGTAGTTGCCGCCCTGCTCGGTGCTTGTCGCAAAAGTATCTTCCAGCCACACCTCGTTAATTTCGCCGTATAGCTGACCAACCGCGTCGTCCCAGATGGAATTGTCCATAGCGATGTTGGCAAGCATCCGCTGGGCAAAATCGAGTGCCGCGTGTACGACTTGCTTTGTCCGCTCGTGATCATCGGCATTGGCGCCTGTCGACACACGTGCCAGAAGATCCAATGTGACGAGGGTGACGCCGGCTGTTGCCAATACCAGAGGCAATGCTATCAATGCAATGTAGATTCGGCGGTAGTGAGGCTTAAAATCCTTGGCCATAGCAATTCGCAGATGATTGAAATAAGCTGCCACCGCTGAACCTTGCAGCTCAGCGGCGTTGTTCCTGACTTGTGAATTTTCTCTGTTGCATGCCCGTTTTACGATTTAGAACACTCTCGGGCCCGAAGCCCATCGGCATCGAGCCTGACATTTATCGGCCTTACACCTGTTGCTTCGCCTCGCGGCGCAGCGGAGGTGCGACTTTGGGCAAACTCACGGCGGAGGCCAGGCCAGCTACGCGCTCCGGCTATCGGCAGCACTACCTTTGTTGGTCGAGCAATTCAAGATCCGAGTGCTTCGGCGTTGGAACGGCGGCGCTCCAGCTCCCTGCGGAACTCCGCCTGGACGGCTTCGAAAAAGCTCAGGACCTCCCTTCGCGCAGCTTCCGTGTCACGCCCCTCAGCCAGCAGTTCCTGGAGCAGCACGCGCGCCGTCGAGCGCCAATAGCCGTTCGCCTCCTCGCCGTTGAGCGTCGACAGATCCTTCGCCGCGCGTCTCACCAGCGCCATCCTCCGGTGCACAGGAAACGCGATCAGCTTAGCCGTTTGATGACGCATATTCACACCCCCCCCAACCACCAACGCACGGCGAATCATTACATGCCGCGCCGCGAGAGTGGTCGGCGGGTCAAAATAAAAGCTTAACGGGCGTTCGCAAGCTATTCCACGCTCAACCGGTATCCGACGCCGCGCACCGTCTGCAGCCAGACCGGATTGGCGGGATCGCGCTCGATCTTGCGGCGCAATCGGTTGATCTGCACGTCGATCGTCCGCTCGCTGACGTCCGATTCACCGGCGACGAGTTCGTGGCGCGGAATGGTCTCGCCCGCGCGCATGGCAAAGATCGCGAGAATCTCCTGCTCGCGATCCGTAAGCTTCAGCGGCTCGCCGCCCTTCTTCAGTTCGCGGCGCGCGATCTGGAAAGTGTACGGTCCGAACACAAGCTGCTCGACCTTCGGCGTCGCGGCCGGACTGCCCCGGCGCAGGATGTTGTTGATGCGCAGGATGAGTTCACGCGGGTCGAAGGGCTTCGGCAGATAGTCGTCGGCGCCTGCCTCCAGCCCGGCAATGCGGCTGTCTGTCTCCGACAGCGCAGTCAGCATCAGGATCGGCACCGCCTTCTGCTCCCTGAGCGACCTGGTGAGCTCGACGCCCGATTCGCCGGGCATCATCACGTCCAGGATGATCAGATCGAAATCGAGGCCGGAGAGCTGCCGCCGCGCCTCGTCGGCGCTGCCGGCGACAGTGATGCGGAAGCCGTTTTCGGTAAGGTATTGTTTGAGCAGGTTGCGAATGCGCGTGTCGTCGTCGACCACCAGCAGGTGCGGCGCGTCGTCGTCCGGGGCGCCGGTTAGAGCGGACATCAGCCTTCTCCCTCGTTCAGGTGCCGCAAATCCTCGCTTTGCGCGGACAGCCGGTCGATCTGCTGCCTGAGATCGCTGTTTACCATCGCCTTCAGGAATTCCTCGACGGCTTCCCGCTCGTCCGTCTTGATCGCCCTCAATGCCGCACCGATGCGGCGCGACTGTGGCCGCGCCAAATCGAGGGCGAGCTGCCTGCCCTTCTGCGTCGGATAGAGTTCGCGCTGGCGCCGGTCGCGCGGCCCCGTGACCTGAATGATGTAGCCCGCATCGATCAGTTGCTTGAGCACGCGCGCCAGACTTTGCTTGGTGATCTGCAGCACATCGAGCAGCTCGGCAACGGTAAGTCCCGGCTTGCGGTTGACGAAATGCAGCACCCTGTGGTGCGCCCGGCCAAAACCGTAGGCCTCCAGTATCTGATCAGGATCGGACGTGAAGTCCCTGTATGCGAAGAACAAAAGCTCGATGATGGCAAGATCGATGCCATCCTCCCCGGTCAGCGGGGAGCGGATCGGCTTTGAGTTGGTCTGAACGCGGTCCGCCATCACATCCTTGTCGGCCGGGAAAATTATGTCAGCTTTATTGACATATCCTACGGGCATCGGTAATTTCTGCCAAGCATTTCGGCCGATTGCGAACAAAAAGGCAAGTCGGCCCGGAAATTTCCGGCGCCTATCGAGTTTGCTTGGTGCGTTTGCCTTGTGCCGCGCATCAGCCTAGTCTTTCTGGATCATGACGGCCGTGCGAAGACCGGCAGCGAAAGCAACGACGGCGGCGGCCCGCGGGAGGCAGACATGGCATCCGTTCCCTTCGATCAACTCGACGGCTTTATCTGGATGAACGGCACGTTCGTCAAATGGGCGGACGCGAAGATTCATGTGCTGACCCACGGCCTGCACTATGCGAGCGCGGTGTTCGAGGGCGAGCGCGCCTATGGCGGCGAAATCTTCAAGCTGACCGAGCATAGCGAGCGCCTGCACGAATCGGCACGCATTCTCGGCTTCACGATCCCCTGGTCGGTAGCGGAAATCGACGGTGCCTGCCGGCAGCTCCTCAAGAAACAGGGCTTCGCCGATGCCTATGTCCGGCCGATCGCCTGGCGCGGCAGCGAGCAGATGGGCGTGTCGGCCCAGAACAACAAGATCAACTGCGCGATCGCCATCTGGCAGTGGCCGAGCTATTTCGATCCGGCGCAGAAGCTGAAGGGCATCCGCCTCGACATCGCCGAATATCGCCGTCCCGATCCGCGCACGGCCCCCTCGCGCGCCAAGGCCGCCGGGCTCTACATGATCTGTACGCTCTCCAAGCATGCGGCCGAAGCCAAGGGCTATGCCGACGCCATGATGTTCGACTGGCGCGACTATGTGGCCGAGGCGACTGGTGCCAATATCTTCTTCGTCAAGGATGGCAGGATCCACACGCCGACCCCGGATTGCTTCCTGAACGGCATCACCCGGCAGACGGTGATCGATCTCGCCAGGCAGCGCAACTTCGAGGTTATCGAACGCGTGATAAAGCCGGAGGAACTGGAGGGCTTCGAACAGTGTTTCCTTACGGGAACGGCCGCCGAAGTGACCCCCGTTTCGGAGATCGGTCCGTATAATTTCGAGGTGGGAGAGATTACGAAGACGCTCATGGAAGACTACTCGGCGGCCGTGCAGCCGAAACGGGCCATTGCGGCGGAATAGGCGCCAGCCAGATCATCAGCGTCTCCAAGCAGCTTTCGCAAAGCGCCCCACGGATTTCCCACGGTAGCCTGCGACAAACCAAAAAGCTGAACAGGCAAGGCGCGGGCCGGACCGCCCAAGCCCGTTTAGACTATCCCCGTCTTGATCGGCACGGGACTCCGGCCTGAAACAAAAGCGGTGGACCGCACAAGCCGTTGACCAACCCTTTTCGTCAAGCGAATTGACTGCGGTTTCAATCCGAGTTCTTCTCCGTTGCCGGCAAATGCCGGTGTGAAGAGGGAAATTGGAATGGAAGCGCTTGTTCCCATCATTATCCAGGCAGTGACCGGCGTGATCGGCGGCTTTGGCGCCAGCGCCGCGATGAAGCAAATCGCGATGAGCGCGGCCGCAAAAATCATCTCGGGTGTCATAGGCGGCGTGGCCGGCGGCCAGATTGTAACCAATGTGCTCAGCGATCCCGCCATAGCAGGTGCGTTCTCCGGCGTGCTCGGCGACGCGGTTGGCGGCGTTGCGGGCGGCGGCATTCTGACGGCGATCGTCGGCATGGTGATGAAGTCGATGAACAAGGCCTGAGCAGGTTTCGGAAAAAGGTTCGAACAGCTTTCGGAAAGAACCCTGCGACCAGCCGGGGGAGCCAAGCAGGCGAAACGTGGACGACCCCACGCAAGCCTGCCGAGACGCCAATCCGGCAGGGCGAAGACGCCCTGCCCCGCGCTCACAAGGAAATTTGCCGCCCGGGTCCTGGCGAAGCATGGAGAAAGCGGCAGGGCGCGATCATGCGCAGCGATCGTATTGTCCGCCTTGAACGCCACCGAGACTTTTCACGCCGGCCGCTCCGGTGCATAGGTTGCCTCGTCCGGGTCGCTTGCGGGCACCCCCAGCACGAGGATCAGCATGGGCAAGCTTAATGCCGGGATCGTTCCCGTAACCCCCTTCGAGCAGAACTGCACAATCCTGTTCGACGACGAAACCAGGGAGGGCGTTGTCGTCGATCCGGGCGGGGATGTCGATATCATCCTGTCGGCGATCCGCGACAACGGCCTGCAGATCAAGCATATCTGGATCACCCACGGCCATATCGACCATGCCGGCGGCGCAATGGATCTCAAGGACGCGCTCGGCGTGGACATCATCGGCCCCCATGAGGCCGACCGCCCGTTGCTGGAAAACCTGGAAAAACAGGCGCTGCGCTTCGGCCTGCCCGGCGGCGTCCGCAACTGCGTGCCGGACCGCTTTCTCAACGAAGGCGAGACTGTGTCTTTCGGCGATCACATATTCGAGGTGTTGCACTGCCCCGGACACGCGCCCGGCCATGTCGTTTATTTCAACCGCGCGGCAAAATTCGCGCATGTGGGCGATGTCCTGTTTCGCGGATCGGTCGGACGAACCGACCTGCCGGGCGGCGACCACGCCGCACTGATCGCCTCGATCAAGGAAAAGCTGCTGCCGCTCGGCGACGACATCGGCTTTCTTTGCGGCCACGGTCCTGGGGGACGTTTCGGCGAGGAACGCCGCGACAATCCGTTCCTGGTGTAGGCGTTACGCCAGCGAGCGTGATGGTTTCTGGTGCGATGGCGCGCGGCCTGGCAAGTCCGCGCCGCACCTCATCGCCCTGCCGGGACTCGACGGCTTCTTAAGCTAATAGCCCGCGCAGAAGCGCCGCACGCCGTCATAGCCGGTGAAGGTGCCGGTGCGCGGGTTGAAGGACCGGTAACGCGATTCGCAATAGTCGTACCATTGCGGGGACCACGGCTCGAGGCCCGTCGCATAGGTGCGCGCATAGGTGCCGCGAACCGGGCCCTCGCGATACAGGCGCTCCCGATAGACGGGCTCGCGATAGACGGGACGACCATAGACCGGGACCCGATCATAGTAATAGCCCGGGCGGGTCGCGGACGCGACACCGGCGGCAAGGGCGCCGACGGCAAGGCCGAGCACGCCGGCCGCGACAAGGTCGCCGGAGTCATAGCGATTATAGTTATTGTAACGGTTGTTGCGGTACCGGCCGTCTCCTGCCTGGGCGGAGGGCAGGGTCGAAAGCGTGGTCGCGGTCACGGCGAGGCCGAGCAGGGCGGTTTTCAGCAGACGATTCATCTCGATCTCCTTCGGCGACCCGGACAGTTTTCGCCCGATTCCGAAAATCGGGCATTCACGTTTCGCCAGAATGCACCGCAATCCCTGAACGCAAGCTGAACGACAGGTGAAGCAAAACAATGTCGCGCCGCAGCGGGTCCCGCGGCAACTGCCGCCGTTTGCCCGCTCCGGAATCGGGCGGATTGCTTCAGAGCAGGCAGGATGAATTGAGACACAGTAAGTCATCCTGCTCTAAGTTCTTGTTTTTAAAGCATGATCTTTGTCCGAAAAGTCCGCGGCTTTTCGGGATCATGCTCTAAGCAGACTTGCGTGGCTTCGCCCGCGCTTCGCCTGCTTAGCCTGTTGTTCGTCGCAGGTTTCTGTCGGAAAACCGTGACACACTTTTCCGGAACCTGCTTAGCCGACGGACAGATTGACCGCCTTCGGCCCCTTGCCGCGCTTGTCTGGTTCAGTGTCGAACGTGACTTTCTGACCGTCTTCCAATCCCGGCAGCCCAGAGGCCTGCACGGCCGAAATATGGACGAACACGTCCTTTGCCCCGTCGTCCGGCGTGATGAAACCGAAACCTTTGGCATGATTGAAGAACTTGACGGTGCCGTGCTGCGGCATTGGTAACTCCTTATGACCCCATCAAATATAAATCCGACGGGGCTTCACCCGCACGGCTTCCGACCATCTATGGAGGAGAAGAAAGTGGTTGTTTGCGCGGGGCCTGGCTGACGCCCCTTTCCGTTTTCGATCGCTCTTTGCCGGCGAATCGACGGATCCAGCCACGCATGCCATTCCTAACTCCGGCCGCAAATGCCCGAGGTCGAAATTAGTCCTTCATTTTTTGCGAAGGGGCAAGCAAAAGTTTCTCCGCCGGCAAGGTTACGCGGCGGAGAGACTAAATTTCGCCCAGTGTGCGGCGGTCTAATCGACCCTGGCAGCAGCCAGACGCGAGCGTCACGTCTGGCTGCTGGATAGAATAGCGCCAGCCGGGCGAAGCTGTCACCCCGGTGCTGGCGTTGGTTGCCTTGGGCGAGGCTTCAGGATGGCCGCAGGTTTACTGCCTTCGGCCCCTTGCCCATGCGGTCCGGCTCGATGTCGAAGCTGACTTTCTGGCCATCGACAAGTGTGCGCAGGCCAGACTTCTCGATTGCCGAAATATGCACGAAGACGTCCTTGGCGCCGCCTTCCGGTGTAATGAAACCGTAACCCTTGGTCGCATTGAAAAATTTGACGGTTCCCGACTGGGGCATGGGGGAAATACTCCTTCATCTGTGGCGGTTGGTTGGCCGGCCTGGGTCCGGGGGCACCCGGAACTCGGACACCGGTCTCGGCCTGGCGTTGGCGCATGACACGCCACAAGCCCCTCGCCAGGACGGGGCCGTCAGATATTCACAGTATCGGGGAAAGGTTTCGTCCAAGAACGTTCCAGTCTCCGGGCCCGCAAATGCCCGAACACGAAATATATTGCACGGAAATTTTGCATCCGCAAGCCAAGCCGCAGTCGAAGGAAGGCGTTGCTTGCCGGCGCGCAACAACAGCAACGTAGCGGAGCGAACCGCGCGATCACTCGCGCCGCGATTGCATTCAGGGTCCGAATCGCGTTCGTCCTGGCCAGGTCCTGCATCTCTGGACGACCATCGAGGGATTCATATGGGGTGAATGACTCCACCCGATTTCACCCTGGTCTGGCAGGCTTGCCTCCCCCGTGTCTTCTTGTTTGCCGCAGGTTTTTGTCGGAGAACGCAGGGCATTTTTCCCAAGCCCTCCCCTGCGTCCGGCGGCCCGAAGGGGCGAGCGGTTGACTCGGGGGCACTGCTGCCCCACCTTCCGCGCCCGGATCGGGTGGTGGATCGTGGTGGCGAATTTCGCCTTGACGGTTCACAGGCTCGCGGAGAACAAGGCGGCGGATGACAGACAAGGACAAGCCAGATCCGCTGCGCGCGCGCCTGCTCGACGCGTTCCGCCAACAGGGCATCCGCCACGGTTTTTTCACCCGCGAGGGCGGCGTTTCGGCTGGAATCTACGGCAGCCTCAACATCGGCACCGGCTCCAGCGACGCGGCCGACAGGGTCGCGGAGAACCGCCGGCGCGTGGCCGACTGGATGGGCGTGGCGCCCGAAGCGCTGCTTTCCGCCTACCAGGTGCACTCCCCCGACGTGATCGTGGCGACCCGGCCCTTTGCCGCGCCGCGCCCCAAGGCGGATGCAATCGTCACGGACCGGCCGGGGCTCGCGCTCGGCGCCTCCTCGGCCGATTGCGGGCCGGTGCTCTTCGCCGATCCGCGAGCCCGCGTCATCGGTGCCGCTCATGCCGGGTGGAAGGGGGCGCTTACCGGCGTTCTGGAAAACACGGTGGCCGCCATGGAAAGACTGGGAGCCGACCGCGCCCGCATGATCGCCGTGCTCGGCCCGTCGATCGGCCCCCGCAACTACGAGGTGGGCGCGGAGTTCATCGAGCGTTTCATTACGTCCGACGCGGACAACGCGGCCTATTTCACACCCGTCGAAAAGCCTGGCCACGCACTGTTCGATCTCAATCGCTATACGGTCGATCGGCTGCGCCAAGCGGGCGTCGCCGCCGAGGCGCTCAATCGCTGCACCTACGCCGAGGAGGACCTGTTCTTCTCCTATCGCCGCGCCACGCACCGCGCGGAGGCCGACTACGGACGGCAGATATCCGCGATCGTGTTGGAGACCCTGTGATGGCCCTGCATTTTGAACGCAGCGAATTTGACGCCCGCCGCGACCGCCTGGTGATCGAGATGGCGGAGAGGAAGCTCGACGTCCTGCTCCTGTTCGCGCAGGAGAGCATGTACTGGCTGACCGGATACGACACGTTCGGCTTCTGCCAGTTCCAGTGCCTTGTCGTGAAGGCCGACGGCTCGATGCTGCTCCTGACGCGTTCGGCGGACCTGCGGCAGGCGCGGCACACCTCGACGATCGACAACATCGTCGTGTGGCTCGACCGTGAAAAGGCAAACCCGGCGCTCGACCTGCGCAACCTCCTCAACGATCTTGGCCTGCTCGGGGCGCGCGTCGGCGTGGAATACGACACGCACGGCCTGACCGCCTATGAAGGACGGCGGCTGGACGAGCAGTTGCTCACATTCGGGCAGGTGGTCGACGCCTCAGGCATGGTGGCGAGGCTCCGGCAATTCAAAAGCCCGGCCGAAATCGAAAAGGCCGAGCGCGCCGCGGCCCTTTCGGACGACGCACTTGACGCCGCGCTGCCGCTGATTGCCCAGGGCGGCGAAGAGGGCGCCATACTGGCGGCCATGCAGGGCGCGATATTCGCCGGCGGCGGCGACTATCCGGCGAACGAGTTCGTCATCGGCTCCGGCGCCGATGCCCTGCTCTGCCGTTACAAGGCCGGACGGCGCAAGCTCGCCAAGAACGACCAGTTGACGCTCGAATGGTCCGGTGTCTTCCACCACTACCATGCGCCGATGATGCGCACGATCCTGACCGGCAAGGTGTCGAAGCGCCATCAGGAGCTTTACGACGCGGCCCGCGCCGCGGTGACTTTGGTCGAGAAGGTGATGACCCCCGGCAACACGTTCGGCGATGTGTTCGACGCCCATGCGCGGGCGCTGGAGGCGCATGACCTAACCCGCCATCGGCTCAACGCCTGCGGCTATTCCGTCGGCGCCCGCTTCGCGCCGAGCTGGATGGACACGCCGATGTTTTACCAGGGCAATTCCGAGGTGATTGCGCCCAATATGACGCTGTTCGCGCACTTGATCATCGTCGACTCCGAGGCGGAGGCCGCCATGACGCTGGGTCGCACCTATCTGACCACCGAAACGCAGCCGCGGCCCCTGTCTCGCCATGATCTCGACTTGATCGTGAAGTGAATCGGCAGTCGGCGAAAGGTACCGCATTGGACGATACGGTTGAGGGCACGAAGCGCAAGCCGCTGCTGGCGGGAGCGATCCTTGCGATGGCGGCGCTCGCGGCATGCAGCAGCACCCAGGACGTTCTGGATCCGTCTGCCATAACGGCGCCCGAACAGGATTCCGCCACTGCCTCGACCACGGTCGGCGCGGCGGCGTTCGGATCCGCGGCGGCGGCCGGCACACCCGCTCCGGCAGCCTCGACGCAGTCCGCCGCCCTTGTTTCGAACGCCCGCATCCAGTTCGCGCCGATCGTCGGAACCTCGGTCGAAGCCGCGGCCTCGCTTTCGGAGCAGTTGGCGAACAGGGCCCGCGCGCGCGGCATCCGCATAACCGGAAGCGCCGACACCGGCGCTACGCATCTGCTGAAGGGCTATTTCACGCCGCTCGCGGAAGGCAGGCAAACCACCATCATCTATGTCTGGGACGTCTATGACCCGAGCGGCAACCGCGTCCACCGCATTTCCGGCCAGCAGAAGGCGGCCTCGGCGGGCGGCGAAGGCTGGGCGTCGGTTCCGGCTTCGGCGATGCGGGCGGTCGCCGATTCGACGATCGACCAGGTCGCGGCCTGGCTTGCGGTGCGCGGCGGCTGATGCGGTACTTAAGCTAAAATGCCCTTTTGTCGGAAGGAAAGCCGCCTTCCGCTTGCAATAGCGATCGAGGCCGTTAAAAGCCCGCGCATCTGTCCCTTCGGAAACAGCACATGAAACTTTTCGCGGGCAACTCCAACAGGACGCTGGCAGAGGGAGTGGCCCGCTACCTCAATATTCCGATCGGCAAAGCCACGGTGCGGCGGTTCGCCGACCAGGAGATCTTCGTCGAGATTCAGGAGAACGTGCGCGGCGAGGATGTCTTCATCCTGCAGTCCACCTCCTTCCCCACCAACGATCACCTGATGGAACTGCTGATCATGATCGACGCGTTCATGCGCTCCTCGGCGCGGCGCATCACCGCGGTCATCCCCTATTTCGGCTATGCGCGGCAGGACCGGCGCGCTTCCGGGCGCACGCCGATCTCGGCCAAGCTCGTGTCCAACATGATCACCCGCGCCGGCGCCAATCGCGTGCTGACGCTCGATCTGCATGCCGGCCAAATCCAGGGCTTCTTCGACATTCCGACCGACAATCTGTTTTCCGTGCCGGTTATGGCCCGCGACGTGAAGGCAAAATACAAGCAGCTCGGCAATGTCATGGTCGTATCGCCGGATGTCGGCGGCGTCGTGCGCGCCCGCGCGCTGGCCAAACGCATCGACGCCCAGCTTGCGATCGTCGACAAGCGCCGTGAGCGGCCCGGAGAATCCGAGGTGATGAACGTCATTGGCGACGTGCGCGGCAAGGACTGTCTGTTGATCGACGACATCGTCGATTCCGGCGGCACTTTGTGCAACGCCGCCGACGCCCTGCTCGTCAACGGCGCCACCAGCGTCACTGCCTATATCACGCATGGCGTGCTGTCCGGCGGCGCCGTCGCGCGAATCGCCGGCTCCAAGTTGCAGGAACTTGTCATTACCAATTCGATCCAGCCGACGCAGAGCGTGATGGACGCGCGCAAAATCCGCGTCGTGTCGATCGCCGACCTGATCGGCGAGGCGATCTCGCGCACGGCGACCGAGGAGTCCGTGTCCAGTCTTTTCGACTGACCGGGTTCCGCAACCTGCAAATCCGCCTCACGCAAACAATGTCCGGGCGAAGCCGGCAAGTGCGGCCAGCGCCAGCACGGCGATCATGTTCGCCTTAAATCGCAGCAGGGCAATTGCCGCGCCCGCCGCGATTGTGAAAGCCGGCCAGTCGAAGGTCGAGATGTCCGGGGCGGGTATGGCGAACGGACCCGCGGCCACTTCGCCGACTCTTGCAAACAGCACATGCAGCGCGAACCAGACCGCAAGGTTGGCGATGATGCCGACCACCGAAGCCGTCACGGCAGACAAGGCGCCGGCCAGCCAGCGGACATTGCGCAGGGTTTCGACATAGGGCGCGCCGACGAATATCCACAGGAAGCAGGGCACGAAGGTGAACCAGAGCGTCACCGCCGCTCCCGCCAGGCCACCCAGCAGCGGCTCGAAACCGGACAGGCGCGCGCCGCCGAGAAAGCCGATATAGACAAGGACGAGAATAAGCGGACCGGGCGTCGTCTCCGCAAGTCCAAGCCCGGTCAGCATCTCGTCCGGCTTCAGCCAGCCATGAATCTCGACCGCCTGCTGGGCGGCATAGACGAGCACCGCATAGGCGCCGCCGAAGGTAACGGCCGCCATCTTGGAGAAGAAAATTGCTTCGGCGGCCAGCACGTGATGCCGCCCCAGAAGCGCTACCAGCGCGGCAAGCGGCAGGAACCAGACGATCAGCCAGACCGTCAGCGTGAGAAAAAAACGCGAAAAAACTCGGCCGCGCCCAATCCGGCATCGGCGGGACCGGTTCGGGTGCCTGGTGCCCGACCGACTTTGCGCCAGCCGCTGCTCCGAGCCAGGACAGGAGCCCACCGATGAGGGCTGCGCCGAGCACGATCGCGGGAAACGGCACCTTCAGGAATGCGATCGCCACGAAGGCCGCAACCGCCAGGCCGACCGCGACGGGCCCCTTGAGCGCCCGCCGCGCCACCTTGAGCAACGCTTCCAGCACGACCGCCAGCACAGCCGCCTTCAGCCCGAACAGCAGCCCCTGCACGAACGGCACGTGGCCGAAGCTGAAAGCGATCGCCGACAGCGCGGTGATCACCACCGCGCCCGGCAATACGAACAGCAGGCCGGCGATCAGCCCGCCGGGCACGCGGTGCAGCAGCCAGCCGGCATAGGTCGCAAGCTGCATGGCTTCCGGTCCCGGCAGCAGCATGCAGTAGTTGAGCGCATGCAGGAAGCGGGGCTCGTCCAGCCAACGCTTTTCCTCGACGAGCACGCGATGCATGAGCGCGATCTGGCCGGCCGGCCCGCCGAACGACAGAAGGCCGATCCTGGCGAACACGCGTGTCGCTTCGCCCAGGGATACGGGCGGAGAATTCCCTGACATCCGGTCCATTCTACGCCGTCTTCACCGGCCAGTTGTGGGTTTCAGTCGTGGCGTAGCGGCACCAGCCGTAGAGCGCGTCGTAGAGCACCATGCCTTTTTCCAGTTGCGCCAGATCGTCCTTTTCCAAAGCGGAAAGGCCGAGCGAGATGGCAAGCAATCCCGCCGCCTGCGCCTCGATGTCCAGACGCGCCGTGTCCGCCGAGCGTACGATCCTGGCCAGATGAAGAAGCGCCGCATCGGCGATGCCGAACTCGGCGATCATCGTATCGAATGTGCATTCCTCGCCGCGATGCGAATAGTGCACATCCTTGACGTCGAAGGGAATCCAGCCGGTTTCCGCGGCGATGTCGATGACCCACTCGGCGGCGACGAAATGAAACACCGCCAGCGGGTCGACGAAGCGGCGCACCAGCCACGGGCAGGCTACGCGGTCGATCTTCGGCCGCTCGCGCGTGACCCAGACGCTCGGCCCGGGCAGGCCAGTCTCGAGACCAGGAGCCTCGCGGGCGACCGTCGGTCCGCCGGCTTCGATCCACGTTTCGATGCCGCCGTCAAGCATCGCCGCGTCGGCGCCCGCCGCGATGAGACGCGCAACGGCGATTTCACTGACATTATGGCCATGCGTGCAATAGACGACTATCGGCAAGCCGTCGGGCAATAGCGGCAGCCAGTCGTCGGTGCTCATATGGTCGCGCCAGAGGGCTCCGGCGATGCGATCGGGCGAGGTGGCCAGTGCGCGTTGCCGGCGCACATCGACGAACAAGGGGCAACGGTCAGTGCCGACAAGCGGGATCAACTGTTGGGATGTGAGTTTGCGAGGCATGGTTTTCCTCCGCACGGTTGCGAAGGCGGAACTTGGGCAAAAGCCTCACGGGGAGTCCACCATGCCCCCGACGTAGAAAGCATAGGCCGTTCAAAGCGAGCCATCAACCTTATTCGAGGCTTCACAGCGATGGGACGGGATCGCCATTCGCCCTTGCGGGGCAAGGCGGCGGACCGGATGGCGCCCCTCGCCCCGCAAGGTGGCCGAAGCAAGACGCTTCGTCCTGAGTTCGCCTAGCACGGACCGTGACACTGGAGCACCCCGCGTCCAACGGCGACGACGCGGCGACCTACTCCTCAAAGCAACTCGTGGCGTCTCGATCGCGGTCGTATCGTCTCGTGAGCGGAAACGGCGGCAACCAGGACTCGCGACGGACGATCCAGCTTTCGTAGGTTGGCATCAGCTGGTCAGGGGCATCCAGGGATCCCAGGTTCACTTCGATTTCGTCGGCGCTGCGTGCAAAAACGGACGAGCCGCAGCGGGGACAGAAAAACCGCCCGGCGTAGTCGCCTGTTTCGCCATCGATCGTCACCGCATCCTGGGGGAACACCGCGGAAGCGTGAAAAAGGGCCCCATGATGCTTGCGGCAGTCGAGACAGTGACAAAGGCCGACCCGGTATGGGAGTCCCGACGCCACAATTCGGACGTTGCCGCACAGGCAACCGCCGGTGAAACCGTCCATGCTGCGTCTCCTCCAAAATCAAGCGGTGGGGATGGCTACAACGAACAGCACTGCCATTGCAATTGCAGCGCCAAAGCCACGAACCCCAGGGCGACGGCGGCCCGGCGGATGATCGCAGGTTCGAGCACTGCGGCATACGCTCCCGCGGGAACGCCGATCGCGGCACCGTGCTGACATCCTTCCCTTCATGCGCGCGCCAAAATCTCCATCTGGCGATCTCTTTCCTCCCTACCGCCAAACCTTGCGCGTGACCGCCCCTTCCGCTATAGAGCCGCCACCCGCGTAGACACCCTTGGAGGCAACGCGGATGAGGGCCGCGCATGACGCGGCTTTCGACGTTTTCGGAACCCACTGTCAAAGCGGCGCCCGAAAGCGCTCCAGCAACGTGGAAAGGAAATGCCATGAGCCACGACACTTACGAGCTCAAGGCCGAGGCGCGCGAACAGGTCGGTAAGGGGTCCGCCCGTGCAGTTCGCCGCGACGGCAAAGTGCCTGCAGTTATCTATGGAGACAAGCAGCCTCCCCTGGCGATCGCTCTCCCCTACAAGGACGTCTACTACAAGATCCACGGCGGCGGGTTCCTGACCACGGTCGCCACGATCGACGTCGGCGGCAAGAAGATCCAGGTCCTGGCCAAGGATTTTCAGCTCGATCCGGTCAAGGACATGCCTATGCATGTCGACTTCCTGCGGATCGGCAAGGACACCGAAGTGAATGTCGAGGTGCCTGTCCATTTCATCAACGAGGACAAGTCGCCCGGCATCAAGCGCGGCGGCGTGTTGAACATCGTGCGTCACCAGGTTGAGTTCCACTGCCCGGCCAACGCGATTCCCGAGTTCATCACGGTTGACCTTACGGGCGCCGATATCGGCAATTCGATCCACATTTCGGCGGTCAAGCTGCCGGAAGGCGTGCGCCCGGTCATCCATGATCGCGACTTTACCGTCGCGACCGTCGCCGGATCCTCCGCGATGCGGCCGGAAGCCGAGGTCGCTCCCGAAGCAGCCGCGACCGACGGCGAGGAATAACCCTCTCCGTGTCCGGAGGCTGCCGCCATGCTCATCTTCGCTGGCCTTGGCAATCCGGGCGCGAACCATGCCAACAACCGGCATAATATCGGCTTCATGGCGGCGGATGCGATCCACCGCCGCCATGGGTTTTCTCCCTGGAACAAAAAATTCCAGGGCCTTGTCGCCGACGGCACGATCGACGGCGAAAGGATCGTCCTGATCAAGCCGCGGACCTTCATGAACCTGTCCGGCCAGTCGGTCGGAGAGGCGATGCGCTTCTACAAGCTGCCGCCGACGGCCCTCACCGTCTTTTACGACGAAATCGACCTCGTGGCCGGCAAGGTCAGGGTCAAGACCGGCGGCGGCGCCGGCGGCCACAATGGCATCCGCTCTCTCGACCAGCATATCGGCAAGGATTTTCGCCGTGTGCGCATCGGCATCGGGCATCCGGGCGTAAAGGAGCTCGTGCATGGCCATGTGCTTGGCGATTTCGCCAAGGCGGACGCCGCCTGGGTCGATCCGCTGCTGGAGGCGATCGCCGAAAATGCCTTCCATCTGGTCAAAGGCGACGAAAACGGCTTCATGAACAAGATCGCCCTCGCCGCGTCATCCGGCGGCGGCGAGCCGCGCGAGGGTGAAAAGACGGCGCCCAAGGCGCGCAGCCATATCCGTCAGGCGCGCCCCCAACCGCCGCCGGCGGCAGTGCCGGAGACCGGCCCGATGGCGGCCTTGCTGAAAAAGCTGTTCGGCAACGACGGCAAATAGACCCGTTCGCACACGAACGTTTTCATCTCGCGTGCGTCAAAGGTCAGCATTGCTGTTGTATTGTCGATATCCTTCTTGTTATAGGCTTTTCATCCTTGTTATAGGCTTTTCATCAGAAAATTCTTTAGGAAGATTTGCCGAATCCTATCCACGGAAAATAGGGCTGATTGGCGCATTTCCGATTCTGGAGTATACAAATTTCGTACACGAGCTCACCGAGGAGGGACTGCTCAGATGACTGTACGATTCCAATCCCATGGTGGTGAACTGAAATCCAAACCGCCGGTCGGCGCGACCCTGGCGGCACCGCCGGCCGGCGCCGACCTCTCCGTCGATGCCGCCGCCGATTTCGGCTACTTCTTTCCCCCGTCCGGCAACGCCTCCGACTACCTTGCCGAGGGAGCCGCGACCATCAGCCAGCTCGACAGGCTCGGCGAACTGATGATCGAGCAGGGCACGCCGGATGCCAAGGAAGCCAACTCGACGCTGCCGCCCGTCCTTACCTACTGGGGGCAGTTCCTCGACCACGAGCTCACCGCCCGCACGGATCGCGATAGCGAGATCACGGACATCAGGGACCCCACGCCGGCCGATCCTTCGGCTGTTGAACAGAATTTGAAGAACGCGCGCACGCCGCGCTTCGACCTCGACAGCGTCTATGGCGGCGTGCCGGTCGGCACGGGTGTAGGAAAGGACGCGGCGACGGTGATTTCCGGTATGCGGCATCCCACCTTCACCAACAAGATGCGCGTCGGCACCTCCCCGTCCGGCACCGACCTGCCGGACAGCCTCGACGCCAACCGGGACCTGCCGCGCTATGTTCAGGTTCAAGCCAGCGTGCGCGAAGCGGCCAAGCGCCTTGCGAAGGACTCGCTGTCGGACGCCGATTTCGCCAAGTTCATCGAGAACCTTCCCAAGCGCGCCCTGATCGGCGACCAGCGCAACGACGAGAACCTGATCATCGCGCAGTTCCATCTCAGCTTTCTGCGCTTCCACAACAAAGCGGTCGACTACCTGGACAACCACAATACGGGTTGGATCGCCGATTTCGGATCGGCGCAATTGCTCACCAAGCTCCACTATCAGTGGCTTATCGTCCACGGCTATCTGAAGGCGATCTGTAAGGCAGGCGTTCTGGAGTCGGTCATCGCGGACCGGGCGTCGCACTTCTTCACCTTCAGGGCGGAGTACGACTCACGCCAGCCGCAAGCGCGTCTGGGCAACGCCATCCCGCTCGAATTCTCGGCCGCGGCCTACCGCTTCGGCCACTCAATGGTTCGCGCCTCCTACGACCACAACCGCATTTTCGGCCGCGGCGGCACCATCATCCCCGAGGCCCCTTTCAACCTGCTGTTCACCTTTACGGGCGGTGGCGGGCTCGGCGACAATGATCGGCTGCCGCGCAACTGGATCATCGACTGGACACGCTTCCTCGGCCTCACCCCGCCCGACGACCTGGAGCCGGCGCGGGTCGCGCGCAAGATCGACACCGAGCTCGCTCCGCCGCTTGGCGACCTGAGCAAGGAGGGCAATGACGAGCCGGAGGGGAGCCCGCTGCAGTTGCTGTTCAAGCAACTCGCGCGTCGCAACCTCCGCCGCGGCTACAATCTCAAATTGCCGACCGGACAGGCGCTGCATGGCTATCTCAAGAGCATTGGCGCGGTTTCCTCCGATCCGATCGCGGATGTGAGCACGCTGTTCGGCGGCAAGCAGGAACTGCAGACCCATCTGATCGACAGCGGATTTCATTCGAGCACGCCGCTCTGGTTCTACCTGCTCGCGGAAGCCGAACAGGGCGGAGGCAACAGCCTCGGCGAAGTCGGAAGCTGGCTGGTGGCATCGACCTTTGTCGGCGTCCTGCTGTCCGATCCCGACTCGGCTCTGTCGATCGGCTTCGACCCGGCGCACAGCCCGATAAAGATGCCCAACGGCAGTGCGATCGATTCGATCGCCAAGTGGATGAAATTCGCGGTGGTCATGCCATAGGCATGTGGCAAACCGACGCCGGCGGGTCCTCCCCGCCGGCGCATCCGCTCCGGTTGTTCATCCGGGACGCGGCTTCGAGCCAAGGAAGGCTTGACGATGGTCGGCGCTTTCGCCCATAGCGCTGGGAAAATTCCGATCTCCCGATAGGACCTGAGCAAAATGGGCTTCAAATGCGGCATCGTTGGCTTGCCCAACGTCGGCAAGTCGACGCTGTTCAACGCGCTGACGCGCACCGCCGCGGCGCAGGCCGCCAACTATCCGTTCTGCACGATCGAGCCGAACACCGGCGAGGTGGCCGTGCCCGATCCGCGTCTCAAGACGATTGCCGGCATCGCCAAGTCGAAGGAAATCATCCCCACCCGCATTGCCTTCGTGGACATAGCCGGACTGGTGCGCGGCGCTTCCAAGGGCGAAGGGCTCGGAAACCAGTTCCTCGCCAATATCCGCGAGGTCGACGCCATCGTCCATGTGCTGCGCTGCTTCGAGGATGACGACATCACCCATGTCGAGGGCCGGATCGATCCGGTGGCCGACGCCGAGACGGTCGAGACCGAACTGATGCTGGCCGATCTCGACAGCCTGGAGCGGCGGATCGTTCAGTTCCGCAAGCGCACGCAGGGCAAGGACAAGGAGGCGCTCGCCATGCTTCCGGTCATGGAAAAGGCGCTGGAGCTGCTGCAGGCCGGCAAGCCGGCGCGGGTCATGCTGCCAGGCATTGCCGCCGAGGATCTTCAGGATCCTGCAAGGGCTCAATCTGCTGACCGCGCATCCGGTGCTCTATGTCTGCAATGTCGCCGAGGCGGATGCCGCGACCGGCAACGAATATACGCACGCCGTCGAGGCGATGGCCGCCGCTCAAGCGGCGGGGACGGTGGTGATCTCGGCCGCCATCGAGGCCGAAGTCGCCCAGCTTCCCGATGACGAGGAACTCGAATTCCTGGCGGCGATCGGGCTTGAGGAGCCGGGCTTGGACAAGCTCATCCGCGCCGGCTACGACCTGCTTCACCTGATCACCTATTTCACCGCCGGGCCGAAGGAGACGCGCGCCTGGACGGTCGAGAAGGGCACCAGGGCGCCGCAGGCGGCCGGCGTCATCCACAGCGACTTCGAGCGCGGCTTTATCCGTGCCCAGACGATCGCCTATGAGGATTTCGTGGCGCTCGGCGGCGAGGTCGCGGCCAAGGAAGCCGGCAAGGCCCGCGACGAAGGCAAGGATTATGTCGTGCAGGACGGCGACGTCCTGCTGTTCAAGTTCAATACATAGCCGGCAAACGCTGTTGTGAAGTACTGTGGCGCCTCGTCTGCATTCTCGAGTAACGCCCACCCTCCGGCGCGCGAGCCCGAATAAAGCATCGAGCCTCGGTCCGAGGCTCCTTTTGGGCGGACACCGCAATGACCACGCACCTTCGCATTCTCAACCCCGCCGAAGGCATCCTCGCCTTCTATGACGGGCGCGTCGACGGCTACAGGTTCGCGCCCGGTTCGAACTGGGTGGACGACGGCGCCCTGTCGCTCGGCATTGCCAGCTATGCGATCGTCGACGGCAGCGAGGCGCTTGTCTACGATACGCATGTCTCGGTCGAGCACGCGCGCTTCATCCGGGCCGCGCTGGAAGCGCGGGGCGTCGCGAAATTCACCGTGGTCCTCAGCCACTGGCATCTCGACCATGTCGCCGGAACCTCTGTCTTCGCCGACTGCGAGATCGTCGCCAACAGCCGCACCGCCGCGCATCTCGCCGGCCGCAGGGCCGCGATCGAAGCCGGCACGCTGGAAGGCCCGCCGGCCATCGACCCGCTCATCGCGCCGACACGGCTGTTCGACGGCCGCACGGCGCTCCAGATAGGCGGACGCGTGGTCGAACTGGTCGAGGCCAACATACACAGCGACGACGCGACCGTGCTTTGGCTCCCTTCGGAGCGCATCCTGCTTGCCGGCGACACGTTGGAGGACACTGTTACCTATGTCGGAGAGCCTGAGAATTTCGACCTGCATCTCGAAGACCTGAAGAAACTGTCGGCCCTCGATCCGGGCTTTATCCTGCCGAACCATGGCGATCCCGGCGTGATTGCTGCCGGCGGCTACGCAAGGACGCTGATTGCGGCAACCGAAGCCTATGTCAAATCGTTGCAACGGGCGGTTGACGAACCATCGCTGCGCGCGCTCACCTTGCGGGAATTGGCAGCGCCTGAACTCGAGGCGGGCTGGATCAACTATTTCGAGCCTTATGAGGCGGTGCATCGCGGCAATATCGCCTCGGTTGTCGCGGCGGCCTCGGCACGTCGCGCCCTGCCGCCGTCTTGACGCCGGACGGCGCGAGGTCTAAGCGGCGGCCTGCCTCTGCCTGATCGCCGTCCCAAAGGCCGCCAGTCCACGCACAATCCGCAATCCTGCGTCTATCGACGCGCCTCGAATCAGGGAGTCTGGCGATGATCAGAGCCTTCGTTGTGGACAATGACCGGCTGCGCCAGGTGCCGGACCTTCTGGACGTTCACGAGAAGGTCATCTGGGCCGACCTCGTGGCGCCGACCAAGGAGGAAGAGGCGGCAATAGAGCAGTGGATCGGCGCCGATATTCCGACGCGGGAGGAGATGGAGGAGATCGAGATTTCTTCGCGCCTCTATTCCGAGAACGGCGCCTATTTCATGACGGCGACGCTTCCGGCGAACACCGACACCGACAAGCATGTCATGGGTCCGGTTACCTTCGTGCTGGCCAGGGACCGGCTGGTGACCGTCCGCTACCATGAGCCGCGCGCGTTCAAGACCTTTCCGATGCGCGCCGAAAGCGCCGATCTGAACTGCGTGAACGGCCAGTCGATCCTCATCGCGCTACTGGAGGCCATCGTCGACCGGCTGGCCGACCTGCTGGAGCGCGCCAGCCGCGAAGTCATCGACATTTCACACGAGATTTTCCATCCGACGGAGAAGAAGGCCTCGAAGCGCGACGTCGGCTTCCAGATCATCCTGCGCCGGATTGGCCGCGAGGAGCATTTCATTTCCAACGTTCAGGACAGTCTTGTTTCGCTCCAACGCGTCTCCGGATTTCTCGGCAGTATCGGCGCGGCCAACAAGGACGAGAAGGGCCTGCGCGCGCGCGCCAAAACCCTGTCGCGTGACGTTCTATCGCTCTCTACGCATGCCGAATCGCTGTCGCAGAAGATCACCTTCCTGCTCGACGCAACGCTCGGCATGATCAACATCGAGCAGAACGCCATCATCAAGATCGTTTCGGTTGCCGCGGTCGTGTTCCTGCCGCCGACACTGGTCGCCTCGATCTACGGCATGAATTTCGAGGTCATGCCCGAACTGAAATGGCTGCTCGGCTATCCTTTCGCGCTGGGTTTGATGGTGGTGTCGGCGATCCTGCCATTCTGGTGGTTCAGGCGGCGCGGCTGGCTCTAGCCCGCATTTCTCACACTGGTAGTTTGTTCAAACAGGATCGCTGCGGCATGTCGGAAAAGAGCTGGGCGTATGAGGACTTCGAGGAGGGCTCCTCGATCCCGCTGGGATCGAAGCTGGTGACCGCCGAGGAGATCATCGAATTTGCGGGGGAGTTCGACCCGCAGCCCTTCCATCTCGACGAGGAGGCAGGCCGGGCCAGCATTCTCGGCGGCCTTTCCGCGTCCGGCTGGCACACCTCGTGCATCTTCATGCGCCTGCTGTGCGACGGCTTTCTGCTCGACTCGACTTCGGAGGGGTCGCCGGGTGTGGATCAGGCACGGTGGAGGAAGCCGGTGCTTGCCGGCAACACGCTTACCGGCCGAAGCATGGTGCTTGCCAAGCGCGAATTGCGGTCGCGCCCCAATCTGGGCATCGTCACTTTTCGTCATGAACTTTTCAATCAGAGGAGCGAAGCCGTGTTCGAACTTCTGAATTCCATCATGTTCCGGAAACGGAGCGCCGCATGACCCTCGACGACTACCTTCAGGTCGGCGTTGCCGTTCCGATCGGCTCGCTCACTTTCACGGCGGACGCGATCAAGGCGTTCGCCGGCAGATACGATCCGCAGCGCTTCCACATGGACGAGGCGGAAGCCGAGCACACCGTTTTCGGCCGGCTTTGCGCTTCCGGCTGGCATACCGCGGCCGGCTGGATGAAGTGCAACGTCGCCAGCCCGGTCGGCCCCTGGGGCGGTCCCGGCCCTGAGCCGGAAATGGGCCCCTCTCCGGGATTCGCCAATCTGAAATGGCTGAAGCCCGTCTATGCCGGCGAAACCGTATCCTATACGCGGTCCATCCTCGGCCACCGCCCGATGGCGAGCCGGCCAGGCTGGCGGCTCGTGTCGCTGGTCTGTGAAGGCTTCGATTCAACCGGCGACAAGGTTATCACCTTCGACAGCACGGTGCTGATAAAGGCGGAATAACGCCAATCGCTTCGCCGCGTCCCCTCCACTGCTCACCGCGACAACGGGGCAGGACAAGCGGCTACGGCGCCGATCGATGCGTCGCAGGCCTTGGGGCGGCAATGCGAAATGCGCATCGCCGCGGCGCGGCGCCGGGAGGAGCCGGCCTCAGTCGCCTTCGAAGGCAATCAAAGTGCGCACCGGCACGCCGAGCGCCTCCAGCCTGGCGCGGCCGCCAAGGTCGGGCAGGTCGATGACGAAACAGGCGGCCACGATATCGGCGCCGATCTGGCGCAGCAGTTTGACCGCGGCTTCCGCAGTTCCGCCTGTAGCAATCAGGTCGTCGACGAGAATGACCTTCTCGCCGGCCGCTACGCCGTCCTTGTGCATCTCCATTTCGTCGATGCCGTATTCCAGGCTGTAGGCAACGCGTACGGTCTCGTGCGGCAGCTTGCCTTTCTTGCGGATGGGAACGAAACCGGCCGAAAGCTGGTGAGCGACCGCGCCGCCCAGGATGAAGCCGCGCGCCTCTATGCCGGCGATCTTGTCGATCTTCGCCCCTGCATAGGGATGCACCAGTTCGTCGATGGCGCGCCGGAAAGCTCGCGCATTGCCCATCAGCGTGGTGATGTCGCGAAACAGAATGCCCGGCTTGGGATAGTCGGGAATGGTGCGGATGGACGAAGTCAGCATGTCTTCGACGGAGGACCTGGTCAATTGCAGTGCCTTTTCGCGCTGAACTCGGTGTCAGGCTTGCCCGCCTAACGACAATGGGCGCTCAAGGCGCCCATCGTCAAATGCATAAGAGTCTGTGCGACGCTCAGTGCGCGTCGGCCCAGACCTTGCGCTTGGTCAGATAGACGAGCCCCCCGAACAGGATCATGAAAGCGATGACGCTGAAGCCCGTCTGCTTGCGCGTGACCAAATGCGGTTCGGCGGCCCACATCAGGAAGGCCGATATATCGCGGGAATATTGGTCGACGGTCTCCGGAGAACCGTCCTCATAGGTGACCTGGCCGTCCGACAGCGGCTTTGCCATCGCCAGCGACTTGCCGCTGATGAAGTACGGATTGTAGTGCGTGCCCGCGGCAATCTCCATGCCCGCCGGCGGCTGCTCGTCGTAGCCGGTCAGCAGCGAGTAGATGTAGTCCGGGCCGCCTTCGGCGTACTGAGTGAAAATGTCGAATACGAAGGTCGGAAAGCCGCGCGTGACGCCGCGTGCCTTGGCGAGCAGCGACATGTCGGGCGGTGCCGCGCCGCCATTGGCGGCCGCGGCGGCAACCGGGTTCGGGAATGGCGACGGAAAATAGTCGGACGGAATGCCCGGCCGCTCGAACATCTCGCCATCGGCGTTGGGTCCGTCCTGCACCGTATACTCGGCCGCCAATGCCCGCACCTGCGCCGTGGAATAGCCAAGGCCCTCCAGCGTCCGGAACGGCACCAGGCTCATCGAATGGCAGGCCGCGCAGACCTCCTTGTAGATTTTCAGACCACGCTGCAACTGGCCCTTGTCGAAGGTGCCGAACGGTCCGGCAAAGCTCCAGGACTGCTGCCGCGGCGCGTGAATCGGGAAGTGGGTCGGCTCGGCGGCATGATCGGCCTCGCCTTCGGCGGCAACGGCGCCTGTCAGTCCGGCCAGCACCAAGCCCAGCGCGGCCAGACCGTGGAAAACGCTCTTCATCTAATTATCCCTCCGCGGTTCCTGCCGATCAGCCCTTGGTGCCCGGCGACGCGACCGCGCCGACTGGGTGGCCTGAGCCCCCCTTGTTCTTCTCAAGCACGGCATCCGTAATGGAGTTCGGAAGGCGCCTCGGCGTCTCGATGAGGCCCAGAACCGGCATGACGACCACGAAGAAGAAGAAATAGTACAATGTCGAAGCCTGCATCAGCGGAATGTAGAGGCCTTCCGCCGGCTTCGAACCGAGCCAGCCGAGAAACACGGCGTTGATCGCGAACAGCCAGAAGAACAGCTTGTACCACGGGCGGTAGACCGCCGAACGAACCTTGGACGTGTCGAGCCACGGCACGATGAACAGGACCGCGATTGCCGCGAACATCGCAAGCACGCCGCCAAGCTTGGAGTTGATCGGCCCGATATTGAAGGTGACGGCGCGAAGGATCGCGTAGAACGGCAGGAAGTACCATTCGGGCACGATGTGCGCCGGGGTCTTCAACGGATCAAACTCGGTGTAGTTGTCCGGATGACCGAGATAATTCGGAATGTAGAAGATGAAATAGGCGAAGACCAGGAGGAAGACCATCATTCCGAACGCGTCCTTGATGGTCGCGTAGGGCGTGAAGGGCAGCGTGTCGGTCTTGGATTTCACTTCGATGCCGGTCGGGTTCGTCTGGCCGACGACGTGCAGCGCCCAGACGTGCAGCACGACCACGCCGGCAATCATGAACGGCAGCAGATAGTGCAGGGAGAAAAAGCGGTTCAGCGTCGGGTTGTCGACCGCGAAGCCGCCGAGCAGCAACTGCTGGATCCATTCGCCAACCAGCGGAATCGCCGTGAAGAAGCCGGTGATGACCGTCGCGCCCCAACCGCTCATCTGCCCCCAGGGCAGCACATAGCCCATGAAGCCCGTCGCCATCATCAGCAGATAGATGATGCAGCCGAGGATCCAGAGCAGTTCGCGCGGCGCCTTGTACGACCCGTAATAGAGCCCGCGGAAGATGTGCAGATAGACCGCGATGAAGAAGAAGGAGGCGCCGTTGGAATGCATGTAGCGCAGCAGCCAGCCGGAATTCACGTCGCGCATGATTTGCTCGACCGAAACGAAGGCGAGCGAGGTATTATTCGTGTAATGCATGGCCAGCACGACACCCGTCAGAATCTGCGCCACCAGCATGATCGAGAGGATGCCGCCGAATGTGTAGGCATAGTTCAGATTCCGCGGCACCGGATAGGCAACGAAGGAATCATACATGAGGCGCGGCAACGGCATGCGCTCATCGAACCAGCGACCGATCCCTGTCTTGGGCGTATAGGTAGAATTTCCACCGCTCATCAGTCTGTTCCCGCGCTCAGCCGATCTTGATTTTGGTGTCCGACATGAAGGAAAGCGCGGGAACCGCGAGGTTCTCCGGCGCCGGACCTCTGCGGATACGCCCTGCGGTGTCGTAGTGCGAGCCGTGGCACGGACAGAACCAGCCACCGAAATCGCCCTGCTGGCCAAGCGGTACGCAGCCCAGATGCGTACAGACGCCCACCATTACCAGCCAGTTTTCCTTGCCTTCACCGGCCGAACGATCGGCGTCGGTCGCCTGCGCATCGGAGGGAAGGTTAGCGTTGCGCGCTATCGGATCCTTCAGCTCGGCGATGGGCACGGCTTTCGCCGCCTCGATCTCTTCCGGCGTGCGGTTGCGGATGAATACCGGCCTTCCGCGCCACTTGACGGTGAGCGACATGCCCGGCTCCACCGTCCCGATATCCACTTCTATCGATGACGCGGCGAGCGTCGAGGCGTCCGGCCGCATCTGGTCGATGAAGGGCCAGGCCACGCCAGCCGCGCCCACGACACCCGCCATGCCTGTTGCGATGTAGAGAAAGTCGCGGCGGGTGGGTTCGATCGTATCGTTAGCGCTCACGGAACTGGCATCCTTTCGCCTTACCCAGCGCCGGCGGCCGAGCCCTCGTCCCGCTCATACACCGACCCATATTCGCGTGGCGATACGGGCTGGCGAAGTCCTCCGGCGTTTTGGGTTGGTTTATGCGTGAAGCCACCGCTTGTCCAGACGGCGTACGGCATGACGGCAGATTGTCGCGGCCCTTTGCACAACAGTCGCAATTCGGCGTAAGGCAATGGGCGCAGGACAGATTTGCTGGCTTGCCAATTTGAGAAACAGCCAAGGCGACGGCCGCGAAGCCGCGCCGGTCACTTCGCGCCGAGACGCGACAGAACCTCGTTCGGAATCCGGTACTCGCGAATGACGTCCTGATGGCGGCGCAGGCCGCAAACCTCGCGCTGGATGAAGTAGCCGTAGACGGCCTGTGCGGCGTCCTTCAGCAGGGCGATTCGCTCCGCCGGGTCGCCCTGATGGGTGCGCAGCCGCTCCAGCGTCTCCTCGACCTTCCGGCCCGAGCGGCCGAGCGACGCCGCCTTTTCAGCCGCGATCTCATAGTCCAGCGGATCGAACCCGCGCTGAATCGAGGACTTGTCGTAATAGAGTTGCGGCGGGCGAACCGACATTTCCGTCAACCTACCATCGAGCCGGCAGCGGCATCCTGAATGAATTACTGCCCTGATCGACAGACCCCGGCAAGGCTCCAGGCAGCGATTTCGGATTAACCAAGAGCGAAAGTCGCCCCCCTGACCCGGCCGCTTCGCTGCCACATCTCCCGACGGGGAGAGGAAACGCCGGCCGGGCTGCTTGCCGCCTCCTACTCCGCCGCCAGTCGGTCGGGCAGGAAGCCGCCCGACTGGCGCTTCCACAATTGCGAATAGAGGCCGCCGCGCGCAATCAGCGCGTCATGCGTGCCTTCCTCGACGATACGCCCGCGATCGAGCACGATCAGCCGGTCGAGCGCGGCAATGGTCGACAGCCGATGCGCGATGGCGATCACCGTCTTGCCTTCCATCAGCCGGTAGAGATTGTCCTGGATCGCCGCCTCGACCTCCGAATCGAGCGCCGACGTCGCCTCGTCGAGGATGAGGATCGGCGCATCCTTCAGCATCATGCGGGCAATGGCGATGCGCTGGCGCTGGCCGCCCGACAGCTTCACGCCGCGCTCGCCGACATGCGCGTCATAGCCCTTGCGGCCGCGCGGATCGGCCACGCCGGCGATGAAGTCATGTGCGGCGGCGCGGCGCGCCGCGTCCTCGATCTCGGCCTGGCTCGCCCCGGAGCGGCCGTAGCCGATGTTGTCGTGGATCGAGCGATGCATCAGCATCGCCTCCTGGCTGACCACGCCGAACTGGGCGCGCAGCGACGCCTGCGTCATCGACGCGCACGTCCTGCCCGTCGATCAGCACCCTGCCCTTCTCCACGTCGAACAGGCGCAGCGCCAGATTGACGATCGTGGTCTTGCCGGCGCCGGACGGGCCGACCAGCGCCACGCGCTCACCCGGCCGGATATGAAGGTTGAGGTTCTCGATGACCCCGCCGCCCTTGCCATAGTGGAACGAGACGTTCTCGAAGCGGATGTCGCCCTTGGCGCGCGGCAGGATGCGGCAGCCTCGGTCGTCGCGGATCGCGGGCTCGACCGAAATGGTGCGGGTCGCATCCTGTACGGTCGCGTAGTTGCGGATCAGACCGTTGATATTGAACATCATCCAGCCCGACATCTGGTTCAGCCGGAACACCAGCCCGAGTGCGGCGGCCACCGCGCCGGTGGTGATCTCGCCGGCCGCGAAACTCATCATGCAGAGCGCGGCCACCGCACTCATCATCATGCCGTTGAGCAGCGCCACCGAGGAGCGGACGGTGGTGACGGCGCGCGTCAGCCGTTTGACGGCGGCAAGGAAGCGCTCCAGCCCGTCGCGGATATAGGCATGTTCGCGCCGGCCGCTGTCGAACAGCTTCACCGCCATGATATTGGTGAAGGCATCGACCAGCCGGCCGTTGAAGATCGAGCGCTCGTCGGCGGTGGCACGTCCGGCACTGCGCATTTCCGGCAGAAGGAAGGCAGACGATCGCGGCGTAGCCGGCGAACCAGAGCGCGACCACGACGCCCATCAACGGATCGAGCGGAAACCAGTATGGTGATGGCCAGCACGACGAAGGTCAGGAACGACCACATGGTCTGCAGCACGTTGACGATGAAATCGCCCACCGCCTCGCCGCCCTGCATGATCTTCGTGGCGATGCGGCCGGCAAAGTCGTTCTGATAGAAATCGTAGGGCTGCTCGATCACGCGCCGGAACGCCTGCCAGCGCACCATCGAGAAGAAGCCGGGCACCACGACCTGCTGCTCGACCACTGCGGACGCGATCATGACGATGGTGCGCACCACCAGCAGCAGAGCGAGCAAGCCCGGCCAGTTCCGGCCAGTGGTCGGAAAACAGCGTCGCCGGATTGGAGTGGTCGAGCAGGTCGATCAGCCATCCGACCGACCAGTAAAGTGCCGCATCGACCGCGCCGGCGGCACCGCCGACAATCAAGCAGCAGCAGGAAAGGTCCCCTGGCCTGCTTGGCGAAGTACAGGATGAAGCGCCACGCATCCTTCGGCAGTACTTCGCGGTCGGTGTCCTGGAAGGCGTCGATGGAATCTTCGACGCTTTGCCAGAGCTTTTCGCGCAGTCCGTTTTCGCTCATGGGCGCCTCCCCCGCTTAGGGGTGCGCGGACGTGTCCCGTGATCTCGGCGCTTGGCTGAAGCATGCCCCCCTCATCCGGTCTCGGCTTCGCCTCGACACCTTCTCCCCGCGCGGGGAGAAGGTGGAGCATTGCACTGTCGCCAATGCAATCTCCAGTGCTGGCGATTGGCGGAAAGGCAGATGCGGGCGCGCCCTTCTCCCCTTGGTTAGGGGTGCGCGACTTGTCGCGTGCGCCGACGCTTGGCTGAGCACCCCTCATCCGTCTCGGCTTCGCCTCGACACCTTCTCCGGGAGAAGGGGGAGCGTTGCACTGTCGCCAATGCAAATCTCCAGTGCTGGCGATTGGCGGAAAGGCAGATGCGGGCGCGCCCTTCTCCCCTTGTGGGAGAAGGTGCCTGAGCGCAGCGAAGGCGGATGAGGGGTGAGCGGCAAGCAACATCTCACCTCACCATTTGAGGTGTCACGCGGCCAGCTTCAACCCCAGCGCTCACTCGGCCGCTGCCTTCGCCTTGACCGGCTCGGCGTCGATCGATCTCGTCATTGGGCAGGAAACCGCCGGACTGGCGCTGCCAGAGCTGAGCGTAGAGCCCCTCGCGGGCGATCAGCTCGTCATGCGTGCCTTCTTCGATCACCTGGCCCTTGTCCATCACGATCAGGCGATCCATGGCCGCGATGGTCGACAGCCGGTGCGCGATGGCGATGACGGTCTTGCCTTCCATCAGCCGGTAGAGGTTTTCCTGGATCGCCGCCTCGACTTCCGAATCGAGCGCCGACGTCGCCTCGTCAAGGATCAGGATCGGCGCATCCTTCAGCATCACGCGGGCGATGGCGACGCGCTGCCGCTGGCCGCCGGACAGTTTCACGCCGCGCTCGCCGACATGTGCGTCGAGACCCTTGCGGCCCTTCGGATCGGCGAGCGTCGCGATGAAATCCAGCGCCTCGGCCTTGCGCGCTGCCTCCACCACCATCGCCTCGGTGGCATCCGGCCGGCCGTAGAGAATGTTGTCGCGCACCGAGCGGTGCAGCAGCGACGTATCCTGCGTCACCATGCCGATATGCGCGCGCAGCGTATCCTGCCGACGGCCGATATGTCCTGGCCGTCGACGCGGATGCGTGCCGCTTTCGAGATCGTAGAAGCGCAGCAGCAGGTTGACCAGCGTCGACTTGCCGGCGCCGGAGCGGCCGACGATGCCGACCTTTTCGCCGGGCCGGACATGGATCGACAGATCCTCGATCACGCCCTTGCCCTTGCCGTAGTGGAAGCGGATTCGATCGAACACGATGTCGCCGTCGGTGACGACGATGTCCTTGGCATCCGGCCTGTCCTCGACCAGCCGCGGCATCGAGATCGAGTTGATACCGTCCTGCACCGTGCCGATGTTTTCGAAAAGGCCGGAGACTTCCCACATGATCCATTGCGACATGCCCCAGAGCCGCAGCACCAGGCCGATCACCACGGCCACCGCGCCGATGGTCACCGCCTCTCCCAGCCAAAGCCAGATCGAAATCGCGCCGACGGAAGCCAGCAAGGCCCCGTTGAGCAGGTAAAGGCATCCGTACAGGGAGGTCACCAGCCGCATCGAGCGGTAGACCGTCTCGATGAAATTCGCCATGCCCTCGCGCGCAAAGGCTGCCTCGCGGCGACTGTGGGAGAACAGCTTCACGGTCTGGATGTTGGTGTAGCTGTCGACGACCCGGCCGGTCATCAGCGAGCGCGCATCGGCCTGCTCTTCCGACACTTTCCCGAGCCGCGGAATGAAATAGCGCAACAGACAGACATAGACCGCGAGCCAGACCGCCAACGGCGCGGCCAGCCGCCAGTCGGCGGAGCCGACGATGAACAGCATGCCGAGGAAATAGACGCAGACATAGTTCAGCACGTCGATCAGCTTGATGACGCATTCGCGCACCGCCAGCGCCGTCTGCATCAGCTTGGTGGCGATGCGGCCGGCGAACTCGTCCTGATAGAAGGTCATGGACTGCTTCAGCAGGTAGCGGTGCACCTGCCAGCGGATGCGCATCGGATAGTTGCCCATCAGCGTCTGCTGGGAGATCATCGAATGAAGGACCACCGTGCACGGCAAGGCGACGAGTATGACCAAACCCATGCCGGCCAGCTTCCACCCCTCCGTCTGCAGGAAGGTCTCGCGGTTCTGTACGGACAGCCAGTCGACGATCGAACCCAGGAAGCTGAACATCCAGACTTCCGCCAGCGCGATGATCGACATCAACACCGCCGCCGCGGTGATGTAGGGCCACGAACCGCGCGTGTAGTGCAGGCAAAAGGCGATCAGCGTCTTCGGCGGCTCGGTCGGCTCGGCGGACGGGAACGGATCGAGCCTTTGTTCAAACCAGGAGTACATGCACTGGGTCTTTCTCAAATGAACAGACACGGAGCGACGCCGCGCTCAGGCGGCGGGGCTCCGTGACGTCGGGGCGTATGACGTGTCCTCGTCCGCCCGTTCCCAATCTCGCGCGGTCCACCCAAGATAAGGTCCCTGAACCGAATTGCCGAGAGCACGCCCTCTCGTTCCTGACAGGCTTGCGTCATGTACCGTGGGATGGTCAGGTCGGCTTCGCGTGAACAACCGGAAAAGACGCGTGGCCCAGCCCGGCCCGCGCGGCGCGGGCATGGCGCGAGACAGATCGACGTCCGGCAGCATCCCGCGATGCGCGCGGCGCCGATCCGGCGCGTCGGCGGACGGGCTTGGCTGCCCGAGCGCCAGCGCCCAGGCGGCAAGCCGCGCTTCGTCGGGCCGGATAGGGTCGTCGGCGTAGAAATACGGCGTTTTAGGCGGACGCTCTCGCCCGCGTGCAAATCGGAACAACATTGCAATTTCCTTCGAGAACCAGAGTGGTCATCGGCGGAAATCGCGATCAGGCGTTCAGGAGATTGTCCTTTGGAGCGTCGAACCGATTCCGCCGTCAGGCGAAACGCCCGCGGATGGGGCGGTGGATGTCTACGGTCATCATGAATTCCAAATCCGCCTCCCTCGGTTCGAGTTGACAATCGGCGCTCTATAGTCGCATTCGGCTGAAAATGCCACCCGGAAAATCCCGTTGCGGCACGCGGCGCTTGCCGTGTGGCCGCACGGCAACGCACCCTTCGGACAACATGCCGGCTACGCTCCGTATCGCGCTCTACCAACCCGACATTGCCGGCAACACCGGCACCATACTGCGCATGGCGGCCTGCCTCGGCGTCCCCGTCGATATCATAGAGCCGGCCGGCTTCGATCTTTCCGACCGCGCGCTGCGCCGGGCCGGCATGGATTATCTGGAGATGGCCGCGCTCACGCGCCATCTCGACTTCGCGACGTTCGACGCCTGGCGCCGCGCGGAGGGTCGCCGCGTCGTTCTGTTCTCGACCAAGGCCGCGCTGCCCTACACGCACTTCGCGTTCGCGCCCGATGACATACTGCTGTTCGGCCGCGAATCGGCCGGCGCGCCGGAGGCCGTGCATCAAGCCGCCGACGCCCGCCTGCTCATTCCGATGCGCGGCGGCGGCCGCAGCCTCAATCTGGCGCTGGCGGCAGCCATGGCGGCCGGCGAGGCGATGCGGCAGGCGGGGTAGGTTCGAGCCAAAGCCTGCGTTTCGCGCATGCGGGCGCGCTGTCGCCTCCAGACAATCCCTTGCCTCCTTCCCAACCGGCGCCGTCATCGTCTTCCTTCGATTGTCATGGACAGCACAAGCTGATAAAACCTCAACCAATATTGAGGTCAAGGGATAATGGCGCGCGAATTCAGCGTCGGGCAGGTGGCCGAGCGCAGCGGCGTCGCGGTGTCGGCGCTGCATTTCTACGAGGCAAAGGGACTGATCTCGAGCCATCGCACCGCGGGAAACCAGCGCCGTTACGGCGGCGACGTCCTGCGCCGCGTCGCGGTGATCAAAATCGCTCAGGAGGTCGGCATATCGCTCGCCGAGATCGGCAAGGCGCTGAACGCGCTGCCCGAAGGCCGCACCCCGAACCGCAAGGACTGGGGGCGCCTTTCGAAGAGCTGGCGCGAAAGCCTTAACCTGCGCATCAGGCAGCTTGAAGCCCTGCGCGACGGCCTTGACGACTGCATCGGTTGCGGGTGCCTGTCGATAGACCGGTGCAAGCTGCGCAATCCGGACGACCGCCTCGCGGATGAAGGCACGGGGGCAAGGCGGCTTGTGATCGAGGAATTGAAAGGATAAGCGGGGGATGTGGAGGATCCTAGACTTGCGCCAACCGCCTTGCCGATGAACTATCCGACGGCCCTCCGCGGCCCCAGCTTCAATTTCCAAATAGCGCGCGGATCGAGCAAACTCGTCCTTTTTTTCAGCGGCATAGGCGCGCGGGACGGCAGTTTTCAGTACTGGAGGGTCGGCAGGTCGCTCGGCACGCATTGCCTCTTCCTCAACGACGGCCGAAAGCACTGGTACCAGAGCGGCGTGGCGGGGCTGGGCGACAGCATCGAAGCGACCGTTGCCACCATTCAATCGTGGGCCCGCGAACTGGGCGCCGACGAAATCTATGCGTTCGGCCAAAGCATGGGTGCCCATGGCGCGGTTCTCTACGGCAGCAGGCTAGGCGCTCGCGTGCTGGCGTTCGGCGCCGAGACGATTCTGGGACTGGAGGCAAGCCGCAGCAGCAGGATGCTGAACGGGGACGCGGAGATCAAATATCCCGACCTTCAGCATGTCATGGCCCGGGCCGAAATGCCGATCTTCACCTTCGCCGGCGAGCGCGACCCGGTGGACCTCTATTGCATGAGCAAGGCGCAGGGCCTGCCCAACTTTCACCCGAGAACCATCCTCCATCTCGGACACGACGTTGCGGCTCCCTTGCACAAGGAAAAACGGCTGATCCCGCTGGTGAAGATGTTCGTGGCAAACCAGGAAATTCCTGCCATGGCGGACGAAGGAAGCGCCCTTGCCCATCCCGGCTTCGCCGAAGCTTTCTATGATCTCTATCGCCATTCCAGAGCGGGCCGCTACCAGCAGGCGGCAGTGGCGGGCAAGCTGTCAATCTCCTTCTATCGGAACTCCGACGATGCCTTTTTCCTGACCGCCAAGGCCCTTTTTGCGCTCAAGCAACCCGCTAAGGCGCTCGGGCTGCTGGAAAATGCGCTGGCGATTGCGCCGCGCAACGTCGAATATCGTTTCCTTATGGCCAGATGCCAGGCGAGGCTTGGCGATCAGGGGCGTGCCCTGGACACGCACCAGGAGATAGTCGCCGAGCACCCGGACTTCGCGAATTCCTTCCACCATATCGCGCTTATCCTCTACACCCGCGGCGACTATCTCAGGGCGCTGGAAGCCTCCCGGCGCGCCGTCGCGCTCAGGCCCGACAATCAGGGCTTTGCCAACCATCTCGGCAAGATCGAACAGAAGCTTGGCGATTTTCCGCGGCCGGCCCTGGCCGCTGTGACCAATCTCTATCGATCGTTCGTCGACGCGGTCGCGCGACGCCTATAGCCTCCGTTTGAGGAAAGCCGCCGCTCAATCCGCGGCGGGCAGGCGCCTTATCGTAAACTCGATCACGTCGTTCGGCCGTTCGAACCAGCTTTCGATTGCCGTCCAGTAGGCCTGCTTCGGCCAGCGGTCGAACCATTCCCGCGCCTTCAGCCGTGCGTCCTGTCGAGGCAGAACGAAGGTTTCGCGGATGAAGCCGTCGCCGGTGCGTGTCCGCCCTTCAGCGCGGGCGCGGTCGAGCTGTCTCTTCAGACCATCGAGCGGCGGCCTGGTCGGCACGGGCACGGGTCAATCTCCTTCGTCTTGACGCTCGCCTTGAAGAGATTAGGGATCGACAGGGAAAATACGAGTTATTTGTTGCCATGCGCGCCGACGGCGGGAAATGCGGAGAGAATTCATGAAGCGTTCGCAATTGGCGGCTGGCCTGCCGCCAGACATCGAGGATCGCAAGGCCACCGCAACGACCTGGTTCGAGCAACTGCGCGACCGCATTTGCACCTCGTTCGAGGCGATCGAGAGCGACTTGTCCGGTCCCCTCGCCGATCGCGCCGCCGGCCGCTTCGAGCGCACGCCGTGGCAGCGCGAGGCGGGTGGGGGCGGCGGCGGGACCATGTCTATGCTGCATGGCCGCGTGTTCGAAAAGGCCGGCGTGCATACCTCGACTGTGCACGGCGAATTCTCGCCGGAGTTCCGCAAGCAGATTCCCGGCGCCGAGGATGACCCGCGCTTCTGGGCGAGCGGCATCTCGCTGATCGCCCATCCGCGAAACCCCAACGTGCCGGCCGTGCACATGAACACGCGCATGGTCGCCACATCGCGCTGGTGGTTCGGCGGCGGCGCCGACCTGACGCCTGTGCTCGACCGGCGGCGCACCCAGGAGGATGCCGACACGATTCGCTTCCACGCCGCCATGCGCGCGCCCTGCGCGGCGCATGCCGGCGTCGCCGACTACGTCAAATACAAGGCCTGGTGCGACGAGTACTTTTTCCTGAAGCACCGAAACGAACCGCGCGGAATAGGCGGCATCTTCTTCGACTGGCTGCAGCCCGCGCCGGAACAGGGCGGCTGGGACGCGGGCTTCCGCTTCGTGCAGGACGTCGGCCTTGCCTTCCTCGACATCTATCCGCGGCTTGTCCGCGACAATTTCGAGCGGCCCTGGACGCCCGCCGACCGCGAGGAGCAGCTTGTGCGGCGCGGCCGCTATGTCGAGTTCAACCTGCTCTACGACCGTGGCACCATCTTCGGCCTGAACACAGGCGGCAATGTCGCCGCCATCCTGTCAAGCATGCCGCCGGAAGTGAAATGGCCGTGAGGCCGCCTGAACCAACGGATTTTCGTTGATTGACCCATCAATAAACAATAATCTTTCGCCGAAGAGATTTCAGATACCGCCGGAAGAGACCCAAATGCCCAAGACCGGAATGGAGCCGCTGCGCCGGCGCGCCCTTATTGATGCCGCGATTTCGGCGATCGGCGACCGGGGAACCCTCGACGTCACCATGTCCGACATTGCCGGGCGGGCGGGCGTATCCTCGGCGCTGGCCCATCATTATTTCGGCGCCAAGGAGGACCTCCTTCAGGCAACGATGCGGCAATTGCTCGCCGACCTCGGCAGCGACATGGTGAAGGCGCTCGGCCGCGCCGCCACGCCGCGGCAGCGGGTATCCGCCGTCATCCTCGTCAATTTCTCGGTCGGCCAGTTCCGGCACGAGACCGTGCACGCATGGCTCGCCTTCTACGGGGAGGCGCAGAGGTCGGCGGCGCTGCGCCGGCTGCTCAGAGTTTACGGCCGGCGGCTCTATTCCAACCTGATGAGCGGGCTTCTGCCGCTCGTGCCGCGCCATGAGGCCGAACGCATGGCCGAGACGATCGCCGCCCTGATCGACGGGCTTTATATCCGCCGCGCCCTGCGCGACGGCCTTCCGCATCCGCTCAGCGCCGCCGCGCTGGTCGAGGACTACGTCGAAGCCAAGCTCGGCGGTGCCGCTTGATGAGCAGCAGGCCGAACATCCTGATCCTGATGGTCGACCAGCTCGCCGGAACGCTCTTTCCGGATGGGCCTGCGGACTTTCTCCACGCGCCGAACCTGACGGCGCTTGCCGCCCGCTCGGCCCGTTTCCGCAACGCCTACACAGCCTCGCCGCTTTGCGCGCCCGGCCGCGCCTCGTTCATGACCGGCCAGCTTCCGTCGCGCACGCAGGTTTACGACAACGCCGCCGAGTTCGCCGCCTCCATCCCCACCTTCGCCCACCATCTGCGAGCCGCCGGCTACGCGACCTGCCTCTCCGGCAAGATGCATTTCGTCGGCCCGGACCAGTTGCACGGCTTCGAGGAGCGGCTCACCACCGACATCTACCCGGCCGATTTCGGCTGGACGCCGGACTACCGCAACCCCGGCGAGCGCATCGACTGGTGGTATCACAACCTCGGCTCGGTCACCGGAGCCGGTGTGGCCGAGATCACCAACCAGCTCGAATATGACGATGAGGTCGCCTTCTGCGCGACACAGCGGCTTTACGACTACGCCCGCTGTTCTGACGATCCGGACCGGCGGCCCTGGTGCCTCACGGTCTCCTTCACCCATCCGCATGACCCCTATGTCGCGCGCCGCAAGCACTGGGACCTTTACGACGACTGCCCGGCGCTCGACCCTATCGTCCCTTCTGTTCCGCACAACCGGCAGGACGCCCATACGCGGCGTCTCCACGACGCCTGCGACCATTCCGCTTCCGAGATCTCGCCCCAGCACATCCGCCGGGCGCGGCGCGGCTATTTCGCCAGCATCTCCTATGTCGACGACAAGATCGGCGAGCTTCTTGCGGTGCTGGAAAGCACCCGCATGCTCGATGACACGATCATCCTGTTCTGCAGCGACCACGGCGACATGCTCGGCGAGCGCGGCCTGTGGTTCAAGATGAGCTTCTACGAGGGCTCCGCGCGCGTGCCCCTGATGATCGCCGGCCCCGGCATCCCGGCTGGCCTGATCACGGCCCCGGTATCCAATCTCGACGTGACGGCGACGCTTTGCGATCTGGCGGGACTGGAGCTTGCGGGCATCCTGCCCTGGACGGACGGCGAGTCGCTGGTGCCGCTTATGCATGGCGCGCCGCGCCAGACGCCGGTGCTGATGGAGTATGCCGCCGAAGGCTCGCAGGCGCCGCTCGTCGCGATCCGCGAAGGCCGCTACAAATTCATCCACTGCGAGATCGATCCGCCGCAGCTTTTCGAGCTTGAGTCCGATCCGCACGAGCTTGAAAACCTTGCCGCGGATCCGGTGAATGCCGGCCTCGTCGAGCGCTTCATGGCGAAGGTTCGCGCCCGCTGGGACATGGCCGCCTTCGACGCCGCCGTGCGCGAAAGCCAGGCGCGCCGCTGGGTCGTCTACCCGGCGCTGCGCAGCGGCGCCTACTGGAACTGGGAATTCCAGCCGCAACGGCCGGCCTCCGAGCGATATATGCGCAATCACATGGACCTGAACGTGCTCGAAGAGCGCAAGCGGTTTCCGAAAGGTGAGTGACATGATTACCGTCTGGGGCAGAGCAACCTCCGTAAACGTTCAGGCCGTGATGTGGACGCTGGCCGAACTGGGGCTTGCCTATGAACGCATCGACGTCGGCGGCGCCTTCGGCGGCAACGACACGCCGGAATTCCTTGCCATGAATCCGAACGGACTGGTGCCGGTGCTGCGCGACGGCGACGGACCACTCCTGTGGGAAAGTGCCGCGATTATCCGCTATCTCGGCGCCAGCTACGGCAGCGAGCAGTTCTGGCCGGCCGCACCCGCGCGGCGCGCGGAGGTCGACAAATGGGCCGAGTGGATCAGGACGACTTTCGGCCCGGCCTTTCTGGGCGGCGTATTCCGGCCCCTCATCTTCGTGCCGGCGCACAAGCGCGATCCTTCGGTCATCGCCGTATCGGAGCAACGCCTCAAGGCGCTGGCGCCCATGCTCGACGCGCGGCTTGCCGAGGCCCCCTATCTTGGCGGTGACGATGTCTGCTTCGCCGACATGGTCGTCGGCGCGCCGCTCTACCGCTACTTCACGCTCGACTTCGACCGCGGTGAGACGCCGAACCTGCGCGCCTACTACGACCGTCTGACCGGGCGTCCGGCCTATGCCACCCACGTAATGGTTTCCTACGACAGCCTGAGAGCAAAATGATCCCGGACCTTGCCCATTTGAGAAAGGCCTACGCGGCGACCTCGCGCGCCACGCAGGTCACGCCGCTGCTTGAATCGGCGGCGCTGGCCAGCCGGACCGGCGCGGCGCGGGTCTTCGTCAAGGCCGAGTCGCTGCAATGGGCCGGCTCCTTCAAGGTGCGGGGCGCCTACTGGCGGCTGAAGCAGCTTTCGGAGGACGAGGCAAAACGCGGCGTCGTCGCCTTTTCCTCGGGCAATTTCGCGCAAGGGCTGGCCGCTGCAGGCCAGGCGCTCGGCATTCCCGTCACCATCGTCATGCCGGTCGACGCGCCCGCCTCCAAGCGCGATGCCACCGCCGGCTACGGCGCGGCCGTCGTGCTGACCGACCACGGAACACGCGCCCGCGAGGAGGTCGCGTCCGAGCGCGCCCGCCAGATCGCCGCCGAGCAGGGCCTCGCCCTCCTCCATCCTTTCGACGACCCGGAGATCGTGGCCGGCCAGGGCGGCGCAGGGCTGGAGGCGCTGGACCAGCTTGCCGCGCAAGACGCCGAGGCGGACCTGGTGTTCTGCCCGGTCGGCGGAGGCGGCCTCATCGGCGGGGTATCGCTGGCTTTCCATTATCTCTCGCCGCGTACCGCAATTCATGGCGTCGAGCCGGAAGGCTTCAACGGCATGGGTGCTTCCATCGCGCATGGCGAGATCGAGACGGCGCCGCCGGGGCCTGCCTCGATCTGCGACGGCCTGATGGCGCGCCGGCCGGGCCAGGCTCCCTTCGCCGCCGTCAAGGCGGCCGGCGTCAGCGGCCTGACGGTCAGCGACGCGGCGGTGCGGGCCGCCATGAAGATCGCCTTCGAGCGCATGAAGCTGGTGCTGGAGCCTTCCGGCGCTGCCTCGCTCGCGGGCCTGCTTTCGCGGCGCGGTCGACGTGAAGGACAAGACCGTCCTCGTCGTCGCCAGCGGCGGCAATGTCTCGCTGGCCGATTTCATGAGGCATGTCGCCGATGCTTGAGGCCGATTTCGTCATTGTCGGTTCGGGCTCCGCCGGCTCGGCTCTTGCCTACCGCCTGTCGGAGGACGGCAAGCATTCCGTGATCGTCATCGAATATGGCGTCACCGACATCGGCCCGCTCATCCAGATGCCGTCGGCGCTGTCATTCCCGATGAATATGAGCCTCTACGACTGGGGCTTTTCCACCGAGCCGGAGCCGCATCTCGGCGGCCGCGTGCTTGCCACGCCGCGCGGCAAGGTGCTGGGCGGCTCGTCCTCCATCAACGGCATGGTCTATGTGCGCGGCCACGCCGGCGATTTCGACCACTGGGCCGAGTCGGGCGCGACCGGCTGGGCCTTCGCCGACGTCCTGCCCTATTTCAAGCGCATGGAGCACTCTCATGGCGGCGAGAGCGGCTGGCGCGGCACGGACGGCCCGCTTCACGTCCAGCGCGGCACCGGCAAGAATCCGACTCTACGCGGCCTTTGTCGAGGCTGGCGCCCAGGCTGGCTTCGAGCTGACGGAGGATTATAACGGCTCCAAGCAGGAAGGCTTCGGCGCCATGGAGCAGACGATCCATCGCGGCCGCCGCTGGTCCACCGCCAACGCCTATATGAAGCCGGCGCTGAAGCGGCCGAATGTGCGCCTTGTCAGAGGCTTCGCGCGCCGCATCGCGATCGAGAACAGGCGTGCCGTCGGTGTCGAGATCGAAGCGCGCAGGAAGGTCCAGATCGTCCGCGCCAGGCGCGAGGTGATCGTCGCCGCCTCGTCGATCAACTCGCCAAAACTTCTCATGCTCTCCGGCATCGGGCCTGCCGCGCATCTCAAGGCGAAAGGCATCGACGTGCTGGCGGACCGCCCGGGCGTCGGCGCCAATCTGCAGGACCACCTCGAACTCTACATCCAGAAGGAGGCGACCAAGCCGGTCACGCTCTATTCCGTGCTGAACCCTCTGTCGAAGGCGCTGATCGGCGCCGAGTGGCTGTTCTTCAAGACGGGACTCGGCGCCACCAACCATTTCGAGGCCGCCGCTTTCGTCCGTTCCGCGCCGGGCATCGATTATCCCGACATCCAGTTCCATTTCCTGCCGGCCGCCGTCCGCTACGACGGCAAGGCGGCCGCCAAGTCGCATGGTTTCCAGGCGCATGTCGGGCCGATGCGCTCCAAGTCGCGCGGCACGGTCACGCTGCGCTCGCCGGACCCGTGGGCCAAGCCCGAAATCCGCTTCAACTACATGTCGCATCCCGACGACTGGACCGAGTTCCGCCACTGCATCCGGCTGACCCGCCAGATATTTTCGCGGCCGGCCTTTGCGGACTATCTCGGCCGCGAGATTTCGCCGGGGTCGCATGTCGAGAGCGACGACGCGCTCGACGCCTTCATCCGCGAGCATGCCGAGAGCGCCTACCACCCGTGCGGCACCTGCCGGATGGGCCGCGCCGACGATCCGATGAGCGTGGTCGATGCGCAATGCCGCGTCATCGGCGTCGACGGCCTGCGGGTCGCCAATTCCTCCATCTTCCCGCGCGTCACCAACGGCAATCTCAACGCGCCTTCGATCATGACCGGCGAGAAGGCGGCCGATCACATTCTCGGCCGCGCGCCGCTGCCGCCGTCCAATCAGCAGCCATGGTTCAACCCGCGCTGGCGCGAGAGCGACCGGTGAGAGTACGTAGTATGGAAAGTGAGTTGGCGAGGCGATCACGGCCTTCCATGACGAAGTGCAAGGTAGAGCGGTGAGCAGATCGCGAGGCGCCCCCCTCTGGCCTGCCGGCCATCTCCCCCGCAAGGGTGGAGATTGGCAGCTTCGGCGTCGCCGCCTCTTCTGCAACTTCGGCGATTGGCGAAACCAAAGCGGCCGGTTGATCTCCCTCCTTGTGGGGGAGATGGCCGGCAGGCCGTGGATCCGGTCGGCGCCGCGTCAGGCGCTGGCGCTCGGCCCGATCATGGCCACGATCTGGCGTCTGCGCGCGACGAGATCGGCAAGCAGCCGGGTGGCCTCGTCGGGCAGCGGTCGCAACGTCGGCTTCGTCGCCTCGGCGAAGCGGGCGATGACGGCGGCGTCGATCGGGTCGGTCTTGGCCCGCTCGCCGAGCGCGACCGCGAAAGCGCGGACCTGCGCCGGGTTGACCACAGCCACCGGCAGACCCGCCGCTCCCAGCGCCGCCGCCACGACGGTCTCGAAGCCGCCGGTCGCCTCGACCGCGACGATCCCGCACGCCACCGCGCCGAGCCGTTCGACCAGTACCGAGAGACCCTCGCCGTCGCGACGAACGTGGAACGCCTCGCCACCGGGCCAAACATGCACGTCCAGCCGATCCTTAGACACGTCAATCCTTACACAAACGGTGGCGTCATACTGTCCCTTCCTCGCGCAAGCGGCTCGCGAACCAAGAGGGGGGCAATTTGGAGCACCGTCGCGAATGGCCCCGCGGCGAGCCACGGCGGCGTTACGCAGCGCACGGGCGCAACTGGCCCCGCGTCAGGACAGGCGGGGCCTCGCGCCCAAACGGAAATCCGGGAACATCACCATGAGAGCCCAGCCGAAAGCCTCGCACTATATCAACGGCCGCCATGTCGAGGACGAACAGGGTCCTGCCCTGCCGGTGATCTACCCGGGAACCGGCGAGACGATTGCCAGTCTGCATGCCGCAACACCCAACACAATCGAACTGGCCATCGAAGCGGCGCGCGCCGCACAGCCGGTATGGGCAAGGCTGAAACCCGTGGAGCGCGGCCGCGTCCTGCGGCGTGCCGCCGACATATTGCGCACCCGCAACGCCGAGCTGGCGCGGCTGGAGACGCTCGACACCGGCAAGGCGATCCAGGAAACGCTGGTCGCCGACGCGGCTTCGGCGGCCGACGCGCTGGAATATTTCGGCGGCGCAGTCGCGGCGTTCGGCGGCGACTACACCGATCTCGGCGGCCCGTTTGCCTATACGCGGCGCGAAGCGCTCGGCGTATGCGTCGGCATCGGCGCATGGAACTATCCGATCCAGATGGCCGGCTGGAAGTCCGCGCCGGCATTGGCCATGGGTAATGCGATGGTGTTCAAGCCCTCGGAAAACACCCCGCTTTCGGCGCTGGCGCTGGCCGAGATCTATACGGAGGCCGGCCTGCCCGACGGAATTTTCAATGTCGTTCAGGGTTTCGGCGATGTCGGCGCGGCACTTGCCGCCCACCCGGCGGTCGCCAAGATTTCCATGACAGGTTCGGTGCCGACCGGGCGCAAGGTGCTGTCGCTTGCCGGTTCGCTGATGAAGCACGCGACCATGGAGCTTGGCGGCAAGTCGCCGCTGATCGTCTTCGACGACGCCGACCTGGAAAACGCCATAGGCGGCGCCATGCTCGGCAATTTCTACTCGACCGGCCAGGTCTGCTCCAACGGCACGCGCGTCTTCGTGCAGAAAGGCCTGCATGACCGTTTCGTCGAGCGCCTGGTCGAGCGCACCAAGAAAATCCGCATCGGCGATCCGCTCGATCCGGAAACGCAGATGGGCCCGCTAATTAGCAAGGCGCAGCATGACAAGGTTACCGGCTACATCGCCATCGGCAGGCAGGAGGGCGCCAGCCTGCGCTGCGGAGGCGGCGTTCCGTCCCTGCAGGGTTTCGAGGGCGGCTTCTTTGTCGAGCCGACGATCTTCGCCGATGTCAAGGACGATATGCGGATCGCGCGCGAGGAGATATTCGGGCCGGTCATGGCCGTGCTGTCCTTCGAAGAAGAGGACGAGGTCGTGACGCGCGCCAATGACACGGAGTTCGGGCTTGCGGCGGGTGTTTTCACCCGCGATCTGCCGCGCGCCCATCGCGTCATCGCCGAACTCCAGGCGGGAACCTGTTGGATCAACGCCTATAATCTCACTCCGGTGGAGGTGCCGTTCGGCGGCTATAAGCAGTCTGGTATCGGCCGCGAGAACGGCCTCGACGCGCTGCGCCACTATTCTCAGGCGAAGTCCGTCTATGTCGAAACGGGGGACGTCGCCAGCCCGTATTGACGGCGTTCGCCCGAACCGCGTTCCACGCGGTTTAGTGGCCGGCGCGCAGCCAGTCCTCCTTGATCGCCCGACCAATCAGTCTTGCAGCGAAGGACGGCATCTTCGCTCGCGTCCGCCCGAAGTCCGTTGCGGCGCGGTGTTTTGGAGCTTGCGGCTTCTTTTTCGGGCAGCTATAAGCCGCCCGTCTGGTCGCGGAGTGTAGCGCAGCCTGGTAGCGCACATCGTTCGGGACGATGGGGTCGCAGGTTCAAATCCTGCCACTCCGACCAGTTTTTCAAATAAGTTTCAATGATTTAGGCAATTAGGCGCGAAGGCACTGCGCAAGTTGCGCCCGGAAATGCGCCCGGAAACCTCCGTCTTTGCTGGCGAGCGACCACCGCGATTCCTCGCTAGTGGTCGAGACACAAACGCATAGGTGAGGTTGGGAGCAAAGCGTTACACCGCTCTCGCCCGTTGTTCGTTACCTTGCGATGGAAAATTCCAGACGACGCGGATCGTTCGGCTCCCGCAGCGCGGACATCGCAACCGCTCGGCCAACCTGGCGATAGGAAACGTCCTGCCCCGCGTGCAAATCAAGGTTTCCATGTCGAGCGTCTTGCGGTAGCGGCATTCCCGACCGCGCTTCATTGCCGAATCCGTATGCGGCCCCCACGCGCACGCCATCCAGACGGTCGCGCTGTGCGCCCACGCATCACCAAGAGTTTCGATCTGCATGAGAACGAATTAGGAACAACCCCTTGCGCGGTCAAGCCGCGAATGACATTCTGCCCCCCGAAACTGTCGGACAAGCTCTCTGGCCACGGCGTCCTTTCCAGCCGTCCGGCTGGCAGCCCTTGGGTGGATGCTCATCTGATTGTGCAATCTCTACAATGTCACCACCAGTCACGAGGCGATCATCCAGTTCGCGCGGGTCTTCCGCGATCTGGCCGGCAATCTCGAACCGTCTCTGGACGTCTATCCCAACTTCAAGGCGCCGGTGGTTCGCATGGACGAGAACGGCGAACGCGAGCTGGCAATTCTCAATTGGGGCATGCCGTCGCCGCCGGAGCGTGTGAAAGGCAAGGCCGACTACGGCGCGACCAACATCCGCAGACCCAATTTCGGGCACTGGCGGCAATGGCTGGCGATCGAACATCGCTGCGTCGTGCCGGCGACCAGCTTCGCCGAACCGAGCCCGACGGCCGGCGACAAGGACCCGGCGACGGGCATCCAGCGGAACTTCTGGTTCGCTGTGGACGAGACCAAGCCGTTGTTCTTTTTCGCCGGATTGTGGACGCGCTGGCACGGCATCCGCCGCGTCAAGGACGGCCCGCGGGATCATCAGCTCTTCGCTTTCTTCACCACCGAACCGAACGGCGTCGTCAAGCCGATCCACGACAAGGCGATGCCGGTGAT
>CAWFYS010000018.1:0-56886 GCA_963820075.1 uncultured Alphaproteobacteria bacterium
CCCGACACAAGGATTATGATTCCTCTGCTCTAACCGACTGAGCTACTCCGCCACACCAGTTCGCGAGAGGCGCGGGCGCGTCGCGTTGGAAAGAGAGCGGCGGTATACGGGCGGTTGACGCAGCCTGTCAAGCAGGCTGCGCTGTTGAGTATTGGTGAGCCCAAGGGAAAATCAAGCGCCATCGCGAACATATGGGGTACATGGCTTTCCGGCATAGCGCCCGGCCATGGAGCCAATCTGTTCGGTTTTCCCGCGCCGGTTCTGACAGTCCACGACAGATCCTGGTGCTTTGCTGGAGACGAACTTCGATTCTATCTCACCTCGATCAGGCCCTTCATTGCCTTGCCGTGCACCTCGCAGAAATACGGAAAGGGGCCGCTAGTATTGAATGTGTGCTCAAACCGGTCTCCTTCGTTCAATATGTCGCTGCGAAACGTCGTCCGATCGTCATGCGTGACGGTGTGAACGTCCGTGCCGTCCCGGCTGATCCACTCGACGGTATCGCCGATGCTGATCTGAAGTGAATCCGGCGAGTAGCGCATGGGGGGAAGGATTTCTATCGTATGGCGCACCGCGGCCACGGCCACGACCGTGACGGTTCCCGTCATTGCCCTGCCGTGCACTTCGCAGAAATACGGGAAGTCGCCGGCAGTGCTGAACGTGTGTTCGAATTTATCTCCCTCGTTCAGTATGTCGCTTCTGAATGTTGTAAGGTCATCGTGAGTAACGGTATGAACATCACCACCATCACGACTTATCCATTCGACCGTGTCACCCGCATTGATCTGTATGGGGTCGGGCGAATATGACATCGGGAATATGATCTCGACCGTATGTCTAGCCACTTTTTCCTCCTGTTTCAGTGCTCGAAGAATGAAAACCGTCTCAACCTGATATCAGTCGACTATCTCCACCAATTGCATCATTCCCTGGTCCTCATGCTGGAGGATATGGCAGTGGAGAACGAATTTCCCGGTGAAGCGCAGGTATCGCGTCCGCAGGGGCGGCAGCGTGTTTCGGATCGCCAGGATCGTATCTTTCCATACGGGCTTCCGAACAATGACGCCTCCGGCACTGGGCTCCATCCGGTCGAACTGAAAGGGATTCACGTGGATATGGAAGGGATGTAAGCCATTGGTGGCCGTAACTGTCCACTCTGCGGCGGTGGGCTTTCCTCCCGTATTTAGCTTCAGGGTCCGCACGGCACTTGGATGCAGGGAGAACTGCCTGTTGTCGACCTGGAATGCGGTCCGGCAGTCGGGCCCCGACATGCACGGCTGGCACGATCCGTCCTCTGGATTGCAGATTCCGCGGGCAAGCTTGAGTTCGACCGTTTCTGGGGCATTGGAGCCGTCGATTTCCGCCTGCGTTATGTCGGGAAGAATGCCTGGGATCAAACCTGCAAGCTCCGGCGCGCCAGGCAGGCTTTGATCGGAGATCTGCTCTCCTTCGATAACGAGTTGCGCCAGAATCTGACCGGGCGCGAAATCACCGGGATCGACCGGCGGCACGCTCAGAGCTTGCGGAGAGGTTGCAGCCCGGGCAAGGGCGCGCTCCTGCGCCTGGATCGATGTGGGCGGAGTCAACTGCAATTTGCGCAGGAAATACTTGCGCCCCGGCTCCGGCGTCCGCGCCTGCACCAGCACATCCGAACGATAGCCCGGAGACAGGAAAAGCGTATTCTGCGCGAGAGCCCCCGAGGCCGGCGCCTCCGCCCAGGGCACGCTGCGGCCAAGCGTGATGCCGTCCGCGGCGACTTCATGAATCGCGTGCCCGTCAAGGGCGAGCGCCACGTTTTCCTGGACTCCGGCGTGGATGAACCGCCAGCGCTGCACCTCGCCTGGTCGCATTCGAATGACGGGGACGAGTTGACCGTTGATCAAGGTCGGCCTCAGATCCTCGTTGATATTGAACTGTTCGACTTTTCCCGTCTTGTCGTATGCAAGTTGCTGAAGGACGAATATCTTCTGACTATCCTTGACCTGCCCGATCGAAGGCACGGTGTCGAGGTCCCCATTGTCGGCGCGACCGCCCTCGATAATGAGTGCACCCGCCATGCCGCTCGACAGTTGCACCGCCGTCGACCCATGGACGTGGGCGTGATACCAGAACGTGCCGGCGGGATGATCCTCGTGGATATGGATCCGGTAGTCCTGCTGCTCGCCCGGCCCAAGCTCCAGCAAAACGTTGTCGCTTTCGAATGGAGCTTTTCCGGTCGAGGGGTCGATCGGTCCTTGCGGCGCCACATGAAGGCCGTGCGTGTGCAGGTTGGTCACATTGAAGCTGAACGGAAGTCCATGGCCGCCGTGACCGGCCGGCGCCGGTTGTTGCGGGTGCGGCGGCAATTCACCCGGCGCGGGCGTGGGGAGATTGTTGATGAGCCGAAGATGAATGGTGTCGCCCGGCTTGGCGCGTATCGTCGGCCCGACGATCCTTCCATTGTAGGTTCTGAGCTTGGCCGGGCAGCCCAGGACCGTGATATTGGCATAGTCGACGATCAGGTCGAGCCGTGCCGCTTCGCTGGTCGGAGGTGAGCCTGGTTCAGGTGGATTGGCGAAATCCTTAAGGCCCTGCGTATTGATGAACTGTTGCAGCGCTGCCGTGTTAGCCATGTCAACCTTTTCACATCCGGGCGTACCAGGCGACGTCTGTCCCAGGCTCGAGGACGACGGCCAGATCGCGGCTACGCTCAACAGCGCAAGCGATATCACCAGGTCGATATGCGATCGTTTCGCGTGCTTGCTCGAATTCATGGTTCCGCTCCTCTGCAAAGCGTGGCTTCTCAAGGAAAGCGGCCACGATCCTGCCGCGTCACTCCGCATATTCCCGAACATATGGCCGAATTTGCTGGCCCGCGCCCGAACCCGGCGGACTCCCAGAATGTCTCGGGCGATCCTCTCAATCTGACAAGGAAGGAGACGCGTGGTGATTGCCCATGGCCTTTGCGGCTCATCTGCTTCCCCCGCCGTCGCGCCAAACGAGCCGGCTACATAATTGATTGTTGTTGTAATTTAGCTTGCCACAATCAAAGGTAATTTTCAATAAGGTATATTTTGCATTTATATAGCGGCGTCGTGATAAATGAAGGCATTTAAGCTCTGATCGGTATTTGTCGAGCGCGCATGACGATAGGTTTAGCACTTTGAGTTTGCTGAAGAAATTTCGAACAGTCTGACGCCATTCGTACAACTTGTCATCGAATTTAGGAGGTTTGTTCGCCCGAACAGAGCTTCAACTCGTCATAACGGCGCCAGGTCTTCAAATTGCTGATACAGATCGGCTTCACGCCTATCGGGCGTCCGGCGCCTGCCGCGGATGCGAAAACCGCCGGCAAGCCGCCATCCGCGGTGAACCTACGCTTTCGGCCTGAAACCAATCGTGCGCGGCGCGCCCTTGAGTTAGCGCGGGGCGCTGGGCTATGTCTCACCGACGATTCCATTTCGCCGGGCCGCAAGTCCAGAGTCCATGATTGTATGAAGCCGCGCATAGCTGTCCTTGGTTGCGGATACTGGGGTGCGAACCATGTCCGTACGCTCAAGGGGCTAGGCGTCCTGCATGCGGTCTCGGATGCCAACGCCGCGCGCGCCGAGGGTTTTGCCGTCGAACATGACTGCCTGGCGATCGCCACCGCCGAGCTTTATCGGCGCGACGACGTCGATGCCGTGGTGATGGCGCTGCCGCCGCAGTTCCACGCCGAGGAGGCGATCCGCGCGGTCACTGCGGGAAAGGACGTTCTTGTCGAAAAGCCGATCGCGCTGACCGTGCCCGATGCCGAACGCGCGGTCGCGGCCGCGGCAAGCGCCAACCGCATCTTCATGACGGGCCACGTGCTGCGTTTCCATCCGGCCTTCGAGAAACTCAAGGCGCTGATCGACGCGGGCGAACTCGGCACGGTGAAATACATCCATTCGCACCGGCTCGGCCTCGGCAAGTTTCACACCGAGAACGACGCGCTATGGGATCTGGCGCCGCACGACCTGTCGATGATCCTGGCGATCACCGGCGAGGCGCCGACGGAGGTGCGTGGCGAGGGGGCGGCGGTGCTCGACAAACTCAGCGACTTCGCCCATCTGCATATGCTTTTTCCCGGCGGCCTGCGCGGCCACCTGTTCACCTCGCGCCTCAATCCGTATCGCGAGAGGCGGCTGACCGTGGTCGGCACCGAGGCGATGGCGGTGTTCGACGACGTCGAACCTTGGGAGCGCAAGCTTGCGATCTACCGCCACGAGGTCTGGCAGGACAGCGGCCAATGGGTCGCCACCACCAACGAGCCGACCTACATCCCTGTCGAGGGCGGCATGCCTCTGACGCGCGAACTGGAGCATTTCGTGCACTGCGTCCAGACGCGCGAGGCGCCGCGCACCAGCGGCGAGGAGGGCGTGAGCGTCCTGCGCATTCTTACCGCCGGGACGATTTCGCACACCTAAGCAGACTTGCGCGGCTTCGCCCACGCTTCGCCTGCTTCGCCTCTTGTTTTGTCGCAGGTTTCTGTCGGAGAACCGGGAGACACTTTTCCGGACCTGCTTAGTCACAAGATCGCCTCTTGGGATCAAAGGCGGGCTTCAGCCAGTACGCTGGCCGGCGTAAGGCGGACGGCGCCGGATAGACCGTTTCCGTCGCGGCACTGGACGCCGCGAGCGGCGACCGCCATCGCCTATTCCGCCGCGACAGGCCGGGGCAGAGCGGCGAGCTTCGCCAGCATCGCCTCGGCGGCCGCGCCGCGTTCGGAGCGCTCGATGAATCCGCCACCCAGCACGCGGGCGTCGTTGCCGTCATCGGCATACAATACACAGGCCTGGCCCGGCGCGACGCCGGATTCGCCATCGGCCAGTTCGACCCAGGTCACGCCGCCGCGACGGTGAAGCATGGCGGGGCGCGGCGGCCGGGTCGAGCGGACCTTGGCGAACAGTTCGATGCCATCGGCACCGGCTGCGTCGAGATTTTCGTCGCCCAGCCAGTTCATGCCGCGCAAGAAGACCTTTCTCGTTTCCAGGGCTTCACGCGGCCCGACGATCACGCGCGCCCGCCCGGCGTCGAGGTGAACGACGTAGAGCGGCTCACCGGAGGCAATGCCGATGCCGCGCCGCTGGCCGATCGTGTAGCGCAGAATACCGCCATGGCGGCCGAGCACGCGCCCGTCTATGTGGACGATGTCTCCCGGCGTGGCGGCGGCCGGGTTCAGCCTGGAAATGATGTCGGAATATTTTCCCTGGGGGACGAAACAGATGTCCTGGCTGTCCTGCTTGTCGGCGACGGTCAGCCCGAACTCGGCGGCGATCGCGCGCACCTGCGGCTTGGGCAGGCCACCCAATGGAAAGCGCAGATAGTCGATCTGCTCCTGCGTGGTGGCGAACAGGAAGTAGCTCTGGTCGCGGTCCGCGTCGACGGGCCGGTAAAGCGCGCGATGCGCGCCGTTGGCGCGGCTGCGGATGTAATGGCCGGTGGCCAGTGCCGCGGCGCCCAGATCGCGCGCGGTCTCCAGCAGTTCGGCGAACTTGACCGTCTGGTTGCAGGACACACAGGGAATGGGCGTTTCGCCCGCGACATAGCTCTCCGTGAACGGGTCGATGACGGCCTTGCGGAAACGCTCTTCATAGTCGAGCACGTAGTGCGGCATGCCGAGCGTCTCGGAGACGCGCCGCGCATCCTCGATATCGCGCCCGGCGCAGCATGAGCCGGCGCGGTGGGTGGCGGCGCCGTGATCGTAGAGCTGCAGCGTGACGCCGACCACGTCATAGCCTTCACGCTTGAGGATGGCGGCCACGACGGAGGAATCGACGCCGCCCGACATCGCCACCACCACGCGGGTGTCTTCGGGCCGTCCCGGCAGTTCGAGGCTGTTCATGGCGCTTTCCAACGTTCGGGGCCAGTTCAGAAACCGGCCTTTTGCCGGCAGCGCGAATATAGGTCAAGCGGGCGCACGCCGCCAGATCGCTGGGGAGGTGGCCAGAGCGGGGAAGGATTTGCCTGCCCGGTCTCATCGCCAACGGCTGGAATTTCATGTCGCGGTGAAGAAACCATTGGCCGAGACGGAAAAGGCCTGCTGACGGCTTAGGCAATTTTTAAAGCTGTGGCGATAGCTTGGTCCCGATTAGGTCTACGATTATGTAGAGAGTACGATGACCGATCTTGTAAGGCCGCGCGTAAAATATGTAATCGGGCCGGACGGCAGTCCCCTGACGATCGCCGATTTGCCCCCGACAAATACGCGCCGGTGGGTCATCCGCCGCAAGGCCGAAGTGGTCGCCGCGGTTCGCGGCGGGTTGCTCAGCCTTGACGAGGCTTGCCAGCGCTACAAGCTGACCACGGAGGAATTCCTTTCCTGGCAGGCATCGATCGACGAATACGGACTGGCGGGCCTCAGAACCACGCGCATCCAGCAATACCGGCACTGACCCGCGGCACGACAGGCACGGCCGCCGCACCCCCGCCGACGACCCCTGCTGCGAAACTTCGCCAAGCGCCGGCGGAAGCGTGAATGGCGGCTGGACGAGACGAACAGATCACCTGCCGCTGTCCACGGCGCAACAACTTCTGTAGGGTGCGGGTTTAGCGGCAATGCCGGCGTCCGCCGCATGCCGGACTTGCCGTCTTAAGAGCATGCAGATGGATGAAGCCGCCGTTGCCACTCTTATGGCCGTAATACTGTCGCGCGCGGCGGAGCGCATATTGCTTGTGCTTGCCGGGGCCCTGTGCGTCTACCTCGGCTACAGCCTATTCCGCAGCATGCCGTCCATCCCCCGGGGCGAGGGCAAGCTGCAGCTTCCGGGCGGTGTTTCCATCTTCCTGTCACGGATCGGCCCCGGCGTTTTCTTCGCTCTCTTCGGCTGCGCCATCATCGGCTATTCGGTGACGAGGCCGATGAACCTGTCCGTGCCTGTCGGAAGCGGCGAGGCCGGTGTCTTTTCGGGGCTTGCCGAGCGCGCCGCGCCGAAGCAGTTCAGCGAAATCGCGGTCGGAGGGCTCCAGCCGGAAATCGCCATGGCGCGGCTCAACGGGTTCCTCACCAATGCGCGGCAGAGCATGAGCATTCCGGAGGCCACCGAACTGGAGGAGGCGGTGCGCGCCGCGAAATTCGCGATCATGCTGTCACAGTGGAAGCCGGAATGGGGCGACCGGAGCAAGTTCGCGGACTGGGCGAGGGAAAACGGCGATCGCGATCCTCCCGACGATCTGGTGCCGGGCGCCACGATCGTCTTCCGGACCTCGTTATGACGAGATGCGGACTCTTCGGGCTGGCGCTCGCGGCCGCGCTGACCCAGGGCGCCGCCGCGCAATCCCTGGACGCGCTTTACGAAGACGCCGAGATCGCGGATTCTGGCGTCGCGCTACGAGCGCGGCTGGGCCGACAATTACGAGAATGTGTTTGTTCCCGCGTTCACCGAAGCGGAGCGCGCGCAGCTGGAGGGCATTCGCTTCGACATGGTGCTGAGAGCGCCCGGAGACGAGCCTTTCGGCTTCGGGGCACGCGGAAGAACCATCACCGTCTCGGCCGCGTCATTGCGGTTCCTGGAAGATGTCGCGATGGCCTATACATGGCTCGACCGGAAGGGCTACTCGACCCAGTCGCTCGGCGACTACCTGCTCATGCTGCGATATTGGAACGAGGCTGAGGCGCCGCCAAAGCCCTGGGAGGCCCTGTGCATCCCGCCCGACGCGTTCTCCGATGACGAGGTCGCCGAGCCGGCCCGCCGGGCATTCAGCACCGCCGCCGTATTCGTCCTGCTCCACGAATACGGCCACGTGTTCCACCGTCATCCAGGCAACCTCGCCGTTGCGCCGGAAGTCTCGCGCGCCAACGAGGCCGAAGCCGACAGTTTCGCTTTCGACCAGATCGTTCGCGTCGGCGACATGCCGGTCGGCGTTCCGATCCTGTTTTTCATCATGACCAACCTCATGGAAAACCGCGCCGACTTCGCCAGCGACGCGCAGTACCGGTCATCCCTGGCAGCGCGCACGCATCCGGTGTCGCCCGAGCGGCTGCAAAGCCTCGCGCGTCACATGAGCGAATGGGCGTCCGTCTACGACCGCAACGCGCAGCCCGGCGCGCAGGCGACGGCGCTCGCGATCGGCCTGGAAGTTTCGCGGTTCGCCCATTTGCTCGCCGATCCCGGCATCCAGGCGCTGTCGTCGAGGGTCGGCCGAACCGCGAGGCCGCAAGACCTTGCGCCCCGTCCGCAAGGCCGGCTCCTGGCCGCGCCCTGCGGCAAGGCAGCCGGCGATCTGGACTTCGACGGAACGCTGCATGGGCAGATCACGGGCGGCGCCACGCCGCTCGATGTCGACGTCGTGCTCGATCGACAGGGCGCCGAGGTCACGGGCTCCTACAGTTTCGGCGCCGGATTCGGCCGGTTGGAAGGGCAGGTCGACGGAGCGACGCTGCGCTACCGGTGGACGCTGCCTCCCGACGAGGGCATGGGCAGCATCACGCTGGGCAGCGATGGCGGCTATCGGGGCAGTTGGGGATTGGGCGGGTCCGACACCGGCGGAGGCTCAATTCAAATTCAACGATAGGTCCGGGCCTAGAGCATTTCCGGTGAATACTGAATCGCTCTGTTTCGCCGATGGCGAGGCGATCCGCTAGGAAGGCGGCGCAGGTCGTGCTGGTGGCACGGCCAAGTCCGCCTGACGCCGCGGGCGCCCGCCAGCGGCAAACCCTTCGGGCCGGGTCCATTTGGCTCAAATCCTTCGGGTTCCGGCTCGGCCGTGGCGCCACCACGACCTTCACCGAAACCCTCGACCTTGAGCCAAATGGCCTCCGGCAGAGTGATCCAGTATTCACCGGAAATGCTCTAGCCGCGACCCGCGCACATATGAGCGGTGCGGCGGCGAAGCAACGAGCGGGCGCGCCGGCCGGGCGCTTTTGCCGCCTATCCGATCATGACGCCGCGGCCATGCGGGTCCGTATCCCGCATCCTGCTGTCTCGCGACTCCAGCAGCTGCGCCTTCGAAAGTTCAGCCTCGGCCTCTCTCAGAAGCGAAAGCGCGGTGGTGCGCTGCGCGGCGAGGTCGGCCTGCGAGGTTTTCAGATTGTCGCGGCGCTGGCGTGCCGCCTTGGCGAAAGTGGGATAGGCGAAATGGTTCACGTCGGTGATGCCGGCCCGCCTTTCCTCGGCCGCGATCTGAAATTCGAGGTCGCCGGCCATCCGCTCGAATTCGGCGATCATCAGGTCGAACTGCGCGACCTGCCGGCGCTTCTCATTCACCTGAAACTGCTTCAGCCGCACCAGATTCTCACGTGACTTCATGTCCCACACTCCCAAGCAGCCGACACGGGGCGCAAATTGATTCGTCCAGATATGGCTGCCTCTCCACCCGGTCGTCCGCCCGCTCGGGCCTGGCGAAGGAAAACAAAATCCTAAGAATCCCGTCGGCCGGTAACCATTCGTTTACGGGCATTGTTAATCATACGTGGCAGGGCTTAAGGCGCGGTAAAAATTTTCGGTCCTTCTTGACGGGAACTTTATGAGTCAGATGAATCACTTAGGCCGGCTGGTTAAGGTTCGGCATCATACCTTCCGAGGGATAATTCATCCGCTGAATCAAGGAAGTGGACCGCGTTGTTGACAACCGAACTTGCCGCTTGCCAAGCGGAATCAGGTTTTGTTAACCATTTCGTGCCAGCTTTGCGCCGAAGCAATCACTGCTCCGGTACCGCATGGGACCCGAGGCCGGTGCGGCAGCAGAAAAGGGGATTTAGATGCGCGTTCTGCTGATTGAAGACGACAGTGCGACAGCCCAGAGCATCGAGCTGATGCTGAAGTCCGAAAGCTTCAATGTCTACACGACGGATCTCGGCGAAGAGGGTGTCGATCTCGGCAAGCTCTACGACTACGACATCATCCTGCTCGACCTCAACCTTCCCGACATGTCCGGCTACGAGGTGCTTCGCACGCTGCGCCTGTCAAAGGTGAAGACGCCGATCCTCATTCTCTCGGGCATGGCCGGCATCGAGGACAAGGTTCGTGGATTGGGCTTCGGCGCCGACGACTACATGACGAAACCCTTCCACAAGGACGAACTCGTGGCACGCATCCACGCCATCGTCCGCCGTTCGAAGGGACACGCCCAGTCGGTCATCACCACCGGCGATCTGCTCGTCAACCTTGACGCCAAGACCGTCGAGGTCGGCGGACAGCGGGTGCATCTCACCGGCAAGGAATACCAGATGCTGGAGCTGCTCTCGCTGCGCAAGGGCACGACGCTGACCAAGGAGATGTTCCTCAACCACCTTTACGGCGGCATGGACGAGCCGGAACTGAAGATCATCGACGTCTTTATCTGCAAGCTGCGCAAGAAGCTCGACGCTGCCTCCGGAGGCCAGAACTTCATCGAGACCGTCTGGGGTCGCGGCTACGTGCTGCGGGAACCCGAGGAAATTCGCGAAATCGCCTGAAGCATCGCGCTTCTCGCGCCCCGGCCGCCAGGGCGGCATGACGCCACAATGAACAAGGTCAGGCCGCGACCCGCGGTCAGTCGATGGCGCGAAAACACCTCGGTGAACGCGCCCTGTCGAAAGGCTTCAATACAGAGCCCCGCGCACCCGCCCGCCTGGCGCGCCTGATCGGCACACCATCCATTTCCGCGCCTCGACCGCAGCTCCGGCTTCTCACCGCGCCGTGAGGAAAGCCGGATGCGGCCGCCGGCCACCCTTCCCGGATCGGCGCGGTCGTTAATCACCGCGCGCGGGCGGCGGAGAAGACGATCTCATCCGCCGTTGCGTGAATGGCGATCGGCATGCCGGACTCGCGCGCCAGCAGCAGCGTATAGTAGGGCTGCACGGCATGCGCGTCGATCGCCTCGTCCGGACGGCCGCCGGAGTGCAGTTCGAGAAATTTCGGTGGAACGCGCAACATCGGCCCGCGCGCCGAAATCGTGAATTTCGGATTGCTGTCGACGCCGTCCAGCGTGACGCTGATCTTGCCGCCGCGCGGTATGGCGCCGTTGGCGATCAGAATGAGATTGAGCAGCAGCTTGACGTTGTTCTTGGGCAGCAGCCAGCGCGGTCCGTTCCATTCGAATTCCGGCTTCTCGTTTCTGAGGAAGGCGGCTGCGACGGTCTGCGCGTCGCCCGTATCGATCACCATTCCCGCCGAACCGGCGGCGCCAAAGGCGATTCGGGCGAATTGCAGCCTGGCCGAGGCATTTCGGGCGCTGGCGCGTATCAGCTTCATGGCGTCTTCATCGGCGCCGCCTTCGTCCAGCAGCTCGAGCCCGTTGTTGATGGCGCCTACCGGCGAGATGATGTCGTGGCATACCCGGCTGCACAGAAGGGCAGCGAGATCGGTTGCGGAGAGCGTGAAAATGTCGGCCATCGAAAATATTCAATCCCCGGCGATCACCGTCTTGCCGGGCAGGCCGCGATCGCCTTGCCGGCCAGCCCGAATCGAATCAACTGTCTACCGCCTGGCGGCTTATATGGCAGCCGGACCTCCCGACAAATCCGGCCTGCCCAGCAGATTCGCGGCTTCGCCCACACTTCGCCTGCCTGGCTTTTTGTCTGGCCGCGGGTTTGCGCCGGAAACCGCGGGAAACTTTTGCGATGCCTGCCTGGAGCCGCCCGGCTGGGGGACGTCGGTGAATGAAGTCGGGCACGAACCGGTCTTCGATCCGCCACCTTCATGTGAGAGCTTAATGGTTGAAAAAGGATTACGGCGTAGACTGTCATGGTGAATCATCACGCTGCCAGCAAGAGCGGCGGAGCACAGGGACGTCGGCGGAAGGCTCGCGGACGGAGTTAAGACAGAATGTTCTCCCGATTTTTCGACCGGCTTTTGCCCCGGTTCGCAGTCGTCGTCCTGGTGGCGGCAAGTCTCATCGGTTTTGCCTCGACGCCGCTGCGCGCGCAGCAATCCTTCTCCGCGCAGGAAATCGTTGATGCCGGGCACGGCTTCTTCGGCGCGACCTCGGGCGGCCTGGCATCGGCGATCGAGAACATCTTTTCCGCTCACGGCCTGCCGAACGGCTATGTCCTTGGCGAGGAGGGCTCGGGCGCCTTTATAGGCGGCCTGACCTATGGCGAGGGCACGCTTTTCACCAAGAACGCCGGCGATCACAAGGTGTTCTGGCAAGGGCCGTCGGTGGGCTTCGATTTCGGTGGCGAGGGCTCCCGCATCATGATGCTGGTCTACAATCTGGACCACGTCGACGCCCTCTACAATCGCTTCGCGGGGGTTGCCGGTTCCGCCTACATGGTGGCCGGTGTCGGCATCAATGTCTTGAAGCAGGGCGATGTCCTGCTGGTGCCCGTGCGCACCGGCGTCGGCGCCCGGCTGGGCGTCAATGTCGGCTACCTCAAGCTGACGCAGGAGCCCACCTGGAACCCGTTCTGACCGCATGCGCGCCGTCTTGCGCCGGCGCGGTGCTTCCAGATAAGAACGTCATGGTTTGGTGAAGGCGCGGGGGCTGAAAGCCTCCGCCGCGCGTTATGGGGTCCGCGGTGATCCAGTCCATCCTGTTCTTTGCGCTTGGCTTCCTGTGTGCCTGCCTGCTCGCGATCCTGGTTGCGCCGGCGATGTGGCGGCGGGCGGTCAGGCTGACGCGCAAGCGGATCGAGGCGACCGTGCCGCTCACGCTTGCCGAGATCCAGGCCGACAAGGACCGCCTGCGCGCCGAATTCGCCGTGTCGACGCGCCGCCTCGAAATCAACCTGAAGGAGCTTCGCCAAAGGGCTGCCGAGCAGGTCGTGGAGATCGGCCGCAACCGCGAGGAACTCAAGCGGCTGGGCGCCGGCCGGGACGAAACGAATCAGGCACTGTCGGAACTCGATGCACGAGGCGCGGACCTCAAGTCCGAGCTTCGCCGGCGCGAGGAGGAAATCGGCCGGATGACCGGCAGGGTGGCGGAGGCCGACGGAATTCTCAGGGAGCGCGCCGCCGAACTCGACAGGCTGAACCGGCTCTCCGAGGAGGCCAGCCTTGCGTCCGTCGACAGCCGGGCGGAACTGCTGGCGCGGGTGGGTGAAATCGACCAGCTCGCCGGCGACATCGACATGCCGAGCCGCGCGCGTCTTGAGGCGGAAAAGCAACTACGCACCCTTGAGAGCGAGTTGCGGGCTGCCCGCGATGGCGCGCTGGCCGAGAAAAAGAAGACGGTCGACGTCCAGAAACGGGTCGAACGCATGCTGGCGACGCTCGCCGACCGTGAAGACACGATCCGGCGGCACGAGAGGGAGCTGGCCGAATTGCGCGAGCGCCTGAAGGGCGAGGCGGCGGCCAAGTCCAGGATCGACGCGCGGCTCACCCAGGCGCTTGATGAGAGGATCGGATTTGAAGCGGAGATTGCGGACCTGACGTTGCGCCTGTCGAAGCTGGCTGCCTCCACCGAGGGCGGCGAGGCCGAGCCGGATGAGCAGGCAAACGCGCGCCGCCTCGACGAGCGTCTTGCCGCCATCACGCGCGAGAATCAGAAGCTGCGCGCGGACCTCGCCGCCCGTCCACGCCGGGCTTCGGCAGGCGACGACGCCCGGCTGCGCGACCAGATGAGCGAGCTCGCGGCCGAGGTGATTGCGCTTGCCGCCCGGCTCGACGGCCCCGATTCGCCTATCCGCGCCGCACTCGAGGCGCCAGGCGACAAAGGGCAGAAATCTACCGGCGCCCCCAGCCTTGCCGACCGCGTTCGCGCGCTTCAGGCAGCCGCATCAGCGTCAGCCTGACCGCGCGGCGTCGGCCAGCCGGTGCAGGGCGATCGCCGATGCCGCGGCGACGTTCAGACTATCGAAACCCGAAGCCATTGCAATGCGTGCGGTCTCCATGCGCGACAGCAGCGCTTCCGGCAGCCCCTCGCCCTCGGTTCCGAGCAGGAGAGCCATGCGATCCTGTCTTTCGAGTGCGCCGATATCGGTCCTGCCGCGCGGCGACAGTGCAACGGCGCTAAAGCCATGCCGCCCGAGCAGCCCGAGAAAGCCGTCGATATGCTCGAACCTGGCGAAGGGAACACGAAATACGCCGCCCACCGACACCCGGATCGCCTTGCGGTAGAGCGGGTCGCAGCAGGCCGCGTCGAGAAATACGGCGTCGGCCCCGAAGGCCGCGGCATTGCGGAAGATCGCGCCGGCATTGTCATGATTTGAAATGCCGGCCAGCACCAGCACCAGCGCACGCGGCGGCAACCCTTCCAACAATTCGGTCGCTGCCGGCGCTTTCCGCCTCCTGCCCAGCGCCAGAATACCGCGATGCATATGAAACCCGGCGATAGCATCGATGACGCGCGCCTCGGCCACATGAACCGGCGTTGCCGGCGGCACGCGCGCGAGCGTATCGGAAAGTCCGGCGACGCGATTTTCGAGCAGCAGCAAGGAAAGCGTCTCGAAGCCCGGCGCCGCAAGCAGCACATCGAGCACCACCTTGCCCTCGGCCACCAACAGGCCCTGCCGGCCGACGAGGTCGCGTTCGCGAATGTCGCGGAAGGCCGCGACGCGCGGGTCATCCGGGTCGGTGATGCGGATGGGCTGCATCGAAACCGCGCTTGCCGGTGGCTCAGATCGTTCGGCTGTATGCCATGCGGGGTCCGCGCCTCCTATTTGTCCGCGCTTGCGGCGCGCGCCGCCTTTGCCATGTCGACAAGGGCCATGCGCAGTCCCGACGCTGCCTGAAGCGGCGCGGGAAAGAAGATCCGCGCGATCTCGTCGCCGGATGCCAGATCGATGCCGTCGGCGTCACAACCCGTCATGACCCAGCCGCCGCCGGAGGCGCGCGCGAAATGCGCCGCATAGAGGCTGACCGCATCAAGGTGATCGGCATTCATGTGCTCGATCGCTCCCTGTTCGGATAGAGCCAGCGCTTCGACGGCGGGGCTGGCGGTCAACAGATCCTGTCGCGTCAGGGCGTAGGCCTTGCCGAAGCCGCCATTGAGGCTGGCACGCTCCGGTTCGAGCCGGAACAGGCGAAAATCGCCAAGCCCGACATAGAGCTTGGCCTTGGGGTTCTTGTTGAGATAGCGGCGCTCGGCGCGGGCGTGGTCCGGCGTGCCTTTCTCCAGCACGACCGCTCGGCAGATCAGCGTAATGCGCGGATGGGCCAGCGGATCGCCCTTTCCGGGATCGCCGAGCAGCAGCGAGCAGCGCGGATCGGCGTCGATGGCGCGCGTGTGCGCGGAAAGCCCCGACACAAGGATGAGAGGCGCGCCGTCGGCGTCGCTGGCCACGCCGACGCGGCTTGCCAGCGGCCCGCCGGTCTCGGGATCGAGTACCGCGATCGCGCCGTGACGCGCCGCGCGCATCAGCGTTCTGGCCAGCCTGATCGCCTCATCGTCCGTCGGGCGTAGCACGTCGCGTTTTTCGGTCACCGGAATCCTCCAATCCTGATTGCGAGACTCCGCTTATATACCGTCGACGAGGCGCGCAAGTCCGGCCAACCGCAACTTGCTCTAATGCCCCGCCCGCCGGCAGTTGGTTTGTCGCAGGTTTTGGCCGGAAGATCTTGGGACACTTTTGCGAACCCTGCCGGGCTGGCTATCTAGGCGCCATGCGGATCGCGCCGTCGATGCGGATGGTCTCGCCGTTGAGCATCTGGTTTTCGATGATGTGCAAGGCGAGTGCCGCGAATTCCGATGGGTCGCCCAGCCTGGACGGGAAGGGAACGGCCGCGCCGAGCGAGTCCTGCACATCCTGCGGCATGGCGGCGACCATCGGGGTCCGGAACGTTCCCGGCGCGATCGACATGACACGGATGCCGGCGCGGGCGAGGTCGCGCGCCACGGGCAGCGTCATGCCGACAACGCCCCCCTTGGAGGCGGAATAGGCGGCCTGGCCGATCTGGCCGTCAAAGGCGGCGACCGAGGCCGTATTCACGATGACGCCGCGCTCGCCGCCCTGGATCGGCTCCAGCCTGGAGGCACGGTCGGCGAACAGACGGATCATGTTGAAGGTGCCGATCAGATTGACCTCGATCACCTTGCGGAAACTGTCGAGCGGGTGCGCCCCTTCCTTGCCGACCGTCCTTGCGCCGATCAGGATGCCGGCGCAGTTGACCAGGATGCGGGCCGGTCCGATCGCCTCCGCGGCCTTGGCCACAGCCGCTTCGGCGCTCTCCGCGCTGCTCACGTCGCAACTCAGCGCAATCCCGCCGATCGAGCGCGCGACGCCCTCCGCGCGCTCCAGCCCTATATCGAGCACGGCGACGCGCGCGCCTTTTGCCGCGAGCGCCCTTGCCGTCGCCTCGCCAAGGCCCGAACCCGCGCCGGTGACGATCGCCGTTTGTCCGCTAATATTCATTCCTGGATTTCCTCCTGCTTGTCATTCCTGACCGTAAAAGCGTGGCCGGCCTCGCGCAACGCCTGGCTGGCTATGAAGGACAATCAGCGAATGAGTTCGTGATAGTTCGCGACAAAGTGGTGAGGTGCCGAACCTTTCGATGCCGTGTGAAGCCCGGCAGGGCGATGAGGGCCGGCACAAACGGCTAAAGCTTAATGGCAGCTGGTATGATTCGGCTTGCGGCGATGGAAGGTGGTGGCTGGGACGGCGGCACGGGCGCCGAGACAGCGGCGGCCTGGCGATTCCCGACGATCTCGTCGGGTCTGGCCGGGTCGCTCGGCGCCCATCCTCTCCAAAGCGAAGCGAGGCGCCGAGGCCCGTGGCCGACTTATCAACCCTGGTTCGGCGCGTCCGGGCCATAGGTCGGCGCGCACGGCTGCTCGACGAAGGCCCTCCTAAACGGCTCAGTTGCCTATGGTCGAGGCAATCCACTCCGTGACCGTTGAGATGCGGGAGTACACGCCGTATTTCAGGCGGCGCGCGCAGCCCTCGCCCCAGCTTACCACGCCGACCAAAGTGTTCTTGCCCTCGATCGGTGCCGACAACGGCCCTCCGCTGTCGCCCTGGCAGGAATTGACACCGCCTGCTGCGTGACCGGCGCAAAGCATGGAAGGAAGGATATCGCCATTGTAACTTTGCGGTTCGTTGCATACCGTGTTCGAAACAATCGGCACGAGTGCGCCGAGGAGATCGATCGAGCCGGAGCCGCTTTCGGCGGTCGCACCCCAACCCGACACGCAAGCCTCCATGCCGTCGGCCAGTTCGGTCGTCGCATCGGCCAACTGAATGACTTGCCCCATGGTCGTGGGAGTCTGGAGCTGAAGAAGCGCGAAGTCGTTGTCCATCGTGCTGCTATTGTAGTCGGGATGCGTGTGGACGGCGGAGACCTTCAGCCGCTCCCCGCCGATCGGGTATTGCGTGGTTCCCGCGATAATATCGACACGGCTGGGATCCTCGCGAACGATCGCGTTGTCAACGCAGTGCGCCGCCGTCAGAACCCAGTTGTCGCGGATAAGGCTTCCGCCGCAAAACTGCGATCGCGTCGGCTCGGGCACCTGTGCCCGTATCATTGCGATCTGCCACGGATTGTCGCTCACAAGGGTGAGATGGCCACCTACGATGCGCCCCACGAACGGATTACGGCTCAGTTCCAGAACAGCAGCAAGGGCCTCCGGGCTAGCACCCTGTATGGAGTCTGTCGCTCGCGTGGCTATAGACTCATCGACCGGCTTGCACCCCTCCTGAGCGTGTCCGGCAAATGTACTCGCCAAGGTGACGATCAACGAAATGCTTGCCGAGCAAATGGTTCTGTGAATCACGATGCCCTCCTTGAATTTCGGTTGCTGAACTCAGTGTAGTCGGACGTAAGGTAATTTGTGTCGCCTGGACTCACACGCCGACGGGCGGGAACTGCCGCGTACCCAGGCAAAAGCCGACGAGTCCGGCGCAAAGCTCGATTATGACTTTTTCTGCTTCCTGCCACGACGGCTGAAACGATGTCCCGCACTCGACCGTGAAGCCCAACACCTTGCTCCTCGAGCCATCGGCGAAGTGACGCGAGAATGCGTAGTCGTCGCTTGCGCCGGAGGTCGGATAGAGCGAAAACGACTGCCCGAACTCATAGGCGGCGCCGCTTGCGGTCGCTATCGCCCCGTTCATCGACGTTCCGACGGCCTTCATGATGTCGAGGTCCGCCTGCGGAATGAACTCGCGATATGTCCCGTCGACACTGCCTCGCTTGCGGTCGAACGCCGGATTCAGAAAGTTCATCGACGGGTCCGAGGTCTGGTTCTCGTCGAAGCCCCAGTTGTGAAAGATCGCCGGGACATAGCTGTGCACGTCGATGAACCACCGCGCCCGCTTATACCGATCGAGCAGCGACACGACGTTGCGTGTTTCGGCTTCCGACGCGGCCTCCGGCCCGACATAGACTTGCGGGTGGCAGGGATCGTCCGACGCGCTCACATCCGAGTTCGGCGCGAAGTGAAGGCGGAAATCCCACAAGGCATCGAAATTCCGGTTCAGATCGACACCGACGCAATTGGGATCGGACGAGGCGCTCACCCTGCGCCGGTTCTTCCGCCACAATGGCTGGACGGTCTGACTGTGGTTTCGCCCGTCGGGATTGGCGCATGGAAAGAGAATGATTTGCAGGTTTTCGATGATTTCGCGGATCTCGGCCGCCGAAAATCTCTGACCTCCGTAGCGCAGGCCGGTGTTTCCCGCGTGGGCTTCAAGCAGATCGGCAGCCAGATTGACCAGCGCGTCGGGAGGAATCCATTCGCGGGCGTGCACGCCGCCGACGATGATCAGTGAATTGCGCGCGTCCGCGTCGGCCGGGCCGATCCTGAGCGCATGGCACGTCCGGCCTTCGAACGTCTTGTTTGGAAGCGTGATCAGTTCCGTCACCGCCGGATGTTCGGCAGCGAAAGCGTCCAGCGCGGCCTCGATCTCACCGATGTTCATATAGGCCATGTGCTATTCCTTGATCCCCAGGCCCCTCGGTATCCGACTGCCGCCAAATCGGTTGCCCGATCCCACTTCCGACTGGCGCGCGCGGCCGATCTCGCTTGCGTTTTCGATAACGTCCAAGGTCACGCCGGTGATTTGCCGGGCACTGCGAAGACGCTCGACTTGCGGCAACGTCGCATAGACATCGACGGTCAGCCCTCCAGCCTCTTGCCGGGCGACCGGCCTGCACGCGAAGTCCAAATTTGAGCCGTCGAGAAATTCTCGGAGCTCCTCAACAGTTTTCGCTTGAACCTTGATGCGGTGCACATCGTCGTCAGCCATTGAATTCTCCTGAAACTGCAGCGCAGCTCAGCGGAAATAGCTTAAGCATTTGGCAGTAGCTAAGTAGTATAAAACATACACTAAACGCCCGATTGATACTAATCACGATTTCGCCATGCTCAAATCGGACAAGTCCTCCGTCGTTCCTTCATCGCCGATAGTCCGGCGTCGTTTTCTACAATCCTGGCGCGTTGCAAGGCCGGGGTAAACCTTTTGCGGGAAGATCGAACCAAGGTCGAGGCGGCGATTTCACTGCGCCGAAGAGATACCCCGGCTCCACTTTCGCCGTGCCAGCCGGTATCATGCCTGCCGGAAAAACAGGGGCACCCAGCAATCATGCCGATCAGCGCCGACGACTCCGCCGCCTATCCATACGTGTCGACCGGCCACCTGCCTCCACACGAGGAGGTCGCGCGGCTGGTTGCGCAGGCATATGAACTCTACCGGCCGAATGAAGATGGCGCCAATTCGCAGGTCTATCCTGCCCTGGCTCGGGCACCGCGCAACCTGTTCGGCGTCTGCGTCGCCGGGACCGGCGGCGAGACCTTCGCCATTGGCGACGCCGAGCACGAGTTTGCGATCATGAGCGTGTCCAAGCCGTTCGTCTTCGCCCTTGTCTGTCAGGCGGTCGGCGCGGGAACGGCGCGCCGGAAGCTCGGTGCCAATGCGACCGGCCTGCCCTTCAATTCTCTGGCGGCGGTCGAAAGAAGCAGCGACGGACGGACCAATCCGATGGTCAATGCGGGCGCCATCGCCACGACAAGTCTCGTTCCGGGCGAGACGGCCGACCAGAAATGGGCGTTGATCCTCGAAGGCCTGTCGGCCTTTGCCGGCCGCCCCCTTGCGGTGAACGAGGAGGTCTACGCCTCGGCCAGCGAGACCAATTTTCGCAATCAGAGCATTGCCCGCCTGCTGCGGAGCTTCGAAAGCATCTATTTCGATCCCGCCGAAGCGACCGATCTCTATACGCGACAATGCGCGCTGAATGTCAGCGCCAGGGACCTCGCCGTGATGGGCGCCACGCTCGCCGATGGCGGCGTCAATCCGGTCAGCAGGCTGCGCGTCGTGGATCCGTCCGTCTGCCACTACGCGCTGGCCGTGATGGCCACCGCCGGACTGTACGAGACGTCCGGCGACTGGCTCTACGAAATCGGGCTGCCTGGCAAAAGCGGAATCGGCGGCGGCATTGTAACCGTCTCTCCCGGCAAGGGCGGTCTGGGCACATTCGCTCCGCCGCTTGATGCCGCAGGCAACAGCGTCAAGGGCCAGCTGGTCGCCAAATATTTGTCGCAACAGTTGGGCATGGACCTGTTCGTGTCGAAACCCGAGGCGGGCGCCTGATCAGCGCCGCGTCCTGGTGGTTCAGACAGCCATGCTTCGGGATCGCGAGGCCGCGAGGCTGGCTCGAATCCGGTGCCCGTTCTGGTGGAATGCTTGCCATCAGGATAGTTTTCGCCAGTCGCGTCTGCTTTGTGCGGGCCGCAAGCCGAATCAAGGCATGAAGAGCGCCGCGCTCAATGCTGGAAACTCGGTCGTGCACGCCGGCCGCTCTCGAAGCGGCGACCGTTGGACAGGGGACGCAAATGAACGCAGATCTCGCCATTGTTCTGGTGCTGCTCGCCGCCGCGATCGTCATGTTCGCGATCGGCAGGCCGCGGCTGGACGCGGTCGCGCTCATTATGCTGGTGGCGCTGCCCTTCACCGGCGTGCTGACCATGGGGGAGGCGCTGGCCGGTTTCAGCGATTCCAACATCGTGCTCATCGCGGCGCTCTTTGTCATCGGCGACGGCCTGGTGAGAACCGGTGTCGCGCAGATGCTCGGCGACTGGCTGATCGCCAAGGCCGGCAAGGACGAAGTCCGGCTCATCGGCCTTCTGATGCTGGTCGTCTGCGGGCTCGGCGCGACGATGAGTTCCACCGCCGTAACCGCGATCTTCATTCCCGTCGCGCTGCGCATTTCGCAAAGCACCGGCATCGGTCCGGGACGGCTCATGATGCCGCTGAGCTTCGCCGCGCTGATCAGCGGCATGATGACGCTCGTTGCCACCGCGCCGAACCTCGTCGTGAACAGCGAACTCGAGCGGAACGGACTGACGGGCTTCGGCTTCTTCGCCTTCACGCCGTTTGGCGTCCCGGTTCTCGTTCTCGGGATCATCTACATGATCTTCGCGCGGCGATGGCTGCCGGCCGACAGCGAGCGCGAGACCTCGGATCGCGTGAGCTTCGCCGCCTGGATAAAGGAGTATGACCTGGCCGACCGCGAACGGCGCGTGCGGATTTCCGGCGGGTCGCCGCTGGCCGGCAAGAAGCTGGAGGAACTGAACCTTCGCGGCTCCTCCGGCGCCAACATTCTCGCGATCGAGCGCGGCCAGCGGTTCGGGCCGGAAATTCTGACGCCCACGGCCAGGACGGAATTGCTGGCCGGAGACATTTTGCTGATTGATCTGTCGCGCCCGATCAGCGAGTTCGAGACACTCCAAACCACGATGGCACTGGAGGCGCTGCCATTGAGCGGCACGTATTTCGCCGACAGGTCGCAGGAGATCGGCATGGCCGAAGCGATCATCCCCGCAACATCCGAGCTCATCGGCAAAACCGTGGTCGAAGCTCGGCTTCGCACCGAGTTCGGTCTGACGGCAATCGGTCTCAACCGGGGCGACGGCCCGCATGCCGACAATCTCGCGGCGGAGCGGCTGAGGATCGGCGATACGCTGCTGCTCGTCGGACCGTGGAAGGACATCGAGAAGTATCGCAGCGGCAACCGCGACCTCGTCGTCATCCAGTTGCCGGTCGAGACCGATCAACGCCTCCCGGCGCCTGGAAAATCATGGCAGGCGCTTGGTTGCCTGCTTTTCGTGGTCGCGCTGATGGTCAGCGGCGCCGTGCCGAACGTACAGGCTGCGCTGATCGGCTGCCTTCTGATGGGCGTGCTCGGCTGCGTCGATTTCGCCAGCGCCTACCGGTCCGTCGACTGGAAAACGATCGTGCTGATCGTCGGCATGCTGCCATTTTCCATCGCCCTGGAGCGAACGGGCGGCGTCGACCTGGCCGCGGCGGGCCTGAAGGCAATCACGGAAGGTGCGGGCAACAGCATCGTTCTGGCCGCGCTGTTTGCCATCACCGCGCTTCTGGGCATGTTCATCTCCAACACCGCGACCGCGGTATTGATGGCGCCGGTGGCCCTGGCCCTGGCCCAGGAAATGGGGCTGTCGCCCTACCCGTTCGCCATGACCGTCGCCCTCGCGGCCTCGACGGCCTTCATGACGCCCGTTTCGTCACCGGTGAACACGCTTGTGGTGGCTCCCGGACACTACAGTTTCGGCGACTTCGTGCGCATCGGCGTGCCGTTCTCCTTTGTGGTCCTGATCGTCAGCGTAATCCTGGTGCCGCTCATTCTCCCCTTCTGATGCGCGGCCGCCGGGCGTCGCACGGCCCCTATCCGATGCGCCCGATAAAAACCCCGAGCGGCGGCAGAAGCAGGCACGTGCCATCCAGCTTTCCCGTCGCTCCAGGAAAGTCGAGCGCCGTAACGCCGGCCGCCTCGACCGGCAGAGGCGCGTCGACTTCCTCGTCCGAGAAATTGAAGGCGCAGAGCAGCTTTTCATTTCCCGACGCGCGCACGAAAATGAGCACGTCCCGCGGCGCATCGACAAGCGCGATCGAGCCTTTGACCAGCGACGGCTCCCGACGCCGGAACGCCAGCACCGCGCGGTAGCGGGCAAGCACCGAATCGGGGCGTGCTCCTGCCTGTCCACCGCCCGCCCGCGCTGCGCATCCGGAACCGGCAGCCACGGCTTTCCGGTCGTAAAGCCGGCGGCGTGGGCGTCGCTCTCCCAGGGCATCGGCGTGCGGCAGCCGTCGCGGCCCTTGTAACCCGGCCAGAAGCGAATGCCGTAGGGGTCGCGCAGATCGTCGAAAGCGAGTTCGGCCTCCTCCAGCCCCAGCTCCTCGCCCTGATAGATGCAGATCGAACCGCGCAGGCAGGCAAGCAGCGCGACCGCGAACTTCGCCGTCGCCTCGGGCGAGCCGCCCGGTTTCGTCCAGCGCGTAACGTGCCGGATCACGTCATGGTTGGAAAACGCCCAGCATATCCAGCCGTCCGTCACGGCGGTTTCGAAGGCGGTGATGCACTTGCGCAAATAGGCGGCGGAGAAATCCGGGCCGAGCAGGTCGAATGTGTAGCTCATGTCGAGCTTGTCGCCGCCGGACGTGTAGGCGGCGACTGTGCGCAGCGAGCGCTTGCCGTCGCCGACCTCGCCGACCGACGCGCGGTTGGCGTACTCATCCAGCAGCGTGCGGAACCGCTTGAGAAACGCCGAGATTCTCCGGCCGCGTCTTGTCGTACAGATGGTTCTGGTATTCGTACGGGTTCGCTTGCCTGGCTCTCGCCGCCTTGCTCATCCGCATCGGCGGGTTGTCGCGCAGCTTGTCGTCGTGGACGAAGTAATTCACCGTATCGAGCCGGAAGCCGTCCACCCCGCGCTCCAGCCAGAAACGCACCGTCGCAAGCAGCGCCTCCTGAACCGCCGGATTGTGGAAGTTGAGGTCCGGCTGCGAGGCCAGAAAATTGTGCAGGTAATACTGTTTGCGCACCGAATCCCATTCCCAGGCTGGTCCGCCGAAGATCGACAGCCAATTATTGGGCGCCGAACCGTCTGGCTTCGGATCGGCCCAGACATACCAGTCCGCCCTGGGGTTCTTGCGGCTGGCCCGGCTTTCGACGAACCACGGATGCCGGTCGGAGGAATGCGACAGCACCTGATCGATTATGATCTTCAGGCCCAGACGGTGCGCCTCGGCAACCATGGCGTCGAAGTCGTCGATCGTGCCGAACATCGGATCGACCGCGCAATAGTCCGAAACATCGTAGCCCATGTCGGCCATCGGCGACTTGAAGAATGGCGACAGCCAGACTGCATCGACACCGAGCGATGCGATGTGACCGAGACGCCGGGTGATGCCGTTCAGGTCGCCGCTGCCGTCCCCGGTCGTGTCCTGATAGGAGCGCGGATAGACCTGGTAGATCACGCCGCCGCGCCACCACTCGGCCGCGTCATTCATTCAGCTTCCTCCACAAGGCAAAGGCAGGTCCGGCCCGGAACGATCAGGGCTCCGACGCCCGCTTGTTTGTCTCCGGGCGTAAGGTTGCGCCAGCGCCGGCCGGCGCGCCGCGGCAAGGAAATCGCGGAAGCGCGGCGGTCGCCATTGATCACGATCGCGACCCGCGACTGGTCCGGCCCCGCCAGCACCATGGTCAGGCGGCGCCGGCCCGGATCGTTCCAGTCCTTTTCCGCCATGGGATTTCCGGTTTCGGCCAGCCACTCGACATCACGAAAGCCGCAAGCCGCCGCCTCGCCCGTCAGGAACGCGCCATCCCTCAGCCCGGGCAATTGTTTGCGGATCGCCGACAGCGCGCAGGCGAAATCCTCCAGGTCGCGGTCGCGGCCGGACCAGTCGAGCCAGGACATTTCGATTGTCCTGCGCATAGGCATTGTTGTTGCCGTGCTGGGTGCGGCCGAACTCGTCGCCGGCCGTCAGCATGATGGTGCCGCGCGAGAAGAACAGGGTCGAGAGCAGCGCCTTCAGGTCGCGGCGGCGTTCGCTCAGAATCTTGATATCGTCGCTCTCGCCCTCCACCCCGTTGTTCCAGGAAAAATTCTCGTTATGGCCGTCGCGATTCATCTCGCCATTGGCCTCGTTGTGCTTGCGCTCGTAGGCTACAAGGTCGGCGAGCGCAAAGCCGTCATGCGCCGCAACGAAATTGACGGTGCGGGTCGCCGCGCCCGCAAACGCGTCGGACGAACCGGCGAGCCGCGTGGCCAGCGCTCCGACCACGCCGCGGTCGCGCCGCCAGAAGCGGCGGACGTCGTCGCGGAAACGGTCGTTCCATTCGAGGAAGGGCGGCCGGAAATTTCCCAAGCTGGTAGCCGTCCGGCCCGATATCCCAGGGTTCGGCGATCAGGATGCGGTCCTTGAGAATCTCGTCCCCGGAAATGGCGCCGAGCAGCGGCGCGTCGGGATCGAAACCGTTGCCGCCTCGCCCCAGCACCGGCGCGAGATCGAAACGAAACCCGTCCACGCCGGCATGGAGGACGAAATGCCTGAGCGAGTCCAGCACGAGCCTGTGCACGGCGGGATGGTCGCAGGCGAGCGTATTTCCCGTACCCGTGTCGTTGACCAGCTTCCAGGCCGGCGAATGGCGGTAATAGGCGCGGTTGTCGAGCCCGCGCAGCGACAGCGTCGGGCCGAATTCGTCGCTCTCGCCGGTATGGTTGAAGACCAGGTCGAGAATGACGCCGATGCCCGCCTCGCGCAGCGCTGCGACCGTCTGTCTGAGTTCCGCCAGCCCGCCCGGCGCAATGCGCGGATCGAGCGCCATGAAGGAAACGGGATTGTAGCCCCAGGCGTTGCAGAGACCGAGCGGAGGCAGATGCCGCTCGTCGATCCAGGCCGTGACCGGCATGAGTTCGACCGCCGAAACATTGAGCTTGCGCAGATGGTCGAGCACGGCGGGATGCGCCAGCGCCGCGATCGTGCCCCGCTGTTGCTCGGGAATGTCGGGATGCAGCTTGGTGAACGCCCTGACCTGGACTTCGTAGATCAGCCCGCCAGGCTCGAAGAGCGGCGGCGCGGCCTTCACCGGCTCGGGCAGCGCGACAGTCACCGCCTTGGGCATCAGCGTTGCCGTATCGCCGCCCGCTTCGCGCCGCAGCGCGAGCCGCTGATCATAGGCGTAAGCGCGGTCGATGGCGATGGCGTAGGGGTCCATCAGCAGCTTGCCGGGGTCGAACCACAGCCCTTGCTCCGGCGCGTAAGGGCCGTCGGCCCGAAACCCGTAGCGCGCACCGGCGCCGAGCCCCGGCACATGCCGGGCGAAGACCCCGCCTGCCGTCGCTTCCATCTCGATCCGGTCGGTCTCGGCGTTGCCGTGCGCGTCGAACAGACAGAGCCAGATGCGTTCCGCAGCACTCGACCACACCGAAAACCGCGTACCGTCTTGCGGCGGCACCCCGCCAAGGACCGACAAATCTCCGGATACATTGCCGGTCGCGAATGCGCCGAGCGCAGTGAGGCGGATAGGGGGTGACTGCATCTCGATTCGCTAATCCGGCCATCATGCTCTACGCAATATGCAGACCATCTGGTGGACCTGCAACCGGAACAATCCGACGTTGCGGAGTTAACCTTAGGCTGACGAAACGCAATGCCTGTTCGTTAGCCGGCGGACTGGCTTTGGATCAACGTCCGGGCCGCATCAACGGGTTGCTCGCCGGCCGGAAAGGACCAACGGCCGAGAACTTTGATCGTCGTGCTGCCCCTCATCCGGCCTGCCGGCCACCTTCTCCCCGCAAGCGGGGCGAAGGAAACACGGCCGCAACGAAGGCACGCTTTTCTGCAACGTTGGCGATTGGCGAAATCCTTGAAGAGAGCGTCCTTCGCCCCGCTTGCGGGGAGAAGTCCTCGGCAGGGCGATGAGGGGCAGCGCCGACTTGCCAGAGCACGCGCTATCGCACCAGAGGGCCAACCTTCGTAGCCAAAATAGCCCATGATGGCCATTGGTATGGAACCCGTACCCGCCGGCTTAGCACTCTCTTTGCCGGCTAATCTACTCGTGGGTGACGCCGCCTCACGTGATCACAGTCGGCCTGTCACGGCCGGTATTGCCGCGGATGCCCGCTATGTCGTCGGCGGCGCCGATCAGGTCGGCAAGCGCTTCCTGCGTGTCGAGGTCGAGCCTGGAGTCCTCGTAGCGCTCGACATAGAGCCGCAGCGTCGCGCCCGAAGTTCCCGTACCCGACAGGCGAATGACGAAGCGGGAGCCGCCTTCGAACAGGACGCGGATGCCCTGCCCTTTGCTCACGGAACCGTCGACCGGATCCTGATAGGCGAAATCATCCGCCTTCTCGACCGTCAGGCCGCGCAGTTTCGTTCCTGGCAGCGATGGCAGCCTGGCGCGCAGTTCGGCGACCAGCTTGTTGGCCGCACCCGAGTCCACCTCCTCATAGTCATGCCGCGAATAATAGTTGCGGCCATAGGTGGCCCAATGTTTCGTCGCAATGTCCTTGGCGCTTTCCTTGCGAACCGCCAGAATGTTCAGCCACAGCAGCACCGCCCACAGCCCGTCCTTCTCGCGAACATGGTCGGAGCCGGTTCCGGCGCTCTCCTCGCCGCAGATCGTGGCCATGCCGGCGTCGAGCAGATTGCCGAAGAACTTCCAGCCGGTCGGCGTTTCATACATGCCTACCCCGAGCTTTTCGGCCACGCGGTCGGCTGCGCCGCTGGTCGGCATGGAACGCGCAATGCCCTTCAGCCCCGCACTGTAGCCTGGCGCCAGATGCGCGTTGGCGGCGAGCATCGCGAGCGAATCGGAAGGCGTGATGAATATGTCCTTGCCGATGATCAGATTGCGGTCGCCGTCGCCGTCCGAGGCCGCGCCGAAGTCGGGCGCATCGGGCGCCATCATCTCGTCGTAGAGCTCCTTGGCGTGAACCAGGTTTGGGTCGGGGTGGTGGCCGCCGAAATCCGGCAGCGGCACGAAATTGCGCGCCGTTCCCGCCGGCGCGCCGAGCCTGTTTTCAAGTATTTCCTTGGCATAGGGACCGGTCACCGCGTGCATGGCGTCGAACGCCACGCGGAAGCCGCCCGCAAACATCGCCCGGATGGCGGCGAAGTCGAACAGCGTCTCCATCAGTTCGGCATAGTCCTTGACCGGGTCGATCACCTCGACCGTCATGTCGCCCGCGCTGAAACTTCCGACATGGTCGAGGTCGACCTCACCTATGTCGGCTGTTCTGTAGCTCGAGATCGCCTTGGTGCGCGCGAAGATAGCGTCGGTGATCTTCTCCGGCGCCGGACCGCCATTGCCGATATTGTATTTGATCCCGAAATCCTCGTGCGGGCCGCCCGGATTATGGCTCGCCGACAGCACCAGCCCGCCGAACGCCTTGTATTTGCGAATGATATTGGAGGCAGCCGGCGTCGAGAGGATGCCGCCCTGGCCGACGATCACCTTGCCGAAACCGTTGCCGGCGGCGATCGCGATCGCCTTCTGGATAACCTCGCGGTTGTAGTATCGGCCGTCGCCGCCGATCACCAATGTCTTGCCGGCGAAGCCTTCGAGGGAGTCGAACACGGACTGGATGAAGTTTTCCGCATAGTTCTTCTGCTGGAAAACCGGCACTTTCTTGCGCAATCCGGAAGTTCCCGGCTTCTGGTCGTCATATGGAGTGGTTTCGATCGTCCTGATAGTCATCTTTTCAGGCCGCCTTTCTTGCCAGCAATGATCTGTAAAGTTCGGCATATCTGGCCGCGCTTCGATCCCAGGAAACGTCGGCCTTCATCCCCTGTTTCTGGATCGTTGCCCAGACCGGCTTGTCGGCATGGAGAGCGACCGTGCGGCGGACTGCATGCATCAGCGCCGAGCCGCTTTCGGGCGCGAACTGAATGCCGGTCGCGACACCCGCCGAGACCGCGGCCTCGTTGGCGTCGACCACCGTGTCGGCCAGTCCGCCGGTGCGAGCCACCAGCGGCACGCAGCCGTAGCGCAGGCCGAAAAGCTGCGTCAGGCCGCACGGCTCGAAACGCGAAGGAATGAGGATCGCGTCGCAGCCGCCCTGCATGATGTGCGACAGCGCCTCGTCATAGCCGACCACGACGCCGACCCGGCCGTGATGCCGCGACGCCGCCGCATGCAGCGCCCCCTCCAGACCGGCGTCGCCGGAACCGAGCACGGCCAGTTGCGCCCCGGCCGCGACGATCTCATCGACCAGCCCCACCAGTATATCCATGCCCTTCTGCCAGGTCAGGCGGCTGACGACGCAGATCAGCGGGCTGCCGTCGCGGTGCAGATCGAAGCGCTCTTCGACCGCCTGACGGTTGGGCTGGCGCGCCTTGAGGTTGGCACGCGAATAGCGGGAGACAAGCAGAGGGTCGGTCGCGGGATCCCAGACGTCTACGTCGATGCCGTTGACGATGCCGTAGAGGTCAACCGCCCGGCTGTTGATCAGCCCGTCGAGGCCCATGCCGAACTGCGGCGTCCTGATCTCCTGGGCGTAGGTCGGACTGACCGTGGTGAGCGACCAGGCCGACTGCAGGCCCGCTTTCAGATAGCCGACCCCGCCGTAATACTCGACGCCGTCCAACGCCATCGCCTGCGGCGGCAGGCCCAGTCCCGGAAAGATCGCGGCGCCGAACTGGCCCTGGAACGCCAGATTGTGGACGGTTATGACCGACGGAATGCCGACCGCCGGGCCGAAGCGCATATAGGCAAGCGTCAGCGCGGCCTGCCAGTCATGGACATGGACAATGTCCGGCACATAGCCGGCGATCGCGCCGGCGGCAATGTCCGAGCCTGCCTGGCTCAATGCCGCGAAGCGCCGCCAGTTGTCGGGCCAGTCCTTGCCCCCCGCGTCCCCGTAAGGCCCGCCGACGCGATCGAACAAATGCGGTGCGTCGAGCACCAGCAGATCGAGTTCGCCGATGCGCGCCGCATGGACCGCCGCCTTTGCACCGTGCAGATCGGCATATTGGTAGACGGCCTTCTTCTTCTTGAAAGCCGACATGATGGCCGGATAGCCGGGGACGACGCTGCGCGTCGTCACCCCATGCTTGGCCAGCGCGATCGGCAAGGCCCCGCACACATCGGCAAGGCCTCCCGTCTTGACCAACGGATAGATTTCCGAGGTGACTGCGAGAACCTGCATCGGGTCAGCTCAGCCTGTCGATCATCGGCTGGGTGATCAGGCAAATTCCCTTCTCGGAAACGCGGAAGCGCTTGCGGTCGAGCTCCGGATCCTCGCCGACCACCAGTCCCTCCGGGATAACGACGCCGTGGTCGAGCACGCATCGCTTCAGCTTGACGGATCGGCCAACCACGCAATCCGGCAGCATCACGACCTCGCTGAGTGTCGAATAAGAGTTGATGCGCGCGCCGGTGAAGATCAAACTGCGCCGCAGCGACGCGCCCGATATGATGCAGTCGCCCGAGACGAGCGACGAAACCGCCATGCCGCGGCGCCCGTCCTCGTCATGCACGAACTTTGCCGGCGGCTTCAGTTCCGCATAGGTCCAGATCGGCCAGTCGCGATCATAGAGGTCGAGTTCGGGGATCACGTCGGTCAGGTCGATATTGGCTTCCCAATAGGCATCGACCGTCCCGACATCGCGCCAATAGGCTTCGCCCTCGGAGCTGGAACGCACGCAGGACTTGGCAAACCGGTGCGCGACCGCCTTTCCGTGCGCCACGATGTAGGGAATGATGTCCTTGCCGAAGTCGCGGCTCGAACTCGGTTCCGCGGCGTCGCGGCGAAGCTGCTCCATCAGAAAACTGGTCTTGAAGACGTAGATGCCCATGGAGGCAAGCGCGTGGTCGGGCTTGTCCGGGATGCCGGGCGGATCGGCGGGCTTCTCGATGAAGGAAATGATGTTGTCCTTCTTGTCGACATGCATCACGCCGAAGCCGACGGCCTCCATGCGCGGCACTTCCAGGCAGCCGACCGTGACGTCCGCGCCCGCGTCCACGTGCTGGCGCAGCATCAGTTCGTAGTCCATCTTGTAGATGTGGTCGCCGGCCAGGATGACCATGTATTCGGGGCCGTAGGCCTCGATGATGTCGATGTTCTGAAACACGGCGTCGGCCGTGCCCTCGTACCATTGCGTCTCGGAAACGCGCTGGCTGGCCGGCAGAATGTCGAAACTCTCGTTGCGCTCGGGCCGCAGAAAGTTCCAGCCCCGCTGAAGGTGGCGGATCAGCGAGTGGGCCTTGTACTGCGTCGCGACCGCCAGACGGCGGATGCCCGAATTGAGAGCGTTCGACAGAGCAAAGTCGATGATGCGGGTCTTGCCGCCGAAATAGACCGCCGGCTTGGCGCGGCGGTCCGTCAGTTCCTTGAGGCGGCTGCCCCGCCCGCCCGCAAGCACATACGCCATTGCGTCGCGCGCGAGCGGCTGATTCCTCTTGGCTTCGACCATCTATTCCCTCCCATGTTTGTCAGTCGCCCGCAAATTCGAGCATGATCGTCGAAAGCGGCGGCAAGACCATCGTCGCCTTCGTTCCTCCGTCTTCTTCCCGCGCGACGACGGCGCCGTCATTGCCCTTGCCCGAACCGCCATAGTGCGTCGCGTCGGTATTGATGACCTCGCGCCATTTTCCCGCCTTCGGCATCGGAACCCTATAGCCTTCGCGCGAGACCGGCGTGAAATTGCTGACGACGACGATCGGATCGTGGCCCGGCGCCTTGCGCTCCCAGGCAAAGACCGAATTTTCCCGATCGTCGACGATCAGCCAGTTGAACCCCTCCGGCTCGCAGTCGCGCGCGTGCAGGGCCGGACGCGACCGGTAGAGACCGTTGAGGTCGCGCACGGTGTCATGCACGCCCCGATGCGGGCCGTAATCCAGCAGAAACCAGTCGAGCGCCTTTGCCTCGTTCCATTCGCTGCGCTGCGCAAACTCCTGCCCCATGAACAGAAGCTTCTTGCCGGGATAGCCCCACATGAAGGCGTAGTAGGCACGCAGCGTCGCGAATTTCTGCCAGTCGTCTCCAGCCATCTTGCCGATCAGCGTACCCTTGCCGTGCACCACCTCGTCGTGGCTGAGCGGCAGCACGAAATTCTCGCTGAATGCATACACCAGGCCGAAAGTGATTTCGTCATGATGGTGTTTTCTAAAGATGGCCTCCTTCGAGAAATACTCCAGCGTGTCGTGCATGAAGCCCATGTTCCACTTGAAGCCGAAGCCGAGACCGCCCTCGTGAACGGGCTGGGAGACCTTCGGCCACGAGGTGGATTCCTCGGCGATGGTCACCACGCCGGGGTGGGCGCCATAAACGGCGGCATTCATGCGCTGGAGGAAATCGACGGCTTCCAGATTCTCCCGCCCGCCCTTTTCGTTGGGTATCCATTCACCCTGTTTTCGCGAGTAGTCGAGGTAGAGCATGGAGGCGACCGCATCGACGCGCAGGCCGTCAATATGGAATTTCTCGGCCCAGAAGAGGGCGTTGTTCACAAGAAAGGAGACGACCTCGCGGCGGCCGAAATTGTAGATCGCCGTATTCCAATCCGGGTGGAAACCTTTTCGCGGATCGGCGTGCTCATAGAGCGCCGTGCCGTCGAACCAGATCAGACCGTGCTGGTCGACAGGAAAATGCGCCGGCACCCAGTCGAGGATGATGCCGACGCCGGCGCGGTGAGCGCCTTCGACGAAGCGGGCAAACCCTTCCTGGTCGCCGAACCGCGCCGTCGGCGCGTAGAGGCCGGTCGTCTGGTAGCCCCACGAAGGATCGTAAGGGTGCTCGGTGATCGGCATGAACTCGATATGCGTGAAGCCCGTGTCCACGACATAGGGGATCAGCCGGTCGGCAAGCTCGTCCCATGACAGGAACTCGCCATCGTCGCGCAACTGCCAGGAACCGGGGTGGACCTCGTAGATGGACATCGGTTCGCGCCGCGCGTCGGTGCCGCGCCAGAACGCCCTGTGCGCCTCGTCGCCCCACCGATGCGCCAGCGGCGCCGTGGTAATGGAGGCGGTCGCCGGCCGAAGCTCCGAATGAAAGGCGAAAGGATCGGCCTTCAGCGGCAGTTGTTCGCCCTTCGGCCCGATGACTTCGTATTTGTAGGACCGTCCCGCGCCGAGGTCGGGCAGGAAAATCTCCCAGATGCCGGTGTCCTGGCGGAGCCGCATCGGATTGCGGCGGCCGTCCCAGTCGTTGAAGTCGCCGACCACCGAAACCCGTTTGGCGTTCGGCGCCCAGACGGCGAAATGCACGCCGGACGCCCCCTCGTGATCCATCAGATGCGCGCCGAGCTTGTCGAAAAGCCTGAGATGCGAACCTTCGGCCATGTAGTAGTCGTCCATCGGACCGAGCACCGGCCCGAAGGAAAAAGGATCCGTCACCCACCACTCGCCCCCGGCGTTGCGCGCGTGGTATTTCAACGGCTGGCGCTTGCGGATCGCGAGTTTGCCCTCGAAGAAGCCAGCCTCGTGGCGGCGCAGAAGCTCGCCGGCCTTCTTGCCCTGCAAGGTGTAGGCGGTGACCTGTTCGGCGTGCGGGATGAAGCACCGCGCCACAAAAGCCTTGCCGACCTGTTGCAGGCCGAGCACCGCGAACGGGTCGCCATGCGTACCCGCGACAATGGCGTCAACCACCCCCTGGTCGACAGAGGGCGACTGTCCGGAAGCCGCGGCGGGCCGATTCGCCTTGTTCATCGTCCGATCTTCCTCCCTCCGGCAACGTTGCTCTGACGGCAACTTTTCCGGAAAATCAAGTTACAGGGGAACGCCCCATATTTCCTTGGAATATTGCCGGATCGTACGATCCGACGAGAACCAGCCCACACGGGCGACGTTGTAAATTGCCTTGCGGCACCATTCCGGGCTGTCCTGCCAGAGGGCGTCGACGCGCCTCTGCGTGTCGGCATAGGTGTCGAAGTCGGCCGCCACCATGAACCAGTCGCTCGCAAACAGTCCGTCTATCAGCTCGCGGTAGCGGTCGGGCTCGTCGGGCGAGAAGACGCCCGAAGTCATGGCGGCAAGCGCCTGCGACAGTTCCGGCGATTTCTCGATGAGTTCGCGCGGCGCGTAGCCGTTGGACCGGCGGTCCGCCACCTCGTCGGCCTTCAGCCCGAAAATGAAGATGTTGTCGTCGCCGACACATTGCTTGAGCTCGACATTGGCGCCGTCGAGGGTGCCGATGGTGAGCGCCCCGTTCAGCGCGAACTTCATATTGCCGGTTCCGGAAGCCTCCATGCCGGCCGTCGAGATCTGCTCCGACAGGTCGGCCGCCGGCATCATGATTTCGGCAAGGCTGACATTGTAGTTGGGCATGAAAACGATCTTCAGCAGGCCGCGCACCGACGGATCGTGGTTGATCACGCGCGCCACATCGTTGGCAAGCCTTATGATCAGCTTGGCGTTGTGGTAGCTGGGCGCCGCCTTGCCGCCGAAGAATTTCACGCGCGGCGTCCATTCGCGCTCCGGGTGCGAGCGGATCTGGTCGTACAGCGCCACGGCCTCGATAATGTTGAGCAATTGGCGCTTGTATTCATGGATGCGCTTTATCTGGATGTCGAAGAGCGCCGAGGGATCGACGCGTATCCCCAGCCTTTCGGCCGTGATCGCCGCCAGTCTCTCCTTGTTGGTCCGTTTCACCGCCGCGAATTTCTCGCGGAAGGCGGCGTCCTCGGCAAAGGCTTCGAGATCCTTGAGGGTCTCGACATCGTCGAGGAAGCGGTCGCCGATCGCCTCGCGAATCAACGAGGTCAGGCCCTGGTTGCTCTGGAACAGCCACCGCCGGGGCGTAATGCCATTGGTCTTGTTGTTGATGCGTTTTGGATAGAGCAGATGCAGGTCGGCGAACACGGTCGCCTTCATCAGGTCCGTATGCAGCGCGGACACGCCGTTCACGCTGTGCGAGCCGACGAAGGCGAGGTTGCCCATGCGCACGCGCCGGTCGCCGCCCTCGCCGATCAGCGAAATGTGGCGAATCTGCTCGTCATTGAACCGGCCCGTGGCGCGCGCTTCCAGCAGGACCTCGGCATTGATGGCGTAGACGATCTGCATGTGGCGCGGCAGCAGCCGCTCGAACAGCGGCACCGGCCAGCTTTCCAGCGCCTCCGGCAGCAGCGTGTGGTTGGTGTAGGCGAAAGTGCCCTTGGTGATCCGCCACGCCTTGTCGAAATCAATGCCGTGCACGTCCATCAAAAGCCGCATGAGTTCGGCCACCGCGACCGCCGGATGCGTGTCGTTGAGATGGACGGCGGCCTTCTCCGGCAGCAAGGCGAGGTCGCCATGCGCGCTGACGTGCCGCTGCAGGATATCCTGCAGCGAGGCCGCCGAGAAGAAATATTCCTGCCGCAGCCGCAACTCCTGTCCGGCCTGATGCGAATCGGCCGGATAGAGCACGCGCGACAGCGCATCAGCCTTGTTGCTTTCCCGCAGCGCGCCGATGTGGTCGCCGGCGTTGAAGGCCGCCAGAAGGATCGGATCGATCGGAAAACCCGACCAGAGCCGGAGCGTATTGACCCGGTTGCCGCGCCAGCCGACCACCGGCGTATCATAGGCCACCGCCAGAACCCGTTCCTGCGGCGTCCAGGCATGCCGCTCCAGCCGTCCGGCCTTGTCGGTGATCGATTCGACCTTGCCGCCGAAGCCGATCTCGAAGGAGCGTTCACGACGCTCGAATTCCCAGGGATTTCCGTGATCCAGCCAGGTCTCCGGCAGTTCGACCTGGCAGCCGTCATGGATTTCCTGCCGGAACATGCCGTTGACATAGCGTATGCCGTAGCCGTGGCTGGGCACGCCCACGGTCGCCATGCTCTCCATGAAGCATGCCGCCAGACGCCCCAGACCGCCATTGCCGAGAGCGGCGTCCGGTTCCAGCGTGGCGATCACATCGATGTCGACGCCGAGGGACGCAAGGGCCGCGCGCATGTCGTCCATGAGGCCGAGATTGGAGAATGCATCGCGCATCAGCCGGCCGATCAGGAACTCAAGCGACAGGTAGTAGACGCGCTTCCTGCCGTGCTCGTAGGTCTCCTTGGTCGACTCGATCCACTGGTCGGTGATGCGGTCGCGCACGACCTTGATCGCCGCCGTCAGCCAGTCATACGGCGTCGCCACGGACGCGTCCTTGCCGCCGCGATAACGCAGGACTTTCAGGATATCGGCGGCCAGGGACTTGGGATCGGACTGCAGGGTTGGGAGTTCAGGTGCCATACGCTCGACTTCATGCTCGTGGGTTAGCGACCGCTTGTCGCCAAGCGCCAGTTGATCGGCTACCTCCCGTCGCAATGCTATCGGAAAAGCGGCGAAGTACAATCGATTTAATGCCGAAAGAGCAGGCGTGTTGCACGATCGCCGCGGCAAGCCGGGCTTGCGTGGTTTCGCCCACGCTCAGCCTGCCCGGCTTTTTGCCTTGACGCAGGTTTCGCCGGAAAACCGCGGGACAACATTCCGAAACCTAGGCGGCAAGCGCTTCTTCCGGCGGCTTTTTCGCCCCTGTCATCAGCGCGACGGCGTCCGACATCGAGATCATTTTCGGGTCGACAACGCAGAGCCGCCGGCCGAGCCGGTGGATGTGGATCCGGTCGGATACCTCGAACACATGCGGCATATTGTGCGAAATCAGCACGATCGGCATGCCGCGCTTCTTCACATCGAGGATCAGCTCCAGCACGCGGCGGGATTCCTTGACGCCGAGCGCGGCCGTCGGCTCGTCCATGATCACGACCTTGGATCCGAAGGCAGCCGCCCGCGCCACCGCGACACCTTGCCGCTGGCCGCCCGATAGCGTTTCAACCGCCTGGTTGATGTTCTGGATCGTCATCAGGCCAAGCTCGGAGAGTTTCTGACGCGCGACCTTCGCCATTGCCGGACGATCGAGCATGCGCAACCACTGCCCGAGCGCGCCGGGCTTGCGGATTTCCCGACCCAGAAACATGTTGTCGGTGATCGACAGCGCCGGCGACAAAGCGAGGTTCTGGTACACGGTCTCGATCCCCGCGTCGCGCGCCTCCATCGGCGACTTGAATTGTATGGGCTTGCCTTCCAGCCTGATCTCGCCTTCGTCGGGAATGACCGCGCCGCAAATCGCCTTGATCAGCGACGATTTGCCGGCGCCGTTGTCTCCGATGACCGCCAGGATTTCGCCCGGATATAGGTCGAAATCCGCATTGTCGAGGGCGGTGACGCGACCGTAGCGCTTGACCAAGCCGCGGGCAGTGAGAAGCGGTTCCTGTGCCATTAGCCCGATACCTTTCTGATCCACTGGTCGATCGTGACAGCCGCGATGATGAGGACGCCGATCAGCAGGTAAGTCCACTGCGGGTCCGTTCCGATCATGCGAAGGCCAAGCTGGAAAACGCCGACGATGAGCGCGCCGAAAATCATGCCGAGGATCGAGCCGCGTCCGCCGAAGAGCGATATGCCGCCGATGACAACCGCCGTGATCGACTCGATATTGGCGAACTGGCCGGAGGTGGGCGAGACGGAGCCCAGCCGGCCGATCAGCACCCAGCCGGCAAGTGCGCAGATCAGACCCGAGATGACATAGACCTGGACAAGAAGACGTTTGGTGCGAACGCCCGACAGTTCGGCGGCGTCGGGATCGTCACCGATCGCGTACAAGTATCGGCCCCAGGCCGTGTGGTTGAGAATGTACCAGAGCACCCCGACCAGCAGGAACATCACGACAATTATGCTTCTTCCGGAGATCAGTTGAAGCAAGGGTGCCTGCGCGGCAATGTCCTGGCTGCGGATCGTCTCATTGGCAGAATAGAGGAAATTGGTCGCCAGGATGATCTGCCAGGTGCCGAGCGTCACGATGAACGGTGGCAGCTTCATATGAGCGATGAGAACGCCGTTTATGTAGCCGCAGAGCGCGCCGGTGGCAAATCCGCAAAGTATCGAAATCGGCGCGGGAATACCGTAGCGGAAAGTGAACTGGCCCATCACGACGGAGGACAGCACCATGATCGCCCCGACCGACAGGTCGATGCCGGCAGTCAGGATAACAAGCGTCTGGGCGGCGCCGATTATGCCCGAAATGGCGACCTGCTGCAGAATGAGCGGCAGGGCGACGAAGAACTTCATGCCGAGCACGATGCCGAACAAGGCAACCGACATGACGAGGACAATCAGCGGCACCGCCGCCGGATTGCCGTGCAAGAAATGCTGTATCTGTTCAACCGGTGTTCGTTTCTTCTCGAACGAAGCGACCGAAGTATCGCTCTTGTCGAGCACCTTCTCGAATTCTTGAGCAGTCGACATGATGTTGTCGCTCCCTAGCCGCCGGATACTTTGCGCATCTCTTTGTTGCCTGGGAGCAGCCTATCGGCTGCTCCCTCCGTTGTCAGCAACGAAATGCGAGATGATTATCCCCAGCAGAGTTCCATGCCCTTCTTGGTGTCGATTGATTCGACGCCCGTGGCCGGCTTGTCGGTGATAAGGGTCGCGCCAGTATCGAAGAAGGCCTTGCCTTCCGTGTTCGCCGGCTTCTCGCCGGTGTCGGCGAATTTCTTGATTGCCTCGATGCCCATCGACGCCATCAGCAGCGGATATTGCTGCGAGGTCGCGCCGATAACGCCTTCAGTGACGTTCTTGACACCCGGGCAGCCGCCATCGACCGACACGATCAGCACGTTGGACTCCATGCCCATGGCCTTTAGCGCTTCATACGCTCCGGCGGCGGCCGGCTCGTTGATCGAGTAGACCACATTGATGCCAGGATCCCTCGTCAGGCAGTTTTCCATCGCCTTGCGGCCGCCCTCTTCATTGCCGTTGGTGACGTCGTGGCAGACGTTGCGCGGATCATCCTCGTCGCCGATCTTGCTGACGTCCTTGGTGTCGATGCCGAAGCCGGTCATGAAGCCCTGGTCGCGCAAAACGTCGACGGTCGGCTGGCTCGGATTGAGGTCCATATAGGCGATCTTGGCATCCTTGGCGGCATCGCCAAGCGTCGCCTTCGCCCAGGCGCCGATCAATTCACCAGCCTTGAAATTGTCGGTGGCGAAGGTCGAGTCGGCGGCATCGATCGGATCGAGCGGCGTGTCGAGCGCGATGACCAGAATTCCGGCGTCGCGAGCCTTCTTGACCGAGTCCACGATGGCCTTGGAATCGGACGGCACCAGCAGGATGCCCTTGGCGCCGTCGGCAATGCAGGACTCGATCGCCGCCACCTGGCTTTCATTGTCGCCGTCGATCTTGCCGGCATAGGCCTTCAGCGTCACGCCGAGTTCGGCGGCCTTGGCGGTCGCACCCTCCTTCATCTTCACGAAAAACGGATTTGTATCCGTCTTGGTTATCAGGCAGGCGCCGACGTCCGCGGCGGATGCAGGCGCTGCAAGCGCCATCAAGCCCGCGGCAGCGGCGGCGAACACGCTTGTCTTCAAGAATGCTATCTTGGTCACGACTATCCTCCCAGTGAAAACGCTCACGCCAACTTTCGGAGCCTCTTGGACGTCGCGGCTGCGTTTGCTGCGCCGCGATCGACACGCTCAAAGAAACAGGATCGAGGTCCTTTGTCAATAATTAAATCACTCTTATTTATTATTGACATCAAAGATGCGCGCCCCCATTGTGCGGCCTAACGAACATAACACTCTGGGAGGAGACGCGAGGGTGGAGCCTGGCGACGCCAAACTAGGTTCGCAATCGCGCGATGAAAGCCGGATACAGCTAGGGACCAATCAAAGCGGCATGCGGGCGCACAATGAGCGCCTGGTTCTGTCGCTTGTTCGCCAGCATGGCAGCCTCGCCAAATCCGACATCGCGCGCATGACGAAGCTGTCGGCACAGACGGTGTCGGTCATCATGCGCGAATTGGAGCGTGACGGGCTGCTGCGCAAGGAAGAGCCGATCCGGGGCAAGATCGGCCAGCCGTCGATTCCCATGTCGCTGCACCCGGAAGGCGCATTCTTCCTCGGATTGAAGATCGGCCGCAGAAGCGCCGAACTGGTGCTGATCGATTTCGTCGGCGAGGTTCGGGCGATGCTGCACAGCTCTTATCTTTACCCCGCGCCGGAGGAAACCATCGCCTTCGTACGCAAGGGCATCAGGACGCTGCGGGCGGGTTTGTCGGACGAGCAGGACCGGCGCATCGCCGGCCTGGGCATTGCAACACCCTTTCAACTGTGGAACTGGGCGGACGCGGTGGGTGCGCCGCGCGAAGCCATGGACCAATGGCGGCGTCTGGACCTGCGCACCGAACTTCAAGAGGAATTCGGTTTCCCCATCTATATCCAGAATGACGCGACATCCGCCTGCGGCGCCGAGCTGGTTTTCGGCAGCAGCGGCGGTCTGCGCGATTTCGTCTATTTCTACATCGGCGCGTTCGCCGGCGGCGGCGTCGTGCTCGACGGCAAGCTCTACCGCGGATCGACCGGCAATGCCGGCGCGCTCGGATCTATGCCCGTGCCGGGCCCCGAGGGGCGGCCCGCGCAATTGATCGACGTCGCCTCCATCGCGATCCTTGAAAGAACGCTCAAGGCGCATGGGCAAGACGGTTCATATTTGTGGACCTCCCCGCATGACTGGGGAGACGTCGGTCCCGACCTGGAAGACTGGATTGAACGGTCGGGCGCCGCGCTCGCCTATGCGATCGTTTCGGCCGCCGCGGTGATCGATTTCCAGGCGGCTGTCATCGACGGCTGGATGCCTGCCGACGTGCGGGCGCGGCTCGTCGCCACGGTCGCTGCCGCATTGCGAAAGATTGATGTCGAAGGGCTCGAGATTCCGGAGGTCCGCGAAGGCACCGTCGGCATCCACGCGCGCGCCCTGGGGGGCGCCAGCCTGCCTCTGTCGGAGCGCTTCCTGCTTGGCGGCGACATGTCGTCCCGCGAGGCCTGAGCATGCCGTCGGGTCTTCGCCGCGTTCATGAGTCAAGCCCGTCGCCCAGGTGCGTCGGCATCGTCCGAAGTTGCGCCGGGCAGACCGGCCCGCTATGGCAAGGCCGTCATCCGCACCCCTGATCTTCCCAAGGAGAGAAATCGAAAATGATCATCTGCTGCGGCGAAGCGCTGATCGACATGCTGCCCAGGCAAAGCAGCGCCGGCGAAACCTGCTATGCGCCCTATGTCGGCGGGGCTGTATTCAATACCGCGGTCGCGCTCGGCCGGCTGGACATTCCCGTCGGCTTCTTCACGGGCATCTCCACGGATTTCTATGGTGACATGCTGCGTGACGCGCTGGTTGCCAGCAATGTCGGACTGGATTTCGTAAAATTCTCGGAGCGTCCGACGACGCTTGCCTTCGTCCGCCTCATGGACGGCCACGCCACCTATCTTTTCTACGACGAGAACACCGCCGGCCGTATGCTTGTCGAAGCCGACCTGCCGCAAATCGGCGAGACGGTCGAGGCCATGCATTTCAGTTGCATCAGCCTCATTCCGGAACCTTGCGGCTCGACCTACGAAGCGCTGATGCGCCGCGAGCACGAAAAGCGCGTGATGATGTTCGACCCGAACATCCGCAAGAATTTCATCAGGGACAAGCCGTCGCATCTGGCCCGCATGAAACGCATGCTGGCGATGGCCGACATCGTGAAGCTTTCGGACGAGGACCTCGACTGGTTCGGCGAGAGCGGCGCAACCGAGGATATCGCCGCGCGCTGGCTCGACCTCGGACCCAGGCTGATGGTCGTGACCAAGGGCGGCAAAGGCGCCATCGCCTTCTCGAGGCGGCACGCCGTTGCGGTCCCGGCGGTTCCCGTGACGGTCGTCGATACGGTCGGCGCCGGCGATACGATCAATGCCGGCATCCTGGCCTCGCTGCGCGACCAGAACCTGTTGTCGAAACAGGCGATCTCGGCACTCAGCGAGGATCAGATCCGCTCCGTGCTGACCTTCAGCGGCAAGGCGGCGGCAATTACCGTGTCGCGCGCCGGCGCCAATCCGCCCTGGCGGCGCGAGATGGTGTAAAAGCGTGGAAATGCCAATCTCCCCCTTGAGGTCTATCGAGGGGGGCGCGGCTGGCCGCTTCGACCGCGCTTTTTCTGCGCCTGCTGCGATTGGCGAAAGCCTCTCTGACAGCCAATCTCCCCCCCGTGGGGGAGATTGGCAGCGTCACCCTTGCCGCCTCTTGCGCGTACTCTTTGCAATGCCCTCTCAAGGGGGGAGATCGGCAAGGGGGGGAGATTGGCAGTTTGGATGCCTGTAGCTTACCGTACCTGCTGCGCGACGCTCTTTGTCGTCAAATCCCGGCGCCGTCGTCGAATTGCTCGCCCGCCTCCTCGCGGCGGTCGAGCCAGCCTTCGATCTCCTCGACCAGGTCCTCCGGCGCGCGGCCGACCGTGCGCAGACGGATTTCGGGATTTTCAGGCGCTTCGTATGGCGAGTCGATACCGGTGAAGTTGCGGATTTCGCCCGCAAGCGCACGCGCGTAGAGGCCCTTCGGATCGCGCCTTGCGCATTCCTCGATCGGCGTGTCGACGAAGACTTCCGCGAACTCGCCGTCCTCGAACAGGCTGCGCGCCATGTCCCGCTCGGCGCGGAACGGCGAGATGAAGGAGACGATGACCATCAGTCCGGCGTCGACCATCAGCTTCGCCACTTCGGCGACCCGGCGGATGTTCTCGACGCGGTCGGCATCGCTGAAACCGAGATCGCGGTTCAGCCCGTGGCGCACATTGTCGCCGTCGAGAATATAGGTGTGGCGGCCGGCTGCGTGCAGCTTCTTTTCGAGCAAATTGGCGATGGTCGATTTGCCCGAGCCGGACAGGCCTGTCAGCCAGAGCGCCGCCGGCGTCTGGTTCTTCGCCGCGGCGCGCGCCTTCTTGGTAACGTCCAGCGACTGCCAATGGATGTTTTCGGCCCGCCGCAGCGGATGCAGGATCATTCCCGCGCCCGCCGTGGCGTTGGTCATGCGGTCGATCAGGATGAAGGCGCCGGTCGCCCGGTTGGCGGCGAAACTGTCGAAGGCAAGCGGCGCCTGCAGCGCGATCTTGACCTCGCCGACTTCGTTCATCGCCAGCGACTTGGCCGGCTGGTGAGCCAGGCTGTTGATGTCGAGCCGGTGCCTCAGTTCCGTCACCGTGGCGCTCGACTGATCGGTCGCGGTGCGCACGATGTAGGAACGGCCGGGCAGCAGCGCCTGCTCGTCGAACCAGACGACGGTCGCGGCAAACTGGTCGGTCACGTCAGGACGCGCGAGGGGGCCGGCCAGCATGTTGCCGCGCGATACCTCGACCTCGTCCTCCAGCAGCAGCGTGACCGCCTGTCCCTCGACGGCGCGGGTCAGATCGCCGCCGGCCGTCACGATGCGGCGCACGCGCGACTTCTGGCCGGACTTCGCCACAACGATCTCGTCGCCGGCGGCGATCGTGCCTGACGCGACGGTTCCGGCGAAACCGCGGAAATCGAGGTTCGGCCGGTTGACATACTGCACCGGGAACCTGAACGGCCGATCGGCCAGGGCGCCCTCGACGTCCACCGTCTCCAGATGCTCCAGCAATGTCGGTCCGCCATACCACGGCGTGTTCCCGGAGCGCCCCGATACGTTGTCGCCATAGCGCGCCGAGATCGGCACAGCCGTGACCGAGGCAAAGCCGAGGCCACGCGCGAAGGTCGAATAGTCGGCGACGATGCGCGCGAATACCTCGGCGTCGAAGCCGACCAGATCGATCTTGTTGACCGCCAGCACGATGTGGCGGATGCCGAGCAGCGAGGCGATGATCGAATGGCGCCTTGTCTGGCGCAGCACGCCTTGCCGCGCGTCGATCAGCACAATGGCGAGATCGGAGGTCGACGCCCCCGTCGCCATGTTGCGGGTGTACTGCTCATGGCCGGGCGTGTCCGCGACGATGAATTTCCGGCGCGGGGTCGAGAAGAAGCGATAGGCGACGTCGATGGTGATTCCCTGCTCGCGCTCGGCCTCCAGCCCGTCGACCAGCAGCGCCAGATCGACCTCCTCGCCGGTCGTGCCGTGACGGCGCGAATCGCGCTCCAGCGCGGCGAGCTGATCCTCGAATATCTGGCGCGTGTCGGACAGAAGCCGGCCGATCAGCGTCGACTTGCCGTCGTCCACCGAGCCGCAGGTCAGGAAGCGCAGCAACGATTTCTGCTCCTGCTCGGAAATCGCGGCGCCCGGCTGGACCGCGATGCCGACCAGCGCGTCTGCTGTCAGATGCCGCATCTCAAAAATATCCTTCGCGCTTCTTCTTCTCCATCGACCCGGCCTCATCCTGGTCGATGGCGCGCCCCTGCCGCTCGGAGGTGGTGGCGACCAGCATCTCGTTGACGATGCTCTCCAGGTCGTCGGCATCGGACTCGATCGCGCCCGTGAGCGGATAGCAGCCAAGCGTGCGGAAGCGCACCATGCGGTTCTCGACCACCTCGCCCGGCCGAAGCTCCATGCGGTCGTCGTCCTTGAGGATCAGCATGCCGTCGCGTTCGACCACCGGCCTCTGCCTGGCGAAGTAAAGCGGCACGATCGGGATCGCCTCGCGCCGGATGTATTGCCAGATGTCGGCCTCGGTCCAGTTCGACAGGGGAAATACGCGGATCGACTCGCCCGGCGCGACGCGCGTGTTGTAGATGTTCCACATTTCCGGCCGCTGGTTCTTCGGGTCCCAGACATGGCTTGCGTTGCGGAACGAGAAGATGCGCTCCTTGGCGCGCGACTTCTCCTCGTCACGGCGCGCCCCGCCGAAGGCGGCGTCGAAGCCGTATTTGTCGAGCGCCTGGCGCAGCGCCACCGTCTTCATGATGTGGGTGTGCGTGTTCGATCCATGCACGAACGGGCTGATGCCGTCGCGCACGCCGTCCTGGTTGATGTGGACGAGCAGATCGAAGCCGAGCTTGCGCGCCATCTCGTCGCGAAACCGATCATCTCGCGGAACTTCCAGGTCGTATCGACATGGAGAAACGGGAACGGCGGCTTGGCGGGATAGAAAGCCTTAATGGCCAGATGCATGAGCACGGAGGAATCCTTGCCCACGGAATAGAGCATCACCGGCTTGGCGAAGGTCGCCGCCACCTCGCGGAAAATGTGGATCGACTCGGCTTCGAGCCGATCGAGATGGGAAAGTTTTGCCAGCATTTTTCGTCCAAGCGCGAGAGCGACGCGCGCCTCGCAAGAGGATTGGCGCGGCCTGATATCCGGATTGCCGGAATTCTCGCAGAAAGCCGGCTTGTCTCAAGACGAACGCTACCAAAATGCCGGCGAATGTCGACCGGAACTTTCGCCGGATGCAGTGTCAGTGGAATCTCATTCCGGTGAAACGCTTGCAATGGCAGCGGGCGGAAAAATACTTCCACAAACAGTTCCGGTCCGCAAGCAGCCCGCGGACCGGAAATCGGACGGTCGGCAAAGGCGCTGAACGCTCAGCCAGGGCTGCGAAGCCGGATGGGCTGAAGACCCCTCACCCGGCCTCCGCTCAGCGCTGGTTCGGCCGAAGCGCCCAGATCGCCGGCGGAATGGACGCGGCCAGCGCGATCTTGATCAGGTCAGGAAGGATGAACGGAACGACGCCGAACTGCCACGCCTTTTCCGCGCCGATCAGGCCGGCGAGCCAGCCGAAGCCCATCGCCATGATGACCATTTCGGCCGCGAGGATTGCGGCAAACAGCTTGAACGGATTGCGGTCCCAGCCGCGGTCCGCCGCCCAGCCGACGATGGCCGCCGCGACGACGAAGCCGGCCAGATAGCCGCCGGTGGAGCCGAGCATATAGGCAAGGCCGATACCCTTCTCCGGCGTGCCCTGGAAGACCGGCAGGCCGAGAGCGCCCTGGGCCATGTAGAGCAGCAGCGTGGCGACCGCGAGACGGCTGCCGAAGGCGACAGCGATCAGGAACACCGCCAGCGTCTGAAGCGACATGTCGACCGGGCCCAGCACCACCTTGGTCTTGGCGGAAAGCGTCAGAATCAGCGTGCCGGCGATCGCCAGGAAAATCTGCGTCGCCAGCCGCATGGCGCGATTCTCGGGCAGCGCCAGCGAAACAAAAGAGCGGGCGGCGGTGATTTCAGTTGCCATGAGCATCCCCATTTCCATATCGGCGGGCGGGCCGCCAGTCGACTTTCGGTATATTGGCTTCCATGCTAAGCGGCAAACCGTTTTTCAGGCGGCGGCCGGTCTCGATCCGGATGGCGGTACGATGGCATTGGAATTGAATACGGTCTTCGATCCCCGGCATGGCGAGGCGGTGGAAGTCGCGCAAGGCGTCCTTCGCGTAACCGCGCCCAACCCCAGCCCCTTCACCTTCCACGGCACCAACAGCTACATCGTCGGCACCCGCTCGCTGGCCGTCATCGACCCGGGCCCGGCCGACGATTGGCATCTTGCCGCTTTGCTGCGCGCCATCAGCCGGCCGGCCCGGTCAGCCATGTCCTGGTCAGCCACACGCACCGCGACCACTCGCCGCTGGCCCGCGCGCTGGCCGAACGGACCGGCGCGACGGTGCTCGCCGAAGGACCGCTACCGCCCGGCGCGTGCGATCCGGATCGGCGAGGCGGATCGGCTCGACGCGGCCAACGACATGGACTTTCGTCCGGACCATGCGCTGGTCGATCAAGAGGTGATCGATGGCGACGGATGGGCGCTTCGCGCGGTCCTGACGCCCGGCCACGCCGCCAATCACGCCGCCTTCGCGCTGGAAGGGACCGGAATTCTGTTCTCCGCCGATCATGTCATGGGATGGTCGACAACGATCGTGGCGCCGCCCGACGGCGCGATGTCGGACTATATGGCCTCGCTCGACCGCCTTCTCGAACGCGACGACCGCCTGTTCCTGCCCGGCCATGGCGCTCCAGTGACAAATCCGGCGGCCTTCATGCGCGGACTGAAGGCCCATCGCAGGATGCGCGAGCGCGCCATTCTGGAGCGCATAGCGCAGGGCGACCGGACGATCCCGGACATCGTCGCCGCGATCTATCGCGATACCGATCCCAGATTGTTCGGCGCCGCCGGGCTTTCAGTCTTCGCGCACTCGAGGATCTCGTCACGCGCGGCGCGGTGGCGAGCGACGGCGCGCCGTCGCTGCACGGCGAATTCCGGCCGTCCTGACCCAAGCTCCGAACTCGGCTTGATGGGATGGCCGTTCCATCCCGGCCGCTTCGCGCCCACCTTCTCCCCTTTGTTTGGACCGGAGACATCGCGAACCCCCTCGCGCAAAACGCGCGAAACTGTTCGCGATGTCTTCGCCACCTGTTCGCGATGTCTCCGGTCCAAACACCCTTGTGGGAGAAGGTGGGGATCGCATCAGTGCTCCCGCATAATCTCCAATGTCGGCGTTTGGCGTCAAAGGAGACACCGCCTTCCTTCTCCCCTTGCGGGAGAAGGTGTCGCCGAAGGCGACGGATGAGGGGTGCGGGACGAAATGCAGCTTTTCAAGAGAAGCGTCGGCCGGCGCCCGCCGGGCCGCGTCGCGTTTCTTCCAACACCCCTCATCCGCCTTCGCTACCGCTCAGGCACCTTCTCCCACAAGGGGAGAAGGTGTGGTTGAGCGCTTCTGATGCCCTCCTGTCGCCGGCGTTGGAGATTTGCGGAGACGAAGCGGCAAATCCCCCTTCTCCCCTTGCGGGAGAAGGTGTCGCCGAAGGCGACGGATGAGGGGTGCGGGACGAAATGCAGCTTTTCAAGAGAAGCGTCGGCCGGCGCCCGCTCGGCCGCGTCGCGTTTCTTCCAACACCCCTCATCCGCCTTCGCTCCGCTCAGGCACCTTCTCCCACAAGGGGAGAAGGTCTGTTTGGGCGCCTCTGATGCCATCCTACTCCGCTCTACATTTCGTAGCGATCTGTCTCGTGCCGCACCGGCCGATAGACCAGATAGTCGAAGTCGGCCGGGCTGGCCGTGCCGTTGAGGTCGTTGGCGGCAACCCCGACAAATGCGCCGGTGAAGCTGCCATGCTCGCCATGGCCGCCGCACTCGTCCGACAGCAGCGAGGCATCGAGCACGGGGCCGATCGGCCTGAGTCGCCTCGCCCTCGAGCGCGTAGAAGAACTGCAGCGCCGGGCCGCGGATGGTCAGCGCCAGCCTCACCTTGCCCGCATTCGGAATCGGGACCGGCGCGGCCGGGAAGTTCAGCTTGCCGTCCGGATGGCTCATTTCCGAACTCATGATCAGCAGTTCCCGCTGTCCGTCGGAGTGGGCGGTGACGGCGAGGTAGAAGAAGTTGTAGCGGCTGTAATAGGCCGTCAGCCCGGCCATGGCGCGCTCGTCGGTGGGCGAGAAATCCACCACCGTCTCCGCGTCATAGCTGAAATGGGTCTGGCGGCGCGCCACCAGCGCCTGCTCGAACCAGGAGCCGATCGATTCGCGGCCGAACAGGCGCAGTCTGCCGCCCTCGGTGGTGAAGATGCGCTCGGTCTCGGGCGTGCGCAGCCACTGGAAATCGATGGGCAGGCCGTTGTCGAAGCTGTAGCGCTTCTCCGTCCAGTAGCCGGAATCGTCACGCGTGCCGGGCAGTTCGACATGCAGCTTGGCCACGTTGCCGCCGCCCTTGAGCCAGAGCCAGTCGTCGCGCCACTCCATTTCCTGGATGGCGGTCTCGCGGCCCAGCACGCAGCGCCGCTTCTGCGTGGTCGGGCGCCCGGTGAGATGGACGAGGTAGGTCCTGCCGTCAGGCGTCTCGACCCAGTCGCCATGGCCGGCGCGCTGCAGCGGATTGAGCGGGGTGTCCTTGGCCGTGACGATGTATTTGAGCGGATGGGTCTCGTAAGGCCCGTCGATGCCGCGCGAGCGGGCGAAGGTCGCGGCATGGTCGTAGCCGGTGCCGCCCTCCGCCGTCAGCAGATAGTACCAGCCGTTGCGCTTGTAGAGATGCGGCCCTTCGACGAGCTTGAGGTCGGTGCCCTGGTAGATGTTCTTGACCGGACCGACCAGTTTGCCGGCCTTGGGATCGAATTCCTGCAGCGCGATGCCGGCAAACAGCAGCGGGCGTGTCCGATGGTCCCACAGCATGTTGACGAACCATTTGCGTCCATCATCGTCATGGAACAGGCTCGGATCGAACCCCGAGGAGTTCATGTAGATCGGGTCCGACCAGGGTCCTTCGATCGTAGGAGCGGTGACGATGTAGTTGTGCGCGTCCTTGAACGAGCCGTCCTTGCGCTTGACGTCGGTGTAGACCAGCCAGAACTTCTCCCCGTCATGGCTGAGGCAGGGCGCCCAGACCCCGCAGGAGTCCGGGTCGCCGCGCATGTCGAGCTGGCTCTTGCGCGTCAGCGGGCGGGTCAGCAGCGTCCAGTTGGCGAGATCCCTGCTGTGGTGGATCTGTACGCCCGGATACCACTCGAAGGTCGAGGTGGCGATGTAGTAATCGTCACCGACGCGCACGATTGACGGGTCCGGATTGAAGCCGGGCAGGATGGGATTGGTCAGTTGCGGCATGGTTCCCTCGAGGCCGGCGGCTTTTTCGCCCTTCGCCGCCAAGGGAGGTGAAGGTCGTGCGAACAACGAAATGAGTGGCGCGGTTTCGCGGGTTCCGCTGTAGCGCCGCACCCTCCTTAATCCCATCCTCTACCTTGCCGGAGGAAGGGATGGTAGCGGTTTTAGTCCCGCCAGATGCACGTCATGACGGTCCCTGGCGCCGCTCAAGGTTGCCCGACCGGCAGGGCCGTCGTCCGGCGGGTCACCTCGGCTTCGAGGTCCGCAAGGAAAGCTGCAATCCGCGCGGCATTGTCGCCAAGATCGTGCGGTCCGTAGCGCGAGGCGGAGCGCATATCGACATAGGCCGATCCGGCCTCGTCGATGACCCGGATGGATACGTCGACCGGCAGCGCAAGAAGCAGGGTCGACGCGGAAGCCTCGATTGTAACCTCGCCGCTCTCCGGATCGATCCGTCCGCCGGGGCGGATCGGCCATCCGCGCTGCGTCAGCACCGCTTCGACGATTTCGAGCGCCTGGTCGAACGGCAGATCGTAGCGGCGGCCGGTGACGGTCGGATAGGCTCGCATCTGGGCCGCAGCATCGGCGGCCGAAATCGGTTCTATCCGGTTCATCCCGGCCCCCCGCTCGACCGCCGCGCCTGTCAGGGCCGGCGGATCGTCCGCATCGGTCGAAACATCGACAAGCGCCGGAAGCGTCAGCGCGCGGTAGCCGGCCAAAAGAAACGGCGACATCACCAGCAGCGCGAGAAACACCCCGACACCGAGGTCGGCGCCGCCGAGGTCGCCGTGGTTCCAGAACCGCCCGAAACCGATCGCCGCCAAGCCCAGGGCGACACAGGCAATGACGGCCGCAAGGCCCAGAACCCAGAAAAACACCGGCGTTTCGAGCAGCCCGTAGCGATGCGCAAGTCCGGCCGTGATCAACAGCGTGAGAGCGAACGCGCCTGTCCGGCGCGTCCAGCCCGCGGCCCGCGTCGTCCGCTGTTCCAGAAATGCCGCCATCCTCTCCTGCCACTCGTTTCCCGAGCGCCCTTACACCCGCTGAAGCCGGGTGGTCTGTCGAACCCTGCGATCAGATGTCCGTCGGCAGCCGATAGTCCCCGAATTGCTCGCGGAGCGCCGTCTTCTTGATCTTGCCCGCCGCCGTATGCGGAATTTCGGCGACGAACACCACATCGTCCGGCATCCACCATTTCGCCACCTTGCCCTCCATGAAGGCCAGGATGTCCGCCTTTTCCGGCTCCCTTCCCGGCTTGCGCACGATCACGAGGAGCGGCCGCTCGTCCCAGCGCGAATGCCGAACGCCGATCACGGCGGCCTCCGCGACATCCGGGTGGCCGACCGCGAGGTTCTCCAGGTCGATGGTCGATATCCACTCGCCGCCCGACTTGATCACGTCCTTGGCGCGGTCGGTAATCTGCATGTAGCCGAACGGATCGATATGGGCGACGTCGCCCGTATCGAACCATCCGTCCGCGTCGAAATGATCGGCGCCGACACCACCATAGTAGGCGCTGGCAACCGCCGGCCCGCGCACCTTCAGCCGGCCGAAGGTCTTGCCGTCCCACGGACGCTCGCGGTCATTGTCGTCGGTCACCTTCATTTCGACGCCGAACGGCGCGTGGCCCTGCTTCTGCTGGACGGCGAGGCGCTGATCGGCTTCAAGCCCGTCATAGTCGGGCTTCATCGTGCACAGCGAGCCCAGCGGCGACATTTCGGTCATGCCCCAGGCGTGGATCACCTCGACGCCATAGACCTCCTGGAATTTATGGGTGATGGCGAGCGGACAGGCGGAGCCGCCGATCACGACCTTCTTCAGATGCGGCAGCGTCTTGCCTGTTTCCTCCAGGTGCTGGAGCAGCATCAGCCACACGGTCGGCACGGCGGCCGAGAAGGTTACTTTTTCGGTATCGAGCAATTCGTAGATGGAAGCGCCATCCATCTTGCCGCCCGGCATGACCATCTTGGCGCCGACCATGGGGCAGCTTTGCGCCAGACCCCAGGCATTGGCGTGAAACATCGGCACGACCGGCAGGACCACGTCGCGCGCGCAGATGCCCATTGCATCCGGCATGGCCGCCATCATGGCATGAAGCACGTTCGACCGATGGCTGTAGACCACGCCCTTGGGATGGCCGGTCGTGCCGGACGTGTAGCACATTCCGCAGGCCGCGTTTTCGTCGAGGTTCTTCCAGGTGAAATCGCCGTCGGCTTCCGCCAGCCACTCCTCGTAGGCAACCGCGTTCGGCAGGCTGGTTTGCGGCATGTGGGCATGATCGGTCAGCACCACGACCTGCCGCAGCGACTTGATGGCCGGCGCGATCTTTTCGGCGAGCGGCATGAAAGTCAGGTCGACGAACAGCGACCGGTCCGCCGCGTCATTCATGATCCAGGCGATCTGGTCGGGAAACAGCCGCGGATTGAGCGTATGGTACACTCCTCCAATGCCCATGATGCCGTACCAGGCTTCAAGATGCCGCCCGCTGTTCCAGGCAAGCGTCGCGATCCGGTCGCCGGGCGCATGGCCGTCGCGCTCCAGGCGCTGCGCCACCTTCAGCGCGCGGCCGCGTATCCCGGCATAGTTGGTGCGCACGATCGGCCCTTCGACGGAACGCGACACGACCTCCCGGCCGCCGTGCTGGGCGGCGGCGTGATCCAGGATCTTGTGGCACAAGAGCGGCCAGGGTTGCATGAGACCAAGCATGATTTCCTCCTCTGCATTTCTCTCCCTAGCCGACATTGAGCGGCAAGGCGTGCGAATGTCCATAGCGACCGCCGCCGTGGCCCGCCATGCCACATTGCCGCCAATGTCGGCGTCAAGATCGGAGCGGGGGAGGTGCTGGTTCTGTATGCGTGAGGTGTTCGCATGGACGCGTGGCAACCCGTCGAAAACATCGGCAAATCAGCGGGTATGGAAGAAGCGCCGCCCGACGCCGAGGCGATCAGCGAAAGCCGGTTCGAGGAAATCGTGATCGAAGCACTCGACGGGGTGGGCGGCACGATGCTCTTCAAGATGACGATCGGCAGCGGCGACGACGCCCAGCATCTTGCGGCCGGATCGATCGGTGAGGGCGCGGCGCGGCGTTTCCTGATCCTGTCGATGCCGGCCACGGGCGGCGCGCTGCGCGTCGAGCAGGCCAGCGACAGCAAATACCCGATCGCCGGCATCGCCGCATCCTATGCCGGCCTTGCCGATCTGCTCGCCATGGCTGCTTAGCCGCCCCTTGCACGCCAGCCAAACGCCACCACATCAGGGCGATCGCATCCGCCGGGCGGCAAGCGCGGCGGCTCGGATTCTGAAAGGATCGTTGCATGACAGGCTCGAACCCCGCGCCGGGCTTCGCCCGCAATCCATCGAAGGTCATAACGATAGAGCCCTGTGACGGTGTGGTAACGGTCAGCGCCGGCGGCGTGGAGATCGCGCGCTCGGCGCATGCGAAAGTCCTTGCCGAAACGCCCTACCCGCCGGTCGTCTACGTGCCCTTCGCCGACATCGACTTCGGCCATCTCGCCAGGACGGATCACGCCACGCACTGCCCTTTCAAGGGCAATGCGAGCTATTGGAGCGTTCCGGCGCTTGGGAACGCCGGCACGAATGTCATGTGGGCCTATGAGCATCCTTTTGACGAGACCGCGGGGATCAGGGACCACGGCGCTTTCTATCCGGACCGTGTGAAGATCACGGGCACGTAGCATCGCGCCCTGCTTCGCCGCGCCCGCTGATGGCAACTCGGCCGAATGCTTTGCCAATGTCGGCCACAAAGCTTAGCGTGCACGAAGCGATCCTCGCATGTTCAAGCCAACGGATCGCATGGGAGGACTGCCATGCCCGGAAAATTCACATCCATGAATGACGTTGAGTTCGCGACACTGGACTGGGGTAAGGTTGGCGCCCTTTGCAGCCCGTCGGGCACCAGCGCCAAAAATCTGACCGTTCTTGATGGCAAATTGTACCCCGGCAAGGGACACGACTTTCATAAGCATGCGAACCAGGAAGAAGTGATCGTTGTAATCTCCGGCCAACTCGAACAGTGGATCGATCAAGAGAAGCGAATTCTGGGTCCGGGCGATTTGGTCTTTATTCCGCCCAACACGGTTCATGCTTCCTTCAACGCCGGGGACGGTGAAACAGAAATCCTTGCGATTTTCGGGCCTTCCGTCGGCGACAATGGTTTGGAGATGATCGACGTGTCCGGCGAAGCGCCATGGAATGGACTGCGGCGCGTATCGTGAGAAGGTGACCGAGGGCGGCGAAAGCGTTTGAGGATGCATGGCTCGCCGCCGGACAGCGGACACGATCTATCGTTGGCCGATAAACCTGTACATGGAATTGGCGCGGACAATGATCTCAGCCAGTCCGGGATGTTTTCTCTCCCCAGAAGGAGGCCGCTGGTGACGGTTTCGAATGTCAGTGCCGAGCGCCGCCAACAAAATACCCAACGCCACCGGAAGCAGGAACATCGTTTCAAGCGCGAGAAAGCTTCCGGGGTCGACCCAATCCAGCGCCGCGCCAACGACGACATAGTAGCTGCCGGCAAGCGCGGGATTACATAGGATGGCAAGTTTCGGCGACAGGGAGCTGCGAGGCTTCAAATTGCCCCCAGCGCGGAACGCACTTTACACGACACTCCAGGCTTCCTGTATCCGCGTGGCTTTGGCCAGTCCTCACTTCGTCTTCACGGCGGCCTGAGCGGCCGCCAGCCTGGCGATCGGCACGCGGTAGGGCGAGCACGACACATAGTCGAGGCCGACCGCCTCGCAGAAGTGGATGGAGGCCGGGTCGCCGCCATGCTCGCCGCAAATGCCGAGCTTGATGCCCGGCCTGGTCGCCCTGCCCTTTTGCGCCGCCATGCGGACGAGTTCGCCCACGCCGTGAACGTCGATCGATACGAACGGATCCTGGTCGATGATGCCCCTCTGGCGGTAGGTTTCCAGAAACGGCCCGGCGTCGTCGCGCGAAATGCCGAAGGTCGTCTGGGTGAGGTCGTTGGTGCCGAAGGAGAAGAATTCGGCGCTTTCGGCGATCGCCGACGCGCGGATGGCGGCGCGCGGCAGTTCGATCATCGTGCCGACAAGATAGTCGACGCTGACGCCCGTCTCGGCCATGACGCTCCTGGCCACGGCGTCGATGCGCGCCTTGACGTAATCGAGTTCCTTCTTCAGCCCGACCAGCGGCACCATGATTTCGGGAACGACCGGCCGCCCCGTGGCTTGCGCGGCCTCGATCGCCGCCTCGAAGATCGCCCTTGTCTGCATTTCCGCGATCTCCGGATAGGAGATGGCGAGACGGCAGCCGCGATGGCCGAGCATCGGATTGAACTCATGCAGGGATTCGGCGCGATGGCGCAGCTTTTCGGCCGGCACGCCGAGCACGGCCGCCACCTCGTCGAACTCCTTCTCCGTCTTCGGCAGGAACTCGTGCAGCGGCGGGTCGAGCAGCCGGATCGTCACCGGCAGGCCGGCCATGATCTCGAACAGTTCGACGAAATCCGAACGCTGCATCGGCAGGAGCTTGTCGAGCGCGGCGCGCCGGCCCTTCTCGTTGTCGGCCAGGATCATCTGGCGCATGGCGATGATGCGGTCGCCCTCGAAGAACATGTGCTCGGTGCGGCAAAGCCCGATGCCTTCGGCGCCGAAGGAGCGCGCCATGCGCGCGTCGGCCGGCGTTTCGGCATTGGTGCGCACCTTCATGCGCCGCGCGCCGTCCGCCCATTCCATGATCGAGGCGAAGTCGCCGGAGAGTTCCGGCTGCAGCATGGGAACCGCGCCCTTAAGCACCTGGCCGCTGGCCCCGTCTATGGTGATGACGTCGCCCTTCTCCAGCTTGAGGCCCATCGCCATCAGCGTACCGGTCCGGTAGTCGACGCGCAGCGAACCGGCACCCGACACGCAGGGCTTGCCCATGCCGCGCGCCACCACGGCGGCGTGGCTGGTCATGCCGCCGCGTGTGGTCAAAATACCCTCGGCCGCGTGCATGCCATGAATATCCTCGGGACTGGTCTCGGCGCGCACCAGGATCACCTTGCGGCCGATCTTCCGCGCATCCTCGGCATCCTGGGAGGAGAACACGATTTCGCCGGTCGCGGCACCCGGCGAGGCCGGCAGCCCCATGCCGATCACATTGCGTTCGGCCTTGGGATCGATGGTCGGGTGGAGAAGCTGGTCGAGTGAGGACGGATCGATGCGCGCGACGGCATCGGCGCGGCTGATCAGGCCCTCATTGGCCATGTCGACCGCCATCTTCAGCGCGGCGCGCGCGGTGCGCTTGCCGGAGCGCGTCTGCAGCATCCACAGCTTGCCGCGCTCGATGGTGAATTCGAGGTCCTGCATGTCGCAATAGTGCTTCTCCAGCCGCTCGCAGATGCCGACGAAGGCCGCGAAGGCCTCCGGCATCAGCTTTTGCAGCGAAGGCTTGTCGGATCCGGCGGCGATGCGGGCCTTTTCGGTAATGTTCTGCGGCGTGCGGATGCCGGCCACCACGTCCTCGCCCTGGGCATTGACCAGGAACTCGCCATAGAGCGCCTTTTCGCCGGTCGACGGGTTGCGGGTGAAGGCGACGCCGGTGGCGGAGGTATCGCCCATATTTCCGAACACCATGGCCTGCACATTGACCGCCGTTCCCCAGCCTTCGGGAATGTCGTGAAGCCTGCGGTAGGTGATGGCGCGGGTATTCATCCAGCTCGAGAATACCGCCCCGATGGCACCCCAGAGCTGCTCCTCGGGATCCTGCGGAAACGGCCGTTCCAGTTCTTCCTCGATCCGGGCCTTGTAGAGCGCGATGACCGTCCGCCAGTCCGCGGCCGAGAACTCCGTGTCGAGTTCGTAGCCGAGCCGCGCCTTCTCGTCCTCCAGAATTTCTTCGAACACCTCGTGGTCGAGGTTCAGCACCACGTCGCAATACATCTGGATGAAGCGCCGGTAGCTGTCATAGGCGAAGCGTGCATCGCCCGATTCCTTGGCCAGCGCCTCCACGGTGACGTCGTTGAGGCCGAGATTGAGCACCGTATCCATCATGCCGGGCATCGAGGCCCGACCGCCCGACCGCACCGAGACCAGCAGCAGGGCTTCCGGATCGCCGAAGCGCCGGCCCGAAATCCTGCCCACCTCGGCGAGACCCGCCTTCACCTGCGCCTTCAGTTCCGGGGGATAGGTCTTGCCGTTGGCATAGAACCAGTTGCAGACTTCCGTGGTGATGGTGAAGCCCGGCGGCACCGGCAGGCCGAGACTGGACATTTCGGCGAGATTGGCGCCCTTTCCGCCGAGCAGGTTCGTGTCGCTGGCGCGACCCTCGGCGGCCCCGTCGCCGAAAGTAGAGACCCACTTGGTCATGCTCACGCCTCGCCATCCGGTTTTCGTGCCAGCGTTATGATGCTGCGGTGCGAAAGGCAAGATGCGGGGCGGTAGCGCTGTTGCTACAATCGATTAGACGGTTTCACGGTATTTTTCGGCTTGTCTCATGGCCTGCGCCTTGTTAGAACATAACACGAACAAAGGGTAATGCAATGAAACAGACCGGCAAGCTCGACTATCTGGAAATGCCCGCCGCGGGCGGCACGCTGGACAGCGTCAAGGCCTTCTACAGCGCGGCCTTTTCCTGGTCCTTCACCGACTACGGGCCGACTTATTCGGCTTTCGACGAAGGGCTGGAAGGCGGGTTCGACGCCGAGCGCACGGCGACGACCAAGCCGCTGCCTGTCCTATACTCCGAAGCGCTGGAGGAAACGCTTGCGGCGGTCGAGTCGGCCGGCGGCAGGATCGTCAAGCCGATCTTTTCCTTCCCCGGCGGCCGGCGCTTCCATTTCCTCGACCCCGCCGGCAATGAACTGGCCGTGTGGGGAGAGTAGCGACGCGGAGTAGCGTTGTAGCGGGCATTGCCGAAAGTTCTCGCGACGTCACGATTGCGCTCGCGTGGCAGTCTGCCTATAAGGCGGCGTTTCCGGCCTTTGCGCCGGCCCGTTGGGGCGTAGCCAAGCGGTAAGGCAGCGGTTTTTGGTACCGCCATTCCCTGGTTCGAATCCAGGCGCCC
>CAWFYS010000019.1:0-190000 GCA_963820075.1 uncultured Alphaproteobacteria bacterium
CGGCGAGCCCGGTCATGAAGGCAATGGTCTTGAGCGTCGGCCGCGAAGCGCCCTCCGTCCGCTCTCCAGTCCGTCCGTCCCTATTCTCCGTGTCCATCAAGCCCGCCTGTGGGACCGCCGGCAAACGGCAATCCCGCGCTGCGTCAAACCAACCGTAGCAAGACGCAACCTACTCGATATTCTGAAACGTTACAGATATCAATAAGCCGTAGTGTTGCTCAACCTGCCGACGGCTTTTCCGTCGCGCGGTTGAACATTCGCCATGACCAACCTGGCCCGGCGGGGCACGCGGCTAGCCGGCAAGGCGATTACGGAAAGTACAGAGAAAGTGCGCTGCGGCAAAAAATGCCGCACCGCAGCATAGACGGGATTAATTCGAGTATCGAAAAAACTTTATTTCGGGCGCTTTGCAGGGTTGAACTCGAAAGACAAATCCAATACAAAATTTCTGTAACGTTTCAGTTCAGGGAGGAATTGCCAATGCGTTATCGAGTTCTCGCGCGCCGCGCTTGCGGCAGGCGCCGCATTTTTCGCAATCGCCTCGGCCTCGGCGACCGATCTTGAAGTCACGCACTGGTGGACTTCGGGTGGCGAAGCGGCCGCGGTTGCGGAGTTCGCCAAGGCGTTCGACGCGACCGGCAACAAATGGGTAGACGGCGCCATCGCCGGTTCCGGCGACACGGCGCGGCCAATCATGATCAGCCGCATCACCGGCGGCGACCCCATGGCCGCGACGCAGTTCAACCACGGCCGCCAGGCCCAGGAATTGGTCGAGGCGGGCCTGATGCGCGACCTCACCGACCTTGCGACAAAGGAAAACTGGGCAGGGCTGGTCAACCCCTCGACGCTGCTCGAGAATTGCACGCTCGACGGGAAAATCTACTGCGTGCCGGTCAATATCCATTCCTGGCAGTGGCTGTGGCTTTCCAACAAGGCTTTTGCCGATGCCGGCGTGCCGGTTCCGACGACCTGGGACGAGTTTGTCGCCGCCGCGCCCGCGCTTGAGAAAGCCGGCAAGGTGCCGCTGGCACTGGGTAAGCAGTCCTGGCAGGAATCGGGCGCCTTCAACGTGCTGATGGCGGCGATCGTGGGACCGGAGATATTCCTTCAGGTCTACAAGGACAAGAATGCCGAAGTGGCGGCGGGCCCCGAGATCGCCAAAGTTTTCAAGGCGGCCGATGACGCCCGCAAGATGGCGGCCAAATCAGACGTCCAATCATGGAACGAAGCGACGGCCATGGTCATCGGCGGCCAGGCCGGCGGCCAGATCATGGGCGACTGGGCCCAGGGCGAATTCCAGGTCGCCGGCCAGGTTGCCGGCAAGGACTATACCTGCCTGCCAGGCCTCGGTTTGAACGCGGTCATCGCGACCGGTGGCGACGCCTTCTATTTCCCCCGCGTCGACAATCCTGAGGTCAGCGCGGCGCAGGAGACGCTCGCCCATGTGATGATGTCGCCGGAGGCCCAGGTGGCGTTCAACCTCAAGAAGGGCTCGCTGCCGGTAAGAGGCGACGTCAACCTCGAGGCCGCTAACGACTGCATGAAGAAGGGTCTCGAGATCCTCGCCGCCGGCAAGACGATGCAGTGGACGGATGAACTTATAACCCCGGACACGACCCAGCAGATGAACGACCTGATGGCCGAGTTCTTCAGCACTCCGACCGTCACGGTCGAGGACGTTCAGGCGCGCTTCGCCAAGATCATCGCCAGCGCCGACTGAAACCCCTGCGGCGGCGCCGGCCTCAAAGGCCGGTGCCGGCGATTTTCAACGTTTCCGTCCGGGGGAATCCAATGACGGCCCAAGCCCGCCCCAGCAAGCTGTTCAAGAACCTCAACGCCAAGATCGCCTCCATCCCGATGGTCCTGACGGCGCTCTGCGTTTTCGTCGGCGGGACGGCGTGGACCGTCTTCTACTCTTTCACGGATTCGAAGCTCCTGCCCCGTCTGCAATTTGTCGGCCTCGAACAGTATGAGCGCCTGTGGGCGTCGCCGCGCTGGCTCGTGTCGATCGAGAACCTGGCGATTTACGGCGTCCTGTCGCTGATCTTCAGCCTTGTTATCGGCTTCGTGCTGGCGGCTCTGCTCGACCAGAAGATCCGTTTCGAGGACGTGTTCCGCACGATCTTCCTCTACCCGTTCGCGCTCTCCTTCATCGTGACGGGCCTTATCTGGCAGTGGATACTCAATCCGGATTTGGGTGTGCAGGGCATCGTGCGCAGCCTCGGCTGGACAAGCTTCAGCTTCGACCCGCTCTACAACGCCGACATCGTGATCTACGGCATCCTGATCGCGGGCCTTTGGCAGGGCACGGGCCTGATCATGTGCCTGATGCTGGCGGGCCTGCGCGGCATCGATGACGACATTTGGAAGGCCGCCCGCGTCGACGGCATTCCGATGTGGAAGACCTACCTCTTCATCATCATCCCGATGATGCGCCCGGTCTTCATCACCACGCTCGTCATCATAACCAGCGGCATCGTCAAGCTCTACGACCTGGTGGTGGCGCAGACCGGCGGCGGCCCCGGCAATGCCTCGGAGGTGCCTGCGAAATACGTCTACGAGTTCATGTTCCGGGCGCAAAACCTCGGTCAGGGGTTCGCCGCCTCGACGATGATGCTGCTCAGCGTCGCCATCGTCGTTGTCCCATGGGCCTATCTCGAGTTCGGAGGCAAGCGACGTGTCTAATCCCGCCACCCTCTCCGCCGCCGTCATTGGCGCCGACGCCATCGCCCGCGCCGAACCGCGCGGCGCCCGCCCCCGGCGCGCGATCTCGCCTCGCAATATCATGCTCTACGGCTCGCTCTTCGTGATCGCGGTCTACTACTTGCTGCCGCTCTACGTGATGGTCGTGACCTCGTTGAAGGGAATGCCGGAGATCCGGCTTGGCAACATCTTCTCGCCGCCGATGGAGATCACTTTTCAGCCCTGGGTGAAAGCCTGGGCCGAGGCCTGCACCGGGCTGAATTGCGACGGGCTTTCCCGCGGTTTCTGGAACTCGGTGCGCATTACCGTGCCTTCGGTGATCCTTTCGATCGCCATCGCCTCGGTCAACGGCTACGCGCTCGCCAACTGGCGTTTCAAGGGGTCGGAGACCTTCTTCGCCATCCTGATCTTCGGCGCCTTCATTCCCTATCAGGTCATGCTCTACCCGATCGTGATCATTCTGCGCGAGATCGGCCTGTACGGCACGCTCTGGGGGCTGATCCTCGTGCACTCGGTCTTCGGCATGCCGATCCTGACGCTGCTCTTCCGCAACTACTTCACCTCGATACCCGAGGAACTGTTCAAGGCGGCACGCGTCGACGGCGCCGGCTTCTGGGCGATCTATTTCAAGATCATGCTGCCCATGTCGCTGCCGATCTTCGTCGTCGCCATCATCCTGCAAGTCACCGGCATCTGGAACGACTTCCTGTTCGGCGTCGTCTACACCAAGCCGGACACCTATCCGATGACGGTGCAGCTCAACAACATCGTCAACTCGGTGCAGGGCGTGAAGGAATACAACGTCAATATGGCGGCGACGATCATCACCGGCCTCGTTCCGCTTATCGTCTATTTCGTTTCCGGCAAGTTGTTCGTGCGCGGTATTGCCGCCGGCGCTGTGAAGGGGTGAGGCAATGACGAGTGTTCTGGTCAAGGACGTCACCCTCAACTTCGGCTCGGTAGAAGTGCTGAAGACGCTTAACCTCGATGTGGCCGAAGGCGAGTTCATCGTTCTGCTCGGCCCCTCGGGCTGTGGAAAGTCGACGCTGCTCAACTGCATAGCCGGGCTGCTCGACGTGTCGGACGGGCAGATCTTCATCAACGGCAAGAACGTTACCTGGGAGGAGCCGAAGGACCGCGGCATCGGCATGGTGTTCCAGTCCTATGCGCTCTATCCGCAGATGAGCGTGGAGGGCAATCTTTCCTTCGGGCTCAAGAATGCCGGCCTGCCCAGGGACGAGATAGCCAAGCGCATCGCCCGTGCCGCCTCCATCCTGCAGATCGAGCCGCTCCTGAAACGCAAGCCGGCGGCCCTTTCCGGCGGCCAGCGCCAGCGCGTGGCGATCGGGCGCGCGCTGGTGCGCGACGTCAATGTCTTCCTGTTCGACGAACCGCTGTCGAACCTTGATGCGAAGCTGCGCTCCGAACTGCGTGTCGAGATCAAGCGTCTGCATCAGAAGCTCGGCAACACGATGATCTACGTCACCCACGACCAGATCGAGGCGATGACGCTTGCCGACCGCATCGCTGTGATGAAGGGCGGGCTGATCCAGCAGCTCGACGAGCCGCAGGCGATCTATACGAGACCCGTAAACCGCTTTGTCGCCGGTTTCATAGGCTCGCCGGCGATGAATTTTCTTCCCGGCCGCGTCGAGACCGGCTCCGAACCGGTGTTTAAAGCCGACGGCCATACGATCCCGCTCGGACGCTACGGCTTCGACGGCCAGGCAAGGAGCGCCACGGCGGAATTCGGCGTCCGGCCGGAGCACATCGTGCTTGGCGAGGAAGCCAAGGGCCTGCCCTTCTCGACCGAGGTCGAGGTCGACGTCATCGAGCCCATGGGCTCCGATGTGCTCGTCTGGACGAGTTTAGCGGGCGACGAACATGTCGCTGCGCGTCGAACCGGAAACGCGGGTCAGGGTCGGCGAGCGCGTGCTTGTCGGCTTTGACCCGGCCCGCGCCTCGATTTTCAACGGAGCCGACGGCAGCCGCCTCTGATCCGTTGTCAAACGCGCGACTTCAAGAAAAAGGTGCAAGAAAATGAATTGGTCCTTCCAACTTTACAGTGCCCGCAATTTCCAACCCTGGGACAAAGTTCTGAAAACGCTCGCCGAGGCCGGCTACACACAGGTCGAGGGTTTCGGCGGCGTGTATGCCGATCCGGAAGGCATGCGCGCCGAGCTCGACAAGAACGGCCTGTCGATGCCGACCGGGCACTTCTCGATCGACATGCTGGAGAACGACTTCGATAAGGTGCGCGAGACAGCCGACGCCCTCGGTATGAACCTGCTTGTCTGCCCTTATCTGGAAGCTGAACGTCGCCCCTCTGACGTTGCCGGCTGGCGGGCCTTCGGCGAGCGACTGGCCAAGGCCGGCGAAAAGGCGAAGGCCGCCGGCTATGATTTTGGCTGGCACAACCATGATTTCGAGTTCAAGCCGTTGGCCGACGGATCGGTGCCGCAGGAGCACATACTGGCCGCCGCCCCCGGCATCGGCTGGGAAATGGACGTGGCCTGGGTGGTTCGCGGCGGCGTGGACCCGCTTCCGTGGATCGAACGCTACGGCAATCGCATCGTCGCCGTGCATGTCAAGGACATTGCCAAGGCAGGCGAGGGGCTGGACGAGGACGGCTGGTCGGACGTCGGCTACGGCACCATCGACTGGGCACGGCTCATGAAGGAACTCACCAAGACGGCGGCGCGCTACTACATCATGGAACAGGACAACCCCAACGATATCGAACGCTTCGCCAAGCGTTCGATCGCATCAGTGAACGCTTACTGAGGGTACGGAGATGGCGAACAAGCTTGGGGTTGGAGTGATCGGCTGCGGCAATATTTCAGCCACCTATTTCTCGCTGGCGCCGCTTTTCCGCGGCATCAAAATGAAGGCCTGCGCCGACGTGAATATGGAGGCGGCGAAGGCTCGGGCCAAGGAGTTCCAGGTCCGCGCCGAGACTGTCGACGATCTGCTTGAAGCCGACGACATCGACATCATCGTCAACCTGACGATTCCGGCGGTCCACTATGACGTGTCGAAGAACATCCTCGACGCCGGCAAGCATGTCTATTCCGAAAAGCCCTTCGTGCTGACTGTCGAGGAGGGCCTCGATCTGAAAAGCCGCGCCGGGAAGAAGGGACTGCGCATCGGCTCGGCGCCGGACACCTTCCTCGGCGCCTCGCATCAGCTCGCGCGCGACCTCATCGACAAAGGCAAGGTCGGCAAGATCACCAGCGGCACCGCCTATGTGATGAGCCACGGCATGGAGCACTGGCATCCCAATCCGGACTTCTTCTTCCAGCCGGGCGCCGGACCGGTCCTCGACATCGGGCCTTACTATATTACCAATCTGATTCAGCTTATCGGCCCGGTCAGGCGCGTCGCCGCAATCTCCTCCACACCGCGGACGGAGCGCGTCATTACGTCCAAGCCGCGCTTCGGCGAGAAGCTCAAGGTGACGACCCCGACCACCATACACGCGCTGCTGGAATTCGGGAACGGCGCGGTGATCACGCTCGACACGAGCTGGGACGTCTGGAGCCATGGGCATACGCCGATGGAACTCTATGGCGAGGAAGGCACAATTCATGTGCCCGATCCGAACTTCTTCGGCGGCGAGGTTGCGTTCACCAAGCACGACGCGCCAGTCAAGAAGGCGCCGAAATGGGAGCATCCTTTTGGCGTGCCGAACCAGAAGCACGCGGCCGGCATGCTGGCAAACTATCGCACGGCCGGGCTGGCGGACATGGCGATCGCGATTTCCGCGGACCGGCCGCATCGCTGCTCGATGGAACTGGCGCTGCATACCGTCGAGGTGATGACCGGCATATTGAAGGCCGGCGAAACCAAGTCATTCGTTGAAATGACGACGACTTGCGAACGCCCGGCAGCACTCGGTCCGCACGAAGCCAAGGCGCTGCTGGCGAAACAGAAATAGGCAAGAGTTCCGGGCCGACCTGTTCGGCCCGGACATCCATCGCCAGGCTTTAGGCGCCGGACCGTTCCCTTCGACATGCGAGACGGAATGAGCCGGAGACGTCGCGCGTTTGTAACTCTCGATCTCGGTCTGGCGAGAGGCTTCTCATCGGAAAGCCTGAGTGCCTTCGTGCACCGGCTCTTGTGATCGGTGCAGGCGTTGAGCAGGCGGACGGATTTCAAAATCCGGCGGTTTGCCTTAAGGCATGGCGATCGCTTTTCCGCGCTTCCGGATGGGGACGGCTCCCCCTGATAGAGGACATCCCATGTCTTACACGCCCGCCGCCGACCGCTACGAATCCATGCGCTACAACCGCTGCGGAAAGTCCGGCCTGAAGCTGCCGGCGATTTCGCTCGGCCTTTGGCATAATTTCGGCGAGGACACGCCGCACCGGTCCAAGCGCGCCATCTGCCGGAAGGCGTTCGACCTCGGCATCACCCATTTCGACCTTGCCAACAATTACGGCCCGCCGCCCGGCTCGGCCGAGATCGCTTTTGGCGAGAATTCTGCGCAACGACTTCGCAGGCCTGCGCGACGAACTGATCATCTCGACCAAGGCCGGCTATGAAATGTGGGCCGGACCCTATGGCGAATGGGGCAGCCGCAAATACGTGCTGGCCAGCCTCGACCAGAGCCTGAAGCGCATGGGCCTCGACTATGTCGACATCTTCTATTCGCATCGTTTCGATCCGGAGACGCCGCTCGAAGAGACCATGATGGCGCTCGACCGGGCGGTCCGCTCCGGCAAGGCGCTCTATGCCGGCATATCGTCCTACAATTCGCAACGCACCCGCGAGGCGGCGGGGATCCTGCGCGACCTGGGGACGCCGCTGCTCATTCATCAGCCGAGCTATTCGATGCTCAACCGCTGGGTCGAGGACGACGGACTGCTCGACACGCTGGAGGGGCTCGGCGTCGGCTCGATCGTTTTCTCGCCGCTGGCGCAAGGCATGCTGACCTCGAAATATCTCGACGGTATTCCCGAAGGCAGCCGTGCCAGCCAGCACAAGTCGCTGCGCGCCTCCTTCATCGAGCGGGCGGCTGGCAATATTCGCGCTCTCAACGGCATTGCCGAGCGGCGAGGCCAGACGCTGGCACAAATGGCGCTGGCCTGGGTGCTGCGCGGCGGCCGCGTCACCACGGCGCTTATCGGCGCCAGCCGACCCGAGCAGGTCGAGGATTGCGTGGGCGCGCTCGGAAACTCCGATTTCAGCGACGCCGAACTCGCCGAAATCGATACCTATGCCCGAGACGCCGACATCAATCTGTGGGCTTCGTCGGCCGAGCGCCCGGGTCCGGCACGCAAATAGCGGCCGGAGTGCGGGCAAAAGGGCACAGGCCGTCGCGTTCCGCCTTTTAGAGCATTTCCGGTGAATACTGGATCACTCTGCCGGAAGGCCAAATGGACCCGGCCCGAAGGGTTTGCCGCTGGCGGGCGCCCGCGGCGTCAGGCGGACTTGGCCGTGCCTCCAGCACGAACTGCGCCGCCTTCCTGGCGGATCGCCTCGCCATCGGCGAAACAGAGCGATTCAGTATTCACCGGAAATGCTCCAGACCGACGACCGGGCCTGCAACCTCAGACGCTGGACCGCACCCGCCGGATCATCCGCTCGACATGGCTCACCGGCGTCTCGGGCACGATGCCGTGGCCGAGGTTGAAGATCAGCGGCCCGCTGCCCAGGGATTCAAGGATCGCATCGACGCCCTCGTCCAGCGCGCGTCCGCCGGCGACCAGCCGCAAGGGGTCGAGATTGCCCTGCACGGCGCCGCCCGCCTGTAGCTGGCGCGCCTGTGACAGCGGCACCGACCAGTCGAGGCCGAGCGCGGTCACGCCGGTGCTTTCACGATAGCCGGCATAGAGGCTGCCCGCACCGCGCGGAAATCCGATGATCGGCGTTGCCGGATGCTTCTTGCGCACGCGCCGCACGATCTCGGCGACCGGCTCGACACACCAGTGCTGGAAGCCCGCTTCGTCGAGCACGCCCGCCCAGGAATCGAAAATCTGCACGACATCCGCCCCGGCGTCGATCTGGCGGATGAGATATTCGGCGGAGACTTCCGCCAGCTTCGCCAGCAGCCGCGCCATGGCGTCGGGATCGCGGTAGCCGAAAAGCCGTGAAGGCGACTGGTCCGGTGTGCCGCGGCCGGCGATCATGTAGGTCGCGACCGTCCAGGGTGCGCCGCAAAAACCGATCAGCGCGGTTTCGGCCGGCAACTGGTTGCGCAGGCGCGAAACGGTCTCGTAGACCGGTGCCAGCCTTTCGTGAAAATCGCCTGCCTCGCCGAGCCGGCCGATCTCGCCCACCCCGATCGGGGTCAAGCGCGGCCCCTCGCCTTCGACAAAGGCAAGATCGCGGCCGAGCGCATGCGGCACCACCAGAATGTCGGAAAACAGGATCGACGCGTCGAAGCCGAAGCGGCGGATCGGCTGCAATGTCACCTCGACGGCAAAGTCCGGATTGTAGCAGAGATCGAGAAACGAGCCGGCCTTGCCGCGCGTCTCCCGGTATTCCGGCAGATAACGGCCGGCCTGCCGCATCATCCACAGCGGCGGCGGGAAGACGGCCTCGCCGGCAAGGACTCTCAGCACCTTCTTTTCCTGCAAGGGACATCCTCCGGGGTTTTCCGGAGCTATGTCACGCCGCAAGGAGCGGGGCAATCGGGTAGGCAGGAACGGCAGGGTTCAGAACTCGGGTTAACAAAGATCGAAGTCCCCCCTCTCCGTCTTGCTTTGCAAGCCACCTCTTGGATGATTGAAATGCCGCATGTGCATGCCCCGTAAGACGGCGGTTTTCCGTCTATTTTCTGGTTGTCGAGACTCAGAAAAGGAACGGAGCATGCGCTTTGCCAGTAGCATTTTCGGCCAGTTGCTTGAAGTGATCGATCGACGCCAATTTCAGCGAATTGTGGATCGGCACGCCGGCGACGCCTACGATAAGAGCTTCAAGAGCTGGGACCATCTGGTTGCGCTGATCTATGCGCAGTTCTGCTCCAGCCCCAGCCTGCGTGGGCTCGAAGCCGGTTGGAATGCCAACAGTCAGCATCATTACCATTTGGGCAGCGGCCCGTTGACGCGCTCGACCTTGTCGGACGCCAACAAGCGGCGCCCGGTTGCCGTCTTTGCCGAAACATTCAACCTCGTGGCCTCGCTTCTGGACCGCCATACACGCCGTGAAGGCCAGCAATTGCTGCGGCTGATCGACTCCACGCCCATTCCACTCGGCAAGCTGTGTGGCTGGGCCAAATCGAACGGCCGCATCCGCGGCATGAAGGTGCATGTCGTCTATGACCCGCACGCCGACTGCCCGCGCATCCTCGACATCACCGACGCCACCGTCAACGATGCCCAGGTGGGTCGCGCGATCACCATCGAGGCCGGCGCCAGCTATGTGTTCGACAAGGGATATTGCCATTATGGCTGGTGGACGGCCATCGCCGCGGCAGGATCGATCTTTGTCACGCGGCCCAAATCCAACATGGGCCTCGCACGGGTGAAGGATCGACCCGTCGCACAGCCGCAAGGCGACGGCTTCCTGGTGCTGGCCGACAGTGAGGTAAGCCTGGCCAGCAAGGGCGATTCCAAGCTGCCGATACCGCTGCGCCGGATCACTATCCAGCGCGAGGAGGGCGACACCATCACGCTGTTGACCAATGACTTGCAGCGTAGCGCCGTTGACATCGGCCAGCTCTACAAAGGCCGCTGGCAGATCGAACTGTTGTTCCGCTGGGTCAAGCAGAACCTCAAAATCCGCAAGTTCCTCGGCAACAACGACAATGCAGTCCGTCTGCAGATCTTCGCAGCCATGATCGCCTATGCGCTGCTGCGCATAGTCGTCCGCTCCCGCTGCATCAAAATGCCGATCCTCAGGTTCACGCAACTTGCAGCTCAACATTTGTTCACGCGACGGCTTATCCACGCAATCGACAAGCCGCCACCCGTCAATCAAAGCCGGAAAACAGACCGATCCTCCGCTCTCCAGATGGCACTCCAATATGCATGAGTTTCCCCGGACAGCCCTGCGTTCACGGGGAGAAGGTGCCGGCAGGGCGGATGAGGGGCAGCACAAACCGCAAAAGCTCGTGTTGAACCTTACCGTCCGCTGTTCTCAAGGAAACGCCGAAAAACGAAGCCGCGCTTGCCCTTGTAGATGATCTCGCACCAGCCGTCGCAGGAGACCACCTGCACATTCGCCCTGCCGGGGACCGTGCCGAGGACGCCGCCGCGGTCGTGCGGCCGCGCCCGCATGGTCACCGACCGCACCGTCCTGCCGGGGCGGCCGAGCGCCTGATCGGCATCGCCGCTTTCCGCAGTGGCCGTCAGCGTCGGTATGGCCGCGGTCGCCGCGCCGTCCTTGGCATCCTCGCCTGTGTAAGCGGCCACCGTGTAGCCGGGGTTTCCTTCGCCGCGTGAGGCCTTCGGGTCAATTGACGGCTTGACCGGTGCCGTGTTGTCGACGGCCGAAGCATCAACCCAGCGCGGGTCGGTAGGATCGAGCGGCTCGATCTCCGCCTCCGCTACTTCAACCGGCTGGTTGGCCGCTAGAGCGGGTGCAATGCTTGAGGCGGGCTGCGCATCCGCTTGTGAGTTGCTGGCGCTTTCGGTGGTGATCTGTTCGCCAGGTGGCGCGGCTTGCGCCGCCGCGGCCGAAGCCACCTCGACGCCAGCAGCGGCCTCAACGGGGCCTACGATCCGGCTGTCTCCGGACGGCAGGGCCAACCATATGGCTGTACCCGCCAGACCGAGCAATGCGGCGCTACCCACCGCAGCCACGATCAGGTGAGATCGTGCCGCTATTTCGCTCCAGACCGATGTCTGCGCGCCAAAATGCAAATCCCGCGAAACACGACGTGTTCCGGATCCGCTGGCGCCTAACCAGCTTTTCAACGCAACCCTCTCCGCGCCTTCCCGATCTTCGTCCGGTTGTGCGCATTGAAACTACTAACACCGCCGGTTTGCTCCGGCTAGCACCCTTATCAGCCTCCCCCACCAAGAACAGGCTGGTCTTACCAATTTGGGCGGCAATTATGGCATCTATGCGCCCGAAAACGACTTTCCACCAAAAGATGGCAGGAAAGCGACCATTTCATAAATGGACGCTTCACAAGTGAGGATAAAACCGTGGGTCGCATCGGCCAAATGGCAGGCAGGCGGCAGCTCCTGGCCCGCACTTTGGGATCGACAGGGCGGCCTGACTGCCAGTCTAGAGCATTTCCGGTGAATACTGGATCACTCTGCCGGAGGCCAAATGGACCCGGCCCGAAGGGTTTGCCGCTGGCGGGCGCCCGCGGCGTCAGGCGGACTTGGCCGTGCCACCAGCACGACCTGCGCCGCCTTCCTAGCGGATCGCCTCGCCATCGGCGAAACAGAGCGATTCAGCATTCACCGGAAATGCTCTAGCCCGCATTTCTCACACTGGACCTGGCCTGCGCCGGTTCAAGACAACCGGCCCATGGGGTTGCCTTTCGGCGTGCAGCTACGGTGTCGGGCGGCTCAACCCTATGTCTCTATACGCTTTTTTCCGCCCGACGCCGTATCCGCCGCGCCGAAAGAGCAACGCAGGCCATGTCGAGTGTGAGAAATGCGGGCTAATTACAGCCTGTCGCGCAGGGCGTACCAGTTGAGCGCGAGAAAGAGCAAGGGAGAGCGAAAGCGCCTGCCGCCGGGAAATGCCGGAACCTTCAGGTCCTGGAACAGCTTCAGCCGGTCACGGTTGCCGGCCACCGTTTCGGCGTACAGCTTTCCGACGAAATTCGACAGCATGACGCCGTGACCGGAATAGCCGCCGGCAAAAATCACGTTCGGCATGACTTCGCGCACGAAGGGCTTGCGCGGCAGGGTGATGCCCACATAGCCGCCCCAGCCATGCGTGATCTCGACGTCCTTCAGCGCCGGATAGACCTCCGCGATCTGCTTGCGTATGTGGATGTGTATGTCCCTCGGATCCTTGATGCCGTAGATCTCGCGGCCGCCAAAAAGCAGGCGGCCGTCCTTGGACTTGCGGAAATAGCGCACGACAAAACGGGAATCGTCGACCGACTCCCCGTCCGGAATGACCGGGCTGCCGGCGCCGAGCGGCACGGTGGCGCCGATGAAGGAGCCGATCGGCATGACACGCGCTGCGCTGACCGGTTCCAGGTCGCCGCCATGGGCATTGACCGCGATCAGCGCCTTTTCGGCGGTAATCGCGCCGCTGGCCGTGGCGATCCGCACCTTGCCGCCGTTGGAGGTGATGCCGGTGGATCGCGTGTTCTCGAACAGCGCCGCCCCGGCGGCGGCCGCGACCCTTGCCGTCCCCACCACCAGCTTGAGCGGATGAATGTGGCCCGTGCCGGTATCGCGCGTCCCGCCGAAGTAGCGGGTCGAGCCGAGTCGTCGCGCCGTCTCGGCCGCGTCCATGAACGAAATATGCGGATAGCCGAACCGCTCGGCCATGATGTCGGCGTGCCTGCGGTAGTCGTCGAGATAGCGCCGCTTGTGCGCCACCGACAATTGGCCGCGCCCGAAATCGATGTCGATGCCGTTCACCGAGGCGAATTCCAGCAAATGCGCCTTGGCCTCCTCCGCGAGGTCGAACAGGGCCTTGGCGCGCTGAAGGCCGAGTTCGGCCTCGAGTTCTTCGGCCCAGGCGCGCTGGCCGGTTCCGAGCTGCCCGCCATTGCGGCCCGACGCGCCGTCGCCGAAGCGGTGCGCCTCGATCAGCGTGACCGACGTGCCGGCGCTGGCGAGGTGCGCCGCCGCCGAAAGCCCGGTGAAGCCGCCGCCGATGATCGCCACGTCGCAGGTCCGGTCGCCGTCCAGCGCGGGATAGGCCGGGCGCTCGCCGACGCTTGCCTCGTACCAGGAATAGCCCGGGGAAATGGGGGATTGGTAGGTCATGATGTCGTCGGCGCAACTGGAAAGCGGGCGGATGGCGATAGACGATGGCGATCGGCATGCGGTGTGTCACCCGGCGAGGTCAATTCCTGCTTCCGGCTGACACCGCCTGCCGCAATTCACACATTCAGCAGCAGATACTCCCGCTCCCAGGGGCTGATGACCTCCATGAAGGTCTCGAACTCGGCGCGCTTGATCGCCGCATAGGTCGAGCCGAAGGCGGTGCCCAGCATGTCGAGCAGAGCCTGGTCGGACTCGAACAGGTCGACGGCTTCGAGCAGGCCGCGCGGCAGGTCGATCTCGTCCTCGTTGACAGTGGTGCCGACCGGTGCGTCCGCCTCGATCTTGCGGGTTATGCCGATCAGCCCGCAGGCCAGCGAGGCGGCCAGCGCCAGATAGGGATTGGCGTCGGAGGAGGGGATGCGGTTCTCCACGCGCCGTGCCGCCGGGTCGGAACGCGGAACACGGAACGCGGTCGTGCGGTTGTCGTAGCCCCATTTGGTATTGACCGGGGCCGACGCCGCCTGAGTCAGCCGGCGATACGAGTTCACATAGGGAGCGAACATCACCAGCGCGTTTGGCACATGCTTCTGCATGCCGCCGATAAAGTGCCGGAACGCGTCGGTCTCCTTGCCTTCCCCGTTGGTGAAGATGTTCTTGCCGGTCTTCCTGTCGAGAACGGACTGGTGGATGTGCATGGCCGAGCCGGGCTGGCCCTGGATGGGCTTGGCCATGAAGGTCGCATAGGTGTCGTGCTTGAGCGCGGCCTCGCGGATGGTGCGCTTGAACATGAATACCTGGTCGGCGAGTTCGACCGGGTCGCCGTGACGCAGATTGATTTCGAGCTGGCCGGCGCCTTCCTCGTGGATCAGCGTGTCGATCTCCAGGCCCTGGCTTTCGGAGAAATGGTAGATGTCGTCGATCAGTTCGTCGAACTCGTTGACGCCGGCAATCGAATAGCCGGCGCCGCCGCCGATCGGGCGTCCCGAGCGGCCGACCGGAGGAACGAGCGGATAGTCCGGATCTGGATTCTTGCGAACGAGGTAGAATTCGATCTCCGGCGCGACCACCGGCTTCAAGCCGTGCCTGGCGTAGGCGGCCACTACGCGCTTCAGCACGTTGCGCGGGGTGAAGTCCACGACCCGCCCGTCCTGGTGCACCAGGTCGCAAATGACCTGAGCGGTCGGATCCTCCTCCCACGGCACCAGCGTCAGGGTCGAAAGGTCGGGGACCAGCTTGAGGTCGCCGTCATCCTCCGGATAGGAAAAACCGTTCCCGTCCTCCGGATAGCCACCCGAGATCGTCGTCATGAACACCGCCGAGGGCAGGGCCAGCGAGGTGTTGGAAGTGAATTTCTTCGACGGCATCATCTTGCCGCGGGCGACGCCGGCCTGGTCCGGCGTAATGCACTCGATGTCCTCGATGCCGCGCCATTCGAGCCATTCGCTCACTTGCTTCCAGTCGTTCACGCCGCGGAGATTCTTTACATAGGCGGGTACGCGGCTGCGTCCCGCGCGACCAGCGGGGCGGGCTTCCTTTTTTGCGGGCGGCATCAATCACCAAAATGGGCTGCAATTCGTGAAGTATAGCCGCGCCCGTTCGCGGAAGGGAAGGGGAATCGGTCGCGGCCCGCTCGTCCTCGACGCCAAGAAAGCTCGAAGTTGCGGACAGGAAGCCGCTGAACGGTCCCTCGGCCCATCACGAAACAACACCGGCGGACTGCGATCCCGGCGCGTCCGAAGCTGCCTTGCAGGTCTGGATTCGAACGCATCCACCGGCGCGCCCGAATGCGGAAAGCCGGCCGCGACATGGCCGCGGCCGGCTTCCTTTACCGTTGAGGACGTCAGTCCTTGGCCTGGGTGACGACCACCGGGATCAGCAGATCGCCCCAGCAACCGTCGCCGCCGTGATGCCTGGCCGAGCGAACGAGCTCCACCGAGACGCCGGCTTCCACGGCCTTCATCACCGACTGATTGAGGCGGTGCAAATCATTGGCCAGCATGCGGATCGCGGCCTGCTGATTTGTCGACATCGAGGAGGACTGTTCCTCGGCGCGCTCCTTGACGCGGGTCTTCGGCTTGGTCTTGGGTTCGGTTTCTTCCAGCATGATCTTACTCCTCGCTGCTAAAGCAGACTTGCGTGGCTTCGCCCACGCTTCGCCTGCTTAGCCTCTTGTTTTGCCGCAGGTTTCTGTCGGAAAACCGTGACACACTTTTCCGGAACCTGCTTAGAATTGTTTCCGTTACTCGGCCGCGGGCCTGAATTGGTCGTGTTCGGTCGATTCGTGCATGGCGGTGGTGGACGATTTGCCGCCGGTGATCGCCATCGACACCGCGTCGAAATAGCCGGTGCCCACCTCGCGCTGATGCTTGGTCGCGGTGTAGCCGTTCGCCTCGGCGGCGAATTCCGCTTCCTGCAGCTCCGAATAGGCGGCCATCTGGCGATCCTTGTAACCGCGTGCGAGTTCGAACATGCCGAAGTTGAGCTGGTGGAAGCCGGCAAGCGTGATGAACTGGAACTTGTAGCCCATCGCGCCCAGCTCGCGCTGGAACTTGGCGATCGTCGCATCGTCGAGGTTCTTCTTCCAGTTGAACGAAGGCGAGCAGTTATAGGCGAGCTTCTTGCCCGGATGCGCCTTCTGCACCGCCTCCGCGAACTTCCGCGCCTGGCCGAGGTCCGGCTTCGAGGTTTCCATCCAGATCAGGTCGCAATAGGGCGCATAGGCGATGGCGCGGGCAATGCACGGCTCGATGCCGTTCCTCACCTGATAGAAGCCCTCGACGGTGCGCCCGGCGTCATGGTCGACGAATGGCCGGTCGCGCTCGTCGACATCAGAGGTCAAGAGCTTGGCGGCCTCGGCGTCGGTGCGGGCCACGATCAGGGTGGGCGTTCCCATCACGTCGGCGGCAAGACGCGCCGCATTGAGGTTGCGGATATGCGCCGCGGTCGGGATCAGCACCTTGCCGCCGAGATGGCCGCACTTCTTTTCGGAAGCGAGCTGGTCCTCGAAGTGAACGCCGGCCGCACCCGCCTCGATGAAGGCCTTCATGATCTCGAAGGCGTTCAGCGGTCCGCCGAAGCCGGCTTCGGCGTCGGCGACGATCGGGGCGAACCAGGTGTCGACCGACAGGCCCTTGCCTTCCTGCGTCTCGATCTGGTCGGCGCGCTGCAGCGTGCGGTTGATCCGCCTGGCAAGCTCGGGCGCCGCATTGGCCGGATAGAGCGACTGGTCCGGATACATTGCGGAGGCCGTGTTGGCGTCGGCGGCGACCTGCCAGCCGGACAGGTAGATCGCCTTCAGGCCGGCGCGGACCATCTGCATGGCCTGGTTGCCGGACAGCGCGCCCAGCGCGTTGACGAAATCCTCCTCGTGGATGAGCTTCCACAGCCGGTTGGCGCCCATTTCGGCCAGGCTGTACTTGATCTGCACCGAGCCGCGCAGCCGCTTCACGTCTTCCGGCGAATAGGGCCGCTCAATGCCGTCGAAACGGCCTTCCGCCGCCGATGGAACCAGGTTGTAAAAATCGGTCATTACTCACTCCGATAAATTGTTCCGCTCAATCAGGGCGATCGCGAACTTGGAAGGTGCTGCGGCCGCCGCCTGTGACTTCATTTACATTGCATTGCGAAATAGGCGAGGAAAATCCACGCAAACGCCCGAAAATAAGGGTAATCCTGTGTTGCCTTTGACGAATGGTGGCTGTAAATTTGTCAATATTGTAAATGCGGATAGTGGCGGTGAAACAGCCGGAGTTTGTAAAATACTGTAAATCACGCCTGGACGGCGGCAGCCGAACCGGCCGGCGCGGATAGGTCGCCAGCCATGGCCGAACAAAAGATCTTCGCCGGGCCGCGCATCCGCCGCATCCGCAACGCCAAGGGCCTCACCCAGACGGCGATGGCGGAAGGGCTCGGCATCTCCCCGTCCTACCTGAACCTCATCGAGCGCAACCAGCGGCCGCTGACCGTACAGCTCATCCTCAAGCTTGCCTCCGTGTACAAGGTCGAGCCGGACGAACTGCATGGCGAGGCGCGCGGCTCGATCGCGGCGTTGAAGGAAGTGTTCTCGGACCCCCTGCTTGCCGGCGAACTGCCGGGCGACCAGGAACTGGTCGAGATCGCCGAGGCGGCGCCCAACGCCGCGGCGGCGGTGATAAAGCTCTTCCGCGCCTATCGCGAGCAGGCCGAAAGGCTGTCGGACCTTTCCGAGCTGCTGGCGCGGGAGGGCAGGGCGACCGCGCTTTCGGCGGCACGCCTGCCGATCGACGAGGTCCGCGAGATCTTCGAGCGCCGGCCGAACCATTTTCCCGACATAGAGGCGGAGGCGGAGGCCTTCATCGCCGTACTCGAACCCGGCGACGACCTGTTCGGCGCGCTGAAGGCCTGGCTGAAGCGCGACTACGGCATCGTCGTGCGCGTCCTGCCGGTCGCCACCATGCCGAACTGGCGCCGGCGCTACGACCGTCATTCGCATCGGCTCTTCCTGTCCGAGCGCCTCTCTCCCTTCGACCAGTTGCGCGAGGTGGCCATGGAAGCCTGCCTCATCCGCATGTCGGTGGCCGTGGCGGCCGAGATCCAGGCGCTGAAGCTGTCGTCCGACGAAGCCCGGCGGCTCGCCCGGTTCGAACTCGGCCGTTATGCCGCGCACGCGCTGATGATGCCCTATGCGGCCTTCCAGGCGGCGGCGGCGCGGACCCGCTACGACATCGACGTGCTGCGCTCGCGCTTCGGCGTCTCCTACGAGCAGGCGGCGAACCGGCTGACCATGCTGCAGCGCCCCGGCGCGTCGGGCATTCCGTTCTTCATGCTGGAGGTCGACAATGCCGGCCACCGCTTCCGCAAGGCGGGCGCGCAAGGCTTCCCGCAAAGCCGCTTCGGCGGCGGCTGTCCGAAGCTGGCGGTGCATGCCGCCTTCGGCCAGCCCGGCCACATCTTTGTCGAAGCCGTCGAAATGCCGGACGGCGCGGAATTCCTGACCATCGCCCGCACGCTTGAAGGGCCGCAGGGCGCCTTCAACGAGCGGCCGCGCCGCACCGCGCTGCTTCTTGGCTGCGACATCGGTTTCAGGGACGAGATCGTTTATGGCGAGGCGCTTCCGGGGTTGCCGCCCGGCGCGGCCGGCAAGCCGGCGCAGCTTGCGGCGACGCCGATCGGGCCCGCCTGCCGGCTTTGCGAGCGCATCGGCTGCCTTGCCCGCGCCGAGCCGCCGGTGACGCGTCCGCTCGGGCTGGACGAGATGGTTACGGGTCTCTCCGCGTTCGATTTCCAGTAAATCCGCGAGCCCCCTTGGGTGATTTACGCGGCCAGTCCGCCGCCGGGCGATTGCCACAACCCAATCGCCTGGCTGGATCACGCCAGCGCACCGGTGATCCGCTACGCGAAGCTGGCGCCGGTGTTGCCGGTAGGTACTCATTTGTCAGACTGCACGGGTTTCCCGACGATGCCGGACACCATCGCGCCGCCACCGCCGGCCTCCTCGGATCGCGAGGAGAGGATCGGCCTGCTCCTGGTCTTCCTGTCGGCATTCGCCTGGAGCACCGGCGGAGCCATCGCGCGCTTCCTCGAAGCGGACGACGACTGGACCGTCGTGTTCTGGCGTTCATTGTTCGCGGCGCTGTTCCTGCTCAGCTTCCTGGTGCTTCGCGACGGCGTCCGCGGTGCCGCCGCGCAGTTCCGGGCGATGGGCTGGCCGGGCATCGTGGTCGCTCTTTGTTTTGCGACCGCATCGAGTTGCTTCGTGCTTGCCATAGCCCACACCACGATCGCCAACGTCCTGCTGATCAATGCCGGTGTGCCGCTTATCGCGGCCCTGCTCGGCTGGCTGATTTTCCGTGAAACCGTCTCGCGCGCCACCTGGGCCGCGATCTTCACGGTGCTGGCCGGCGTTGCGATCATGGTTTCGGGGTCCTTCGACGGCGGCATCTCGCCGGTCGGAGACCTGCTGGCCATGACGATCGCGGTGTGCTTCGCCTCCGCCACGGTCGTCACGCGTCGCTATTCGGGCGTGCGGATGACCTCGGCCGTCTGCCTCGGCACCATCATCGCCTGCATGGCCGCCTTGCTGATGTCCGGGTCGCTCTCCGTCTCCTGGCGCGACCTGGGGCTGCTGTTTGCTTTCGGCGCGCTCAATCTCGGCCTGGGCATGGCCTTGTTCGCGAGTGGCGCACGGCTTGTGCCGGCCTCCATGGCGGCCTTGCTCGGAACCTTCGAGACCATTGCCGCTCCGGTATGGGTCTGGCTGATCCATGGCGAGGTGCCGTCGGGGCGCACCGTTCTTGGCGGAGCCGTGGTGTTTGCCGCGCTCCTGGCGCATATCGGCATGGAGATCGGCAGGCAGGCTCGCGCGACGCGGCCCGGGGTCGCGGGAATTCCGGCGCCCCATTGACAGCGTCGGCGCGGACGGGGCAACTTGGCCGCATCGGCAAAAAACGAGCAGGCGTGTTTTGCCAGCATCCGCACTGGGCCGCGTTGGGGGTAGTGAATATCTTGCAGGACAGGGCTCGGCCGCGATGGCTGGCATGACGGAACTGCCGTTTCGGTCGGCCTCAAGGGGCAGGGCTCTCCGCTATTCCCTCAAGTTCCCGCGTTTTCGCGATGCACACCGGTCCGCCTCGATGGAACGAAGGCGTACCGGCCAACCAGAACTTGTCGCACTCGTGCGTGCCAATTCGCCCGCGGCAGCCCTGCCATGCATGGCCCGCCGGAGAAGGTCAATGAAAAGGAGAAAAGCATGATCCGCAAAGCGCTCTGGCTGCCCGCAGCCACGGCCGTTCTGGCGGCGTTCATCACTGGTGCGAGTGCACAGGATCGCGTCGTCAACATCTACAACTGGTCGGATTACATCGACCAGTCGATCATCGAGGATTTCACCAAGGAAACCGGCATCAAGGTCGTCTACGACGTCTTCGATTCCAACGAAATCCTGGAGACCAAGCTGCTCGCCGGCGGCAGCGGCTACGACATCGTCGTGCCGACCGCCAACTTCCTGGCGCGCCAGATCGAGGCAGGCGTGTTCCAGAAGCTCGACAAGTCGAAGCTGCCGAACCTCGTCAATATGTGGGACGTGGTGAATGAGCGCACCGCAAAATACGATCCCGGCAACGAATACTCGATCAACTACATGTGGGGCACGGTCGGCATCGGCTTCAACGTCAACAAGATCAAGGAAGCGCTCGGCATCGACAGGGTCGACAGTTGGGATGTCGTGTTCAAGCCCGAGAACATCTCGAAGCTCGCCGGCTGCGGCGTCCACATGCTCGATTCCCCGGCCGACATGATTCCGACGGTGCTCAACTATCTCGGGCTGGATCCGGAATCCAAGTCGGCGGAGGACTTCGCCAGGGTCGAGGAAACTCTGATGGCGATCCGGCCGCATATCCGCAAGTTCCACTCCTCCGAATACATCAATGCGCTCGCCAATGGCGACATCTGCTTGGCGGTCGGCTGGTCCGGCGACATCTTGCAGGCGCGCGACCGCGCGGCGGAGGCCGACCAGGGCGTCGTGATCGATTATATCGTCCCGAAGGAGGGCGCCGAAATGTGGTTCGATCAGATGGCGATCACGGCCGACGCCAAGAATGTCGCCGAGGCGCACGAGTTCCTGAATTACATGATGAAGCCGGAGGTCGCGGCGAAGGCGAGCAATTTCATCTTCTATGCGGACGGCAACAAGGCCGCGCAGCAGTTCATCGACAAGGAGATCCTCGAAAATCCGGCGATCTATCCGGACGAGGCGATGCTGGCGGAACTCTTCACGGTGGCGCCGTACAACTCCAAGACCCAGCGCCTGATAACGCGCGCATGGACCAGGATCGTCACCGGGCAGTGACGCATATCCGTCCCGGCGGCCCGGCCGCCGGGACCCTTCGACCAAGGGGACGCGCGAAAATCATGAAATCACTGGGCAGCATTCGCAGGAGTTTCGCGCCGTGGACCGATCCCGGCGCGAAGCCCTACATAGTATTCGAGAACGTGACCAAGCGGTTCGGCGATTTCACCGCTGTCAACGATCTTTCCCTCTCCATCTACGAGCGCGAATTCTTTGCACTTCTCGGCGCCTCGGGCTGCGGTAAATCCACGCTGCTGCGCATGCTGGCCGGCTTCGACGAGCCGACTTCGGGGCGCATACTGCTGGACGGGCAGGATCTGCGCGGCATTCCGCCCTACCGCCGTCCGGTCAACATGATGTTCCAGTCCTACGCGCTTTTTCCGCATATGACGGTCGAGCAGAACATCGCCTTCGGCCTCAAGCAGGAAGGCATGCCCAAACCCGAGATCGAGAAGCGTGTCGCCGAGATGCTCAGGCTGGTGAAGCTCACGCAGTTCGCCAAGCGCAAGCCGCATCAGCTTTCCGGCGGCCAGCGACAACGCGTCGCGCTGGCCCGTTCGGTTGCCAAGCGGCCCAAGGTTCTTCTGCTCGACGAACCGCTCGGCGCGCTCGACAAGAAGCTGCGCGAGGAGACGCAGTTCGAGCTCATGGATCTTCAGCAGAAACTTGGCCTCACCTTCGTGGTCGTCACCCACGATCAGGAGGAGGCCATGACCATGGCCGACCGCATCGCCATTCTCGACAAGGGCCAGGTCATGCAGGTGGCCACCCCGGCCGAGGTGTACGAGGCGCCGGGTTCGCGCTTCGTTGCCGGTTTCGTCGGCAACATCAACATGTTCGAAGGCAAGGTCGCGGCCCGCAACGGCGCCGGCGTCAACATCGCCGTCGGCGATACCGGCATGACGATCCGCTCCGAAAGCGGCGGCGACGTGCCCGCCGGCACGCAGGTCGCCTTCGCGATCCGGCCAGAAAAAATCGCCGTCTCGTCGAGGCAGCCCGCCGAGGGCCTTAATGCCGCCGAAGGCGAGATTTTCGACCTCGCCTATCTCGGCGACATGACCGTCTATTACGTGCGGCTTGCCAGCGGGCAGGTGATCAAGGCCAGTTCGCTCAACGCATCCCGCGTGACCGAGGACCCGCTCACCTGGAACGATCGGGCCTGGATTTCCTTCCGGCCCGACGCCGGCGTCGTGCTGACGCGTTAGGAGGCGGTCATGTCGAATACGGCGGCTCCTTCCTCGCCCGTCGCGGCCCCGGCCTCCGCCGTTCAGGCTCCGGCGGTGCGTTCGTCATTTGTCAGCGCGGTGGTCAGCCGCCTCGTCATCATCGTTCCCTATGCGTGGCTGCTGGTCTTCTTCCTGATACCCTTCGCCATCGTCTTCAAGATTTCGCTGTCGCAGACGGCAATCGCCATGCCGCCCTACACGCCGGTGTTCACACTTGACACCTTCTTCGACAGCCTGCGGGAACTGAGCTTCGACAACTACATCTGGCTGACCGAGGACGCTCTCTACTTCAACGCCTATATTTCCAGCCTGGTTATTGCCGGGATCTCGACCTTCATCACGCTGCTGGTCGGCTTCCCGATCGCTTACGGAATGGCGCGGGCGCCTTCGACGATCCGCCCAACCCTGTTGATGCTGGTCATCCTGCCGTTCTGGACGAGCTTCCTGATCCGCGTCTACGCCTGGATCGGCATTCTGAAGCCGGAGGGTCTGCTCAATCAAGTGCTGCTGGCCACCGGCATCATCGATCAGCCGCTCATTATCTTGAACACGCATACGGCGATCTTCATCGGCATCGTCTATTCCTACCTGCCCTTCATGGTGCTGCCGCTCTACTCGTCGCTGGAAAAGATGGACTATTCGCTGATCGAGGCGGCGCAGGATCTTGGCTGTCCGCCGATAAGCGCCTTCTGGAAGATCACTTTCCCGCTTTCCCTGCCGGGCGTGGTCGCCGGCTGCCTGCTGGTCTTCATCCCGGCCGTCGGCGAGTTCGTCATCCCCGACCTGCTCGGCGGCTCTCAGACGCTGATGATCGGCAAGACCCTATGGAACGAGTTTTTCGCCAACCGTGACTGGCCGGTCGCGTCGGCCGTGGCGGTGATCCTGCTCCTGGTTCTCGTCGTTCCGATCATGATCTTCCAGAACGCGCAGGCGCGCGCGCAGGAGCAGGGACGATGAGCGGGAACTGGAGCCGTTTCAACATTGCCTCCATCGTGCTGGGCTTCGCGTTCCTCTATCTGCCGATCGTGCTTCTGATCGTCTTTTCCTTCAACGAGTCCAAGCTGGTCACTGTGTGGGGCGGCTTCTCGTTCAAATGGTACTATTCGCTGTTTCAGAATCAGGGGTTGATGGACGCCGCCTGGGTCACGCTGCGCGTCGGCCTGGTCTCGGCCACGATTGCCACGGTGTTGGGCACGCTCGGCGCGCTGTCGCTCACCCGCTACACACGTTTTCGCGGCCGCGTGCTGTTTTCTGGAATGGTGTTCGCGCCGCTCGTGATGCCGGAAGTGATTACGGGCCTGTCGCTGCTTTTGCTGTTCGTGGCGATCGGCCTTGATCGCGGCTTCGTCACCGTCGTCCTTGCGCACGTTACCTTCTCGATGTGCTTTGTTGCCGTCGTGGTTCAGTCCCGGCTGGTGAGCTTCGACCGTTCGCTCGAGGAGGCGGCGATGGATCTGGGTGCGCCGCCGGTCAGGACCTTTTTCCAGGTGACGCTGCCGGTCATCATGCCGGCGATCGTATCGGGCTGGATGCTCGCCTTCACGCTGTCGCTCGACGACCTCGTGATCGCCAGCTTCACGTCGGGGCCGGGGGCCACGACATTGCCGATGAAGATCTACAGCCAGGTCCGTCTTGGCGTGACGCCGGAAATCAACGCCGCCTGCACGCTGCTGATCGCGGTGGTGGCGGTGGGCGTCATCGTCGTTTCCATTGTCAACAAGCGGCGCGAGGTTCAGCGCCTGCGCGACGAGCAGGCCGCGCAGCGCGGGTAGGCGGCGGGTCGGGCATGCAGGCGGGCGCCGCCGCCACCGTCAATTCGCCGTTTGGCCGTCAGTCGTCGGCGAGATGAACGAGGCGCTCCACGAGCCGCCCACGAAGAATGACGCTTCCTCGGTCGCCGCGCTGCCCGGCGCCGGGACCGGGCCGATGCCGCCCGTCAGCGCCAGTCCGCTGTCGGCATAGGACGCCAGGCCGGAAGCCCAGAGCCTGCGGCCGCCGAACCGGGCTTCCGCCTTCTCGATCCGCGCGACGCCGTCGACGATCCGGGCTTCGAAGTCGGCGCCGTCAATGGCGAGGCTGCCGTCCGAAGCCTGTTCGAGCGGGAAGAAGCCGCCCTTGCCATAAAGCTCCATGAAAGCGGCCAGATCGAATTGCGACAGGGCTCCGGGGCCGAAACGCGCGGTGAGGCGTCCGCTGCCGGTCTGGAGGATGGACTGGACGTCGGCGCCCTTGCCGTTCAGCGCGAGCGATACCGAGCCGCGGCCGGTCGGCACGAGCAGTTTCATGCCTATGGCCGATCCGAACGCGCTGCCATTGACGTCAGTCGCCGCGGCGTTCACTTCGGTGACCGTTCCTTCCGCCCGGCGAATAATCCGGAACCCGGCGCGCAACTCGCCCTCGAAAGCGGTCGCATCGAGTATGTCGAAGGCCGCGAACCCGTCCTGGATCTTGACGGTGGCAGCAGTGTCCGACAGTTCGAACCCGCCGATGCCGGCTTGTCCGGCTGAAAGCCGCAAGTCCAGCGTGACAGGGGAAAGGCGGCGTGCCTCCGACCCGGATGGCTGGCTCGTCAGCGGCAGCAGCGTCGCGAGCAACTCGCCGAGTTTGAGCCTTTCGAAGGCCAACGAGCCCGATAAGCTCGGCGCCTTGGCGAAATTGAGCTCGATCGCGCCGCTCGCTTTGTCGCCGTTCAGTTGCAGTTCGGCCTGATCCAGCTTCAGACGGCGGGCATCGCCTTGTGCGGTTGCCGAGACGGTGATTGCGTGCAGCTTCTCCCATCCCGCGAGTTCGATGCCGATCCAGTTGGCGAGCCTGTCGAGCGAAGCCGCAGCCAGGGAAAACCTGCCGTCGAGAAAGGGCGAGCCGTCGAGCTTCGTGGTGCCGTCGAACGAAGCGGTCAAGGGCGTGGACTCGATCGAGACATGCAATGGCGCCATGCCGCCGGCGAGCAGCATGAGCGGCGTCGGGCTTTGCAGGTCCATTGTCACGCTTTCGCCCCGCCACACACCGCGCGCGGCGAGACTGACGGCTGCATTGAGCGCCGGCCAGTTGAAGCTTGCCTCGATGCCGGTGACAAGAGGCGCCGCCTTCCCATCGCGGACGATTAGGACCTGCCCCCCCGCGATACGCATGCTGCCGAACCTGTCCGACGGCAGCTGGGAAGGCGCGGCTGACTGCGAGCCCTGCCCGACGGCCGCACGGGCCCGCTCTACCGCCGCCCAAAACCGCCCTCTGCCGGCGAACGCGCGCACCAGACCGCCTTGCGCATCAGCATCGATGGTCAAGGTGGGGCGCACGAAGTGCGCCGCGGTGAAAACGGCATCGCCGCGCATGGCCGCCATCGGGGAAAGCTCGATCTCCATGCGTTCGACCTTGCCCACGGCGCCGGCCGACTGCGCTTGAGGATCCGAGAACGTCACATTGGTCAGCACCGCGCGCAGCCGCGGCCAGATCTCGATCACCGGCGGCGCGCCTATTTCGACGCTGTAGCCGCTCCAGGCACCGATCTCCTTGGCGATGCGGTCGCGTATGATGCGGGTGGAGGCGACGTAGGGAGTCGCCACGAAAATGACGCCGGCAAGCACGATCGCGGCGGCCAGCGCCCAGATGCTTCGCCTCACTGTTGCCGAAGCCATATGCTCGTTGCCACCCCATTCCCGGAAGTCGCGCAGCCGGCTTCCCTTTTGCGGGTTTAGCGGACCGCCATCCCATTGCAAGCCATGGTGCGCACGCGATCGGCTTGCGCGCAACGGGCTTGCGTGGTTCTTGCGCTTGTGCGCCGCACTATGCATAAGCGCGACTCTTCATCTTTCAGGGAGGAAGGCCCATGAGCAGCACGCGACCACTCTGGACGCCGGATGCCGAGCGGATCGGCAAGGCGCCGCTCACGGCCTTTCTCAGGCTTGCCGGGAAGGCCGCCGGGCGCAGCTTCGCCGGTTATGCCGACCTGCACCGCTGGTCGATCGAGGATCGCGCCGGTTTCTGGAATCTCGTCTGGGACTTTTGCGAGATTCGCGGCGAGAAGGGCGGGCGCGTGCTGGCCGATGGCGACCGCATGCCCGGCGCCTCCTTCTTCCCCGACGCGCGGCTGAACTTCGCGCAGAACCTGCTGAGCAGGCATGGCGGCGGCGACGCGCTGGTGTTTCGCGGCGAGGACAAGGTCGAGCGGCGCATGTCGTGGGACGAGCTTCACGCGCTTGTTTCGAAGCTGCAGCAATTGTTCCTGTCCTGCGGCGTCGGGACCGGCGACCGCGTTGCCGCGATGATGCCGAACATGCCCGAGACCATCGCCGCGATGCTCGCGGCGGCGTCCATCGGCGCCGTATGGTCATCCTGTTCGCCGGATTTTGGCGAGCAGGGCGTGCTCGACCGCTTCGGCCAGATCGAGCCGGTGCTCTTCATCGCGCCGGACGGCTACTGGTACAATGGCAAGCCGATCGACGTGGCGGCCAAGGTCGCCGCGGTCGCGGCCAAGCTGCCCACCCTGCGCAAAGTGCTGATCGTCGACTATCTCGGCAAGGCCGAGGCGGCCGCGTCAGCAATTCCGCATGCGTCGGCGCTGGCGGATGCCGTCGCCGGTTTCGAAGCGAAGCCTGTCGCCTTCGAGCCGCTGCCGTTCAGCCATCCGCTCTATATACTCTATTCATCCGGCACGACCGGCATTCCGAAATGCATCGTGCATTCCGCGGGCGGCACGCTGCTGCAGCATGTCAAGGAGCACCGGCTGCATTGCGGCGTCGGCGAGGGTGATCGCGTTTTCTACTTCACCACCTGCGGCTGGATGATGTGGAACTGGCTGGCCTCGGGACTGGCGTCGGGGGCGACGCTGCTTCTCTATGACGGTTCGCCTTTCCACCCCGACGGCAATATTCTGTTCGATTTCGCCGACCGCGAGGCCATGACCTATTTCGGCACGTCGGCGAAATTCATCGATTCAGTGCGCAAGGCAGGGCTGAAACCCATCGAGACGCACGACCTTTCGACCGTGCGCACGATCTCGTCCACCGGGTCGCCGCTGTCGCCGGAAGGCTTCCAGTTCGTCTATGACGGCATCAAGCAGGACGTGCATCTCGCCTCGATTTCCGGCGGCACCGACATCGTATCCTGTTTCGTGCTTGGCGTGCCGACAGAGCCGGTGTGGGTGGGCGAGATCCAGGCGCCCGGCCTCGGCATGGCCGTCGATGTCTGGGACGATGACGGCAGGCATGTCGAGGGCGAGAAAGGCGAACTCGTCTGCGCAAAGGCCTTTCCCTCGATGCCGATCGGCTTCTGGAACGATCCGGACGGCAGGAAATATCATGCCGCCTATTTCGAGCGGTTCGACAATATCTGGTGCCATGGCGATTTCGCCGAATGGACGCAGCATGGCGGCCTGATCATTCACGGCCGCTCGGACGCGACCCTCAATCCCGGCGGCGTGCGCATCGGCACGGCTGAAATCTACAACCAGGTCGAGCAGATGCCGGAGATCGCCGAGGCGCTCTGCATCGGCCAGGATTTCGAGGACGACGTGCGTGTCGTCCTGTTCGTCCGGCTGGCGGCGGGCGTGGCACTGAACGAAGACCTGGAAAGGCGCATACGCACGAAAATCCGTACCGGGGCCAGCCCGCGCCACGTTCCGGCGAAAATCATCGCGGTGGCCGACATTCCCCGCACCAAGTCGGGCAAGATCACGGAACTCGCCGTGCGCGAGGTGGTGCACGGCCGTCCGGTGAAGAACAAGGAGGCGCTGGCGAACCCCGAGGCGCTGGAGCTTTTCCGCGACCTTCCGCAGCTAAGGGTGTGAGGGTCTGCGACGCTCAGATCAAAAGCCAACGCCCGTTCCGGTATCGGGCTGGTGTACTGACTTACTGATTTAGACTAAGCAGACTTGCGTAGCTTCGCCCCCGCTTCGCCTGCTTAGCCTCTCCAACAGCAAACTTGTCGAGCGTGCCGAGGCGTCGGAAGCCGCCGTCGCCGCTGCGCTCGAAGGCTTGACTTCCCCCGGCGGACCATTTGCGCATCCCTTGGTCCGCTATGGACCGCCCGCCCTTTCTATCCTTCTCCTTGGGGTGGTGGGCGGTCCTCCGCAAATGCCTGTCTTGCCGAGCCGTTACGGACCCTTCCGAGAATCTCGGACATGCAATGGCAAAGGCAAGCGGCGGGCTGTCCGGTCGCATATTTGGCCATGGGTGGCTGGACGGCCCGTAGGTTCTATCGCCGCGCATGGACAGAGGCGCGACGGCAGCGGACCACTGTTCTCTGAGGTGCGGGTGGTCCGCTGGAAATCGCTTCGTGCGGAATGTCGAAATCGGTGCTATATCTGAGCCATGGCCGAAGAGAATGTGACGCTCGAGTTCATCGGAATGCACCCTGGAGCGGCTGACTCCGGTGACCGACCGCGCAAGGTAGAGGACAAGGAGTTGAGCCAATGAGGATACTCGCCGGAGGGCGTCAGGTCTACGATCGTCTAGTGGGCGCAAGGAGGCGAGCGCTGATCAGCATGCGCAAGGAACCATTCAGCGAGAAGGCCGATCAATTCTACAGGAGGGAGCAGCAGATAGCTGTTCAACGCGACTGCCAAGATGCTGGGCGGACTTGGATCGTCCTGAGGTGCGAGTGGTCCGCATTTATCCCCGGCCCAGTTTAACCCCCGTTTTTAACCCCCACCAGCGTCCAGTTAGCTAAGTATTTGAATTTTAAGGGAAATTTTGGTACGCCCAAGGGGAATCGAACCCCTGTTTGCGCCGTGAGAGGGCGCCGTCCTGACCGCTAGACGATGGGCGCTGAGCCAGTAGGCCGTACTTAGGCTGGCCGATTGGAAAATGCAACCGGGTTTCGGAGCCGTGCGGGAGTGTTTCGAAGCCGGTTCGGAATGCCGACGCGGCCGGCCGCCAAGTTCAGCGCTTCGGCTGGATCAGATCCCACTTGTTGCCATAGAGGTCGGCGAATACCGCTACCGTGCCATAAGGCTCGTGACGCGGCGGCTCCATGAAAGCCACACCCGCGGCCAGCATCGCGGCGTGGTCGCGGGCGAAGTCGTCGGTCTCCAGGAACAGGAAGACCCGGCCGCCGGTCTGGTCGCCGACGCGGCTTTGCTGCGCTTCGTCGGATGCCTGCGCGAGCAGCAGGCGGACGCCGCCTTCAGCGGGGCCGACAGTTACCCAGCGCTTGCCGCCGCCAAGATCGACGTCTTCGAACAAGGCGAAGCCGAGCTTTCGCGTGTACCAGCCTATCGCCTCGTCATAGTCCGCCACGACCAGCGCGGCGGTCGCAATGCGTCGCGCCGGCATCGATTGAGCCGGCCCGCTCATTGCGCCGTGACGGCGTAGCGCCCCACCGTGCGGCGCCGGGCGAGATCGTAGAGGATGATGGCGTGCGATCCATCCGGGCAATTCGACGTCCAGCGACAGCCGGTCGCCGGACAGCGCCTGCGACACGATCCTGGCACCGCTGGGAAGAGCGATCTCGCCTTCCAGCGCCGCCCCTGTCGGGACCGGGATGTCGGCAATGGGCATCTCCGGGGTGGCGACGACCTCCGTGCGCGTCTTGTAGACAATCGCGCCCACGACCGCCATAAGGGCGAGGAACAGAAGCCCGAGATTGACCGCGACGAAGCGGACAAGCTTCTTGCGCACCTTTTCGACCGCCGGGTCTAGGGGCTTCTCCTCTTCGTCATCGAATGCGGGCCGTATCATGAAAACTACCGGGCTGGCGACGGAAGCCCCTGATAGCGAAGGCGATGTGTCCTGGAAAGGGCTGACGGCGGGTCCGCAAGATGCGGGCCAGCGGCTCGACCAGTGGCTCGCCGCGGCACTGGGCGGCGATTTTTCGCGCAGCCGGCTGCAATCGCTGATCCGGCAGGGCGCGGTGACGGTCGGCGGCGCCGTGGTCACGGAACCGAAACGCAAGGTGTCGGCGGGCGACGGAGTGGTGGTGGCGCTGCCGGAGCCGGAGCCGGCGGAGCCGCGGGGCGAGGACATCCCGCTCGACATCCTCTACGAGGATAGACGAGCTGATCGTGGTGAACAAGCCGGCCGGTCTCGTCGTGCATCCCGGCTCCGGCAACTGGAGCGGCACGCTGGTCAATGCGCTGATCCATCACTGCGGGGACAGTCTTTCCGGCATTGGCGGCGTCAGGCGTCCGGGCATCGTGCACCGGCTCGACAAGGACACCAGCGGCGTGCTGGTGTCGGCCAAGACCGACCGCGCGCACAAGGCGCTGTCGGCGGCCTTCGCCGACCACGGACGCGACGGCGACCTCGAACGCGCCTACCTCGCCCTTGTCTGGAACATACCGTCCCGCGCGACCGGAACGGTCGACGCGCCGCTCGGCCGCGCCGCCGACCGGGTGCGCCGCGCCGTCGTGCCGGAAGGGCGCGAGGACGCCCGGCGCGCCGTGACCCACTACACCGTGCTCGAACGCTACGGCGAAGGCCGGCCGGATGTGGCGCAGGCCGCACTCGTCGAGTGCCGGCTGGAGACGGGCCGCACGCACCAGATCCGCGTCCATATGGCGCATATCGGCCATCCGCTGATCGGCGACCGCGACTACGGCACCGGGTTTCGAACCAAGGCAAACCGGTTGCCGGAGCCGCTCAGATCGGCCGTCGAAGCGTTTCCGCGCCAGGCGCTGCACGCCCGGCTGCTCGCCTTCCGCCATCCGGCGACGGAAGAACCGATGCGTTTCGAGGCGCCCCTGCCCGCCGATATGGCTGGACTCGTCGAAGCCTTTTCTGGTATCTAAAGGAAACCTGCTAACCGTTGTTCACTTTCATGTGACAGACTGTTTCGGGTTGAACAAATCCTGTATTTTCCCGATTTGTTCCTATATAAGAGTGTTTGGCGCGGCCCGTCGGGAATGCAGTCGCGCCTCATGCCCGCCTTGTTCAGGGGGCAGTTTGCCGAGAGGAGGGTGCTTTATGGCCCAGACGCTACCCAGTATTGTTTCCGGAGAAGGCGGCCTTTCCCGCTACCTGGAAGAAATCCGCCGCTTTCCAATGCTTCAGCCGCAGGAAGAGTACATGCTCGCCAAGCGGTATCAGGAGCATGAGGACACCAGCGCGGCCCACAAGCTCGTCACCAGCCATCTGAGGCTCGTCGCCAAGATCGCCATGGGCTATCGCGGCTACGGCCTGCCGATCGGCGAGGTGATTTCCGAGGGCAATGTGGGCCTTATGCAGGCGGTGAAGAAATTCGAGCCGGAGCGCGGCTTCCGGCTGGCCACCTATGCGATGTGGTGGATCAAGGCCTCGATCCAGGAATACATCCTGCGTTCGTGGAGCCTGGTGAAGATGGGAACGACCGCCAACCAGAAGCGGCTGTTCTTCAATCTGCGCAAGGTGAAGGGCAAGATCCAGGCGCTCGACGATGGCGATTTGAGGCCGGACCAGATCACCGAGATCGCGACGCGCCTCAACGTGTCGGAGGAAGAGGTCGTGTCGATGAATCGCCGGCTTTCCGGCGACGCCTCGCTCAACGCACCGATCCGCGCGACCGAGGGCGAGTCCGGCGAGTGGCAGGACTGGCTGGTGGACGACCACGACAGCCAGGAAGACGTGCTGATCGAGCAGGACGAGTTGGAGAACCGCCGCGCCATGCTTGCCGACGCCATGTCTGTGCTCAACGAGCGCGAGCGCCGCATTTTCGAGGCTCGGCGTCTTGAGGAGGATCCTCTGACGCTGGAGGACCTGTCCACGGAATTCGGCATCAGCCGGGAGCGGGTGCGCCAGATCGAGGTGCGCGCCTTCGAGAAGGTTCAGGACGCGGTCAAGGCCGCGGCCAAGAGGCAGGTGCAGGCGCTGCGCACCATCGAGGCCCAGCCGGCGGCTTGAGCGATCGGATCGGTCCCGGCCGCTGTTGGCAGGCGGCGATCGGGCACAACGTATAGCGAAATTAGGCCCGTATATCGTAACCATGATATACGGGCCTATATTATGATATACGCGCCTATAAGCCGATAGATTTCGTACGCAGCCATGCACTGCGCGCCTCGGTGTCAGGTAGCCCCGCCATCTCCCCTGTCGTTTATTCGAGATTTGGCCCTGGGCGCGGTGCTTATAGCGCCTTGCCCCGCCCCATCCGCTCCAGCCAGGCCTTGCCGACGCCACGGTCGCGGATGATGGACAGCGGGTCTTCGCCGTCGAGGCGCGAGCACAGCCGGTAGACCTCCAGCGCCTCGGCGTTCAAGTCGCCGCGCTTGTGGAAGAACATGGCGGCGGCATAGCGCGTGCGCCCCGACCATTCCTCGCCGAGCGGCGTATTGACCAGCGCCCATTGTTCCCGCGCCTCGGCATCCTCGTGGGACGTTACGATCGCGCGGGCGCAACCCACCTGCGCCTCCGCTGCGCGCGCTGGCTCCGACGCTGCGAGAACGTCCGCGGAGGTCGGGGCCGGCTCCGGATTTCGGTCTTGTCCGCCGCCCATCTCAGAAGGCTCCGGGCGGCGTGGCGGTGCGCCGCTCCAGCTTGATGAAGGGGCGGGGAACCACCTTGGCCCGCTTCATCAGCTTGACGTAGCTGAGTTCCCGCATCGCGTAGATCTCGACCCAAAGATCGTGGCCCTCGCCATAGGCACGCTCAAGGCTGGCGATGGCGATGTTGCGTTTGGCCAGCGGCGACCAGATGGCCGCCGAGACAAGCCCGACCTCGCGCGTCCTTTTATGGTAGACGATGGCGTGCTCGGCCGGAATGTTTCCCTCGATCTCCAGCCCGACCAGAACATGCGGCGCCCCGCCCGCCACGCGTGCCTTGACGATGGCGTTGCGGCCGTTGAAGTGGCCCTTCTTCATGTCGACCATGAAGGACAGGCCGATCTCGTCCGGCATGCGCACGCGGTCGGCGCGCAGCGCGTGCTCGGCGGGGATGAAGTCGGCATTGGCCACGATCAGCCCGGCCTCGATGCGCGCACGGTTGAGAGCCGCATAGCCGATCGCCCGGATGCCGAAGAGCCGTCCCGCCTCGAACAGGCGATCCCACAGGGAAAGGGCCCGGCCGGCATCGACGAAAAGTTCGTAGCCGAGATCGCCGGTGAAGCCGGTGCGCGAAATGGTCACCTCGCCGCTGTCATGCGCAAAAGTGGCGATGTCGAAAGGCTTCAGCTTTTCGGAACCGGCGAAGCCGGCGGCGTCGAGGACCGACCAGGCGGTGGGACCCTGAAGCGCAAGGCCGGCGACGGCCTCGGTTTCTTCTTCGATCAAGACGTCGAAGCCCAAGGCGCTGTCGAGCAGCCATGGCAAATGCCGCTCCTGGCAGCACAGCCGGAAGCGCGTTTGCGAAAGGCGGAACAGCGTGCCGTCGTCCAGCACATGGCCATCGTCGTTGCACCATGCGGTGTAGTGAACGCGTCCGGGCTTCAGCTTCGTCACGTCGCGCAGTGTCAGGCGATCAAGGAAGGCCTCTGCTTGCGGCCCCTCGATGCGGTATTTTACCATCGGCGAGATGTCGAAGATCGCCGCCTGGCTGCGGATCGCGAAATATTCGAGTTCCTCGTCCCAAAGCGCCATCGGCGCCTTGTAGCCCGCCCAGTCGTACCACGCTTGCTGCAGGTTCAGCGCCTCGATGCGCGGCTGGAAGGGTGTGCCGAGCTTCAGCGTGCGGAAGTGAGACTGAAGGCCGAGGCGATTGGAAATCGACTTGCCGTCGAAGTGTTTCATGCAACACCTCCGCATGGGATTGAACCGCGGGGCAGCCGCCATGGCCCCGTTGGACGAGCGCACAGAAGGATCCGGCGGGCGGACGCAGGATGGCCGAAAGCGGCGGTCGGAACGCTCATGCTCTCATCTCCAAAACCCTCCGAGCCGCATTCATTCCCGGCACGCCGGAGATGCCGCCGCCCGGATGCGATCCGGCGCCGGCGAGGAACAGGCCGGCCAGCGGCGTGTCATAGCGCTCCGCCCCGAATACCGGCCGCGACATCAGCATCTGGTCGGCCTGCAACTCGCCATGGTGCCAGTGGCCGCCTGGCAGGCGGAAGCGCTGCTCGATGTCCACCGGCGTAAGCAGTTCCGAATGCAGGATGGTCTTGCCGATGCCCGGCGCGTAACGCTCCAGCACCGCGAGGATGGCATTGAGGAATTTCGGCTTGCCGTACAGCCAGCCTTCCTTCAGCGCGTATGGCGCATATTGCACCGTTGCCGACAGCACGCAGGCGCCGGCAGGCGCGATCGACGGGTCGTCGAGGCTGGGTAGCGTGATCTCCATGACCGGCTCGGGCGAGAATTCGCCGTATTTGGACGGGTTGAAGGCGCGTTCGACATGGTCCGTCGACGGCGCGATGACCAGGCGGCCGCGCCGATGTTCGAGCGGCAGGCCGAGGAATTCGGGGGCGCGCGAAAGTGCGAGGTGCAGCTTCGCCGCGTCGCCTTTCATGCGGATATTGCCGATCCGGCGCACGAAGCCCGTATCGAGATGGCGCGGTCCGACCAGTTCGAGGAAGGTCGTGCGCGGATTGATTGCCGACACCACCGTGCCCGCCCTGATTTCCTCGCCGCTTTCCAGAACGACACCGACGGCGCGGCCCTTGTCGACCAGAATTCGCGCCGCGGACGCGCTTGCGCGAATGGTCGCGCCGGCTTTTTCGGCGGCGGCGCGGATCGCGGCCATGACCGCGCCCATGCCGCCCGCCGGCGCAAGCTGGCCGCCGGGCACGCCGCCGATTTCGCCGGTGAGGCGATAGTAGAGCCCGAGCAGCGAGGTGGGCGAGCGCGGACCAAGATGGCTGCCCAGCACCGCGTCGAAGGCAAGCAGGCCCTTGAGGCGGTCATCGGAAAGCTGTTCCTCGCAAAAATCCGCGACATTCATCAGCAGCACGCGCAGGAAGTCCCGCATGTCCTCCTTGCCAAGCTTTCGCAGGGACAGGCCTGTCAGGGCCAGCGCCGAGGCATCGGAGAAGTCTATAGCCCCAAGCGCCGGCGGACGGCGCGAAAGCAGCGGCTTCAATATGCCCGCATAGCGGAAGAGCTGTGCGCGCACCTCCGCCCAGGCGCGCTGCTCCGGGGTTCCGGCGCCTTCGAGCACCTCGCCATAGGCGCCGCCCAGGATCAGCGGCTTGCCGTCGGCCGAAAGCGCCACGCTCGGAATCTGGCGCACCGGCGAAAAATTCAGTCCGTGGCCTTGGAGGTCGAGGCCCTTCACCACATCCGGGTGCAAACGGTTGAGCACATGCGCGGTCGAGACGCGGAAACCCGGCGCGAAAGCGTGGGTGCAGCCGGCGCCGCCGGTCTCGGCGTCCGCCTCGAGGACCAGGACTTTCCGCCCGCTTCTGGCCAGGAAAGCGGCGGAGACGAGGCCGTTGTGGCCGCCGCCGATTACGATCGTGTCAAATGACGTCATGGGCCAGGCTCATATGTTTGGTGCCGCGCGACAGGTCGCGCAGGATTTCGGCGGCGGCATTGCGGCCGGGCGCGCCCATCACGCCGCCGCCCGGATGGGTGGAGGAACCGCAGATGTAGAGGCCGCCGATCGGCGAACGGTATTGCGCGTAGCCGGGCACCGGCCGGTTGAACAGCAACTGGTCGAAGGTCAGCTCGCCCTGGAATATGTTGCCTTCGGTAAGGCCGACCTCGGCCTCCAGCTCGCGCGGCGTGCGCACTTCCATGTGGACGATGCGGTCGCGGAATCCCGGCGAATAGTCGGCGATCTGCGAGACCACGGTTTCGCCGAAGGCGTCGCGGTCGGCATCGGTCCAGTCGCGGCCTTGCAGTTTGGGCGGGCAGTACTGCACGAAGCAGCTCATGAAATGCTTGCCCGGATGAGCCATGGTCGGGTCGAGCGTCGTCGGGATCATCACGTCGAGGAAGGGATCGGCCGACCACCGCCCGGCCTTCCAGTCGTCATAGGCGCGTTCCATCCGCTCGACGGAGTCGGTGAAATGCAGGTCGCCGCGATAGGCCGGCGAATCCTTTGGCAGCGCGGGAAATTCCGGCAGCGAATCCAGCGCGATGTTGACCTTGCCGGAGGAGCCGCGCATGCGGAAATTCCTCACCCGGCGCAGGAAGATGTCGGGAAGCTCGCTTTTCCTCGACGAGTTTCAGGAAGGTGCGCTTCACATCGGCGTTGGAGACGACGAGCTTGCCCCTGATCTCCTCGCCGCCGGACAGCACGATACCCGTCGTGCGGCCGCGTTCGACAAGGATATGATCGACCTCGGCCTCGGTGCGGATGGTTCCGCCGGAGGCGCGAAACGAATCGGCGAGCGCCCTGGTGATCGCGCCCATGCCGCCGCGCGCATAGCCCCAGGCGCCCACGGACCCGTCGACCTCGCCCATATAGTGATGCAGCAGCACATAGGCCGTGCCCGGCGACATCGGCCCGAGCGCGGTTCCGATGATGCCGGAAATCGCGAAATTGGCCTTGATCACGTCGGTCTCGAAATATTCGTCGAGGTAGTCGGAGATCGACATGGTCCAGAAGCGCAGCGTATCGGCCATTTGGCGCGCGCCAAGGCCGGCGAACTTCTTGCCGAGATGGAGAAGCTCGGAGATGTCGCGCGGCTTGAAGCTGGTCGGATCCGGCGCGGTGCGCATCAAGAGCGGCTGGATGAACCGGCACTGCCTGGTGACGTCGCGGGCGTAACGGTCGTAGGCCTCGGCATCCTTTTTGGAGAAGCGGGCGAATTCGCGCCGATGGGCATGGTGGTCGCGATAGTTGGCGAGATAGTCGCCGTCGCGCGTCAAGACGGCGCCACCCTCGTATGAAATGACCTGCAGGCCGAAGCGCGGCAGTTCGAGGTCGCGCATGATCTCGGGCCGGAACAGGGAGCAGACATAGGAGCAGTTGGAATAGAGAAAGCCCGGCGTAAGCGAGCGGCTCACCGCCGCGCCGCCGACCCAGGCGTTCTTCTCCACGACCAGAACATCCAGGCCGGCCCGCTGCAGGTAGCAGGCGTTGACGAGGCCGTTATGGCCGGCGCCTACGACGATCGCGTCCCAACTCTTCATGCCTCGGCGCTCCTCGTTTTTTCATAATTCTGGCACGCCGCAGCCCGTTCTGTCCAGAGATATTGAATGAATGTTCAACAAACAAGCTTGCGTTTCTTCGAAGTTGTTGTAGGGTTTTCCGGAAAATTCGGCTTTCGTTACACGAGATAGCAAGCTCGCAATGGAACAGGATCAGTCGGCTGAACCGCCGGAATATGACGACACGGCGATCCGATTCCTGGAGGCTCTGTGGGGCGAGGGGTATCTGTCGCCGGGCGGTCCCGACGAGGTGGACCGCGTGCTCGAAGGCCTGTCGCTTGCCGGCAAATCGGTGATCGACATTGGCTGCGGTGCCGGCGGCATTGCCCTGCATCTGGTCGAGCGCCATGGCGCGGCGCATGTGACCGGCTTCGATGTCGAACTGCCGGTGATCGAACAGGCGCGCAAGCGGGCGGCAGCCAGGGGCCTGTCCGGACGGGCGAGTTTCGTGCAGGCGCCGCCCGGCGCGCTGCCGTTCGGCGAGGCCAGCTTCGACATCGTCTTTTCCAAGGATGCGCTGCTGCACGTTCCCGACAAGGAGGCGCTGTTTTCCGAGATATTCCGCGTCCTGAAGCCGGGCGGAATGTTCGCCGCGAGCGACTGGCTGATCTCGCATGACGGCGAGCCGTCGGCCGAGATGAAGACCTATATCGCGGCGGAGGGCCTCAGCTTTTCGATGGGTTCGCCGGAGCGCTACCGCCGGGCGATGCAACGCGCGGGCTTCGTCGATATCGCTCTTGTCGACCGCAACCCCTGGTATCGCTATGTCGCGCGCGAGGAACTGGCGCGGCTCAAGGGTCCGCTCTATGAACGCACCGTGGCGGCTGTCGGAGCGGACTATGTCGACAAGAACATCGTGACCTGGGAAGCAATGCGGAAGGTGCTTGACACGGGCGAGCACCGTCCCACTCATCTGCGCGGCAGGAAGCCAGGCAAGATCTGACGGCAATGTGGAGCGTCGCGTCCCCCATGAGAAACACCGGCAAGGACGCGATGGCGGACGGGGAAAAGCGCGGCCGCAAGGCTTCGAAGGAGACGCGGCGGCAGCAACTCATAGAAGCGACGATCAATTCGCTCGCCAAGCGCGGCTATTCCGAGACCACCATGGCGGATGTCGCGGATGGTGCCGGGCTGTCGCGCGGCATTGTAAACTTCCATTTCGAGAGCAAGGAAAAGCTGCTCGTCGCCACGCTGCAATATATGGCGGACGAGTATTCGGCCCATTGGCGAGCCGCTTTGGCGAAGGCCGGCGACGATCCGGCGCGGCAGCTCGCGGCGCTGGTCATGGCCGACTTCGACCGTTCGATCTGCAACAAGCGCAAGCTCGCGGCCTGGTGCGCCTTCTGGGGCGAGGCGAAGTCGCGCCCGACCTATCAGATGCTGTGCGGCGCCAATGACGAAGCCTATCAAGGGGTCTTCGTCGATCTTTGCCGGAAGTTGAAGGAGGACGGCGGCTATGATTTCGATGCGTTCTCGACGGCACTCGGCCTTAGCTCGATGATGGAGGGCCTGTGGCTGCGCCTGATGATGGGAAGCGACAACGCGACCCGCGAAAGCGCACGGCACGCCGCGTCCGATTTTCTCGCCTCGGTCTTTCCGCGGCATTTTCAACGCGAATCACCACCTGTGAGGAAGGTGGCCTGAAACCTGGCTCGACAATAAGAACCATACAGAGGATGGAACGATGAACGCCTTCACCCGACGAGGGACAATAATCCTGGGGCTCGCCGCTGCGCTTACGGCAAGCGCCGCCGCCGTCACGATTGCCGACGATGCCGAGTTGATCGTTTTCGACTGGTCCGGCTACGAGGACCCGAACTTTCACCCGAAATATACCGAGAAGCACGGCGATTCGCCGACCTTTACCTTTTTCGGCGACGAGGACGAGGCCTTCGAGAAGATTCGCGCGGGCTTCAAGACCGACCTCGCTCATCCATGTTCCCAGAGCGTGGCGAAATGGCGCGAGGCCGGCCTGCTGCAGCCGCTCGATACATCCAAGATCGCCGGCTGGAACGATCTCAATCCCAGGATCATGGCCATGAAGAACCTTGTCACCTCCGAGGACGGCAAGGTCTGGTTCATGCCGTGGGAGTGGGGCAATTCGCTGCTCACCTACAATTCCGAAAAGATCGATGAGAAGGACATCCAGTCGGTGAAGGCACTGGCTGATCCGAAATACAAGGATCGCCTGTCGATCGGCGACAGCGTCGACGATGCCTATGCGCTGGCTTCGCTGGCAATCGGGCTGAAGGACTGGACGCAGATGACGGATGCCCAGTTTCAGGAGGCTTCCGACTTCCTGCGCGAACTCCACAAGAACGTTCGAATCTACTGGACGGACACGACGGAGATCGTGCAGGCGCTGGCGAACAACGAGGTCGATATTGCATGGGCCTGGAACGACGCCGCCGTGCAGGCAGCGGCCGCGGGTGCGCCGATCAAGAGCAAGCGCGATACGATCGAGGGAACCTCCACCTGGGTGTGCGGCTACGTTCTGCTCAAGGATGCGCCGGGCAGCCAGGAGAAGGCCTATGATTTCCTGTCCGCCATCAATGACGACCCCAGCGTCGCCAGCTTCCTCGTCAATGACTGGGGCTACGGCCATGCCAACGCAAAGGTGATGGCCGCGGTCGATCCGGCCGTGGTGCAGGAAAAAGGCTATGCCGACGTGGATAAATTCGTCGACAAGACCCTGTTCCAGGCACCGGTGTCGACCGAGCTGAAGCAGAAGATGATCGCCGAATTCGAGAAGATCAAGGCGGGGTATTGACGGCAAGGCCTACGCGTATTGGCTCAGTCACCCCCGTGCGCCGCGAACGGTAGGAGCGCCGTTCGCGTAAGCCGCCAGAAGGCAATTCAGGCGGCTTCCCGCGTGGTTTCGCCGCGCTTGGCGGCTTGTTCGCATTTTCTTCGGATTTCCTCGACCTCGGTTTCGGTGAGATGCTCGATGCCGATGAAATGGTTGTTGCCGCGCGAGACACGGATCAACTCGTCCAGCTTGGCCTGAAGTGCCGCGCCATCGCTGTTCTGAGTGTTCTGGATCAGGAAGACCATCAGGAAGGTGATGATCGTCGTGCCGGTGTTGACGATGAGCTGCCACGTGTCCGAGAAGCCGATCAACGGACCAGTCACGGCCCAGACAAGAATGATCGTCACGCAGGCGATGAAAGTGACCGGCTTGCCGGCCGCGTAGGCGACCTCGTTGGCGATTTTCGTGAAATGCTTTTCCATTGCAAACTCCGATAGACCGCCGCCGACCGTGACCCGGCCGGATCCCGCGCCCGCCGGCGGAATGACCGGGCATTGCGATCCGATTCGTTAAACAACCGGCAGCGCTAAGGGTTCCGTCGGTGGGAATGCGGAACAGCGCCCGGTCCCGCGCGTTCTCGTGGACGACCAACAAGGAATTGATCATGGTTACGTTCCGGGAAATGAAGGTGCAGGAGATCCTCGATGACGGGAGCGCTGAGCACCGAAAGCAAGATCGAGAAGCTGCGGGAAATCGAGACGGAAGCGCGCGAACTGCAGCGTGCCGCCACGGAGGGTCCGATGAATCCGAATGACGGCTGGGACAATGAACTGCGCGAGGTGCGCAAGGCATTCGACAGTCTTGGCGCGGAAGAAGCCAAGAAGGGCGCCGCCACTCTGTAGCCCGGCAATTTCCGCAGACGGGAAAATGCCGGCCGCCTATCGACGCGGCATGCGCGGGCATCGTAGCTTGCAGGTGCATTCACACGAGGCTCGTGGCATTCAACGAAGGAGCGGCCAGCGATCCTGGAAGTCGGGGCAAATGACGCGGGCAAGGCGCCGGGGGCGTTTAGAGCAAGGTGCGTTGGATTGAACCATTCTGCCGGTACGTTTAAGGTCGCGGCGAAGGACGTACCCGGTGGTACGGCCGAGCCGAAGTCCGATGATTGGGCACCGGCCCGGCCGGGTTTCCGGGCGGCGGGCGCCCACGCGTCGGGTCGCCATCCGAGAACAGAATGTTATCCAACCGAACTTGCTCTGTGACCGGCAGCGTGGTCCGCACGGATGTGGTTGCGTCGGCGCCGGATACCGGCCTGTCGGCTCGCAGGTGCTCAGCCAGGGCATTGAATCGCGGGACGCGGGGTCGGCGGACGCGTCGAGGCCATGCGCAACGGGCTCGGCGAGTTGATCGACAGCGGCGGCCAATTCGTCTGCGACGACATGCCGGAACTGATGGCGGTGCTGCGGTCGCGCGGCAAGACGCTCGTCGAAAGCCATGTGTAGTGGCGCCCTCATCGCCCAGCCGGCGATGTCGGACGCGGAAGCCCGCCTCACCTATGCCGCTTCCATGGCGATCCGCGACCGCGTGAACGCGATTTCACCCGATGATCCGGCGATCGCCGGGCTGAGCGTCGCGGCCTGGCTGGCGCGGCAGGACGATCCGCCGCCGTCCAAGTCGGCGTTCCAATCGATGATCGAAGGTCTCTGGTGTCTGTCGGTGGGACGAATACCCCTGTGGTATTTGATCGACAATGACCGGCGCGTCACCAATGAGGTGTCGGAACTTCAGTATTTCGTCGCCGAAACCATGCATGCGCTGGCGCGACGACCTCGCCCGTGATCTGGGGGATCGCGGTGTGGCTCGGCGCGGCCGTGACGCGGATCGACCATGGACCGAATGGCGTCCGCCTGACGCTCGCCGGTGCGCGGAGTTCGGCAACAGCCGCAATCGAGGCCCGGTCGGTGATCGTGTCGGTGCCGCCCATGACCGCCTCCGGGCTCGAATTCAAGCCGCCCTTGCCGGCCCCACTGAGGCACGCGCCTCGGCGTTTGGCAAAGCGGCAGCGTGATCAAGGTGCTGCTGCGCTATGATCGTCCGTTCTGGCGGGAGCGCGGCCTGTCCGGCATGGTCATGTGGCGCGAGCCGGCGGGGCTTTTTGCTTTCGACATGAGCAAGGACATACTTCACCCGATGCTGGGCGTGTTCGTCGGCGGGCCGTTGGCGCTGCGGTGGGCGGCATACGGGGCATCCCGGTTCCGCGACGAGATCATCTCGAGATTGACGGCGCGCCTTCGGCCCCGAGGCCGGCGACATCCTGGATTTCACGGTGCGCAACTGGATTTCGGACCGCTGGAGCGGCGGCGCCTACAGCGACCTGGTCGTCGACATGCATGCGACCGATGCCGAGAAGCTGATCTCGCACCGGCGCCGCCGCCCGTCGCATTTCGCCTCGTCGGAGCTTTCGCCGTCCTTTCCGGGCTATATTGAGGGCGCGATCGTCGCCGGCCGCGCGGCGGCGGCAAAGTGCATCGCTTCGCTTTCAATCCGCCATCGCCACCAGCGCGTCAGGATCATAGCCGAGGCGCACGGTAGCGCCGAGCGGCAGGTCGTCGGCGCCGAAATCATTCGTCTCGGTGACGGCCAGCGGCTTTTCCATGCCCGGACTTCGACGATGAGGTGCGTGATCTCGCCGAAATAGTGCCGCTCGACCAGCTTGCCGGCGACTTCGTGCTTGGCGGTGGCGTCGTCCCACAGGACGCGCAGCCGCTCAGGGCGGATGCCGATCGTGGCGGCCTTGCCGTTCTTCACGATAGGCCGGCGGCTTTTCCGTCTTCACGCGTCCGAAGGCGGACGTGTCGACGACGATCGCGTCGCCGGTGTCGTCGACGATCTCGGCCTTGATGAAGTTCATGCCGCCGAGGAAGTCGGCGACCTGGCGGTTGACGGGGCGCTGGTAGATTTCCTTCGGCGCCGCGACCTGCGCGATCCTGCCGCCGAACATGACGGCGATGCGGTCCGACATGGCGAGCGCTTCGTACTGGTCGTGCGTTACCAGGATGAAGGTGATGCCGACCGCCTGCTGCAGGCGGCGCAGTTCCACCTGCATCTGCTCGCGCAGCTTCTTGTCCAGCGCCGACAGCGGTTCGTCCAGCAGCAGCACTTTCGGCCGCATCACCAGCGCGCGTGCCAGCGCGACACGCTGGCGCTGGCCGCCGGAAAGTTCGGTGGCGCCGCGCTTGCCGAGACCGGAGAGCGAGACCATCGACAGCGCCTCGTCGACGCGGCGCGTCTCCTCCGTCGCGGCCGAGCCTCAATGCGCTTCAGGCCGTAGGCGACGTTCTGCTCGACATTCAGATGCGGGAAGATGGCGTAGCTCTGGAAGACCATGTTGGTCGGCCGGCGGTTGGCCGGAATGCCCGTCCATGGACTGGCCGTCGATCAGGATCGAGCCGCTGGTCGGCGTGTCGAAGCCGGCGATCATGCGCAGCAGCGTGGTCTTGCCGCAGCCGGAGGGCCCGAGAAGCGAGAAGAATTCGCCCTCGCGGATGGAAAGGTTGGCTTCGTCAAGCGCCTTGAACGTCCCGTAGGTGCGGGTGACGTGGCGGATTTCGATCATTGTGCGGTCAGGCAAGGGCACTCCCAGTGGCTTGCGTGCGGCGTTCGGCGCGGCGGCGGAGGATTTCGGAAACGGTGAGCAGGATGAACGAGGCGACGAGCAGCAGCGTGCCGAGCGCCAGCACGCCGGGCAGCTTCGCCGGCGAAGCGCAACTGGCCCCAGATATAGATCGGCAAGGTCGCCTCGGTGCCGGCCAGGAAGAAGGCCATGATGAAGTCGTCGAGCGAGATGGTGAAGGACACCAGCAGCGACGAGATGATCGCCGGCGCGACCATCGGCAGCGTGACGCGCCGGAACGTGCCGAATGCCGTCTCGCCGAGATCGGCCGAGGCCTCCTCGAGGCTTCGGTCGAAACCTTCGAAGCCGGAGGTCAGCACGCGTGACGGAATAGGGGATGCAGATCAGCACGTGGCCCGAGCACGACGGTGAACAGCGACAGGCTCGAGGCCCATGCGCAGCATCACCAGCAGCAGCGACACGGCGACGATGATCTCCGGCAGCACCAGCGGCGCCATGATCAGGCCGTTGATCGGCCGGCGGCCGGGAAAGCGGTAGCGGGTAATGGCGCGCGCCGCGCAAATGCCGAGCACTGTGGCAAGCAGCGACGCCGACACGCCGACGACCAGGCTGTTCCATGTAGCATCGAGCAGCGCCTGGGTGCGCGGCAGTTCCTGGTACCATTTGAGCGTGTAGCCGGAGAGCGGGAATTTCGGCACCGCCGAAGTGTTGATCGAGAAGATCGGCAGCAAGAGCACGGGCAGATAGAGGAAGGCGATGTAGAGCACCGCGTAGGCCGGCAGCCATCGGTCGAGCAGCCGCTTCATCGCACCCGCCTCACGGCAAGACGTATGAGCAGCACGGACGCCCCCGCCATGGCGGTCACGACAAGCATGGTGGTGACCGACAGCGCCGCCCCGAGCGGCCAGTTCGATGCCTTGCCGAACTGCGCCTGGATGGCGGTGGCGATCATCACGCCATCCTTGCCGCCGACCAGACGCGGCGTGACATAGTCGCCGACGGTCGGGATCATGACGATGAGCAAGGCCGAGATGACGCCGGGTATGGATAGTGGCAGCGTCACGCGCAGGAACCGCCGGATCGGACCGTCGCCGAGGTCGGTCGCCGCCTCGATCAAGGTACGGTCGACCTTCTCCAGCGACACGAAGATCGGCAGAATGGCGAAGGCGGCCCAGGCATGGGTGAGCGTGATGATCACCGCGCTGGAATTATAGAGCAGCGCCGTCGACGGCTCGTCGATGATGCCGAGCGCCAGCAGGCCGGAATTGAGCACGCCGTTGTAGCCGAGGATGACCTTCCACGACATGACGCGCAGCAGATAGCTCGTCCAGAACGGGATGGTGATCAGGAACAGCCAGAGGTTCTTGTGCCGTCCGCCGTGGAAGGAAATGTAATAGGCGATCGGATAGGCGAGCACCACCGTGAAGACGCTGACGGTGAACGAGATGAACAGCGAGCGAAGCAGCAGGTCGCGATAGATCGGCTCGGTGAGCGCGATGCGGTACTGCTCCAGCGTGAAGGTCCGGTCGATGGTCAGGTAGTTCTGGGTCCAGAAACTGTGCGCGATGACGACCAGGATCGGCACGACCAGGAGGACCAGCGCGTAGAGGAAGGTCGGGCTGACCAGCGCGAATCCGCGTGCGGCCTCGGATTGCAGGAACGGCCCCGGACTTGCGCGCCCTTGCCGGTGCGCGACCGCACCGTCGGCAGCCGCCGTCATCGCGGTTCGCCGGTCGCGGCGAGCTGGCTATCCATGGCTGCTCCCGTTTCATCCCGCCGGTTTCCCCTTGTTTTCCGGCTTCTTTCATCATGAGCGCAAAAGCGGATTGAAATCAAGCGATATTTCTGAGATATTGATTGAACGGATATTCAATAATTGATGAAAGACACCTGTCCTTCCGGCCATTTACGATAGCAGGGACACGGGACAGGTCGAATTAACCGAAGGGAACACGACATGGCCGCACTCAGGGATTTCGACTACGACGCCGCGCGCACGGCCAGCCAGGCCGCCGATGCCGTCGAACTTGCCAAGCGCCACCTCGTGCAGCCATGGCCATATGCCGGCTCGATCGGCAACGAAGCCAGGAGCCTGATCGGCAGCGGCGACGGCATCTATATCATCGACGGCGACGGCAAGCGGCTGATCGACGGACCGGCCGGCATGTGGTGCGTCAATGCCGGCCACCGCCGCGAGGAACTGGCGCGCGTGATGTACGAACAGGCGATGCGGCTATCCTACAACACGCCCTGGTACACGATGAACGAGCCGTCGGCGCAGCTGGCCGAGCGGATTGCGGCCTATGCGCCGGGCGATCTCAACCACGTCTTCTTCACCACGGGCGGCTCGTCGGCGGTGGAAAGCGCGCTGCGCTTCATGCACTTCTACAACAATGTCCGCGGCCGTCCCGAGAAGAAGCTGCTTCTGTCGCGCGGCGGCGCCTATCATGGCTCGACCTATCTGTCGGCGTCGCTCAACGGGCGTCCGCGCGATCGCGACTGGATGGACGTGGCCGAGCATATGGTGGTCAAGCTGTCGTCGCCGGACCCGTTCCGCCGCCCGGCCGGCATGACGATCGAAGCCTTCGCCGATCATCTGGTCGAGGAGTTCCGGGAAACAGTGGCGCGGATCGGCGCGGACAGGATCGGCGCGTTCGTCGGCGAGCCTATACAGGCTTCCGGCGGCGTGATCGTGCCGCCGCCAGGCTATCTGCCGCGCATCCGCGAGATCTGCCGCGACAATGACATTCTCTACATTTCCGACGAAGTGGTGACGGCGTTCGGACGGCTTGGCGAGATTTTCGCCTCCAAGGAAGTGCTGGGCATCGAGCCGGACATCATCACTTTCGCCAAGGGCGTCACCTCCGGCTATTTCCCGCTCGGCGGCATGATGGTGTCGGACCGGCTGCTCGAGGAACTGCGCCGCTGCAATCATCCCGACGCGATGTATGCGCATGGGCTGACCTACAGCAGCCATCCGGTCGGCTGCGCCGTGGCGCTGGCCAATCTCGACCTGCTCGAAGGCGGCCTTCTGGATCATGCGCGCGCCGTCGCGCCCTATTTCCAGGAGCGGCTGAAAACGCTCGAAGACCTGCCGCTGGTCGGCGAAGTCCGCGGAGCGGGCCTGATGGCCTGCGTGGAATGCGTCGCCGACCGGGAGAGCAACAACCCGCTGAAACTCGACTACGAGGTCGGCAAGCGCATTGACGCGCATTGCCATGAACTCGGCCTGCTGGTGCGGCCGCTCATCCATATGTGCGTGATGTCCCCGCCGCTGATCATAACCCGCGAGCAGATCGACGACATGGTCGCGATCCTGCGCGAAGGCATATCCAGGACGATGGACGATCTCGGCAGGGAAGGGCTCTGGCGCGGCTGAATTGGTCTTGGGCCCAAGCCGACGGCGACTTGGATTGTACGAAGCTCAAAAGCAAACGGCCCGATCCCCGGATCAGGCCGTTTGCTTTTGAAGTGGCTCGGTTTTGTCGAAAGCTGGATTCACCTTTGGTGCGGCGCTCAGCTTCTGCAAAGAAGCGCCTCGTTCAGCCTGGCCATATCCTTCTCTTCCGGAGCGGTTTCCAGGTCCAGCACCGGCAGAAGCTTGCGCAAATGGTCGTGGTGGCTGCGAACGCCGTATTCAAGATCTGACAAATAGAAGCCCGTGAAGGCGTCGGAGCGCATCGATTCGTTCGACCAGATGGTGAGTTGCACATCCTCCGATGTCGTCTCCCGATCGATGCGCTGGGAGAGATAGCGCGCGGCGGCCATCGGCCGTGTCTCGTCGGCGTAGCGGTAGACCGCGCCGCGCAGCAGCGACTGGCCGGTCGAAAGCGGAAACTCCTGATAGAACTGGGCGGTTTCGGGCGTCAGCGCGATCACCAGATTGGGGAAGATTCCGTAATAGACCCATGCCTTGCGCAGATGCTCGGGGAGGCGGGTCGGTTCCGGAGCGATGCGGACATAGTTGCGAACGCTCCAGCGGCGGCCGGCATGCGGATTGTAGGTAGCGAACGAGCGCGACACGCCATTGACGAACGGCTCGTCGAAATAGGTGGCGCCGTAAAGGTCCTGAAGCGCCGGATGCGCCATGGCCACGTGATAGCCTTCATTGTCGACGTCGCGCACCGATTTCCAGTTGACCGGCGACTTGTGCGTCCAGACGCCGGTGGCCGGCACCATGCCGCCGACACCGTAATGCGCGATCTCGGCTTCGACGCCGCGCATGAGTTCCGCCACCGAAGGCTGGGGGCCTTTGCGGAAGCGCACGAAGATGAATCCCATCCAGATCTCGAGATCAAGCGGCGAGAGGCCGAACTCGGTCTTGTCGAGCTCCGGGAACGAACCCGGCCGCGCCGCCCCGCGCAGCGTGCCGTCGAGATTGTAGACCCAGCCGTGGAATGGGCAGACGAGGGCGTTCTTGCATGTACCCTTGTCGTCGGCCACCACGCGCGAGCCGCGGTGCCGGCACAGATTGTGAAACGCCCGCACGACACCGTCCTTGCCCCGCACGATCAGGGCGCGCTCGCCGACCACGTCCATGGCGAGATAATCGCCGGCGTTCGGCACGTCCGAGACATGGCCGGCAATCTGCCAGTGCGTCCGGAAAACAAGCTCCTTCTCCAGTTCGAGAAGCGACTGGCTGTGATAGCTCCAACCCGGCAACCCGCTCCTGTTCCAGTCGTGGGGAACGGTCACGTCTTTTGCGTGCAAATTCATGCTGGTACTCTGATATTTATTGAATAATCATTCAATATAAGCACATTTACTTATTCATTGCAAGGCCTTACCGCCACGACTCATATCAATGCGACTAGTCCGGCAGGTTGCAGGGGCGTCGGTTTCCCCGCGAACCGGCCGGAAAAATCATGCGCCGTCCACGACTTAGAGGGCCACGTCCCGAGTGGGACTGCGTGCGCCGCCGGCGCGAATCCGGAGCGTCGCTTGGCAACCCGGACACCGGTTTCGCCGGCAAGAATTCGAAGCTGATTCTCGGTCCGCCGCGCACCCCGGCCGTCGTCCTACGCCGCAAATCGGCCCTGTCGCGACAACGGGCCCCGCACCGTCCGTACCTGAAGATGTTGTTTCGACGATGTTACATGCGCATATGCGGGCAGCATGGGTCAGAAACAAAGCGCCATTAACTTCTGGTTTATCAGGAAAGCAAAAAAGAAACAAAGGGTTGAGCCAATGAACGCCTCAGAGAACCGCGCCGATACGGCCCTGCGCTTTGAGACGCGCGAACGGACCCGGTTCATGCCTTCGCTGGAACTGCGGCGGCGGTCGAACGACCACCCGATGGCGATGTTCTCCCTCGCGGTCGGTGCGGCATTTCTCTCGATGGCCTTTGTTCCGACAACCGGCGGCCCGGCCTTCGCGGCTTTCGGGGAGCCGTCCAGGGTGGAGCAGGACGTCCGCACGACCGAAAAGACATCGCGGCTGCCGACCGTCGACACTGAATTTGCCTGCCGCGACCCGCAACGCAACGCCGAGGAAGATGCGTGCGTCATGACGTTCGCCTAGGGCATGTTCCGAAAAGTTGCAGACTTTTCGGAACAAGGAATTAGAGCAGGTGAATGAATCCTCCCAATTCATCCTGCTCTGGGCTTCGAGCGCGAATGCGCGCTTGCAGGTTCAAGAGCGTCTCGCAGGGCCGTCCGGCGCCGCGACATGAGTCTTAGGGGGGCACGCCGTCTCAGGCGTACCGCGAGGGCCCCTGCCGTCACCCGACGGCAGGGGCCTTTGTCTTTTTGCTTTGCCTTGATCAAACCCGATCATTTCCTGGAGAGCTGATCGTTGATGGCGGCCAATACGCCGCGCACGTCGAGCGTGCTGAATGGCTTTTCCAGGATCTGCGGCCGATGTTCGTCCGGCAGTTCGTCCACTTCGGCGCGGGCGCCGATCATGTCGCCGGTAACCAGCACGAAACGTTCGGCGAGTTCGGGGGCGCTTCTTGACCAGTTCCTGGAAGATGGCAAGGCCGTTGGCGCCCGGCATGCGCAAGTCGCTGAAGACGATATCGACTTCCTCGCCGCCCAGCATTTCCTCGATGGAAGACCAGGCAAGGAATGTACGCGACTTGATGCCCATCAGCAGCAGCAGATCCTCCAGGGAGGCGGCCACATCGGGCTCGTCGTCGATGATGAGGGCGTGAGTGATGCTGCTCGACGGCGCTGGGCCAACGGCAAAGCTGTTGGCATCGCCCGTCACCGCGGGCAGCTCCACGATGAATCTTGCGCCGGTAGGCAGCGCCGTCTCGTACCAGATACGCCCCTTGTGGCGTTCGACGATGGATTTGGAGATGGAAAGCCCGATCCCGGTTCCGACGCCGACCGGCTTGGTCGTGAAATAGGATTCAAAAATGCGGTGGCGGATGCCTATCGGTACGCCCGGTCCATTGTCCTCGATCACGAACCCGCACTTGCCGTCGTCACGCCGGAAGGTTCGGACCTTTATGCGCTTGTCGCTGCCGGTGGCCGCAAGCGCGTGCTGGCTGTTGACCAGAAGGTTGGCGGCGACCTGCGTGAGGTGATCGGGGTCGGCGATGACCGGAAGGGCGCCGCGGACGAAGTCGGTCTCGATCATTATGCCGCTCGAACGCGCGCCGTAGGCGGTCACCTCAAGGGCGGCGCGCACCGCATTGTTCAAATCCATCTCTCCCTGGCTCGGCGGGTGCAGGCGCACCATGCCGAGGAAGCTTTTCACGATGCGGCCGCAGCGCTCCGCCGCCGCCCGCACCTTCTCCGCGCGCAACTTGGTTTGGGGGTCCGGTGCGAATTCGTGCAGCAGGGTCGACTGCGCGACGACGACGGCCAGCGGATTGTTCAGCTCGTGCGAGACGCCGGCCAGCAGCGATCCCATCGCCGCCATCTTCTCGTTCTGGTGCAGCCGTTCGCGTTGCTGGTTGATTTCTTCCTCCGCCCGGCGCTTGTCGCGCAGGTCGCGGATCGAGCCGAAAATGAGACGCCGGTCCGCCACCTGAATCTCGGTCGCGGTCAGCTCGATCGGAAAGACTTCGCCGGCGGCATTCTGCGTCACGGTCTCCATGCGCTGGCCGATCATCGGCGCGCCGCGGCCGGACATGTATTCGGCCCCGTTCGCATAGCCCTTGCGAAATTGCTGGGGAATGATCGTCTCGAGCAGATCGAGACCCAGAATCTCGGCGCGCGTATAGCCGAACATCTTTTCGGCGGCCGGGTTGAACTCGATCACGCTGCCGGTCTCATCGATGACGATGATGGCGTCGAGCGATGCCTTGATCATGGTCCGCCGGATGATCTCGCTGACATGCGCTTCCGAGAAGGAGCGCTCGATCGCGTCGCCGACGGCCATGGCGACGATCTCGACGGCGGCGATCTCGTCGTCCGTCCAGATGCGTTCGCGCACGCAGTCATTGACGGCGAGCGTGCCCCACAGATGTCCGTGGGCGAATACCGGCACCGAAACAAACGACTTGATGCGCTGGCGCTCGAAGTCCTGGCGCAGGAAGCCCTTGACGCCGCTGGTCAGGCCGCTGAAGGTCTTGCCCTGCCGCACCTCGGCGGAGAGGCGCTGCAGCAACTGATCCGAACCGATGATGTCCTGGTGGATGGTCGTCGGCACTTTTATTTCGGCGTCGATCCTGTCGTCGACCCAATAGGCCGAGATCGACTGGGAGAAGCCCCTGTCGGGCAACTCCCTCAGCCGGAACAGAATGCCGCGATGCCCGGCCAATTCCCTGGCGAGTGTCTCCAGCACCTCCGGTATGGCGCGCTGCCAGTCGGGCGCCTGCCGCAGCAGCCGCGTCAGCCTCAGGGCCGCGACGGTGCTGCCGCCATCGGCGTGCCGTTCGGCTTTTCGGATGTCTCCGTCCTGCATTGACGCGGGTCCCTGGGTCTGTTGAGACCTTAGTGCATGTCCTCGGGCAGCGCGAAAATATATCCTTCGCCTCGCACTGTCCGCAGATAGCGTGGATTGGCCGGGTCGGCCTCGATCTTCTTGCGCAGCCGCATGACGCGGATATCGACGGCGCGCGAGGTTTCCGGCTCCTCGCACAGGCCGATCGCCTCGGAAAGGGCGGCCCGGGTGAGCAGGCGGTTCGGGCGCGAGAGGAATACTTCGAGCACGTCGAACTCGCTCTTGGCCATTTCGATCACATTGCCGCTGGCCCCGGTAAGCACCCGGCCGTCCAGGTCCACGCTGAATTCGCCGAAAGAGACCGCGCGGCGTATCGGTTCGTCGCCGGCGGCCTTGTGCACGGGCATTTCGTCCGGCGACGGCACGCGACGCAGCACGCTGCGCACCCGCGCCAGCATCTCCCGCAGTTCGTAGGGCTTCACCATGTAGTCGTCGGCGCCGAGTTCCAGGCCGACGATCCTGTCGATCGCCGTGCCCGCGGCGGTCGCGTAGATGATGCCGACCGGCATGCGCGAGCGCAGCCATCGTCCGAGCGACAATCCGTCCTCGCCCGGCATGGCGATGTCGAGAATCACGAGATTGAACAAGGTGGTCTCGGCCGCTTGCCGCATGGCGGCGGCACTTTCCAGTGCCGTTACGTCAAAGCCGCTTGCGCCGAGATACTCGGCAACGGCGTCCCGAAGGTCGGGCTCGTCCTCGACAATTGCAATCTTGGCACGCAGCGTGGTCTAGCCTCCAAATCTGGTAGAAGGTAGTTTAGGTTCGAACATAATGTCCAGAACGGCAAGGACTGCCAACAGTATTTCGGATTACCCGTGAAACGAAGACCGATCGTTGCACTTGGCTGCCTCCCCAAGGCTCATGCCGACGAGATAACGGATTATCTCGTCCGGCGTGGCTACGAAGTCCGTCGCGCCGACGAAGAGTGGGAATTGCGCCCGCTTCTGGTGACGCCGCAAGTCGATGTGATCGTGCTGGGAGACGAGCTTTCGTCTTCGGCGGTCCTCGGCCTGCTGCGGCACCTGCAGAGCGACGCGGACCCCGCCGCGATCCTGGTGCGCGCAAAGACCGAACTGGTCGAAACGGTGCTCGCGCTCGAACTCGGAGCGGCGGACGTGGTCGACGCGCCGGCGGACATGCGCGAACTGGCGGCGCGAATCGCCGGGCTGCTGGTGCGCCGCGGCAAGGCGCCTCCGGACCTCGTGCCCCTGGAAAACTCGACCGTGGACATCAGGTCCGCGCTGGTCATGCACCATTCCGGAAACGAAGAGCAGCTCTCGCCCGGGCAGGTGGCGCTGCTGAGGCTGTTTCTGGCCAATCCGCGCAAAGTGCTTACGCGCGACGATATCATCGCCGCGGCGCCCGCCGAAAACACCGATGCTTTCGACCGCTCGATCGATTCGCGGATCGTGCGCCTGCGGCGCAAGCTCGACACGGAAACGATCGTCACCATCCGCGGCACGGGATACCGCTTCGATCCGCCGGCGGACTGGCCGGGCTGAGCTTCACAGGCGTATGGCGGTGGCGGCGGGAGCCGGAGCGGCCGTTTCACTTGCCAGGCTCTGCGGCTCGACGCGGTCCCGCAGCAGCACGGTGGCGGCGCCGGCAAAGCACAGAAGCACCTGGACGTAGATCAGAGCGGTCAACACGCCCGGGGCAACATTGGATTTCATGTCCCTACCTCAACGGCTCAAGGTCGGCCTGAATTATCGGCCCGCCCGAGTGGAATCTTGTCTATCCGCAGGTTTCTTTCGCAAAACCGTGACACTCTTTCTCAACCCTGCTCAATCCCGCGAGCGGGCACGGCGCACTGTCGAGAACGCTTTAACGCGCCGGACTGGAGAAGGTTCAAAACCGAAGGTTGCCGTCGCTATCGCGCGCCGCTTCGACCAACCAATGCCGCCGCAGTTCATTTTCGTTGTTTCACCCCACCTATCCGATGACAGGGTATCGCATCCTGGGTGTTTCCGTACGATGCCGCTTCGAAACCACAATGTAGCAGTCACGTTTCCAGCAGCGCGACTTCCAATGTCCGCAAGGCTTTCATGCGGTAAAACACTACCCGAAGGCTTGAAGAATACCGTAACGTCAAACTACCAGATTTGACCGAAACGGTACAGATACCTCATTCGCATTACAACAATGCGGGCAGAAACGGTTACAATTACGAAACGAAATACAGCCACATCGAAATCAATCCGAAACGTCCTCCCCTGACGATAAGTGGCAGTCACAGGCGACCCGAAAGGCGCGCAGGGGAGGTCACGATGAAGGTGGTTCTGTCAGCTAAACTCATCAAAGTCGCAGCCGCCGCCATGGCCGGCCTGGCGCTGGTTTTCGGCGCGGGCGCCGCCCAGGCCTCGAATGCCAAGCTCGTCGCGGAAGTGTCGCTGTCGACACAGACGATGAGCATTTCGATCGACGACCGCCCGGCCTATGTCTGGAAGGTTTCGACCGCGCGAAAAGGCTATGTGACGCCGACCGGCACGTTCAAGCCGACCCGCATGCACAGGATGTGGTACTCGCGCAAATATGACAATTCGCCGATGCCGCATTCGGTCTTCTTCAACGGCGGCTATGCGGTACATGGGACCGATCACATCAAGCGGCTCGGCCGGCCGGCATCGCATGGCTGCGTGCGGCTGCATCCCGCCGACGCGGCCGACTTCTACCGGCTGGTCGAAACCTTCGGGCGCACCAATACGAGCATCGTCATCACCCGCTGAATGACCGATGCGATTCGGGCGCTTCGCAACGGCGCGAGCGAAAAGATGCAGGTCGCTGGTCAGACCGTCCAGAAATAGCGCACGATGTGAAAGAATATGGGGGCGGCGAAGACCAGGCTGTCGGCGCGGTCGAGCATGCCGCCGTGGCCCTCGATCATATGGCCCCAATCCTTGACGCCCTGGTCGCGCTTGATGGCGGAAGCGACCAGCCCGCCCAGAAAGCCCATCAGGCAGATCAGAAATGCGACGATCGCCGCCTGGAGCGGGCTGAAAGGCGTGAGGAAGGAAAGGCCGGCGCCCAGCAGGCTGGCGGCCGCAACGCCGCCGACCAGCCCTTCCCAGGTCTTTGACGGCGAGACCGACGGCGCTATCCTGTGCCGCCCGAACAGCTTGCCGAAAACATACTGCAACACGTCGCTGCCCTGCACGGTGATCATGAGGAAGGCGATGAGCAGCAGGTTGCGGCCCTCGAAGCCGGGTACGTCGAGGGTCAGCAGAGCAGGCACGTGGCTGATGCAGTAGACCGACAGCATCACCGCCCATTGCTGGGCCGAGACGCGTTCAAGAAAGCGTTCGGTGTCGCCCTGCAGCGCGGTGACGGCCGGCATCAGCAGGAAGCAGTATACCGGAATGAAAATGGTGAAGAGCCCGTACCAGGCCGTCCAGACCAGCCAGTACTGGATCGGGATGATGACGGAGAACATGGCCAGCAGCACCCAGTGATCGCTGCGGCGGGTGTGCGTCAGCGTCACGAATTCGCGCAATGCGGCAAACGAGATCAGCGCGAACAGCACGGTCATGCCGTCCTTGCCGAAGATGAAGGCGATCGCGACCAGGGCCACCATCACCCACCATGCCTGGATGCGCTGGTCGAGGTTGACGAGCGTCGGGCTCGCCGGATCGGCCGACCGCCACCTGAGCACGGCGGTGACGAGACTGGCGGTCAGCAGTACGCCGACGAGTCCCGCGAACAACAGGACGGCCTCGCGCATCATCTGCTTTCCCTCTGATGGCGTGGCCGCAGCGCCAGCAGCGCCGCATGGGCGCGCTTCAGGAAGTCGTGCCGATCCTCGCCGTCGCGCAGCGCGACCGGCGGGCCGAAGACGACGCGGCAAAGCAGCGGCACGGGAAGGAAGTGGCCTTTCGGCAGCACGCGCGACATGTTCTCGATCCAGCACGGTACGAGTTCGACGTGCGGGCGCGCCGTGGCGAGGTTGAACAGTCCCGAGCGAAAGCCGAGCAGCGGCTCGTCGGTCATGTTGCGCGTGCCTTCCGGAAACAGGATGAGCGAGTAGCCCTGGTCGAGGACATCGAGCATGGCTTGGATAGGGTTCTGGCCGGGTTCCGTCCAGCCGCGGTTGATCAGGACGGACGACAGCAGGTCTTCGGCGACGAAGCGGCGCAGGCGCGACTTGCCCCAATAGTCGGCCGCCGCGACGGCGCGGGTGTGCTGCCTTTCGCGCTCGGGCAGGCAGGCCGACAACAGAATGAAATCGCCGTGGCTCGCATGATTGGCGAAGTAGATGCGCTGGCGCTCCGATGGCCCGCTGCCGTTCCAGATCGGCCTCACACCGGTAATGGCCCAGGCAAGCGCTGACAGGGCGACGGAGGTCGCGGTGCGTAGCCGGCGAAAGAGGAAGGCGCGCGGTCCGTTCATCCGCCGCCTCGGTTTGAAGCTGTTGCCGGCCAGGCAGCCTGGATCAAAGACCAGGGCGCAAGGGCTTCGGCACGCTGACCATGTTCGATCACGGGATCATTATGCAGCGTCATGAATGAGCGGTTCCCGAAAAATGCCAAAGTCCTGAGCCCCGGCTAACGGGATGGATTCCGCCTCCTACCCAGCCGTCATGGGTCGTGAAGCGGTGTTCGGCCGCCGAGGCGGCGCGCGGCCCGGCTTGGCTCGGGGAAGGGGACATTTCGTGGATCTCCTCGCGATCGGGACGCGGATTCAGGCGGCCGGCCGCAAGCCGGCGCGGGCGCGGTTGACGATGGTGAAAAGCGAAAGCAGCGCCAGCAGCGGGAAGACATAAGGCGCAATCGCCCCGATCCCGAGACCGGAGGCGAGCAACAAAGCGAGGATGGCCAGGGCCAGAGCGCGGTCGCTCTTGCCGAAGGGACCGGCATAGTTGCGGCCGATGCCGGCCGGAATGCCCAGAACGCCGGCGAATTCGGCTACCACCGAAGCGACCGCGAAAGCGACGATGCCCGAGGGCGGGAAGATCGGCACGGCCGCGAAGGCGAGGATCAGGGCGAGATCGGATGCCACGTCGCAGAGTTCGTTCAGATACATTCCCAAAGAGGACGCTTGACCGTGCTCGCGCGCCAGCATGCCGTCCATGGCGTTGAGCGCCATGCGCAGGAACAGCACGAGCGGGACCAGCAGCAGGACCACCGGGTGCGGAAACGCCGCGACGGCGCCGGCGCAGGCGATGGATAGCAGCGCGGCGAAGATGGTGACCTGATTGGCCGTCACGCCGCTGTCGGCAAGCCGTTTGACCAGGGGGCGCAGCAGACCCTGGAAAGCCGGCTTGAGCGCGTAGAGCGTTGCCATGCGAATCGGTTCCCTTCGAAACACCTTGACTTGAACGATGTTCACGCTATCTGTGACATGAATTTGAACAGTGTTCAAGCTTTTTTTGAACACCGTTCACAAATCCGCGGCAGGATGACGCCTTTGGCCCGAAAGACGCTGCAACGACGCGAGAAACTGCGCGCGACATTGATTGAAGTGGCCGAGCGGACAATCGCCGAAAGCGGCTACAGGTCGCTTACGGCGCGTGAACTGGCCGCGGAGGCGGGCTGCGCCGTGGGTGCGATCTACAACGTCTTCGCCGATATGGACGCGCTTGTCGCGGCCGTCAATTCGCGCACGGCCGAACGGCTGGAAGCCGCCGTGACGGAGGCGTTTGCCGGCGACACGGGCAGCACGGAGCCGAAACGCCGGCTCGTTCTGCTCGGCCGGACCTATCAGTCCTTCGTGATCGAGAATCCGCGGCTGTGGTCAGCGATATTCGAGCTTGGCGCGCGCGCCGAAGCCGCACTCGCCGAGCAGCGCGAAGCCGAGAACGCGCGGCTGATCGGCCATATCGTCAAGCCGCTGCGCGCGCTCCTGCCCGGCGCGGGCGCGGAGCGCCTCGTCCTTGTGGCGCGCGCGCTGTTTGCCGCGGTGCACGGCATCGTCAGCCTCGGCCAGCAGCGGCGGTTTCTCGATGCGCCGCCTGCCGAGGTCGCCGCGCAGATAACATTCATTGTTGAAGCATTCTGCGACGGCATCACCGCACGCGGATCCTGAATCGATGCCAAATGCAGCACAAGCTGCCCGAATCCGTGGCGAATAGCCTTGCATTTGTGCAATGCAGCAATGCAGTTGCGCCTATTCAAATTTGAAGGACGCGGCCTTATTTCACCCTGGTAACGAGAACGACCGCACGAGCAAGAACAAAGAAAGAGAGAAAGACAATGAACCTGTTTCGCAATTACCGGAATTGGCGCCGCTATCGCGATACCGTGAACGAGCTGAGCCGCCTGTCCAACCGCGAGCTCACCGACCTCGGCATCACGCGCGCCGAAATCGAGAACGTGGCCTCCAGTGGCCGCCGCTAACCATAATTCCGCCGCGGCTTCCTCCTCCCGCCGCAGCGGCAAGACCGGCATTCTCCTCCTCCCCTCGAATGCCGGTCACTTCAGGCCCGTCGGTCCGCCGGCGGGCTTTTTTTTGGCAGCGACAGCCGTCCGGATTCCGCGAGTTTCACTGTCAACCGCGCCGCCGATGGCTAGAGCCGGATGAATTCGGCTGGAGTCGTTCACCTGCCCTAACTCCTTGTTGTAACGCATGATTTTTGTCCGAAAAGTCTGCAACTATTCGGGATCATGCTCTAATCGTCGTTGGTGGCGTCGAGTTCCTCCGGCCGCTTCCCCGACTGGCCGATGCCGCCAAGGCCAGCCGCGTCGCGCAGGGCGGCATTGATGCGCTCCTGCCAGCCCGGCCCGTCCGCCTGAAAATAGTCGAGCGCGTCGCGGTCGATTTTCAGCGTCACCGTTTCGCGCGCCGCCGGGCTCGGCGGTCCCCGCCGAATATCGGGCGCGGGTTTTGCCGTGCGTTTGAAGACCGCCTCCGCCGCGGCGAACGGGTCGCCGGGCCGTCGGGTCGGGGTTGCCATATTTCTTCTCCGTTGCTTGACGGCGGCTTTCGTGGCCACCTGATCCCTTCCGGAAGCTTAGTTCAACGCGGATGGGTTTACGAGTTTCAATGAGGTCCGGCGCCAGGCTGTCCACCGCAAGGTCATCATCGGCGAAGCCAGCGCATTTGTTTTCCGAAAATCCAGGTTGATTTTTGGAAACCGCGATGCGCAGGTTCAAAGTTCCGCAGCGTCCTTCGCGCGCCCAAATGGACGCGGCGCTCTGGACAGCGATCGGTCGGACTGGCTTGCCCGATTGCGCGGGCTCAGCACGTCCGAAGATGCGGGCACGATGCGCAACGGCCTCGATCGTCTTGGCGCCTGCGTGCTGGGGAACCGGTGGTCATGGAGAGGAAAGATCGCGGATGACGGCCAATCAGGACCGCTTGCTTACGCTGGCCGCCGGGCTGGCCGGAGCGCTCGGCGTCGCGTTGTCGGCGGTTGCCGCGCACCGGGGCGGGGAGACCATCCAGGTCGCAGCGACGCTGCTTCTGGTTCATGCGCCGGCGCTGCTGGCGCTTGCTCTGTTCGCAGGCCGGACGGCAAGGCTGGGCGGCCTTCTCATGTTCATCGGCGTGGCGCTGTTCAGCGGCGACATGCTGTCGCGCGGGATGCTCGACGACCGCCTGTTCACCTATGCGGCGCCGATGGGCGGGGTGCTGATGATCGCCGGATGGCTGGCGGTCGCGCTTTCCGGGCTGCTGCGGCGCTGGTAGTTGCTCACGCCCCCGCCACGGGCGTCCACAGCACGTCCTCGATGCGGCGGGCGCCGGTGGCGAGCATGACCAGCCGGTCGAAGCCCAGCGCGATGCCGCTCGCTTCCGGCATTTGCGCGAGCGCGTTCAGGAAATCCTCGTCGATCGGATAGCGTTCGCCATAGATTTTTTCCTTCTCGTCCATGTCGGCGCGGAAACGGCGGCGCTGCTCCTCGGCGTCGGTCAGTTCTCCGAAGGCATTGGCGAGTTCAACCCCGCAGCAATAGAGCTCGAAACGCTCGGCGACACGCGGATCGCGCGGGCTCGGCCGGGCAAGGGCTGCTTCGGGGATAGGATATTCGTAAAGGATGGTCGCACGCTGCCGGCCAAGGGCGGGCTCGATGCACTCGACCATCACGCGGCTGAACAGGTCCGACCAGCTGTCGTCCGCCGCGGTGCGCAGTCCGGCCGCCGCCAGCGCTGCGTGAAGGGCGGCGCGGTCGGTCGCGCCGTCCGGTGAAACCGTGGCCAGGAGGTCGATGCCGGCAAGGCGGGAAAAGGCGTCCGCGACCGTGAGCCGCTCCGGTTCGGCGAAGGGATCGGCCTCCTTGCCCCGGAAGGCGAAGGTCTTGGTGCCGGCCCGCTCGGCGCAAAGTGCCAGCAGCGCGGCGCAATCGGCCATCAGGCTGTCATAGATCTCACCCACCCTGTACCATTCGATCATGGTGAATTCCGGATGGTGCAGGGGGCCGCGTTCGCGGTTGCGCCAGACCTTGCCGAAACTGAAGATGCGCGTTTCGCCGGCGGCCAGCAGCTTCTTGCAGGCGAATTCCGGCGAGGTATGAAGATAGAGAGGCTGGCGCGTGCCGTCGGGGCGGATCGCCTCGGTCGAAAAGGCGGACAGGTGCGTCTCGTTGCCGGGCGAGATTTGCAGGGCGGCTGTCTCTGTTTCGACGAAATCGCGATCGGCGAACCAGCCGCGGATCGCCGCGGCAATGGCGTTGCGCAGGACCAATCGGGGGCGGCGGTCGGCGTGGACATGGGGCGCCCACCAGGGCGAGGCATCGGTCATGGTCCCTCGGTTCGAACTCACGAAGGTGGCTGGCGGCGGCCCGAAAGATGGTGTAGGGCGCAGCCGACGGCTTTTCGCAGCCGGTTCGCCAATATGCCCAGTTCAGGATCGCACCCGTGAAGGTTATCGCCAGCTCCCTCCGCAAAGGCAATGTCGTCGACAAGGACGGCAAGCTGTATGTGGTCCTTTTCGCCGAGAACATCCATCCCGGCAAGGGCACGCCGGTGACGCAGCTCGACATGCGCCGCATCTCGGACGGCGTGAAGATTTCCGAGCGCTATCGCACCACCGAGCAGGTGGAGCGCGCCCATGTGGAGGAGCGCGAGCACACTTTCCTCTATGGCGACGGCGAGGCGTTCCACTTCATGAACCCGGAAACCTATGAGCAGGTCGCGATAGCTGCGGGCGAGATCGCCGACCAGGCGCCCTATTTGCTTGAGGGCATGGCGGTGCAGATATCGCTGCACAATGGCGTGGCGATCGCGCTGGTCCTGCCGCAGCGCGCGACCTTCGAGGTGGTGGAGACCGAGCCGGTCACCAAGGGTCAGACGGCGTCCTCGTCCTACAAGCCGGCCGTGCTGTCCAATGGCGTGCGCACCACCGTGCCGCCGCACATCAGCGTGGGAACGCGCGTGGTCGTGATGACGGCCGACGCGGCCTATGTCGAGCGCGCCAAGGACTGAGCGGGTGGCGGAAATCGTACATCCCGTTGCGGTTCTCGAAAACCGTCATTTTCGGCTCGTCCAGGCCCCAGTTTCAATAGGCCTCGGGCAGGGGAACGCTCACTCGTAAAGCTTCGCGTAGGTCTGCCGCATCATCGCCTTCTGCACCTTGCCCATGGCGTTGCGCGGCAGGTCCTCGACGAACAGCACGCGCTTCGGAAGCTTGAATTTCGCCAAGCGTGACTGGAGGTGGGCCAGGATCGCGGTTTCGGTCAAGGCGGCGTCCTTGGCGGCGACCACGACCGCCGTGACGGCCTCGCCGAAATCCTTGTGCGGCAGTCCGATGACGGCTAATTCGACGACGCCGCCTATCAGGTCGATCTCGGTCTCGACCTCCTTGGGATAGACGTTGAAGCCGCCGGTGATGATGAGGTCCTTGCCCCGTCCGACAATCGATACGTAGAAGTTCTCGTCGATGCGGCCGAGATCGCCGGTGATGAAGAAGCCGTCGGCGCGGAAATCCTCGGCGGTCTTTTGCGGCATGCGCCAATAGCCCTTGAAGACGTTCGGGCCGCGCACCTCGATCATGCCGATCTCGCCCCTGGGCAGCGGCGCGCCGGAGGCCGGGTCGGTGATGCGCAGTTCGACACCCGGAAGCGGCTTGCCGACGGTGCCGGCAAGGCGTGCGCCGTCATAGGGATTCGACGTGTTCATGTTGGTCTCGGTCATTCCGTAGCGCTCGAGGATCGCGTGACCGGTGCGCGCTTTAAATTCGGCATGGGTTTCGGCCAGGAGCGGCGCGGAGCCCGAGATGAACACGCGCATATGCGCGGTCGCCTGCCGGGTGAGACCCGGATGCTGGAGCAGGCGCGTGTAGAAGGTCGGAACGCCCATCATGCTGGTCGCGCGCGGCAGAAGCCGCAACGCCTCGCCGGCGTCGAATCTGGGCTGGAACAGCATCGTGCCGCCGGACAGCATCAGCGTATTGGTCGCGGTGAACAGACCATGCGTGTGGTAGACCGGCAGGGCGTGGAACAGCGTGTCGTCCGCAGTGAAACGCCAGGTCGTCGATCAGCGCCAGCGCATTGGAGGCGAGATTGCCGTGGGTCAGCATCGCGCCCTTCGAGCGTCCGGTGGTGCCGGAGGTATAGAGAATGGCGATGAGGTCGTCCCAGCCGACTTCGCAATCGGGGAAGACGCCGTCCTTGCGGTTCGCCGCCTGCATGAGCGAGCCGTCACCGCCGACGCCAAGCGACATCACGTCGGCGCCGTGGCGCTGGGCAAGCTCGGCAATTGCCGGCACGCGCTCCGGCCCGACAATGATGATTTTCGGTTCGGCGTCGCCAAGGAAATAGTCGAGCTCGGCCAGCGTATAGGCGGTGTTGAGCGGCAGAAACACCGCGCCGGCCCGCGCGCAGGCGAGATAAAGCGCGATGGCCTCCGGGCTTTTCTCCACCTGCACGGCAACGCGGTCGCCCTTCGCGATGCCGGAATCGGCAAGCGCTTGCGCGATCCGGCCAGACAGCGCCCAGAACTCCGCATAGCTGAAGTCGCGCCCGTCGGAGTTGCGGATAAAGACCTTTTCAGGCGCCCGCATACGCGGCGCTGAGCAGCCGGGGGAGCGATCCGACCGAGGGATCCGTCTGATAGGTCCAGTCCATGAGTGGTCTCCGGTAGGATTTCCGTGATTGATAGCGGACGGATCAGTTTGGCAAGGGGTCAGGACGAAGCGAAGCGCACAAGCGAGGTGCCGGCGGGCCATGGGGATGCAATAGTGAACCGCCGGAAGGATTTCGCGGGAGGCGGTGGTGACGAACGAACCATGGAACTGGTCGGCGGTATCGGCGGTCGAGCGGCTTCGCCGTGGCGATATTTCGCCTGGCGAGCTGCTGGCGAGTATCAAAGGCCGGGTCGAGGCGGTCGACGCCAGCGTCAACGCCCTGCCGACGCGCTGCTTCGAACGGGCCGAGCAAGTTGCCGCAAGGCTTGAAGCCCGACCGCGCCACGAACGCGGCCGGTTCGCCGGCCTGCCATGGCTGATCAAGGATTCAGCCGGCGGTCGCCGGCGTGCGCACGACCTACGGCTCGCTCGCCTTTGCCGACCATATCCCTGCCCGGTCCGACTATGTCGTCGAAGCGATCGAGGCCGAGGGCGGCGTGGTCTACGCCAAATCCAACACGCCTGAATTCGAGGCCGGGGCCAACACATTCAACGAGGTATTCGGCCGCACGCTCAACCCGTGGGACCTGTCGCGTTCCGCCGCGGGCTCATCGGGAGGGTCGGCGGTGGCGGTCGCCACCGGCATGGCCTTTCTGGCGCAGGGATCCGACTTCGCCTGTTCGCTGCGCTACCCTGCGGCCTTCTGCAACGTGGTCGGCCTGCGCCCCAGCCCCGGACTCGTGCCGCAAGGGCCGAGCCCGCTGCCTTTCCAGTTTCTATCGGTGATGGGGCCGCTGGCGCGCAGCGTTGCGGATGTCGCGCTGGCGCTGGACGGGATGGCGCGGTTCGACCCGCGCGACCCGGTGTCGCGGCCGCGCGCGGCATCCGACTATCTGACGGCCGCGCGGGCGCCGCGCCGGCCGAAGCGCGCCGCTTTTTCGATGACGCTCGGCCTGGCGGCCGTCGACAGGACGGTGCAGGCGGTGACACGGGATGCGCTCGGGCGCCTGAGTTCCGCCGGGCTGGCGGTCGAGGAAGCGCACCCTGACCTGGAAGGATGTGACCGCGCGTTCCGGACGCTGCGCGCCTTCCAGTTTGCCGCGATGCGCCGCGACGTGCTGGCCAGGCACCGCGACGTGCTGAAGCCGGAGGTGGTCTGGAACATCGAGGAGGGCCTGAAACTGACGGCGGTGGAACTGGCCGAAGCAGAGGCCGACCGCGCCAGATTTCGCCTGACAATGCTCGAGTTTCTGGACAGGCACGGTGTGCTGATCACGCCAGCCGCGCCGGTGGAACCGTTTCCGGTCGAGCAGCGCTATGTCGAGGCGATCGACGGCCGCAAACTGGAGACCTACATCGACTGGCTGGTGCTGGGCTATGCCGTCACGGTCTGCGGATGCCCGGCCATTTCCATCCCCTGCGGGCGATCGCCCGGCGGCCTGCCGGTCGGGCTGCAACTCGTCGGCAAGCCCTATGGCGAGGCCGAATTGCTCAGCGCCGCTGCCTGGTGCGAGACCGTTCTTGGCCAGTCGCTGGACCGGCCGATCGATCCGGTCCGGCCCGAGTGAGCCTGCATGCCGGCAGGGCGAAGCCGGGTGTCACCGGTTGGCAGGTTCGTTCGGCGCATGTCAGGTATCACGCGCGATAATATCGTTGAGTGGCGCTCTCGAGCCGCCACGAGGCGCCGTCGCCCTCGTAAGACAGTTCGCCCGAGCCATTCATGGCCTGCGGCGCGACCCGCAGGAGGACGATCGTCCCGAAACCGCCGCGCGGGTCCGGCGCGGCTGTGAGACCGCCCATGCTCGCGCCAGACAAGCTCGAACCGAGCGGATTCGTCCGTGCCCGCCAAAATCCGCCATTCGACCTTGATGCGGCCGCTGGCCACGGAAAGGGCGCCGTGCTTCGTCGCATTCGTGGCGAGTTCGTGGAAGGCAATCCCAAGATACTGGACGGCATTGGGATTGAGAAGAACCAGCGGCCCCGATACCGAGATGCGTTCGCTGTTGGCGAACGGCTTCAACTGGGCTTGCAGCAAGTCGGAGATCGTGGCGCCGCTCCAGTCGGCGGATACGAGGAGATCGTGCGAATCCGACAGCGCCATGATCCGCTCGCGCACCTGCCGCTCGAACGCCGCCGGGTCGCTGCTACGCTTTCCGCTCTCGCGGATCATGGCAAGGATCACCGAATACTGGTTCTTGACCCGATGATTGACCTCGCGCATCAGGAGCCTGATCCGCCGTTCGCTCTCCTTGCGGCTGGTGTTGTCGCGCGCGATCTTGGATGCGCCGACGATATGCCCCGCCGCGTTGCGAATGGGGGAAATCGTCAGCGAAACCGGAATGAGGCGTCCGTCCCTGTGGCGTCGGGTCGTCTCGTAAGTCTCGACGCGCTCGCCCCGCCGTATCCGCTGAATGATCGAGGCCTCCTCGTCCTGCCGGCCTTCCGGTATCAGCATCAGAATTGACTTGCCGATGGCCTCCTCGGCATCATAGCCGAACAGCCGCTACGGCGGCGGGGTTCCAGCTGGTGATAATGCTGTTGAGGTCCTTGCTGACGATGGCGTCCATCGACGATTCGACGATCGCCGCCATATGCATGCCGACATCGGCCGCGCGCTGCTGATCCGATATGTCGATCAGCGTGTTGACCGCGCCGATCAACACGCCCGCCGCGTTGCGCAGTGGGGTAGGAAAGGCGACGAACGGAACCAACGTGCCGTCCGGCCGCTCGGCGACCGCCCGGCCCCAGCGAATCTCGCGATCTTCCTGTACCGCCTTCGCCATCGGACATTGATCGTGGGGCAACGCGTTGCCGTCCATGTCGCGAAGCCGCCAGGAGCCGCACCACTGGGCTGCACCCAATTCGGGCCGCTGGCCCCATAGCGAAACCGCCGCCTCGTTGAAGAACGTTATTCGACCGTCGGCGTCGGTCGTGTAGACGGCGACCGGCAGCGCTCCGAGAATTTGTTCGAGTTCGCGCTCGCCTTGCTTGCGGCTGGTGATGTCCTGGAAACAGTTCACGCCGCCGATGAGCTCGCCCGCGCCGTCGATGATGGGGTCGAGATTTGCTTCGACATAGATGCGGCTTCCGTCCGGCCGCTCGATGATGAACTCGCGACCCCTGACGGGCCTGCCGGTCGCCAGCAGTTCGGCCATCGGCAATTCGGCGGGCGATATGGGTTCCCCGTCGAGCCGGAACGCCTTCAGCGCGCCGCAGAAGCCATGATGCGCGCTGACATCCGGAGAACTTCCCCAAAGCTGCGCTGCCATGTCGTTGAAGCGTACGATACGCCCCGATCTGTCGCAGGCGTAGATCCCGACGGGCAGCGAATCCATGAATTGATGCCAGGCCAGTTGCTCGGAATCGAGAAGATCGCGGCGGTGCGGCCAATTCCAACCCGTCACCGCCCGCCATGGTCATTCGCCATCTTCCCCGATCGGATACAACTGGTGGTAACGGTCATTTATCTATTTGGTTCCATGCGCTGCGAACTAAAGCGCCGGGCGGCGCGCGATGGCTGAAAGAAGGGAGCGAAGGCCGGGCAGTCGAAATGGCGATTGGCACGCCGGCGCGAACCGGGCCTCACCTTCGGACATAAGGCCTGTCGTGGCGAATAAAACATGCTCGTTTCTTTTGCGTCCGACTGCAGTTTGCAACCGCTTTTGTGGTCATGCTATTCGTATGTTCAAGTCGAGGGTCTTAATCTCAAGTTTGATGGCTAGGAGACGCGGATTTGCACCGCCTATTAACAAGGCTCTTTCGTTCGAAAGCGCCGGAGCGTCGAGCCGACAGCACGGCGCTTTCCCCGAATCAAGCCTTCGGGAGCGGGCAATCCGATCTGGGTGAAGCGCGTCTTGCCGACCTGCTCGCCAACACGACCCAAGTCGTATCGCTCTACGACCGCGACTACCGCTTGACCCACTGCTCGGCCAAATTCAAGAACCTTCGCGGCAGCGCCGTAACCGTCGGCGCCGCCATTTCGGACATTTATCCCAGTTTCCGTGACGACGGCCACCGCGAGGAGTTCCAGCAGGCGCTTCAGGGCGGCTTTCCCGCGCATGTCGATCTGCGTGGCTCGCAGGACCAGGCACCTTTTTCCGCCTTGATTTTTTCCGTCGCGGACGGGGTGGGCATTCTCGAGACCGGCCAGATGTCGCGTGACGGGCGGAGCGCGGCCGAGGAGCAGGAGCGGGTCATCCTTCTGCACCAGGCGGCGCACGACATGCTGACGGGGTTGCAGAACAGGCGCCGCTTCAGCCACGATTTGCAGCGGGCGCTTGCGACGGTCGATTGGCCGAAGGAGAAGGTCGCCTTGCTGCAGATCGACCTCGACGATTTCAAGTCGGTCAATGACACACTCGGCCATGGAACGGGCGACACGTTGCTGCAGCTGGCCGCAGGCCGGATTCAAGGGGCTCTGGGCATCGACGAATCCGCATACCGATATGCCGGCGACGAGTTCGCCGTGATTCAATCGGGCAAGAGGCAGCCGGAGGAAGTCCGAACGACTAGCCATGGCGTTGGTCGAGGCGTTCAAGCCACCGTTCGTCATCAACGGCATCCCCCTCTATGTCGGGTCGAGCATCGGCGTGGCTTTCGCGCCGGAGCACGGAACCGGAAGCGAGCAACTGATGAAGGCCGCCGATATCGCGCTCTACGCGGCCAAGCGGGACGGACGCGGCTGTGCGCGGACTTTCAACCGCTCCATGCTGCTCCTGCTCGAACAACGCGAGAACCTGCGCCGCAACCTGCGGATGGCGCTCGACAGAAATGAACTCTTTCTCGAATATCAGCCGCTTGTCAGGCCGCCGGCGGAGGTGGTGGCCTTCGAGGCATTGCTGCGGTGGCGCCACCCCGACGTCGGCCTCATTCCTCCGAGCGTGTTCATCCCCATCGCCGAAGCCGATGGCCTGATGGATGATATCGGACGCTGGGTACTCGATGAGGCCTGCCGCCAGGCGTTGAAGTGGCCGCCTTCGCTGGCGGTCACCGTCAATCTGTCGCCGGCGCAGTTTCTCAGCGGTGCGATCACCGACACGGTCGCCCAGGTCATCGATTCGGTGGGAATTCGGCCCGAGCGGCTCGAACTGGAGATTACCGAGACCGTTCTGCTTGAAAAGACGATCGATAATCTCGATACGTTGAACACGCTGAACGTGCTCGGGATAAGGATATCGCTGGATGATTTCGGAACTTACTACTCCTCGTTGAGCTATTTGAAGACTTTTCCGTTCGACAGGTTGAAGATCGACAAATATTTCATCGCCGACCTTGAAACCGACGTGAAAAGCCAGACGATCGTACGATCTATCATCGGCCTCGCGCGCGGCCTGGGAATCAGCGTCATAGCCGAGGGGGTGGAAACACTGGGGCAGGCACGGTGGCTGGCCAAGGAGCATTGCGATTGCCTGCAAGGCAATTTTCTCGGGCGCCCGCTCGGAGCGGAAGCGACCCGCGAATTCATCGCGCGTTCGTCACAGGATTTGTTGCACCCAAAGGAAGAACGATATCGAGCAATTCAGCGTAGTCACGGGACCAAATGAGCCGAGCGGCCCAGCATGTCCGCCAAACTATCGCCTAGAAGTAGACCTTGTCGCGTAGTCGAATACAACTGGAGTGGGGAATGCCGAGAAGCTCAGCACCTCATCGTGCCGTCAGCCACCAACACTTCCAAGCGATGATTCAGGTCGATATGAAGATTTAGGCCTTTCTGTCGGCATGGCTGCACTGCGATCACATTTCGACATACCTGGCACGGATGGTCAGCCACAATCGCTCCGACTCGGTGCGGTTTGCCAATCTCTTCTCTTCGGCATTCAACGAACTGCTGGAGATTGCATTTCGCACACGCCACCCTGCCGGGGAACTGGCCTGCCGGGTGTCTCGCCAGGGCAAGGTGGACAGGATCGAGCTGACGTTTCCATGCACGCCAGAGGAACGTCATTTCTTCTCGGACGCCGTGCAGCGGACCGAAAGAACCGACAGCAGGGAGCGCTATCTCAGTGCCGTGTCGGGAGACCTCGCCCCAAGCCGCGAGGTCGTGCTCCTGGAACTTGCCATCGACTACAAGGCGACCCTTCGGCTGGAGGACGTCGAGACCAACATAGTCAAGCTTGTCGTGGATCTTCCGCTCGAAGGTCTGCCCCATTGAGCCCTCACGACATCTTCCAGCGGTCGAAGACGCAATTCGACCCGAACAATCAGGAGTTCTCCATCGCCGGCGTGGTTCGGCCGCAGTCGATCGACGAACTCACGCCCAGCATAACCTTGCTGAAGGATTCGATCGCGCAGGTCCGCGGTGTCTTTTATGTGAACATCAAGCGACTGACTCAGATGAACAACACTGCGTTTCATGTCATCTCGCGCGTTCTGATCGACGCCTGCCGCACCCGGCCCGAACTCAGGTTCGTGATCGTCACGTCTAGCGTCGTCGGATGGACAACGCGCAAATTCAGCATGCTGAATGGAATAGAACCCAACATAACCGTCGAGGAATACGATCGCGAGTTCTATCCGGGACAGAGCTTCCTCGAGGAAGGCGGGTTTATCCCGATCCTGCGGACACAAACGAAAATGACCTGGCGCCACGAGCGCACTATTCTGCCGCGGCACGGTATGCGCTCCGGGATCAAGATCGCCGATATATGCTGCGGGATCGGCGATTTTGCCGTTCTCGTGCAGAAGGAGTTCCAGCCGTTTCGTGTTGTGGCGCTGGATCATTCGAAGTCGAGCCTCGCCTACGCGCGAAACGTAGCCGCCGAATTCGATATTCGGGGTATCGAGTACACATATGGCGACGCCGCGGAAATGCTTCTCGAGGACAATGAATTCGATCTGGTCACTTGCCGGCATTCGCTGCAGATATTCGACAAGCCCGAGCTCATTCTCAAGGAGCTCTACAGGATTTGCAGGCCGGGTGGCCGCGTCTACATCACGAACGAGAAGATGTCGCAGTGCCTGGGCGAGCCGCGCGGCGAAAGTATCGAGTGGACCTATGACGAGCTTTCAAAGCTCTTCGCCCACTTCAAGATGGATCTTGAAATGGGACCCAAGAACCGCCGTTACCTGCTCGACGCCGGCTTCGAGGACATCCGCGCCGAATCGTTCATGGTGACGAACCTTGACGGCGATCCCCAGGAATTCGCCGATATCGTCCAGTCGTGGGAGGACACTTTCGCCGGTGAAATGTCGCGCCGGCGCGGCGACAGTTCCGATTTCGCCGAGCGGTTTAGACAAGGATTTCAGGATCACATCTTCGCCGCGCTCCACCCGAAGGGCTATGCGGGTTGGCCGGTTTGGGTCGCATCCGGGCGGAAGCCGTTATGACCGCCGACGCTGAAAAGGCTCCACGCTTCGGCTTGCGCTCGTTCCGGTCGAAATTCGTGCTGGTTGTCGGCGGCGCCGTCCTTTTCGATCTGCTGGTAAGCGGCGGGCTCGCGCTCTGGAATGTGAACCGCCTGTCGAACGACGCGACGCAGCAGGTCGGCCTTGGCCTGACCAAGGCGACGATCGAATATCTTCACAACTACATCGAGACGACGGCGGAGCGAACCAATCTGCTGATCGACCAGGTGCACACCGAAGTCGACATCCTGGCGGGCTCGATGCAGACCCTGGTCGACCACCCGGAGGTCAAGGCGGCGCTCGGGGAGGCAATCGCCAAGGATCCGACCTTCTCCACGCCACTCGTCTACAATGCGCAGAGCGACTGGTGGCAGAATGAGGAAGGCGAGGCGTCCGCCGTAACGGTCTGGGGCTATCTTCTGGATGCGACCCGCAACCTGCCGCCCGAGGTCGCGACGGAGGTCCGCGACAGCACCGTCTTCAATATTTTCGGCCCCAGCGTCCAGGAGACCGGCACGCGCAAGCTGCAGGTCTACTGGCTCGGGCCGAAGAGCGCGCCGATCCTGCGTTCCACGCCCTACACCAATCAGGGCGTCACCTTCGACCGCGTCTATCCCGGCCACAACGAAGCCAACTGGTGGGACTTCTTCTTCCCGGACATCTACGAGGACTGGCAAGGATGGTTGAAGGATCCGGCCAGCAAACCGGTCGACGAGCTTATCACGACGCTCTCGCCCTACATGGACGGCGTGACCGGCAAGCTGATCGTCAGCTTCATGCGCCCGGTCTGGACAAAGGACCGCACCGACTTGGCCGGCGTGGTCGGCGCCGACCTGACGCTCGACCAGATGGCCGACATCGTCCAGAGCGTGAGGATCGCCGACACCGGCTTTGCCTTTCTCGCAATGTCCAACGGCAATGTGCTGGCGGTCACGCCCGAGGGTGAGAAGACGCTGGGAATCAGCAACTCCAGTGCGTCGGTCTTCGACCGTTCCCTGCGCGAGAGCACGCAGCCTGCCATCGCCTCGCTGCCGCTCGATCAGGACAATGACGGGGTCGTTCAGACAATCACCCTCAAGCAAGATGGCGAAAATGTCCGCTACATCGTTATCCTGAAGAAACTGCAGCCAACCAATATGTGGAATAGTTCGGGCCCGATCAGGCGCGAAACGATGTCGGTTGGCATCGTCGTGCCCGAGCGCGAGATTTATGCGGCGCTCTACGCCGCTCAAGCCAGTATTTCGGATGCGACCAACCGCATCCTGATCTACCAGATCGCCGCCATCATCGTTTCGCTGCTGATCGTCTTCTTGGCCGTGTTCGGCATTTCGAAGCGGGTCACGGCCGGCCTGAGCGCGCTCGCCGGCGCCGCAAGACGCCTCCAGACCAAGGACTATTCGGTGCGGGTGGACATTCCCACGCGTGACGAAGTCGGCGAGGTCGGGGTGGCCTTCAACCGGATGGCCGAACAGATCAGCTTTCACACGGAAAATCTCGAGCAGATCGTCGTGGAACGCACCAGGGAGCTCGAAGACGCGAACGAGGAGATATCGGAACTCAATCACAAGCTGCGGGACGAGAATCTGCGTCTGGGCGCCGAACTGGCGGTGGCCAGGCATATTCAGATGATGGTGCTGCCCAAGGCGCGCGAGCTTGAAGCAATACCGAGAGTGGAGATCGCCGCCTATATGCGTCCGGCCGATGAAGTCGGCGGGGATTACTATGATGTCCTGCAGGACGGACCACGGGTCAAGATCGGGATCGGCGACGTGACCGGCCACGGGCTCGAGAGCGGCGTTCTCATGCTGATGGTGCAGTCCGTGGCGCGGGCGTTGCAGGAGACCGGCGAGGGCGATCCGCGGCAGTTTCTGGACCGGCTGAACAGGGCGATCTTCAAGAACATCGAGCGGACAAATACCGACAAGCATTTGTCGCTGGCCTTCCTCGATTTCGAAGGTGAACGCGTGACATTGTCGGGCCAGCACGAGGATGTGCTGATCGTGCGCGCCGACGGCGAGGTCGAACGCATCGACACGATCGACCTGGGGCTGCCGGTCGGCCTTGAAAGCGACATCTCTTCGTTCATTGGTACGCGCGACATTCCTTTCAACAGTGGCGACGTGATTGTGCTTCACACGGATGGCGTGACGGAGGCGGAAGACGAGCATGGAAAGCTCTTCGGCTTCGAACGCCTGTCCAACAGCACGCGCGAGCATCACGGCGGGAGCGCGGAGGAAATCAAGACGGGGATTCTCGAGGATTTGATGGCCCATATCGGGTCGCAGAAGATTCACGACGACATTACCCTTGTCATCATGAGGCACAGGTAGGGAATGACCACACTGTTCGGAACGACGGACGTTGCCTTCAGCATGAAGGAAAGTGTCAGTCGCGTACGCTTGTTCGACGGACCTCTCGAGCTGAGCTGGCACCATTGCGCCACGACGTCGGACTTCATCGCCGACCTCTTTGCGCTGCGCTATCAATCCTCGCGCAGCGAATACCGGGAAGTGCGGCACTGCATTGGCTACCTGGCCAACGAACTCATAGAAAACGCGATGAAGTTTCGCGCGCTAGGCGAGATCATGATAGAGGCGTCGATGGATGCGGAGAGCTTCAAGATGAAGGTCTCCAACGTCGTCGACGGCAAGACCGCCTCCGAATTCCAGACCCTGCTCGCGGAGATCACGGTGGGCGATCCATCCGATCATCTGATTCAGCGGATCGAGGCCAACGCTGCCGAGCCTGACAAGTCGCGTTCCGGCTTGGGACTGTTGACATTGATGAGCGACTATGGCGCGCATCTGGCGTGGATCTTCAGCCCTTCCGAGGAAGGCAATCGGATCTGCCTGGAAACTTACGCTTCTCTCGTGGTCTCACCAACTCAAAACTAACGGAATCAGGTCGGACCATGGAAATCAAGACAAACGAATACCGTGTGTGGGTCGAGAAGAGCGATATCCATTTCGACGGCAGCATTCGATTGGCGAGTTCCGCCGACTACGCCCCTATCCTGGCGCTGGCGCTGGACGTTCTGGCTTCGAAGCCGTCTTCCGTGACGCTCAATCTGACGGATCTGCAGTTTCTCAACTCCTCGGGCATCAACCTTCTGGCAAAGTTTACCATCGAGGCACGCAAGCATCCCGATGTGCAACTCATCGTGCGCGGAACGACCGAGATACCGTGGCAGTCAAAATCGCTGCCGAACCTGAAGAAGCTTCATCCGGCCTTAGTGCTGATGGTGAACTGACACTGAGCCGTTACTGCGTATCTGCTTCGGGGCGTCATGCGAAAACCGTGTCGGGCGCGCAACGTACTCAGCAAAAAGCCCGACCGGACCCGCCGCTGCGGTTGTTCCCGGCCGTTGCCGGAACTAGGCTGACGGCTCGGCGGCAGGTTCGGACCGTTTCCATCGGTTCGCCTGCCTGTCCACGGTGGAGGTATGGCATTGGTCAGCAACATCCTCGCTTCGGTTCGCCCCAATGCTTCAGCAGCCGCCGTGATCTGCGCGACCGGCTGGCTTGCCGCCACGACCTATGCCGGCGCGCAAGACGCCGACGAACTTGCCAAGCAGCTTGCCAACCCGATAGCCAGCCTTATCAGCGTGCCGTTCCAGAGCAATTTCGAGGCGGGGGCCGGCGTCGACGGCGATGGTTTCGCCTACACCATGAACATCCAGCCGGTCATTCCCATCTCGATAGGCGAGGACTGGAACGTGATTTCGCGCACCATCCTGCCAGTCGCCTTTCGCGACTACCTTCCGCCGCCCGATGGCGACACGTTCGGCCTTGGCGACATCACCCAAAGCCTTTTCCTGTCGCCGAAGAGCCCTGGCCCGAGCGGCATCATCCTGGGTGCCGGGCCGGCTTTTCTGATCCCGACCGCGACCGACGATTTCCTTGGCGCGGGCAAGTTCGGCATCGGTCCCACCGCGGTCGCGCTCAAGCAGACCGGCCCGTGGACCGTCGGTGTGCTTGCCAATCATATCTGGTCGGTTGCGGGAGAGGGGGGCCGGCCGGACGTCAACCAGACCTTCCTTCAGCCCTTCCTCGCCTATGCCCTCGGCCACGGCATGACGCTCAACCTCAATACCGAATCGACCTACGACTGGGTCGCGGAGCAGTGGACCGTGCCGATCAATCTCGCGGTCACCAAGGTTTTCAAGCTTGGCGAACAGCCGATGAGTATCCAGCTTGGCGGCAAGTATTATGCCGAGGCGCCCGAGGGGTCGCCTGAATGGGGCATCCGCACGACATTGACGTTCCTCTTCCCGAAAAAATAGCGGGCGTGGGGCGCCCCGCAACCGGCCGCCGATGCCGGACGGTTGCGTGGAAGCAAATTCCGGGATGAGCCGACTTGCTTTACTCCCTCCGGCTTTGCTCCCCCGCCGGCTCCGAACCATCCGCCAGGCCTTGCGGTGCGTGCCTTCGGGTGAGGAGCCTGGCGATGCCGAGACCGGCGACAATTCCGCCCAGCTTGAATGCGAGGTCGACAAGGCGGCCATGCCGACCGGGGACAAAGTGCTGAAGTAACTCAAGGAGGATTGCCGAACCGGTCAGCATCGCCAGGAACCAGGGCCACCGCCTCGGGTATGCGACGCCGAACAGGCAGCCGGTTACGGCAAACGCCATGAAATGCTCGATCTTGATTCCGGCCAGCACGGGCCGCTGCTCGACTGGGGACAGCGTGGCAAAGGCGATGAACGCCAAGGCACACCAGGCCATGACCGCAACCATCCGCCTGAACAGGCGGCTTTGAAGAAAGCGGTTCATCAGGCCTCCAAATTCGAAGCATTCAGCCGCCTCGATGGCGGCGATCTCCACGCCGCCGAACCGGTAAGCCGGTCGGGGCGCTCAGCTTTTGCCCAATGACGCCCCGTGCGGTCCCGGCCAGTCAGAAAACGATGGTCCAGCCCTGCGCCGCCGCGGCGCTCTTCGTGTAGGCCACTCCATCGACCTTCAGGCCGCTTGCGTCGACCAGGGTGATAGTCCCGCCATTGTTGCTGAGCACGACCGGCGGGACAACCGCCACCACCTTGGTGGCTCCGGCCGCGATCTGGCCCGCAAGCGTCTGTGTCTGCTCGGACTTGTCGATGAGCCCCCAGCCGGCCAGCTCGATGGCCTGCGGCGTCGCGTTGAGCAGCGTGACGGATTCGGCCTCTGGCGCGGGGCCGGTCGGATTGACCAGCGCCGCGACAATGCGGACGCGGAAGTCCGGTTCGCTCGGGTGCGGTGACGGCCCGGGTCCTGGGATCGGCCCAGGAAGGGTGTGGCCGGTTACATCGTCGGTGTGCCAGGCCTGCGACTGAAAGGCGAGGAAGATGGCGACCCATTGATCGGTCGCGGGAAAGCGGAAGATGAGGCCGCCGTCCTGCCACACTCCATCATCGTCCCGGTGCCCGGGATCGTTGCCCTGATTCATATGGATGTCGTGGACGCCGTTGCCCGGATCGAAATGGAAGACCTTGTCCGGGGTCCCCGGCTCCGGGCCCCAGCGAGAGCCGAAAGCGAAGACCTCGGCGGCTGTCTCGCGTGCGGCGCGATCGACATAGTGGGCCAATCGGTCGCTCAGGTCGTTGTCGTCGCCCGGCAGGCTCGGCGGGAGCAGGCGCATGTCGAGTCGGTTGAAGAGGTTCCCGCGGATGAAATCGAGCGAGGCCGTTTCCGGCTGCCTCGGCAGCAACGTGTATCCCTCCGCCAGGGGGGACAATCTTGGCGTAAGGGGGTGGCGGAAGTCCTCGACGACGATAAACAACAACTCGGACGGGCTCAGTTGCGACTTGACATTGACGGCAATGCGGTAGTCTACGCCGGCAGCGGCAACCTTGACCTGGAAGTGCGGAGTGTCGTCGTCGTCCTCACGTCTTGAACCGACGACCCGGCCGCGCAGTACGCCATAGTTCCTTACGCTCACAACCACCTCCATCTGCCCTGGGCCGCCCGCAGAGCGTGCCGTTTGGAACATTCCCGGAGAGCGCCGGTCCGGAGTGCTTTACACCCTTGCGGGCAGGGCCAGTTTCGTTTTGCTCGGATAGCCGACCTCGACGTCCAGTTCCCGCTGAAGATCGAGAAAGAGCGCCAGTGCCTCGCGCGCCGCCTCGCCCGGAATGCGCCCGTCGGGTGTCTCGCAGCGGTAGGAAATTTCGGCAATGCTTTGTGTCGGCGCCTCAGGTGCTAGCTTCCAGAAGGCCAGCGTCACCTCGGCCTTCACGCCGTGGCCGAAATTCAGCTCTGGTCCATCAAATACCCGCTCGCGGATCCGCGGCCCTTTGCGCAGCGGCGACGCTGGCTCGGCATCCTGTCCGGCAAGCCGAAGGCTCTTCCGCAGCGACGGATAGAGTTCGAAGGCGTCCCCCAGCGTGTCGAGTCCAGCTTTGAATTTCTGTTTGGTGGAAAGCGCGAAGCGGCTTCGGATCGAGGGCGGTTCGGCGATTCTCACGTCCCCACAAGCGGTTGTGACCTCGAGCGGCGAGATGTCCTCCTCAAACCGCGGCTTGGCCTTCGCGTCCCGCCCGTTTAAAGCAGTGCCGGCGACAACGAAAAGATCGGGCAACCGGAGTTTCAGATTGACGTCGCCTCTGTCGTTCGATCTTCGTCGGCGCAGGCAAAAGCCGGCGGCGTCCAGGGAAAGGGCCGCTGTGTCAAAGAAACGAACGTCGCGGTCTTTTGGCGGGCCGAACAAGCCGTCCACCTTGCGTTCCTTGCCTCTCGACAGGATTTTTCGCAAGGACCGTTCGTAGAAGTCATTCACGGAAGTCCGTTCGTCGCTCAACCCGCGCGGGTCAAGCAGCAGCTTGTACTCACGACCGTCAAGATTGCGAAACACTGCTTCCCCCAATATGGCCGAGAGACTGCCGGATGCCTCACAGTCATGCTGTGTGCCAGAGTGAGCGCTTGTATAAATCGTTGACCTTCACAATAAACCAAATACAGGTCTGATGTCCAGCCGGTATTTGCCTGCAGGCAATCTGTTTTCATAAGTATAACCCGGCGGGCGTAAAGGAGCCGCCCCGTTTTCCGCGCGGACGCGGCAAGAATGCCAAGCCAGCGCTGCTCGACAAAAGGCGCAAGGCACGCATCCGGGAAACGGTGCGCGGATGTCCGGCTTAAGGCTGCAACCCTCGGACGCGGTCGAGGACCGCGCCCATGATCGCCGCCGTGTCCGCCCATTGCGGCAGGGTCGCGCCCCGCGCGGCGGACCCTCTGGCGAGGCCGTCGCGCAGGATAGCGTCGGTCAGGACGCGGCGGAGCGCCTCGGCGAAGGCGGCGCCGTCGTCGGGGGGGACCAGGAGCCCCGCGGTGTCGGGCACGGTGTCCGGCACGGCGCCGGCTCGGCAGGTGACGATGGGCAGGCCGCGGGTGAAGGCCTCGCCGAAGACCATGCCGTAGCCCTCGAACCGGGTGGCGAGAGCAAAGATCGTGGCGCCGCGGTAGAGGCGGTCGAGCTCCGCGTCGGCGACAAGGCCGGCGAAGCGAAGCCGGCCGTCGAGGCCGAGCGCGCTGGCCTGGATGTGGAGAGCTCCGGCAACGGCAGGGTCGTGGGTCTTGCCGACGATCACGGCGGTCCACGGCAGGTCGGTGATACGGGACAGCGCGTCGATGAGTATGTCGTGGCCCTTTCGCGCGGCGAGAAGGCCGACCGAAAGGATCAGCGGCGGGACAAGCGGGTCGCGGCCCGGAGCGGGGCGGGGGAAGCCCGGCGGGGCGATGGTGATGCGGCCGCGCGGCACGGCGTAGTCGGCAATGAGTATCTCCCTGGTGTGCCGGCTCGGCACCACGACATGGGCGGCCAGCGCGAGGTTGTCGGCCTCGCGCCGGTGGAGGAAGCGGGCGCGGTTCGCGGGCAGGCCGGTTTCCAGCGCCAGCGGATGGTGGATCATCGCGACGATGGGGGAGCGGACCTTCGCCAGCCCGCCGGTGTCGATGGCGCCATATACGAGGCCGTCCAGGATAAGGGGTTCCTCGGCCGGCAGTGCGGCGAGGGCGGCGACGCATATCGCCATCTCTGCGGGCGACGGGTCGGGGAAAGTCCCCGGCAGCTGAACATGGGCAACCCGGCGGCCGGAGGCATTGAGCGCCAGAAGCAGGGATTTTTCGTAGATATAGCCGCCGGTCTTCTGGTCGATGTCGCCGGGAATGGCGAAGGCGGCGGGGCGCGGGGTCATTCGGGGGTCCTGTGTCACAGACCGCGCAGCTGCTCGGGCGCGAAGCGGCGCAGCACGGCGCGTTCCACGAGGCCCACGCCGAGATAGGCGAGGGTCGAGAGCGAGGCGATGAGGACGATCGCGCTCCACAGCATGCCATAGGCCGAGGTGGAGGCGGTGAGCGCCATGAGGCTGCCGAGGCCGGTGCCGGTCGCAAGCCATTCGGCGGTCGTTGCCGCCAGCACGGCAGCGGGCACGGCCATGCGCGCGGAGGCGAAGAAGGCGGGCAGCATGGCGGGAATCTGGGCAAGCAGCAGCCGCCGCCAGCGTGGGGCGGCGTAGCTGTCGAAGAGATCGACCACCTGTCCGGGCGTTTGGCGCATGCCTTGCAGGCAGGCGACGAGGGTGGGAAAGAAGATCATCACGGCGACGATGGTGACGGTGCCGGCCGCGCCCCGACCCAGCGCCAGCACGATCAGGGGCGCGGTCGTCAGGATCGGGATGGAACGGAGCGCGATCGCGACGGGAAGAACCGTCACCCCCAGAAGAGGCGCAAGCGTCAGCAGCGCGGCGAGGCCCGCGCCGAGGGCGAGGCCCGCAAGGTAGCCGGGCAGGATGTAGACCAGCGTCTGGCCGAGGGCTGCCATGAGCGTCGCGCGGTGCAGGGCGGCGTCCGGCGCCGTGAAGAGGTAGGCGGCCACGTCGGCGGGGCGCTTGGCGAAGAAGGGGTTGAGGGCGAAGGCCTCCATCAGCCCGTGCCAGAGGGCGAGGGAAAGCAGGACCGCCGCGAATGTCAGGACAAGGCGGCCGTGGCGCGCCGGGGCCGATCCGCCTTGCGCGGGCGACAGGATCAACGGCGGCGGCGCGGCGCTGAGGCGCTGCCCGAGCCAGCCCAGCGCGGCATAGGCGAGCAGGGAGACGGCGGCCGCGATCGTGGCGATGCCCCAGGTCGCAGTCACGTCGAGGGCGCGCATCGCCTGGATGGCAAGGACGCCGAGGCCGCGCTCGGCGCCGGTGAATTCGCCCACTATCGCGCCGAGCAGCGCGGCGGGTGCGGCAATCTGGAGGCCGGCGACGAGGTAGGGAAGGGCGGCGGGCGCCCGCACTTCCCGCAGTTCAGTCCAGCGGCCGCGGCCGTAGCTGCGGACGAGGTCGAACCAGCTGGCGGGTGCCGCGCGCAGGCCGACCATCAGCGGCAGGAAGGTGGTGAAATAGACCGCGAGCGCCGCGAGTGTCACCTGCGGTCCGGTGCCGGGCCCCCACAGCACGCGCAGGATAGGGCCGGTGGCGACGAGCGGCAGGCAGAAGACGATGAGCGCGGTGAGGGCGAGCAGGCGCTCCAGCCGCGGCAGGAGCAGGCAGGCCAGCGCGAGAGCCGCACCCACGAGGTTGCCGATCAGGAAGCCCAGCGCGGCGGCCTCGAGCGTCACGGAAAGCGCGCGCGCCACGAGACCGGCGTTCGCGGCGAGCCATTGGGCGACGGCAATCGGACCGGCGAGAAGGAAGCTTCCCTCCAGCGCGCGGGCGGCAAGCTCCCAGGCCAGCAGCGCGGCAAGCATGCCGGCCGCGCGGCCGGCGGGCAGGGACGTAGGCGCGCGCAGGGAGATCGCGAAGGTCATTCGGCGGCCAGCGGCTGCGCGCCGGCCTGAAGCGCGGCGGACACCGTTTTCGTCAGGGCCGCGAAGGCCGCGGTTCGGGTGACGGATGCCGGGCGGGGGCGCGGCAGCGGGACGCGAATATCGGCCACCACGCCGCCCGGGCGGGGAGACAGGACGAGGACGCGGTCCGACAGCAGCACGGCCTCGGACACCGAATGGGTGACGAGGATGGTGGTCGTGCCGCGCCGCTCCCACAGTTTCGGCAGATCCTGGTTCAGGCGCGTCCGGGTCAGTTCGTCCACCGAACCGAAGGGTTCGTCGAGCAGCAGAAGCCCCGGCTCGGTCGCGAGGCAGCGGGCGATGGCGGCGCGCTGGCGCATGCCGCCCGACAATTCCGCCGGACGGCGGTCGCCGAAGCCGTCCAGGCCGACAAGGGCGATGAGCGTTTCGACCGCCTGGGGGGCGGCCGGCAGGCGCGCCAGGGTGCGCGCCAGCGCGATGTTGCCGCGCACGGTGCGCCAGGGCAGCAGGGAGGCATCCTGGAAGGCCATGGCGAGGCCCGCACGGCGCCGCACCTCGGCGGGCGCCGCCTCGCCGATGCGGACGTCGCCGGCGGTGGGCGTCTCCAGCCCGGCGATGAGGCGCAGGATGGTGGATTTGCCGCAGCCGGACGGGCCGACAAGCGCCGTCGTCCGCCCGGCCGCGAAAGTGAGGTGCAGCGGGCGCAGGACGGTAATGGGCTCAGGCCCGCCGAAGGTCTTGGAAACGCCCCGCAGCGTGACCGCCGGGGGTGGTGTCGCGTCAGCGGGCATGAGCTTCTTCGAGAAGGGTCCTGTCCCAGAGGTCCGGCGCCACGGTGCGGCCAAGAAGCGCGAGTGTGGCGACATTGGCCGCGACGGTCTCGTCGGTGAACCAGCCGAAGCCGTTCGCGTCGGTAAGGCCGGAGAACATGAGCGGCACCTGGCGGGCGGCCTGCAGCTTTTGCGTGGCAAGGTCGAGGCCCTGGTCGGGGAACATGGCGACCGTCAGCTCCGCCGCCGCGTCGGTGTCGGCTTTGTAATCGTTCCAGCCCATGATCTCGCCCTTCAAGAGCGCCACGATGTCGGCCCGTCGGGTGGCGATGCTGTCGGTCGTGGCGATATAGGTCTGCGAATGCACCGCATAGCCGTGGTCGGCCATGAGCATGGTAAGGTTGTCGACCCCCTGCATGGTCATGGCGACCGGCAGATCGGTCTCCCAGCAGAGCAGGCAATCGACCTGGCCCGAGACGAGGGGTGCTGCGTCATACTGGGTGGGCACGATGTCGATCGTGTTGATGTCGACGTTGTTGAGCGTGCAGAGCGCCCGCAGGACAGGCGTGTTGGCAAGCGCCATGCCGATCTTCTTGCCGGGCAGGTCGGCGGGCGTGTTCACCGGATTGGCGGGCAGCGAGGCGACGACGAAGGGGTTTTTCTGCATTGCGACGGTGATGATCTTGAAGGGCGCACCTTCGTCCACGGCGGCGGCGGTGTAATCCGCCGCCGAAATGCCGACCAGCGCCTGACCGGAGACGACGGGCGGCTCAACCGGCGCGTTGGGGCCGCCGGGGTTCAGGGCAACCTCAAGTCCGAGGTCGCGCCAGTAACCCTTGTCGCTGGCGATATAGCTGCCGCCGAACTGGACGGAGTGGAGCCAGGAGAGCTGGAAGTTCACCGCCGTCTGGGCCCTGAGCGGGCGGACGAAGCCGCCGATCGTGGCGAGGCCGGCAAGGCCGGTGCCGAGCAGATGGCGGCGCGACAGGCTGTGTCGTTTCATGCCGTCCTCCTTTTCATGCCAGCCTATCCTAGCCCGCATTTCTCACACTGGACATGGCCTGCGCCGGGTGGCAACGCCTTGAGTTAGCCGCGCGGGCCGCAGGGCAATACGCAGCGCCGGAACAAGCGGATCATTGCGTCGCCCCGGAGGTAAAGGCGGAGAGGAAGCGGTCGCGGAACGCCTCCATCGGCAAGGGTAGGGTTGCGGGGTCGGGGATGAGGCCGGGGGTCCAGCCGAAGGCGTCGAAGCGGGCGACGAGGTCGGGAGGGCCGATGACGTGAACGGGAACGTCGCGGCTGTCGATCAGGCTCACGAAGGCGGCGGGCGGGTGGTCGCCGAGGATGACCATCAGAGGCGGGTCTTCGCTTTGACGCGCGGCCCAGGACATGACGGTCCGCAGCGTGTAGGAAATGGATCGGCGGTATTGGTCGCGCACGCGGTCACGGTCGCGCCAGACGACCTGCGGCGGATCGCCGGAGGTGGCGATCACGTCGAACTCGGTTCCGTCGGCGATGGCCTCCCATGGAAGGAGGTCGGGCACGGGTGTCCAGGGGGCATGGGAGGAGATGAGGGCGATCTGGGCGAATAGGTTGCCGCGCGCCACGAGGCGATCGAAGGCCGCCAGCGTGAACTGGTCGGGCATCGTGACCCAGTTGAAGGCTTTGCCGCGATAGCCGAGATCGGCGGCGGACAGGACGGTGCCGAAGCCGAGCCGCCGGCCCTCGGGCCAGGGCATGGTGATGGCCGGCATGATGGCGGCGGTCCGCAGGCCGGTGTCCCGCGCGAGATGGAACAGGGTGCGGCGTGGGCTTTGCAGCATGGCATCGTAGCGGATCTGGCCGTCGATCATCAGGCCGCTGGCGAATGTGCCGTGGGCAAGCCAGCTTTGCCCGCCGGCGATTGGCGAGGTGAGCCAGCCCGAGCGGGTGGCGAGTCCCGCGGCCGCCAGCGCCGGTTCGGCGGCGCGCAGCGTGGCGGTGTGGGCGGGGGCGTAGAGGGGGGCATCGAAGCTGGCGCGGCCGTAGCTTTCGAGGAACAGGATTATGGTGTCGCGGTTGCGCAGGCGGTCAAGCGCGGCGGCACGGTTGACCCAGGGGTCTGCCGCGGCGGCCCTTCGGAAGGCGCCGAGGTCGGCCAGCGTCCGCCACACGGTGTCCGCCTTGCGCACGGCATAACGGGCGATGGAGGCGCTGGCAGGCGTATCGGCGGCCAGGTTGGGCGAGGACAGCGCCTCTGCCATGTCGCCCAGCATGAGGGCGGCGGAGGCGGCAAGGCCGAGAGTAAGGCCGGCATGGCGAGACGGCGAAGCGTGCCGGCCGGCCCATTGCCCGGTCGCCCACCACAGGGCAGCGGCGAGCAGGGCGACGATGCCCAACGCCGCGACCACGGCCAGAGTGGCCATAGGCGTTCCGGCCGAGCCCGAGCCGAGGTTCCATCCGGCCGCGACAAGGGGCAGGTCGGCAACCGGGTTGAAGGGCCGGCCGAAGGCGGTGAAAAGCGCCATGTCGGCAGCCTTGAGGAGCGTGAGCAGCACAAGGACCGCCACAAACACGCCACGCAAGGCCGTGGCCCATGCGCCGCGGGCCAAGGCGAGGGCAAGGAGGATGACCGGAAGTTCCAGCGGCAGGGCCAGCAGCGCGGCCGGATTGATCATGCCGGGATCGTTCGGCGCGATCAGCACGATCCACAGGATGAGCGCGGCCAGGAATATTCGGGGTGAAGTCATGCCCGTTGGCGCCGTAGCCAGAGGATATCCACCGCGAAGGACCAGGCGACGAGCGCAATGACGGTGGCCGCGATGCCGCTGGACAAGGGCGGCGTGACAATTGGCGCGATCAGCGCGATCAGCGCGCCGATCTGGATCACGCAGACGGTCTTGCGCCGGAGCCGTTCGGGCAGCGGCGCCGCGAGCCAGGGCCAGTTCCATGCCGCCACAACGAAGGCGTAGCGCATTGCGCCGAGCGCAAGCACCCAGGGGCCTGCCTTGCCCGCCTGAAGTGCCAGCAGCGACAGGGTCAGGGCGAGCAGCGCGTCCACCTCCATGTCGAAGCGGGCGCCGAAGGTCGAGGCGAGCCCGCTGCGGTGCGCGGCGATGCCGTCGACGCCGTCGAGCAACAGGGCGAGGGTGGCGATCGCGACCGCCGCCCAGGCGGAGACCGGGGGGTCAAGAGCCTGCGGAGCCGCGACGAGGCCCGCGAGCGTGGCGGCAAGCGCCGCGCGGACAAGGGTGACGAGGTTGCAGAGCCCGAGCCGGTCGTGAGGGTAGCCACGCTGCAGGCCGCGCGCCGCGATGGCGGCCGCGACCATGAAAACCATCCCGGCAACGACCGCCGCCGCCGGCCGTCCAGCGATGCTGGCGGAGAGGAGTGCCACGGCCGGCAGCGCCGCAAGAGCGGCGAGCGTGAGATGGCGCGCCGCCCGGTTTCCGGGCGCCATGTCGGTCAGGTTTCGGCCCTCGGCGCTGCGCATGCGGCAAAGGTCGCTGCTGCTACCAAACTGTCAAGCTTGCGTTGCCGGGGCTGGGGTCTAATCTCGGCGGCAATGGATCACGTCGGCTTGATCGAAGGAGGCGAAGGGTCATGGCGCAGGTCACGGCGGAGATTTATCGGCCCACGGCGCGGCTGCTGCACTGGCTGGTGGCGCTGCTGGTGATTGCCACAATCCCCGCCGGGACGGTCATGGTGCAGGAGGGCCTGCCGCGCTGGTTGCAGGACGGGCTGTTCATGTTCCATAAGAACGTGGGGGTCGTGATCCTGCTGCTGGTCCTGGTCCGGCTGGCCTGGCGCGCGGCCAACCCGCCGCCGCCGCTGCCGGCCTCGGTTCCCGGCTGGCAGGCGCGGATCGCGCGGCTGAACCATGCGGGGATGTATCTGTTCCTCGTCGTGATGGCCCTGTCCGGCTATATCCGGGTCGTGTCCGGCGGCTTTCCGCTGGAACTCTGGGATGCCTTGGGCGTGCCCCGGCTTGCTCCCCGCTCGGATGCCGTGGCCAACACGGCAAAGACGATCCATTTCTGGGCGCGCTTCGTTTTGATCGCGCTGATCGCCATGCATGTCGGCGCGGCGCTGTTTCATGGCTATGTAAAGCGCGACGGCGTGCTGTCGCGGATGTGGCCGGCCTCCGGGCGTTAGCTCGGCGCGAAGCGGAGAGGTCCGGACCACGCGGATCGCAGTCAGGTTGAGCGACGATACCTTCAGCGCACGTATTGTTCGTGCTATCGGGAAGTGTGCAATGACCGTGCACGCGACCTATGCTTGGCTAGGCAGGTTCCGGAAGTGTCCCACGGTTTTCCGACAGAAACCCTGCGACAAAACAAGAGGCTAAGCAGGCGAAGCGTGGGCGAAGCCACGCAAGTCTGCCTAGATTAGCTACCGGCACAGACTCAGAAAAGCCAGAAAAGAATGGGAACCGTACCGGCCTCCTGGGCCACCTCGATGGCCTCGAGCACCGCGATCGCGGCTAGGAAGACGAGACCGTCGACAAACGTGGCGCGAACCCGCTCAGTCTGGAACGTTACTTCCGCGTCGTCGCGGTAGATCAGCGGATTGGGCAGAAAGCGCGGAACCCGCCGCAGATAGGAGAGATACTCGTCGCCCAGCGTCGTGGACAGGAACCGTTCCTCGCGCTGAACCACGAGATGAAAGAATGCCGCACACAGCACAAGGGACAAACAGGTGACGACGTAGCTGCCCGTTTGCGCTCCGACCCCGGCCGCCGCTATCGAGGAAAAGAGATAGAGCGGATTGCGGGTAATGGAGTAGGGCCCGGTCGACACGACCACAGCCGACTTGCGACCGCCGATGTAGAGCGTCGCCCAAAGCCGTCCGCCGATCCCGACCGTTACAAGCGCGAGGCCAAGCGTCTCGATGTACTCGTGCATCAGCTCATCATGAAGCGATCCTCCGAAGACCAACGTCGTGAAGGCGAGCACGATGATGATTGCGAGGATGGCACGGCGAGCCGCCTGATAGCGCGCCAAGGCGCCCGCGTCTCCGGAATTCACCAGCCCCTCCACGTCATCGCCCGAGTCATTGCGAGCGACGCTGGTGAGAAAACGTGGCTATCTTAGGGCGAGCACCATCATCATCTGGCGGCCATTAAGCTCGGGATCGGCCTCGACCTTGGGATGGGCGCAACTTCCTCGCGGACCTTGTTCAGGAGCTGCATGCCGAGTTCCAGATGGGCCATCTCGCGACCGCGAAAACGTAGTGTCAGCTTGACCTTGTCGCCTTCCTCGAAGAATCGCCGCACTGCCCTCATCGTCACCTCGTACGCTGATCGCGCGTTCGTCGCTACGCATCGCGGCGCGCACTGGGGGTTGCGCTTTCCCGATACTTCCGGACCTGCCCGCCAAGAACGCCGACATCTTCTCAAGCCCAGCTGTCGATCCGGCCGCAGTCATTCTGGCGCCAATAGTCGTGCCAGGCCTGATCACGGCAACGATCGCAGTCGATCCGATCAGCGCCAGATCGGCTGACGAACGCCTATACGCTTCGTCCTCTCCGGTGAGCGCTTCTCTGCCATTTCCCGTGATGGTAAAACACCTCGCGGCCCTGTAGCCGTTCTCACGCCCGTCGATCCGCTTCTCCATGATCGCGTCGACGTGCTGTTCCGATTCCGCGACGCTCTCATTCATCATAGAGCGGCACCAGATAGTTGCCTCACCGCCCCAGCGCCGGCGTCGTCTCATCGAAATGCTCCGGGCGACAGATGGCCGGCGGGCAGGTGCCACATATCAGGACATAGCAGAGGCCGTGTTCGGCGCAGAACGCGAAAGCGCGACTTTGTGGAAGTCGATGCCGTTGCGAGACGTCGTGTTGCGCCGGGTACGCACCGGCTTGAATCTTGGGGCCGGCGGCTATCGCACGCTGCTCCACAAACACCGAGCCGCGATGACGCCATAGTCCGACTCTTCCGGGCTTTTCCGCTCAAGGAGAACCCGAACTGCCCGACGCCTGTTGACATTGCCCCCTAGAGCATGCTCGTCGACCAGGGGCTGATCAGCATCAGGCTCTGGACGGGACGCGATGTCGAACGCGAGGTGATGCGAGGAAGGCTGGAGGAAATCTTCAGCGTCCGAGGGGGGGCTTTCCTGAGATCTGCATCCGGTTGAGGGTGGGGATTGCGGCAGCGGCCACCAATGCCGCGGGCCTCATCCCGCTACTCATGGCGACCATCATCTTTCCGTCTGGATCGCTAAGCAGACTTGCTTGGCTTCGCCCACGCTTGCTTAGCCTCTTGTTTTGTCGCAGGTTTCTGTCGGAAAACCGTGACACACTTTTCCGGAACCTGCTTGGTGAGCGGCCTGCCCGCCGTCACGGCCGGTCAGCGCCGTCGCACTTGTCGACATCATCGGCATCGGATCAGTCCTCATGGATACGACTCATAAACAATTGGGGAGTTATCATGAAGCTGCGGTATTGAGCCGACGCTTTTCCGGCAGGCAGACGTTCCGGTGGCGGGTAAGGGCATATGGCGACCGGGAAAACGGCGTCGGGGGACTGGGGGGAAGCGGTGGTTAATTCGGGCGGCAAAACCCGCGCCAACGGGGCGGGCGGCGCGTCAGCGCGTCGGCGAAGCACTGCCTCGGGGCTACGCCGTTCCAGGCGCGGCGCCGCCAAGCGTGAGATCCGACCGCGACGCCAACCTCCCGCTGCTCGGCCGCGTCATGCCATTATGCGCTCGACCGCCGCGCGAGCCGCCGGTCCGCGCCAACACAATTCCACTTATCGACATCCTTATCATATCGACATCAGCCGCATGGGCACGGCTGATGACATTCATGGCGGGCTATCATGACGCGGCGGCATTCGGTCCCGAGATACATTCCAACAAGCAAGACGCTCCAGCGGCCGCCCGCGGCGCGACACCGCCGGGCGTGAGATCCGGCCGCGATCGATAGCACTCTCTGCTGATCGGCGCATCACCGCGATGCGCGCCTGACCGCCGCGGCGGCGGCTGACCTGCCGCGCCTGCACCATTCCGCATATCGACATCTTTATCGCATCGTCATCAGTCCGCATGGCGGCTGATGGCAATTCAGGGGGTTATCATGACGCTGCGGCATTCGGTCCCGAAATACGCTCACACAGGCAAGGCGTTCCAGCGGCCGCTCGCGGGCCGCCGAACGTCCGGACTTTCGGCGGCCCGCCGCATGACGCTTCTGTGCGGCGTTGCCGCACTCGCCCTGGCTCCGGCCGGGCCGACCGCCGCGGACGTCATCATCGCGGGCACGGAAGAGTGGAGCGCGCCCCAGTCAACCCCAAACGCCTACCTTGTCGGAGTTCCTGACAGTGTCGCCGGTACGCTGACGCTTACGGCAGGGGGCGTCGTGACAATGAACACCACCGACAACACTGTGGCGTCCCGCCTCGAAGTCGGGAACAGCAGCACGGGCACCCTCAATATTCAGGGTGGCGGCGTGACGTTCAACATCGCCCCATCCGCGTCCACAGGGATTGCCGTCGGCCAACTCTTTGTCGGTGGCGGACTGGAGAGCACCGGCGGAACAGGCACGCTCAACCTTTCGTCGGGCTCCATCAGCTTCGTCGCGAGTGGGGAGACATCGAATTTTGGCCGAATTGCAATCGGCGACGGTGTCGGCGCTACAGGTACGGTCAGCCAGAGCGGCGACACCGAAATAGCGTTCGGCACCTTCGGCCAGATCGATATTGGCGTGAATGGCGGCACCGGCACCTATAGTCTCGAAGGGAACGCGGCGTTCACGACCGACAAGGGCGGCTCGGTGCATATAGGTACCGGCGGCGCCGGTTCGAATGGAACTCTCACGCTCAGCGACTCCGCGCAATTCACGCTGGAATCAAGCCCTATGGGCGCATTCATACTTGGCGATAGCGGAGGAACGGGTGCGTTCACGGTCTCCGGCGGCAAGGCCACCATCGGTTCCGACTTCGCTATCGCGAATGCGGCCGGCTCGAGCGGGACAGTGACGCAGACGGGAGGCGTGATCTCGATCACGGATGGAGCGAAGCTCAAATTCGGCGAGGGCAACGGTAGCTATACGCTTACGGACGGTGAACTCGAAATCGGCGGCACCGACGGAATTTCGGGCGACGGCACGCTCACCTTCGGGGGCGGCACATTGAAGGTCCGGGACAGTAATCTAACAACGAGCACCAGCGCCAGTCTTGCCGGCGCGTTCACGGTCAACACCAGCGGCCTTGGCGCAACCCTGTCAGGCTTGCTTTCAGGTGGCGGGTCATTGACCAAGTCCGGGGCGGGCACTCTGGAACTGACGGCCGCCAATAGTTACACCGGCGGCACCACGATCTCGGGAGGTACGCTGGCACTTTCCGGCAGCGGCGGCATTGTCGGCCGTCTGGTCAACAATGCCAATTTCGACATTTCGGCTACCAATGCCGGGGCATCCATCGGCAGCCTGGCCGGTACGGGCACTGTTGCCCTGGGTGCCCGGACGCTGACCCTGACGAACGCCAACGACGCTTTCTCCGGCGCGATCAGCGGGGCCGGCGGGCAGTTGGTGGTATGGGGCGGGACCCTGACCTTGAGCGGGACCAACACCTACAGCGGCGGCACGAGCCTCAAGACAGGCAAGATCATGATCGGCAACAACAGCGCGCTCGGCAGCGGCGCGCTGGCCATGGCCGAAGGTACGGCTCTTGGCTTTGCCGGCAGCTACACGATCGGCAACGCCATCACTGTCTCGGGAGATCCGACCTTCGAGGTCAACCAGGGCGACATCGCGACGATCGGCGGCGCAATCAGCGACGGGACGGGCCCCGGCGACGTCGTCAAGACCGGGGCCGGCACGCTGGTGCTGACGGCGGCCAACACCTACACCGGCGGCACCACCATCTCGGCCGGCACGCTCAAGCTTTCCGGCAATGGCGGCATTGTCGGCCGCCTGGTCGACAATGCCGCCTTCGACATCTCGGCGACCAATGCCGGTGCATCGATCGGCAGCCTGGCGGGTTCCGGCGCCGTTGCGCTGGGCGCCCGCACGCTGACGCTGACGGCGGCCAACGACACTTTCGCCGGCGTGATCGGCGGCACTGGCGGGCTCACCATCGCCGGCGGCGCCGGGACGCTGACGGGAAACAACAGCTATACGGGTTTGACCGCTATCAGCGCGGGGGCAAGCCTTCAGCTCGGCGCCGGCGGGACCAGCGGGGGCATTGCCGGGAACGTGCTCAACAACGGCACGCTGGCGTTCAATCGTTCGGACAATGTCGCCTATGCGGGCACGATCTCCGGCTCCGGGCTGCTGCGCCAGATCAGTTCGGGAACGCTGACGCTTACCGGGGACAGCTCGGCCTTCTCCGGCAACACCCAGGTCGCAAGCGGCACGCTCGTCGTCAACGGCATTCTCGGCGGCAGCCTCGCTGTCGGCAACGGGGCTACACTGGCGGGCACGGGAACCATAGGATCGACCTCGATCGCGTCGGGCGGCACGTTGTCGCCCGCCGTCGGCGGCGCCATCGGTACGCTCACGGTTCATGGCAGCCTGTCGCTTGCCGCCGGCTCGACCTATGTCGTCCACGTCGATGCCATGGGCCATGGCGATCTTGTCCACGCCTCCGGCGCGGCCACACTGGGCGGCGGCGCGGTCGCGTCGCTCGCGGCCGATGGAAACTGGAATGCCTCGACCCGCTACACCATCCTCACCGCGGATGGCGGCGTTGCCGGCACCTTCGGCGGCCTGACCTCGAACTTCGCTTTCCTGACGCCCAGTCTCAGCTATGACGCCAACAACGTCTATCTGAGCCTGGACCGCAATGGCTCATCCTTCACCTCGGCCGCGACGACCCCCAACCAGACCGCCGTGGCGGGCGCGCTCGACACGCTGACCGGCGGCCCGCTCTACGACGCCGTCTCCCGGCTCGACGCAGCGACGGCGCGCGCGGCGTTCGACCAGCTTTCGGGCGAGATCCATGCTTCGGCGCGGGGCGCGCTGGTTGATAACAGCCGCTTTACCCGGACCGCCGGCATCGATCGCCTGCGCGCCGTCTTCGATGGTGTCGCTGCCCCGGCGGCGCCGGTCCCGGCCTCCTCCATCACCGACGGGATTGCCTTGTGGACGCAGGGCTACGGCGCATGGGGAGATGCCGACAGCGACGGCAATGCCGCCGACCTGTCGCATGGCATCGGCGGCGTTTTGGCCGGCGTCGACGCCCCCGTATTCGACACCTGGCGCGCCGGCCTGCTCGCCGGCTACAGCCGCGCCTCCTTCGATGTGGACGACCGCAAGTCCTCGGGCGATTCCGGCAATTACGATGTCGGTGTCTATGGCGGCACGCGCTGGGACAATATCGGCCTGAGGCTCGGCGCCGCCTATACGTGGAGCGAAATCTCCATCGATCGCCAGGTAGCCTTCACCGGCTTTTCCGACAGCCTGTCGGCAAGCTACGACGCAGGTACCGGGCAGGCGTTCGGCGAACTCGGCTACCGCATAGATGCCGGGGATACGCCGGTCGGTCAGGTGCGGTTCGAGCCCTTCGCCGGCCTCGCTTATGTCAAAGTCAGCACCGACGGCTTCAGCGAGCACGGCGGCGCGGCGGCACTTACCGCGCAAGGCGGCGACACCGGCGTCACCTTCTCGACCATCGGCGTTCGCGCCTCGGACACCCTGCCGGTGGACGGCCTCGATGTGACCGCCTCCGGCACGCTCGGCTGGCGCCATGCCTCGGGCGACATCACGCCGACTTCGACCTTCGCGTTCGCCGGTTCCGGCCCGTTCACCGTCGCCGGCGTGCCGATCGCCGGCAACGCCGCCGTCTTCGAGGCCGACCTCTCCGCCGACATCACCCGCAGTGTCTCCCTCGATGCCTCCTATTCAGGCCAGTTCGGCGACGGAGTGACAAGCCAGGGCGTCCGCGGAAATCTCAGCATCGAGTTTTAGGCAGGTTTGGGAAAAAACCTGCGACAAAACAAAACCCTAAGCGGGAGAAGCGTGGGCGAGGCCACGCAACCCTGCCTGGGTTTTGGCGATAATCGGGATTTTGAGATTTCCTTGAGGGCGCGAATATGGTTCAACGCTGAATTGTGGGGGCACACAATGGCAAATGGCTTTCTTGAACGACCCGTCGGGGCAAAACTGCGCTCGGCGCTGCTGCTGGGCGCCGCCTGGCTGACGGTGCCCGGCACGGCCTGGGCGGGATGTACGCTCACGGGCAATGCACTTCTCGTACAATGCGACACGAACCTGATCCACGCGCAGCCCATCTCCGGCGACGTGACTTTTACTGTTGAACTCGATGGTGTTGGCCAACGTCGTTGACGCCAAAATCGACTTCCTCCCGAATATGATGAACGTGACGCCGCCGATCAGCGCCACGCTGATAATTACCGGAAACACGGCTATCAACACGCCAAACTACGGCGCGGTGAACTTCGTCGCGAATGTGCCTGACTACAACATGACCCTGATCGCCGGGCCGCAAGTCAGTTTGCAGGCGGGCGGAGGGTTTGGCGGCATCTGGGTCAGGCAGGAAGACTCCGGCGACATCGCCATTACCAGCGCGGCCACGGTCTCTGTCACGGGCTCCGGGGTAGACGGTGTCACCGGCACGACGAACAACGGGTTCGTCTATCTCAACAACAGCGGATCGGTGACTTCCGCGATGGCGCGGGGTCTCTATGCCGATGGCGGCTTCAGCAACCTGAGCACGGATCCCGTCGTCGTCGCGATCATCAACAGCGGCGCCGTTCACTCGTTTCTCGCCGGCATCCGTTCGATCAATTATCAGGGCCTGTCGTCAATCGATAATAGCGGCCATGTCGAGTCCGCCACCCGGCAGGGGCTGGTGGCCTGGTCGGCCAACGGCCCTGTCTCGATCACGAATACGGGCACTGCGCTTGCCCATGACGACAACGCCCTCCATGCGCAGAGCGAAATCGGCGATATCGCCGTCGTCAATGCCGGAAGCGCTTTCGCCGCGAATGATCCGAATATAACCGACAGCGGTATCGGACATTCCGGCATCCGCACCTTCGTCGCGACCTCCGGCAACACATACATTACAAACACGGCGAGCGGCACTGTTGCGGCCGCTGATGACTTTGGGATTATCGCCGAGACGCCGCTCGGCAATGTCGAGATTCGAAATCAGGGCAGCGTATCAGCGCTCGCCGGCATTCATGGAAGCAGCGCGGGCGGCGCCGTCCAGGTCTGGAATAGCGGGACGGTCACTGCCGCGTCGACGGGTGTTCATCTCGACGGCGTGGAGAATGGCCTGGACAACAGTGGCGTTATCGCAACTGCCAGTCTGGCGGATTTTGCGGTTCTTGCCGGCGATGGAGACACGACCATCGTCAATAGCGGAACGATCGAAAACACCGCAGCGTCCGGCGTCGCCATCCAGTTGGGGGCAGGCAGCGATAGAGTCGTTCTGACGGACACAGCCCGCACAACAGGCTTGGTCTTGGCCGAAGGCGGACACAATACGCTCGAACTGGCCCGTGCTGACGCTGGGACGTTCGACGTCGGCCTTGTCGGCGACGCAGCACAATTTCGCGGCTTTGACACGATCGAAAAGACTGGGCCCGGCACTCTCACGCTGGTCGGCGACAATTTGGCCTTCGCCGGCAATACCGACGTCATAGGCGGCACGCTCGCGGTGAATGGCGTGCTCGGCGGCACGCTTGCTGTCCGAGGCGGCGCCACACTGGCCGGAACGGGCATCGTTGGAACCACCAGCATCGCTTCGGGCGGCACGCTGTCGCCCGCCGCCGGCGGCGCCATCGGCACGTTCTCCGTTCGCGGCGACCTTTCCCTTGCGTCCGGCTCGACCTACCTGGTCGATATCAACAGCGCCGGCCATGGCGATCTGGTCGATGTGTCCGGCACCGCGACGATAGGCAGCGGCGCGGGCCTTGCCGTTCTTGCCGATGGCGGCTGGAGCCTCTCGACACGATACACATTGCTGACGGCGGCCGGTGGCGTAAACGGCACGCTGGCGCCTCCAACGTCGACCTTCGCCTTCCTCACTCCGGTAGTCAGCTACGACGCCAACAACGTCTATCTGAACCTGGAGCGCAATGGCGTGTCCTTCGCGACCGCCGCGACAACCCGCAACCAGATAGCCGTCGCGGGCGCCCTCGACACGCTGACCGGCGGCGCGCTGTACAATGCCGTGGCCCAGCTCGATGCAGCGACGGCGGCAGCGGCGTTCGACCAGCTTTCGGGCGAGATCCATGCTTCGGCGCACGGCGCGCTGGTCGATGACAGCCGCTTCGTGCGCGACGCCGCCAACGATCGCCTGCGCGCCGCCCTCGATGGTGTCGCTGTGCCGGCCGCGCCCGCCGCCGGCGACGGGCTCGCCTTGTGGACGCAGGGCTACGGCGCATGGGGCGAGGCCGACAGCGACGGCAATGCCGCCCGCCTGTCGCACGACATCGGCGGTGTCCTTGCCGGCCTCGACGCACCCGTCTTCGACACCTGGCGCGTCGGCCTGCTCGCCGGTTACAGCCGCTCCTCCTTCGATGTGGATGACCGCAACGCCTCGGGCGACGCCGACAACTACGATCTCGGTGTCTATGGCGGCACGCGCTGGGACAATATCGGCCTGAGGCTCGGCGCAGCCTATAGATGGAGCGACGTTTCCGTTGCGCGCGGCGTAAGCTTCACCGGCTTCTCCGACAGCCTGTCGGCCAACTACGACGCCGGCACCGCGCAGGCGTTCGGCGAACTCGGCTATCGCATCGATGCCGGGGCGACGCCGGTCGGTCAGGTGCGGTTCGAGCCCTTCGCCGGCCTCGCCTATGTCAATGTTCATACCGACGGCTTCAACGAGCACGGCGGCGCCGCGGCACTTGCCGCGCAAAGCGGCGACACCGGTGTCACCTTCTCGACCATCGGCGTTCGCGCCTCGGACACGCTGGCGGTGAACGGCGTCGACCTGACCGCCTCGGGCACGCTCGGCTGGCGCCACGCCTGGGGCGACGTCACGCCGATTTCGGCTTTCGCCTTTTCCGGCTCGGGCGCGTTCACCGTTGCCGGGGTGCCGGTCGCCCGCAACGCCGCCATTGTCGAGGCCGACCTGTCCGCCGCCATTGCCGACAATGTCTCCCTGCGCGCCTCCTATACCGGCCAGTTCGGCGACGGAGTGCGGAGCCAGGGCGTCCGCGGAAACCTCAGCATCGAGTTCTGAACGCTATCCACGGACACGCGCGCGCATGCCGAAACACGCGGACCTTCCTCCCTTCCACAAGGGCCCGGTGCTGCTTCGCGTCCCGCTGTTTTCTCTTCACGCACGGCAGTCCCGGCAATCCCGAAATGGCGCGGCATGACCCAAACGGCTATCAAGATTGGAATAGGCGTGAGCGTTGTCGCGGCGTTGGCAGGCTTCGGCGCGATGATGGTATCCGGCGCGCCTGAAAGCGTCCCGGCTGCAACGGCGACGGAGAACGCCGCCAAGGAACTGAATCCGGCTTTTCGCACCGATCGGGACCCTGTCCAAGTCGCGCAAGCCTTGACCGGCACGGCCCAGAATTTTGTGCCCGCGGGTACGCTGCCCGGCGGAGCTTCATCGCTTCAGGAGGGCTATCAGGATTGGCAGGTCGTCTGCGCCCAGCAGGAGGCAAACGACCAGACGGGCGCCGCGTCCGCCGTCAAACGCTGCGTAATGAATCAGCAACAGGTCGAGCGCCAGAATCAGCAGCGCGTTCTCGCAATCGAGCTCGCTCCCGCCGGCGACAAGCTCGAGGGCGCGCTCGTGTTGCCGTTCGGGCTGGCCCTCGACGAGGGAGCGGCGCTGCGGGTCGACGAGGGGCCCGTGGGCCCGCCATTGCGCTTCCGTACCTGTCTGCCCGCCGGCTGCCTCATTCCGCTCTCGTTCGACGCGACCAACATCGCCGCGCTCAAGAAGGGCGCGATGCTCAAGGTCAAGGTCGTGGCCGATGGCGGCGGCGACACGCTACTCCCGATCTCGCTCAAGGGATTCGCGGCGGCATACGGCCGGGTGGCTGCCCTTAGTCGCTGACGGCGAAGAAGCGGCGCCCACCGAAACGGGCATTCATTTGGAAGGCGCGACGGCCAGTGCGGCGCCTGGCGACCGGTTTACCGCCGTCGCCGACGTGCCGCCGGCCCGATAGGTCGCGCGCTGGCCGGGACCAAACGGCCGGAGTTCCGCAACTTCATCTTGGGTCGCGCAGTCGATTGACGTCTTCCATTGACCCGGCCAGTATTCGAGTTCCGCTTCACACCGATCGCGCGTGTCGTCTGCGCGCCAGGAGGCCGGCATGCAATACCCCGCGCAGGTCCTGGTCATCCGCCACGGCGAGAAGCTGGGGACCGCGTCCGACGACAAGGATGGCGGCCCGGATCTGTCGATCCGCGGCTCCGCGCGGGCGGCGGCGTTGCCGTCCCTCTTCGCGCCGTCGCAGTCGCCGCAACAGAGTTGCCCGCTGAGCGCCGTTCAAGGTGGCTTCCGCGCAACCTACACGCCCGTAAATGTCGCTGGTACGTCACCGCGTTTCCAGACGCCGCAATTCATCTTCGCCACGAAGGCTTCGAGCCACAGCAATCGCCCTGTGGAGACCATCGTCCCGTTGTCGGCGGCGCTCGGCCTGCCCTACGACGACAAGCACGCGGACGCCGACTACGGCGCAGTGGCGAAAGACCTACTGGCGAACCCGAAATATGTCGGGAAGATCGTGCTCGTGTGCTGGCACCACGGCAACATCCCCGCCCTGGCCGGCGCCCTGGGCGTGACGTCGCCGCCGAATTGGCCGGGAGCGGTGTTCGATCGCGTCTGGCAAATCACCTGGCCGGGCGGGCAGGCTACGCTTGGCGACCAGAGCCAGATGCTCCTCTACGGTGACACGGCGGGCTGACGCGCCGGACCTGCCTTCGCGGCGGCTTATTTCAGGCAGGCCGGATCATAGGCGCGCGTCACCAGCGTTCGGAAGGAGCGATCGGGCGTGATCTGCGCCAACTGCGTCAGCATGCAGGTATTGCCGCCCTTTTGAGCGGCGCAGCTCAAAGGCAGCGCGGCGATGTGCGGCGGCGTCCGGCGCGTGATCGCCTCGCCGCGCAACTGCTTCAGGGTCGGCGCCACGTAGTAGGCGGCGACGTAGCGTTCCCCGGCGCGCTCGCGCAGTTCGAAAAGCAGGGCGCCCGACGGCGCGGTCTTGTCGGGCAATTCCTCGCCGGCGCTCCAGTCGGTTCCGAGCATCGCGGCAAGGTTGGCGACGTTGGTGTCGTGGCCGACAAAGGCCACGAACCTCGCGTCGCTGGGAGGCATCGGCCCCGACTGTGTTCCCGAATACGGCCCGCCAAGGAGCGTCTCCAGCACGGCGCGCAGCAGCATCGAGCCCTGTCGCTTCGCGATGTAGGGCGTGCGGTCCATGTAGTCGAACTGCAGGTTGTGCAGCGTCAGGAGTTGGGCCATCGTCTTCGGAACGTCGACCGCGCCCCAGCCGACCGCGCTCATGGGAAACCGATTGGCATATTCCAGCAGGAAGATCTCCGACGCCGTCGAGGAGACGCCGATCGCGCCTTCCATCTTGACCGTGTCGCCGGTCACGGTCAGGCGGGTCGGTTGGTCGGCCAGCGTGCACGAAGCCGCACCGGCGCCGGGTTTTGCGGCGCAGAAGTCCGGCTGGCAGCACATCAGCACGTCCTGCATGACGCCGATGGCGGCGGCATGCTCCTTCTCGAGCGCCGGAAAGCCGCCCGCCGGCAGGCGCGCTTCGATTTCGCCAAGGGCCCGCTTCGCATCCAGCGGGCAGATGCCGCCATGTTCCGAGGCGGGGTGGAACAGCGGATCGGCGGTCTTGGCCGGCAACTGCCGCACCGTCAGCGGAAACCGGCACTTGCCGGCAAAGCCGCTCGCGAAGCCCGCGCCGATCGCCTCGCCGGTCATGCGCGTGCGTTCGTCCACGTCGGCGCGGATGAAGACCGTGCGGCCGTCCGGACATTGTCCGTGGGAAAACAGGCCGTCGGCGACGAGGTGGCTGTGGTAGTAGCTGCCCATGCGCGTCGCAAGCTCGGTGCCGACCTTCGTCAGGTCGCCCGCATCATTGTGCGTCCAGCCCGGAGGGTTCCACGTCCGAGGCCAGCCACCGGGGCGCCGGGTCCAGTGGTCCAGGTCCGCGAACGACTGCTCCGGCGTGCGCACGCCGTGCCGGCTGACGATGACCATCTTTATGAGCTTGCCCTTGTCGGGCTGGGCATCGGCGGCGCCGCCGGCAAGCAGCACGACGCAGGCAAGGGCAACGCCGAAGGTCACAAGTCGCCGCATCGATCCTCCTTCCCAACCTCGACGGCCTCGGGTTGATCGTCGAGGACGGTCGGCAAGGTGAGGTCAAATGTTCCCGTATCGTCGTGCTCCACGAGCGTCGAGTAGCCGACAGCACTGGCCGCAAGGATCGCCGCGAGCTTTCGCTGCATCGATGGCTCCTTTCATGGCAGGACCAAACGTTACACGAGCACCGGAGCCGCGCAAAGCAACGAGTTCACCGCGGCGGTCTCCGGGTTCCACCTTCGGCGCGACGCACTCAAGCCACTTGCATCTCCCGCCTCGCTCTGTCGGCTTCCATCGCACGGTCGAGCACCTTTTGCAGCTCCGCCGCGTGGCGGAAGCTCGGCTCGACGCTCGTCACCTTGGCGGCCGCTTCGGCGAAGCGCTGGAAGTTGGTCTTCACTTTGCCGGGGCGGATGTCCTTCCACACGCCCTTCTCGATATCCTTGCCGAGGCAGCCGCGCAGCGTCGTCCGTTCCAGCGTATGGACCACCTCCAGCGCACCCTTGTCGCCGTGAATGCGCAGGCGCAGATCATTGAGATGGCCGGTCGCCCATCGACTGGCATGAATCACGCCCATTGCGCCATTGGCGAAATCCACCGTCATCGTCGCGCTGTCATTGGCGTCGAGATCATATTCGCCGATGCGGTTGCCGGGCGCCTTTTCGAAGGCCTTCAAACGCGCGAACACATTAACTACGTCGCTTCCGATGCCGTAGCTGGCGAAGTCGAGAATGTGGATGCCGACATCGCCGAGCACCCCGTTGGACCCGTGCCTGGTCGACAGGCGCCACAGCCACTTGCTGTCGGTCGCCCAGTCGCCCCATGCCTTCGATACCAGCCAGCTTTGCAGGTAGGACGCCTCGACATGGCGCACGGTGCCGATCTTGCCGGAAAGCACGATGTCGCGCGTCTTCCGCAAGGCAGCGACATTGCGATAGGTGAGGTTCACCATCGTCACCAGGCCGCTGGTCTCGGCTGCGCGGGCCATCTCGTCGGCCTTCGCGTAGTTCTCCGCAAGCGGCTTCTCGCACAGCACATGCTTGCCGGCGCTCAGCAGCGCCAGCGTGGTGGAATGGTGGGCGCTGTCCGGCGTTACATTGGTCGCCGCATCGAACCCGCCCCACGCAATCGCTCCATCGAGCGAGGTGAAACGGTGGGGGATATTGTGCGCATCGGCAAAGTCGTTCACGCGGTCCGCGTCGACATCGACCGCACCGACCAGCTTGACGCCTTTGATGGCGGCGAATGCGCGGGCATGGGTGTTGGCCATGCCGCCCGTGCCGAGAATCAGGACACGCATGCCGGCGCTCACCGGTAGCCTTGCTCGCCTGGCGCGTGCAGCTTCGGTCCACGCTCCTCGATAGGCTCGAGAGCCTTTTCCACCGGGACGTTCGGCGCCTCGTGAATCTTCGAATAGGTGCCAAGCGGGTTGTATGCCCATTTTACGGCATTGCGCAGTACCTGCTGCACGGTCGCGTCGTGATAAGTCGGATAGGTCTCGTGGCCGGGACGGAAGTAGAAGATATTGCCGGCGCCGCGGCGGTAGGTCAGGCCGGAACGGAACACTTCGCCGCCCTGGAACCAGGAGATGAACACGGTTTCGAGCGGTTCAGGCACGGTGAACTGCTCGCCATACATCTCCTCGTTCTCAAGCTCGAAATATTCGCCGAGACCGGCGGCGATCGGATGGCGCGGACTGATCACCCAGAGGCGCTCGCGCTCGCCCGCCTCGCGCCATTTCAGCCCGCAGGGCGTGCCCATAAGCCGTTTGAAGATTTTGGAGAAATGGCCGGAATGCAGGACGAGCAGGCCCATGCCCTCCCACACCCGCATGGCGACGCGCTCGACGATCGCGTCGGCCACCGCGCCGTGGTCCTTGTGTCCCCACCAGACCAGCACGTCCGCCTTCGCCAGCCGCTCGACGGTCAGACCATGTTCCGGTTCCTGCAATGTCGCGGTGGTGGCGCTGATCGCCGTATCGGCGTTCAGCGCGTCGGCGATCGTGCGGTGCATGCCGTCCGGATAGATGTCGCGCACGACCGCATTGGTCTGCTCGTGGATGTTCTCCCCCCAAACAATCGTATTGATGGCCAATGGTGCTCTCCTGCTTTCCTGGTGCTGCGCCTGCTCGCACGATGGTCCGAGGCCGGGTCTTCTTCACGCCGCACGCCGTTGAACTCCGTTGCCGTCCCGAATGGACAAGCCGGACGTCGGTTGGCACCCCGAGAGCGCCGGAGCGGTCACGGCCCGCCAATCCGGCGCGGGAGGCTTACAGATAGCCGGTCAGGATGGCTACGCCGCCCAGTGCCATTGCGCCGCCGGCGGCTTGCAGCGCAATATGCGAGCGCGCGCCGATCCGGCCGATGCCAAGCCCAATGCCGATACCGATGATATGCAGGAGGGCCGTTGCCATCATGAAGCCGATCGCATAGCCGAGACCCGACACATCGGCCGGCATTTCGGCGCCGTGCGCGTAGCCGTGGAAGATGGCGAAGAAGCCGGCCAGAGCCATTGCGGCGACCGTCGGCACGTTCCATTGCAGCGCCACCGCCAGGCCGAGGACGATGACGGAGGCAGCAATGCCGCCTTCGACGAAGGGCACATCGGCGCCCATGATGCCAAGCGCGCCGCCGGCGGCCATCATCAGGACGAAGGCTGTCGGCACCAGCCATATCGACCGGCCCCCGAGACAGGCCGCGAACATGCCCACCGCGATCATGGCGAGGATGTGGTCGAGGCCGCCGATCGGGTGCGCGAACCCGTGCGAGAAGCCATGCGTATCGCCGGCGCCGACATGCGCAAGGGCCGTGGCGGGGATGCCAGCGACAGCCAATGCCAGCAGCGCCGTCTTGATGGTCGGTTTCATGTCTTTCTCACTCCTTCGATATGTCATCGATCGCCTGACGCGAATCCGCGGATGCGCCGATGCTGGCACATCTTTCCCACCCGTTCCATTCAGAGCCGTGTCGCCCGTGTCCGGCAGCGCAGCCATTCGTACCAGCCGTCCATGCCGGTCCCTGCCGAAACGCACAGCGCCAGGATGCCGGCCTGATCTCCATCGCATTGCCGATCGCGACGCTGACATCGAAGCCGACACGCGGCAATAGGTCAATCTTGTTGTTGGACCATCGGCCGCCTTGAAGAAGTCGGCGCGGGGTGCGGACGGGGATGGCTCCAGACCGATCGCCGGGCTATTCTATGTTTAATAGGACCGACAGCGGAGGTCTCATGCGCTCCTTGCACGTGCTTGCAGTTTCGGCGGGACTTTTCTTCGCGCTTCCGGCGCTCGCGCAGTCGCTGAGACCGGATGAAATCTACAGTTCCATCGCGGTTCGGCCAATCAGCGAGCCCAATCCGGTTCTGGGAGCGGACGGGCGCGTGCATCTCGCTTACGAGCTTCTGGTGGTCAACCCGACCAAGCTGTTCGTCACGCTCGACAAGGTCGAGGCTGTCGACGAGGAAGGCCGCGGCCTGTGGGCGATCGACGGCGACGGCCTGACGGCGATGACGGCGCCCTATGGCGGGACGGGGCGCTTGCTATCTCCCGGCGGCTCGGCCGTGGTGCTTATGGATGTCAGCTTTGGCAAGGACGAGACGCTGCCGAAAACCGTGCTGGCGCGCGTTACCGCCACGCGTCAGGAGGCCGCGACCGATGGAAAGCCCGAGCCGATGCCGCAGGAAAGTCCGCTTCCGGCTACCTTTACCTTCACCGGAGGGAGCACCACGGTCGGCAAGCCGGCCGTGGTCGTCCACCCGCCGCTCGAAGGGCCGGGGTGGATCGCGGTGAACGGATGCTGCGACAGCATCACCTCGCATCGCGGCGCGGTGATGGCGATCAACGGCCTTCTGCGGGTGCCGGAGCGGTTCGCCATCGACTGGGTCAAGATCGACGACGCGGGCCGGCTTTTCACCGGCGACGTGTCGAAACTGGCGAGCTACGCCTACTACGGTGCGCCGATCCGTGCAGCAGCCGACGGAATGGTGGTCAATTTTTATGACGAGGCAGACGAACAGGTGCCCGGCGCGGATGCCAAGGGCATCACGACCGAGAACATCGGCGGCAACATGGTGGTAGTCGACATCGGGGACGGCGCCTTCGCCTTCTACGCCCACATGCAGCGCGGCAGCCTCACGGTGAAACTCGGCGACCAGGTGAAGGCCGGGCAAGTCATCGGCCTGCTCGGCAATACCGGCAATTCAACCGCCCCCCACCTGCATTTCCATGTCATGGACAGCCCATCGCCGCTGAACGCCAACGGGCTGCCTTTCGTGCTGACGCATTTTTCGAGCCGCGGCGTGCTGGCTCCCGGCGGGGAGGATGCGGTCTTGCAGGGTGAGCCGGCAAACATCGTCCCCAGGCTGGCTGGCGACCATAAGGACGAACTGCCGCTGAACAATCAGGTGGTGGACTTCCCGTGAAGGCTGACGGCGATATCGCGGGCTAAGGTGGCGGCTCAAGGCGTTGTTCAGCATCGAGCGGGCGTCCGGCAGCGTTTGCATCCATCACCGGTTGTTTGTCACCGGGAGCCGACTGCCGCGACGGCCTGCGGAAGACCGCATCAATCGCAAAACGAGTATGGGTGTCCCGCGTTGGGGTCTCGTACGGCGGAGTGACGTGTCCATGTGGTCGATTTCGCAGTCAATGTTGCTCAGTCATTCAAGTCTTGCTGCCGACCGTCAAAAAAAGGGTTGTGTATCTTTTTGCACAGCCAGACCGGGGCAAATGCAGGCATATTTCTAATGAGTCAAGCTGTCCAATGTCACTAAAGGACATGCCATAAAATCTAACTTCACAAAGGACAAGCCATGAAAATCCTGCCAACCGCCGTGCTGCGTTGCAAGGCTATTCCTTCGGCCGTGCTGAGGTGTAAATCAGCACCCATGGTGTGCAAGTAAAATCATCCTCGCCCATATTGGCGCATCCTCGAGCGCTATAGCCGCCGTAGTGCCCGGCAACCGTTCGCCTCTTGGTGGCCCTCGAAGCTAACCTCTTGGGTCACCCTTTTTTGTTCGGTCGTCTCATGGCTCGTCTCTCTCACTCCTTGGTCGGATTGGCGGGAGCGAGTTGCCGCGCGGCGCAGGGCGCGAGATAAATCCGAATGGCGCTGAAGGTACTTTCAGGAAGGTTTCGGACTTGCGGCTGGCTGCATGGGACTGCGGCGTCCAAGCAGCCGCGCAGGAGTGGCGCGCTGGGGACAAAGCAACACGCCGCATCTTCCAATATACATCTTTGCCAACTGCGGTAAAATAGTCCCGCTCAGCGAACAGACGTGAAGTGGAGCGGGCATCATGGCGAGAAGACCTCAACCCACATTCGATTCCAGAGCTTTTCTGGCGCGCGTCGGCAAAGGCAGAAGCATCGGCCACTATGCCGCCGGACAGGTCGTTTTTTCGCAAGGCGATCCTGCTGATGCGGTCTTCTACATCCAGAAGGGCAAGTTGAAGATATCGGTTGTGTCCGAGCAGGGCAAGGAAGCCGTCGTCGCCATGCTCGGACCGAAGGAGTTTTTCGGTGAAGGCTGCCTGGCCGGTCAGACGAAGCGCATCTCGACGGCCGTGACCATGTCGGCCGCGGTCATTTCGCGGATCGAGAAATCGACGATCCTCCGGCTGATTCATGAGGAGCCGGAATTCTCCGAGTTGTTCATTGCCCATCTATTGGGACGTGCCATCCGCGTCGAGGCAGACCTGATCGATCAGCTCTTCAATTCCAGCGAAAAGCGGCTTGCCCGGCTTCTTCTTCTGCTGGCGAACTTTGGCAAGGAAAGCGATCCAGAACCGATGATCGCGAAGATCAGCCAGGAAACGCTCGCCCAGATGATCGGCACGACGCGCGCCCGTGTGAGCTTCTTCATGAACAAGTTCCGCAAACTCGGGTTCATCTCCTACAATGGCGGAATAGAGGTTCACAGCTCGTTGCTGAATGCGGTCTTGCAGGATCATCCCCACATCGAGCCCTGATTGAACAAGCCGTTGACGAGGCATTGGCGGGTCGGTTTGGGGTGAAGCTGGTGTTTGAAGGATTGCGGCTGTCGAAGCGCGATCTTGAGAACGGTGATGACCGAGGCGAGCCCTCTTCGCCGGCGCGTGATCGAAAGCAGTTCACCGGTTTGTCGAGCGGCTGTTGCGGACCATCAAGTACGCAGCGGTCTGCCTGCCCGCCCACGCAAGCGTACCGGAGGCCCGGGCCGCCCTTACCCGGTCCCTGCCAGCAGACGTCCGCATTCATCGCTTGAACGGCAAACGTCCGATCATGCCTGCTTCAACGCGCCGCAGCCAATACCGGTTGCGGCCCGGTTGCAGCCCGGTTGTGGCATGACAGATCGCAATGAATCACCAAACCAAACCGGGATCCCGAATCCGTCAGACCGCGACACGCTTCAGGATCGGCTGATCACAATGCTGCTTGTCTTCGCCAACGTCGAACTCGAAGTACGACGCCTCCATGACAACGGAAAAACATCGACAAAAAATCCAGTTATCAACAAATTGAAACGTCATGCGGGTGTCATCCACGCTGCCTAAGGCTCGAAAGATAGCCCGTCGGTTTCACCGGGCTTCGCTCACTCGCTCAGGAGGTATGACCTTATGCAACGTCTGACTATGCTGCTCTTCGCCGGCGCCTCGCTTGCTGCCCTGTCTCCTGCCGTGGCACAGGACAAACTTCCCCAGGCCACCGACAGCTACTTCACTGCCGCGCAGGCGGATCTTGCCCGCCGCCTCGCAATTCAGCCAATCAGCGGCAAGGCCAAGAATGTGATCATCCTGGTCGGCGACGGCATGAGCGTCGCAACCGTCACAGCAGCCCGCATCCTTGAAGGTCAGAAGCGTGGCGTCGGACGGCGAGTTGAACAACCTGTCGGTCGACACCTTCCCCTACATGGCACTCGCCAAGACCTACAGCCACGACGGCCAGGTTTCGGACTCGGCGCCGACGGCGACCGCAATGGTAACCGGTGTAAAGACCCGCAATGACGTCATAGGCGTGAACCAGACGGTTTCGGTTGGCGACTGCGCCGCCGCGCTGGCTGGCGAAGTGACGATCGATCTTCGAACTGGCTGAAGCTGCCGGCAAGGCGACAGGCGTGATCTCTACTGCCCGCATCACCCATGCAACTCCGGCCGCGACTTACGCCAACACGCCGTCCGCGATTGGGAAAGCGACAAGGAGACTGCCAGACGAGGCAAAGGCGGCCGGCTGCAAGGACATTGCCGACCAGCTCGTCAATTGGCCAGCCGGCGACGGCTTCGAAGTCGCGCTCGGCGGCGGACGCGCCTACTTCCTGCCGGCCGAGACGGCAGGATCCCGAGGACAAGGAAAAGACCGGCCGCCGGACCGACAAGCGCGATCTGACCGCCGAATGGACCGCCAAGTCGAACAACAATGTCTTTGTATTCGACAAGAAGGGCTTCGACGCCGTCGATGTCGCTTCCGGCGCCAAGATTCTCGGCCTGTTCGATATGAGCCACATGGAATACGAGGCCGATCGGGCCAAGGATGCGGCCGGCGAGCCTTCACTCGCCGAGATGACCGCCAAGGCGCTCGATCGTCTTGCCCAGGACGAGGATGGCTACGTGTTGATGATCGAAGGCGGTCGGATCGATCACGCCCACCACGCCGGCAACGCCGCACGTGCTCTGGAGGACACTTCGGCTTTCGACGCAGCCATCAAGACGGTGCTCGAAAAGACCACGCGCGACGACACGCTGGTCGTGGTCACGGCCGATCACAGCCACACAATGACGATCAACGGCTACCCGAAGCGCGGCAACCCGATCTTCGACAAGGTCGTGCAATGTCGACGACGAACTTGAACTCGCCGGCGACGGCAAGCCCTACACGACCATCGGCTACGCCAACGGCCCCGGTTCGGCTGTTCCCGCCGCTCGGCAAGGACGAGGACAAGACGCAAGGCACAGCCGGCTGGCGTACGCCCTGACCTGACCGATGTCGACACGCTGAGCGTTGATTATCCTGCAGCCGTCGACAGTGCCGATGGCCAGCGAAACCCATGCCGGCGACGACGTCGCGATCTACGCCTGGGGTCCGTTTGCCCATCTCTTCCAGCGGAACTGTGGAGCAGAACTACATCTATCACGTGATGAGCCACGCCTCGGGCCTCGGCGCCGAGTCGAACTGACGGCTCGGATTTCGCCGCTCCTCTCGAATAGCCACTCGCAGCCGCCGGTTGACAACCGGCGGCCGCATGCTTCGGAGGGATTGAGATGATTGACCGTCGTACGCTGCTTGCCGCCGCGGCTCTCGCGGGATTGCTTCCTGTCCGATCTGCGTTCGCCGCGACCAACAGTCGACTTCAGCGATCTCTATGAACGGCAGACTGTCTTCTCGAGCCTTGCCGAAAGTCTGAACGGTTCGACAGTCGAGATGACCGGCTTCATGGCGCCGCCGCTGAAGGCCGAAGCGACATTCTTCGTGCTGACCAGAATGCCGATGTCGGTCTGCCCGTTCTGCGAATCGGAGGCCGACTGGCCGAGCGACATCGTGGTGGTCTACACGGACGATCGCAATCAGCGTCGTGCCGTTCAATTCTCCCATTCGCGTATCCGGCCGGCTCGAACTCGGCGTCTACAAGGACGAAGCGATGGGCTTCGTCAGCCGCGTCCGGCTGGTCGACGCCGATTTCCGGAGAGATTAAGCTGTGCACGAACTTTCCGCCGAGGCGACGGTCATTACCTTCCGCGATGCCGATGGGCGCATCTTCAACGTGCTCGACAGCGTCGACTTTGCCCCCAAGCCGGGCCGGCTGACCGCCATCGTCGGCGCGTCCGGGTCTGGAAAGTCGACGCTGCTCAACGTGCTGTCCGGCCTCATCCGTCCGGATGCCGGGCGGGTCACTTTCGACGGAACGGATGTGTCGAAACTCGGCGAAGCCCGCCGCGACCGCTGGCGCCGCGATCACATCGGCCTTGTTTTCCAGAACTTTCATCTGATCGAGGAACTGAGCCCGCGCGACAATGTGATGGTTGCCGCATGGTTCGACCGGCTGTCCGCGGCAAAGCTTCGCGAGCCGCGCCGACTCGCTGCTCGAAGGGCTCGGCGTTCCCGGACAAGCGGAAGAATCTCCACGGGCTGTCGCGCGGCGAGCAGCAGCGGGTCGCGATCGCCCGCGGCCTGATGTTCGATCCGCCGGTCATCCTCGCCGACGAGCCGACGGCGAGCCTCGATCGGGCAGCCGGCAAGGCCGTCGCCACGCTGCTGAGCGATCTTGCCCGTCGCGACGGCCGCACCGTGGTGGTGGCGACCCATGACCAGGACCTGATCGGCGCCGCCGATACGGTCGTGGAACTTGCGCACGGATGTCTCGCGCGGCACATGGCGATGACCGGCATGAACCCGTTTCCCATCGTCGTGGCTCTGTTCCGCCGCAATCGCGCGACCGTGCTGCTTTTCATCTGCCTGGTCATGCTGGCGGTTGCGCTCGGCGTCGCCATCTCGGCGCAGGAGCGCGCGCTTCGCCAGGGAAGCGCGCGGGCGGCCGATCGTTTCGATCTCATCGTCGGCGCTCCCGGCAGCCAGACCGAACTGCTCATGAACATCGTCTATCTGCAGCCCTCGGCCGTGGAACTCCTGAAGCCGGATGTCCTTGCCCGACTGCTCGCCGAGCCCAAGGCGGAGCTGGTGGCGCCGATCGGCTTCGGCGACTCTGTCGATGGATTCTCGGTCGTCGGCACGACCGGTGCGTTCGTCGATCACCTGTCCGGGAAACTGCTTGAGGGGCGCCTGTTCGAAACGGATGAGGAGGCTGTCGTGGGCGCTGCGTCGCCGTTTCGTGTCGGCCAGACGGTTGAGCCGGTTCACGGACATGGCGAAGAGGCCGGGGCCACGCATCACGACGACATTGACCATTGTCGGGCGCATGGCGTCGACCGGAACGCCGTGGGACTCTGCAATTGTCGTGCCTGTCGAGCAGATCTGGCATGTCCATGGTCTGCCGACCGGGCATCGCCCTGGCGAAGAGCATATCGGGCCGCCCTTCGATCCGGAACATCTGCCCGGTGTTCCGGCGGTTGTCGTGAAGCCGGATACGGTGCCGACCGCCTATGGCCTGCGCAGTGCTTACCGCTCGGATGACACCACCGCATTCTTTCCGGCCGAAGTGCTCGTGCAGCTCTACGCCGTGCTGGGCGATGTCCGATCCGTCCTCGACGTGATGGCGCTGACGACGCAACTGCTGGTTATCGCAGCGATCATGGCCGGACTGATGGCATTGATACAGCTTCAGCGGGAACGCTTCGCCGTCCTGCGTGCGCTGGGCGCATCCCGGGCGTATATCTTCGTGGTCGTTTGGACCGGCGTCACGGCCATGGTGGTCGCCGGCGCCATCCTCGGCCTCGGCCTCGGTTATATCGTGGCACAGATCCTGTCCACGTTCATTTCACGAGAAACCGGTGTCGCGATTTCAGCAACTCTTGGCCAGCCCGAGCTGGTGCTTGCCGGTTTGCTTATTCTGCTTGGCGGTCTCGTCGCTTTGGTTCCAGCCGCGCTTGTCCACCGGCAGCCCGTCGTCGAACTGCTACGGAACTAATCACGACAGCGGCGTGGGATTGCTGCCGCCTCTGAATTCTCGCAATAGTTGCCGATCCATTGGTCAGCGAAAAGGCTCCTGCCGGGGGAGGGGATACGGAGTCGACTGCTTTCCGCCGCGCCAGCTTCAGACAGTTTCCTGCAACCTCGCCCGCCACGGTTCGCCCTGGCGGGATTTTTCTTTGCGTCGGTATAGGGCCGCTGAGCCTTGGCTATACTCCATCTGCCGTTCGCGGATGTGCTGAAGGTCACGCGGCGCTCGACCTCACTTTTCGAATTCGCCCGCGCCTTGCGTAATAGGACGCACCATGGCGGCCGGTCCCGTAGAAAGTTTCGATTTGCGTGGCGCAGTTGTGTTTGAAACACTCGCGATAGGGCACATTGACCCATGCCCGCCGAATGCAATCCCGTCCTTCCTCCGACGCGATTGTGCCGCCGGAATAGGCGGAGCACCAGGCCGCGAGTTCCCGAGTATGCGCTTCCTGGGCATACATCAAAGCCGCAGAGTGGGTTTGGCAGCCGGCCAAGATAGCACCGAGCGCCACGATTGAACTAGCAGCGAAAAGCAGGTTGCCGCGCGGGGCGGAAGTGGTTCTTGCGGCCATGGCGAAACTCTCTCCTTTCGATCCGTGGCTGAATGCCTGGCCGGTGTTGGCGCATCCGCCGGACCGCATCATCATAATCCAACTCGCCGCTGAAATGAAAAAGGTGCGGGGCATCTCCAGCCCGCACCTTTCTTGCTGGCCATGTTTCGGCACGGACACATCGGCAGACCCCCGGGACCAGCCCTCTCATACTTTGTCGCACAGCGGGCATGACCTGTCCATGCACGAGCGGCTGCTCGTTCGCCCTTCCCTACGGTCCTGTTCGTGGCGATCACACGATGAGCGCGCGGCAGAAAGCATCCTCGAAGTTCCTTTGCTGCCGATCCTAAGCAGGTTCCGGAAAAGTGTCTCACGGCTTCCGACAGAAACCTGCGACAAAACAAGAGGCTAAGCAGGCGAACCTTGGGCGAAGCCACGCAAGTCTGCTTAGACAGTTAGCTGAGCCCGCTTGGTCTTGATCTTTGAGGAGATATGGTCTCTCAGGCTGTCGTTCATCTCCGCCTTAACGGGGGATTCTCCATATCCACCAAGCCCGCCGATTGCATCCTCGCTCGCATCAGGGTCCACGTTGTGCAGACACTCGTGGAACACAAGACCGGCCATCTGTGTGCCGGGTAACTGCCTGTCTACCTCCCTGCCATTGGAGAGCATGTGAAGGGTGTTGTAGAATTCCGATGCGACCGTCTTGCCCCTGGAAGTAGTGTGTCCACCAATCCTTTTCCTCAGGGTAGGAGGCCTTGGCATCTTCTTGACAATGAGAGAGTCTTCCACCCGCTCGACACAGTGCAGCCGAATGTTGTCTGACTCGGATTGGTTGCCCCAGCCGACGAAAACAGTGTCGGAAACCTTCGAAAAGGCGTCGTTGAAAATGGCTTGCAGCGCCTTTTCTATCTCTCCCCTCCGTTCGCTCGATATGCCGGCGTGATTGATCATCTTGATATTAAACTCGGCCATCGGAAGCCCCGCCGCTCGTTGATCGATAAAATTGAAGGGCCTATAGCGAAACTGTCAATGTCAAAGTGGAAGGGGGCCGGTGAGAAGCCGGCCGAAAAGAGCCTGATGAGCCGCCGGCGGCCTCGGTAGCGGGCAAGCGACAGGCCTCGTCTGGTTTCGGATCTCGGAAGGCGGCGCGCAATCGCATCCGTCCGCCTTGCGTCAATGCTCCTGAAGCCCGGTGATCATGGCGATGATCTCGTTCTTGTCGGTCTCAGCCGTCCTGCGCACGCCGATCTGCTTGCCGCGACGCAGGACGCAGATGCGGTCGGAGAGCCTGAACACCTGGTCCAGGCTGTGGCTGATGATCAGCACGCCGATGTTGCGCTGCTTGAGCGACAACACGATCCCCTCGACCTTCGCCGTCTCCGCCACGCCGAGCGCGGCGGTCGGCTCGTCAAGCAGGATGAGCTTGTTCGCCCAGTGCGTGGCGCGCGCGATCGCTACGCCCTGACGCTGGCCGCCGGAGAGGTCGCGGATGGCGGCGTGCGCGGAGGGGATGCGGACATCCAGTTCCTTCACCAGCTTCTCGGTCTCGGCGATCATCCTGCGGCGGTCGAGCAGCCCGAAGCGCTTTACAGGCTCGCGTCCCAGGAACATGTTCATGTAGACCGTCTGCTGGTCCGCCAGCGCCAGATCCTGATAGACCACCTCGATGCCGTGGGATCGCGCCATGGTCGCGCTCGACATGGTCACCGGCTGGCCTTCGATGGCGATCGTTCCGGCAGACGGCGCATGGACGCCCGAGATGATCTTGATCAGCGTCGACTTCCCGGCGCCGTTGTCTCCCACCAGCGCGACGATCTCGCCGGGATAGACCTCGAGCGAGAAGGTCTCGATCGCGGTGATGCCGTCAAAGGTCTTGCTGATATCTTGCAGTTTAAGGACCGGCTGGCCCGTGCTCGCGATCACCTTCGCATCCATTGCGATCCTCCTACACCGGCCAGGCGGCTGTTTCGCCGAAGCCATTTTCGATCGTCTCCACCCGGGGGGCGCCCTTCGCGACGCCGGACACGCCGACCACATAGGCCCTGGTGACGAAAGCCTGACCGCGGAAACCAAACACGGCGGTATCGCCGGGCTTCGGTGCCTTCAGGCCGACGGCGTCGATCATCGCGTAATAGTCGATGGCCGAGGGCGGCGGGACCTCGACGCTCCTCAGCGCGCTGGCGGCAACGGTCGGCTCAGCGCTGACAAGCGCCTTGACATCGTAGTCCGGAAAAATCGGATCGATGTAGAAGCCGCCGCCGAAACAATAGGCCTTGCCGCCTGAGAGATGCGAGACTTCGGTAAGGTAGAGCACTGCCGGGAGCTCCGGCAGGTCTTCCATCACATGCAATGCGGTCGTGCCATGCAAGCCATTGCCCGGCTCGCACTGGGTTGCGCCAGCCTCGGCCAGCGCAGCAAGCACGGCGCTTGAGGTGGTGCCGGGCGCGTTGAGTTCGATGTCCCGACGCCCTGCCTTGGCGAGGGCGTCGGCAGCCCTGGCAAGTGTCGAGAGATTGTGGGTGGGAAACACCTTGCGGCTCTTGTGATCGAACAGCAACGCAGGAAAAGTGGTGATGCCGGCGAAGCGGCCGCCGTCGATATGGTCGAGGCGATCGGCGACTTCGACTATATTGCCCGCATCGAAGCCGCCCTCATGTCCGCGATAGAAAGTATCGCCTTCCTCTCTGATGCGCGCCAGAAGGTCTTGAGTGTAGCCGGCAGCCTTTGCACCAGCGCTTGCCTCCTCGGCCTTGGTCTCGTTGAACACCGTCCAGTAATCCGGCTTGAAGGTCTTGGCGGCGGCGGCGGCCTCGAACTTCGCGACCTGCTGCAGATGGCCGAGATGGCCAAGCTTCAGCCCCGCCTTGTGCGTGGCCCGGGCGCAGGTCATGTCCACTGCGACGGCGCGGTCGATGCCGCCGCGCATGACGGCCTGGCAAAACGAACTGCCACGGCCGGCCTGCTTGGTCATTGCGAACACCTTCATGCCGAGCCGCGCAGCTTCGTCCTTCAAGATGCGGGCGTTGCGTTCAACCGCATCGAGATCAAGCACATAGGCGTTGGCGGGGAGCTTGCCCTCCTGATGCAGGCGCATCGCGCCTTCGACGAAAGCCGGATTGCGGCGACGCAGGACGTCGAGGAACATCAACAGTCTCCTTCAGCGGTTCTTTTCGCGCAGCGACACTGCGACTGCTGCGAGGATGATTAAGCCCCGCACGATCATCTGGTCCGAGACGGAAAGCCCCATGAGGATAAGGCCATTGTTCAGCATGCCCATCATCAGCGAGCCGACGAGAGCGCCAATGATCGAGCCCTTGCCGCCATTGAGCAGCGTGCCTCCGACAATGACGGCCGCGATGACGGTCATCAGGTCAGTTTCACCGAGCGTATATTTTGCTGCCTGCAAGCGACCGGCATAAAGCAAGCCGGCCAATCCGGCGAGGATCCCGCTGATCATCAACACGGCAAGTCGGATCCTCGGAACGTTGATGCCGGAAACACTCGCCGCGCGTGCATTGTCTCCGGTTGCCAGAACATGGGCGCCGAAACGTGTTTCGCGATAAATCAGATGTCCTACGGCGACGGCGATCGCCGTCCACCACATCAGCGAGGGAATGCCTAGAAAGGTGCCCGACCCAAAGAAGCCGGTGAAGGTCTCGTCAATGACGGGAACTGATCGCAGATCAGTCATCGACCTGGACACCCCTGCGAGCAACCCCAACGTCGCGAGCGTCACCAGAAAGGAAGGCAGCTTGACGTAGGCCACCAGCGCGCCATTGACCAAACCGATCAAAAGTCCGGCACCGAGCCCCGCCATGATACCAGCTATCAGCCCATGCTGGTTGATCGCTACCGCCGCGGCCAGCGCTGCAACCCCCACTGTCGAGCCGATCGACAGGTCGATCTCGCCAGCCGACAAGACGAAGACCAGGCCGATCGCCATGATCGTTACCGGAGCGGTCTGCAGCACGATGTTGGACAGGTTGCGGACCGTAAGAAAGCCACTGTCCTTCAGGACGATGGCGAAGAACAGGAAGATCGCCACGAAGCCGAAATAGACGACGTATTGCTGCAGGTTTATGCGCCTGGCGAAACCGGTTGCCTGCACGGCCGCGTTGATGTTGGCACTGGACATTTTCGCTATCCTTTGAAGTCTGCCGCGCCGGCGGCGCACCGCCGCCGGGCGTCCGGGGCGGCTACTTGGCGGCGTCGAGCACGGACTGCGGGGCGTCGCGATTGAGCGAATCCCTCCAACCCTGCGCTACATTCGCCTTGGTCACAGTGAGGGCCGGAGCGACGATGAAGGGAGGGGTCTGCTGACCTTGCAGCGCCTTCATGCCCACAGCCGCCATGGCGCGACCGAGCTCGTAGGCCTTGTCGGCGACAAGCGCGGAGACGTTGCCATCCTTGACCATGTCGAGCGCCACGGGTTCGGCAAGGTCGAGCGTGACGATCTTGGTCTTGGTGTTGCCGCTCGAACGCAGGGCGGAGAGCACACCGTCGGCCGGTTCGGCCCAGGTGACGTAGATACCGTCGAGATCCGGATGCTGCACCAGCATGGCGCTAGCCAGCTCTTCCGCGCGCGCCGGATCGGATATGCCCTGCTCGGCGACGATCTTGATGTCGGGATAATCCTTCTCGATCGTGGTCTTGAAGGCTTGGTCGCGCTGGTTCGTCACATAGTAGCTGGCGTCATGGAAGATGTAGCCGACCTGCCCTTTGGCGTCGATCGCCCTGGCAAGCGCGTCAGCTGCCTGCTTGCCCATCTGGAAGAGGTCGTCGGTCACGATCGCGGCGTAGTCGGTGCCATGCTTGTAGCCGTTCGGCAGATTGGACAGGAAGACGAGCTTGGTGCCGTCTGTCACAGCCTGGCGAAACGCTTCGGCGGAAGTCACCGGATCAAGGGGCAGCGAGAGGATGACATTCGGCTTGGCGGCAAGCGCGGTTTCGATATCGCTGCGCTGACGTGCGGCGTCGAACCCTGCATCCGTTGTAATGGTGACCTCGATGCCGGCGCGGGCGAACTCATCCTTGGCGCCGGCCGTCACCGCGTTCGTGAAGTCGGACGAGGTGTGCCACAAAAGAGCGGCCTTGTAGCCCTTGTCCTTTACCGCCGCGATGTCGGCATCCGATAGCGTGATGTCGGCGCTCGGTGTGGCGGTTTCGCCGCTCGGTCCGACGGTTTGCGCACTGGCAGCGCCCGCAGCAAAGATGAGGGCGCCGGCAAGGGCGGAGGCGAAAAAACTCTTCATCGGCATGTCGTTTCTCCCATTTCCTCTGAGGTGGCAGTTCATTCGATCACGCCGCAATAGCAGACCATGAAGGCAGCAAAGCCGACGATACCAGCAAGGTACTCATCGACATCGACGCGCTCGTCGTAGGTATGGCAGTTGCGGATATCGCCCGGCGCGCAGTAGACCGCCGGAACTTTGAGCCCGTTGACGAAGAACGGCACTTCCGACCAGAACGGTGCGCCTTCTACCGTGCCGCGTCCTGCCATCGCTTCCGCCATCGTGGCCGAGAGCAGGCTGACTTCCGGCATCGCAGCTTCGATCTCGGCCGCCGTGCCGCCGAGCGGATGGTCGCGGCCGGCCGGATAGGAAATCTCCGTCGTGATTTCCGGATCCGCGATCGCTGCCCGCACCACCGCCTCGATCTCGGCGGCGGCTGTGTCAAGTGACTCGCCGGGCAAGAGCTTCCGAATGAGCGAAAGCGTGCAGCGTTCGGGAACAGCTATGAAGCCGCCGCTGGAGATACCGGTGATGAGGAGGAAGCCGCGTCCGACCAGCTTGTGCTCGGAGCGTGCGGAGATTTCATCCGAATGTGTCCACAATGCCGCCATCACCGCGTGGCCGGCACGCAGCGCGTCCTTGCCAAGTTCCGGGACGCCGAAATACGCCGACTTGCCGGTGATCGTGATGTCGGCGATGAAGAAGCCGATCTGCGCCGGGTAGACCGAGAGCCGCGTTGGCTCGACATAGACGACGAAGTCGGGCGCGGCGACTTCGCCCTTCTCGATCCGGCCGACGAAGTCCTTCACGCCGGCGGAGACACCCGTCCCCGATTGGCCGCTTTCCTCATCGCCGACGAAGGCGAAGGACACGTCTCCCGCAAGCCGCATGCCAGCCTTGTCGAGAAGCTCGAGCGCGGCGAGCGAAGCGCAGATGCCGGCCTTCAGGTCTCCGGCCCCACGACCCCAGACCTGCCCGTCGATGATTGGTGCGCCGAATGGATCTTCCCGCTCGGTGCCGGCCCAGTGATCGCGCCAGCCATCGACGTGAACGGTGTCGGTGTGGCCGACGAACAGCAATCGCTTGCCTCCGCCCGCCCCCATCCGTTCGCCCCAGACGTTAGGCCGCCCCGGCAGGAATTCGGCGCTGCGGACTTCGTCAAGCCCGAGCTGGCGCATGCGCTCCTCAAGGAAGGAGACAAAGTTGGCCTCGTTGCCAGTGATGCTTTCTCGGCCGATGGCGGCGCGCAGGAGCGTCAGCGCCTCCTCGCGGTCGAGAGCAGCGCGCAGGCGGTCGGGGACGCTGTCGCTCATTGCGCCGCCTCCCGCACTGCTCCCATCTGCGCGGGTGGCAGCGAAATACGGCTGTCGGGAGCGTCGAATCCGAACAGGGTGTTGTGCAGATGGCCGAGGCCGATCGCCGCCGCTCCGATCAGCGCAGCACGCGGACCGAGGTCGCTCGGCTCGACGAGGACGGGGTAGGGAAAGCACTGCGGCAGCAGCGTCGTCACCCTGGTGAGGATTTCAGGGCGCAATCCGATCGAGCCACCCAGGATCACTTTCTCGGGATTGGCGATGGCCGCGATGGCCGCGATGCCTCTGGCGAGGTAGCGGGCGACGTCGTCGAGCACGGCAAGCGCCTCTTTCTCGCCCGCCGCGGCGTTCTCGAAGATAGCCGGCACGCCGACCCGCTTGCCGGATGCGGCCTCGTAGCGATCGATCATGGCGTGTGTGGCTACGACGCGCTCGAAGGCGCCGGCGTGCAGCGATTCCGGGGCGAAAGGATCGCCGCCGAACGGCAGGAAGCCCATCTCGCCTGCGGCATGGCTCGCGCCGCGCACCAGATGACCGCCGACCATCAAGCCGCTGCCGACGCCGGTGCCCAGCGCCACATAGGCCAGGTTGTCGATGCCCTGTCCACGTCCCAGCCAGTTTTCCCCGAGCACGGCGAGGTTGACGTCGTTCTCGATCGTCACCGTGAACCCGAAAGCGCGCTCGAACGCGGAGGCGACGTCCATCTGGTCGAAGCCGGGAATGTTCGGCGCCAGCATGACACGGCCGCTGGCGTCGTCAGGAGCGCCGGGGACGCCGATCACGCCGAGCCCGATCTTCTCACGCGCTATGCGCTGCCGCTGCGCCGCACGAAAGGTCATGGCCACGATCTGGTCGACAATAAACTGGCCGCCGCGATGGTCGGTCGGAGCCACGTCTTCGGCGAAGATATGGCAGGCGAGGTCGGTTAGGGCGACGCGAACCTTGGTGCCGCCAAGGTCGACGGCCACGATGTAGGCCGCTTCGTGGACGAGCTCGTACGTGACGGCCGTGCGTCCGACATGGCCGCTGGTGCGGCCGGTCTCCTGCACCCACCCGTCCTGCTCCAAAACCTTCACGACCTCGGAGATCGTCTGCTTCGACAGACCAGTCTGCTTGGCGATCGACGCCCGCGAGATCGGGCCGCCCTGCACGATCGCCTCCATGACGGAACGCTGGGAGAACCGGCGAGAGATCCGAAGCGCGTTACTCAAATGAAGTCTCCGTTCCGGCGTGCCGTGGACAATGTCTTTGGCGGGGATAGGAGCCGGCTGGACCGGGGCCGCCGCCACCGAGAGCTTCGCAACGCGGGCGATCTCTTTGTTCGACATGTTCAGACTCCTTGTCAGTCCCGGTGAGGGCACCGCCTGAAGGTGGCGGCCGCCTGTGCAAGTCGAAGACGACGCAAGGCATCAAATGCAGGGCGACCGCCAGACCATCGGTCGGGTCGACCCAACCGCCAGTGGCGGTCGCCGAGGATGTAGCCAGCCGCATCCGGAGGCTGGCTAAGGTCAACCTGCCCAAGGCGTCTGCCCTATTTTCCAAGGGCCTTCATGACTGCATCAGACGGGTTCGCGTGTTCGGACGCCTGATATCCCTCGACCAGGTTGTCCTTGGTTACGGTTGTCGCGGGGGAGACGATGAACGGCGGGGCCGTCTCGCCGATCAGCGCCAGCGCGCCGGCGCGGGCCAGCGCCATGCCATCGTCATAGAGGCCTTCAACGACCATCGCCGCCGTGTTCCCGCCACGCGCCATGTCGAGTGCCAAGGGCTCAGCGAGGTCCATCGTGACGATCTTCGTTGTCGTGTTGCCGTTGTTCCGCAAGGCGCTGACGACACCCAACCCGACTTCGCCGAAGGTTACATAGATGCCTTTGAGGTTCGGATGTTGAGTCAGCATAGCGTTGGTTTCCACCTCTGCAAGAGATGGGTCGGCGATGCCTCGCTCGGCGACGATCTTAACCTTGGGATGGTTCTGCTCGATCGTTTGCTTGAACGCGCCGTCGCGGCGGTTCGTCACGTAGAAATCGGCATCGTGGAACAGATAGCCGACTTCGCCCTCACCGCCGATTGCAGCAACAAGCGCATCTGCGGCGTGCTGGCCCATTTGACAATGGTCGCTGGAGATGACGCTGACATAGTTGGTTCCAGCCTCGGTGAAGCCCTGGGGGGCGTTGTCCTGGAAGACAAGCTTCACGCCCGCCTCAGCCGCCTGTGTAAATGCGGCGGCCGTGGCTGCCGCATCTACCGGCAATGACAGGATGATGTTGGGCTGCTTGGCCATGATCGTGCGCACCTGCTCGCTTTGGCGGTCGGCCTGATAGTCGGCGCTTGTCGTGGCAACCACCTCGACGCCCATCTCCTTGAAGGCATCCTCGGCGCCCCGGGTCATGGCGGCACTGACCTCATCGGCAGTGTGCCAGGCCATTGCGGCCGTGTATTTGCCTTCACGGATCTTCGCCAACTGGGCCGGCGTGATCTCGAGCTTGGCGACTGGCGTCGGCTTCTCGCCGTTCGGGCCTTTGGATTCGCAGATGGTCTCTGCGGACATCGTTTGGTGAGTGGCAGCGACCAGCATGACAACGGCCGCCAGAGAACGTCTAAACATGGGCATTCCTTTCAGAAGTTGGGACTTGTCAGGTTCGGGAACCGCTCGCGAACACCTTGCGAAGCGAGGAGAGGGTAGGCGGTGCGATATGGGTCGCGTCGGGCATGAAAGTCTCGACGAAGGCACGGACTGCGGGAGGTGGCTCGAGGCTCTTCGGCCGCTTCTTTCCTGATGATCGCGCGCTGGATCAGCCGGCCGCCAAAGTAGCCGATCGGCTCGGGCGGAAAGTATGACCCTGTGCGCTGGAGCAGATGGGCGTGGTGCGCCCAAGAGTCGTTGCGGCCGAGCACGACCGATGCAAGGCAGTGGCCGAGCGTCGATGTCGGCAGCACGCCGGTGCCGGAGAAGCCGATCACGTAGGTGATACGGGCGTCGCGCCCGGCACCTGGCTCTTCGCCGAGCGCCTGATCGACCCGGAAGCTGGCGCGCCCACTGCGACCGGCCATTGTCCATGGGCGCATGCGCCACGACTGATGGCGAACCGATGCAGGGTCGAAGGCGCGTTCCGGCGACGAGTTAGCGAGATTGCTCATGCTGGTTTCAAGCCTCCCAGATTGCAGAGCAGAGCCATTGCTGGCGGCAGGCTCCAGCATCGAGGGGTCAAGACGCTCGCTCGAAGTGCCAAGGCCAGCCTAAGGCGATTAATTCGTTCCATAACCGAACTATTACGTTCTAATAGTGGTTTGTCAACGCCTCAGCAATCAGGGCGTCGGCTTTGCGGCGCGTCACCTTTCTGGGCCTGCCGTGAGGGCGAAGCGAACCGGGCAGCCCAGCCCGCGCACGGCCAGCAGCGGATCGTTTTTTCTTGAACCGCCGCAACGCCCATGCAATGACCGGGCCTTGACTTGAATGCCGCGCGCGACGCCGAGCGGGTCAATGCCGAAGTCGCGGCAGCGGCGACAAGTCGCCCCTGCTCATGCGGCAGCAATTCGGGATTTCGATGCAGGGACCCCATCCCAACATAAAGCACCCGCTGCAGATGCATCCGCGGCTTGGCTTCCTGAAGCCGATGATCGAGGCCGAGAATATCGAGATCGGCGAGTACACCTATTATGACGATCCGGCCGGCCCGGAGCATTTCCTGCAAAAATGCGTTCTCTATCACTTCCCGTTCATTGGCGACCGGCTGGTGATCGGGCGGTTCTGTGCGCTGGCCGAGGGCGTCAAGTTCATCATGAACGGCGCCAACCATGCCATGTCGGGCTTTTCGACCTATCCTTTCAATATTTTCGGCCATGGCTGGGAGTTGGGATTCGACCCGGAAAGCTGGAAGCGCGAGGTGCGCGGCGACACGATCGTCGGCCATGATGTGTGGCTGGGCATGGAGACACTGGTGATGCCGGGTGTGAAGGTCGGCAGCGGGGCGATCGCGGCGGCCCGCTCGGTGCTGACCCAGAACGTGCCGCCCTTCGCCATCGTCGCCGGCAATCCGGCCCGCGTGGTCAAGACGCGATTCGATGCCGATACGGTCGCCAGGCTGCTTGCCCTCGCGTGGTGGGACTGGCCGGTCGAAAAGATCTCGCGCAACCTGAACGCCATACGCGGAGCCGATCTCGCCGCGCTGGAGGCCGCCATATGAATGCAGAGTTGGTCGAAACCCGGCCGGTCGCGGATTATTTCGGCAAGCCCTGGGTCTTTATCCGCAGCGTCCCGTCGATGACGCTGCTTCCGCCGCAGGGGCCGGCTGAAATCGCCTTCGCGGGCCGGTCCAATGTCGGGAAATCCTCGCTGATCAATGCGCTTGTCGGCAAGAAGGGGCTGGCGCGGACGTCCAATACGCCGGGCCGCACCCAGGAACTCAACTATTTCGTGCCGGATGGCCACTCCGGCGAGGTCGGTGACCTGCCGCCGCTGGCGCTGGTCGACATGCCCGGCTACGGCTATGCCCAGGCGCCGAAAACCGAGGTGGAGCGCTGGACCAAGCTCGTCCTCGACTATCTGCGCGGCCGGGTCACGCTGAAACGCGTCTATCTGCTGATCGACTCGCGCCACGGCATCAAGCCGATCGACGAGGAGGTGATGTCGCTGCTCGACAAGGCGGCCGTCTCCTACCAGCTCGTGCTGACCAAGATCGACAAGATCAAGCCGGCCGGCGTGCCGCGCCTCGTCGCCGAGACACTGGAGAAGATCAGGAAGCGGCCCGCTGCCTACCCCGAGATTATCGCGACATCCTCGGAGAAAAGTCTCGGCATGGAAGAATTGCGCGCGGCGATTTCGCTCGCGGCGACGCAATAGCCGGGTCGCATCGAGGGGCCGCCATGGTCGGCGACTGGCAATCAGTCCAGCGTCTGCGATTGGCCAAGCCGGTGCAGCCTGCCGCCTCTCCGGCGGCGGGGAGAAGGGGCGCCAGCACTAAGCAGACCAAGCGTGGCGAAGCCACGCAAGTCTGCTTAGGTCGGATTTCCACAAGCGAACCCGCCTGGCGGATTCAAGAATTCGTCCAGGTTTCGAGATTTGGTCCGCCATGGGCCTTGAGAAACATATCAACCCCGGAAGTGACGATCCGTTCGATTTCTTCCTGGGTCGGCGTCGTGTTGCGATAGCCGAACAGGCACTGGCGGAACAGGCGCGACATGCTGAGATCGGCGAACTGGTAGGCCGCAAGCTCGATGTCGGGGATGACCAGCGCTCCGGCCTCAACCGCTCGCGCCAAGTAGGCGGCCAGCTTGTCATGGCCGCGCTTGGGTCCCCGCTCGTAGAACCGGGCACCCAGCTCAGGTATGCGCTCGCAGATGCTGATCACCGTGCGTTGTGCCTTGAGGACGGCGGGAGAGGTGATCTTGCGCACCAGCGTCGTTCCGTAGGAGGTCAGCGTATCGCGCACGGTTCCGCCGCGTTCGAGCGCTTCGTAGAGATTGACGAAGATCGTCCGGCGCTCCTCCTCGATGAGCGCCACGAAGAGTTCTTCCTTGCTGGCGAAGTAAACGTAGATCGTACCTTTCGACACGCCCGCCGCGCGCGTGATGTCGTTCATGGACGCGGCATCAAAACCCATCTCGATGAAGACGCGGCGCGCGCCCTCGATGATCTGGCGGCGCTTGGCCGGGTCCTGGCCTGCCGCGGGTCGGCCGCGGCGGCGGACGTCCTCCGTGTCAGCGGTCCGGTCTTTGTGAACCTTCGGTTCAGCGGGCATTCGCATCCCTGGAAAGCAGGTCGAGGAACATTTTTCGGCAGCGTTGTCTGATGGGACTTGATATGCGGCCTGCCTCACGCTAAGTCAACGATCGAACCGAACGGTTTAGTTTAATCTCGGGGAGCGCGCATGTCACTCCGCAATGCAAAATCCTCGGCCGAACCGGCCGCCCTGTCCGAAGTGCACGCCTTTCCGGTGGTGAAAACCCAGTCCGACGCCGTCGTCCTGAAGGCGGAGCGCAGCCTGCCCGTTGCGCCGGCTCCGGCCGAGGCGCCGGCGCCCGAGCGCAAGAAGCGTTCCGCGAAGTCCTTCCTGCTGCCTTTGATCGTGGCCGGCCTGCTCGCCGGTGGCGGCTGGTACGGCTATGGCTACTGGACCGACGGCCGCTTCATGATCTCGACGGACGACGCTTATGTTCAGGCCGACATGGCCTTTGTGACGCCGAAGATCACCGGCTATGTCGCCAGCCGCGATGTGGTCGAGAACCAGCACGTCAAGGCCGGCGATCCGCTCGTCACCATAGAAGATGGTGACTATCGCATCGCGCTGGCCCAGGCCGAAGCCCAGATCGATGTCCAGAAGAAGTCGCTCGACCGCATCCGCGCTGAGACCGATGCGGCGCGTGCAGCACTTGGACAGGCGCAGGCGCAGAAAGCGTCCGCGGTCGCTTCGGCCGACAATGCCGTCCGGGGCGCTGGCCGTGTGACGCAGCTGCTGAAGAACAAGGTCTCGACACAGGCGCAGGTGGATGACGCCAACACGGCGGTCGAGCAGACCAAGGCGGCGCTCGCCGGAGCGGCCGCGCAGATCGAGAGCGCCAGGGCGAATATCGGCGTTCTGGAGGCCCAGTATCAGGAGGCGCGGTCCACCCTGCGCAATCTTGAGCTATCCCGCGACAAGGCGGCGCGCGACCTCTCCTTTACCGTTCTGCGCGCGCCTTACGACGGCGTGGTCGGCAATTTCGCGATCGAGCAGGGCGATCTTGTCTCGCCCGGCCAGAAACTCGCCGTGGTGGTGCCGCTGAACAAGCTTTACGTTGTCGCCAACTTCAAGGAAACGCAGCTCGGCCGTCTCGTGCCGGGCGAGAAGGTGAGGGTGTCGGTCGACGCGATCGACGGCACGGAATTCGAGGGCACGGTATCGTCGCTGGCGCCCGCCTCCGGCTCCGTCTTCTCGCTGCTGCCGGCCGAGAACGCGACCGGCAATTTCACCAAGATCGTGCAGCGCGTGCCTGTGCGCATCGACGTCTCGGAGGCAGCGCTTGCATCCGGCAAGCTGCGCGCCGGTCTTTCGGTGGTCGTCGACGTCGACAGCCGTACTGCGCCGCTGGCCGGTGACGCGGCGGCCGCCGTCACCGCGGCGGACTGACGCTTCGGGAGGCAAGGGGATGGCCGCCGCCTCCATCATGACCACCGCCGTGACACGGCAAACCGACGCGATGCCCGGCACGCGGCGCACCATCGCCTTTCTCGCGATGGTGTTCGGCATGTTCATGGCGATCCTCGACATCCAGATCGTCTCGGCGTCGCTGGCCGAGATCCAGGCCGGCCTCGGGGCCAGCTCGGACGAGATTTCCTGGGTGCAGACATCCTACCTGATCGCGGAGGTCATCATGATCCCGCTTTCGGGTTTCCTCGCCCGGCTTCTTTCGACGCGCGTGCTTTTCACCATATCGGCGGCCGGGTTCACGGCGGCCAGCGCGCTCGCCGCGACCGCGACCAATATCGACCAGATGATCGTCTACCGCGCGATACAGGGCTTCATCGGCGGCGGCATGATTCCCAGCGTGTTCGCCGCCGCCTTCACCATCTTTCCGGCGTCGCGCCGCGCCGTGGTGTCGCCGATGATCGGCCTCGTCGCCACGCTGGCGCCGACCATCGGACCGACCGTGGGCGGCTACATCAGCCACGCCATGTCCTGGCACTGGCTGTTCCTGATCAACGTCATTCCCGGCATTTTTGTCGCCACCGCCGCCTGGTCGCTGATCGATTTCGACAAGCCCGAGCCCGGTCTTCTGAAGAAATTCGACTGGTGGGGGCTGGCCGGCATGGCGGCCTTCCTCGGCTCGCTCGAATTCGTCCTCGAGGAAGGGCCGAACAATGACTGGCTGCAGGACGAGGCGGTGTTCTTCTTCACCATCGTGCTGGTCGTCGGCGCCGTCGTGTTCTTCTGGCGCGCCTTCACCCGGGAGGAGCCGATCGTCGACCTGCGCGCCTTCAACAATGTCAATTTCGCCTTCGGATCGATGTTTTCCTTCGTGATGGGCGTTGGCCTGTACGGGCTCACCTATCTCTATCCGCTCTTTCTCGGGCGTATTCGCGGCTACGATTCGCTGATGATCGGCGAAGCGCTGTTCGTCAGCGGCCTGGCAATGTTCCTCACCGCCCCGGTCGCCGGCTTCCTGTCGCGGAAGATGGACCCGCGCCTGATGATGATGATCGGCTTCGTCGGATTCGCTGCCGGCACCTGGCGCATGACACAACTCACCGCCGACTGGGATTTCCACGAACTTCTGGCGCCGCAGATCCTGCGCGGCACGTCGCTGATGCTATGCATGGTGCCGATCAACAATCTGGCGCTCGGCACGCTGGCACCCAATCTGATCAAGAACGCGTCCGGCCTGTTCAACCTGACGCGCAACCTCGGCGGCGCGGTCGGGCTCGCCGTCATCAACACGGTGCTGACCGACCGCGCCGCGCTTCACTATGCGCGCCTCTCGGAGCATGTGACCTGGACCAACGCTGAAGCCGAGCGGCAACTCGAAAACATGACGCGCAATTTCGAATCGCACGGTCTCGATGGTCCGACCGCCGCGCTGTCCAACCTCTCCAACATGGTTCACCAGCAGGCGATGCTCATGTCGTTCATGGACGTGTTCTACCTGTTGACGATGCTGTTTGCCTCGCTTGCCGTCTTCGCCGTGATGATGCGCAAGCCGCCGGCCACGGCCGGTGGCGGCGGCGGTCATTGAGGCGGCTTCCGGCCGGGCTTGAGCAGCATTCCCAACGTATCGGCCGGCAGCGCCGCGAAAGCGCCATTGGTGCCGCCCGACGACGTATCTGCCGCGCCGAAAGAGCAACGCAGGCCATGTCGAGTGGGAGAAATGCGGATTAGCCATTAGCGCTCAGGGCATTTGCCCCTGGCCCGCTTTCCGGCTAAGACGCCCGCCCAGGTCCGATCATCAGCGGGGGGAATTCATGACGATGGACACCGCCGAAACCGCTGCCGCGCAAGCCGCGCTGCTTTCGCGCGCGCTGCCCTATATGCAGCGCTACGAGAACAAGACGGTCGTCGTGAAATATGGCGGCCATGCAATGGGCAATGCCGAACTCGGCCAGGCCTTCGCGCGCGACATCGCGCTGTTGAAACAGTCGGGCGTCAATCCCATCGTCGTGCATGGCGGCGGGCCGCAGATCGGCGCGATGCTTTCAAAGATGGGCATCGAATCGAAGTTCGAGGGCGGCCTGCGCGTTACCGACCGAAAGACCGTCGAGATCGTCGAGATGGTGCTGGCCGGCTCGATCAACAAGGAGATCGTCGCGCTGATCAATGCCGAGGGCGAATGGGCGATCGGCCTGTGCGGCAAGGACGGCAACATGGTTTTCGCCGAGAAGGCGAAGAAGACCGTGCGCGATCCGGACTCCAATATCGAACGAATGCTGGATCTCGGCTATGTCGGCGAACCGGTGGAGGTCGACCGCACGCTGCTCGACCTGCTTGCCCGCTCCGAGATGATTCCGGTCATCGCGCCGGTCGCACCAGGGCGCGACGGACACACCTACAATATCAATGCCGACACGTTCGCCGGCGCCATCGCCGGCGCGCTCGGCGCAACGCGCCTGCTGTTTCTGACCGACGTTCCGGGCGTGCTCGACCGTGACAGGAATCTTATCGACGAATTGTCGGTCGCCGAGGCCAAGGCGCTGATCGGGGACGGCACGATTTCCGGCGGCATGATCCCCAAGGTGGAAACCTGCATCGAGGCGATCGAGCGCGGCGTGGAAGGCGTGGTCATCCTCAACGGCAAGACGCCGCACGCCGTTCTGCTGGAGCTTTTCACCGAGCATGGCGCCGGGACGCTGATCGTTCCGTAATGTCGCTGCCTTTGCTTGCGCCAGCACCATGGTAAGAACAGAATCCGGTGGAATTGACGCACCGGATCGCGATATAGGCGGCTTGCCGAAGCCCGAGCAGCAATCGCCTGCGCGCAAGCGGGCGGTTGCTCTCGCCCCGCCGAAGGCTCGCTGGGCTCACCGGGCTGCCTGCGAAGCGTGAACGACAAAGGAGAATCCATCATGGACCTCAGGGCGGAAACTGCTGAACTTCTTGCTCGACTGGGCGTCGCCGGCGATCGTCTTGAGGGCGGCGACCTCGTCGTGCGCAGCCCCGTGACAGGCGAGCAACTCGCCGCACTTGCCAGCGTCGCCGTCGCGGATGCAGCAGCGATGATCGAGGAGGCGGACGGGGCTTTTCGCGCCTGGCGCCTGGTGCCCGCGCCCAAGCGGGGCGAACTCGTGCGCCTCATCGGCGAGGAGCTTCGCGCCGCAAAGGCCGACCTCGGGCGGCTGGTCTCGATCGAGGTCGGCAAGATCCCGTCCGAGGGCCTGGGCGAAGTGCAGGAAATGATCGACATCTGCGATTTCGCCGTCGGCCTCTCCCGGCAACTTTACGGCCTCACCATCGCCACCGAACGCCCCGGCCACCGCATGATGGAGACCTGGCATCCGCTGGGCGTGGTCGGCGTCATCTCCGCCTTCAACTTCCCCGTAGCCGTCTGGTCGTGGAATGCCGCGCTGGCGCTGGTGTGCGGCAATGCGGTGGTGTGGAAGCCGTCGGAAAAGACGCCGCTGACGGCACTTGCCTGCGAGGCGATCTTCGCGCGCGCCGCCAGGCGCGCCGGCGATGTGCCGGCGGGCCTGCTGGGCGTGCTGATCGGCGACCGCGCGGTCGGCGAGGTTCTCGTCGACCATGCGAAGGTAGCGCTGGTTTCCGCCACCGGCTCGACCCGCATGGGCCGTGATGTCGGCCCGAGGCTGGCAAAACGCTTCGCCCGCGCCATCCTGGAGCTTGGCGGCAACAATGCCGGCATCGTCTGTCCCTCGGCCGATCTCGACATGGCGTTGCGCGCCATCGCTTTCGGCGCCATGGGCACGGCCGGCCAGCGCTGCACGACGCTGCGGCGGCTGTTCGTGCATGAGAGCATCTACGATACGCTCGTGCCGCGCCTTAAGAAGGCCTATGAGAGCGTGTCGGTGGGCAGTCCGCTGGAGACCGGCGCGCTGGTCGGCCCGCTGATCGACAAGGCCGCCTATGACGGCATGCAGAAGTCGCTGGAGGCGGCGCGTAGCGAAGGCGGCAAGGTGACAGGCGGCGTCCGCCTCGAAAATGGCCACGCCAACGCCTACTACGTGCGCCCGGCATTGGTGGAGATGCCGCGGCAGGCCGGGCCGGTGCTGGAGGAAACCTTCGCGCCGATTCTCTATGTCATGAAATACAGCGACTTCGACCAGGCGCTGGCGGACCACAATGCGGTCGGCGCGGGACTTTCCTCGTCGATCTTCACCCGCGACCTGATGGAATCCGAACGCTTCCTATCGGCGGATGGTTCGGATTGCGGGATTGCCAATGTCAATATCGGCACGTCGGGCGCCGAGATCGGCGGAGCCTTCGGCGGCGAGAAGGAAACCGGCGGTGGCCGCGAGTCGGGCTCGGACGCCTGGAAGGCCTATATGCGGCGCGCCACCAACACCATCAACTACTCCAAGGCGCTGCCGCTGGCGCAGGGCGTGTCGTTCGACATAGACTGAGCTGCATTCGGGAGTTCTGAACTCGTATCAACAGAAGAGTGAAGTCCCCCGCTCCGGCATGCTTCGCAAGCCACCTCTCCCCAGCTTTCGCTGGGGCGAGGAAACGCCGGCCGGGCCGTTTGGCGCGATTCTTCGCCCCCGCAGGGGAAGAGGGGCCGAGCGCAGCGAGGCGGAGAGGGGCCCTAAGCCTGCCACAAACAAGAAGCTGACAGGCAAGCCACGAGCCTGCCAGCGACCGCGTAATCGCGAAAGTGACGACCATGACCCGTAAGACGATCATATCGCCATCCATTCTCTCGGCGGATTTCTCGCGTTTGGGCGACGAGGTCGAGGCGGTGGCCGCCGCCGGCGCCGATTGGGTGCATCTCGACGTGATGGACGGCCATTTCGTGCCCAATATCACTTTCGGCCCGCCGGTGGTGAAGGCGATCCGCAACCGCACCGACAAGGTCTTCGACTGTCACCTGATGATCGCGCCGGCCGATCCCTACATCGCCGCCTTCGCGGAGGCCGGCGCCGACATCATCACGGTGCATGCCGAGGCCGGACCGCATCTCGATCGATCCCTGCAGACGATCAGAACTCTCGGCAAGCGCGCCGGCGTGTCGCTCAATCCGGCGACGCCGGAGAGCGTTGTGGAGCATGTGCTCGACCGGCTGGATCTGATCCTGATCATGACGGTCAATCCGGGCTTCGGCGGCCAGGCCTTTATCCCCGCCATGCTGGATAAGATCCGCAAAGTAAAGGCGTTGGTCGGTGGCCGGCCCATCCATATCGAGGTCGATGGCGGCATCACGCCGGAAACCGCCCCCCTGGTGACGGCCGCCGGAGCCGATGTGCTGGTTGCCGGCTCGGCCGTCTTCAAGGGTGGCAATGCTGCTTCCTATCGCGCCAATATCGAAGCGATCAGGACGGCCGCCGAGCGCGGAGCGGCGTAGCGGTAGGCGTCATAGCGTCGGACGACCGGACCGGATCAAATCCCTGCGGCCTCCGCGTTGGCCGTTTGTGCTGCCCTCATCGCCTCGGTAGAGGTCCTGGCAAAAACCTTTTCGCCGCCGATCCAGACACTTTCCACATCGAGGTCGTCCGAAAGATTCACGATGTCAGCGCGCGTGCCGGGGCCAAGCCTGCCGTAGCGGGCCTCCACGCCCATTGCCTCGGCCGGATAGAGCGATGCCATTCTCAAAGCCTCGCCGAGATCGACCCGGACGTTCTTGTGCATGAATCGTACGGCCGAGATCATGTCGAGGTCGGCGCCGGCCAGGGTGCCGTCCTCCAGAGTGAGGCGCCCGCCATGGCGCCGGATCGTGCGGCCGTTCAGCGTGAATGACGTCATGTCGGTGCCGATTGTCGCCATGGCGTCGGTGACGAGGAAAATCCGGGCCGGTCCCTGCTTTGCACGCAGCGCGATGCCGATCGTCGCGGGGTCGACATGGAAGCCGTCGGCAATCAGGCCGGTCCACAGCGTAGCGCAGCCCAGGCCGGCGCCGGCCAGGCCGGGTTCGCGGTTGCCGATCTGGCTCATGGCGTTGAAGAGGTGCGTGACCATGCTGGCGCCGGCTTCCGCATAGGCGCGGGCGGTCGCATGGGTTGTGTCGGAATGGCCGAGGCTGACGACCACCCCGCCATTCACAAGTGCCGTTACACGGGAGGGCTCGACGGATTCGGGCGCGATCGTGGTCAGCAAGGCCGGGAGGCGCGCGCGCGCGGCGAGCAGGAATTCCTCGTCGGCCGTTGTCATCTTCCGTATCAGGCGGGGGTCGTGCGCACCCTTGCGGGCAATCGACAAATGCGGCCCCTCCAGATGCAGCCCGAGGAAACCCGGCACGCCGGCCCTGGCCGCGGCCGCCCCGGCGTCGACGGCGCGCGCCGTGATTTCGGGCGTGTCGGTGATCAGCGTCGGCAGAAGCGCGGTCGTGCCGAAGGCTGCGTGGGCGGCGCAGATCGTGCGGATTGATTCGACATCCTGCCGGCCGTTCAGCATGACGCCGCCGCCGCCATTGACTTGCAAATCGACGAAGCCCGGCACGAGCATCCCGTTCGTTTCAACGACCGGCACGTTTTGCGGAACGCCATGGCGGGGCACGATTGCCTCGACGCCTTCGCCGCTCAACAGAATGGCGGCGTCGCCGTGCCAGTTCTCGCCATCGAAGATCTTCGCCGCGGCCAGCGCGAGGGATCGCATCAGCGTGTTTCCGTGACTTTGCGCAGATTTCGCGGCTGGTCGGGATCGAGTCCGCGACGGCGGGCAAAGGCCTCGACGAAAGCGTAGAAGGACACGATCAGCGGAAGCGGGTCCGTCAGCGGATGGCCGGTCGCGATGTGCGGCAGCATGCGCGCCTGCGCGGTCCGCCGCGATGTCGCGAAGACGCTCGCGCCCTTGGTCGCGAGCGCGTCCGACGTTTCGGCGACGGAAGCCTCCGAGGCATCGCGCGCGGCGAGCGCCAGCACCGGGAAACCGGGACCGACCAGTGCCAGCGGGCCGTGCATCACCTCGGCTGCGCTGTAGGCCTCGGCATGCATGCCGCATGTCTCCTTGAACTTCAGCGCCGCCTCGCTGGCGATCGCGTAGGACGGGCCGCGCCCGAGAATGAACAGGGAAGGCTCGTTCTCCAGCGCCTCGGCAATCTCCATCCAGTCGCAATCTATCGCCTCGCGGAATTGCTCCGGCAAACGGCCGAGCGCGGCGAGCAGTTCGACATCGTCCGTGCAATGCGCCATCAAGGCAAGGCCGGCGACGCAGGAATTGACGAAGGTCTTTGTTGCCGCCACGCTGCGTTCCGGTCCGGCCAATATATTGATCGGATAATCGGACGCGGCTGCCAGCGGCGAATGGGGCGTGTTGGTGAGAGCCACGGTGAGCGCGCCTCCGGCCTTGGCCTGCGCGACCATCGCGACGATATCCGGGCTCTTGCCTGATTGCGAGATGGAAAGGCACAGGGAGCCGCTCAGCCTGAGATTGGCTCCATAGATCGAGGCGACCGATGGCCCTACCGAGGCCACGGGAATCCCGGCCGTAAGCTCGACCGCATATTTCAGGAACGACGCCGCATGATCGGACGAGCCGCGCGCCACACTGATGACGAAGAGCGGGTTGAGATCGCGAATGCCTCGGCCGGCCGCCGCAAGAGCCTGCCCGCCCCGGTCAAGCAGCCGCGCGGCCGCGTCGGGGATTTCGGCGATTTCGCGGCGCATATGGGTTTGATCGTTCATGGCTCTGTCCTGTTGCGCCCCGCTGTTTCGCCCAGTCTCAATTCGGCGACGAAATCGTAGGTGTCGCCGCGATAGATGGATCGCGTGAATTCCACGACCTTGCCGGTTGCCAGATAGGAAATACGCTCGATGTGAAGACCTGCCGCACCTGCCGGCACATCCAGCAGGCGGGCGTCCGCCGCGCCCAGATTCGCCGCCGAGATGCGCTGCACCGCCCGCACCGGCCGGCTGCCGGTTCGCTCCAGCGCCGCGTAAAGCGAGGAGCCTATGGCGAGCGGGTCCGGCAGCACGGCGGTCGACAGCGCGGCGCGCTCGATTGCCAGCGGCGTTTCGTCGGCTATTCTTAGCCGGCTTACCCGCGCGACGGATTCGTCCGGAGACAGGCCGAGCACCATCATCTCGTCAGGCGACGGCGCGTAGATGCCGCGGTCCAGCCATTCGGAGCGCAGCGACATGCCGCGCCGCGCCATGTCCTCGCTGAAGGAGGTCAGCAGCGAAAGCGATTGTTCGACCCGCTCGACGGGTCGGGCGACGAATGTGCCCGAGCCGCGGCGCTGCACGAGCAGGCCGGTCCGGACAAGATCCTGGACTGCCTTGCGCACGGTGACGCGCGAAATATCGGCCTTGGCCGCGATGTCGCGCTCCGACGGCAAAGCGTCGCCGGGGCCGATCACGCCGTGCCGCACGGCATCCTCGATCGAGCGCTTCAGCCTGAGATAGAGCGGCGCGCCGTTTGCACCGGCGCCCTTCATTGCGCCGAATATCTGGTCGGCGAGGTCAGCCATCGGGGTTCTCTTGCGCCGCGAACCGGCGTGCCGCCATCGACACCGCGCCGCCAAGCGCATCCTGAAGCGGCTGGCGCAAACGATCGCGGTACGGCGCGGAAAGGCGTGGACCATAGAGCGCCGCCAGACCGCCGAGCAGGCAGACCGGCTCGTTGGCGCGCAGAGCAAGCACGTCGAGGGACGCCTCGATCGCGGCAACGGCGCGCGCGACGATAGTCTCCGCGACCGTGTCGCCGCATGCGGCATAGTCGAACACCATCGGCGCGAAACCCCCGAAATCGCCGGGCTTGGCGGTCGTGGTGAACTCGACGACGTCGCGGGGATTGTCGCGGAACGCGGCGAGCAGCGCGGCGGTGAGGGGAGAAGCCGGACGGATGTTGTCGTAGGCGAGCAAGGCTTCTTCCAGCAGGTCCCTGCCGATGCGGCCGCCGCTCGCCTGGTCGCCGACAAGAAAACCCCAGCCGCCGACCGTTCGCACCATCTCGCCGCGGCGCATCATATAGGCGCTGCCAGTGCCCAGAATTGCAATTGCGCCATCAGCCGCGCCAAGGGCGCCTTCCAGCGCGATCAGCGCGTCGCTCTCTACAATGCATCGGGGGAAGGGCAGAATGGCCTCGAGTTGCCGCCGGTAGGTGCCGACATTGCTTCCAGCCAGTCCAAGCAGCGCCGGCGTCGCACCTACGCGGTCGGGGTCGATCCCGGCCTCCGCGAAGGCGAGGCGCGATGCCTCCACGATATTGGCCCGAGCACCGGTCAGGTCGGTACGGATATTGGCGGCGCCGCTCTTGGCGCGGCCGAGAATCCTGCCGTCGAGCGTCGCGACCGCAGCCCGGCAACTCGTCCCGCCGCCATCTATGCCCAGAACCAGATCCACGTGATTGCACCTCCTGCGTTATGATACCAATAAAATACCAATATCCAAGGGTTAATTTTCAGCCGGAGCAAGATTCGCCTAACTCCTTGAAAATACGGCAGTTATCTCCTGTATCCCTCATTATCATAAGAAAATCGTTAATCGCATGCTGGACAAGTGGTATTTTTTTGGTATGGTCTGGCCAAGGAGGAAGAACGATGGCGCTGGCCGGTACGGAAGCTGTGAACGCGAAGGCGAGGGGGCTCGATCAGCAATCGCCCTCCGAAATTTTGCGCATGCTTGCCGAGGCGCAGGTCGAGGCGGCCCAAAGCGCGCAAGGCGCGGTCGCGGCGATCGCCGAGGCAGCGAATCTCGCTGCCGGCCGATTGTCCAATGGCGGCCGTCTCTTCTACGCGGCGGCTGGGAGTTCGGCGCTGATGGCGCTGGCCGACGGGCTCGAACTGCCGGGCACGTATGGAATCTCGCGCGATCGCGTGATCGTGCTGATTGCCGGCGGTCGTCAGGCTCTTACTGATCTGGCCGGCGGCCCCGAGGACGATGGCCAATCGGCCGTGGACGAATTGTCGGGGCATGGTCTGGGCGAAGGCGACTGTCTTGTCGCGGTATCGGCCAGCGGCACGACGCCATACGCGGTCGCGGCACTCAAGGAAGCGCGCCGGCGCGGCGCGGCCACGATAGGCATGGCCAACAATGCGGGCACGCCGCTCGTTCTTTGCGCCGATGTCGGCATTGTTCTTGCCACGCCGCCCGAAATGATCGCCGGTTCGACGCGAATGGGTGCGGGAACGGCGCAGAAGATCGCGCTCAACATGCTGTCGACGCTGGTCGCCATCCACCTCGGCCATGTGCATGAGGGCTATATGGTCAATCTCAGAGCCGACAACATGAAGCTGCGCGACCGCGCGGCGCGGATCGTTTCGGCCATTGCGGGTTGCGGACGCGAGGAAGCCGCGCTTTGGCTGGAGAAGGCCGGCGGCTCGGTCAAGTCCGCCATATTGCTCGCCGCCGGTGCCGCCGATACGGCCGCCGCGGAACGTCTGTTGGCTGGAGCCGGCCAGAAGCTCAGGCTGGCTCTTGCCAGACTAGAAGAGGGGAGCGCAGGCTCTCGCCATAACGGAACCTGAACGGGTCAAAACAGGGAGACTAAGAATGAAAACGAGACTTTTGACAACGCTCCTCATGAGCTCCAGCGTGCTCGCCTCCTCGGGGCTGGCCCTGGCGCAGGACAAGACGATCACCATCGAAAGCTGGCGCAACGACGACCTCGCCATCTGGCAGGAGAAGTTGATCCCGGCCTTCGAGGCCAAGAATCCGGGCATCAAGGTCGTGTTCGCGCCGTCGGCGCCGACCGAATACAACGCCGCGCTCAACGCGAAGCTCGATGCCGGTTCGGCTGGCGACCTCATCACCTGCCGTCCCTTCGACGCCTCGCTCGACCTCTACACCAAGGGTCATCTCGCCGATCTGACTTCACTGGCGGGAATGGAGAACTTCTCCGACGTCGCCAAGTCCGCCTGGCAGACCGACGACGGCAAGGCGACGTTCTGCGTGCCGATGGCCTCGGTCATCCACGGCTTCATCTACAACAAGGACGCCTTCGACAAGCTCGGCATCACGCCGCCGGCAACCGAGGCGGAGTTCTATGCGGCGCTGGACAAGATCAAGGCCGACGGCACCTACATTCCGATGGCCATGGGCACGAAGGACCTCTGGGAAGCCGCGACCATGGCTTATCAGAATATCGGCCCGAACTACTGGAAGGGCGAGGAAGGCCGCCTTGCGCTGCTCGCCGGCACGCAAAAGCTCACCGATCCGCAGTGGGTCGAGCCGTTTGCGGCGCTCGCCAAGTGGAAGCCGTATCTCGGCGAGGGCTTCGAGGCGCAGACCTATCCCGACAGCCAGAACCTTTTCACGCTCGGCCGGGCTGCGATCTACCCCGCCGGTTCGTGGGAAATCACCGGATTCAACACGCAGGCCCAGTTCAAGATGGGCGCCTTCCCGCCGCCCGTGAAGAATGCCGGCGACACCTGCTACATCTCCGACCACACCGACATCGCCATCGGCCTCAATTCCAAGAGCCCGAACGCCGACGCCGCCAAGACCTTCCTGTCATGGGTCGCTTCGCCGGATTTCGCCACCATTTACGCCAACGCGCTGCCCGGCTTCTTCAGCCTGAACAATGCACCGGTGAAGATGGAGGATCCGCTGGCCCAGGAATTCGTCTCCTGGCGCGAGAAGTGCAAGCCGACGATCCGCTCGACCTATCAGATCCTGTCGCGCGGCACGCCGAATCTCGAGAACGAGACCTGGGTTACATCGGCCAATGTGATCAACGGCACGGAGACCCCGGAGGACGCGGGCAAGAAGCTGCAGGCAGGCCTCGACGCCTGGTTCAAGCCGGCTAAATAATTACGATCGTCGAACTCCTTCCCCGTCAAAATGCGGGGAAGGAGCCCTTGCAGCCGAATTGCGGCGCACGATACGCCCTCGTCCTCCACCCTCGTCGGACCCTGCACGCCAATAGCTGCGGGTTCGATGGCGACACAGGATTTTCCCAAGTCGTTTGCGGCGGGCGATCCGGCGGCGCATGAATGGCAGCCACATAGTCGACAGTTGAACCGCGTTTCCATGTGAAGGACCGGACCATGGCCAATTCCACGATCAAAAAGCCCTTTCGCTGGCACATCATCGTGTTCCTGGCGCCGGCCTTTCTCGTCTACACCGCCTTCATGATCGTGCCGCTGGCCGGCACCTTGCAGCTATCGCTGTTTCGCCGGATCGACCAGCAACTGGTCTATGTCGGCCTCGATAATTTCCGCATGCTGTTCGGCGATGCGCGCTGGTCGGTGAATTTCTGGAACGCGCTCGGCAACAATGTCTGGTTCTTCATCGTCCACATGCTGGTGCAGAACCCGATCGGCGTGGTTCTGGCGGCGCTGCTGTCCAGCCCGAAGCTGCGCTTTCGATGCCTTCTACCGCACCGCGATCTTCATCCCGACCATCCTCTCCTTCGTCATCGTCGGCTTCGTCTGGAAGCTGATCCTCTCGCCGCTGTGGGGTGTCGCGCCTTCGCTGCTCGACATGGTCTGGCTTGAAGAGCCTGTTCACGCCCTGGCTGGGCAAGGAGGAATACGCGCTGACGACGCTGAGCCTGATTTCGGTGTGGCAGTTCGTCGGCATTCCGATGATGCTGATCTATGCCGCGCTGCTCTCCATTCCCGACGAGGTGATCGAGGCGGCCGAATGCGACGGCATCACCGGCATGGCGCAATTCTGGAAGATCAAGCTGCCGCTCATCCTGCCGTCGATCGGCATCATCTCGATCCTCACCTTCGTCGGCAATTTCAACGCCTTCGACCTCATCTACACGGCGCAGGGCGCGCTTGCCGGCCCGAATTTCTCGACCGACATCCTCGGCACCTTCCTCTACCGCGCCTTCTTCGGCTTCCAGCTTCAGCTTGGCGATCCGAACATGGGTGCGACCATCGCCACGATGATGTTCTTCATCATCCTCGCCGGTGTCTGCGTCTATCTTTTCGCCATCCAGACGCGCCTGCGTCGCTACCAGTTCTAAGCGAGGTCATGCCGATGTCCTCCACCCCGCTCCACCCGTTTGCGAGGAAAGTGCAATGAGCAGCGCCACCGCCTCTCCCGCGCGCAGCATCGCTGCCCATTCGGTGCTGATCGCCTATACGGTGATCGCGCTGTTCCCGGTCTTCCTGATCGTCATCAACTCGTTCAAGTCGCGCAACGCGATCTTCCGCTCGCCGCTTTCCCTGCCGACGGCCGAGACCTTCGATCCGGTCGGCTATACGACAGTCATGGCGCAGGGCGACTTCATCCAGTATTTCCAGAACAGCCTGGTGGTCACGGTCGGCTCGCTGTTCTTCGTCATCCTGTTCGGCGCGATGGCGGCCTTCGCGCTCTCGGAATACCGCTTTCGCGGCAATACGCTCACCGGCCTCTATCTGGCGCTTGGCATCATGATTCCGATCCGTCTCGGCACGGTGGCGATCCTGCAGATCATGGTGGCGAGCGGACTGGTCAACACGCTGACGGCGCTGATCCTCGTCTACACGGCGCAGGGCCTGCCGCTCTGCATCTTCATCCTGTCGGAGTTCATGAAGACCGTCTCGGACGACCTCAAGAATGCCGGGCGCATCGACGGGCTTTCGGAATACCGCATCTTCTTCCGCCTGGTGCTGCCGCTGGTGCGGCCGGCGATGGCCACGGTCGCGGTGTTCACCATGATCCCGATCTGGAACGATCTGTGGTTCCCGCTGATCCTGGCGCCGTCGGAGGGCACCAAGACGGTGACGCTCGGCGCGCAGATCTTCATCGGCCAGTTCGTCACCAACTGGAACGCGGTGCTGGCCGCGCTGTCGCTGGCGATCCTGCCGGTGCTCATCCTCTATCTGATCTTCTCGCGGCAGCTTATCCGCGGCATCACCTCGGGAGCGGTCAAATGAACGCGCAAGCACCATTGCGCGTTGTCGTCGCCGGCCTCGGCAATATGGGCCGAAGCCATGCGCTCGCCTATGAGACGAATCCCGGCTTCGAGATTGCCGCGCTCGTCAACCGCTCCGATCCGGTTTTGCCGGCGGAACTCGCGCGCCACGAGGTGCGCCGCTCATTCGAGGAGGCGCTGCGCGACGAGAAACCGGATGTCGCGTCGATCAACACCTATTCCGACAGCCACGCCGCCTATGCGGTGCAGGCTCTGGAAGCGGGTTGTCACGTGTTCGTGGAAAAGCCGCTGGCGACGACCGTCGCGGACGCCGAGCGCGTCGTGGCGGCGGCAAGCGCCAACGGCCGCAAGCTGGTGGTGGGCTATATCCTGCGCCACCATCCCTCCTGGGTGCGGCTGATCGCCGAGGCGCGGGCGCTGGGCGGGCCATATGTTTTCCGCATGAATCTCAATCAGCAGTCCAGCGGCCCGACCTGGGAAACGCACAAGCAACTGATGAAGACCACGTCGCCCATCGTCGACTGCGGTGTGCATTACCTCGACGTGATGTGCCAGATCACCGACGCCAGGCCGGTCGAGGTGCGCGGCATGGGGCTGAGGCTGTCGGACGAGATCGATCCGCAAATGTACAATTACGGCCACCTTCAGGTTCTGTTCGAAGACGGCTCGGTCGGCTGGTACGAGGCCGGCTGGGGGCCGATGATGTCGGAGACGGCGTTTTTCGTGAAGGATGTGATCTCGCCCAGGGGCTGCGTCTCCATCGTGATGAGCGATAGCGCGAAGTCCGACGACATCGACACGCACACCAGGACCTCGGTGATCCGCCTGCACGGCGCGTCACTTGGTCCGGACGCCAAATTCGCGCAGGCCGACCGCGACCTCTCCATGGAGGGCGAACCGGGCCATCAGAACCTTTGCGATCTCGAGCAGGCTTTCCTGCTGCGGACGATCCGCGAGGACCTCGACCTGACCCGCCACATGAACGATGCGGTGAAGTCGCTCGCCGTCTGTCTCGCCGCCGATGAGAGCGTGCGGACAGGCAAAGCCGTCAAACTCTAAGGAAGGGGATTCGCCTTGGGCTCCCTCAAGATCGAGAATGTAACGAAATCCTTTGGCAAGGTAGATGTGCTGAAGGGCATCGACCTCGACGTGGAAGACGGCGAGTTCGTCGTTTTCGTCGGGCCGTCCGGCTGCGGCAAGTCCACCTTGCTGCGCGTCATCGCCGGGCTGGAGGATGCGACCTCCGGCAAGGTGCTGATCGATGGCATCAACGTCGTCAACACGCCGCCGGCCAAACGCGGCATCGCCATGGTGTTCCAGTCCTACGCGCTCTATCCGCATCTCACCGTGCGCGACAATATGGGGCTTGGGCTGAAGCAGGCAGGCACGCCGGCGCCGGAGATCGACAAGCGCATAGGCATCGCCTCGACCATGCTGTCGCTCGAACCCTATCTGCAGCGCCGCCCCGCCGAACTCTCCGGCGGCCAGCGCCAGCGCGTCGCCATCGGCCGGGCGGTCGTGCGCGAACCGAAACTGTTCCTGTTCGACGAACCGCTGTCCAATCTCGACGCGGCGCTGCGCGTCAATACGCGGCTGGAAATCGCCCAGCTTCACCGGCGGCTGAAGGCAACGATGATCTATGTCACGCATGATCAGGTCGAGGCGATGACGCTAGCCGACAAGATCGTGGTGCTGAACGCCGGCAAGATCGAGCAGGTCGGCGCGCCGATGGAACTCTACAGAAATCCGGCCAACGAATTCGTAGCCGGCTTCATCGGCTCGCCGAAGATGAATCTTATCGATGGCACGCGTCTTGGCGAAGGCCAAGCCAAAACGGTCGGCGTGCGGCCTGAACACCTTTCGGTCAGCCCGTCTTCCGGCGACTGGAAGGGCACGGTGGTGCATGCCGAGCACCTCGGCGCCGACACCAACCTCTACCTCGACACGGACAAGGCGGGGCTGATCATCGCGCGCATCTTCGGCGAGTACAAGGCCGAGCCGGGTGCCGCGCTCTACGCCACCCCGCATCCGGGCAAGACCTATCGCTTCGATGCGGAAGGCCGGGCGCTCCGGTAGAGACGCCGGATCGCATCCGTTTCCAAGCGTTATGTCGTCGGGTCAAATGCCTTGCCCGCCCCAAAAAACCCCGCCCATGGGTCGGACGCCTTCAGCCCGGTTTGCAGGGCCTCGTTGCCTATCGCAAAGCGATCCGGTGTGAGCGTGTCGTCAAGCGCGTCCCAGGGGACAGGCATCGACACGGTCGCTTCGGGCTTGGCGCGTGCCGAATAGGGCGCGACGGTCGTCGAACCGCGGCCGTTCCGCAGATAGTCGATGAAGATGCGGCCCGTACGCGCTTTCTTCGACAGCGTCGCCGTATACCGATCCGGCTCGGCCTCGGCCATCGCCTGCGCGAAATCATGGGCGAATTGCTTGACCGCCGCCCAATCGGCCTTCGGCTTCACCGGAACGACGACGTGGAATCCCTTGCCGCCCGAGGTCTTCAGGAAAGACGGGAGCTCCATTGCGTCAAGCTTCTGCTTCACGGCTCGCGTCGCATGGCGCACCGCCTCGACGTCCAGCCCTTCATCCGGATCGAGGTCGAAAATGATCTGGTCGGGCGTGTCGATCGCGTCAATGGTCGCGCCCCAGATATGGACCTCGACGGCGCTGAACTGGACAAGTGCCGCCAGCCCGTCGAAGTCGCGGATGAACAGAAGCTCTTCGCCGTCCTGCGGGTCGTTCATCGTGACGATCAACTCGGGCATGCCCTTGGAGGCGTGTTTTTGGAAGAACCGCTGGCCCTCGACGCCATCCGGCGCACGTACCAGGCTGAGGGGCCTGTTGACGATAAAGCGCTCCATACGCGGCCACACCGCCTTGTAGTGGTCGAGCAGACCTTGCTTGCTGATACCGGCTTGCGGCCACAGCAGTCTGTCGGGGTTGCTGAGGATCACGGAAGTCCCTTCCACGTTTTTCCCGGACCGATCGCAGTTTTCACGGCGCTGAACGAAGCGTGAATGCCCGCGCGCAGAAGCAGGCATCCTAAGCAGACTTGCGTGGCTTCGCCCACGGTTCGCCTGCTTAGCCTCTTCTTTTTGTCGCAGGTTTCTGTCGGAAAACCGTGACACACTTTTCCGGAACCTGCTTAGCGATTTCCTGCACTGGCGCCGCCTTTCCTTTCGCGGGTTTCGCCTGACCCGGAAAGCCTCGCGAGCAACGCCTGATGCTTGCCGGAGTTCCGTGGAAATGGCATGCGATGGCGATGGGCACCGTTCGCGGATATTCGGTCGAAATGCTGGACCTTGCCAAGGCGAGGCAGGAAAGCGCGCTCGCGCTGAATAACGCGCACGCGACCGAATTGTCCTGGCTGGAGCCGCACGAGTTTAGCCGCCTCGTTGCCGAGGCGTTCCACGCACGCGCGGTCGGCGAGTGCGACGCATTCCTCATCGCCTTTGATCAGCACGCCGACTATCAAAGCCCGAACTTCCTGTGGTTCCGCTCCCGCTATGAGCGATTCGTCTATGTCGACCGCGTCGTTGTGGCTGCTTCGGCGCGCGGGCGGGGACTGGCGCGCGCGCTCTATGCGGATCTTTTCGGCAAGGCGTCGGACGCAGGTCATCGAACCGTCACTTGCGAGGTCAATGCCGAGCCGCCGAATCCGGCCTCGGATGCCTTTCATGCCGCCCTCGGTTTCGTGGTGGTGGGTAGCGCCGCGATCCAATCGGCCAAGAAAGTGCGTTACTATGCCCGGGACCTGTAGCGGGCACTTCGCGGCAACGGAATGTTAACGGTATCGAAGTTCTAATGAATCGCTTGCACGGGCGGTTATGGAACGCGCCCGAGAGAGCGGTTGCCTCGCCGTGGCGATTTCGATGATGGACAGCATCAGACTTTACAGATGGGCCGGCATTCTGGCGCTGTGCGCCTTCGCCGCCGCGATTTCCGCCAGTAGCGCGGCGCCGCGCGTCCCGCGCGTGGACGCCGTCCATGCGGTGTCGCCGGAAACCACGTCCGGCATCGCCACGGAGAATGCCATTCGGCAAGACGTTGCGCAGCGCTTCGAGGATGCGCCCTACGGCGTCGATCCGATGGTGACCGGGCCGGTCAGCACGGCATTCAGGCAGACGCAACGGGCCGCGGGCTGCGACAGCGCGGTGTGGCCGAACATTTCCGCCGTCTGCTACCCGGACTGAAGTGCTTTTGGCGCGGCTCGCGTGGGGCTTGAAACTAACCTCCGACTGTTCGCGCCGCCCCTCATCGCACCGACGATCAAAGCTTAGGGCCGCTGGTATGAAGCGATGAAGAGCGTGCAGCGAAGCCCCCTCCGCGTCGACCTTTTCCTTCGGGCCAGGCAAGTGTGCCGCGGGGAACACATCAATCCTCGGCCAGCTCCTTCGTCAGACGGGGTTGGCGGCCTCGAGCCAGCCTCCGGAGAAGCCCGCGCGGCGCAGCCCCGCCAGAATGGGCGGACAACGCCGCATGATGTTCCAGATCAGCCCTGTGCGGTAATTTTCGATCATCAGCCCGACCGGTCCCTGGTCGATGCCGAAGTGATAGGGAGATACCCAAAAGCCGGAGGGACTGTCTTCCACCGCGAATGACGGGTTGAAGGACGGCTTGGTTCCATAGCGCTGCTTGGCGCGGAAGTTCATGCGGCCAAGGTTGCGGGCCGTGGGAACGACGATTTCCGGCGCGAATGGCAGGGAGGCGATGACGACCCATGGCGCGACCGTTCCATCGTCCGGACCGAAAGGTGCGCCGCGCGCGTAGTAGTCGAAGAACTCGCGCTCCACGCCGTCGACCTTTCGCTTGAGCCAGCCGGGCCCGTCGCAGGCGGTGAAGCCCCAGCAATATTTGCCGTAGCCCTTGAAGTTCATCGGATTGCGGATGGCATAGTCCTGCTGCACATGGACGGCCTGCCGGCTGTTCTCGAAATAGTCGCTGTCATGGCTGCGCATGAATTCGTCGCGGATGCCGCGAAAATCCACCCACATATGCGAGAGCTGGTGCGTGAACAGCGGCCCCGAATAGAGCAATGCGCGGCCGTGGATGGTCTTCCAGTCGTAACTTGCCGTGTATGCGGCGTAGCTTTCAGGCGGCAATGGGTGCGAAGGCGAGCCCAGCGCGAGGATGTAGAGCAGCAGGCCCTCGTCGTAGCCTTGCCAGCGATAGGGAATGAACCCGTTTTCCGGTCGCCAGCCATGCGTCAGCGTCGTGCCGCCGTCGCAGGCCCACTGCCAGTCGGCCCGCTCATAGAGCGTCGTGGCGAGCCGGCGGATTTCGCTTTCGGTGGGCGTGTCGCGATCGAAAAAGGTGGCGGCGGTTAGCGCCCCGGCAAAGAGAAATGCCGAAATCGACGGTGGACAATTCGCATTGCCAGACGCGGCGGCCGGTCTCGATGTCCAGAAAATGGTAGAAAAAGCCCTTGTAGCCGGAGGCGTCGGGCTCCGGCCCTTGCGGGCACTCCATCAGGTATCGCAACCGCTTGACCGTGATCTTGGCGGCGAATTCGCGGATGACGACGCCACGCTCGACGACGACGGGAATGGTCGCCAGCGCCATTCCGACTGCCGCGATGCTGGCGGGAGCGCTCGGATCGGTCTTGTCGCGAACCAGCCCGTTGTCGGGGTTCGTGACGTGCAGATAGTACAATAATGTGGTGAACTGCAGCCAACCCAGCTCTTCATTGCTTGGCGGGAGTTCGAGTTCAGCGTCGACATAAGGGATTCCAGGCATAGCGTTTCACCCGGGGTCATGCTGATTTCGCGGGCGACGGGTCGTCATGGCCGGCACGCTTCCACCGGCCAAGCAACGCCTCGGCTTGCCGCGCCGGTCACCGTGAGCAGTGACAGTTCATAAGTTATCGCCTTCGGTCGAGGTTCCCTGATCCGGGCCGGCAGCGGCCTTCGCACCCCATTTCCAGCCTCTGATCGCCGGCATGTCATCGCCATGCTTCTCGATATACTGTCTGTGTTCGATCAGCCTGTCGTGGATCGCCTGCTTGAGGTAGGCGGCGCGAGCGCCCAGTTCCGGCAGGCGGTCAATGACGTCCTCGACCAGGTGGAACCGGTCGAGATCATTCAGCACAACCATATCGAAAGGCGTGGTCGTCGTGCCCTCTTCCTTGTAGCCGCGGACATGCAGATTGTCGTGGTTCGTTCGCCGGTAGGTCAGCCGGTGGATCAGCCACGGGTAGCCGTGGAAGGCAAAGATGACCGGCTTGTCCTTGGTGAACAGCGCATCGAAATCATTGTCCGAAAGCCCGTGCGGGTGCTCTTTCTGTGGCTGGAGCTTCATCAGGTTCACGACATTGACGACGCGCACTTTCAATTCCGGCAGATGCTCGCGGATCAACTCCACCGCGGCCAGCGTCTCAAGAGTCGGGACGTCGCCGCAACAGGCCATCACCACGTCGGGTTCGTAACCCTTGTCGTTGCTGGCCCACTCCCAGATGCCAAGCCCCTGGGTGCAGTGCTTCACGGCCTGATCCATCGTGAGCCATTGCGGCGCGGGCTGCTTGCCGGCAACCACGACATTGACATAGTTGCGGCTGCGCAGGCAGTGATCGGTCACTACAAGAAGAGTGTTGGCGTCGGGCGGCAGGTAGATCCGGATCACTTCCGCCTTCTTGTTGGCGACATGATCGATGAATCCGGGATCCTGATGGCTGAAGCCGTTGTGATCCTGGCGCCAGCACATGGGAACTGAGGAAGTAGTTCAGCGAGGCGACCGGCCGCCGCCAAGGGATCTCGCGGCAGACCTTCAGCCACTTGGCGTGCTGGTTGAACATCGAATCGATGATGTGAATGAAGGCCTCGTAGCAGGAAAAGAAGCCGTGGCGGCCGGTCAGCAGATACCCTTCGAGCCAGCCTTGACACTGGTGCTCGCTGAGCACTTCCATCACCCGGCCGTCCGGCGCGAGGTGGTCGTCCTCGGGATAGATTTCCGCCATGTAGCAGCGGTTGGTAACCTCCAGCACGTCCTGCCAGCGGTTGGAGTTGTTCTCGTCCGGACTGAACAAGCGGAAATTCTTGCGCTCCATGTTCAGTTTCATCACGTCGCGAAGAAACTTGCCCATTGCGCGCGCCGATTCGACCGTGGTTGCGCCGGGGCTGGGCACGTCAACCGCATAGTCGCGGAAGTCCGGCATCTTGAGGTCGCGCAGCATCAAGCCGCCATTGGTGTGCGGGTTGTCGCTCATCCGGCGATGACCGGTCGGGGCGAGTGACGCCAGCTCGGATTTGAGCCGGCCGTCCGCGTCGAACAACTCCTCCGGCCGGTAGCTTTTCATCCAGCCTTCGAGAATCCGGATGTGCTCGGGCTGATCCATGTCCGCCATGGGGACCTGATGCGAACGCCAGTAGTCCTCGCATTTCTTGCCGTCGATTTCGGGCGGGCAGGTCCAGCCCTTCGGCGTGCGAAAGACGATCATCGGCCAGGCAGGGCGTTTCAAATTGCCGTTGTCTCGGGCGTCGGCCCAAATCCGCTTGATCTCCGCCACCACCGTATCGAGCACGCCGGCCAGTTGCTGGTGGACATCCGCCGGGTCGCGGCCTTCGACGAAATACGGCGTATAGCCCATGCCCTCGAAATATTTCCGCAGCTCATCCTCGGGGATGCGGGCAAGGAAGCACGGGTTGGCGATCTTGTAGCCGTTGAGGTGAAGGATCGGCAGCACGCAGCCGTCGCGGGCAGGGTTCAGGAACTTGTTTCCATGCCAGCCCGTCGCGAGCGGTCCGGTCTCGGCCTCGCCGTCGCCGACGACGCAGGCGACGATCAGATCCTTGTTGTCAAAGGCCGCGCCAAAGGCGTGGCTCAGCGCATAGCCGAGTTCGCCGCCTTCGTGAATGCTGCCCGGCGTTTCGGGAGCAACGTGGCTGGGAATGCCTCCGGGGAAGCTGAACTGCTTGAACAGCCGCTTCAGGCCGCCGGAGTCCTGGCTGATGTCCGGATAGACTTCGCTGTAGGTGCCTTCGAGATAGGCGTGCGCCACCAGGGACGGGCCGCCATGCCCCGGTCCGATGACGTAGATCATGCCAAGGTCGTCGCGCTTGATGACCCGGTTGAGGTGGACGTAGAGCATATTCAGGCCCGGCGACGTGCCCCAATGGCCGAGCAGCCGGGGCTTGATGTGCTCGCGCTTGAGAGGCTCCTTGAGCAAGGGGTTGTCGAGCAGGTAGATCTGGCCGACGGACAGGTAGTTGGACGCTCGCCAATAGGCATCCATCCTGCGCAATTCCCCGTCGGAGAGGGGACCGACAGCGGCTGAATCTCGTCCGGTCGCATGTTCCCTTAGTGCTGCGCTCTTGGCCGACGTCATATCTCGCTCCTGGATCAATGTCGGGACCGTTCAGGGATGACCCTGTTCGACCCGGCTTCAGTGGTTAAAGCTATAGTCTTTATCGGCGATGCAAGCATTGATCTGAAGCAAGTATTACCCCTGCGGGCAGCGCGGGAGCCATGCCGAGGTGGCTCGAGGACCGCCCTTCAACGATTCGCCGTCGTGCTCGGCGTCACACGGATCGCCCCTGGCCTCCAGGTGATCCTGCATGGTCTGAGTATGATCGGCGTATTCGTCGTGCGAGCGAACTGAATGGTCGAACCAAAATGAAATGACACCGCAGGTTGTGCTTCGATTGAGCTCTCAAAAATGCTTTCAAGGGCATCGCATTATTGTTGCGGAACTGACATTCGGGTGCGATATACCCTCGCGAATTTAACTTATCGAGGCATTTGCGCTGGATCAATGCACGGCGCGTCCCAATCAAGGGATAAAGCCCTCGCTCGAAGGGAGTGTGACAAATGAAAGAAGAAGAAAATAACTTCGCCGGCTGGCCGGACCCGTCTTCATTTGGCCCTTTCGCCCCGGCGCTCGACTATCTGGTCGATGCGGCGCAGCGGAGCGTGCTTTATTGGGATGTGCTGCGCCAGCGCGGCAACCAGTATCAGGAGCACATCTCCCGAGAGGCCCCGCATGTTCTCAGCTACGGCGCCGAGCTGATTCTCGACGGCCGCACGCTCGAACGGCCGGTGAACTATGCTCTCGCCCGCATCATCCCGCCAAAAGGCACTGAGATCGACCAGGTCCGCCGGCCTTTCGTTATCGTCGATCCACGCGCCGGGCACGGGCCAGGCATAGGCGGCTTCAAGGCCGACAGCGAGATCGGCGTTGCCCTCAAGGCCGGACACCCATGCTACTTCATCGGCTTCCTGCCGGAACCCGTGCCTGGGCAGACGATCGAAGACATCGGGAGAGCCGAGGCGGTTTTCCTCGAAAAAATCATCGACCTCCATCCCGAAGCCGACGGCAAACCCTGTGTGATCGGAAACTGCCAGGCGGGCTGGGCGGTCATGATGCTTGCGGCGCTCCGTCCCGAACTCTTCGGAACCATCATCGTCGCCGGCTCGCCGCTTTCCTATTGGGCGGGCGTGCATGGCAAAAATCCCATGCGCTATTCGGGCGGTCTGCTGGGAGGGAGCTGGCTGACGGCGCTGACAAGCGATCTTGGCCAAGGCAAGTTCGACGGCGCCTGGCTCGTGCAGAATTTCGAAAATCAGAATCCCTCGAATACGCTGTGGACCAAGCAGTACAATCTCTATTCCAAGATCGACACGGAGCCCTCCCGCTACCTGGAATTCGAGCGCTGGTGGGGTGGTCATGTCAATCTGAATGCCGAAGAGATCCAGTTCATCGTCGATGAATTGTTTGTCGGCAACAACCTCGCCGCGGGCAGGATTCAGACCTCGGACGGTTCCACGATCGATCTTCGAAACATTCGCTCGCCGATCGTCGTGTTCTGCTCGAAGGGGGACAACGTCACGCCGCCGCAGCAAGCGCTTGGATGGATTCTCGACCTCTACGATGACGTCAAGGATATCCGCTCGCACGGGCAGACGATCGTCTATTCGATCCACGAAACCGTGGGTCATTTGGGGATTTTCGTTTCGGGAGGCGTTGCCCGCAAGGAGTATGGCGAGTTCTCCAGCAATATCGACCTTATCGATGTCCTGCCGCCGGGATTGTATGAGGCGGTATTCGAGGCAAAGACGGCCGATACCGAGGGCGCCGGCTTCGTTACCGGCGAATGGGTCATGCGTTGCGAGGCGCGCACTCTCGATGACATTCGCGCGCTGGGCGGCAATGATGCGGCCGACGAGCGCCGGTTCGCAACGGCAGCCCGCGTATCCAAAACCAATCTTGCCTTCTACCGGACATTTGTTCAGCCGTTCATTCGCGCCGCAATGCCTGCCGCGGCCGCGGCCCAGTTGCCCCGGCTTCACCCGATTCGCCTCCAGTACGAATTGTTCTCCGACAAAAATCCGCTGATGGGCTGGACGAAGGCACTGGCCGGACAGGTTCAGGGCGATCGTAAGGCAGTCGCGTCCGACAATCCCTTCATCGCGATCGAGCAAGCCGCCTCGAAACGGATTGTGGCCGGGCTGGACGCATGGCGGGACCTCACCGAGGCTTTCGCCGAGTCGACGTTCCTTGCGGTCTATGGCGCGCCGGCGTTGCAGGCCGCCTTCGGCATTGATCCCGCCGACGAGCACCCGCACAGGCGCGCGGGAAAGACGGAACTCCACCAGCAGGTCCTGCAGGCCAAGATCGCGGAATTGCGGTCGCGCATCGCCACGGGCGGTCTGCGCGAATGCCTGGCCCGCAGCCTGCTCTATGTGGGTGCGGCGCGCGGCGGCGCGGACGAGCGTGGATTCGCCGCCATTCGCCGGTTGCGCGCGATCAGGAATGACGGGTTCAAGATGACGCTCGCCGAGTTCAAGGCGCTCATACGCGAGCAATTTCTGCTGCTGCTTATCGACCCGGAGGCAGCACTTGGCGCCATTCCCGACATGCTGCCTTCCGATATGGACGACCGGCGCAAGGGCCTTGGTGCGCTGCATGAGGTTCTGAGCGCGCGCGGCGAACTGTCCGGCGAGGCGGCGGAAAGGTGGCAGCGCATTGCCGGACTTTTCGGTGTTGAAGACAAGCCGCCGGCGACCTCGGAAAGCAACGAGACGAGTCGAGCCGGGCTGGCAAAGGCGTCGTAAGCAGGTTCTCGAAAAGTGTCCGGGCTAAACAGGCCAAGCGTAGCGCGACGCCACGCAAGCTGCCTGGCGGCGCGCCGCTGGAGCAGGATGTATCTGGGTGAAGTCATTCACCCGCTCTAACTCCTTGCTATGACGCATGATCCCGAAAAGCCTGCAAGTTTTCGGGATCATGCTCCAAGCATCTCGACCCATTCGAAGGAGGGATTTTTGACCCGACCGGACGAAAACCGAAAGGTTGAGCCAGCTCACGCGAAATATGATCGCCTGATCGCCCGCGCCAGGCAGGTGCCCCCGGCAAGAACGATCGTCGTGCATCCTTGCGACGAATCTTCATTGCGAGGCGCGCTGGAAGCTGCCGACGCCGGGCTGATCATCCCGATCCTCGTAGGGCCGAGCGGCAAGATCGGCGCCGTTGCAAGCCAGCACGGCCTCGACATCGGCGCGTTCGAACTTGTGGATGCGGCCCACAGCGACGAGGCGGCATCGAAGGCGGTGCAATTGATACAGGAGGCAAAGGGCGAGCTCCTGATGAAAGGCAGCCTGCATACCGACGAACTCATGCGCGCGGTCACCGCGGCCACCACCGGGCTGCGCACTGCACGCAGAATCAGCCACGTCTTCATCATGGACGTTCCGAGCTACGCCGAAACCCTGTTCATCACCGATGCCGCAATCAACATCTTTCCCGATCTCGACGCCAAGCGCGACATTGTCCAGAACGCGATCGACCTGTTCACGCGGATCGGCCTGGGCAGGCCGCGCGTCGCGCTGCTTTCGGCGGTCGAGACGGTGACTTCGAAGATACCTTCGACGATCGATGCGGCGGCGCTGTGCAAGATGGCCGATCGCGGCCAGATCACCGGCGGGGACCTCGATGGACCGCTGGCCTTCGACAATGCGATCGACCCCGAGGCGGCGCGGATCAAAGGCATCAAGTCCGAGGTCGCGGGGCGGGCCCAGATCCTGGTGGTTCCCGATCTCGAAGCCGGAAACATGCTTGCCAAGAACCTCACCTTCATGGCCGGGGCCGATGCCGCCGGCATTGTGCTGGGGGCCCGCGTGCCGATTATCCTGACCTCGCGCGCCAACTCCTTGCGCACGCGCATGGCCTCATGCGCGGTGGCGGTGCTTTATGCCGATGCGCGCCGCGTGGCGGCCGCGGTGTCGGGGTAGGACCCATGGACGCGATCCTGGTCGTCAATGCCGGCTCATCGAGCCTCAAATTTCAGATCTTCGGCATCGAGGAGACGAAGAACCTGGCGGCGCCTGGTCAAGGGCCAGATGGACGGCATCGGCACGAAACCTCGGCTGCGCGTCGAAGGCGACGGCGATTCGCCCAAGGTGGATCAGGTCTACCCATCGGAGCAGGTCCCGGACGTTACTGCCGCGATCCATACGGTCGAAGCCTGGCTGCGCGAGACGCAGAGCTTCCGCCTCGCGGCTGTCGGCCACCGCGTCGTTCACGGCGGACCCGAATTCAGCCGCCCCGTGCTGATCGATGAGGAGGTTCTGCGGCGGCTCGATCGTTACGTGCCGTTGGCACCGCTTCACCAGCCGCACAATCTGGAGCCGATCCGCATGCTGCTGGCGCGGCGCCGGGATCTGCCGCAGGTCGCCTGCTTCGACACGGCATTCCACCGCGGCCACAGCGCGCTCGCGGACCACTATGCCATTCCCGGGCATTTCTACGCGGAAGGCGTGCGGCGCTACGGCTTTCATGGCCTGTCCTACGAATATATCGCGCAGCGCCTGCGCGAGGTCGCGCCGGGCATCGCAAGCGGGCGCGTGATCGTCGCGCATCTGGGAAGCGGCGCTTCCATGTGCGCCCTCTCCGACGGCCGCAGCATCGACACGACGCTCGGCTTCACGGCGCTGGACGGCCTGCCGATGGGCACGCGCTGCGGGCAGATCGACCCCGGCGTGATCCTCTACCTCATCGCGCAAAAGGGCATGGCGGTGGAAGAGGTGCAGGACCTGCTTTACCGCGAGAGCGGCCTGAAGGGTCTTTCCGGCGTCAGCAATGATGTCCGCGCGCTGCAATCGAGTTCCGATCCGCGCGCGGCTTTCGCGCTGGACTATTTCGTCCACCGCGTCGGACTGTATGCCGGAATGCTGGCGGCCGCCCTTGGCGGGCTCGATGCTTTTGTGTTCACCGCCGGGATCGGCGAAAATGCGGCGGAACTCAGGGCGCGTATTGCCGAAAAACTTGGCTGGCTGGGCGCCGCGCTCGACCCCGCCGCGAATGTTGCGCGCAACCTGCTGATTTCCACGCCCGAAAGCCGCGTCGCGCTCCATGTCATCCCCACCGATGAAGAACTGATGATCGCGCGTCACACGCTGGATCTGATATCGGCTGCCGGGCAGGGCGCCTGATTGCAGCGGCAACGAACCCGGAGAATGGCAAAATGCATACTGACGAAAGCGGCCCGATGATTCCTGTCGTAAAGGCGAAGCTGCTCGAAGGAAAAAGAGGTCTCGTCGTCGGGATCGCCAACGATCAGTCGATCGCCTGGGGCTGCGCCAGGGCTTTTCGTGCGTTCGGCGCGGAACTCGCCGTCACCTATCTCAATGACAAGGCCAGGAAATATGTCGAGCCGCTTGCCGACGCGCTCGAAGCGCCCATCCTGATGCCGCTGGATGTCGGCGTGCCGGGCCAGATGGAAGCGGTCTTCGAACGCGTGGCCAAGGACTGGGGCAGGCTCGATTTCCTGGTTCATTCCATCGCGTTTTCGCCCAGGGACACGCTGCAGGGCCGCGTGGTCGACGTGCCGCGGGACGGCTTCCTGACGACCATGGACGTGTCCTGCTGGTCGTTCATCCGCATGGCTCATCTGGCCGAGCCGCTGATGCCTCAGGGCGGGACGCTGTTCACGATGACCTATTATGGCAGCCAGATGGTAGTCGAGAACTACAACATAATGGGCGTGGCGAAGGCGGCGCTTGAAAGCGCGGTGCGCTATCTCGCGGCCGAACTCGGTCCCAAGGGGATCAGGGTGCATGCAATCTCGCCGGGACCGCTGGCTACGCGAGCGGCCTCGGGAATTCCCGAATTCGACGAACTGCTCGACAAGGCCAAATCAAAGGCGCCCGCGCGCAGCCTTGTCAGCATCGACGACGTCGGCATGGCGACAGCCTTTCTTGCCCATGACGCCGCGCGTCTGATCACAGGCGAAACGCTCTATATCGACGGCGGCTACCACATCATCGACTGACAGGACGTTTGCGTGCCCGAAATCGCCGGACGAGGGCGCGCCAGCCGGCCGTGGCGCCGGTGCGAGTTTCCGATTGTGAACAAGTCGCCCTTATCCGCGTGGTGGCCGCACGCTCACTCCGGATGGCGTTGCTGTCTCGCCACGACGATCAGCCCGTTAGCCGGTTCGCTCCGATCCATTCGGATAACTTCTGTCGCAAGCGAAGCGACAGACAGGCCGGACGCCGCCAGCACGCCTCTCACATAGCGCTCCGCATGCGCATAACGGCGGCTCTCGCGCAGCAGGAACCCTTCCGGCCCGGCATGTTCTTCAACCGTGAAGGCGAATAGCCCGCTGTTTGAAAGCGCCGATGCGACGGCCGCCACGATCCTTTCCAGGGCGCCGACATATATGAAGACATCGGCGGCCGTGATGAGGTCGGCACTGTCGCAAGGAAGCTCCAATGCCTGGAGATCGGACTTCACCAGCCGGTCATAGAGCTTGCGCGCCCCGGCCTTCTTCAGCATCGCCGCCGAAATGTCGTGGCCTTCCAGATCGCCGACGAAGGAGCGCAGCCGTTCGCCCATCAGGCCCGTGCCGCAGCCGAGGTCGATGGCACGGCCGAAGACACGCTCCGGCGCGGCGGCGCGGATCGCACCCTGCACAAGTTCCGGCGCGCGGTAGCCGAGCGTATTCACCAGCGCATCGTCGAACTTGTCGGCATACTGGTCGAACAGCGTTTCGACAAAGGCACTCGGCGGCGCTTCGGCAATCGGCGCGGCGCCGATCAGTTGGAGCTTCAGCGCCGCCCCCGGCCGGTCCTCCGGCTCCAGCTTCAGCGCCAGCCGCCAGGCTTGCGCGGCTTCAGCCGACGCGCCGGCCGCCTCCTGGAATTCGCCCAGGCGGAACCAGCCCATGGCCCATTGCGGCGCAAGCTCCAGCGCGCCGAGCATAAGCTCCGCGGCGGCCGCATGCTCGCCATTGGCGAACAACATTTCCGCGTAGTCCGCGCGGCGGTCGGCGATCAGGTCGCCGGAGGATGCGGGAAGCGGCTTCATGGCAAACGTCCAAGGATGGGCAAACGCCGATCGCGGGTTCTATGATCGAGTCAGGAGTGTCTTTCAACAGGCTTCCCGATTGTGACGAAATACCTATCTTGAGCGGATGCGCGCCCGCGACCTGCTGCACCCCCGGCCCGAAGGCCTGTATTGCCCGCCCGGCGATTTCTTCATCGATCCGGTCAGGCCGGTGGCACGCGCGCTGATTACCCATGGCCACTCCGACCATGCGCGGGCCGGACATGGTTCCGTTCTGGCGACCCGAGAGACGCTCGACATTATGGGCCTGCGCTATGGCGACGGCTTTGCCGGCGCCACCCAGGCCGCGAGGCTCGGCGAACAGGTCGCGATCAACGGCGTTTCCGTCACCTTCCACCCGGCGGGACACGTGCTGGGTTCCGCCCAGATCGCGGTCGAATATCGGGGCGTCCGCATCGTCGCGTCGGGCGACTACAAAAGGCAGGCGGATTCGACATGCACGCCCTTCGAGCCGGTCGCCTGCGACGTCTTTATCACCGAGGCGACCTTCGGGCTGCCGGTCTTCCGTCATCCGCCGGGCGCGGAAGAGATCGCCCGGCTGCTCAAATCCGCAGGGCAGTTTCCGCAAAGCGCGCATCTCGTCGGCGCCTATGTGCTCGGCAAGGCGCAACGCGTCATGCGCATGTTGCGCGAGGCAGGCTTCGACCGGCCGATCCACATCCACGGCGCATTGGCGAAGCTCAGCGCCTATTACCAGAGCCGCGGCATCGATCTTGGCGACATCGCGCCGGCAACCCTCGAGGATGGCGCCAAGGCCGATTTCGCCGGCGCGATCGTCATCGGTCCGCCGTCGGCCTTCGCCGACCGCTGGGCGCGCCGCTTTCCCGAGCCGATCGCCTGTTTCGCGTCCGGCTGGATGCGCATCCGCCAGCGCGCGAAGCAGCGCGGCGTCGAACTGCCGCTGATCATCTCCGATCATGCCGATTGGCGCGAACTGACCGCCACGATCCACGAGACAGGCGCTTCGGAGGTGTGGGTTACGCATGGGCGCGAGGAGGCGCTGGTGCGCTGGTGCGAACTCGCCGGCATCGCCGCCCGGCCGCTGCATCTCGTCGGCTACGAGGACGAGGGCGACTGATGCAGGCTTTCGCCGAACTTCTCGACCAACTCGTTCTCACGCCGTCGCGCAACGGCAAGCTGAAGCTCATGACGGATTATTTCGCGGCCACCCCCGACCCCGACCGGGGTTTTGCGCTGGCCGCACTCACAGGCGACCTGTCGATCGCGGCGGTGAAGCCGGGAATGCTGAGAGCGCTGATGGTCGAGCGCATGGACCCGGTGCTGTTCGGCTATTCCTACGACTATGTCGGCGATCTTGCCGAAACCGTATCGCTGGTCTGGCCCGATCCGCCGGCCGGGGACGCCCGGCGACATTCGCCAAGCCTGTCCGAGGTTGTCGCCGCGCTGCAGTCGGCCAGCCGCTCCGATGGCCCTGCCGTGCTGGTGCGCCTGCTCGACGCCGCCGGCATTCCGGCGCGCTACGCCCTTATCAAGCTGGTGACGGGCGGCTTGCGCATCGGCGTGTCGGCGCGTCTTGCCAAGCAGGCTCTGGCCAGTCTTGGCGGGGTCGACGCGGCGGAGATCGAGGAGATCTGGCATGGGCTGGAGCCTCCCTATGCGTCGCTATTCGCCTGGCTGGAAGGCAGGGCGCCGCGACCGCGGCACACGGCGCGCGCGCTGTTCCGCTCCGTCATGCTGTCGCACCCGGTCGAAGACCAGGACCTGCAAAGGCTCGAACCTGATGACTATGCCGCCGAGTGGAAATGGGACGGCATTCGCGTGCAGGCGGTGGCGGAAGAAGGCTTGCGCAAGCTCTATTCGCGCACGGGCGACGAGATATCCGGCGCTTTTCCCGACCTTGTCGAGGCGATGGGTTTCGATGGGGCGCTTGACGGGGAATTATTGGTCGGCCGTCCGCCCGAGCACACCGGCAGCTTTTCCGATCTCCAGCAGCGGCTCAACCGCAGAAACGTGTCGGCGAAAATGCGCGAGCGCTTTCCAGTCTTCATGCGCTGCTACGATCTCCTCCAGGACGGATCGGAGGATCTGCGCGCCTTGCCCTTCATGGAACGGCGGCCACGGCTGGAAGCCTTCGTGTCGAATCTGGACCCGGCCCGCTTCGATCTTTCTCCGCTTGCCGCCTTCGCCGACTGGACGGCGCTCGACGGGATGCGCCAGCATCCGCCGCATCCGGTGATCGAGGGCGTGATGATCAAGCAGAAGGCCTCGCCTTACCTTGCCGGTCGGCCCAAGGGGCCGTGGTACAAGTGGAAGCGCGATCCTTACACGGTCGACGCTGTACTGATGTACGCCCAGCGCGGCCACGGCAAGCGCTCCAGCTTCTATTCCGACTTCACCTTCGGGGTCTGGACTGGCGGCGAAGGCGAGGAGGAACTGGTGCCGGTCGGCAAGGCCTATTTCGGCTTCACCGACGAGGAACTGCGCCAGCTCGACAAATATGTTCGCGACAACACGGTGGAGCGGTTCGGGCCGGTTCGTTCGGTGCGTGCCGACCGGCGCTCTGGACTGGTGCTGGAAATCGCCTTCGAAGGGCTCAACCGCTCGACACGGCACCGCTCGGGCGTCGCCATGCGCTTCCCGCGTATATCGCGCCTGCGCTGGGACAAGCCGGCGGCCGAGGCGGACCGCATCGAGTCCTTGCAGGCCCTTCTCGGTCAGCCGGGCACCGGCCGTCAGGGCAGGGCTCCGAACTCGGGTTAACGAAGAGAGAAGTCCCCCTCTCCGTCTTGCTTCGCAAGCCACCTCTCCCCCTGCGGGGGCGAGGATAGGCGCCAAGCGGTCCGGCCGCGCGTTTCCTCGCCCCTGCGAAGCTTCTTGCGAAGCGGGGGAGAGGTGGCCGCGAAGCGGCCGGAGAGGGGGTTGAATCGTGGTCCCGTTAACCCGGATTCGGAGCCCTGGCCGTCAGGGCGAGACCTTGATTTCGTAGATATCGACCGCCCGGCCCTGATTGGCGAAGTCGGGAATGATGGCGATCGTGCCGCCGGCGCCCGGCTGTTCGGCCGGCAGGTTCAGTTCGAACAGGAAGTCGGCCTTTTCGTAGCCCAGCGCATAGCGCTTGCGCCCGCAGTCGCCCAGTTCGCCGAAATTGCAGTCGACCGCCATCTCGGTCTCCTGGCCCTCGGCGCCGCGGGCGACGATGTTGAAGGTCGCCTTCTTGCCGGCAAGTTGTTCCAGCACGCCCTGGCCGACGTCGAAAACGACCGCCGCGCCTGATTCTCCGGAGCGGATGCGGAAGAAACTGCCCGAATTCGTCCTCCATCGCCTCGGCGCTCGTGCCGGAGGGGGCGCTGACGGAGGTGGCGTCGTCCGGCGTGAAAATGCCGATCCAGTCGCGCTCCTCGCCCGGATTGCTGGACAATACCGGCGGCGCCTCATTCTCGGGAATGAAGTCCTCGGCTTCGCCGGTCCCTGGCTGCCTGTGCACGGAGGTGTCGCGTTCCTCCGGCGACAGGAAGAGGCCGGTCTGGTAGGCGAACAGGACCCCCATGCCGATGAGGGCGGCGAGCGTGGTGAAGATGAAAAACAGCGCAAGCGGCCGGCGGCGGCGGCGCGGGCGCGCCGGTTCGGCCTCCGCCGCCGGCGAAGGCGGGCCGCCATCGGCGGCGCGCGACGCTTCGGGTTCGGCGGCTTCGGCGCGGACATCGAGCCGGCCGAGGTCGCCATGATCGCCGGGGCCGGGTTCGCGCGTTTCCGCCGACACTTCCGGAACCGCGTCCATCGGAGGTGCCGCTCCCGGTTCCATGAACAGCTCGAAGGCGCCGGCGAGCGGATCGGGCAATTCGGGCTCGACCGCCGGAATGAACTCCGTCTCGATTTCGGCGATCTTGGCCTGCATCATCTTGCGGCGGTTGATCGCGGTTTCGACCGTCAGGTTCGGATTGGCCTGCAGGGCGCGGTCGAGCGCCGCGAATGCCTTGCGGTAGACGGTTTCGCGAAACGCCTTGTTCTCGGCGTCGCCCCTGTCAAGGGCGCTCCGGATCGCTTTCTCGATCGGATCCAAACCGTTCTCCCACGAACCGACCACGCTCCGGACGATCGTTAGCCGCAGCGGCGGCTTCAAGCAACGGCGGACAGCGCTCACGGCCCTGAATCCGGGTTAACGAAAAGTGAAAGTCCCCCTCTCCGGCCGCTTCGCGGCCACCTCTCGCCCGCTCATGCGGGGGCGAGGATAGGCGCCAAGCGTGCCACCGCTTATCCTCGCCCTCACGAAGTGGGGGAGAGGTGGCCGCGAAGCGGCCGGAGAGGGGGTCGAATGACGATCCGGTTAACCTGAGTTCAGGGCCGTAGGACAGCGATCCAATGGCCGCCACGACGAAAGATACGCCTCTCGCAGGTCGTTCGAGCCGGCCGGCGACCGGCTGCGGCAAGGAATAGCGCATCCGCTCCTTGTCGAACACGTCAGCGGCGTTCGGCCACGCTTCGCAAGCCTATCGCAAATCGTCATTGCCGCCGACTTGAATTTCCATCGCAATAGGGCTATCAGGCCCACACCGTTCGGCCAACGGCCGGTTGCCGCTTTAGCTCAGTCGGTAGAGCACATCATTCGTAATGATGGGGTCAGGTGTTCGAGTTCACCTAAGCGGCACCACCTTTCCCCTTTGGGAGATTTGGACCAGACAACTCAGCGACTTGCATCGCCACCTTTGCAGCGTTATCAAGTTAGAATGTCGCGCCTGAGGGAGCCGAGTTCAGCAATAAACGGGTCGAGCACTAGCTTCGGGCTCCAGCTATAGACCATATTCGGTCTGATACGTTTGCCGGTGTTTTCACTGAACGGCCAGACGCAGTTGGTCTTTGCGTGGTGTACGGAGCGAAGACGATTCACGATGCTATATTGCGCGTTGAGGCTCTGTCTCTACGCACTCGAGCCAGTCCGCGAGCTCGGTGCAGGAAGTCAGAGCGACGTCGCTGCGGCAACTTCTGACCCGTCGGGCATCGTAGCCCAGCCCGCGAATACGATGCCAGCGGCGGCACTTGCGTGTAGCGAGAACAGCTCACTTCATCGAAGCGAGTAATTGGTGGCACTTCGCGCCGGCCGACGTGTATTTGCATCAGTGTATCGCGGTGACGCGACATTCAGGTCGCGCACGGCGCCGAAGCTGTCATCAAGGCCGCTACAGCGAGGATCATGGATGCTCGCTCGCCGCTGCAACGCGAATGCGCCCCGCCTTCATGAGGGACGATGTGCTCTCGTTTCCCGGCCTGCGCCCAGACATCGCGGGCCAGATGCTACGGCGACTTGAGTTTGGGCGGCAGTCGAAGCGTCGCACAGGATGATTGCGCGCGCAATAGCACGTCATTGGCAAGGTCGTCGGCGCGCGAATGTTCTGCGCAAAGAGCGCGTCAGATGTAGAGGCCAGCAAGTCTTCTATGATCGGGATTTGCGGCTTGCATGACATGGGCGGCGCGATCAGCGAGCAAAGGTTGCTTGCTATCGCTGGAGACGAGCCTCAGGGCGTCAGCGCCCTGCTGGCCGCGGAACGAGCCGCCTTGCAAGTCTGAATGCTTGTGCGATGTGCATCGTCATTCGTCGGGCCATGTTGCGAGATATCGGACCCGAATGCAAGCACCAGCGTTCCATCGAGCGGCAGTTCGTCGGCAGTGCGCCGCCGATCCGACGTGTTGCGACTGCCCGCCTCGGTACGATCCATTCCTCCCGCTCTTGCCGCCGTCTGACCGCCTTCCGCACCCGATACCAATAGGTCTGCTCTGCGCCGTCGCTGTCCGATACCACGCACGCTCGTGGCGGGCGAATGCCTCAAGTTCCGGGTCGGGATAGCTGGCGATGATGCGTCAGCCTCGCGGTCGATTCATCGGACGGGATCAGCCTCGGCTTTATCGCGTCGGTCCAGAACCGTCCACAGCACGAGGCCCACGAATATTACGGCCTGTACGCCGAAGAAGGCGAACAAGAGCCAAGCAAGCGCCTGAACTACGAGATTAGCCACAGCGATACCGAATTGGTGCATCTAGTCCTTGGAAATCAGAACTTATACATCTTATTTTTAGGAATCAAAAGTTCCTATCTGTAGATTTGAGAAGCCGCATGCCGCCCACCGTTCCTGTGGAGCGACGTATGCAACTTCAGGACCTGTTCGGCGCCAATGTGCGTCAACACCGTAAGGCCAAGGGCTGGACTATCGAGCAGTTGGCTGATCGGGTCGGCGTGACCCAAGAGACCATCGGCAAGATCGAGCGAGGCAAGGCGGCGCCGCTTTTCGAGACGGCGGAGACAATCGCGACGGCCTTGGAAGTCGATGTCACCGTGCTATTCGGCGCGGGAGCATTACCAGGCAAAGGTGAACGCGCGCGGCTGCTCGCCGACATCCACCGAACGCTTTCCCGCATGAACGAGGACCAGCTCGACCGCGCCGCCAAGATGCTGAAGGCGTTTGTGGGGTAGCTGATCGTCGCCACTCCGCCGCCGCCCGCCTCCGACGCAGCCTGGTGAGGCAACACCGGCGCGCCTGCGCAGCCGATTCCCTAAGCAGACTTGCGTGGCTTCGCCCACGCTTTCGCCTGCTTAGCCTCCTGTTTTGTCGCAGGTTTCTGTCGGAAAACCGTGAAACGCTTTTCCGGAACCTGCTTGGGTTCCTTGCCCGCAAGGTCCCCTCAGGTCTTATCGTCGTCGAATGGACATCCTATCTGCAGCGGCAGGAACCAATTCCCGCCGATCGGAGCTGAGAGTGCAGAAAGAAACTTCACGCAGTCGCGCGCTTCTTGTCGTCAATCCCCGCGCGCGGCGCGGTACGGGCTCCATCGAGGCCGCTGTCAAATTGCTCGAATCGACCGGGCTCGATGTGCGGGAGGTGCGGGTCGGCGAGGGCGAGACCATTGCCGATGTCATCCGGCATGAGGCCGACAGTTCCGATATGGTGATTGTCGGCGGCGGCGACGGCACGTTGAACGCCGCCGCCCCGGCGCTTGTCGAAACCGGCTTGCCATTGGGCGTGCTGCCGCTTGGTACGGCCAACGACTTCGCCCGGACAGTTTCCATCCCGCCGGATCCCGTCAAGGCGGCGGAGATCATCCGCGACGGGTATTTGCGCGACATCGACCTGGGCGATGTCAACGGCCATCTGTTTTTCAACGTCGCCAGCATAGGGTTCAGCGCGGAACTCGCCAACGAACTCACCGAACACGCCAAGAAGCGCTGGGGCGAGCTGGGATACGCCATCGTGGCCGCCCGGATCCTGCTGCGCTCCCGGCTGTTCACCGCCTATGTCGACCATGACGGCACGACGGAGCGCATCCGCACCATGCAGGTGTCGGTCGGCAACGGGCGTCACTATGGCGGCGGGATGACGGTGGAGGAAACAGCGACCGCCGAGGATGGCAAGCTGGACCTCTACAGCCTGGAGGTCGACCATTGGTGGCGGCTTCTGGCGCTGCTGCCCAGCCTGCGCAAGGGAACGCAGGGCAAGTGGGACGACGTGCGGGCATTCCAGACAACGGAGGTCACGATCCGCACCAGCCGACGCAGGCCCGTCAACACCGACGGCGAATTGTCGACCTACACACCCGCGCATTTCCGCATCCGGCCGAAGGCGCTGCGCGTGTTCGCGCCCGCGCCGGGGCCGACGGAACCGTCCGTCTGAGCCGGCTCACGCATCGCCCTTGACGACGCCCACGAAGGGCAGCTCGCGGAAGGCGTGCGCGACATCCATGCCGTAGCCGACGACGAAGAAATCCGGACAGTCGAAGCCGACATAGTCGGCGTTGAGCGTGGTCTGCCTGCGCATCCGCTTGTCGAGGAGCACGGCGAGCGAGCAGCTCGTGGCGCCGCGCGACAGCATCAATTCGCGCGCGAAGCGAAGGGTCTTTCCGGATTCGAGGATGTCGTCGATGATGAGAACGTCGCGGCCCTTCACTTCGTTGTCGATGTCGCGCAGGATCCTGACCTCGCCGCTCGTGGTGCCGGCGCCGTAGCTCGATATGAAGATGAACTCGACTTCGGGCGACAGGCCGACGTCGTGCATGGCGCGAATGAGGTCGGCGGCGAACACGAAAGACCCTTTCAGGACCGAAATGACCAAAAGGTCATGGTAATCGCGCGACGCGATCTCCTTGGCCAGTTCCAGGTTGCGCCTGGCGATCGCCGAGGCGCTGAACAGCACCTCGATCTGCTTGTTGCGTACGACCGGCATCGGCAAGCGTCCTACTCGGCGAAAGTGACAGACAGGGATTTCACATCGTTTCTAGGCACCTCGAGCCGGCTCGAAAAGGCGAAATATCGGCCGGGACGGGGAAGGCGCGGGAATGTCCCCAGTTTGTAGCGTGTCTCGGGCGCCGTCGGGCACCCCGCCTCCGATCTGCAGGGCTCCGTCATTGCCGGCCCGGCCGTCGATGAACCGCGCCCGGACGCCGGCGCCATAAGCGCGAATTCGGCGACGATCACCTCCGCGATCGTCCGGCGCGCGGGCGGGTACCGCGCCTCCATGCCGAGGCGCGGTCATGATTTCGCCGGAAACCGGGCGCGCGGTGCCGATGTCGGCCAAGGATGATCCGTGTCCGGTTCGCACGGTCCGGACAAGGTCGGTTTAGTCGGTCGAAGCCATTTCGCCGCCGCTTCCTTAACCGGCGGTTAACCATGCGGGCGGATGGTCGGCTGGGATGATCGGCTCGCGATCGAGCCTCGGGAAAGCAGAGTCCTGTCTTGATCCGCTTCGAGAATGTCGGTTTGCGCTATGGGATGGGGTCGGAAGTACTCCGGGACATTTCGTTCCAGATTCCGCCCAGTTCCTTCCAGTTCCTGAGCGGTCCTTCGGGAGCCGGCAAGACGACCCTGCTGCGGCTGCTTTTCATGTCGCTGAGGCCGACGCGCGGGCTCATCACGATCTTCGGCAAGGACCGGGCCCGCATATCGCGGCACGAACTGCCGCTGATGCGTCGGCGCATTGGCATCGTCTTCCAGGATTTTCGTCTGCTCGACCATATGACGACCTACGAGAATGTCGCGCTGCCGCTGCGCGTGCGCGGCCGCGAGGAGGCGAGCTACCGCGCCGACGTGTCGGAACTGCTGAAATGGGTCGGCCTCGGAGAGCGCATGCATGTGCTGCCGCCGGTGCTTTCCGGCGGCGAGAAGCAGCGCGCCGCGATTGCCCGGGCGCTTATCGAGCAACCGGAAATCCTGCTCGCCGACGAGCCGACCGGCAATGTCGATCCGCCATTGGCGCGGCGCCTGCTGCGCCTGTTCATCGAGCTCAACCGCCTCGGAACCGCCGTCGTCATCGCCACGCACGACCTTGGACTGATGGAGCAGGTCGACGCGCGCCGCATGATTCTCGGCGAACGGAAAGCTCGACATCTATGACTGAGATGCCGGCCGACATTTCGATGCAGGCGCAGCCGGGTGACGCGCTGCGTGAGCGTGTGCGGCGCACGACGACGCCGATCGTGCCTGCCAGGGGTGTCGCCGGCAATGCGCTGGCTCTTGTCATCGCGATCATGACATTCCTGTCCTGCCTGACGCTCGGCGCGGTCACGCTGGTGCGCGATACCGCCGTGGTCTGGCAAAACCAGATCGCGCGGGAGGCGACTATCCAGATCAAACCCTCCGACGGGCTCGATCTGGAGGCGGCACTGGTCCAGGCAGCCGGCACCGCCGAGCAGTTTCCAGGCGTGACCGGCGTGCGGATCGTCGACCGCGAGGCGACCGCGCGCCTGCTGGAGCCCTGGCTCGGCTCGGGCCTGGATATCGACGAACTGCCGGTTCCGCGCCTTGTGGTCGTCACCATCGATCAGGCGAACCCGCCTGACTTCGCGGCGCTGCGGGCAGGGCTTGCCGAGAAGATCCCCGGCCTTTCGCTGGATGATCACCGCACCTGGGTCGACCGGCTGGTGGCGATGGCGCGAACCATGGTGACGCTTGGCGTGGCGGTACTCGCGCTGATGCTGTCGGCGACCGTGCTTACGGTGGTGTTCGCCACACGCGGTGCAATGGCAGGCAACGGCCATGTCATCGAGGTGCTGCATTTCGTTGGCGCGGAAGCGAGATTCATAGCGGCCGAGTTCCGGCGCCATTTCCTTTTGACCGGCATGAAAGGTGCTGCCGCGGGCGGCGCGGCGGCCGTGGCGGTGTTCGTCGGCTTTTCGCTGTGGTCGATCCGCAACGAGGCGACCCCGCAAGCCGATCAGGCGACGGCGCTGTTCGGAAATTTCGCGATCGGCGCGGCCGGCTATGCCGGGGTCGCGCTCATTGTGTTCATCATCGGTTTGCTGACGGCGGCGACATCGCACGTCACCGTCGTCGCCCACCTGAACGACCTGGAGTTTCGGCGGCCGGATGGATGAACGAGGCGCCGTTGGAGACCGCGACCGCGAAATGCTGCGAAGCCACGCGAATCGGAGCTATATTCTGATGATGCTGGAAGGGTTTTCCACTGATTCGACGCCCCGCGGCCGTGTGCCGGGAGTCCTGGTTTTTCTGCGCATCGTCAGCTTCGCTGCGGCCGGCGCGGCTGCCGTCTTCCTCGGCGGCTTCGGAATTTTCGCGAGCTACGTGAGCGAACTGGCCACACCGGACGATGTCGCGCCCGCCGATGCGATCATTGTTCTCACCGGCGGCCAGGCGCGGCTCGACGCTGCCCTGGACCTGTTGAAATCCGGCAAGGGCGAAAGGCTGTTGATCAGCGGTGTCCATCCGGCCGCCAGCCGCGAATCGCTGCGGGCCGCGACCGGCGGTGATCGTGCCTTGTTCTCCTGTTGCGTCGACATAGACCGCACGGCGCGCGACACGATCGGCAATGCCGAGGAAAGCGCCAAATGGGTTCAAAACCATGACTACGCACGGGTGATCCTGGTCACCAACAACTATCATATGCCGCGCAGCCTTCTGGAAATGAGCCGGCTGGTCCAGAGCGCCAAGCTGGAGCCATACCCTGTCGTCAACAGCCGGCTGAGCGGCGGCGGATGGCTGAAAAAACCCGCTGCCCTGCGCGTGATCTTCACCGAATACACGAAATATGTCGCCGCTCTTGTCCGCGGCGCCGTTCCCGGCGGGGCGGGGCCGCACGAGCAGGTGCCACAGCACACCGTTGCGATCGAGACGTCGGTCGCGGCGATGCCCTGACGCAGAGTCCGCCCGCGCCGTATAGCGGATCATCCTTCATATATTCGCGGCATGCCATTTACGGTCCTGTCGAGATTTCACGCTATGGCGGCCTGCAAATGGCGCGCCTACTGAAGTAATGTTTGTCCAGCATCGGCGTGCCGGCAGGCATCCCGGCATAAGCTGCGGAACATCTTCGGTTGACTAATTCAGGTCGCATGAGAGGACAATCATGAACCCAAACGTGTTGATCGTCGGCGCCGGGCCGGTGGGCCTCACCATGGCGATCGAACTCGCCCGCTACGGCGTTGGCGTCCGTATCATCGACAAGGCGCCGACGCGCACCTACAAGTCCAAGGCAGTAGCCGTATGGAGCCGTTCCCTTGAACTCTTGGAACGAGCCGGGCTCGCGAGTGCGCTTGTCGATGCCGGCGTCCGGGTCAAGGCGGCGAACATCACGAACGGGGCGGAAAGGATCGCGCGTGTCAGGTTGGATGATGTGGACACACCCTATCCCTTTGCGCTGATGATTCCACAGTCGGAAACCGAGCGCATCCTGGAGACGCGCCTCTCGGCGCTCGGCGTGACAATAGAGCGCTGCGTCGAACTCAAGTCGTTCATGGACGGCCCATCAGGGATCGACGCCGTGGTCCAGTGTCAGGACGGCAGCACCGAGGAAATCTCGGCTGATTGGCTGGTTGGCTGCGATGGTGCCCACAGCCAGGTGCGGCACTCGCTCGGCATCGAGTTCCGCGGGGACACCGTGGCCGCGGAATTCGTGCTTGCGGATATCCGCCTCTCGGGCGCGCCGCCGCCGGACGAGTTGCTGATCTGCTGGCATCGCGACGGAATTGTCATCTTCTTTCCTCTCCCCGACAATCGGACACGCGTGGTCGCCAGCATGGATGCATCGGCAGACGCCATTGCGCCGGATCCGACCCTGTCGGAGGTCCAGGCCATCATCGACGAGCGCGGGCCGGGCGGGCTTCTTGCGTCGGACCCGGTGTGGATGGCCCGGTTTCGGGTCAATGAGCGAAAGGTCGACGCTTTGCGGTCCGGCCGGGTGTTTCTGGCCGGCGACGCCGCCCACATCCATAGCCCGGCTGGTGGTCAGGGCATGAACACCGGCATGCAGGACGCGGTCAACCTTGCCTGGAAATTGGCACTGGTTTGCCGGGGCGGTTGCGTCTCGAGTTTGCTTGACAGCTACAGCGTCGAGCGAGAGCCCGTCGCCGCTGATGTCATCGCCTCGACCGGCCGCCTGACCAGGATCGCAATGCTTCGCAACCCGCTCGCCCAGGCGGCCAGGAATTTTGTTGCGAAACAAATTCTCGGACTGCAATCGATCCAACACGCCGCCGGAGAGACCCTGGCCGAACTTTCGGTGGGTTACGACGACAGCCCTCTCAACGGCGAACATGCCGCCGGCCTCAGAGGACCGTCGCCCGGACACCGCTTTCCGCCACCTGCCGGCGAACGCGCAATCGGCGCCGGTGATCGTCCGCGCTTCGCCGTCTTCGCCGCCGGCGCCGACAACCGTGCCGCGACCGTGAGGGAAACTTACTCGGACCTGCTCGAAGAACAGGTGCGCGCGCCAATCGACCCAAGCGGCATCTGGTTGGTTCGTCCAGACGGCTATGTCGCCATGACAGCAAGGGCCGCCGACTGGCAGGCGGTGGAGGACTATCTTGCCTCGTTGAAAGGCCGCCCTGGCAGTCTCGCGCATTCCAGGGCGAGCCGAAAATAGCCGGTGTTCGAGCGCCGGAACGGAATGTACGCGATGGTGCTTGAGTACCGGTAGCACGGAAAAGCGCCATTTGCAGGCCGCCATCGCGTTCCCGACAGGCCGAAAAAAGAAGGCCGGCCGGCGGGCCCCCAAGCGCCGCCTGACCGGCCACGGGCGGGCAGCGCGACGGCGCGCCCGGCCCGGCACAAACTTCACCGGCTGCCGATGATCCCCCCGATGGCGCCGCCGACGATGCCGCCTACCAGAGCCGCACCTCCAGGCGAATCCAGGAAGCCCCCGCCCTGCCTGCGAACCGGCCCCTCCCTCACCACCTGCTGGCGTGTCGATTTGCGCTGGGTCGTCTGCTTGCGCGGTGTCGACTGCTTGGCTGCCTTCTGCACGTTCCGCGGCTTGGCGACGGAGGTCTGCATCACCTTGTCCTTCTCATACTGCGCGCGGACCTGCGCCATCATCGGATCGGTCTGGACGACAAGGAACAGGTGCTGCTGCGTCGTGAGATAGGACGTCTCGGTGATGCCGCTCTGGCGCTGCCAGGCCGCGATGGCGCCACGCGATTTCGGGCCGAGCGAGCCGTCGGCGCCGCCGGTCATATGGCCCAGCGCGCCGAGCCTGAGCTGCAGGTCGATGCGTCCGGCCTTGTCGAGGTTGAGCAGCGCTTCGGTCTCGGGCGTTCCGGGCGTCTGCTTGACGTCGTCGGGAACCGCCACGGCAGTTCTCACCTGGGAGGCGGACGCGGCGGCTTCGCCGGCGGGCGCCGACAAAACGGCCACCTGCGTCTCGCCGCTCGCCTTAAGCTGATCGATGTTCAGGCTGGCCAGCTTGGCGAAGCTGCCGTTCGGAAACTGCTGCAGATAGAGCTCGTAATGCGCAATCGTGTTGCGCTTGGAGGCTTCGTCCCAGAGCTTCTGCTCGACCGTCCAGTCGACGTCCGATTTCGGTTCCTCCTGGACCGCGCCGGCGCCCAGCGTAAGCTGCTTCGCGGGCTCCTGCCGCCTGACCTCGCCGCCGAGGAAGACCTCGCGGGCCAGCGATGCATTGTGCCATGGCCGCTGGGCACCGTTCGTGGCGCCGGAAACCTCGGCGCGCACCCTTGTCAGCGCGCTCTGGATTTCGAGGCCGGGCGTCGTCAAGTGCCGGGCCAGCGCGGCCGTGTAGGGGCTGTTGACGTCCTTGCCGTCATAGGCGACGGCGCCGGGATCGGTTGCGTAAGCGATAAGAAGCCCGCCCGAGCCGTTGCTCTGGCCGTTCGCCTGAACGGCGGCGAGACCCGCGCCCATCGACTGCGACCGGCTGGCCGGCAGCGCCCGGGCAAGCGTGCGCGCCAGCGGGTTGTCGCGGCAGGCATCGAGGATGATGACGCTGACGGCCGGGTCCTGCGGCAATGCGGAGAGGAGCTGGTCGACGGCGATCGTGCGCGTCTGCAATTGCGCCGCCTTCTCCAACTGGGCGTCGATCGGGATGAGATAGTTGTGCCCGTCGACCTGCAAGCCATGGCCCGCATAGTAGACGAGGGCCACGTCGGCGTCATAGGCGGCCTCGGTGAACTGGTCGAGCAAGGCGCTCATCCTGGCCTTGTCGAGGTCCGAACCCTCGATGACGGTGAAGCCGGAGGCGCGCAACGTCTTGGCCATCAGCGCCGCGTCCGCCTTCGGATTCGGCAGCGTCACGGCGTGCCGATAGCTGCTGTTTCCGATCACCAGGGCGACCCGATTGACCTCGGGCGTCGCCGCGGAACCCTGGCCGATCGATAGAAGGGCGGCAGCCAGAACCGCCAGAAACGCAAACTTCCTGCCCATTCGCACTACCCCCAAAACCAAACGCGGCCCGCTTTCGTAACAAAGCCGGTTGCCCCAAGGGAAAGCAAGTGCAAAGATTCGTGATGTGGCGGTTTGCGCGGCAGATGGTCCGCTGGACCTTATTTTTGAGCAATTGTAAGGCCGATGGCCCGTGACGTCAATCGCGGCGGATTTTGGTTGCTTTTGGTGGCTTTGGCCCGGCGGGCGCCGCGAAGCGCTGAGCGCGGAATGCAGGCCGCTGATGCTCAATGAAACTTCACAGCCCTGCAGGTTGTATCGGTATTCGCCCCCGTGTTCATGGCAAGCATACCGGAGACCTTTTACAATCAGGTCGCATGCAAATACGCGCGCCCGATTGCGACTTACAAACTTCACGAGAAGGTCACAGTCACGACACGAATATTTGAAGGATACGATCAATAGCTCCGACCAGCTGAACAAGAAGTTTGACACAATTCTTACTTTGATGTAATAATCGCTATCTAAGATGGGCAACTTCGACTTGCGCGGGGCATGGTCGTGCGGCGAGTATTGCGTTTTGTTGCGATCTTCTGGTTGCTCGTAGCGGGAGCCACCAGTGCAAATGCCGCCACAGCCCGACAATCCGAAGAGGCAAGCAAAGCCCGCGCGGAACTTCGGGATCGTATCGAACAAGCCCGGAAGTCGCTTGGCGTCGAACCACGGCAGGTTAGCCCTAAGTCCAGCGCGCTGGATCGCGTCGCGCAGTGGCTGAACTGGCCCAATTGGAACAACTGGGCCAACTGGCCCAACTGGTTCAATCAATGGCGGAACTGGTGACCTATGGTCGGCCTTGCGCCTACCCAGTTGCTGATCCTCCAGCCCACGCCCTTCTGTAATCTGGACTGTACATACTGCTACCTTCCGCATCGCGCCAATCGGCGTGTCATGCAGGACAAGACGCTTGCGGCGATCGGAAAAGCTATTGTCGCAAGCCCGTCATTCGATGACAGGACAACCCTGGTCTGGCACGCCGGCGAACCATGCGTCCTTCCCGCATCGTGGTATCGGGCGGCCAGCCAGACGATAGAGGCCGCCGCCGGTCGGCCACTCGGCGTTCAGTCGTTCCAGACCAACGGAACGCTGATCGATGATGCGTGGGTCGAATACTTCCGCGAACCGGGCGTACGCGTCGGCGTCAGTCTGGACGGTCCCGCGGATATTCATGATTGCCGCCGCAAGACACGTTCCGGACGGGGCACCCATGCATTGACGATGCGCGGAATAGAGCGTCTGCGCGCGGGTGGAGTAGCTTTCCACGTGATCGCCGTCATCACTGAGAACGCACTTGCCGCCCCGGAACGGGTAGCCACAGCACTGATGGAGAGCGGCGCGGAACTGATCGGGCTCAATGTGGAGGAGGTGGACGGCGTAAACGGAGCATCCTCGCTTTTTAGAGCGGCAAGCAGCGAAAAATATCGCGCATTTCTGGACCGATTCCTCGATACTTTGGATCGCGCCAGCGCCCCGCCCCTCGTCAGGGAGGTCGCACGCTTCCACAACATATTGGCCTATGGCGCCGACGAGCGGCGTGCCCATCATCAGGAGAACGTGCCGGGCGCCATCATTACAGTCGGCGTCGGCGGCGAGGTGTCGACCTTTTCGCCGGAACTTCTGGGCCTGCCTGCGCGGGACCGCAACAATTACTGCTTTGGTGACGTGCACACCATGACCGATGTCAGCGAGATATTCCTCAGCACCGCATTCCTGCGTGCGTATCGCGAGATTCGGACGGGTGTCAGCCATTGCCGGGAAAACTGCACCTATTTTGGCATTTGCGGCGGCGGCGCGCCGGCCAACAAGCTTGGTGAACATGGCCGGTTCGACGTCGGCGAAACAATGCATTGCCGGCTCACTGTGCAGGCCACTTTCGAGGCCTTGCTTGAGCGCGGCGGCGCAGCGAGGGACCGCGCCTCATGACCGACGATCAAAATTCACCCGCGCCCTCGGCGGCGCCGGTAGCGCCGCGGCCCACCGCTGGTTCTATTCTGAATAAGTGGTTGGTCGAGCCGCTTGGGACTGGCTTCGCATTCCTCTCGAAGGCTTTTCGTTATCGCGTATTTAAATTGTTCATTGTTGCACTCCTTATTTACTATTCTGGATTCCCTGCGTTCCTCTGGAGTTATATTCGCGATTGCCCGTATTTCTTCGATCCAAACGGTGAGGGGCTAGTAATTCTTGACACTCCACAGCTCTTCACGCGCGAACGGCTCCTCAATGAACGGTTGCGGGAAAGCGAGTGGATAGACAAGCAGATAGAGCTGGTCGACGAGAAATTAACTCAAGAGGAGTTCGGAAAGCCTACCGCAATCGAACTGACAGATTGGTTAGTTAAACTGAAGGGTGGCGCCGCACTGGATAACAAAACAAATCAAAATTCTGACAGTCAAGAAGATGCGGACAACGCAGTACAGAGAAATGGCGATGCGTCCACAGCACTGGACGCATACACACTGTTGAAAGATGCCGGGGACTGTCCCCGTCACCTCAGGCGGCCTTCGATTCCGCGTGGGACTTCAGGGAGCGGCTCTCACAGGAGCGCTATGCGACAATCCTGGACGATGCGCACGATTTGGGAGAAAACACGCTACATCGTCTTAACTTCAATCTTACAGTTGTCCCCGCACGCGCCTCCACCGATTCGCTCGTTGCGGTCGGCGTGCGTATAGGTGAGACTTTTGACAGTCAGCAAGTCATGGAGCTATATTCCAGGCTGGTGGTCGATGCGCGAAAAAAAATGCAAGAGTCAGTTGAACAAGTATTCAGCGATAGGGCATTAATATTTTCGAATGATATCTCATATCGGCTTGATCCGACGGAGGAAAGTTTTATTAATTTGACTGTTGATAAAAAATTTAACTCATCTTTATTACCAGTAAAACATACTTTGCCATTAGCAATGTCTCTGGCTGAAAATAAATCAGAAGATGATCTAATTAATGCTATAATTAACGGGATAAAGAAAAATGATGCCTCGGGATCTTGGAGTGGTCTTATAGAAGAAGGAGGTACTGCGGCAGAAAAAGATAAAGTGGCCTTTTTGCCGGTGGCCGTTCAAAAATTCAAGAACGAATGCCGACCATATACTCTTGTCGAGCTTGATCCTGAAAATAAGAGTGCGGCACTCAATGAAAAGAAAAATCGTGTTGCAGAGCTAAAGAGAGAGATAGCTGCGCTTCAAGCAACGTATGTCTCTTCGAACAGCATTGCGAGGAAAGGTATAGATGCAATAATGCGAAATAAAGAATACGAGTTGAGTGAATCGGAGGGCATGTTGAGACAAAAGCAGATTAGTATAACATGCGTAAGCCAAAAAAATTCTGCTATAATTGCGAGTCTTCGTCTAATTGGGATTGAATATCATCTTTGGAACGACCTAAGAGGGAAATTTGGTCAAAAATTTACTTGCTTTGGCATAAAAAGGGCGATGGAGGCGGCGGTTAGCATTGTGTTGGGGGAGGATAAACGAATTGATGACTTGTCGATGCAGCAGGGGTATCGGACTTGCGATCCTGTAATAATCGCCGCAAGATTGTTGAGGATGCGCGTCGACTTTACGGGTGCCGAGATCGGTTTAACCGGGCTAGCCGTGGTGCTCACAGAGTTTCTTAACGAAAGACCGATGGAGAGCGCAACCAGGAAGGGCAACCTTAAGGGTTTCTTCGAGTTTAGTGTTGAGAGTTGCACGGTGGAACATTGCCAAATCCAGGTCCGCACAATTAGCGAGAGTGCACCTCATACGTCCGAAGCGTATCCCAACGGTGACCCCGAGGTGGGTCGACGGGAGGCGCTCCGGCTCTTTCTGACGTTGACCTGTTTTGCAAACGTGCGCAGCTATACAGTTTGGCCTAGAGCCGGAGATCGCGGCACAATTGTCGGTGCAGAAAGAGAAACGATGGTCGGCAAACTTGCCGACGCTTTGGGTTTTCTTGACATACAGGGCGACGCGGAGACAAAACTTTTAAGAGCCAGTCGCGACGAACGGGATCATGTCTTCGGAATTGGTGATTGGGGTAGTCCCAAGAGGAATCAGTCGACCCTAGATGGAAACGAGACGGCACAGTTCGAGAATCAAGACACAAATGAACCGTGTACGTCAGAAATGATGGCCGCCTTGGCGGAATATGATGTTGGCAAGGATTTTTATGTCTGGGTGAACGAACAGCCGAAAGGGGGCGTCGTTAGAAATTGGTGGCTGGACCGCGTTGTCAAACCCTGCGAGGAGCGGCATAAGTACGAAGGCACTGCAATACTGAAAATCTGTCAGAATCCTCGTGACATTAGGGAACTCGCGGCTCTTGCCGTGTCCGAGCGCGGGAGAACTACTTCCTTTGGATGGATTGTTTCGCCTTGGCAGGAAGGGTTCGGCAGACAATCCTACCAAAAGAGACTGAGCCAACCGCTCTCAGCCCTCGTATCCCTGCCGAGTTGGTGGGGGCGGCTGACAATGGAAGTTACCACGTGTTGGGTGCGCCCGCGAAAATTGCGGGGAGAACTAGCTCCCGTTTCGTTGTGTGAAAATCAAAAAGGCCAGACCTACCGAATTGAACTCCCGCTGCCCGGCAAGGCGCAGGAAGTGCTTCAGAAGCTTGGCTTCTTCATAATCAGAACCCCATACCTTGACGCCGCACAGCGAGACAATAGAGAGCCAGTCGAGGCCGGTAGATCGGCAAGGATCCGCTTGGTTGGCGGGCGACTTTGGAAAAATCCTCGTGTCCGGCTGGGCTCGCAGTGGCACGACCGCATCGAAGTTCTCCCGAACATGCAAGGCTTGATTGCTACTTTCGAATGCATCGAGCCGTCCAGCGACCTTCAGAAGCAGATAGCTCGCACCGACCCAGTAAAGCCGATGAGCTTTGGCGGACCACTAGAATCGAGCTCGACGATCAACATTACGCCGTCAGATACACCGCCGATGGAATACCAACAGAGAAGCCCTGCAGCGGACTTGCTGTATGAGTCTAGGTCGGTGCAGGTGTGGACAAGTGAAGGTGTAACGCTGGCGCAACCGGTGACGGTGCTCGCGTTCCGGCCCCGCCATATCTACAAAGGCGAACTTGAGCGTCCTTGTTGGCCGATGGAACCGAAAACATCGGAAACGCCCAAACAGATTCCAGACAGCGCCAAACCGGCGGCATCAGGAACCCCGGCTGGCCAATAGACCAGCGGTCTGGCAGTCCATTGGCGGGACTGCGCTACGTCCCTACCACCGCGTCCTCTCCCCCGGGGCGGAGGGCTCGATGGCCAGCGCGTGCAGGCCGGCCCGGAGTTCGGGCGCAAGCAGCGCGTTGACGGCGCGGTGGCGTTCGACGCGGCTCAGGCCGGCAAAGGCGGCCGACACGATGCGCACGCGGAAATGCGTCTCGCCGGTGCCGTCGAAGGTCTCGGTATGACCAGAGTGGACATGGTGGTGTCCCGCGTGCAGGTGGCTTTCGTTGACGACCGACAGGCGCTCGGGCGCGAAAGCCCGGGTCAGCTTTTCCTCGATCGCAGCCTGAAGTGACATTCTTGCCCACCTTGGCGTGGCGCGGGCACTCGCCAAAAGGCCCGCCAGACAAAATTTATCGCGATTCAGCGGTTAGGGCGATCCTTGCCGAAATGTCAATTCTTGTTTCGCCGGTGCGTGCGCCCCATAAATGGCCGGATGAGCACGTTCTCGAAATATTTCGACAAGATTCGCGTGCGCCCCGACCCGACGGCCGAGGCAAAGGCGGACGCGCCGCCCTGCCAGTGGGACGGCTGCAAGGAGGCCGGCACGCACCGCGCGCCGGTCGGCCGCATGCGCGAGGGCGAATATTTCCGCTTCTGCTTCGACCATGTGCGCGAATACAACAAGGGCTTCAACTATTTCGCCGGGGCCCCGGCCGCCGAGGTCGCGCGGTTCCAGAAGGAGGCGCTCACCGGCCACCGCCCGACATGGACGATCGCGTCCAACGGCAGCGCCCGCTTCGCCCCCGATATTTCGCAAAAACGCTCCGGCCGCGCCGGCTACTACAAAAACGTTCGCGACCCGTTCAACCTTTTCTCCCAGCAGAAGGCCGACGGGCCGGCGCGCGAGAGCCGCGCCCGGCCCCTGGAGGCCAAGGCACTGGAGACGCTCGGTCTCGACGCCGGCGCCAGCGGCGCCGCGATCAAGGCGCGCTACAAGGAGCTGGTCAAGCGCCACCATCCCGACGCCAATGGCGGCGACAGAGGTTCGGAGGATCGCTTCCGCGAGGTCATCCAGGCATACCGCATGCTGAAGCAGGCGGGGCGTTGCTGAGGCCTGATGCGGGCGATGCGGTCAGCAAATGGTGCTCTTCCGCGCTTCCTGTGCTCAAATACCGGCCCGAAAATCCGCTCCGGGTCACGAAAACCGACATTTTCGGCTCGCCCCGGCCTGAATCTCGATGGGCCTTTGGCCGGCGGGCCTCTGGGTCCTTTTTCCAACTTTTATCCGCCCGGAAAAGATACTAAAGACGCGCGCGGACAAACGGACAAATCACATGCCGGCGAAGCAGCGGCTTCGCTCGTGGAGACACTATGAACAAGGTCGATCGCGACATCGCAAACCTGCCGGACACGACGGTCTCGGTGAAGGAGAAATTCGGTTTCGAGTCCAGGATGATCGTGCCGGCCTATTCGGCGCCCAGCGAACACGTTCCGGATATCGACCCCGATTATCTGTTCGACAAGCAGACGACGCTGGCGATCCTGTCCGGTTTCGCCTTCAACCGCCGCGTCATAGTGGCGGGCTATCACGGCACCGGCAAGTCGACCCATATCGAGCAGGTGGCGGCGCGCCTCAACTGGCCTTGCGTGCGCGTCAATCTCGACAGCCATGTCAGCCGTATCGACCTGGTCGGCAAGGACGCCATCGTGCTCAAGGACGGCAAGCAGATCACGGAGTTCCGCGACGGCATCCTGCCCTGGGCCTACCAGCACAATGTCGCGCTCTGCTTCGACGAATATGATGCCGGGCGCCCGGATGTGATGTTCGTAATCCAGCGCGTGCTGGAGAGTTCGGGCCGCCTTACCCTGCTCGACCAGAGCCGCGTGATCCGTCCGCATCCGGCATTCCGCCTGTTCGCCACCGCCAACACGGTCGGCCTCGGCGACACGACCGGCCTCTACCACGGCACGCAGCAGATCAACCAGGCGCAGATGGACCGCTGGTCGATCGTCACCACGCTCAACTATTTGCCGCACGACAACGAGGTGAATATCGTGCTGGCCAAGGCGAAGCACTATCGCGACGCCAAGGGCAGGGACATCGTCAACAAGATGGTGCGGGTGGCCGACATGACGCGCTCGGCCTTCGTCAACGGCGATCTTTCAACCGTCATGAGCCCGCGCACGGTGATCACCTGGGCGGAAAACGCCGAAATCTTCGGCGACATCGGCATGGCCTTCCGGCTCACCTTTCTCAACAAGTGCGACGAACTCGAAAGGCCGATCGTGGCGGAATTCTACCAGCGCTGCTTCGGCCAGGAACTGCCGGAGAGTGCTGCGAATGTCGTGCTGAGCTGACGCGATGTCCGCCAAATGGGCGCAATACGCGACGATATCGGGCTTAAGGATCGGGTAGTGGCGGGCCCTGGCGACAATACACGCGGAAAGCTGAAGGCGGGCGCCGACACCGATCTTTTCAAGCGGGCCGTGTCGGTGTGCATGCGCGCCGTCGCCGGCGACCGCGAGTTGGAAGTCGGATTCGCCAAGGACAGGCCGGCGCTGGCGGGAAACCGGGCGCGCCTGCCCGAACTGCCGAAGAAGCCGACCATGACCGACATCGCGGTGACGCGCGGCCTGGGCGATTCCATGGCGCTGAAGCGCGCCTGCCACGACACCCGCATCCATACGCGGCTGGCGCCGGAGGGCAAGCAGGCGCGCGCCGTCTTCGACGCGATCGAGCAGGCGCGGGTGGAATCGATCGGCTCGCGCCGCATGGCGGGGGTAGCCGACAATATCGGCGTCATGCTTGAGGACAAATACGCCAAGGCGAGCCTTGCCGACGTACGCGACCAGTCCGAGGCGCCGATCGAGGAAGCGATCGCCCTGATGGTGCGCGAGAAGCTGACCGGCCGGCCGGTTCCAAGAAGCGGAGAGCGGCTGGTCTCGCTGTGGCGCGACTGGGTCGAGGAGAAATCCGGCGCGACGCTGGACGGGCTTGCCGGCAAGCTGGACGACCAGCAGGCCTTCGCGCGGCTGGTGCGCGACATGCTGGCCTCCATGAACATGGCTGAGGAACTTGCCGACGACCAGCAGAGCGAAGAGGCGGAGGACGAGGAGAACGAGCCGCAGGGCGAGGAAAACAGCGAGGAAGGCGGCCAGGATGATTCCGGCGGCGAGCAGGCCCAGCCCGAGGACGCCGAGGCCTCGTCGGAGGACGAGCAGGCCGGCGAGACGGAAGCGACCGACGCCGATGCCGATGACGTGACCGACGAAGACGCGGATGCCGAGACGCCGGGCGAGGCCCGGCGGAAGGAAAACCCCTTCACCAACCTGCCGAAGGAGATCGACTACAAGGTCTTCACCACCGCCTTCGACGAGACGGTCGGCGCGGAGGATCTTTGCGACGAGGAGGAACTGGACCGGCTGCGCGCCTTCCTCGACAAGCAACTCGCCAATCTGTCCGGCGTGGTCGGGCGGCTCGCCAACCGGCTGCAGCGCCGGCTGATGGCGCAGCAGAACCGCTCATGGGATTTCGACCTCGAGGAAGGCTACCTCGATCCGGCGCGGCTGGTGCGCGTCATTCTCGATCCGATGCAGCCGCTCTCCTTCAAGCAGGAGCGCGACACCAAGTTCCGCGACACGGTGGTTACGTTGGTGCTCGACAATTCCGGCTCGATGCGCGGCCGCCCGATAACGGTGGCGGCGACCTGCGCCGACATATTGGCGCGCACGCTGGAGCGCTGCGGCGTGTCGGTCGAGATTCTAGGCTTCACCACGCGCGCCTGGAAGGGCGGACAGGCACGCGAGAAATGGCTGAAGGACGGCAAGCCGCCTAATCCCGGCCGGCTCAACGATCTGCGCCACATCATCTACAAGAGCGCCGACACGCCATGGCGCCGCGCCCGCCGCAATCTCGGGCTGATGATGCGCGAGGGCCTGCTCAAGGAGAACATCGACGGCGAGGCGCTACTTTGGGCCCACAACCGGCTGATCGGCCGGCCCGAGCAGCGCAAGATCCTGATGATGATCTCGGACGGCGCGCCGGTCGACGATTCGACGCTGTCCGTCAATCCGGGCAACTATCTGGAGCGGCACCTGCGCGGCGTCATCGAACTGATCGAGACGCGCTCGCCGGTGGAGCTTCTGGCCATCGGCATCGGCCATGACGTCACCCGCTACTATCGCCGCGCCGTCACCATCGTCGATGCGGAGGAACTGGCCGGCGCCATGACCGAGCAGCTTGCCTCCCTGTTCGGCGAGGAGAGCGCGCGCGACACGCGGCGGTCGGCCGGTATGCGGCGGTTCGGATGACAGGCTTGCGGAGTGTTATGAAGTCGATTGCCAGGCGTGCTGGGCTTTGCTTCTTCGCGCCCCCCTCTGTCCTGCCGGACGTCTCCCCCACAAGGGGGGAGATTTTCAGTTTCCGCGCCGTCGCTCCCAATGCAACGTTAGAGATTGGCGAAAGCCGACGTGACGGCCAATCTCCCCCCTTATGGGGGAGATGTCCGGCAGGACAGAGAGGGGTGGGAAAGGGCGCAATCGCCGTCCATGCCCTAGCCGTCCTGCTTTGTCTTCAGGCAGATCTCCCCGCCCAGGCGGAGCCCGCTTCCGTCGAACGCATGGAGATCTTCGCGCGGCCGATCGAGCGCTTCGGGATCGGGCGCGACGAGAAACTGTTCGGGCCGCTCGAGTATGTCGGCGGACTGGAGATGACGGCGTCGTCGAATGATTTCGGCGCGTTGTCGGCCTTCCGCTTCGTGACGCCGGGCGCCGACTTCGTCGGCGTCGCCGATACCGGCTTCTGGTTCTTCGGGTCGATCCGCCGCGACGCGGACGGCAGGCCCGCCGGCATCGACAATTTCCGCATGACGCCGTTTGTCGGCAAAAGCGGCGAACCGATCGTCCGCAAATGGGAGGTCGATGCCGAAGGACTGGACGTGAAGGACGGCATCGCCACCGTCGGCCTGGAGCGCAATCACCGCATCGCGCAGTTCAAAATCGATCCGGACAACATGAAGGCGCCGATCCGGCAGCTCAATTTCCTGGTGCCGAAGACAGAACTGCGCCAGAATCGCGGCTTCGAGACGGTGACGCGGGCTCACGCCCAGGGACAGCATCAAGGCGCTCTGGTGGTGGTGTCCGAGAAGAGCCTCGACGGGAACGGCAATATTTTCGCGGCCGTCATCGGGGGACCAAGCAAGGGCATCTTCACGGTCAAGCGCAGCGGCGACTTCGATATAACCGACGGCGCGTTCCTGCCGGACGGCGACCTTCTCCTGCTGGAACGCAGCTACAGGATGGCGGACGGCGTGAAGATGCGATTGCGCCGAATCCATGGCGAGACAATCGCCAAGGGTCAGGTGGCGGACGGACCGGTGCTGTTCACCGCCGACATGAGTTTCCAGATCGACAATATGGAAGGCATGGATGTCTGGCGGCGCGCCGACGGCGCCACGATGGTGTCGCTGATTTCGGACGACAATCACTCGATCCTGCAGCGCAACCTTTACCTGGAATTCGTTCTGCACCCGGATTGAACGAGGCCGCCGATATGCGAAGCAGCGGTCGAGGGCGGCGCCCCTTCCTGAAGGGTGCCGCCGCCCCTCCTCGCTCTGATCACGACGACGGCCTGCATCGTGGCCGGCAGGGCATTCTCCAGAATGTCCTTCAGCACGCCGCGGGAGTGGCGCAGGAGCCGAGGTCGACGAGCAGCGCCGTCATGATCGCGGCGCGGCCCGGATAGCGGATGATCGAAGGCAGGTCGTCGGTGATGACTTCGTCCGGTTCGCGCTGCAGCCGCCCGGCGACGGAGGCCGGCATGATCTTGAGCAGCAAGCGCTCGGCTGCGGCGCGACCGCGCCGCACTTGACCTGGCCGGTCGAAAGCGGATCAATCAGCAAATGGAAGATCTCTTGAGCGAATCGAAGACCAATGCCGCCGAGTTCACGGTCAGCGAACTCTCCAACGCGCTGCGCCGCACTGTCGAGGACGCCTTCGGCAATGTAAGGGTGCGCGGCGAGATCTCAGGCTATCGCGGGCCGCACTCATCCGGCCACGCCTATTTTGCCCTCAAGGACGACCGCGCGCGGCTCGATGCCGTCATCTGGCGGACGGCGATGTTGCGCCTGAAATTCCGTCCCGAGGAAGGGATGGAAGTGATCGCGACGGGGCGCCTGACGACCTATCCCGGCAAGTCCAACTACCAGATCGTGATCGACAGACTGGAGCCGGCGGGCGCCGGCGCGCTGATGGCGCTGCTGGAGGAGCGCAAGCGCAGGCTGGCGGCGGAAGGACTGTTCGACGCGGCGCGCAAACGCCGGCTGCCATTCATGCCGCGCGTCATCGGCGTCGTCACCTCGCCGACCGGCGCCGTCATCCGCGACATCGTCCACCGCATCAAGGACCGCTTCCCCCTTCATGTCGTCGTCTGGCCGGTGCGCGTGCAGGGGGACACCTGCGCGGCGGAGGTTGGCGCCGCCATTGAGGGTTTCAACGCGCTGCCGCGGGGCGGCGCGATCCCGCGGCCCGACCTGATCATCGTGGCGCGCGGCGGCGGCAGCCTGGAAGACCTCTGGGGTTTCAACGACGAAGCGCTGGCGCGCATTGTCGCGGCCTCCGCCCTGCCGGTGATTTCAGCGGTCGGCCACGAGACCGACTGGACGCTGATCGACCTCGCGGCCGACCTGCGCGCGCCGACCCCGACAGGCGCGGCCGAGATCGCGGTGCCGGTCCGCGACGAGATCGAGGCCCGTCTCGCCGGCCTCGGCGCGCGGCTCGGCGGCTGCGTCTCGCGGCTTGCCGAAAGAAAGCGCGCCGCGCTGCGCGCCGCGGCACGGGCGCTGCCTTCTTCCGACCAGTTGCTGGCGCTGCCGCGCCGGCATTTCGACGAGGCGACCAGCCGGCTCGGCCGCGCACTGACGGTGGGGGTGGAGCGCAAGCGCGCCCGCTGGATCGGGGCGCGCCTGCAGCCCGCGATCCTGTCGCGGCGGATCGGCGAGGTCAGCCGCCACATGGAACGGGATTTCGCGCGCGCTAATGCCGCCTTCACCGGCACGGTGCGGCGGCGGCGCGACCATTTTTCGCGATCGGCCGGCCGGCTGAGCTTCGCGCCGATCGAGCGTCGCAACCGGCTGGCCGCCGACGCATTGACGGCGCTGACGCGGCGGCGGGACCGGACCATGCTCCAGCGCATCGAGCGCGGCCGCGCGCGGCTCGGCAATGCCGAGCGGCTGCTTTCGACGCTGAAAATGTCCGACCAGGCGATCCTTGACCGTGGCTTTGCGATGGTGCTTGGCCGGGACGGAAGCCTGATCAGGCGCGCCGCCGAAATTTCGCCGGGCGCGGCGCTTTCGCTGCGCTTTGCCGACGGCGAGGCGCAGGCGGTGGCGATGTCGGACGATGGGCACGCAGAGCAGCCGGCAAAGGCAAGGCAACCGCACAGGAAGGCGTCGCCCGGAGGGCAGGGATCGCTATTCTAGGCTGTTTGATCCCGAAAAGCTGCAGACTTTGCGGATAAGATCATGGGTCATAACAAGAAGTTGGATCAGGGTGAACGACTGCAGCCACAGCACACGACAGCAGCCTGATTTGCCCCTCATCCGGCCTGCCGGCCACCTTCTCCCCGCCAGAGCGGGGCGAAGGAAGCACGGCTGCAACGCCGGCGATCCCCTCGCGCCGACTTGCGGGGTAAGGGTGAGGGTAAGGGGCAAAAGCGGCCTCTATAACAAGGAAGTGATCCTTGTGTCGTGTACTCCACCCGAATTCATCGGCTCCAGGCCTGTCGGGATTAAAACGATTACCGCCATTCTCGACGCGTCCTTGTTCGAATTTCAACGGCCTTGTGCTTGTTCAAGCCGGTTCGCGAAGGGCAACTTCAGCGGCGGCTGAGCCCTGTCCGCTTACCTTGTCGTGTCATTGCCCTTGGGCCTGAAAGGCAAGCGATCCGTCTTGCCTGGCAGGCCCGTCTGCTCCGAGGGCTCGGACTGGACCGCGCCTCCCTGATCCGTCAGGAACAGCATCACCTGGCTGAACGACCGTTCGACGCGCGCGAGGCCGAGATAGAGCAGGAGCACGAGGACAAGGCACAGTGCCGTCAGCAGCATGGGCGGAGCCGGCATGCCGAGCCATAAGGCTCGCGGGGACTGGCTTGTCTCGCGCGGGCTCAATTCACCCGACCGGCGGTCGCGCCGCCGGTCTGTCGGCTGACGCCATGCCGGCCCCGGCCAGGAGGAGCAGTCGGCGGAATCGCACCATGCGGCGATCCTGACAGATGGCGCCGGAGCAAGCAACCGCCGGGCATCCCGGCGCGGGCTCAGAACTCAGGTCAACAAAGAGCGAAGTTCCCCTCTCCGTCTTGCTTCGCAAGCCACCTCTCCTGCGGGGGCGAGGAAAGGCGCCAAGCGGTCCGGCCGCGCGTTTTCTCGCCCCTGCGAAACTCTTGCGAAGCGGGGGAGAGGTGGCCGCGAAGCGGCCGGAGAGGGGGCTGAATGGCGATCCCGTTAACCCGGATTCGGAGCCCGGACGGAACGGCAGATCTCGGAAGGCCGCGGCAGGCGGTGGAATCTCGATCCGAACGGCGTCGCGGCGACTGTGCACGCCACGCTCGCCGCGAGCGCAGGCGCCGGATCAAGGCTTCCGTGCGGGTGCATGCCCCCTTGCCGTCGGCGGCTCGCTAACTCAGGGGTTCGGATTGCCGGCGGAGGCGCGGTTCCGAGAGGTTCACCCCCCGTCGGTGAAACAGTCGCCGTTGGCCAGCCCCGCGCGCTGAACCAGCCACCGAACCATTGACGCCGACCAGCGCTTCCGGCCGCCGACAGAAGGCGCAACCCGCCTGGACGGGACAGCTTTGTAATGGACCGCCTTCCACCAAACCGGAAATCGATCGAATCGTCCAGTTTCCCGAGGCGTCCAGGCTCGTGGCGGCGATCCCCGGAAAAGGGCCTTGTCAAATTGTCCGCCGCCCGAGACGACGAGTGTCGTCACGGGCGCAAGCGTGCAACTCAAACGAGTGCCCTATAATCACTTCTTCGGGCCGCTTCCATGCAGGAAAACAAAATGCGTGCCATGGTAGCCATCCGTCAGATGACTATTGGGGTGACTTGGCGGCAGTGAGCGCGGGTAGGTGGTGCCAAAATCTCTCCCCAACGAAATATCATAGAACCAAACCTGTACATTGTTGAAGAATTTTTTCAGGTCGATAATAGCTTCCGGAATATCGCGAACACCCATCACGCCGTCGCATTTTGAATTGGTTCCTACGGCGTCAAATTTGTCCTCAAAATATCCAGCGTGTCGCTTATTGAGAGTATACTTTCTTATCATTTCAGACCGGCCAGTTAGTTGATCTGTTAAAGTATAAGGAAAGTGTTTAGATAGTAGTAATTGTAATGTTATCTTTCCGTCTGGTTTTAATATCCTTGTGATGTCCTTAATTATTGACGATCTTACTGTATGCGATGAAATATGTTGCATGGATATCGTGCAAAAGCCGAAGTCATAGGTGTTGTCAGCCGCTGGACCGCAATCATTGCCGTTCGTAATGTATATATTCGAATCCTGGCAGCGTTGTCGTGCGGCTGATACCATCTTGTTGCTGATATCCGCACCATCGCATCCGCCACCAAAGATCTTATTCATTCGGCGGATCATGCGACCTTCACCGCATGCAATGTCGAATGCCTTTCGTTCGTTAAAGGAAGGAAATAATGGCTTTCTGATATCACCATTTAGGTAAAGTAGTTGCGTCTCGTAGGGAAAATTTTCATGATATAAGTAACTACCAACAATTTTTTCGGGCGAGGACTCACTCGAGTCATAGAATTTCTTTTGCATGTATATATAATCTACTTCCGATTTTTCCATTTCACTTCCTTTGTGCAAATATATATGCTTGCCGGCTATTGAATCGGATCCGATCTATGCTGGTATCTCCAGGATACAGCAGCAGAACGTCGGCCGCGCCACGACTCATCTTATCCAAGTGACGAATCTGTTGTCCACCCGTTCTCCGCACCGGCACACAAAGGTTGTGCCATGGGCGCTCATCGTAAAGGCTGCCAGACCAGCCGATCGAGCACCTATGCATGTCACACCGGGATGCAGGGCTCCGAACTCAGGCTAACGCGATCGTCGTTCGGCCCCTCTCCGGCCGCTTCGCGGCCACCTCTCCCCCGCTTCGCAAGAGCTTCGCAGGGGCGAGGAAACGCGCGGCCGGACCGCTTGGCGCCTTTCCTCGCCCGCAGGGGGAGAGGTGGCTGGCAAGCAAGGCCGGAGAGGGGGGTGCCTTTCACTCTTCGTTAACCTGAGTTCGGAGCCCTGCCGTTCCGCCCGGTTCGTTGTGATCAAGGTGCGGTTGTGCTAATGTCGGCAATTCGATTTCCAGTCCCGCATCAGTCGCGCATTTGACCAAGTGTTAAGCTGGGAGGCCGTCATGGCTGAGAAAAAATCCGCCGATTCCGATACCCGCAAGAGCTTCCAGGACTTCCTTTCCGCATGCCCCGCCGCCGACGCGCCAGCCACCGGCCTGGTGGTCGCCGGCATGGTTCTGCGCTCGGCGAAGGAGGGCAGCTTCGTGCTGCGCACCGCCGACGAGACCCAGCACGAACTGCCCGTGGAGGCGGTCGAGGACTTCAAGGTGCTCGGTGGCGGCGCGGGCGCGCGGCTGACCCAACTCTCGCTCAATGCCGAGCGCCTCGGCGCCGAGCTCGCCGCCGCGCTCGGTCAGGTGCAGGCGCCAGGCGGCGGCCTGAAGCCACCTCCGCTGGAGAAAGCTCCGCCGTTCGACAAGTTCCCGCCAGGCGACAAGTTCCCGCCCTTCGACAAGCTGCCGCCGCTGGACAAGCCGCCGCCCTTCGACACGCTGAAGGAGCCGCCCCAGGACAAGCCGCCGCCGCTCGACAAGCACCCCACCTTCGACACGATCAAGGAGGGGCCGTTCGACACCCTCAAGGAACTGATCGAGGACACTTTCAAGGAGTTGATCAACGACACGCTCAAGGAACTGGCGAAGGATCCGATCTTCGACGGCGGCGGCGGAGGAACCGGCATCGCCGACACGCTCCAGGAGAATATTCCAGGCATTCCCGGCGGCCCTGTGATCCAGCCGCAGGCGGCTATGCGCGCGGCCGCCCCCGGCCTGGCCAAATTCCCGCCGCAGGACAAGTTCCCGCCCGTTCGACAAGCCGCCGCCGCTGGACAAGCAGCCGCCCTTCGAGACGCTGAAGGAGCCGCCGCTGGACAAGCCGCCGCACATCGACACGCTGAAGGAGCCGCCGCAGGACAAGCCGCCGCCGCTCGACAAGCAGCCCCCGTTCGATACGCTCAAGGAACCGCCGGGCGACACCCTGAAGGAGAGCCCGTTCGACACCCTCAAGGAACTGATCGAGGAAACCATCAAGGAGGTGGGGAAGGACCCGATCGGCGATGGCGGCGGCGGCACCGGCATCGCCGACACGTTCCAGGAGACATCCCCGGCATCCCCGGCATTCCTGGCGGCCCGGTGATCCAGCCGCAGGCGGCGATGCGCGCCGGCGCCCCCGATATCGCCAAGTTCCCGCCGCAGGACAAGGTCCCGCAGTTCGATACGCTGAAGGAGATCGGCGGCGGTGGCGATACGCTCAAGGAGCAGCCGTTCGACACGCTGAAGGAGATCGGCGGCGGCGGCGATACGCTGAAGGAACAGCCGTTCGACACGCTGAAGGAGATCGGCGGCGGCGGCGACACCCTCAAGGAGCAACCGTTCGATACGCTGAAAGAGATCGGCGGCGGTGGCGATACGCTCAAGGAACAGCCGTTCGACACTCTGAAGGAGATCGGCGGCGGCGACACCATCAAGGAGGTGGGCAAGGACCCGATCGGCGACGGTGGCGGCGGCACCGGCATCGCCGACACGCTCGTCGAAACGCCGTTCCCGGGCGGCGGGGGCGGCGGGCCGGTCGTACAGCCGGGGTTCGGCGCGCAGGGCGTCGCACCCTTCGTGCTGGCGACGCCGCACCAGGCGCCGCAGGGCGCGCTGGCGCAGCAGTATCTCGCCGCGCAGATGGCGCGCGGGATGCTCGGCCTCTAAAGCAGACTTGCGTGGCTTCGCCCACGCTTTGCCTGCTTAGCCTCTTGTTTGGTCGCAGGTTTCTGTCGGAAAACCGTGAGACACTATTCCGGAACCTGCTTAGGCAGGCGAAGCGTGAGCGAAGCCACGCAAGCCTGACCAGCATGACAGCAGGCCGATCCGGCCAGTACCACGGCCGCGCTCCGAGCGGCGCGGCCGGCCCGGAAACCGCAGGCGTGAAAGGACCGGCATGATCCTCGTCATCTCCACTCCGCAGGACCTTCACGCACAGGCGGTCATGACGGCGCTGACAGCCCGGGGCGTAACCGGCCACCGCATCCTCGACCTTTCCGAGTTCCCGCTGCGCATGGACCTCGGCATCTCGATGGCGGACGGCGGCGATGGCCAGTTCGCGCTGCGTCTGGCGGACGGGACCCGCTTCGACCTTCGCGCCGCAACCGCCATTTGGTGGCGCCGGCCCCAGGCCTACGGCCTGCCGGCCAACATGACCGATCCGGTGCACCGCGCCTTCGCCCACCAGGAGTGCGACCTTGCCTTCCGCGGCATGTGGCAGTGCACGACCGCGCTCTGGGTGAACGACGTCAACCGCGACGCCGCGGCCAGCCACAAGCCCTGGCAACTCGCTATCGCCCGGGAAATCGGCCTCGGCATCCCGCGCACGCTGATCACCAACTCGCCCGAGGACGCCGAGCGCTTCTGCGCCGAAAGCGCGGGGCCGGTGATCTACAAGGCCTTCCTGGCGAGCGCCATGGCCTGGCGCGAGACCCGCGTGCTCCGCCCCGAGGACCGGGCGATGCTGGCGAGCGTACGCTACGCCCCCGTCATCTTTCAGGGCTTCGTGCCGGCCCGCTTCGACCTGCGCGTCACCGTGATCGGCGAGCGAATCCTGGCCGCCGCCGCCGAGACCGCGACCGGCGAATACCAGGCCGACATCCGGATGAACCCCGGCATCAAGTGGAAGCCTTACGAACTGCCCGCCGACACCGCTTCGAAGCTGCTCGACCTGGTACGCCGCCTCGGGCTCCAATACGGCGCCGTCGACTTCCGGGTCACTCCGGAAGGCGAGCATGTGTTCCTCGAGATCAATCCGGCCGGGCAATTTCTCTTCATCGAGAACGCGACAGGCATGAAGATCGCCGACACCCTCGCCGGGCATCTGGCCGACGCCCGTCCAGGCTGAGGTTGCCTCGCAAAGCGCCGTCCATCGCGTCGACGACGGTGCCGCGGTCAAACTCGTCTTTGCGGACAGGTTGGAATGCCCACGGACGAGGGCAGTCGAACCGACGAAATCCCCACACCGTTCAAATTGCCGGCGGACATCAAGTTGAACATATCCGAAATGGTGCCCCTGGCCGGAATCGAACCAGCACGCCCGTGAAGGCAACAGATTTTGAGTCTGCCGCGTCTACCAGTTCCGCCACAGGGGCCCAGCCCCGATGCGGGCCTGAACGGCAGCGGACTACACGCTCCGGCGTGCGGTCGTCAACAGCAAGCTTCACGGTTGTTCAAGGCCGGCGGCCGCCTCGTCGGCATAGTCACGGGGTAAACCCTTCAGCCTGCTGCAAAGGATGCAAGCGCTCGGCCGATTTCCTGTCAGGCGCGTACATCGCCGAGAGGCTTACGTCTCAGACAGGATGCTCGTGCCTGCCATGCGCGAAACCGAGTTCGCCGAGGCGCCGCGATGCCGATGGAGGCAAGGGCGGATGACCCGGCGTTCGCGCCGCGTCAAGCAAAAGTTCATCGCAGCCGGCTTCCGTTTCGGCGATCAGGCGCCGCATGAACTCGTCGCGGTCGAGACCGGCCGGGATGGGCGGCAGGAACCTTGCCTTGATCGTTCCCGGATAGCGCAAGAACTTCCGCCGCGGCCAGAACAGCCCGGCGACATGAACCACCGGGACCACCGGCATGCCGAGCTGCGCATAGAGTTCCACGATGCCGTATTTGTAGGCCGGCTCGTCTCCCGGCGCACGCCGCGTACCCTCCGGATAGATGATGAGCTGCCGGTCGTCGGCCATCTCCCGCCGGGTTTCGGCCACCACTTTCTTCAAAGCCTTGGAACGGCTGCCGCGGTCGACCGGGATGAGGCGCATCTTGAGGATGTACCAGCCGAAGAAAGGTATCCAGGTCAGTTCACGCTTGAGGATGTAGAGCGGGTCGCGCAGATGCGGGAAAAAGGCGATCGCATCCCAGAATGATTGATGTTTGGGCGCCAGAATGAAGGAGCCTTCGGGCAGGTTCTCCAACCCCGTTATCTCGCTTTTCGTGCCGGCGAGCTTGTCGTGCAGCCAAAGGCTGGAGCGCGCCCAGGACTTCGGCACGAGCCACGCCGTCTTGCGCGGCATCAGGAAGAACACAGGCGCCCACAGGATCATCTGGACGATCAGGTTCGCATAAAAGACAGCGTTGAACACCAGCGATCGAATTGCGAGCATGAGCTGGACGAAGGTCCTTTCGGGAGGATCAGGCCTTCGTACATCAGCCACCGCCCCCCGCACAGATGCGGGCTGGAGCATGATCCCCGAAAGTTGCAGACTTTTCGGATAAGATCATGCAGGTGCATGACTCCACCCAATTCATCCGGCTCTATTTAGCCTCTGACCGCGCCCGGTCGCGCGTCTTGGGAAGCCGACCGGCCTGGCGCGCAGGCGGCTGCCTCGCAGACTTCGATGTGCCTGGCCAGCGCCGCGTTGGACAGCACCGCGCTTATCGTGCGGATGTCGCGGTTCTGGAACTTCGGCATCTGCTGAAGCTCCTGAAGCCGCTCGAGAAGTGCCACTCGGGTCATGCTCGTCTCCTTTCGTTCGATCGTCGGTTGCGGCAGTGCCGGCGCTTGGCGGCGGCTGCCGTCAGGCAGCCCGCACACCCGGTTTCAGCGGGACCTCGATGTCGACTTCCAGCGTCGAGACTTGTTCGCCGCGCTCCATCTTCACGTTCACCTTGTCGCGGTCGATCTGAACGTGCTTGGCGATGGCGGCAAGGATCTCTTCGCGCAGGAGCGCTACCAGGTCGGAGTTGCCAACCGACGCCCGCTCGTGCGCGAGCAGCACCTGCAGGCGCTCGCGCGCCGTGGGCGCCGAGCTCTGTTTGCTGAAGAAGCTGAAAATGCTCATGCTGCCCTCCGTCCGAATATCTTGCCGAACAGGCCGCGCTTTTCGCCCGGAATGGTCATCGGCACCGTTTCGCCGGCGAGCCGGCGCGCCGCGTCGAGATAGGCGAGCGCCGGTGCGCTGCTCTTGTCGGCAAGCGTGACCGGCGCCCCGAGGTTGGAAGCACGCAGCACCTCCATGCTCTCGGGAATGATGCCGAGCAACGGGATCGACAGAATTTCGAGCACATCGTCGACCTTCAGCATGTCGCCGCGTTCGGCGCGCTTCGGGTCGTAGCGGGTCAGCAGCAGATGCTTTTCCACCCGGTCGCCGCGCTCGGCCCTGGCGGTTTTGGCATCGAGAAGACCGATGATGCGATCCGAATCGCGGACCGACGAGATTTCCGGATTCGTGACGACCACCGCGATGTCGGCGTGGCGCATGGCCAGCGTGGCGCCCCGTTCAATACCGGCCGGGCTGTCGCATATGATCCAGTCGAAGGTCTTTCTCAATTCGTCGATCACGCGCTCGACGCCTTCCGGCGTCAAATTGTCCTTGTCGCGGGTCTGCGATGCCGGCAGCAGGTGGAGCGTCTCCAGCCGCTTGTCGCGAATCAGCGCCTGCGGCAGCTTGGCGTCGCCCTGGATGACATTGATCAGGTCGTAGACAACCCGCCGCTCGGCGCCCATGACGAGGTCGAGATTGCGCAGGCCGACGTCGAAATCCACGACGACCGTCTTCTCGTTCCTTTGCGCCAGCGCCGCGCCGAGCGCCGCGGTCGAAGTGGTCTTGCCGACGCCTCCCTTGCCCGATGTAACCACGACTACTTTCGCCATCTCGTTCTCCTGTGCCCCCCGGTGGCTGCCGGCTCAGTTCAATGGCTCTGCCATGATGGCATCGCCTTCCAGCCAGAATTGCACGGCTTGCCCGCGAAGCTTGCGGTCCATGTCCTCGGCGGTCTTGTAGAGGCCGTCGATCGCCAGCAATTCCGCTTCCAACTTTCGGCAGAAGATGCGCGCCGAGGCGTTGCCCACCGAGCCCGCCAGCGCTCGCCCGCGCAGTGTTCCGTAGACATGGATCGAGCCGCCGGCAACGATTTCCGCGCCTGATGCGACCGATCCGACAATCGTGACGTCGCCTTCGGGGAAAATCACCGATTGTCCGGAACGTACGGGCTGCTTGATGATGATCGAAGGCGCGGCCCGGGCCGCCGGCGGCATTTCGGCTGGCTGTGCGGGTCCCGCATGTTTGCCCGCCTCGCGCACCGCGGCGGACGCCTCGGTCGTCGGGGCTTCGAAATCGGCAGCCGGCCGCCCGCCTTTCATGGAAGGAGGCATGCCCGGGCCGTGCAGTGACGGACGTCCGCCTTCGATGCCCATGATCCAAACGTTGCGCTGGACGAGCGCGCCGACCAGTTCCGCCAATTGCGATTTGTTGATATCGAGGCTCTCGACGTCGAGAACGACGGGTCGCCCCAGGAAGAACCCCGCCGAACGCGCTGCCAAATTGTCGAGCCGCGCGAGCCATCCGTCGAAGGGCAGCTCCGGAGAAAGCGCGAGCGCCAGGAAGGAGCGGCCCTTCAGGCGGATCGGACGCGTGTCTGTTAGCACTTTGGTCATCCAGGTTAATTCTCCGTTGTTTTGATCTATGGGACGATGGTTAACCAATGGTTAACGCCCATGCTCTTGCCTGGCTGGAGGCGCGACCGGATCGGCTGGATTTTGCCTCAGACGCTCGGATGCACGTCGAGCGTTTCGGGCGAGGCCAGCGCGACGGTTTCGACCGCGCGTCCACGGCCGGTGGGATTCACGCGATGGGGGCGTGCAAATGGCGCCATTCCCCTTACGCGGCTGCGTTGTGAGAGACGGGGCGGCCGGAGAGCGATATTGTCTACTGCCCGTACAAAGTTCTTCCGAGGCTGATCGCATGACCGAAGAAGCCGCTCCCCAGCCAAGGGCGCCCGAGGAAAATCTGCTGGTTCAGATGCAGATGCTGCGCAGGGCTTTCATGGCGTCGCCGCTGCGCAACGCCATACTCATGTTCGCCGCCGGCATCCTTGTCGTGATCGTCGCGACGGCAATCGGCCAGATTGTCCTCAACCGCTGGAATCGACCTTTCTATGATGCGCTGGAGCGCCGCGATCTTCAGGCGTTCCTGCACCAGCTGGTCGTCTTCGCCGAGATTGCCGGCGTGCTGCTCGTCCTCAACGTTGCGCAGACCTGGCTCAACCAGATGCTCCGGATCAAGCTGCGCGAAGGGCTGACACTGGACCTGATCGGCGAGTGGATGCGGCCGAAAAGGGCGTTTCGCCTCGCCAATGCCGGGGCCATCGGCGTCAACCCCGATCAGCGGCTGCACGAGGACGCACGTCATCTCACCGATCTGTCGACAGACCTTGGAGTCGGCCTGCTGCAGGCGACCATATTGCTCGCCAGCTTTGTCGGCGTGCTTTGGTCGCTGTCGTCAGGCTTTGTCTTCCACATCGGGGGCAGGGACGTCGCCATCCCCGGCTATATGGTCTGGGCAGCCGTGATCTATGCCGGCACGGCGTCATGCCTGAGCTGGCTGGTCGGACGCCCGCTGATCAAGCTCAATGGCGACCGCTACGCCCGCGAAGCCGAACTGCGCTTCTCTCTTATGTATGTCAACGAGCACATCGACGCGATTTCGCTGGCGGGAGGGGAGGCGGACGAGAGGCGCCGCATGGAACTCGACCTTGCGGCGGTGCTGCTGGCAAGCCGGCGCATCGTCAAGGCCGTGGTGCGGCTCAACTGGGTGACGGCGGGCTACGGCTGGATCACGGTGGTGGCGCCGATCGTAATCGCTTCGCCGGTCTATTTCGCCGGCGATCTGAGTTTCGGCGGACTGATGATGGCGGCGGCCGCCTTCACGCAGGTCCATGCGTCGCTGCGCTGGTTCGTCGACAATATCGGCGGCATCGCCGACTGGCGCGCGACATTGCTGCGCGTCGCGTCGTTTCGCTCGGCCATGCTCAGGGTGGACGACCTGCACGACGTGGAAAAGCGAATCCTGCTCACCGAAACCGCGGCCGGCCGCATGAGCCTCGACAATCTCGAGGTCGCCTCGCCGGAGGGCTGCACGCGTCTTTCCGATCCGCATGTGGAGATTCGGCCTGGCGACCGTGTCCTGGTGACGGGCGACCCGGGCGCCGGAAAGACCCTGCTGTTTCGGGCCATAGCCGGTCTGTGGCCATGGGGCGGCGGGCAAATCGGCCTTCCGGAGGGTGAGCCCATC
>CAWFYS010000020.1:0-100232 GCA_963820075.1 uncultured Alphaproteobacteria bacterium
GTACACATTGCCAAGGCGGCCTGACCATGCAGGTACTCAACAAAATCCACCACGTCACCACGATCGCTCGCGTCGCGACTGAACTCGGCGTGGACGAGGACTGGCTATGGAACGTCGCCGGCGAAATGGAACCGGAGGATGGCCTGATCTGGGTCTATGGAACCGGCGATGAGGGCGTGGTGGCCTTCTCCGACTTCGGCATCGAAAACCTTCAGGCAACTCATCGCGATCCACAAGGCCGGCCCAGCCCTCCTCTGGCCCACCGATCAATCCGAATAGCTCCGACTGCGGTCTTCGGCGGATGGGTACTCTATGTGAAGGGCCGAAAGGTCAGCAAAGCCGAAATGGCCAGCCTCGACATCACCGGCGATCCCTTCCATCCTGATGGAACTATACAATCAAGCCACGCGAACCCTTGGAAGGGTAGCGGTTATTGTTCAGAATTTCCTAAAGTCATATGCGCTCTTGGGTACCGCACTCAAGTTGCGCATGTCGACGTTCCGGTAGGTCGCGCGCGCTTCAAATTCAGTTTCCGCTATCAGCTTCGGCCAGTGGATGGCCTTCGGGAGTCGCCAAGCTGACCGGTAGCGGCCCAAGCTTCCGACCCCTCGCCGTGGTAGTCGGAAGCCACGAGATTGACGCCGCGGGCGGCGAACAGCGAGGGCAGTGGTTCACGACCAACGGCGAAGCCGATACCTGAGCGGCCAAGCCGAAGCATGTCGCGCTCCTCCAGAGCTTGCGCCACTGCGCACCACTCCCAGAGCTTGCGGTGAAGCCACTTCCCCCGCAATTCCTTGCCAAACCGTTCCCCAAACTGCCAACTGATCGACTGGGAGGTCCGGCGCGGCATCGGCGATCTGCTGGGTCCAGCGCTGATACCATTCAGAGGAAAAGTCTCGTTGGCGGCAAATCATCGATCGGATGAAAAGTCCATTTGGGCGATTCAGTTCCCTCCTCACAATACTTTCGATCCGTTTGCGAACGGGTGTCCACAGCGGCCGCAACGTGTTTTTAGCGAGGCTTTTCAGCATAAGGGCGATATCAGAGTTATCAAGGATGATCTGCAGTTTCCCTGGTAGCGACGTAGGTTATCCCAGTGGCCGACTGAGGAAAGTCGTGTTTTACAAAATTCCATCCGAGTTCTTCTAGTAACTCGAGTAGGTAGTCCTCTCGGAAGCAAAGTTCGAGCCATCCGAACTCTCGGATACAATAGACTGCCTGTCCGCCAGGATTGATCCCCCATGGGTACGGCAAGCGATTGTTGATAGCTTCTCCGGCAAGCACCAACTTTCCACCAGGCTTCAGAACTCGTGGAATTGCCTTCAGCAGTCTGATGTGATCTGAGCAGTGATGGAAAAACTCAAAGAAAAGCACCGCGTCGAAAGTCTGCTGGAGCTCTTCGATTTCAAAAAACGTTCCTTGTCGCACGTCTAGCTCTGTCTGAAGCATCGCGGCCTGCGACCTGACCAGATCGACAAACTTCTGTTCGATATCAATTCCGGTGACCGCGTAGCCCATTCGCGACAGATGAAGAGATGTATTGCCCCAACCGAAGCCCAGTTCGAGGATGCTGGCACCGACTGGGAGGTCCATTGATTGAATGACATGCCCAATGGCCATCAACTGCTCACCCACGGTGTGCGCATTTTTGGTGGCATATGGGAACGGCACGCCGACCAATTCATCCGTCACAAATGTCGACGCCTCGTTCTTAAGAGCATAAGGTTGCCGAGCGATTGCATGATACGTCTTCATCACCCAATCCGCATATTCCACAGATCGCGGTGAGGCCTGAATGGCAGAGATTTCCACCCAGAACGAATTTGCTTCCTTAAGAAGATCGAAAGTTGCGCTTTGTGCCACGCGTTCTATTCGCTGCATCTCCTTGTCCAGATCAGCTAGAAGAACCTTGCGCCCCGGGTAAGGGGTGCTAAGAGCAAGATATTCAGGGGCCAGAAGCAAGCTTGCTCGAAAGGACTCCACGGTCGAATGTGCCGCGAGATGAAGATTGATCGTCGCCTCGCTTTCCGGCGGGCGCCGAAGCATTTCCTTATAGACAGAAATAATGCCCTCGCGAGTTAGATGTTTGCCGGGTGTCACCACGCCCATCAAAAGCCTCCTAGCGATTTGGATCGGAAACCGTACCATCGCAGCAGAGAAACTATCGCTGTTTTGAACTTTGCGAAGCAGGTCGGCAAAGTCGTCTGCAGCCGAGGAGTTGGAGCCGCAGCTGGCGCTTCTGGCGCAAGTCTTGGCGGTTGCCGTCGGCGGACCGTTGTTGGACACAGCGCGACGTCACACCGGGACCAGGTAAAGACAATTTCATCTATCTCGAACCCATGAACCGTGGATTGCGCCAGCCCTGTACACCGTCGACCCTGATGGAGGGCTGGCCCTTATCAACCGCAAAGATGCAGGGTCTCTCAATCTCCAGTACCCATCTGTTGTCCAGCATGTGGCTGATGATCTCGCCCTCGATGACGCGCGAGTGCGTCCCTATAAGGACATGGCGGACCAGCCGGCCGATGTCATCGAAGTTCTGTCGAATGAAATCGGCTTCGCTGCCCTGGATATCGATATGCAGAAGGTCGATCGGACGATTGCCGCTGATGTCCGACAGAGGGAGGGCGTCTAGCACCTGGTAACGGCCGCTGCGGTGGGCTTTGGCCACCTGTTCCTCCGAGGCGTCGAAAATCGGCTCCGAACCCCATGTAAGACCGGAATTGGCTACGACCGGGAACAGCGCCTTCGATCGTCTCGGCGCCGCTACGCCGTGGATGATGCGATGCTGGTCGGTGGAGAAGCCGTTCGCGTCGAGCGCTTCGTTCGCAAAGCGGACGTGACCCTCATCCCCTTCTATGCCGATCAGTTCGACTTTGAGCCCACGACGCCGTGCCGCGGCACCGGTATTGTTGAGCCAGCATCCCCATCCACAGCCGAGTTCGACGATCCGGAATGTATCGACGGCCGTGTCTACTGCCCGGAGTGCACCGGCCCACTCGGCAATGTCAGCGTGCCAGTTGGCGGGAATTGGAATGGGCTCGACCGTTCCCGCTTTTCCGTCCAGGATGCCGGGAAAGTAGCGCGGTGAAATTTTCACGCCCAGAAAATTCGTCACATAGTCGGGATGCGGCTCCAAACCGTCAACGGCATGCCGCCGTATCACCTCGATGGCGTCAAAGGACGAATTATAGTGAAAGAACGGGCTCTGTTGAGCTGACAGCGCGGCAATTTCGTTGCGCAACGCTGCATTCTCCAGAGCGAGCCTTTCTAGGCCTACTGGGGTTGCAGGGTCCGAGCGTCTACGAAAGAACACTTTTATGCATCCGGATGCCGTACCTTGTTCAAGCAGCTAATTCGCCTGCAGCCTTGCCACTACACCGGCGAGATGGAAATATCCACGAAATGGCAAGCGCAACTGCAAAACACCCGACCGATTCAGAACTGCTATCACATCTCACAGGCTCACGCGCAACGGGTTTCCCCACCATTCGGCTGCCCCCTGCACCATTTCGATGTTGAGAACGGCGCCGCCTCTTTTCTTCAAGGAAGCCGGAACCTCGATAGCCATGCAGTGGCTGTCGCCGGGTATCAACACGAAAGGAATGGCCGCGCGGGGACTGTCGTCTGTCAGCGGCGCGCCGTCGGCGTTTAGAACGAGATAGCCGAGATTGATGCCTCCGACTTCATCTGCGCCGGTGCTCGACCACGTTCGGTTCGAGAGGTTGACGACGCGCACCAAACACCTAAGTTTGCCACCCTCGGCGGGAACGGGACCTTCCAGCAGTTCCAAACTGTGCGCCCGTTCGGACGGAGCAAGAGCATGCCGCATGCTCGTTCTCCCGATATCCAAGATCGAGGCAAATGATCTCTCTTCAACGGGTTCGTAGATGCGGTGCCAATTGCCGCCCAAGACGACGCTCTCAAATTGCGAGGCGCTGTCCGCCCAGCTTAGCCAGTGCGTGTCCTTGCTGTTCGCCACAACACCGATCGAGAGTTCCTCCGCGACTTTCTGGACTGTCTCAGCCAAAGCGGAAGCAGAACCGACCTCGAAAAAGCGGGATGTTTGGGCGTCCTTTGCTACCTCTCGAAATACGGGAATATTGCTTGCAATGATTGGCTTGCCGAAACGTCTGGCTTCGACGATCGGCAAGCCGAATCCTTCGGCAAAAGAGGCGGCAATCAGCACATCGCAATTGGCATAGAGATTCTGCAGTTCGACATCGCTGACCGCACCATACCAGTGCAAACGCGAATTCCTTTCCGGATGCTTCCGGATCCGATCTGCGATATGGCCGGCGCTCCAACCAAGCTTTCCGACGATTGCCAGTTCCGCGTCAAATCCGCTCTTCCAAAGCGAGTCGAAGGCGTCGAGGACAACGCCATACCCCTTGCGAGGTTCAAGTGTTCCGACCATCAGAAAGCTGGGACCTTTCCGCTCCTTGGTCGACTGCGCAACGGCATCCGGCGCGGCTTGAAAATCGGCACCCAAATGCCAATAGCCGATCTTCATTGGCCGTGGAAACTCGATCGCGCGAAGCAACTGATGCAGTTCGTCGGCAACCGCACGAGAAATGCAAACAAATCCTGTCGAATATTTCAGCGCGGACTTGAACCAGGCCGCAAATATTGGGGGCATTCCTGAATGACAGAAAGCCGAGTTGCGCAGCGGGACCGTGTCATAGAGGCACGAAACAATCTCCGTACCTTTGATTCGGGCGTGCATGAGCGTTTCGGCATAAACACTATGAAATTCCCAGGAGCTATCCAACAACACGAGAGTGTCCTGGTTGCCGAAGATGAGCTTTCTGTCGTCGCCCTTTTGAACCTTGCGGAATTTTCCGTCGATATCCACTCCGGTCCGGAAAAATCCATCTAAATCGTCGCCGTAGGCAACAATACGCTCTATACTATCGTCTCCATTGTTCTTGAGTATCTGCGAACACATCGACTTCACGACGCGCTGGATGCCGCTTCCATGGTCTTCGATCGAGGTCGCTGTCGCTTCGATGATAAGCCTTCGACTTTCGGCATCTACTGTCTCCGCGATGGCCAGCACCTTGGCCGCGACATCGAGCGGCACATCGATTGCCCGAACGGCAGCCGCGACCTTCTCCCGCCGATGACCTATCGGTACACGCGGCTTGTCATTTCGGTGCGACGTCAGGTGTTGGACGGCGAGTGACGATGTTCGTTTCCATGTGAAGCGCTCTGCGCGATCCTTCCCCTGGGCGGCGATCGTCTGCCGATAACATCTGTCACCAAGAATGCGCGACAAAAGTCGGACGAGGCCGCCAACATCATTAGGATCGAACAGGAGCGCGTCGTCTCCGATGACCTCCGGGATTGCTCCGGCGGCGGCGCCTACGACAGGAGCGCCGCAATGCATCGCTTCCAAGACGCTTAAGCCAAACCCTTCCATGAACGAGGGCTGAACGACAACACGCGTGTTCCGATACAAAGAAACGAGTTCGCTGTCCGTCACATAACCGAGAATTTTCAACCGCGCTCTGGGAAGTCCTGTAGCGCACCACAGATTTTCCAATTCTTGACGAATGGAACTCGGTCCGTCACCTACAATCACAAGCTCAACCGAGTTGGATATATCATTATTTATTAAGCCAACAGCTTTTATTATTAACGCGATATTTTTGCGCCAATCTAATCCACCAACATACAGGATGTAATTATTCGTTTCTATTTCCGGATGAACAGTTTCTTTGGTTGTTTTTGTTTCAAACTGTATCGACGTTCCTGCTTCAATGTTTACGCTCTGCACCGATGGGAATAGCTCGCTCGATTCTCGCTTGGAAAAATCCGATATGCACAAATTTATTACTGAATGATTCAGTGAATTTAATCTACGATAGTAGTAATCACGTTGAATATTACTTATAAGATATTGCTGAGGAAAGCGATGTGGGATTGCATCGTAAAAGATGGAAGACACCGGAATTTCAAATCCAGCATCCGGCAACAGGGGAACAGCCAAATCATGCGATCCCTCGAATGGGCTCGCCGACAATGCAATATCCGGACGCAGGGCTGCCACATGATGCGTGATCGCCAACTCGCTAAGCCTTCTCTTAGGCGTATAACCCAGAAGCGCCTCGCCTCCCTCGGCCACTCCCTGCCAGACGTGTATATTCTTTGGCTTTACCCAACGGCAAATGCGATCCCTTGCGGCAATACCGGCATCGAGCATGGCTGCGTTGAAAGATATTGCCAATTCCACTTCAGGATGGCCCTCGGATATTCCCCTGATAAGTCCCTCAACATACCGGCCAATCCCGCGCAATTTGCTCGTCGTCTGAAAACATTGACCATCGACCCAGACGAGCATTCTAAGACTTTCCATTGTTGGAATTTGACGAAATCCCCAAGACTGTCTTCCAATCGGACAATATGTGGGGATCCGGATCCATTGACCAATGAGGGTTGGCAATAGCTCGGCTTTCTTGCGCAGCGTGTCTTCGAGTGTGCGCGAAGAGCAGCAGCCGGCGCTCCAGCGGCGGAACGAGTCGAACAATTCGAAGAAGCCGCGCCCTCAATGTTGGCCGCTGCTGCAGCCATAGCAATGCGTGTTGAAGTAGCAAACGCCCTGAACGTTTGGGAAGTCCAGATATCCAATGCGCGGCGAACTTTGCCGCCCTGAGGGGTCTGCTCACCCGCCAGGACATTGAGGCAAACACAGAAGCGAGTTCGGCAGTCGCCCTTGTTCGTGCCGTCTCGGCGTCTTCTGCACGCGCCTCAGCTTGTCCGGCACGCGCTTCAGCCTGTCCGGCACGCGCCTCAGCTTGTCCGGCACGCGCCTCAGCCTGTCGGGCACACGCCTCAGCCTGGCCGGCACACGCCTCAGCCTGACCGGCACGCGCCTCAGCCTGACCGGCACGCGCCTCAGCCTGACCGGCACGCGTCTCAGCAGCTCGGATGAAGTCGTCGAACACGTTAGGCGGTGCGGCGAAAGCCGGCGAAAGCTCGTCCCAATGTTCCGTGGCGACGTAGAAGCGGTTCAGCCCATCGAAATATGCGAACTGATAGTCGGCAGCAGTAAGAAGACCCTCCCACTCATAATGATTCAGCTCCGATGAAAGCGGGCGCGTCGCCTCTACTACCATGATCCAAGGGCGGTACACTCTCAAATCGGCACCGGCTAGTACGGTTGCTTCTGCACCCTCAACGTCGATCTTCAGAAAATGAACGTCACCGGTCACGTGTTCGCGGCATATCTCAGCGAGAGTGCAGGCACGCACTGTGGATTCGTCCACCGTAAATCCGTCAGCCGCATATTTTTCAGCTTGGTGCTGATCGATCGTCGAAAGGCCTGTCCCCTTCACGTTGAAAAACTGCAGCTGACCTTCTTGCGCCGCCAATGCGATGTTCAAATTGATGTCCCTGGGTCGCGCGCCTGCAAGCCTCCGAAAATACGGTAACGTTGGCTCGACATTGATGCCGCGCCAGCCCCGGTCATAAAATGCCCTCGTCACTGAATATTCGTCAGGATGCGCCGCTCCAACGTCAACGTAGAACCCGTTGTTGACATGCTTGAGAGCCCGCCAAAGCATCACATCTTCGCAGTTTTGTGCGTAGGAAACAAACGTCACGACTGTAATTTCCCCCTTCCATCGGCGGCTTCCTCGACCCCTATGATACGATGTCTACCGGTCGGCACGCTTGCGAAAAAGCCCAGATATCAAATGATCCGCTTTGATCCAAGGAGTCTCCTGCATGACTTAGGGGGACCCGGTGAATGATTGGAGACAAATTGCCATGGCACCGAATCTGTCCCTCGCACGCGCAATGTACGGCGAGGGATATGGGCCCAAACGGCATCGGCAAGACAGCAACGGCAAAGCAGCCACGCCGGAAGTTATCCGGCAGATCCTACCGTCCTCGCGCCGGCTCCAACACGGAACAATATAGCTTGAAATACGCCTCACACATGGATTCAGCTCTGAACAGCTGGTCATAGCGACGCCGTGCATTCATTCCGTAGACGCGGGAAATGGCCTCGTCCTGAGCAAGATGTCTCATCGCGGAAGCGAGCGCATCCGAAGATCCGGGAAGGACCACCAGGCCGGTTTCTTTGTGCAGATTGACAAATGTCGTTCCGGTGCCAATTTCGCAGGAAATCATGGGCTTTCCAGCCATCGCCGCTTCAACAAGCGAGAGGCCGTACGCTTCCGACCTTAGATGAGAGGGAAAGACGAAACCTGTGCAAAGGTCGAGAAGCGCGGTCTTTTCAGCATCCCCCAGCGCCCCGGCAAAATGGACATTGCTTAAGGCGAGCCGCGACGCCTGCTCCTTAAGTTGCTGCTCCATCGGTCCCGTTCCGACCAGGACGATGTCATATTCGAAACCTCTTGCCGCCTCCAAGAGAATGTGCAGCCCTTTGTAGTAACGGAACACGCCGATGAACAAGAAAAACTTCCCGGGAAAGCGCCGCCTCCATTTGTCGCGGGCGGCTTGATCGCTTTTCGGGTAGTCACTCTCGTTCAAACCGATCGGGATGACGTCTATCTTTCCCAGATAAGGCTGCAGCGCGTCGCTGGTTGCAACATAGTTCGGCGAGGATGCCACAATGCGGTCCGCGCGGGCGAGAAACCGTTTCATCAGCGGGCGGTACAAACGCATAAGCCGGTTTTGCCTGACGATGTCGGAGTGGTAGGTGACGACAACCGGCCTGTTTGGCCGCACGGCAAAATGCACGATATCCATGAACGGCCAGGGAAAGTGATAATGAATGATGTCCGCCTGCTCGGCCAACTCGCCAAAGCGCTTGAACGCCGAAAGCGAGAATCCGGTCGAGGCGACCTCCAGATCGAGGCGTGCCTTATACGCCCAATGCCCATCGAAGGACACCGAATTCCTCGCCGGGTCGCGGCTGAGGGATAACACGGTCGGCTCGACGCCCAGTCTGGCCGTTCCGCAAGCGATTGCGTGGATTGCCCGCTCCATGCCCCCGAAGCTGTCCGGCCAGTAGGTTTTGAAGAAATGGAGGACGCGCATGTCAGCGTCCCTTCCGCGCGGCGCGCGCGCTCTCGAAGACCTCCAGCAGGCCCTGCGCGCTGCGATGCCAGTCAAAACGCGCCGCATTCGCCTTGGCGCGGGCGGCCCTCTCCTTGCGATCCTCGCCATCGCCGAGCAGGAGGCGCAGCTTCGCGACCAGATCGCTTGTCGAGTTCGGATCGACGAACCAGGCACTATCGCCGGCAACCTCGGGCATGGAAGCGACAGACGAAGTCAGCACCGGAACGCCGAGGCCGTTCGCTTCGAGGATGGGGAAACCGAATCCCTCGTAGAGTGAAGGCATCGCAAGGGCGTAGGCTCCGGCGTAGAGGGATGCCAGGTCGCTGTCGCTTATGTAGCCCGTCAAGCGTACATCGCCGGAGATTCCGAGGTGCTCAATCTGCGATTGAAGATCGCCAAGGCGCCAGCCCTGCCCTCCGGCGATAAGGAGAAGAACTCCGGAGCGTAGCGCCGGCTCGACAGCGGCCCAGGCCTGCAAGAGGCGAATGAGGTTCTTGCGGGGCTCCAGCGTTCCGACGAACAGGAGATAGCGCCGGTCAATGCCCAGTCGCGCCTTGATGGCCGGGGTGTCGCCCGGCACCAGACGAGTGTAACCGGGATGGATGGTCGTCACCGGAGCTTTGAGGCGCGGGTAGCGATCGCGAAGCGCCTGCCCTGTCGCGTCGGAAACCACGACAATCGCATCGGCCCGACGCACGCTTCCGCCGACAAAGGCGCGCTCCGCAGCCCAGGTCTGCCATCGCATCGTTTCAGACGCATGCACCCAGACCAGGTCATGGATCGTCACGACGCGCGCCATTGATATCGGTAATCGAAACGGCAACCGGTGCGCCGGCCCCCAGAATATGTCGACTTTGTCACGAGCGGCGGCGCTCGGCAGGACCGTTTGTGCCCAGATCATGCGGGACGCCGCGCCGCGAAAACCCGCGACACGCAAATACTCTTCCAACCCGTCCGTCGTCCCCTCGGCCGGCGCTTCGGGAAGATAGAGGATCGGCTGGTGGCCGGCGGCGACCAGTGCCCGTGTCATCTCGGCGACATATCTGCCGATACCGGTCAGCCGGGGCACCAGGTTGCGGGCATCGATTCCGATCTTCATGCGCGTTCGCGAGCACCGCCAACATCACCTTCCGGTCCCCGAACGCCGGGCAGCCCGGAAGGCGATACTTCTTCAAGAATGGGTCTATCTGTCTGCAATTCCAACGGCTCTCGTAAAAAGCGAATGTCTCGGGGGCGCGGCTTCGTCTGCGCGTCCTGCGGAACGAAAGTCGCTGCAATCAGGGCGTCCACGGCGAAGGACTTCTGCCCTCCGTGCTCGACCAGACTTCTGCCGCCAAGCGCCAGAGTTGCCTCTTTGCAGTCTCCGTGGGAACTGGAGATGGAACCATGGTGCGCTGACATGACGAGAACCGGTACAAGCCCGCGCGATACGGCGTCGCCCATTATACTCGACGAAACTCAACTCGGACCCGCGAGAAGTCCCCCGTGATCGAGTATGAAACGACAATAACACCAGACTGATAGCAATGGATAGTCCTCGATCTAGGCAGCTTCCGGAAAAGTGTCTCACGGTTTTCCGACAGAAACCTGCGACAAAACAAGAGGCTAAGAAGCGTGGGCGAAGCCACGCAAGTCTGCTTAGGCCCGCGCGCGGCAATCGTTCAGTATCGCGGTCAGGGTCCCTTCGAAGGGATATTGGGGCGCCCACCCGAGTTGGGCGCGGGCGCGGCTTGCATCACCCACGACGCGCGGCAGATCGCTCGGTCGCAGCCGCGTCGCATCCTGCCGCGTCTTGATCTCGATACTGCTTTGTGCCAGGAGCTGCTCGAGGATATTCGACATTCGTCGGGCCACACCTGACGCGACATTGAATATCACGCCTGGCGAAAGTTCGCCGCTTTTCAACACCGCAAGCGCGTAGGCGCGGGCAACGTCACGGACATCCAGGAAATCTCGTTCCGCTTCCAGATTGCCGACGTAGATGATCGGCGGCGTGAGACCGGCTTCGATCCTCGCAATCTGCATCGCGAAGGCCGGGACAACAAAAGCCTCCGTCTGCCCAGGCCCGGTGTGATTGAACGGTCGCAGGCGGATGCATTTGAGGCCACGACGCGCAAGTGCACCCATCGCCAGATCGGCCGCCGCCTTAGTCACGGAATATTCATCGATCGGCGCAAGTAGCTTGCTCTCGTCAAGCGGTGCTTCGGATTTCGCGCTTTCGCCGTAGACCAGGCCCGATCCGACATACAGCAACCAGCAATCCGGCGCGCACTCCAGGATTGCATGGGCTACGTTCAGTGTACCGTCCAGATGAATGCGCCAAGCATTGCGGGGGTCGACTTGCGCGGCGACCGGCGCCGCCACACCGGCCAGATGAACGACATGCGTGGGCTGATGGCGGGCGATCGCAGACTGAACGGCGGCCGTAACCGTTACATCCAGCGATTCGACCTCACCGAGGACCGCATGCCGGCCGCCTTCCTTGGACGTCGCGACTATCGCCACGTCATTGCCACAGGTGTTGCGGAGCGCCTGGTATACATACGGACCTACAAAACCTCGCGCCCCCGTAATCAAAACTCGCATGCCGACAACCGACTTCATAGGTGCTGGTGCTGCTTGATTCGATCGAGATCAGCCTCGACCATTTCATGTACCAGCTGCTCAAGGCTGGTGGCCGCTGTCCAGCCGAGTTTCTCCTTGGCTTTGGCCGGATTGCCCAACAGGACTTCCACCTCGGCCGGCCGGAGGTATTGCTGATCGATGACGACGTGATCCTCCATGTTGAGATCTGCGTGAGCGAAGGCGAGGTTACAGAACTCGCGCACGGAAACTGTCCGACCGGTCGCCACCACGTAGTCGCTCGCCTCGTCCTGCTGCACCATCAGCCACATGGCCTGTACATAGTCGCGCGCGTGGCCCCAGTCGCGTTTGGCGTCGAGGTTCCCGAGGGCGAGCTTGTCCTGCAACCCGTATTTGATGCGCGCCACGCCGTCAGTGATCTTGCGCGTAACAAATTCGATGCCGCGCAGGGGAGACTCATGATTGAAAAGAATACCGCTCGACGCGTGCAGGCCGAAGCTCTCGCGGTAGTTGACGGTCATCCAATGGGCGTAGAGCTTGGCAGCCGCATAGGGCGAACGTGGATAGAAGGGAGTCTTCTCCGACTGAACCTGCTCCTGGATGAGTCCGTACATTTCCGAGGACGACGCCTGATAAAATCGCGCCTCCGGGCAGACGATGCGCACCGCTTCCAGCATGTTCACGGCCCCGAGACCAGTAACCGTGCCGGTCAGCAACGGCTGCTGCCAGGAGGATTTGACGAACGACTGGGCGGCGAGATTGTAGACCTCGTGCGGACGCACATCCCCCAATATCCGGATCAACCCGGACAGGTCGGTCAGGTTGCCGTCATGCAGCCTGATCTTGCCCGCGATACCGAGCCACTTAAGCCGAGTGTCGACGACGTCGGCTGACGCACTTCGACGCAGCAGGCCGTGGACCTCATATCCCTTGTCGAGCAGCAGCTTCGAAAGATACGCCCCATCCTGACCGGTAACGCCCGTAATAAATGCTCGCTTGGCTTCCATGCGCAGTCCTTCTTGTCGCCTTTATCGCAGCAAAATGCGGTACTCGCCTTCTGCCGCTGCTTATTGCCGATTTGATTCAGCTCCGTCCATCGTCAATCCGCAGGGATCGCCTGACCGCGGGATCGGGTTCTGGCGTGCCGCCGCCCGGAAGCGCAATGAACGGCTTGGGAAAGAGTTCACGGGAAAGCGGCACAGCCGGGAGCCGGCGCCACCACTCATAATGACCGGCATCAGATTCATAAGACCTCAGTCCCCGTGATTTGCGCCCAGGCGAGATCGCCCGCAGGCTCGAGACTGCCCACACGCCTCGACATAGCTCCTTAGTTCCGGCGCATTGCCGCATGCGCGAAAATGAACGACTTCGCCGGCGGCGGTCGAGATACGGATTCCGTCGCGCTATTGTCAACCGGCGCAGGCCATCTAACCGGTATTTCTTACACTGGATATGGTCTGCGCCGGGTCAAGAAGCCGACAGGGTGTCGGTAGCCGCGCGATGTGGCACAAGCGCGGCGCGATACTGCTCAACTCCTAGAGGCGCTCCGGGCTATTGCTCAGGTCGGATCGGTTTGCATTGGAAGCCTGATCGCCATGCCGCCCAGGCCGCCGGCAGCGTCGTCAATCATCGCCGGGTCACTCCGCCGGCGAGAACACCAGCGCGATACCGCCATCGCCCATATGAACGTCGCCCCGATCGACCACTGTCGTGTCAGGCAAGCTGATAATCATGAAATACCAACAATATCTTCCAAGTATGCTGGAATGCGTATCACGACCTTTCCCCGGCCGAGGCGGATGACATCTGCTTCGCGCCAATGAGAAAGTTGTTTGCTGACTGCCTCGCGTGAAGCGCCGATCATCTCCGCAAGCTCTGCCTGGGAGATTTTGATCGTCACCGACACTGTTTCGTCCCGCTCCCCGTGCTGGGCAGCCAAAACCAGGAGAAGCTTGGCGAGACGGGTAGTAACATTCAGAAATGTCGAGTCCTCCACAAGTTGGGTTGTCCGCCGCAAGCGATCGCAGAGCAACGCCACCATCCGGATCAGGATTTGTGGGTGCCGCTCGACAAAAGGCAGAAATGCGTGGCGCCCGAGAAACAGGAGTTCCGAGGGTTCGCGCGCGACCGCCGTGGCCGTGCGGCCCTTGCCGTCGAGCAGCGCGATCTCACCGAAGAAGTCGCCCGACCCAAACATGTTGAGGATGAGTTCTTTGCCCGCTTCCGACTGCACGGTTATGACCACTTTGCCGGCAACTACCCCGTAGAGCCCGTCACCCGGGTCCTCCCTCCGAAAGACGGCTTCTCCCGGCCGGTAACGGCGAAGGGACGCGAGTTTCAGCAATGCCCGGGATTCGCTCGGTTCGAGCATCCCAAGAAGATGGTGCCGCCCGAGCATCTCTTCGGGCGTCATGACCGGATTCTCCCGCGGTGAAAAGCTCGGCAACACGATCAACGACGGCCTCGATACCGACAACCAAGCATAGCGTGTATCGATCAAATGATCGATAGGCTCCAGGCTATGGAAATTGCCAGCATACAATAAAAATCCCGCGTACGTGACCCAGTTAACAGATCAGGGGAACAACATGGTGCTAGCTCTTAACATGCGCGGAAGATCCGGCTGAAGAATTATAGATGCTGCATCGCGTCGCGTACTCGCTACTTCACGATCGCCAAGCCATATGCACCCTCGAGAGGAGGCCAACATGAGATTGCTCAAAGCTCTTATGGTTTTCGGATTGGTATCCGCCCTGATCGGCTCCATGAGCCTGTTCGAGGCAATGCCTGAAGCTTACGCGCAGACCTGCCCAAATGGGCAATGCTAGAGAGGTAGGACGCTGCCATGCCTGAACTCTTTCTCACCACCGAATTCTGGTTCGGTGCCGCTGTTCTCGGCGCATACCAGTTTGCGAAGTTCAGCGAGCTTAGCTCGCAGGACCCGGACGTCACCGCGCGCTCCGCCCATATCCCAAATCTGCGGGCAAAAGACTTCGCCGGAAAGGCGACCTACAGCGGAACGCTCGCGGCCTTCCTGGCCGCGACATTCCTTACCTATTTCGTCCTGTGCAATGTATCTCCCACTATCCTGCTCGGTTGGGCCAAAGTATCCGGCGCATCGCCGAGCGACGATCTGATGAATTTCATCAACTCCGTCCCTTACCCTCTCTACATCGCCGCCGCTTTTATCGGCTTTACGCAGCCGGGCATTCCGTTTCTCTCCAACATCGGGAATGTGCAGCGGAATCTGTTCCATGCCTGGATGGGGGTTCCCACTCGGGTCATGAACACATCAAGCTTCTTCTCCAACCAGATATTCAGGCGAAGCCCAGGTAAGCAGTTGGCAAAGGAAGTCCAGCTGTTGATCAGCGACACCTGGGTGGAACGGATCGACGCTTATGCCGATGCCGACTTCTACAGGAACCACCTGGCTCGTTTGCATCTCGAAGACGAAGCCGAGCTTCCAAGGGCAACAAGACGGGAGCTGAAAATCCTTACCCGACAGCTCGTCGACGCCGCTTCACTGGCGACCGTCCGGGAGAGCGGCGCGGCGTCGCTGGCCCGTCTGGCCGACGACCTTGGCGTTTCCATGACGTCAAGCCCCTCCTGGGCGAAGGCCTTTCTCGCCGGCGGTATTCTGTTTCTCGTTGGAATGACTCTTCTGTGGAATCTCATCCCGCTGCTTTACGATGTCGCGGCACAATTCCTGAGCGCAGAAGCAAAACCGGGCTTCTGGCCGAAAATCTCGAGTTCTCCGCGCAATACATCATATCGCAGGCGGCACCAATATATTTGGCCACCGGCGTTGCTCTAGGGACATGGCTGAGCGCCGCCAGTCGAGCACAGGCCGGCAATCCGGGGCGCCGTCCTCGAATAATTGACCACTTCGACCGATACACAGGCCTGTTTGCCTTCACTGTGCTCGGCATCGTTCTCTTCGACGTTTTCCAGGGATTCTTCGACTATGGGGCGTACCAGACCGAGAAGGCGGGTACTTTCTGGATGTTCATTCAGTCAAACCTACCTTTTTACCTGCTGCATTCCTTCATTTCGCTCGTCGTTTGCTTCGTACTGCTGCTCTACATGGACAGCGGCGCTGCGCAGAAGAGATGGAGTACCGCATATACAATATCGCTTTTGACTGCGGGAGTGGCGCTGGCATCGTTTTTCTATGCGGCGGCGCAGGTACGGTACAAATTCAATTTGACCTTCGGTCCAAACGGCGCGGATTTAATCATCCTGATGATCGTACTCAACGTGTCAGCGGCAATGCTGGCTTTCGCAAGCGCGGTTCTCTGCAAGCGTCAGGCCGATAATCCTGATGAGCCGCAACCGCCCGTTCGGGGGGATCCGCCCGCAGCACCCACGATGCCGATCACGGAGGTTTTGGCGCATGCGTCGCTGGCTCCGGCCGTCTCACCCCGCGGGTAGGGTCGCAATTGCGCACCCCGCTTGGCTCGGGCCCTAAAGCAAGCCGCCCGATTCCGGAATCGGGCGACTTGCTTTACTTCTCTGTTTTCGCATCGCTCTCGCCGAAAACCGGCATCCACTTTTCGGCGCGATGCTTTAACCCTCGGCGATCGCGATCCAACGGCCCGGCATTCCACCGGGCCGTTGCCGTTTCCGGCGACTGCCGCGACCAGGGTTGGGAAACATTGGCATTGCCGAGCCGGCTGCCGAGTGTCATGGAGCATGCTTCCGCAACCGCGATTCACATGCCGCAGCATCGCCTTGGAGAGCGATTATTTACTTAAAATACACGATAAAGCTAAGCTCTCGATGTAGGAAATAGATAATTAACCAATATAATGATTGTAGAAAGAGCGATCACAGTTCAGCACGGTCCCGGCTAATCTGGCTTGGAATTCTATATTGGATTGCTGTAAGCCGAATGAGGTGAACCTTTGATAGGATTACCGCGTCGTGGTTTGCTCATATCGACAGGAATTGTCCTTGCGAGCCAAAGCATCTGGCTGGACGAAACCAGGGCGGGCGGGTTCGCGATACCCGATCAGGGCGCGTACGCTCTCGGTTCGGCGTTTGCCGGAGCAGGGGCCGGATCGGCGGGCCTGCCATCAATTTACTGGAATCCGGCAACCCTCACCGACAATCCGGGGCGGCAATTGTCTCTCGGCGCCACAGCCATTTTCCCGCATGCGAGTGTTACACCTATAGCGGGTACCGATCCGCGGGTGCTCCCGCTCGGGGGAACGGGTGACGAGGCGGTGGCTGCCCTGATTCCCACATTCTATTCGAGTTTCCAGATTAACGATCAGGTTTGGCTCGGGCTCGCTGTCAACTCTCCTTTCGGACTTGTAACGGATGCGCCCTTTACCTCCGCCAGCCAAATCTACGGCCGGTACTCGAGAGTCGTAACTTTCGAGGCCAGCCCTGTCCTTGGCGTCCGCGTCAATGACTGGCTATCGGTCGGCGCCGCACTCCAGGGGCGCTACTTCGAGGGAAAACTGACTGCCGCCAACACGCCCTTCCCCGGCTCGCCGGGCAACGACCTCACCACTGACGGGTTTGCGCTGGGCTACTCGCTTGGCATCACCCTATCCCCTTTCGAAGGCACCAGGATCGGTGTCGGATACCGGTCAAGTATTACGTATGATACAGATGGTACACTGACGCTGGATGGGCCGCTCGGCCTACTGCCCGCCGGGGTTTACGGGGTTGAGTCCAGTCTCAGTCTCCCGGAAATGGTGACAGTTGGTCTCGAACAAAGGCTGACAGATCGATTCAAGCTGCTCGCCGGCTACGAATTCATGCGCTGGAGTACGTTCGATTCATTTCCGGTCTTCTTAACGACCGGACCCGGCGCTGGTAATGCTTTCGCTACGCTTGGCTTTGAATATGGCGACGGTCACTATTTCTCGATCGGCGGCGAGTACGAATGGAACCCGGACCTGACCTTGGTGGCTGGCGTAGGATACCAGAAGTCGCCGATCAGCGACGCCGTGCGGACGGTTCGCCTTCCCGAAAGTGATACGTTCTGGCTTGCCGGGGGCGGCCGGTACGCCTTTAATTCGAAGCTTTCCATCGACTTTTCCTACGCCCATGTTTTTCCAGTTTCGGCAAAGGTCGAAATAACAGGGCCGGACAATCCCGCATATCTTGGCATTTCATATGTCGGCGAAGTCGATGCCAGCGCCGATCTCTTTGCGATCGGGATCAACTATCGCTGGAAATAATGTCCGTGAGGCCGGTGAGTGCTCCACCGCTTGAAAAAGTGGTTGCTTCGGGCCGCCGGCCGCTGGAGCCGCTGCTCGGCTCCGCGACGTTCCCGGGTGCCGGCCAAGTACTTTCAGCAGAGTTTTAGGGCCGGTCGGCAATCGCGGATGCCGGATTCCACCGCTTGAGATGGTGGCGCCTTTGGGCATGCCTATCCATCATGCTGATATGGGCGGCGGCGACCCTCCAGCCATACGGCGTCCTGATCCAGGTCTGCATCTGTCGTCCGACCTGGCCCGGAAAGTCCGGCCGGTGGAAAAGTGTTGAAGCGATCGCTGTATCGCGGCCGAAGCTGATGATGACGGTATCCGATAGCGTCCGGTCGAACGGCTTCTGCGAAGCGCGGAACTGCCGGACTTCCTCTATGCCGTATTGAATTTCCGAGACGCCATAGCGGACGGTGCGGTCCGAGTGCAGGAACATCGCGTCGAGAACCTCGGCGTCGTTCTCGAGAAGCGCTTTTTCATAGGCCTGAAAGACCGCCGTCACCTCGGCCAACGTCTCCGGATCGTTGATGACCATCGTCAGCCGGCCTTTCGAGCTATCAAGCGGTCGCGCAGGCGGGCAAGGAAAGCCGCCATATCGGCGCCGCCGAAGTTCGGGATCATGCTCCGTGCAGGGCCGAAGGCGACGCCTTCGGTCTCCAGCCGGCGGCAGACTTGGTGGCGCACGACATCCCAGCCGGAATTGCGCCCGGCGCAGCGCCCCTCCTGCTCAGGCATGGGCGGCCGCCCGCGCCAGCGCATCCTCCAGGGCAGAGAGGGGCGTCGCCCAGCCGACGATCCCGCCCTGCGCCACGATCATCTCGATCGCGGCTGCCTTGAATGCCGGAAAGTAGCTCTCGGTCGCGTCCTCGATGAGCAGGCATTCGTAGCCGCGGTCGTTGGCCTCGCGCATCGAAGTCTGTACGCAGACTTCCGTGGTGACGCCGGCGAAGACGATCTGCCTGATGCCCTTTTCCGTCAGGGTCTCGTGCAGCCCGGTCGCCCAGAACATGCCCTTGCCGGGCTTGTCGATGGCTATCTCGCCGGGCAGCGGCGCGAGTTCGGGCAGGATTCTGATTGCCCGGCTCGCCGGATACGAGAATGCGGCCCATTGTGCCGTGATCACCGATTCTCAGGCCCGGCTTGCCGCGCAGGCGCTTGGCCGGCGGACAATCGGAAAGGTCCGGCCGGTGCGCCTCGCGGGTGTGGACGACCGGCAGGCCGTGCCGGCGGAACAGGCCAATCAGCGCGGCCACGGTCGGCACGATCGCGGTCAGCCGGGACACGTCATTGCCGAGTGCCGCGCCGAAGCCGCCCGGCTCGATGAAGTCGCGCTGCATGTCGATGACGACAAGGGCCGCGCGTGCCGGGTCCAGCACAAAATCGTAGGGACGGGCGGAGATCTGGATCGCCATCGTCAATGGCCCGCCATGTGCTGGCCGATCGTGTTGCGGTCGGTCTCCTCGATCGGCGCGACATAGCTGATCGTCCCGCCCGACATCACCGCCACCCGGTCCGAAAGCTCGAGGATCTCGTCCAGATCCTCGCTGACCAGCAGCACGGCGGCGCCGCGGTTGCGCTGCTCCATGATCTGGCTTCGGATTTCGGCAACCGAAGCGAAGTCGAGGCCGAAGCAGGGGTTCGCCACGATCAGCACATCGACCTCGCCGGAAAGCTCGCGCGCCAGCACCGCCCGCTGGACGTTGCCGCCCGACAGCGCCTCGATCGGCGAATCAGGAGATGTCGTCTTGACGCGGTATTTCGCGATCAGTTCCTCGGCCTTGCGGCGCATCGGCCCGGGCGACAGCCACCAGCCGAGGCTTGCCATCGGAGGCTTGTCGAATGCACGGAAGGCCATGTTCTCGGCCACGCTCATGCGCGGCACGGCGGCGTTCTTGAGCGGTTCTTCCGGCAGGCCGAACACCTTGAAGCGGTCGAAGTCGCCGCGCTTCGGCTCGAAGGCCTTGCCGTTGATGAAGATGCCGCCATCTTTCAGCGGCTTCTGGCCGGCCAGAACCTCGACCAGCGCGCTCTGCCCGTTGCCGGACACGCCGGCAATGCCGACGATCTCGCCGGCCTTCACCTTGAGATTGACCGCATCGATCGCCGGCCTGCCCTCTCCGTCCTCGGCGCAAAGGCCGGCAAGGTCGAGCACGGCGTGCGTGTCGTTATGCTTGCGCCGCTCGGCGCGCTCGCGGATCTCGGTGTCGCCGATCATCATGCGGCTCATCTCGGCGATGCTGGCGCTCTGCGCATCGCCCGCGCCCGTCAGTTGGCCGCGCCGCAGCACCGAGAAGGAATCGCAGAAGGCCTTCACCTCGCGGAATTTGTGCGAGATCATCAGCACGGTGACTTCGCCGCGCGCCGCCATCGCGCCCAGAAGTCCAAGCATTTCGTCGGCCTCGCCGGGTGTCAGCACCGATGTCGGCTCGTCGAGGATAAGGAAGCGCTGTTCGAGATAGAGCAGTTTCAGTATCTCCAGTTTCTGCTTCTCGCCCGCCGACAGCGCCGAGACCTGCTCGTTCAGCCGGACGCGGAAAGGCATGCGGTCCATGAATTCTTCCAGCCGCGGCTTCTCGGCCTTCCAGTCGATAATCGCCGGCGTGTCGGCGCGCGAGATGACGAGGTTCTCGGCTGCCGTCAGGCAGGGCACCAGCGTGAAGTGCTGGTAGACCATGCCGATGCCGAGATCGCGCGCGTCGCGCGGGCTTTTCACCGCGACCTCGCTTCCGTCGAGCAGCACCGAGCCGCGGTCGGCCGTGTAGAAGCCCATGATGCACTTGACCAGCGTCGACTTGCCGGCGCCGTTTTCGCCGAGCAGCGCATGGAAGGAACCGGCCTTGACGTCGACCGACACATTGTCGAGCGCGGTGAAGGATCCGAAGATCTTGGTCATTCCGGCGGTCTGCAGCGCAGGCGCCCGCTTTGCGGAATTGTCGATGACGACTGGTGCGACGACGTTCATGGCAGCGCCTCCAGGAAGGTGGCCGATGCGGCAACGGCGCCGAATACCCCGCCCTGCATCTTGATCATGTCGATGGCGGCCAGATGGTTCTCGACCTTGGTCGCACCGCAGCAGTCCGAAAGCAGCAGGCACTCGTAGCCGCGATCATTGGCGTCGCGCATTGTCGTGTGCACGCAGACATCGGTGGTGACGCCGGTCAGCACGATGTTGCGGATGCGCTTCGTCCGCAGCACAAGTTCCAGGTCCGTGGCGATGAAGGACCCCTTCCCCGGCTTGTCTATGATGGCCTCGCCCGGCTCAGGGCTCAGTTCCGGGATGATCTCCCAGCCCGGCTCGCCGCGCACGAGGATGCGGCCGCACGGACCCTGGTCGCCTATGCCGGCGCCGATCCGCTGCGAGCGCCAGCGCTTGTTGGCCGGCAGGTCGGAAAGGTCGGGCTTGTGGCCCTCGCGCGTGTGGATGATCGGGTAGCCCTTGGCGCGCATGGCCTTGAGCACCGACTGGATCGGCGCGATCGGCGCGCGGGTCTGCGATATGTCGTAGCCCATCACGTCGACATAGCCGCCGGGCGCGCAGAAATCGGTCTGCATGTCGATGACGATCAGGCAGGTGTTGTGCGGCCCGAAATCGCCATCGAACGGCCAGGGATAGGGATCGGCCGCGACGGTGACTGCGTTGGCCACACGGGCGGCCTCGATGCGTTCGTCGACGAGCGTCATGGCTACCTCACTTGACGATGGACAGTTCGCCGGGCGCCTCGCGCGCCGCGCTCTTGGAGCGGGCGGAAGCGATCATGATGAAAAGCGTCAGGATGTAGGGCGCGGCGTTGAAGAAGTAGTAGCCCTGGCTGACGCCTACCGACTGCAGCGCCGGTCCCAGCGCCCCGGCCGCCCCGAACAGCAGCGCGGCAAAGACGCAACGGATAGGGTCCCAGCGCGCGAATATGACGAGCGCCACCGCCATCAGCCCCTGCCCCGACGACAGGCCCTCGTTCCAGCTTCCGGGATAATAGAGCGAGAGGAAGGCGCCGCCGACGCCGGCGAGGAAGCCGCCGGCCGCGGTGGCGAGCAGCCGGACGAGATCGACCGAGACGCCCATGGCGCGCGCCGAGGCCGCGCTGTCGCCGGTCATGCGCAGGATCAGGCCCCAGCGCGTATTGGCGAGAGCCCACCACAGGAACACCGCAAGCGCGATGCCGACGAAGAACAGCGGATTGACCTGCAAGGCCTGAGCGACCGCGGGGCTGCCGCTCCAGTCGCCGAGCGGAACCGCCTGGAGACGCGGCGCGGTAGGCTGGATGAAGGGTTTGCCGAAAAAGAAGGCGAGACCGGTGCCGAAACTCATGAAGGCGATGCCGACCGCTATGTCGTTCACCTTGGGCAGCTTGCAGATGTAGCCATGCATGGCGCCGAGCACGAGCCCGGAAAAGCCCGCCATCAGCACGCCGAGCCACGGACTGCCGGTCGTATAGGAGCCGGCATAGGCAACCATCGCGCCCAGAACGAGAGTGCCCTCGAGCCCGAGATTGATGCGTCCGGATTTCTCCGTCAGGCACTCGCCGAGCGCCACGAACATGAAGGGCGTCGAGACGCGGATCGCGCCGCCGATCATGGCGATGAGAACGATGAAGATCTCTGCCTCGCTCATGCTCGGTCTCCGCTGCGCTTTGGCTGGAGGAAGGGGATGCGGCCGTAGAAGGTCTCGCTGACCAGCAGCACCATGAAGATCATGCCCTGCAGCACCAGCACGGTGGCGTCCGGCATCGCCATGCGGCGCTGCACCAGCCCGCCGGCTGCATCGAGTGCGCCGAACATGATGGCGACCGGCACCACCGCCAGCGGGTTTTGCCGCGCCAGGAAGGCGACGAGGATGCCGGTAAAGCCGTAGCCCGCGACGAGGGAGGCATTGGCCTGGCCGTGTATGGCCGCCACTTCGAAGAAGCCGGCGAGCCCGGCACAGGCGCCCGCTATGGCGCAGCAGGCGACCACCAGCGCGCCGACCGGCAAGCCTTGCGCCTGCGCGGCCCGGACATTGCCCCCGGTCATGCGCGCGGCGAAGCCGAAGGTCGTGCGCGACATCAGGATATAGAGGATCACCGCCAGGATCAGCCCCGCCGCCAGCCCCCAATGGACGGAAGTACCGGGGATCGCTCCGATGCGGTAGGCGTCGCCGATCGGCATGGTCGAGGGCTTGTTGGCCGAGGCCGGATCGCGCAGCGCGCCCTCGACGAAGAAATTCATGATGGCGATGGCAATGTAGGAGAGAAGCAGCGACGAGATCGTCTCGTTGACGCCGCGATAGTGGCGCAGCCAGCCGGCAAGCCCGATCCACACCGCGCCGACCAGCATGGCCAGCAGCGCCATGATGGGCAGGCCGATGAATGCCGGCCAGCCGCCGGTGACGAGCGGGATCGCAACGGCCGCCGCCGAGAAGCCGCCCAGCACCAGGGCGCCCTCCGCCCCGATCAGCGTGAGGCCGATGCGGGCGGGAATGGCGAAGGCAAGGCCGGTCAGGATCAGCGGCGCGGAGCGCTGGAGCGTGTTCTGCACGGAGAAGGAGGAGCCGAAGCCGCCGGTCCAGATCAGGCTGAAGAAAGTCGCCGGCGACTTGCCGAGAAGAAGGAGAAAAACCGAGAAGAGCAGAGCCGAGGCGACGAGCGCCCCCACGGGAATGAGGACAGCCTCGATCATTCGCACTGCACGCGGATCCAGTCCGCGCGCGATCGGCAGGGTGGACGCTACGACGGTCATGTTCGGCCTCCGCAAGCACTATTCGCTTCCGCGATCCGCATCTTACTCATCCCGAACCCCTTCCTTTCGCCGGAGAACTGCCTAAGCAGACTCGCGGGCTTCGCCCACGCTTCGCCTGCTTAGCCTGTTGTTGTGTCGCAGGTTTCTGTCGGAAAACCGTGAGACACTTTTCCGGAGCCTGCTTAGACGAGGGCGGCGGCTGTTGCCCGCCGCCCGCCGCGGCCGGTATCAGGTGAGCGAGCCCTGCACGCCTTCGAGCAGGAAATTCATGCCGTCGAGCACCGGGTCGTAGTTGTCCATCGTTCCCTCGATGACGACGTTGCCCTTGTTGTCCTTGAGCGGGCCGACATAGATCGGCTTGCCGGCCTTCAGGCCTTCGATCGCGGCTTCCGCCGCCTTGATGCCCTCCGGCGTGGCGCCGGCGCCGAAGGCGGAGTTGCGCAGCATGTCGTTGTGGTAGCCGCCGGCGATGAAGTTCGGCAGTTCCGTCTCGGCGGCCAGCGCGTCGGCATAGATCTTGTAGATCGTCTCCCATTTGTACTCGGCGCCGGTGATGAAGCCCTTCGGCGCCAGCGGCGCCTGGTTGGCATTGTGCCCGCAGGTCATGACGCCGCGCCCCTCGGCCGTCTCGACCACCACTTTGGGTCCGTCCACATGGCAGGTGATCACGTCGCAGCCCGCATCGGCCAACGCGTTGGCGGCTTCCGCCTCGCGCACCGGCAGCGACCACTCGCCGGTGAAGATCACCTGCACCGTCGCATCGGGATTCACGCTCCTGGCGCCGAGCAGCACGGAGTTGACGTTGGAGAGCACCGACGGGATCGGTTTGGCGGCGACAAATCCGATCTTGTTGGACTTGGTCGAGAGTCCGGCCGCGACGCCATTCACATAATGCGCCTGGTTGAGATAGCAGAAGTAGCTGCCGGCGTTCTTCGGGTCGGTCTCCGCGTTCCACAGCGGCGCGGCGTGGCGGAACTGGACGTTCGGATATTTCTTGGCCATGTCGACGACGAAAGGCGTGTAGTAACCGAACGAGGTCGCCAGGATCAGGTTGGCCTGGTCGAGATTGATCATCAACTCCATCGACTGGCTGACCGCGTCCGTCTCGGGAACGTTTTCCTCCTCGACGACCGAGATGCCCGGAACCTGTTTCAGTATGTCCATCGCCACGGCATGGGCCTGGTTCCAGCCGAAATCGTCGCGCGGGCCAACATAGACGGCCCCCAGCACGATGGGGGCCTGCGCACGGGCAAGGCCGAAAGGCAGGGCGGAGGCGGCAAGGCTGGCGGCCCCGGTTTTGAGCAGCGTACGACGCGAGAGGCACGAACGGGTCATGGTTGAACTCCAGGGCTAGAGAGAAGGCTTTCGACCGAAGCGCCACGGGTCGTTATCGCGGGCGACGCAAGGTGCATGCCACTTGCCGCTACCGCGTTGCCGGTGCGGTAAGCGATTGTTAACGCTTGACGCGACGCGACTGGCGCCGAAGCGTGGCCGGGCATTCGCGGCGCCGGCCGCCTAATGCGTGGGCAGGTTTGCGCGCTCGGGTCCCGCATGCCGCGCCTCACCCTGCTGCCGCGCGGGCCGCGCCGAGACCGGACTTCTCGTAGGTCGGCGAAAGGCGGCTGAACAGGAAGGCGTCGCCACGGATCGGCGCGTAGCGGGCCGGACGCGCGGCGCTGGCGCATCCCGGCAGGCATGCAATGTCGGCATCGGGGTTCGGGTCGAGGAAGAACGCGATCGAGTAGCGCTCGCGCCCGGCCGGGCTCACCACGCGATGCGGCGTGGAGACGTAGATGTCATTGGTCCAGCGCATCAGGCAGTCGCCGATGTTGCAGACGAAGGCGCCCGGAACGTGCGGCGCCTTCAGCCACTCGCCGGCGCGGGTGCGAACCTCCAGCCCTCCCACTGCATCGGTCGCCAGCAGCGTGACGCAGCCGTAATCCGTGTGCTCGCCCGCGCCGAGTTGCCCATCTTCAGATCGAGCCGCCGCCGGATAGTGAAGCAGCCGCAGCACCGCCATCGGCCGGTCCAGCTTGTCTTCGAAGAAGCCGGGCGTCAGTCCGAGATCCGCCGCGAAGGCGCGGTGGAGGCTTCGGCCAAGATCGTGGCACGCGGCGAAATAGGCGAGCATGGTGTCGCGGAAGCCCGTCATGTCCGGCCAGAGATTGCGCGCGCGAAACATCCGGCCCGCCACGAGTTCCGGATCGTCGTCCGGCAGTTCGAGGCCGATGTTGAACGCTTCCTTCAGGTCGGCGGGCTTGCCGGGGTCCAGCGCCTCGCCTTTCATCGGCACGTAGCCGCGGTTTCCTTCGGCCGTGTAGAGCACGGCGCGCTTCTCGCCGTCCGGCCTGGCAAAGAAATCAGCCGAGGCGGCGAAGGCATCCTCGATCAGCGCAGGCGGGACCGGATGGCCCGCCACGTAGAAGAAGCCCGTCTCGCGGCAGGCCGCGCCGATTTCGCTTGCGACCCGTTGGGTGCCGGCTTCATCGCCAAGCGCAAGCGGCGACACGTCGACGATGGGAATCGTGGTCATGCCACCGCCTCCATCGCCGACGTTCGCCCCGCCAGAAACGCACGCCAGCCGCCATGCTCGGTGATGTCGGCGGCGCCGGCCAACCCATGCGCCTCGCACAGGAAGCCCTTCACCGTCGTGCCGTCTTCCAACTCCACCGTGCCGATGCAGAGCGGCGACGGCACGCCCGCGATGAAATCGCCGAACCGCCCGGCGGGCAGCGCCCATATTTCGAGGGGGATCGCCGCGCCGCCCGTTCGCCTGACGAGACCGGGCCGCGCCGGCGGACCGCCGGCCAGTGCGTACAAGCGGTAGGCGGGCGCCGTGCGGCAGGCGCGAATGAGGCGCGCGCCGCGCCCGGTCAGTTCGCGGTTGAGAGGCAGGCCGGACATATGCGCGCCGCACACGGCCAGCGCGATCTCACCGGCGCCGGCTGCCAATGGAAGATCCGGCATGGCCGGCCGCGCCCAATCCGTCGCGCCCATGCGGCCGGCTTCGAGACGCGCGGCGAGCGAGGCGCACAGCGCGTCGCGGCCCGCCGGAGCAAGCAGCGTGGCGCTGCCGGGCCGGCCGTCGGCCCGCTCGCCGGTCGGCACGGCAATGCCGCACAGATCGAGCAGATTGACGAAGTTGGTATAGGTGCCGAGCCGCGCGTTCGGCCCGATCGGATCGGCGGCGATTTCCGCCAGCGTCACGAAGCAGGAAATCGTCGGCACGCAGAGCGCGTCGACCTCGGCCAGGATGGCGTCGCAGTCGCGCCGCAGCGCCTTCAGCCGGTAAATCCCCTCGAAGGCGTCGACGGCGCTGAGCTTGAGCCCCGGCGTCAGGATGGCGCGGGTCGTCGGATGCAGGGTCTGCGGCGCCTCGGCCAGCCTCCCGCCGACGGCGGCTACCCGCTCGGCCAGCCATGCGCCCTCGTAGAGCATGCGCGCGACCGCGTAGAAGGGGCCGAAATCGATCTCGCGCACCGTCGCGCCGAGCCTTTCAAGCGTCTGGCGGAAATGCGCCTGCTGCGCCGTGTCGCCGAAAGTCTCCAGCGTCGCGTGATCCGGCACGCCGATCCGGAAGGACGGCGTGTCGAAGAGCGCGCCGGGCACGACATGACGCGAATAGGCGTCGGCCGAGTCGTAGCCTGCCGCGATGCCGTAGATGTCCCAGGCATCGGCAACGGTCATGGCGAAAATCGATGCCGTGTCGAGCGTGCGGCAGGCCGGCACGACGCCGGTCGCCGACAGCGCGCCGAGCGTTGGCTTCAGCCCGACTATGCCGTTCAACGCCGCGGGCACGCGGCCGGAGCCGGCCGTGTCGGTGCCGAGCGCGAAGGCCGCGATGCCGCGCGCCACCGCGACAGCCGAGCCGGAGGACGAGCCGCCCGGCACGATTGCCGGGTCGAGCGCATTGAGCGGCACGGGGTAAGGCGTGCGCACGCCGACAAGGCCGGTGGCGAACTGGTCGAGATTGGTCTTGCCGAGCGGGATCGCGCCTGCGTCACGCAGCCGCGCCACGACGAAAGCATCCGTCTCGGCAGTGTAGGAAAAATCCGGGCATGCGGCGGTGGTCGGCATGCCGGCCACGTCGATATTGTCCTTGACCGCGAAGGGAATGCCCCAGAGCGGCTGCCCGCGAAATTCGAGCGCGCGCGCGGCCTCGATCGCCTCGTGCCGCGCCTCATGGATGAAAATGCCGGGATCGGCCGCTGCGTCGAGCCGGCGGAAGGCCTCGGCAAGCACGGCTTCGGGACGCAGCCCGTCGGCGTAGGCCTGCCGCAACGCGTCCAAAGTGAAAGGCAGTTCCTCGATCATCGGCTGCTTCTGACGCACCGCCGGGCATGAAAGTCCGTCCGGCCGCTCAACAATGCAGCTTTTTGCGTTGGCAAAAAATGCTATTAATTCACCAATGCGTTGCAAAAAATGCACCACCCGAGAGAATCCGCCATGCGACATCTTCAGACGTTCCGGCTGATCGAGGCGGTCGCGCGCGCCGGCTCGATGCGCAAGGCGGCCGAGGACATGAACATCACCGCCTCGGCGCTAAACCGCCGCATCAACCGCTTCGAGGAGGAATTCGGCACCGAACTTTTCGAGCGGTTGCCGAGCGGGGTCAGGCTCAATCCAGCCGGCGAACTCGTGCTGCACCACTACCGCGCCACGCTTTCGGACCTTTCGCGCGTCCAGAGTCATGTCGCGGACCTCAGGGGCGAGCGGCGCGGCCATGTTTCGATCGCCTGCTCGCAGGCGCTGCTGCCATATTTCCTGCCGCAGCAGATCGCGCGCTATCGCGCCGAGCATCCCGGCGTGACGTTTTCCGTCAATGTGCGCGACCGCGCCCAGGCCGAGCTGGAGCTGGCGTCCTACTCCAGCGACCTGGCGCTGGTGTTCGAGCCGGTCTATCTGGTCGATTTCCAGGTAGTCCACGCCATCCCGCAGGCGGTGAACGTGGTGATGCGCGCCGACCACCCGCTGGCGCGCAAATCGGAGCTCAGGCTGCGCGACTGTCTCGACACGCCGCACATCGCGCCCGCCGCCAAATATGGCGTGCGCCACCTGCTGGACTTCGCGGCGCGGCGCGGCTCGCGGCGGGTGGCGCCGGTGATCGAGACGGAGAGCTTCGAACTTATCCGCCACTACGTGCTGCACGAGCGGGTGATCGGCTTCCAGATTCCGATCGGCCTGCATGGCTTTGGCGACCCGGCGCTGGTCTTCAGTCCGATTTCGGAGCGTGACCTGCCGCCCGGCACCCTCATTCTCGGCCAGATGCGCGGCCGCGCGCTGCCCGTCGCCTCGGCGCGCTTCGCCATGCAGCTCGCGGTGGCACTAAAGGAGTATGAAGCCGCCTTCACCGGCTGAACCAACAGCTCCTGCGTCCGCCCTGCTCGGAAAACCGGCCGCGCCACGCCAAATCGATGCCATCGATTGTCGTGTTTCTCGCCGAACTTCCATCAACCGGGATGGATCAGGTCGATCCGCAACGCTATGGTATGAAATCAGTGCCTTCGATCAACCAAGGACAGGGTGGTTGATATGGTCTCGCAGCTCACCCTCGGCGAACGCCACCTCGCAATCGTCGTCCTCATTCTTGTCGCGCTTGCCGGGCTTGCCATGGCCGTAGCCGGGCGCGCCGATCCCATGGGCGTGCACGGGCTCATCGTCATGGTGGCGAGCGCGGGTCTCCTTTTCGCAATGCTGGCGGCGTTGTTCGCGCCGGAGCCCTCCCCTGAACAATTTTCCCGCTATTACGATGATCCGACCAAGGCCGGCATCGTGCTTTCGATGATCTGGGCCGTGGTCGGCATGGCCGTCGGCGTGTGGGTCGCCGCGCTGCTCGCCTGGCCGGACCTGACCTTCGACGCGGCCTGGGCGAGCTTCGGGCGCCTGCGGCCCGTCCACACGTCCGGCGTCATCTTCGGCTTCGGCGGCAACGCGCTGATCGCCACGTCCTTCCATGTCCTGCAGCGCACGTCGCGCGCACGCCTGCCCGACCAGTTCAGCCCCTGGTTCGTGCTCATCGGCTACAACCTGTTTTGCGTGCTGGCCGCGAGCGGCTACCTGATGGGCCTCACCCAGTCCAAGGAATATGCCGAGCCGGAATGGTATGCCGACATCTGGCTGGTGATCGTCTGGGTCGTCTATTTCCTGATCTACATCCGCACGCTGGCACGGCGGAAGGAACCGCACATCTACGTCGCCAACTGGTACTACATGGCGTTCATCCTGGTCGTGGCGGTGCTGCACATCGTCAACAACCTCGCCGTTCCGGTGTCGTTCGGCCACGCCAAGAGCTATTCGCTGTTCTCCGGCGTGCAGGATGCGATGACGCAGTGGTGGTACGGCCACAATGCCGTGGCCTTCTTCCTGACCGCCGGCTTCCTCGGGATGCTGTACTACTACCTGCCGAAGCGGGCCGGCCGGCCGATCTTCTCCTATCGGCTGTCGATCATCAGCTTCTGGGGCATCACCTTCATGTATATGTGGGCGGGCTCGCACCACCTGCACTATACGGCGCTGCCGCAATGGGTGCAGACGCTCGGCATGACCTTTTCGCTGGTGCTGCTGGTGCCGTCCTGGGCGTCGGCCGGCAACGCGCTCGCCACGCTCAACGGCGCCTGGGACAAGGTGCGCGACGACGCCACGCTGCGCTTCATGATGGTGGCCGCCGTCTTCTACGGCCTGTCCACCTTCGAGGGCTCGTTCATGGCGATCCGCGCCGTCAATTCGCTGTCGCACTACACCGACTGGACCGTCGGCCATGTCCATGCCGGCGCGCTCGGCTGGGTGGCGATGATCACCTTCGGTTCGATCTATGCGCTGGTGCCGTGGATGTGGAAGCGTGAGGCGATGTACTCGCCGAAGCTGGTCGAGGTGCACTTCTGGTTGGCGCTTTCCGGCACCATCATCTACGTCTTCTCGATGTGGAATTCGGGCATCATCCAGGGCCTGATGTGGCGCACCTACAATGAGAGCGGCACGCTCGCCTTTTCCTTCATCGACTCGCGTCGTCGCCATGCACCCCTACTATATCGCGCGAACCTTCGGCGGCCTGCTGTTCCTGCTCGGCGCGATCGTCGGCCTCTACAATGTCTGGATGACGATCCGGGCCGCTCGCATTGGGGAGACGGCAAGCCGAAAGCACCGCCGACATCCCAGCCACCGCGCAGCGCGATGCAGCCGGGAGAGTGACCGACCATGCCCGAATTTCCACCGCAAGCTCGAACGCAGCGCCATCGGCTTCGTGCTGGCCATCATCGGCGTGTCGGCAATCGGCGGCTTCGTCGAGATCGCCCCGCTCTTCACCATCGACGAGACGGTGGAGGACGCGCCCGACATGCGCGTCTACACGCCGCTCGAGCTTGCCGGCCGCAACATCTACATCCGAGAGGGCTGCTACGCCTGTCACAGCCAGATGATCCGCACATTGCGCGACGAGGTCGAGCGCTACGGTCCGTATTCGCTGGCGGTCGAATCCAAATACGATCACCCCATGCTCTGGGGATCGAAGCGCACCGGCCCGGACCTCGCGCGCCTCGGCGACAAATATTCCGATGCCTGGCATGTCGCCCATCTCATCAATCCGCGCGATGTCGTGCCGGAATCGGTGATGCCGAAATATGGCTGGCTGCAGCGCAACGCCGCTGCAGGATCGACGATCTCGGCGAACATCTCGCGGCGCAGCGTACGGTCGGCGTGCCGTATACGGATGCGATGATCGAGAATGCGACTAACGACGCTTACGGGCAGGCTTCGCCGGACAGCAACGCCGCCGCCGGAGTCACCGAGCGCTACGGCGAGGCGACGCAGGTCCGTGCCTTCGACGGCGACCCATCGCTGCTCACCGAGATGGATGCGGTCGTCGCCTATCTGCAGATTCTCGGCCGGCTGACCGATGCGGCGCATCGGCGGTCCGCCTCGGCGAAGGAGTAGGACGATGGAAGTCGACCATCAGTCCGTCGTCGGCTTCGCCAAGAGCTGGGGGCTCTTCTATCTGATCGCGCTGGCGATCATTGTTCTGATCTACGCATTCTGGCCGTCGAACCGGAAGCGCTTCGACCGTGCCAAGAAAAGCATTCTCGACAAGGACGACAAGCCGAAGAGGTAGGACCGTGGACATTGGCAAGCCCGATCCCGTCACCGGGCAAATGACCACCGGGCACGAGTGGAACGGCATCGAGGAACTCGATACGCCGGTGCCGAAGGTGGTGCTGTTTTTCCTGGCGGCGAGTACGCTGTTTCGCCGTCGTCTACTGGATCCTGATGCCGGCCTGGCCGCTCGGCTGGACCTACACGAAGGGCCTCCTCGGCATCGATCAGCGCGAGGTGGTGGCCAGTCAGGTCGAGAGCGCGGCCGCGGCGCGCGCCGTCTGGACCGACAGGGTCGCCGCGATGAGCTTCGCCGAGGTGGAAGCCGACGAGACGTTGATGCGCGATGTTCGGGAGACCGGCCGCACGCTGTTCGTCGACAATTGCGCGGCCTGTCACGGCATCAACGCCACCGGCGGACCGGGCTTCCCCGACCTCGCCGCCAAGGCCTGGCTGTGGGGCGGCGATGCCGAAACGATCGCCGAGACGATCCGCGTCGGCATCAATTCGACCAATGAGAATACCCGCGTGTCGCAGATGCTGGCGTTCGGCCGGGACGGCGTCCTCGACCGCGAGCAAGATCGCGGCCGTCGTCGATTACGTCCTGTCCTTGTCCGGACAGCCCCCGGAAGGAGCCGATGCGGAACGCGCTGAAGGCGGGCCAGGAGGTTTTCGCGGCGAATTGCGTGGTCTGCCATGGCGAGAGACGGCAAGGGCAAGCAGGATGTCGGCGCGCCGGACCTGACGGACGGCCACTGGATCTACGGCGGCGACAGGCAATCCATCTACACGACCATCTATTCGGGGCGGCAGGGACATATGCCGAACTGGGGCGGACGGCTCTCGCCGCTCGATATCAAGATTCTCGCCATCTACGTCCACACGCTGAACGGGGGCGCCAAATGAGTGTCCGAACCGGTGCGGGAAACGCGGCTACGCGCCGCGTCGCGGATCAATTGGAAGCTTGTGTCCCTGACGATCGTCACGGCGTGCATTGTTCTGGTGGCCGTGGCGAACGCGCATCTGGTCTATGTCGCCGTCGCTTCGCAACCCGACTGCGTGCCGCATGCGAAGGATGGCGGCGAGCCCGGCACATTCAAGGCGGCGAAGCCCGCCTGCTGACGAGGGAGAACGGCATGGGTGCGATCGATCGTCCGGACACCGCCGTCCCGCCGCTTGCGGCAAGGCGCCGGCGCAACCTGCCCGCGAGCGCCGCCTTCGACTGGCTGAAAGCAGGCTGGCGCGATCATGGCCGTGCAACCCGGCTCAAGCCTCGCCTATGGCCTGGCGGTTTTCATCGTTTCGGCTCATCATCGTCTGGGGCCTGTTCGCGCTCGGCCTCGATTATATCCTGTTTCCGGCACTGGCCGGCTTCATGGTGGTCGGACCGCTGATTGCCATCGGGCTCTACCAGAAGAGCCGCGCCATCGAGACCGGCACCCCGGTAAGCCTGCGCCGGATGGTGTTCGTCAAGGCCGAGTCCGGCGCGCAGGTGTGGTTCACGGGCGCCATCCTTTGCCTGCTGATGCTGGTGTGGATGCGGGCGGCGGTCATCATCTACGCCCTGTTCTTCGGGCTGCGGGAATTCCCCGGCCTCGACCACGTCGCGGCCATGCTGTTCACCACGCCGGAAGGCTGGGGCATGCTGCTGGTCGGAACGGTCGTCGGCGGGCTGTTCGCCGCCTTCTCCTTCGCCATCAGCACTTTCGCCGTTCCGATGCTGCTCGACGAGAAGGTCGACGCCTTTACCGCCATGGGCACCAGCATCTCGCTGGTCTGGAACAACCTGCCGGTGATGATCGCCTGGGGAGCGATCGTGCTTGTCCTGTTCCTGGTGTGCGTGGCGACCGGGCTACTGGGGCTGATCGTCGTGTTCCCGCTGCTGGGACACGCGACCTGGCACAGCTACAGGGCAATCAGATGAGCTGCTGCGCGCCCGGGGCGCAGGCCGGCGCCGCGCTGGGCACGGGAGCCTCCCGCGAGGAGTTGCTGCTGGCCAGCCGCGCCATCGGCGACGGGCTCCGGCAGACCGATCTTTCCGTGCCGGGGTTGCACTGCGCGAATTGCATCAGGTCGATCGAGGGCGGACTTCAGCGCCTGCCGGGCGTCGAACAAGCGCGGGTGAACCTGTCGGCCAGGCGCGTCAGCGTCAAATGGCGCGACGGCGAGCCTCCGCCGCTGATCGAATCGCTCGCGGAGCTTGGCTATCCGGCGCACCTCTTCGAGGCGGAGGACGAGACTGCCGACCCCGAGCTTTCCCGGCTGATCCGCGCGCTTGCCGTTGCCGGCTTCTGCGCCATGAATATCATGCTGCTTTCGGTCTCCGTCTGGTCGGGAGCCGATGCGGAAACCAGGCAGGCTTTTCACTGGATTTCGGCGGCGCTGGCGCTTCCCGCGCTCGTCTATTCCGGCCCAGGTTTTCTTTCGTTCCGCCTTTCGCGCGTTAAGGTGCGGCCGCACCAACATGGACGTGCCGATCTCGATCGGCGTCTGTCTGGCCTTCGGCCTCAGCCTCTACGACACGATCCACAATGGCGAGCACGCCTATTTCGACGCGGCGACCTCCCTCATCTTCTTCCTGCTGATCGGCCGCGTGCTCGATCATATGATGCGCGAGAAGGCGCGAGCGGCCGTGCGCGGCCTGATGCGGCTGAGCCCCGCGCGGGGCGACGATAGTGCGGGACGACGGCAGCCGCGACTATCTGCCGTTGACCGAGATCGAGCCGGGCATGCGCATCCTGCTCTGCGCGGGTGACCGCGTGCCGGTCGATGGCGTCGTCGAGGAAGGTACGTCGGAACTGGACCGGGCGATCGCGACGGGCGAGAGCGCGCCGCAGCGTGTCCGGTCCGGCTCGACGATGCAGGCCGGAGCACTCAACCTCGCCGCTCCCCTGACCATGGTGGCCACGGCGCGCGCGGAAAACTCCTTCCTCGCCGAAATGGTTCGCCTGATGGAAGCGGCGGAGGGCGGGCGGGCGCGCTACCGGCGGCTGGCCGACCGTGCGGCGCAACTCTATGCGCCGGTGGTCCATGCCACCGCCTTTCTGACCTTCCTCGGCTGGATGTTCGCCACGGGCGACTGGCATCGCGCCATCGGCATCGCGATCGCCGTGCTGATCATCACCTGCCCCTGTGCGCTGGGGCTTGCCGTGCCGATCGTGCAGGTGGTCGCGGCGCGCCGCCTGTTCGAGAACGGCATCATGGTCAAGGACGGTTCCGGCATCGAGCGGCTGGCGGCGATCGATACGGCGGTCTTCGACAAGACCGGGACGCTGACGCTCGGCCTGCCGCGGCTGGTCGATGCCGGCCTGACCGAGCCCGGCGCGCTGGCGATCGCCGCCGCCATGGCCGCGCGATCCAACCATCCGCTGTCGCGGGCGATCGCGGCGGCCGGCGGTGATGGCCGGCAAGACGGCGGGCTTACCGATCTCGTCGAACATCCCGGCCTCGGCGTCGAGGGGCGCATGAACGCAAATATCTATCGTCTCGGCCGGGCCGAATGGGCGCTTTCGGAAGGCGGCTCGCAGCACGCGGCGGGAACCGTGCTTGCCCGCGATGGACGCCTGCTTGGCCGCTTTTCTTTCGAGGAGATCCCTGCGCCCCGGTGCGCGCGGCGCCATATCCGCCTTGCGCCGGGCCGGTGTCGCGGTCACGATCCTGTCCGGGGATCAGGCCCCGGCCGTCGCCGCGATCGCCGCGCGGCTCGATGTCGCCGATCATGCCGCCGGCCTGCTGCCGGGTGAGAAGGTGGATCGCCTGAAGGCGCTCGCCGCAGCGGGCCGCCGGGTGCTCATGGTCGGCGACGGGCTCAATGATGCGCCGGCGCTTGCCGCCGCTCATGTGTCCATGGCGCCGGCCAGTGCGGCCGACATCGGCCGCAACGCCGCCGATTTCGTCTTCCTGCGCGAAAGTCTCGATGCCGTGCCGACGGCGCACGCGATTGCCCGCGAGGCCCGCCGGTTGGTCCGACAGAACTTCGCTCTGGCGGCCGGCTACAACGCGATCGCGCTGCCCGTGGCGATTGCCGGCTATGTCACGCCGCTGATCGCGGCGCTTGCCATGTCGCTGTCTTCCGTCATCGTGGTCGCCAACGCGTTGCGGCTCAAGGCGGGAAGGCAGGAGACGCCCGGCGGCGCGGCGGACCGATCGTCCACATCCACGCAATTGGCGCCGGCAGAATGAGCAGCTTGATCTTCCTTGATCCCGCTGGCGTTGCTGCTGGGAGGCGCGGCCCTCGGCGCGTTTCTCTGGTCGCTGCGCAGCGGGCAATATGACGACCTCGACGGAGCGGCGGAGCGCATTCTTCTGGACGACGATCGCGAATGACGCTCCGTTCACAGCATCAGGTGCCGGCGTACGTCGGGATCGTCTAGTGCGGCGGCTTTCCCGTCGAAGACGATCTCGCCGCGGTCCATGATCGCGACATGGTCGGCAAGTCCGCGGGCAAAATCCAGATATTGCTCCACCAGAATGATGGTCAGGCCGACCGTATCGCGCAGATAGGTGATGGCGCGGCCGATATCCTTGATGATAGACGGCTGAATGCCCTCGGTCGGCTCGTCGAGCACGAGCAGTTTCGGGCGCGTCACCAGCGCGCGGCCGATCGCCAGTTGCTGCTGCTGGCCGCCGGACAGGTCGCCGCCGCGCCGCGTGAGCATGGTCTTCAGCACCGGGAACAGTTCAAAGACATGTTCCGGAATGTAGCGTTCCGTCCGCTTGAGGGGGGCAAAGCCGGTCTCCAGGTTCTCCTTCACCGTCAGCAGCGGAAAGATCTCGCGCCCCTGCGGAACGAATCCGATGCCCAGCCGGGCGCGCTCGTAGGGCGTCGACCGGTCGAGCGCCTTGCCGTCGAAGGCAACCGCGCCGCTGGTCAGGCGATACTGGCCGACGATGGCCCGCATGAGCGAGGTCTTGCCGACGCCGTTGCGGCCGAGCACACAGGTGATCTTGCCTGTTTCGGCGGTGAGCGACACGCCCCGCAGCACATGCGCCGCGCCATAGTGAAGGGTGGCGTCTGAAACCTGGAGCACCTTCACCTCCCGAGATAGACTTCGATGACGCGCGTATCCGCCGAAACGTGATCGAGCGATCCCTCCGACAGGACCGAGCCTTCGTGCAGGCAGGTGACCTTGACGCCGAGGCTGCGCACGAAATGCATGTCGTGCTCGACGACGATGACCGAATGCGTCTCGGCGATTTCCTTGAGCAGGCGTCCGGTCTCCTCGGTCTCGGCGTCGGTCATGCCGGCGACCGGCTCGTCCACCAGCAGCAGCTTCGGGTCCTGGGCGAGCAGCATGCCGATCTCCAGCCATTGCATCTGGCCGTGGCTGAGGTCGCCCGCGAGCGCCTTGCGGCGGGCAGTCAGGCGCACGGTGGACAAAACCTGGTCGATCCGCTCCTCGCCTTCGCGTGAAGGGCGATGGAAGAGCGCGCCGAAAATGCTGCGGCTGCCCTTGAGCGACAGGGCGATATTGTCCTCCACCGTGTGTTTTTCGAACACGGTCGGCTTCTGGAATTTCCTGCCGATGCCCAGATTGGCGATCTCGGTCTCGTCCTGCTTGGTAAGGTCATACTCGCCGTCGAAAAAGACCTCGCCGGAATCCGGCCGCGTCTTGCCGGTTATGATGTCCAGCATCGTCGTCTTGCCGGCGCCGTTGGGTCCGATGATGGCGCGCATCTCACCCTTGCCGAGCGCCAGCGACAGATTGTTCAGCGCACGGAATCCGTCGAAGGATACGGAAACGCCGTCGAGATAGAGGATCGTGTGCTGTTTGCTGCTCATCGGCTCACTCGGCGGGCTGCGGCGGCTGAACTTGTATGGCGTCGGCCGGCTTCGCCTTGCGGCGGCGCGTGGCGACCAATCTGTCCCAGGCGCCGACGATGCCATTCGGCAGGAACAGCGTTACCGCGATGAAAAGTCCGCCAAGCGCGAACAGCCAGAAGTCCGGCATCGCCGCCGTGAACCAGCTTTTCGCCCAGTTGACCGACACCGCGCCGATGACCGGGCCGACAATGGTCCCGCGTCCGCCGATCGCCGTCCAGATGACGACCTCGATGGAGTTGGCCGGAGCGAATTCGCTCGGATTGATGATGCCGACCTGCGGCACGTAAAGGGCGCCGGCGATGCCGGCCATGACGGCCGACACCGTGAAGCCGAACACCTTCACATGTTCCGGCCGCCAGCCGATGAAGCGCGTGCGGCTTTCGGCGTCGCGCACGGCGACCATGAGCTTCCCCAGCTTCGACTTCACGATGGCCGCCGTGAGCATGACGGCAAGCGCCAGCGTGAGCGCGCTCGCCGCAAACAGCGCGGCGCGCGTGGCCGGTGCCTGGACGTTGAAGCCCAGTATCTCCTTGAAGTCGGTCAGGCCGTTATTGCCGCCGAAGCCCATGTCGTTGCGGAAAAAGGCAAGCAGCAGCGCATAGGTCATCGCCTGCGTGATGATCGAAAGATAGACGCCGGTGACACGGCTGCGAAAGGCGAGCCAGCCGAAGCAGAAGGCCAGCAGGCCCGGCACCAGCATCACCATCAGCGCGGCGAACCAGAACCGGTCGAAGCCGTACCAATACCACGGCAGTTCCTTCCAATTGAGGAACACCATGAAGTCGAGCAACTCGGGATTGCCGTAGACGCCGCGCGACCCGATCTGCCGCATGAGATACATGCCCATCGCATAGCCGCCGAGCGCGAAGAACGCGCCATGGCCGAGCGATAGAATGCCGCAAAACCCCCATGCGAGATCGAGCGCCAGCGCCAGCAGCGCGTAACAGAGATATTTGCCGGACAAGGCGACGACATGCGTCGGCACGTGAAACGGACTATCGACGGGGACGAGGACGTTCAGGACAGGGACGATGATCGCGAGCCCGACCAGCAGCACGAGCAGGATCGTGACGCGTCGGTCGAGGCCGCCGCCGAGGAGACGCGCGGTGATCATGCCTCCACCGCCCTGCCCTTCAGAGCGAACAGCCCACGCGGGCGCTTCTGGATGAAGAGGATAATCATCACCAGAACGATGATCTTGCCGAGCACCGCGCCGGTATAGGGTTCCAGGAACTTGTTGAGGATGCCGAGCGAAAAAGCACCAAGCAGCGTGCCCCAGAGGTTGCCGACGCCGCCGAACACCACGACCATGAAACTGTCGATGATGTAGGTCTGGCCGAGATTGGGCGAGACATTGCCGATCTGGCTGAGCGCTACGCCGGCGATCCCTGCAATGCCGGAACCGAGCCCGAAGGTGAAGGCATCGATGCGGGGCGTGCGGATGCCCATCGAGGCCGCCATGCGGCGGTTCTGGGTGACGGCGCGCATTTGCAGTCCCCACGCCGTCCGGTTCAGGATGAACAGGAGCAGGGCAAAGACGGCCAGGGAGAAGAAGACGATCCACATGCGGTTCCAGGTGATCGCCAGTTGCCCCAGTTCGAAGCCGCCGGACATCCAGCTCGGATTGGCGACCTCGCGGTTGGTCGGGCCGAAGATGGTGCGCACGGCCTGCTGCAGGATCAGCGAAACGCCCCAGGTGGCGAGCAGCGTCTCAAGCGGCCGGCCGTAAAGAAAGCGGATGATGCCGCGCTCGATCGCGACGCCGACCGCCGCCGCGGTGAAGAACGCCGCCGGCAGGGCGAAGGCCAGGGACCAGTCGATCAGCCCCGGCGCCCATAGACGGACCGCCTCCTGCGTGACGAAGGTGACATAGGCGCCGATCATCACCATCTCGCCATGCGCCATGTTGATGATCCCCATGACGCCGAAGGTGATCGCCAGGCCGATTGCCGCCAGCAGCAGCACCGAGCCGAGCGAGATGCCATACCAGATGTTCTGGGCCGCATCCCAGGCGGCAAGATTTCGGTTGATGCGATCCGAAGCCGCCTGAGCCTCCTGCTTCAGCGGTCCCTCCGCCCCTGCCCCGAATCCGGTCAGGAGATTGAGCGCTTCGCGGTTGCCCAAACCGCCCAGAAAGGCAATCGCCGCGTGCTTGTCGCCGTCGCCTCGATCGGAAACGAGGATTGCCGCCGCGCGCGCCGCTTCGAGGCGCGATTTTACGCCGCCGTCGGTCTCGCGCCCGATCGCGGTTTCAAGGAGTGCGATCGCGTTCGGGTCCGGCCGCGCGAACAGGACGTTGGCTGCGTCCATGCGCGCCGCCGGATCGTCGGCTCCAAGCGTCAGGCCGCCGGCGACCTCGCGTATAACGCGGCGCAGCGAATTGTTGACGCGAATTTTCGTCATTTCGGGCTTGGCCGCCGTCCCGGCCGCTTCGCCGGTCAGAGGATCGAAAAGGCTCAACGCCTCGGCGTCCTCCGTGATGATGAAGACGGCGCCATCCGACTTGCGGATATAAAGATTGCCTTCGCTCAGCGCATCGAGCGCCCGACCGACCGCCGGATCACCGCTCGCGCCAAGTTCGCGCACCACGGCCTCGATCTGGGGAAAGCTCTTTGCACCCGAAAGCCCGGCAAGCGTCTCGTTGAGGGTGGCCGCTTCGGCTTGCGCCGAAAGGACGAGCGGAATCAGTGCAAGAAGCGCGAAGATGGCGCGTAGGGAAACCATCATGAGCTGACCAGCATTCTCGAAAGGAAATGGCTTCCGGGGTGCCCCACCCGGAAGCCGCATGGGCGGCTAGTTGGTGGCCCCCTTGCCGCCGCACTTGCCGGTCTTGACGTTGAAGTTTCCGCACGACATCGGCGAGCGCCAATCCGCGATCAGATCCTTCGAGTTGGGCAGGTAGTCGGACCATTCGTCGCCGACGACGAGGCCCGATGTCTGCCATACGGTTTCGAATTGGCCGTCGGCCTGGATTTCGCCGATCAGCACCGGTTTGGTGATGTGGTGGTTCGGCATCATCGTCGAATAGCCGCCCGACAGGTTCGGAACCGAGACGCCGACGATCGACTCGATGACCGCGTCAGGGTCGGTCGTGCCGGCCTTTTCGACCGCGTCCACCCACATATTGAAGCCGATAAAGTGCGCTTCCATCGGATCGTTGGTTACGCGCTTGTCGTTTTTGGTGAAGGCTTTCCAGGTGTCGATGAACGCGGCATTGGCGGGATTGTCGACCGACTGGAAGTAGTTCCAGGCAGCGAGATGGCCGACGAGCGTGCTGGTGTCGAGGCCGGCCAGTTCCTCCTCGCCGACCGAGAAGGCTACGACCGGTATATCCTCGGCCTTGATGCCCTGGTTGGCGAGTTCTTTGTAGAACGGCACGTTGGCATCGCCATTGATAGTCGAAACGACGGCGGTTTTCTTGCCGGTCGAACCGAACTTCTTGATGTCCGTGACGATCGTCTGCCAGTCGGAATGGCCGAACGGCGTATAGTTGACCAATATGTCTTCCTTGGCCACGCCCTTGGACTCGAGATAGGCCTGCAGGATCTTGTTGGTCGTCTGCGGATAGACATAGTCGGTTCCCGCAAGCACCCAACGCTCGACGCCCTCGTCATTCATGAGATAGTCGACGGCGGGAATCGCCTGCTGATTGGGTGCGGCGCCGGTGTAGAACACATTGCGCTGGCTTTCCTCGCCCTCATACTGGACGGGGTAGAACAGCAGGCCGTTCAGTTCCTCGAAAACCGGCAGCACCGACTTGCGCGACACCGATGTCCAGCAGCCGAATACGGCCGCGACCTTGTTCGACGAGATCAATTCGCGGGCCTTTTCCGCGAACAGCGGCCAATCCGAGGCCGGATCGACAACCACCGCCTCGAGCTTCTTGCCGAGCACGCCGCCCTTCTTGTTCTGCTCGTCTATGAGCATAAGCATGGCATCCTTGAGCGTGGTCTCGGATATCGCCATCGTGCCCGAGAGCGAGTGGAGGATGCCTATCTTGATCGTGTCTTCCTGCGCCCCCGCGACACTGCCATAGGTTGCCGCAGCGGCAACGGTGGCAAGGGCGAGAAAACGACGTGCAGCGTCCCTGATTTGGAGCATGGCGCCTTCTCCTTTTGTTTGTGCACCGCGAAAATTAGAAGCAAGACGGATGCCAACCATGAACTGCTTTCCTTTTCATAATCTTTTCAGATAGTTACCTGAGCAGTTCGCCAGGCACTCGCTGCCTCCTTCGGCCAGCCGGAGACCGGAAAGCATGCCGTTGCACATTATTTAATCAACAATGCCATCTGCATACGTATCGAGCAGACGAGCGAGAGCGCGGGTGGGCCAGCGCCTGAATGATATGAACCGTCGCAGGCAGCGTCCGGCGCGGAGGGGCGAAGCACAGCCGGCATGGATCAGCGAGATTTCGCCTGCCTCAGCGCCGTCCGCCGACGCCTCGGACCCGCCAGCGGTCCAGCGGCATGATGTCAGGAGCCCCGCCGCCGGGCTCGTACCAGCTATCGACCACCCATTTGCGCCCGGCGGGATCGGCGATGACCGCGGTGAAATGCGGAAAGCGGCCGTCCGCGAGGAAGCCCCGCGACGTGCGCCGCAGGACCTTGTGATGCCGGAACAGACCGTGGCTGGCGAGCATCCGCAGCACATGCGTCGTGTTCGTCGACTCGTCCTCGCAATCCATCTGGCCGCGTTTGCGGCCGTCTCCCAGGCTGCCCTTCGGCAGGTCCCTGACGCCGACGGCGGCGGTCGCGCGCTGCTCGTAGAACTGGACGACCTGGGAGACCGCGCGGCGCTCAGCGTCCGGCGACGAATAGCCGGACCGCATGATCGAGGCGATCCGGCCGAGGTCGCTTGCGCCGAAGTCAAGCCGGGTTTTGAAGTAGCATGAATAGCCGTGGCAGACCGTCAACTGTTCAGCCAAAGCTGTCCTGCCCGGTGCCAGCACGGCCACGACCGCAAGCATCAACAGGCAAAGGCCGAAGGCGGTTCTGCTGGACCCCATAACAACAGCATAATTGCCGTGGGACCGGGCAGTCTATTGGTTCGCCGCAATAAAGTTAACGGAAGTCTCAACTGACAGTAACGCACTCGCCGGCGATTCTGCATCGGCCAGCCTCGCCGACCATCAGAAGGAATTTTCCGACGACAAGCACCGGGCGATCCTGCAACTCGCTCGGAATCTCGACAATCGCTCGCGCATTGCAGCATCTGTCCGACACCGCGCACGCTGCAGGTTGCGCGCATGGTATGGCGCGCAGACGGGATTTTTTCAGATCCGGCCTGATGGGACAGGATCCATGTCCCGCCAGGCAAAGGCGTCGTCGGCGTCTTCTATTCGACTGTTTACAATGCCCGACCGCCCGCTTATGCAACGGGCCGTAGTAAAGAATCTCAGGGCCAGACAAGTCCGGCCGACAATGGCGCGGAACTCGATATCCAAAAAGCCTGCGCCGTCGAGCATGTTTTTTCGAAGAGAGAAGCGGATGGAAGCAAACCTTCCCCTATGGCAGCGCCTCATCATCACGATCATCGCCATGCTGGCCGCCAGCTATATCGTCGGCCTCATCTGGGTGGCGATCTTCGGCGGCTCCTTGCCCAGCTATGCGGCAGGCGTCGTGGGCGGACTGGCTGCCCTGCTGGTATGGGATTTCCTCAAGCGCATCCGCCCGTCGAGATAGCGGCCAGTTACGCGCGGCGTCCGAGCAGCCTGCTGCGCCCACGGGACCGTCCATTTGGGGCGAACGCACGCTTTGCCCTTGAAGGTTCGGCGTTCCGGTGTCACATGAAATCGCTATTGTCGAAGCGAGCCGACCACCTATGATCGACTGACGCCATGGTTACATATCTCGATGCCGCCGTCGCGCCGGCCCGCAACACCGGCCAGATCAAGCTGTACGGCGAGGAAGCCTTCGCCGGAATGCGCAAGGCTTGCGCGCTGACCGCGCGATGCCTTGACGAACTCGTCGGCATGGTCGCGCCGGGCGTGACCACCGAAGCGATCGATCGCTTCGTCTTCGAGTTCGGCATGGACAATGGCGCCCTGCCCGCCACGCTGAACTATCGCGGCTACACCAAGTCGTCCTGCACTTCGATCAACCATGTCGTCTGCCATGGCATTCCCGACGCAAAGCCGATGCGCGAAGGCGATGTCGTCAACATCGACGTCACCTACATACTGGATGGGTGGCACGGTGATTCCAGCCGCATGTACCCGGTCGGCACCATCAAGCGGGCGGCCGAGCGCCTGCTCGAAGTCACGCATGAATGCCTGATGCGCGGCGTCGCGGCGGTGCGCCCCGGCGCGCGCACCGGGGCGATCGGCGCGGCCATCCAGAGCTATGCCGAGAGCGAGCGCTGTTCGGTGGTACGCGATTTCTGCGGCCATGGCGTCGGCCGGCTGTTCCACGACGCGCCAAACATCCTGCACTACGGTAACGCCAATGAAGGCGTCGAAATGCGGCCGGGCATGATCTTCACCATCGAGCCGATGATCAATCTCGGCCGGCCGCATGTGAAAGTGCTGTCGGATGGCTGGACCGCCGTCACCCGCGATCGCTCGCTGTCGGCGCAGTACGAGCACACGGTCGGCGTGACCGCTCAAGGCTGCGAGGTCTTCACGTTCTCGCCCGCCGGCCTTGACCGCCCCGGCCTGCCGGCGTGAGGCCGGACGTCCGTCCGATTACGGTCTGTTGAGACCTTAGAACGCTTTCTATTCCAGGCGGCTTTCTGCCAAAGCAAATCTGCCTATTCCGGAATCCGGCAGTCGGCCTTACCTTTTTGTTTCCGCATCGCTTTTGCCGAAAACCGCTGTCCACTTTTCGGCGCGATGCTTTAAAGTCGCGTCTCGACCGTGACTCTCTCGGTCAAGCGTTGGGGCGGGCATGGCGAACAAGGACGACGAACGCGGCTTTTTCCTTGAGCAACCGGCTGCGCTTGCGCCCAAACCGTCCAAGCCCCACCAATCCGGTCACCGCGATCGTCTTCGGCAGCGCTTTCGCACGGCCGGGCCGGCCGCGCTCGCCGAGTACGAACTTCTTGAACTGCTGCTGTTCCGCTCGATACCGCGCGCCGACACCAAGGCGCGGGCAAAGGCCCTGCTGAAGCGATTCGGCTCGCTTGCCGAAGTGCTCGGCGCGCCGGAACATCTGCTGTGCGAGGTCGAGGATATCGGCGAGGCGGCCGCGCTCGATCTCAAGATCGTCGCCGCCGCTGCCCAATGCATGGTGCGCGGCGAGATCAAGGGCCGCGAGGTGCTTTCGTCATGGGCCCAGGTGATCGACTATTGCCGTGCGGCGATGGCATTCGAGGACCGCGAGCAGTTCCGCATCATCTTCCTGGACAAGAAGAACGCGCTCATCGCCGACGAGGTCCAGCAGACGGGAACCGTCGATCACACGCCGGTCTATCCGCGAGAGGTCGTGCGCCGCGCGCTCCAGCTGTCGGCGACCGCCATCATTCTTGTTCACAACCATCCATCGGGCGATCCGACGCCGTCGCGCGCCGACATCGAGATGACCAAGACCATCATCGCCTCGGCGAAGCCGCTCGGCATCTCCGTTCACGACCACATTATCATCGGCAAGAAGGGTCATGTCAGCATGAAGGGGCTGCTGCTGATCTGACGGCCGCCCTGCAACGCCCTCACGGACACGGATTGCCGAAACGCTGGTGCAGATCGTCCACCGCTTTCCGCATCTCTTCCGTCCACCGGACTTCGGCGGCGGCGAGCGCCGTCTCGAGCTGCGCGATGCTTGTCGCGCCGATGATGCTCGAGGTCACGAACGGCCGGCTGAGCACGAAGGCGCCGGCAAAGAGCGCCGCATCCATGCCGAGTGATTCAGCCAGATCGGTGTAGGCTAGAATCGCGTCGGCGGCGTGCGGCGTCTCATAGCGCTGACCGCGGTTGAACAGCGTCGAGCGCGCGCCGGGCGGTCGTGCCCCATGGTTGTATTTTCCCGAGAGGTAGCCCTGGGCGATTGGCGAATAGGCGAGCAGGCTGACGTCCTCGCGATCCGCCACTTCGGCGAGATTCACCTCGAATGTCCGGTTCACCAGATTGTAGGCGTTCTGAAGCGACGCCACGCGCGGCCCATGGCCCTGCTCGGCCGCGAACAGGAAGCGCATCACCCCCCAGGAACTTTCATTGGACAGGCCCAAATGGCGGATCTTTCCCGACTTGACCAGATCGGCGAAGACAGCCAGCGTCTCGTGGATCGGCGTCTCGTCCTCGTCGCGGCGCGCCGGCCAGGCGTCCACACGGGTCGGATTCGATCCCCAGGGCAAACGGCGCTCGGGAAAGTGAATCTGGTAAAGATCGACATAGTCCGTTCCAAGACGGGCGAGCGACTTGTCGATCGCATCGAAAATATCGGCCCTGACCAAACGCGAAGGACGATCCCCGCGAAACCAATCCATGGCGGTGCGGCCTACCACCTTAGTTGCCAGTATGACCTTGTCGCGGTTTTTCCGGGCTTTCAGCCATGAGCCGACGATCCTCTCGGTGCTGCCTTGTGTCTCGGCTTTCGGCGGGATCGAATAGAGTTCGGCGGTGTCGAGGAAATTCACGCCGCGGGAAAAGGCCAGATCCATTTGCGCGTGGCCCTCGGCTTGCGTGTTCTGCTGGCCCCAGGTCATCGTGCCGAGGCAAATCCTCGAGACAAGCAGGTCCGTGCGGCCGACGCGACGTTTCTCCATCGTGAAATTCTCCGGGATGATCGATGCGTGAGTGGGAAAGGGCTTTCAGCAGACTATCCCGGAAGAATGCGAATCCAAAGGCCTGACGGGCGACGCAGGGTGCCGCGGCTGGCGGCATTCGCTCGGCCGCCCCAATTGCGTCCGTGCGTTAGGATTTCAGCGCAACCGTCAGCGAAATTGAACCAATTTCTCGATATGCCCAGAGCCACCTGCGCGCTTTTGTCATAGTCCCATGGCCGGTCGCATGGCTGATTTGCATTTTGCTGCAGTGCACAATCACCAGGAATCACCTATATGCTGGCTATGGGAGGACAAACGAAGGAGCCTGATCATGGGTTTCTTTACAGAACTTTTCTCCCGTCCGCGGCCGCGCGATAGCGGCCGCGTCCGCGGCAGGCTGGCGATCATCGAATTGCTCAGCGAAACGGGCCCCACCGATACGGACATAAGGCCTGCGGATTTTCCGCGTCTGCCGCGCAAGCTCGGCGAGAGATGACAAGGAAAGGCGTCCGCCGGGTATGCCGGCGGACGCTTCCTCAATCGCGTTTCAGGAAATCCGGTTTGCCCAGTGGAACGCCGTTATGGCGCAGGATTCCGTAGGCGGTCGTGACGTGAAAATAGAAATTCGGCAGCGCGAAATGCAGCAGATATTGCATGCCGGTAAATGACAGATCGCGCGTCCGCCCCCTGATCTCGATTGTCCGCTCCTCGCTGCCATCAATTTCGGACGGCTTGAACGTGTCAAGCAGGTCCAGCGTGCGGATAATCCTCGCCTGAAGTTCGGAAAAGCTCGTTTCCGTATCCTCGAAGCGCACGAGTTCCCGTCCGGCCAGCCGCGACGGCGCGCCTTTGGCATGGTCGGTGGCGATCTGGACCTGCTGGGTCAGAGTAAGCATATCAGGCGCCAGCCGGGCACTCAGGAACATGGCGGGATCGATCTTGCGCTCGGCCGCATATCCCTCGGCCTTTTGCAGACAGTGCGCCAGGCCTTTAAGCCGCGCCTGGAAGACCGGCACGCTTGCCTGATACATGGACATCATCATTTTCACTCTCCGATTGCGGCCTTGGCGGCCAGCTTGCAGATAGGAATGCGCAACCGCGCCGCAAGTGTCATCGCGCCGCCGCAATCCATTGCGAGTCTCGATTTTCCACCTTCCGGAGATTCGCCATGCGAACGGCATGTTGGACGACGGGACTGTCGCTGCTTGCCTTGTCGGCCGGCTTTGCGCAGGCGGCCGAACCACCTGCCTATCTCGACGACAGGTCCGACGCGGCCGCGATCGTAAAGTCCTTCTACAATGCCGTCAGCCGCCGAGAATATGCGCGTGCCTGGGACTATTTCGGCGACCAAAAGCCATCGGCGACCTTCGCGGCTTTCGTCAAGGGATACGAGAACACCGATCTCGTCCAGATCGTCACCGGCGAGCCCGGCGTCGAGGGCGCGGCGGGCAGCACCTTCTTTTCCCTCCCGGTTGCCCTTCTGGCAACCAACGCGGACAGCAGCCAGCAGGTTTTCGCGGGTTGCTACACGGCTCGCCTTGGCAACCCGCAAGCACAGGAGCCGCCGTTCCGCGGCCTGACAATCGAGCGCGCCGAGTTGAAGCCTTCCGAGCAGCCGTTCGAGGAGAAGCTGCCGGAAAAATGCGGCGACGGCCCGGCACCTGAGCCGGGGGACGCCGTGCTCGAACGGGCAAGAAAGGCCTTCGTTACTCTCCACGCACCCCAGTGTTCGGCTATCCAGCCGGACGGGAGCACCGACGCGCCCGAGACCCACACGATCATGTTCCGCCATGCGGCGAGTTCCGAAGAGGAGCCGGAGAGCGAGGCGCGGCTCTACCGCTTCTTCTGCGGAATGGGCGCGTATAATCAAAGTCACGTCTACTACCTCCACGATGAAGCCGATGGATTGCGCGAATTGCAGTTCGCCACGCCCGAACTCGACATCCGCTACGAGAACGACGACAGCGAGGGCAAGGTCGAGAGCATGACGATCATCGGCTATCAGGCGGAGGATGAATTGGTGAACTCGGAGTATGACGAGGCTACCAAATCCATCACCTCCTACGCCAAGTGGCGCGGCCTCGGCGATGCATCCTCCAGCGGAACCTGGATGTTTCGCGACGGCACCTTCACGCTGGTCAAATACGAAGTCGACGCGTCCTACGACGAAGAGATCAATCCCGAGACGGTGCTGGATTTCGATACGGGGCCGTAGATCAGCGGCCCTGACCGTCTGTGCCGCCCCTCATCGCTCTGCCGGCGAAAGCACTCATTTCCGCGACATTGCCGATTGCCGAAATCCGCGAAGAAAGCTTCCTTATCCCCCGCGCGAGCGTCACTTGAACTTCAACCCTGCAGCACGCCGCCGGCCTCGGCCATGGCTTCGGCCGTGTCCACATCGACGCTTGCCGCAACGCCTATCTCGATATCGATGATGCCGACCGAACCGGACTCGATCACATGACGGGCGCCGACATCGCCCTGCAACCTAGCGATTTCCGGGAAGACCGAGCGCGGCAGGATGACGGGATTGCCGCGTTTGCCGCCATGACAGGCGCGCACCACTTTCTGCCCGCCGGCCGCGACAAAGGCAGCGATCAGACGGTTCAGGTCGCTGCTGGAAATTTCCGGCATGTCTCCGAGCAGGACCAGCACTCCGGCGGCACCGGAAGGCAGGCTTTCGACCCCCGCCTTGAGCGAACTTGCCAGCCCGCTTGCAAAATCCGGATTGTCGGCGAAATGCAGGTCGAGCCCGGCAAGCGCCGCGCGGACACGCTCGGCCTGGTGGCCGATGACCACCGTGACAGACTTCGCCTGGCTGCCCAGCGCGGTGGCTGCGACGCGCCGGATAAGCGTCTCGCCAGCAAAGCGGGCGAGCAGCTTGTTCGGCCCTCCCATGCGGGTCGACCGGCCTGCGGCAAGCACGACCGCATGCACCGCATCGCCATTGGCTCGCCGCAGCTCGCGCGGCTGCGGCCGGCTGGCGATCTCCATCAGCAGCCCGCCAACGCCCATGCCGGCGATGTCGCGCCCGGTGACATCGATCCCCGCGAGCAAGCGGTCGAGCACCCAGTCGAAGCCGTTCTCCTTCGGGCTGCGGGCGCAGCCCGGCGCCCCGATGACCGTCTTGCCGCCGATCCGGCCGAGCACCATCAGGTTGCCGGGATCGACCGGCATGCCGGCGCGGATCACCTCCCCGCCGGCTGCGCGGATCGCGGCCGGAATAACATCGTCGAAGTCGCACATGGCCGACGCGCCGAAGACGACCGCCATGTCGCTGGCCGCAAGCAGATCCTTTATCGCGTCGGCCACGGCTTCCGGCGCATGGGCCACTCGCCGTTCGCCCGCAACCACGCTGCCGGATCGCTCCAGCCGCGCCTCGGTAACGCGCGTCGTCTTGGCAATCACACTGTCCTTTAGGCCCGGCAGCACGGTGTGAACGATGCCGACACGGCGCGCGGCGAACGGATGCACCTCGAAAAGCGTGCCTTTCGCCAGTATGCCGACCGCCGCGGCGACTAGCCCTTCGGCAACCGCGAAGGGGATGATCTTGACTGTCGCGACCATTTGTCCGCGTGCGACGGTGGCCTTGTCGGCGAGCGTTGCGATGGTAATCGCCGGATCGACCGCGTTGATGGCATTGATCTTTCCGGCATCGACAATGAAGACGCCCGCAGCCGCCGCGTGCAAATTGACGCGGCCGGTGGCGGGCGGCTTCACCTCGACATTGAGCGCGACGATTGCCTCGGCAATGCGCGTGGCTGCCTCGTTCTCGTCGAGGTCGCCGGTCTCGAGAACGGCTGCCACCACCTCCTCGATGCCGGCCTAACGAAAAACGCCGATGTCTCCGGCGCTCACCCGGTGCGCCTTGGGAAACCGGCGCTCGCCGGCCTTGACGGCGTGGGCCAGCAATGCGCCCTCGGCATCCTTGACCGGGACCGGACCGAACCTCACGCCGCCGTCTCCACCTGGGCCAGCCCGCGCGTTCGCAGCGCCAGGATGATTTGCGCCAGTATGGCGACTGCGATCTCGGCCGGGCTGGTCGCGCCTATGGCGAGGCCGATAGGCGCGTGGATGCAGGCGATCCGTTCGGACGTGACGCCCATCGCCTGCAGCCGCTCGACACGGCGGGCATGGGTTTTGCGGCTGCCAAGCGCTCCGACATAGAAGCAGCCGGCGTCGAGCGCGGCCTTCAGCGCAAAATCATCGATCTTCGGATCGTGGGTGACAGCCGCCAGCGCGGTGTAGGCATCGAGCGGCCGCGCTTTCAGCACCGGCTCCGGCCAGTCGGCATGGAGCGCCGCGTCCGGAAAGCGCTCGGCGCTTGCGAATGCGGTACGCGGATCGATGATTTCCATGTCGAAGCCCGCGACCCTCGCCATCGGCGCCAGCGCCTGGCTGATATGGACGGCTCCGATCACCACCAGGCGCGACGGCGGCAGGCTGACATTGAGAAAATAGGAAACGCCGTCCGCCTGAACCGTGCCGGAAATGCCGGTGCGAAACGCCTTCTTCACCGCCTCGCCCAACTCGCCCTCGACCTTGTCGACCTCACGGATGACGCGCTCCGTGCTGCTTCCAAGGTCAGTGATGAGGATCGCCGCCCGCCGGGCCCGGCGCTCGGCGTTGATGGCTTTCAGCGACAACGGATCCATGTCTCAGCCCAGCTTCTCGACATAGACCTTTATGCGGCCGCCGCAGGAGAGCCCTACCCGCCACGCCGTTTCATCGGCGACGCCGAATTCCAGCATGCGCGGCTTGCCGTCGCCAAGAACGTCCATCGCCTCGGCGACGACCGCCCCCTCGACGCAGCCGCCCGAGACCGAGCCGTGGAAATTGCCGTCCGCGTCGATCACCAGATGGCTGCCGACGGGTCGCGGCGCCGAACCCCAAGTCTCGACCACGGTGGCGACCGCCACGTCGCGGCCGTTTTCCACCCACTCCTCGGCAATGGCCAGCGGGTCCAGCTTTTCGTCCAGATGGGATGCGGACATGATCGTCTCCTCGTCTGCCATTTCAGGCAATTCTCCGGTCGGTCGCCTTCAGCAACCGGAGCGGATCGACACCGGCCCGCGCCCGCTCGCCCAGCGAAACGCAAAGGTCGGCCAGCGCGTTGAGATTATGGACCGGCCGCAGCTCGTCGACATGCGGAAGCATGGCGCGCACGCCGCGCGCGCGCGCCTCGAATCCGTCGAACCTCAACAGCGGATTGAGCCAGATCAGCCGGCGGCATGATTTGCGCAACCGCTCCATCTCGGCTTCGAGCCCGGCAACCTCGTCGCGCTCCAGCCCGTCGGTGATGAGCAGCACAACCGCGCCCTGCCCGAGCACGCGCCGCGACCACTGCCGATTGAACGCGTGCAGCGTGTCGCCGATGCGCGTGCCGCCGGACCAGTCCTTCACAGCGGCCGAGCAGTCGGCCAGTGCGGCGTCGGGATCGCGATGGCGCATCTGGCGCGTGATGTTGGTCAGCCGCGTGCCGAAGACGAAGGCATGGACGCGCCGCCGCTTTTCCGTCAGCGCATGCAGGAAATGCAGGAAAATGCGCGTATACTGGCTCATCGAGCCGGAAATGTCGGCAAGCACGACCAGCGGCGGATGCACTTGGCGCGGCGAGCGGAATTTCGGCAGGATCAGCTCGCCCCCGGTGCGCGCCGACGAGCGCATCATGGCGCGCGGATCGACCTTGCGGCCGCGCGGATCGGCGCGGAAGCGACGGGTAGCTACAAGGTCGAATGGCAGGCGCAGAGCCGCGATCTCGCGCCGCGCCTCGCTCAACTCCGCCGCCGACATCTGGGCGAAGTCCTTGCCGCGCAAGACCTCGTTGCCGGACACGGTAAAGCGCGCATCGACTTCGATCTCCGGGATTTCGCGTGGCGGCTCAGCCTTGCGGTGGCCTTCGAACATCGCCTGGCTGACGCGGTTTTCGGCGGCGCGCGGCTTCTGCCTCTCCCGCTTGTCCACGGCAGCCGGCGAAAACATGGCCAGCAGCTTCTCGATCAGCTCGCGCGACTTCCAGAACAGCCGGAACGCCTCGTCGAAGACCTGATGATCCTCATGGCGCGTCACCAGCACGGCATGCAGCGTCCAGTAGAAATCGTCGCGGCTGCCGATGCCGGCCGCCAGCACGGCCTCGATCGCGTCCTTCACCGAGGCCGGTCCGACGCGCATGCCGGCTTTGCGCAGCGTCCGCGCGAAATAGACGATGTTATCGGCCAGGCGACCGTCGGGACGCGCATTGACCGCCGCGGAAGTCATGCATGACGCTCCTACTCAGCCGCCGCGAGTTCCGCCTTGATCTCGCTCAGCAGGCGGCGGCCTTCGCCCTGTTCGATGCGCGCAATATCGTCCTGGTATTTAAGCAACACGCCGATCGTGTCCGAAATCGTTTCGGGGTCGAGCGCAACCTTGTCGAGTTCCGTCAGCGCGCCGGCCCAGTCGATGGTCTCGGCGACGCCGGGCACCTTGAACAGTTCCAGTTCGCGCAGCTTCTGCACGAACTTCACGACCTCGGCCGAAAGCCGGCGGTTCGCCTGCGGCACCTTCCGCGACACGATCTCCAGTTCGCGCTCGGCATTCGGATAGTCGACCCAATGATAGAGGCACCGGCGCTTCAGCGCATCGTGGATCTCGCGCGTGCGGTTGGTGGTGATGATGACGATCGGCGGTTCCTCGGCCCTGATCGTGCCGAGTTCGGGCACCGTCACCTGGAAGTCGGCGAGGATTTCCAGCAGGAACGCCTCGAACGCCTCATCGGTGCGGTCGAGTTCGTCGATCAGGAAGACAGGCGCCGCACCCTTCTTGCCTTCAAGCGCTTGCAGCACCGGCCGCCGGATCAGGTATTTTTCGGAGAAAACGTTCCTTTCCATCGCGCCGCGATCGACCCGGCCCTCGGCCTCCTCCATGCGGATTTCGATCATCTGGGCGGCGTAGTTCCACTCATAGACCGCCGAAGAGACATCGAGGCCCTCGTAACACTGCAACCGGATCAACTGCCGGCCGAGCGCGCTTGCCAGCACTTTCGCGATCTCGGTCTTGCCGACCCCCGCCTCGCCTTCGAGAAACAGCGGCCGCTTCATGCGAAGCGCCAGGAAAAGCACGGTCGCCAGCGCCCGATCGGCCACATAATCAGCGCCGGACAGAAGATCGAGCGTCTCGTCGATCGACTGCGGCAGCGGGCGGGCGTTCTCGTCGGTCATTCGATCTCCGCCGGGGTCATAGAACCCGATAGCCGCGGTTGTGATAGAGCAAGGGATGAAGGCTATCGCCGGTGCGCAGGCCGGTCACCTTGCCAAAAAGTACACGATGAGTGGCGAGATCCTTCCAGTCGAACAGTTCGCAGTCGAACACGGCCATTGCGCCGATCAGCGTCGGCGCCCCGGACGAGATGGTGTCCCAGCGCCCGAGTGCGAACCGCTCCTCGACCGCCAGGCCGGTGATGCCGGAAAAGCCGACGGCCAGCGGCTGCTGCTCTGGCGCCAGCGTGTTCAGCGCGAAACGCCGATTGCGAAGAAAGCACTCGTTCTTGACGTTTTCCCGGTTCAGGCACACCAGAATCGTCGGCGGCGCATCGGTAACGGAGCAGGCCGCGATCACCGTTGCGCCACGCAATCCGCCCTCGCCGTCGGTCGTCACCACATGCACGGCGCCCGCGAAACGCGCCATCGCGTCCCGGTAGGCCTGCGGCTCGACGTCGCTTTTCTTGAGCACTCGACTTTTCCCGACTGGAGGGATCGCCAGCTATATATGGGGAGAGACCGGGCCTCACAAGGAAATCACCGCTCTGGCGCCACCGAAATCGGCAGTTGCGCCAGCGGCATACGGTCGTTACCAGTTCTCGCGAACAAGCGTTTCAGCGCGGATCCAACGCTTCCAATGGTGAATGTCCCGGCGATGCAGCTTGCCAAAATTGCGACCGTGCTGCTCGCCTGGTCGTTGGCCGCCGGGCCGGCGCGGGCCGAACCGGCCAGGATCGGCGTTGTAGCCCCGCTCAGCGGTCCATCCGAAATGCTCGGCAAGCAGGTGGTCGGGGGCGCGCGCGCAGCAGCCGGCGATGCAGCGCTCGAAATCGTGGACGATGCCTGTTCGAGCGAAGGGGGAGCCGACGCGGCCCGCCGCCTCGTCGAGGCCAAGGTGAAAATCGTCATAGGCTTTCTCTGCACCGAGGCGATCGAGGCGGCGCTGCCGATTTTCAAGGATGCGCAAATCCCGGTCATCACGCCCGGCGTGCGCACCGACAGCCTGACCGACCGCAGGGACAAGACGGGCTGGCCCGTCCACCGGCTCGCGCCCCGCGCCGACGCGGAGGGGGAAGCCTTCGCTTCGCTGCTCGTGCCGCTTTGGCGCGACAGCCTTTTCGCGGTGGTCGATGACGGCACCATATACGGGCGCGACCTTGCCGAGACGTTTCGCGCAGCCGCCGAGAGCAAGGCGCTGAAGCCGGTCTTCGTCGATACGTTCCGTCCGCAGATGGAAAACCAGATCGGGCTTGTCGGTCGCCTCAGGAAAGCCGGGGCCGCGAATGTGATGGTCGGCGGCGACCGCGACGACATTGCGGCAATGACGCGCGACGCGGCGGCTCTCGGGGCACGTCTGACCTTTGCCGGCGGCGAGACGCTGCGCTCGGCTTCCAACGGTGTCCCGCTTGCGGCAGGCACGCTGATGGTCGGCCTGCCGGAATGGGCCGAGATCGCCGACCCCGCGGTGCTCGCCGAACTGTCCGGGCGTCAAGTGATTGCGGAGGGCTATTTCCTGCCTGCCTATGCCGCCGCACAGGTGGCGATTGCCGCCGCCGCCAGCCGGATTGGACCGGACGGCACGGCGCTGTTGACAGGTCCGTTTGCCACGGCGCTTGGCCCTGTCAGTTTCGACCCCAAGGGCGACCTGACCAAAAATCCCTACAGTCTGTTTCGTTATGACGGGACGCGCTTCATGCCGTTGGAGAGCCAATAATGTTCCGCACCGGCCGGCGCAATCTGATCACCGACGTCGAGGGATTGAAGGTCGGCAATGCCGCCGATGCGCGGCTGAAATCCGGCGTCACCGTGCTCGTCTGCGACGAGCCGGCAATAGCCAGTTTCCAGGTTCTTGGCGGGGCTCCGGGAACACGCGAGACCGACCTGCTCGAACCGCACAGCAGCGTCCAGGCAGTCAACGCGCTCGTGCTCTCCGGCGGCTCGGCTTTCGGGCTTGACGCGGCGTCGGGTGTCCAGGCGGCGCTGCGCGAACAGGGCGTAGGCTTCGACGTCGGCGGATACCGGGTGCCGATCGTGCCGGCCGCCATCCTGTTCGACCTTCGCAATGGCGGAGACAAGGATTGGGGCCGCTATCCGCCCTATCGGGAACTCGGCTATCAGGCCGCCCGCGCCGCCGCCAGCGATTTCGCAATCGGAACGGAAGGCGCGGGAACCGGCGCGCTGAGTTCCGGGCTGAAAGGCGGGCTGGGCTCGGCCTCCACCATGCTCGACAATGGCGTGACCATCGGCGCGCTTGCCGCGGTCAACCCGACTGGGTCGGTCACAGTCGGGCGCGGCCGCCACTTCTGGGCGGCCCCTTTCGAGATCGGCGACGAATTCGGCGGCCTCGGCTATCCTCATCCGATGCCGGAGGAGGCCAAAAGGATCCTGCTCAAATACCGGGACAAAGCGCACCTGGGAAACACCATCATCGCGATCGTCGCCACTGACGCCGTGCTGACCAAGGCTGACGCGAAACGCCTGGCGATGGCCACGCATGACGGATTTGCCCGCGCGACCTGGCCGGCGCACACTCCCGCCGATGGCGATCTTGTGTTTGCGCTGGCCACGGGGCGAAGCGGCAGGACGCTGGAACGGGACGACGCGATCGACCTCTATGCCGCCGCCGGCGCCACCATGGCCCGCGCCATAGCGCGCGGCGTATTCGCGGCCACGCCCGCCAGCGGCGACCTTTTTCCCGTGTGGTCGTCGCGGGTGGGGTGAATGCCGGGCCCCGCCGCGCAAGATGGCGTCGACGGCCAAGCGCGGCAAACGAAGCGTCCGCCCGGCCCGTTTCCGCGCTTCCGGCAAGCCCTGCCGTCGCTGCGCGTGACATTGATCGGCGCGGTGTTGTGGGCATGCGCGGCGGCGGCAAGTGCCGCAGTCAATCTCCTGATGGCCGGCTGGGGTTCGCCAGACAAGAATTCTCGCCGTGGTCGCGCTGTATGCCGCCGGTTCGGCCGTCGCTTTTCCGCTTGCCTATGCCTGCGCCCGGCTGATCGCCTCGAATGGAGGCCGCGAGACGCGTTTCGCGGCGGCATTTCTGTGTTTCACGGCGGTGACGATTGCGATCACCGCCGCTGTCTACGCGCTCGATTACCGCCAGTATTATGCGCATTGGCACGCCAGTGCTTTTTCCTTTACCTGGCTGCTGCAATTCGTCTTCACCACGCTCGGGGCGCTTTTCCAGTTCTCCGTGACGGGAGTCCGCCTCTATTTTCCGGTCGGCTTCTTCGCGCTTCTGGCGGTATCTTTCTGGTTCGCCCGCCATCGACGTTGAGGAGCGGCGCGCCAGCTTTCGTCTGCGCATCGCTTTTACCGAAAACCGGGTTCCACTTTTCGGAGCGATGCTCTAAGCAGGTTTCGAAAGATGTCTCACGGTTTTCCGACAAAAACCTGCGACAAAACAAGAGCCTAAGCAGGCCGGGCGTGGGCGGAGCCACGCAGGTCGCTTGGGAGGCGCCGAGATTTCCACAGTCAGGAGCGGCTGATGATCCCTCGTTATTCGCGGCCGGAAATGGTCGCCATCTGGTCGCCCGAGACCCGCTTCCGCATCTGGTTCGAGATCGAGGCGCATGCCTGCGACGCGCTGGCCGAGATCGGCGTCATCCCCAAGGAGGCGGCCCGCACCATCCGGGAAAAAGGCGGCGCGGCCACCTTCGACGTGGAGCGCATCGATGAGATCGAGCGCGTCACCAGGCACGACGTCATCGCCTTCCTGACGCATCTGGCGGAGTTCGTCGGGCCGGACGCCCGCTTCATCCATCAGGGGATGACCTCGTCGGATGTTCTCGACACCTGCCTTGCCGTGCAGCTTTCGCGCGCCAGCGACATTCTGCTCGCCGATATCGACGCGCTGCTTGCCGCGCTGAAGCGCCGCGCCTTCGAGCATAAAAACACGGTGACGATTGGCCGCAGCCACGGCATCCACGCCGAACCGACCACTTTCGGCGTCAAGCTGGCGCAGGCCCATGCGGAATTTTCGCGCTGCCGCGAAAGGCTGGTGCACGCCCGCGCGGAAATCGCCACCTGCGCCATTTCCGGCGCAGTCGGCACCTTCGCCAATATCGACCCCCGCGTCGAGGCGCATGTGGCGGCCAAGCTCGGCCTCAAGCCGGAACCCGTCTCGACCCAAGTGATCCCGCGCGATCGCCACGCCATGTTCTTCGCCACGCTTGGCGTCATCGCCTCCTCGATCGAGCGGCTGGCGATCGAGGTCCGTCACTTGCAGCGCACCGAAGTGCTCGAAGCCGAGGAATATTTCTCGCCCGGCCAAAAGGGCTCCTCGGCAATGCCGCATAAGCGTAATCCGGTGCTTACTGAAAACCTGACCGGCCTCGCCCGTATGGTGCGCGCCTTTGCGCTGCCGGCGATGGAAAACGTGGCGCTCTGGCACGAGCGCGACATCTCGCACTCGTCGGTCGAGCGCATGATCGGCCCGGACGCCACGATCACGCTGGACTTCGCCCTGGCGCGGCTGACCGGCGTCATCGACAAGCTGCTGGTCTATCCGGACAACATGCTGAGGAACCTCAACACGTTCCGCGGCCTTGTGCATTCGCAGCGCGTACTGCTGGCGCTTACTCAGGCCGGCGTGTCGCGCGAGGACGCTTATCGCCTGGTGCAGCGCAACGCCATGAAAGTGTGGGAGCAAGGCGCCGATTTCCTCGAGGAACTGCTTGCCGACAGCGAGGTGCGCGCGGCGCTTTCCGAGGATGATATCCGCGAAAAGTTCGATCTGGCTTACCATACGGCCCAGGTCGACACGATCTTCCGCCGGGTTTTTGGGGACGGCTGATGATCAATGCGGCTGGCGACTTCGATTTTCTGATACTTCCCGGGCGCAACAATAGCGGGGCGGACCACTGGCTCTCGCATTGGTGCCGGGTGTTTGCGAACAGCAGCCGCGTCTTGCAGGACGATTGGCACAAGCCCGACCCGCAAGCGTGGATCGGCAGGCTCGACGCGGCGGTGCAGACGGCGCCGCGCCGGGTCGTACTGCTGGCGCATTCGCTTGCCGTCGCCACGACCGTGAAATGGGCCGTCGCGGCCACGAGTGCCCAGACCGGCAAGGTTGCCTGCGCCTTTCTGGTGGCGCCGACCAATGTGGAAGACCCTGACCCCTCCTTCGATCTGGTGCGGCCATTCGCACCGCTGCCTTTGGAGCGGCTGCCCTTCCCGGCACTGGTGGTTGCGAGCCGCACCGATCCGCGCGTGACTTTCGATCAGGCCGCCAGCTTTGCCGCCGCCTGGGGCGCCGAACTGGCGGATGCCGGCGACCTCGGACACATGGGCAGCGAAATGAGGCTCGGACTGTGGCCCACGGGCCTGCTTCTGCTCGGCCGCCTGCTGGAGCGCGCGCGCGTCTAAGCAGGTTCCGGAAAAGTGTCTCACGGTTTTCCGACAGAGACCTGCGACAAAACAAGAGGCTAAGCAGGCGAAGCGTGGGCGAAGCCACGCAAGTCTGCTTAGCGGGTTGGCGCCGCTCCGCAGGGTGTTGAAGGCAGATAGAATTGCGATGTTCCCGCTGCGATTGTTATTCCAGCGGCCCTAAGCTTTGACCGTCGGTGCCGCCCCTCATCGCCCTGCCGGGCACTTCTTGCTCCCCGCAAGCGGGGCGAAGGTCGCCGGCCGCAACGAAGGTATTCCTTTCCGCGACGTCGGCGATAGGCGAAATCCCTGAAGGGAGCGTCCTTCGCCCCGCTTGCGGGGCGAAGATGCCGGCAGGCATATGAGGGGCAGCACCGACTTGCCAGAGCACGCTATCGCACCAGACGGTCAACCTTCATAGCCATTGGCAATCAGCTCTTGAGGGCTGCCCAGGTCCTGCGGCCGACGATTCCATCAACCGCCAGCTTCTTGCCATCGAAATCAACATTGGCCGTCTGGAACGCTTTTACCGCAGCCTCGGTAAGCGGACCAAAGTCGCTGTCTATGGGGCCGGGATTGTGGCCGGCGTGCTTGAGAAGTTCCTGAAGAAGTTTCACCGCGGCGCCGCTCGCGCCCCTTTTTATCTCCGGAGGCGTCAGCCTGGACCAGGTCTTCGGGCCGACAATGCCGTCGATCACCAGAGGAAACGATAATGCAAGGGGTTTCCCGGCCGAGCGATCTGTTTGGTACTCTTGACCGCAGCCTCGGTCTTGGCTCCGAAATATCCCGTCGTCATCACCTGTTGTTGAGATATTTTCTATCGATAAGAGCCGCCTGCGCCTTCTTTACAGCCGCACCAGTCGAGCCCTTGCTGATGGTAGGTCCGTTGGCCATTGAATTTCCTCCTTGTGTTAGGGATTTATATATTTCATCTCCCCGTTTTAAATACTTTTGTTTGAAATCTATATTATAAATACACATTCGTCAATGAATAAATCTCTGCCATTAATGCGAGAGACGGTGCTCATTAGAGAAGTTGCAAGATGATTGTGCCGATAACCCAATGAATAATCTTTCAATATTGTCGGCATTTTAGGATTTTCGCCGATATTGGTATGAGTGCTATTAAACGGTTGCAGATCAGGCGGCCCGACTGCGATTGCGATTCAGCGATCGGACACAGCGGCCGGAATCGGAGCGGCGCGTTCAGCGCCGTCAACGGCAAGAGCTGGCTGGAAATGGATGAGGACACCGCCGCCGAGCCACAGCCGCGTGCGATGGTTCACGGCTGGCGCTCTGACGACCGCCATGCCCGCGGCGTTTCTTCGCCTTGCCGGCTATTTCGAGGCAGGGGCCGCTGCGGACACGACCTCCGGCATCATCATTGAGGGCGAATAGGAGAGCTGCCGCCTTCGTTCACTCTACTCTGCCGGGACGATGCGGACGACATTGCCCCATGGGTCCTCGTGCACCGACTCCGAGGTCGCTTGCCTGGAGCGGAATTCGACAAAGGAAAGTCCCGACCGGTCGGCATCGCGCTGCTTCGCGCCGGCGCTCTGCCAGGCATTGGCGCCGACATGATGGTGATAGCCGCCGGTGGACAGGAATACCGCGCTGCCGCCGTAATTCGCCATCGTGTCAAAGCCGAGTTCGTCGTGCCACCATTGCTCCGCCTCGGCCGCATTGCCGACGCGCAGATGGACATGGCCCACCATGCTGCCTGCCGGGGCGCCGCTCCACTCGGCGTCGTTCGGGCCTATCTCGCCAAGCAGGTTCTGTATATCGAGCGGCAACGTCGCCAACTTTACAGATCCGCCATCGAAAGCCCACCGATCGCGCGGCCGGTCGGCATAGATCTCGATGCCGTTGCCTTCGGGGTCGGTCAGGTAGATCGCCTCGCTCACCAGATGGTCGGAGGCGCCCACCACCTGGATCCGCCGGTCGATGGCGCGACGCGTCCAGCGCGCCAGATCCGCGCGGGCTGGCAGCAGGAAGGCCGTGTGATAAAGCCCTGCGGCGCGCGGATCGTCCGGTCGCGCCGCCTTGAATTCCTCGATCTCCAGCAGCGGCAGCCCGCCCGCGCCGAGCACGATGGCGCCCGGCCGACGCGCGACCTCCGCCAGGCCGACCGCGTCCTTGTAATAGTCGGCAACATTATTCACGTCGCGCGCCTTGATGCCGACCGTGGTGACGCTCACCGGCGCGTCGGCCGCAAAGGGAAGTTTGCTCATCATTGTCTCCGCACGGGAAAGACCCGTCATTGCATCAAGCGCCAGAAGGCTGGCCGCACCGGAAAAGCCGCGTCTCGACAACTTCATGCAATCCTCCGGCCGCGCGACCAATTCCTTTTAACATCGGATTGGAGGTGCGTGCGCGCAAGCCGGCAAAGCGCGAACACGTCGTTCGCAAATAGTGAACGATCCATGATCCACGAATATAGCTGGTTGACAATCCGTTAGACGATCCTGGCACCGGCAAGATTGCGCAAGTCGTATCCCATCGCTAAATCGGCACCATGAGAGTAAAGGACGCGGACATACTGATCGTTCCAGGCTACACCAATTCCGGGCCGGACCATTGGCAGACGCGCTGGCAGGCGAAACTGTCGACGGCGCGCAGGGTCGAGCAGGCGGAATGGTCGAAGCCGGTGCGCGAGGACTGGACACGGGTTCTGGCGAACGCGGTGAACGAGGCCGAGCGGCCTGTCATTGTCGTCGCCCATTCGCTGGGCGTGCCGACCTTGATCCATACGCTGCCGCTGCTCAGCAAGCCGATCGCCGGCGCCTTTCTCGTTGCGCCTCCCGATGTCGCCAATCCCGCGATCCGGCCGAAGCATCTGATGACTTTCGGCCCCTATCCGCGCGATCCCCTGCCGTTCCCGTCCATCGTAGCGTCGAGCAGCAACGATTCGTTCTGTGCGCTGGAGGTCGCCGAGGACATTGCAGCCGCCTGGGGATCGCTGTTCATCCATGCCGGCGAAGCCGGCCACATCAACGCCGAGTCCGGCTACGGCCCGTGGCCGGAAGGCAGCATGGCCTTCGCCAATTTCATGACGCGGCTTAAGGCGTAACTTTGCGCCCGCTGAGGATCGCCAACTGAGGATCGCCCGCTTGAGGATCGAATGAGCAAACAGGTTCTCGTGATCGGCGCCGGTATCGTCGGAGCCTCGCTGGCGTGGCATCTGACCAAGGCCGGCTGCGCGGTCACCATCATCGACGCCGACGCCGGCGGGGGCGTGGCGACGCGCAACTCCTTCGCCTGGATCAATGCGAGTTGGGGAAATCCCGAGTTCTATTATCACTTCCGCAAACGTTCCATGGACGGCTGGCGCCGGCTGGAGCGCGAGGTCAAGGGCCTCTCCCCATACTGGTGCGGCAGTCTGATGTGGGATCTGCCGCCTGCCGAGCTGGCGGCCTACGCCGAAGAGCACGGGCGCTGGGGCTACAGGATGCGCTGGGTCGACCAAGCCAAGGCGCTCCGCATCGAACCGAATCTCAAGGCGCCTCCCGAGCGGGCGCTGCAAATTTTCGAGGAAGGCATGGTCGAGCCGGCTGCCGCGGCGCGTGCCCTGCTGGCGGGCGCCATGGCCCAAGGCGCGCGCTTTCTGGAGTGGACCCGCGTTGCTTCGCTGTTGGAGCGAAACGGCAGGGTAGCGGGCGTCACCACCGAGGCCGGCCAGTCGCTAAAGGCCGATGAAACGGTCGTCGCGGCCGGCGCTTACACGGCCCGCCTGCTGGAAACCGCGGGCGTCCATCTGGAGATAAGCGCGCCCGCCGGCCTGATCATGCACACGACCGTTGCGGAAAAGCGCCTGCTCAGAGGCCTCGTGATGGCTCCTGAGTTCCACATGCGCCAGACGCGCCAAGGCCGGATCATCGCGGCCACCGACTTCGCCGGCGGCGATCCGCAGGGCCGGGACGAGGAAATGGCGCGGGACCTTCTCGCCAGGCTGCGCGTCATGCTCGCGGGCGCCGAAAATCTGGAAGTTGACTTCGTGACAGTGGGGCGCCGCCCGACACCGGCGGACGGGTTTCCCGCCATCGGCCGCGTTCGCGACGGTCTCTACGTCGCCGTCCTGCACTCAGGCGTAACATTGGCGCCGCTCGTCGGCGAATTGGCCGCGCGCGAAATCGCCATTGGCGAACGCGATCGCGACCTCGCGCCTTACGATCCCGGCCGCGCGGCGCTGGCAAAGGGATCGGCGTCAGGCGATTAAGCAGGTTCCGGAAAAGTGTGTCACGGTTTTCCGACAGAAACCTGCGCCAAAGAGGCTAAGCAGGCGAAGCGTGGGCGAAGCCACGCAAGTCTGCTTAGCTATCGCGTCCCGCCATGGAGTCGCGGGCGCTGCCGATCAGCGCCTGCGCGCCGATCGCAATGCAGCGCTGTTCGTTGCCGATCGCAATGAAGCGATAGCCCATCTCGACGAAGCGGCCGCAGAAGGCCGGATCGAGGGCATAGATTCCGGCATGCTTGCCCGCCTGCCTGGCGCGCGCCGCTACCTGCCCGATTGTCTGCATCATGTCCTCGAGCGTCGCATTGACCGTCGCTCCATTGGTCCAGGCGATCGAGAAGTCGGAGGGCCCCAGAAATATCGCGTCTATGCCGGGCGTCGCCAGAATATCGTCAAGCACCGCCAGCGCGCCGCGGGTCTCGATCATGGCGAAGGAAACGACGCGGCCGTTCATCTCCTTCAGCCAGGTCGCCTGATCCTTGCCGCCCAGCCTGCCGAACGCGAAGGTCGGCCCCCAGGAACGTCCGCCGACCGGCGGATATTTCATGGACTCGCCAAAAAGGCGCGCGTCCTCGGCCGAATTCACCATGGGCGCGATCACCGCCTCGGCGCCGAAATCGAGCGCGCGGCTCGCCATGTCGAAGCGGCCTACCGGGATACGGACGACCGCATGCTTGTTGGCGTGAAGCAGCGCGGGAATGCAACGCAGCACGCTGTCCTCATGATGGCCGCCATGCTGCATGTCGAGCGTAACGGCGTCGAAACCTTGGCTCGCGACGATCTCGATGGTCAGCGCGTCCGGTACGCCGGACCACGCGGTCAGAATGACCTCGTCGGCGGCCAGCCTTTCCTGAAGGTTCATTGCGCAGCCTTCCGCACTCAGCCCCGCCAGATTGGCCCGGAAGCCATCGGCAACGCAAAGAAAAACCGCCCGACAAAGCGAGCGGTCGGATTGGGCCAGCGGGCTAGAGCATTTCCGGTGAATACTGAATCGCTCTGTTTCGCCGATGGCGAGGCGATCCGCTAGGAAGGCGGCGCAGGTCGTGCTGGTGGCACGGCCAAGTCCGCCTGACGCCGCGGGCGCCCGCCAGCGGCAAACCCTTCGGGCCGGGTCCATTTGGCTCAAATCCTTCGGGTTCCGGCTCGGCCGTGGCGCCACCACGACCTTCACCGAAACCCTCGACCTTGAGCCAAATGGCCTCCGGCAGAGTGATCCAGTATTCACCGGAAATGCTCTAGCTGTTTTTCGCGGCCTCGATCGCCTGCGCCAGGAGTTCGTCCATGGTGCGGCGGATCTGATGGTCCGACTGATCGACGCCGGCGGCGTCGAAATCCCTGCGGACCTTGCGGAACACGTCGTGGTCGCCCGCCTCCTCGATGTCGGACATCACGACCTCCTTGGCATAGGCGTCGGCATCGGCGCCGGACTTGCCCAGTTTCTCGGCCGCCCAGAGGCCCAGCATTCTGTTGCGGCGCGCCGTCGCCCGGAAGCGGATTTCCTCGTCGATCACGAACTTGCGCTCGAACCCTTGCTCACGATCCTTCATACTCGTCATGGTTATTCCTCCGGCTGGGAATCTGATTCCGTGCTTCCCATATAAGCGGTCGATGCCCACAAACCAAAACACTGCCCCACCGTCAATATGGACAAGGATGCTGCACTGCGGCAAAAGGCGCCTGAAAGCCGTTGACGGCGCGGAATTGCCGATTGAGGAAAGGTCACGATTGCGTTAGAGACCGCGGACAGACCCATCATCGCGCAAATGCGCGCGCGAGTCGGAGGGTACGGTGATGATCCGCCTTCCACCAAATTCAGAGAAACAGCTATGAAAAATCGCCGCCGAATTTACGAAGGCAAGGCCAAGATCCTTTATGAGGGGCCGGAGCCCGGCACGCTCATTCAGTTTTTCAAGGACGACGCCACCGCCTTCAACAAGAAAAAGCACGAGATTGTCGACGGCAAGGGCGTCATCAACAACCGCATTTCCGAGCACATTTTCAACCATCTCAACCGGATGGGCATCCCGACCCATTTCATCCGGCGCATCAATATGCGCGAGCAGTTGATCAAGGAAGTCGAGATCATTCCGCTCGAAGTGGTGGTGCGCAACATCGCGGCCGGCTCGCTGTCCAAGCGGCTCGGCATCGAGGAAGGCACCGTGCTGCCGCGGTCGATCATCGAGTTTTACTACAAGGCCGACGCGCTCGACGACCCGATGGTCTCGGAAGAGCATATCACCGCCTTCGGCTGGGCCAGTCCGCAGGAAATCGACGACATCATGGCGCTTGCCATCCGTGTCAACGACTTCCTGTCGGGCCTGTTCATGGGCATCGGCATCCAGCTCGTCGACTTCAAGATCGAATGCGGCCGCCTGTTCGAGGGCGACATGATGCGCATTGTGGTGGCCGACGAAATTTCGCCGGATTCCTGCCGGCTGTGGGACGTCGCGACCCAGGACAAGCTCGACAAGGATCGCTTCCGCCGCGACATGGGCGGGCTGGTGGAGGCCTATCAGGAGGTCGCGCGCCGGCTGGGCATCATGAACGAGAACGATCCGCCCAGACCGTCCGGGCCTATCCTCGTCGCCTCCTCCGGCAACGGCAAGGGCAAGCCGCACTGAGCCCGCGTCGAACCAGCCGCGTTGGTTGCAGCAAGGAATGACTGTCCGTGATCAAGGCCCGCGTCACCGTCACCCTCAAGAACGGCGTGCTCGATCCGCAAGGCAAGGCGATCGAGGGCGCGCTTGGCACGCTGGGATTTTCCGGTGTCGGCTCGGTGCGCCAGGGCAAGGTTTTCGATGTCGAGCTTCAGGGCGCCGACAGGGCGAAGGCCGAAGCCGAGCTGAAGGCCATGTGCGAGAAGCTGTTGGCAAATACGGTGATCGAGAATTTTGACGTGACGCTTACCTGAAGATTGTACCCACGTGTGTCTGCCTGCGCTCCACGAAAATCGCCTAAGCAGGTTCCGGAAAAGTGTGTCACGTTTTTCCGACAGAAACCTGCGACAAAACAAGAGGCTAAGCAGGCGAAGCGTGGGCGAAGCCACCTAAGTCTGCCTAGTCGCAACGACCCTACGAGCCGAAATGAAGTCCGCAGTCGTCCTGCTTCCCGGCCTTAACCGCGACCGCGACATGATTGCGGCGCTGACCAAGATTTCCGGCCGCCCGCCGGCGACTGTCTGGCAGACCGAGACGGAGATCCCCGAGGTCGACCTGATCGTCATCCCCGGCGGCTTTTCCTATGGCGACTATCTGCGCTGCGGCGCGATTGCAGCGCGCAAGCCGGTCATGCGTGCCGTCGCCGAGAAGGCCGCCAAGGGCGTGCCGGTCATCGGCGTGTGCAACGGCTTTCAGATCCTGCTCGAGGCCGGACTGCTGCCCGGCGCTTTGATGCGCAATATGTCGCTCAAATTCGTCTGCCGCGAAGTGAAGCTCGAAGTGGCCAACGCCAATACCGCCTTCACGCGCAACTATGTCGGCCGGACAGATCATCCGCGCCCCGGTTGCCCACCACGACGGCAATTATTTCGCCGATCCGCAAACGCTGGCCCGGATCGAGGGCGACGGCCAGGTCGTGTTCCGTTACGCTGAAGGCACCAACCCGAACGGCTCGGTCAACGACATCGCCGGCATTATCAACGCCGGCGGCAACGTGCTCGGCTTGATGCCGCACCCCGAAAACCTGATCGAGGCTGCCCATGGCGGCACGGACGGGCGCGGCCTGTTCGAAAGCGCCCTCGGCATGCAAGCGGCCGCGTGATACCGGGGGCCTCTGAACCGTCTGGTGCGAACGTGCTTGGCCAAGTCCGCGCCGCCCCTCATCTGCCTGCCGGCATCTTCTCCCCGCAAGCGGGGCGAAGGACGCTCTCGTCGAGGATTTTCGCCAATCACCAACGTCGCGCAAGTGAGTGTTTCGCCAGCGCCGTAGAAAAGAGTGCCTTCGTTGCGGCCAGCGTCCTTCGCCCCGCTTGCGGGGAGAAGATGCCGGCAGGCAGATGAGGGGCGGCACAAACGGTCAAAGTCTAGGGTTGCCGATATCCACGCGGCCCGCACAACAACTGCAGCACACGGGATAAATCACTGATGCGCCTGCCTCACGCCGCCCTGCCTGTCCTGATGCTCGCGCTGGCGGCCTGCCAGGCGCAGCTTCCGGGTAGCGGCGGAGGCTCGACTGGCAAGAGCGCCGCGCTGCGCGCCATGGAACCCGTGGCGATTGCCGCGCACAAATGCTGGTTCGCCTCCAGGGACCCGGCCTTCAAGGCGTATAAGTTCGCCAATGAGCTGAATTCCTTTAGCGGCCAGCCACGCTTCCTGCTGGTGCCGGCCAAGAACTTCGGCGGCAGGCCGCTGCTGGTCGTGCAGGCCACGGGCAACTCATCGACGGTCGACGCCTTCGGGCCATTGCTGAGCGAGCCCGTGGGCGCGCGCATCACCAGCGATCTCGGCCGCTGGAGCGCTGGCGACACCTCCTGCGGAGGCGCCGCCTGATCGGCGAGCGGCGCGCTATCTGCACCGGTCAAACTACCTCACTGCCAGGGCCTGCGCAGGCCCTCGCATTCAGCGTCAGCGCGCGAAAGGCCGATGTCCTTCAACTGATCGTCGGTCAGGCCGAGCAGGGCAAGACGGCTGCGCCGGCGCTCCAGCATGGCCGAGATGCTGTCGACCGCGCTACCCAGCGCGCTGGTCAGGGTTCCGAATGAGCTTCGAGCCGATGCGCCACGGGGCAATGAATGCGCTGAAGTGCGGGGCGTCAATGTATCTATTGTACGCATTGCTATGTCCTCTCGTTGCATTTTCAGTGTTGCTATAGGGACAATCTTTTGAATTGACTCCATTGCGATTGCAAGCTACGAAATTGTCATCATGACAAATTGGCTCCCCGATCTCTCCAAAGGCACCGGTCCGCTCTATCTGCGTCTGGCGGACCAGATCGAACACGACATCAGCGGCGGCAGGCTTCCCGCCGGCGAGAAGCTGCCGCCGCAACGCAATCTCGCCTTCGACGTCGGCGTGACCATCGGCACGGTGACGCGCGCTTATGCGGTGGCGCGCGAGCGCGGCCTCGTCAGCGGCGAGGTCGGGCGCGGTACCTATGTGCTTGGCGGCGAGGCGCAGGAGCAGGTCGTCTCGCGACCCATAGCGGCTTCAGCCAACGCCCTGCCGGCCGTTCCGGAGGCGACGCCGTCGGCAAGGCTGCGCATGGACAGCACGTCCGCGCCCGATGTCGGCCAGAGTGCCCTCATCCGCGAGTTGCTCGACCGGCTGACCGTGAAGCACGCCGACAAGATCAGCGACTATACGCGCACATGGCCGCGCGAATGGCAGGAGGCGGGACGCCGGTGGCTGGCCGCCGGCGATTGGGCGCCCGATCCGCAAACCATTGTATCGACCGCCGGCTGCCACGCGGCGATCATGGCGGTCATCGCCGTGACCACCGCGCCGGGTGACAAGATTGCGTTCGAGCACCTGACCTATTCGTCGATCTCGCGCAGCGCCAACCTCATCGGCCGGCGCAGCGTCGCCTTCGGCAATGACGAGAACGGCGCGGACCCGGAGGATTTCGAGCGCCTGTGCGCCCAGCAGCACCCGAAACTGGTCTTCCTCATGCCCTCGATTCAGAACCCTACCCTGTCGACCATGCCGCCGGAGCGGATGCGCGCGATGGTCGAGGTGGCGCGCAAATACAATGTCTGGATCATCGAGGATTCGGTCTACGGCGCTTTGCTCGACCATGCGCCCAGCCCGCTGGCGCAGCTCGCGCCCGAGCGCACCTTCCATGTCGGCGGCCTGTCCAAGGCCGTGTCGGCCGGCGTGCGCGGCGGCTGGGTCGCCTGTCCCGCGCATTTCGCGCCACGCGTCCAGACGGCGCACAAGATGGTGACGGGCGGAATTTCGTTCATGCTCGGTGAACTCGCCGCCGGGCTTGTGCTGAGCGGCGAGGCCGCCGCGATCCGCTCCAAGGTAAGGCACGAACTGGCCGCGCGCGAGGAATTGGCTCGGCGCATGTTTGCCGGGCTCGACTTCCGCTCGCACAAGAACGCGCCCTATCTGTGGATGAAGCTGCCGGAACCCTGGATGTCGGGAACGTTCAAGCAGGTGGCGGCGAGCGAAGGCGTGCTTGTCGACGATGAGGACGAGTACAAGGCCGGCCGCGGCGAGCGGGTCTTCCACAGGATCCGCGTCAGTTTCTCGATCCCTCCGACGCGCGAGGACGTTGCGGCCGGTTTCGCAACCATTCGCCGCCTCATGGAAAGTGGCAGCGCCTGTTACGACAGCTACGGCTGAATCCAGGTTCGTTGCGGCAATTTATCTCCCTCGGATGGTGTATCGCGGCGCCGGCTTGCGCTAAGGAGCGCGGTAAAGACCCTCGCGAGGCCATGGCAGCACGATGAGCATCCGCAATGACGTCGCCATCACGGCAGAACTGGTGAAGGCGCATGGGCTGAAGCCCGACGAGTACCAGCGCATCCTCGACCTGATCGGGCGCGAGCCGACCTTCACCGAACTCGGCATCTTCTCGGCGATGTGGAACGAGCATTGCTCCTACAAATCCTCGAAGAAGTGGCTGCGCACCCTGCCGACCAAGGGGCCGCGGGTCATCCAGGGACCGGGCGAGAATGCCGGGGTCGTCGACATCGGCGACGGCCAGTGCGTCGTCTTCAAGATGGAGAGCCACAACCACCCCTCCTATATCGAGCCCTACCAGGGTGCCGCGACCGGCGTCGGCGGCATCCTGCGCGATGTCTTCACCATGGGCGCGCGGCCGATCGCGGCCATGAACGCGCTGCGGTTCGGCGAACCCGACCATCCCAAGACCCGGCATCTGGTGGCCGGCGTCGTCTCCGGCGTCGGCGGCTACGGCAATGCCTTCGGCGTTCCGACGGTAGGCGGCGAGGTCAATTTCGACGCCCGCTACAACGGAAACTGCCTCGTCAACGCCTTCGCGGCCGGCCTCGCCAATAGCGATGGCATTTTCTACTCCAAGGCCACGGGCGTCGGTCTGCCGGTCGTCTATCTCGGCGCCAAGACCGGCCGCGACGGTGTCGGCGGCGCCACCATGGCGTCGGCCGAATTCGACGACACGATCGAGGAAAAGCGCCCGACCGTGCAGGTGGGCGACCCGTTCACCGAAAAATGCCTGCTGGAAGCCTGCCTCGAACTGATGGCCTCCGGCGCCGTCATCGCCATCCAGGACATGGGCGCGGCCGGCCTCACCTGCTCGGCGGTGGAGATGGGCGCCAAGGGCGATCTCGGCATCGAACTGGACCTCGACAAGGTTCCCGTGCGCGAGGAGCGCATGAGCGCCTATGAAATGATGCTGTCGGAGAGCCAGGAGCGCATGCTCATGGTGCTCAAGCCCGAGCTGGAGGCGCAGGCCGAGGCGATCTTCCACAAATGGGGCCTCGACTTCGCCATTGTCGGCCACACGACGGACGATCTGCGCTTCCGCATCCTTCACCAGGGCAGAGGAGGTCGCCAACCTGCCGATCAAGGAACTCGGCGACCAGGCGCCCGAATATGACCGGCCGTGGACCCTGCCGACGCCGCGCGCGCCGCTCGCCACCGACGACATCCCGCAGGCCGAAATCGCCGAAGCGCTGCTGAAGATGCTCGGCGGCGCGGACCTGTCGAGCCGCCGCTGGGTCTGGGAACAGTATGATTCCCTCATCCTTGCCAATACGCTGCAGATTCCCGGCGGCGACGCCGGCGTCGTGCGCGTCGACGGCCATGCGGCCAAGGCGCTCGCCTTCTCCTCCGACGTGACGCCGCGCTATTGCGAGGCCGACCCCTATGAAGGCGGCAAGCAGGCGGTCGCGGAATGCTGGCGCAACCTCACCGCTACCGGCGCGGAGCCGATTGCCGCCACCGACAATCTCAATTTCGGCAATCCCGAACGGCCGGAGATCATGGGCCAATTGGTAAAGGCAATCGAGGGCATCGGCGAGGCCTGCCGCGTGCTCGGCTTCCCGATCGTGTCGGGCAATGTCTCGCTCTACAACGAGACCAACGGCCAGGGCATACTGCCGACGCCGACCATCGGCGGCGTCGGCCTGATCCGCGACTGGTCGAAGATGGCGCGGATCGGCTTTGCGGCCGAGGATGAGGCGATCATCCTGGTCGGCGCGCCGGACTCCTGGGGCACGCATCTCGGCCAATCGATCTACATGCGCGACATCCATGGCCGCACCGACGGCCCGCCGCCGCCCGTCGACCTCGCGCATGAGAAGAAGGCGGGCGACCTTGTCCGCTCGCTGATTGCCAACGGCGTGGCAACCGCGGTCCACGACCTTTCCGACGGCGGCCTCGCCGTGGCGCTCGCCGAAATGGCGATGGCCGGCGGCATCGGCGCCACGGTCAATCAGCTTGAAGGTTTTTCGCCGATTCCCGTCTTCTTCGGCGAGGATCAGGGCCGCTACCTCGTCACCATCCCGCACGACAGGATAGACTGGTTCCTCGGCGAATTTCTCAAGGACACCGGCGTCTTCGCGCCGTGGATCGGCACGACGGGCGGCAATGAACTGAAGCTCGGAGAGGCGCGTGCGATTCCTCTGGAGGAATTGCGGCAGGCGCACGAAGCCTGGTTTCCCAGGTTCATGGGTGGTGACCTGACGCTCTGAAGCTTCGGAACGGGACGCCAAGCCGTTTCGGACTTCGGCCAGCCGCCGGTCAATCGCTCCAGATGATCGCCGGCCGGCCGCGCGGCGGCGCGGGCGGCACCGTTTTGGGATAACCGAGGCAGAGCGCCGAAACCGGTGTCAGCTCGGCCGGTATGCCGAGTTCGGCCTTCGCTTCGGCCGTGCGCAGCCACAGCATGGGCGAGCCGACCCAGCACGTGCCCAGGCCCCTCGCAAAGGCCGACAGCATCAGGTTCTGACCCGCCCGGCAGCAATCCTCGACCGGCCCCGAAATGACGACGAGGACGGGCGCGTCCCAGAAGACCTTGAAGTCAGGCCTGTCGAGCCAACTCCATCCGGGACCGTCGGGACGATGCCGCTCGGCATGCTGCTTCGCCAGCGCCCCATAGGCCGCGATCCGTTCAACGCCCTCGACGACATTGAAAGTCCAGGGCACCTGATCGCGTGTCGGCGGCGGCGCCTGCGCGGCATCCAGCAGGATGGCCTCGATCAGCGCGCGCGCCACCGGTCTCGGATCGTAGTCCCGTACCGAGCGGCGGTTATGGATTGCTTGGATGACATCCATTGCTGTCCTCCCTGACCAGCGATCGGAGCCAGAGTAATTCCGCGGACAGCCGCCGTGAAGCCGCATTGACGTTGCCTGCCATCGCCGCCATATCTCAATTCTGTGCATGCTGGAGAATGCGACGTGGCAATGGACGCACACGACATCGAACGCCTTATCAAGGACGGCATTCCGGATGCCAAGGTGACGATCCGCGACCTTGCCGGCGACGGCGATCACTATGCGGCGGAAGTGGTGGCCGAGAGCTTTCGCGGCAAGAGCCGCGTGCAGCAGCACCAGATGGTCTACGAGGCGCTCAAGGGCAAGATGGGCGGCGTGCTGCATGCGCTGGCGCTTCAGACCAACGCACCGGAGTGACATGCACATTCAGCGCGGCGATGGTGGCCTGCATCGCAGAAGCAAAGCCTGATCTCTCATGCGGGGATCAGGCAGCTTAATCTCCGCATATGGGTCGCACGGCAGGCGACACGTCTGCCAAGCCAGAGGCCGGCCGCGACAATCAGCCCTATGACAACCAGGACAATCGTGACAATCGATCCGCGGCGCATCCTCAGCCTTCACGCGTCAAGCACGGCCTATATCCGTCAGCACCTTCGGTCTGGACCAGACGGAAAATGGCCGGAAGCCTTGTGTCTGATCGCCGTTGGGATTATCTGATTGTCATGTTTCGGGCCTGTTTCCCACGGGCGTTCCAAGGATTGTCTTGATGAGCGGCATTGGCGACTACATCGACAGCGAAGTGAAGAGCAATGACGTGGTTGTGTTCATGAAGGGCACGCCGGGCTTTCCGCAGTGCGGCTTCTCGGGCCAGGTCGTCCAGATCCTCGACTATCTCGGCGTCGACTACAAAGGCGTCAATGTGCTGACCTCCGACGATCTGCGCCAGGGCATCAAGGAATATTCCAACTGGCCGACCATCCCTCAACTCTACGTGAAGGGAGAGTTCGTCGGCGGTTGCGACATTGTTCGTGAAATGTTCCAGGCCGGCGAGCTGCAAGGTTTCCTGGAGGAAAAAGGCGTCAGCGCGCGCGGCGCGGCCTAAAGCCCGGCCCGGCGCGGATCGGGCTCTGAAAAAATCGGAATCGCGGATGCGCCGGTCCCCCGGCGCATTTCGTTTCGCCTTAGAGCATCGCTGCGAAAAGTGGAACCCGGTTTTCGGAAAAAGCGATGCGTAAACAAAAAGATAAAGCAAACTGACCGATTCCGAAATCGGGAGGTTTGCTTTAGAGCCGGAGCCATCCGATGGACCAGCAGACTTCCGCCAGCAAGGAGCTTGCATTTCCCCTCGCCCGGTGGGAGTTCATCGCGCTGGCCGCCGCGCTGATGGCGCTCAACGCGCTCGCCATCGACATCATGCTGCCCGGCCTCCAGCAGATTGGCGAAAGCCTCGGCGTCGAGAACGAGAATCACCGGCAGTATGTGATCACCGCCTATTTCGCCGGCATGGCTTTCGCGCTGCTCGCATACGGCCCGGCCTCGGACCGCTTCGGCCGGAGGTCGCCTCTGCTGTTCGGCCTCACCGTCTATGTGCTGGCCGCCTTCGCCGCGGCATTCTCACCCAATTTCGAGACCCTGCTGGCGTTGCGCTTCATCCAGGGCGTTGGTGCCGCTTCGACCCGCGTCATCGCGGTTTCGATGGTGCGCGACCGTTTCGGCGGGCGCCGGATGGCCGAGACCATGTCCCTGATTTTCATGGTGTTCATGATCATCCCGGTAATCGCGCCGAGCATCGGCCAGGTGGTCATGCTGATCGGCAACTGGCACCTGATTTTCACCTGCATGGGCGTGATCGGACTGGCGATCACGCTATGGGCGGCGATGCGGCTTCCGGAAACCCTGCACCCCGAGGACCGGCGGCCCTTCACCTTGTCGTCGATCGGGCAGGCCTTCGGCATCGTGCTCACCAACCGGATGTCGCTCTGGTACATGCTTGCGTCGATGACGGTATTCGGCGCCCTGTTCGGCTTCATCAACTCCGCCCAGCAGGTCTATGTCGGCATCTATGGCCTTGGCGTCTGGTTCCCGGTCGTCTTCGCCGTGGTTGCAGGCCTGATGGCGGTTTCGTCGTTCCTGAATTCGCAATTCGTGATGCGGATCGGCATGCGCCGGCTGTCGCATGCCGCGCTGATCGGCTTTTTCCTGGTCAGCCTGATCTGGTTCGTCTGGTCGTTGCTGGATCAGGTGCCGCTGGCGGCTTTCATCCTGCTGTTTGCCGCCGCGATGTTCCAGTTCGGCTGGATCGGGTCCAACTTCAACGCGCTGGCGATGGAGCCGCTCGGTCACATCGCCGGATCCGCCTCGTCGGTCCAGGGTTTCGTGCAGACGCTGGGCGGCGGCGCGATCGGCGCCCTGATCGGCCAGTCGTTCGACGGCACCACGACGCCGCTCGCCGCCGGCTATTGCGGCGTGGCGGCGCTGAGCCTCGTAATGGTGTTGATCGCGGAGCGGGGAAAGCTGTTCCGCGCGCACCACGATCCCGTGCCACGCGCCTGACGCGCGGCCGCGGTCACGTCAGGCCGTCCAGAGCGTGCGCCTGATTTCTTCCCAGCTCGCCTTGTCCGGGGCAACCAGCAGGCCGCCATCCAAGCGCGACGGCCGGTAGGGCTCGCCGTCGAGGTAAGCGGAATGCCCGCCGGCCTCGGCATGGATCAGCACCCCGGGCAGGTGGTCCCAAGGCATCAGCTTCATGTAGGCCAGAAAATGCGCATTGCCGCTGGCGACCAGTCGGTATTCATGCGCGGCGCAGCGAAAATTGAAGTGCGCGTTGAACTTCGCCAGGTTGCGCGCCAGCATCGAGCGCTCCGGCTCCTCGGCGTAGTGCCAGGAAACCGCGCCGGTCATCGCGGACACGGCGGCGGCAGGCGCCACATGGACAGGCTCCATGCGACCGTCGACATGGCGGATATGGGCGCCTGCTCCGCGCAGCGCCATGATGAAATCCTTGCCGACGGGATCGTGGATGATGCCCGCAACCGTCTCGCCCTTGACGAGGACGGCGAGCATGACGCCGAACAGCGGCAGGCCGGACGCGAAATTCAGCGTGCCGTCCACCGGATCGATGACGAAGGCCAAATCCGCCTCGCTCATCCCATCCAGCACGGTCGGATCGGCGGCATGGGCCTCTTCCCCGACCACCAGGGCGCCAGGAAAATGATCCTTCAGCCGGGCCGTGATATAATGCTCGGCGTTGACGTCCGCCTCGGTCACCAGGTCGGTCGCCGAAGTCTTCTGGCGGATGTCGCTTGCCGACAGACGCCGCCAGCGCGGCATGATCTCGGCGGAAGCCGCCTCGGAAAGCAGCGAAGTCAGCCAGTCCACGGTCTTGTCGCCAAAGCGCATGGGCTATCCCTACCGTTGACCTGAGAGACCGATGAAGTCGAAGACGCGGCCGTCGAGCAGATGCGATGGGCGGACATTGGCAAGCGCACGGATCATCGAGTCCTTGCGCCCCGGCATTTTCCGCTCGATGTCGTCGATCATCGCCTTCATGGCGTTGCGCTGCAGGCCGTCCTGGCTGCCGCAAAGGTCGCAGGGGATGATCGGGAAACGCATCGCGTCGGCAAAGCGGGCAAGATCGGCCTCGGCGCAGAACGCCAGCGGCCTTAGCACGACGACGTCGCCCTCGTCATTCAGCAGCTTCGCCGGCATCGCCGCCAGGCGTCCGCCGTGGAAGAGGTTCATGAAGAAGGTTTCGAGCACGTCCTCGCGATGGTGGCCGAGCACCAGCGACGAGCAGCCTTCCTCGCGCGCGATGCGGTAGAGATGGCCGCGCCGCAGCCGCGAGCACAGCGAGCAATAAGTGCTGCCCTCCGCGATCTTGTCGGTAACGATCGAATAGGTGTCGCGGTATTCGATGCGATGCGGGATGCCGTAGCGATCAAGGAATTCCGGGAGAATGTGCTTCGGAAAGTTCGGCTGGCCCTGGTCGAGGTTGCAGGCCAGAAGATCGACCGGCAGCAGGCCGCGCCATTTGAGATCGAGAAGAACGGCGAGCAATCCATAGGAATCCTTGCCGCCCGAGAGCGCCACCAGCCAGCGGTCGCCGGGCCGAACCATGCCGAAATTCTCGATCGTCTCGCGGGCGTGGCGCAGCAGCCGCTTGCGCAGCTTGTTGAACTCGACGGAAGACGGCACATCACGCAACAGCGGATGGCAGCCTTCGCTGTCCGCATTCACTTCCGGTGGACTGACGGCGACGTTCATGGAGCGGAGCCCGGCCTGTTCGAACCATGCCTATCTATCCGCCCTGCTTGTCATGAACAACACCGGCGGCGTCGGACCAAAGCAAGTCGCCCGATTTCAGAATCGGGTGACTTGCTTTAGCTCTTTGTTTTCGCATCGCTTTTGCCGAAAACCGGTGTCCACTTTCCGGCGCGATGCTTTAATGAAAAGGCCGCCCGGAGGCGGCCTGGAAAAGCTGTCTCGTTGTCGCGCGATCAGCGCGAGTAGAATTCGACGACCAGGTTCGGTTCCATCTGGACGGCAAACGGAACATCGGCCAGACCCGGAACACGGGCGAAGGTGGCGGTCATCTTGTTGTGGTCGGCCTCGATATAGTCCGGCACGTCGCGCTCGGCGAGCTGGACGGACTCCAGGACGATGACGAGCTGCTTGGATTTCTCGCGCACCTCGATCACGTCGCCGGCCTTGCAGCGGTATGAGGCGATGTTGACGCGCTGGCCGTTGACATTCACATGGCCGTGATTGACGAACTGGCGGGCGGCGAAGATCGTCGGCACGAACTTGGCGCGATAGACGATCGCGTCGAGCCGCAACTCCAGCAGCGCGATCAGGTTCTCGGAAGTATCGCCGCGGCGGCGGTTGGCTTCCTCGTAGGTCTTGCGGAACTGCTTTTCCGAAACGTCGCCATAATGGCCCTTCAGCTTCTGCTTGGCGCGGAGCTGAAGGCCGAAGTCCGAAAGCTTGCCCTTGCGGCGCTGGCCGTGCTGGCCGGGACCATATTCGCGCTTGTTGACGGGCGACTTCGGGCGGCCCCAGATATTTTCGCCGAGACGGCGGTCGATCTTGTATTTCGCGGATTCGCGCTTGCTCATCGCATTCCCTTTTCAGAACGATACGTTCGGAACCTCTTGTTCCGAGCGAAGGAAACGCGCCCTCCTCTGGCTCCCGTTTCGGAAACCTGACAGGGCCTTCCACGCACGCTTTGCGGAAAGACCCACGGGACACGTCAAATGAAACACCGGACCTTTCGGCCCGGCGCTGGCGGCTGGATAGAGAAACCGGCCCGCCCTGTCAACCGAATCTTGACACGCCGCCTTCCGCCTTGCCGCGGTCGAACGCCGCGCGCGCCCGCTGCAGCGCCGCCCGGTTTTCCGCCGCCCAGCGGCCGAGCGCATCGATCGGCCCGGCGATGGACTGGCCAAGCTCGGTCAGGCCGTACTCTACCTCGGGCGGCGTCGTCGGCCGCACCGTGCGCGAGACGAGCCCGTCGCGCTCCAGCGAGCGCAGCGTCACGGTCAGCATGCGTTGCGAAATGCCTTCGATCCGGCGCTTGAGCGCATTGAAGCGCAGCGGCGCCGGCTGCAGGACGAAGATCACGAGGATGCTCCAGGTATCCCCGACGCGGTTCATCACGTCGCGGATCGGGCAGGTGCCGTCCGCGCCGGCATCGAAACCCGGGCTGGCCCGCAGCAGCGGCGCCGACGACGCGCATCCCGTTCTGACGTTCATCCGGTTCTCTCCAGGTAACCTCGGCACGAAATCATGCGTTCTTCCGCACGCGGAATCCGTCCGCTATATGGTTACTGTCAATAACCTGATTACACAAGGTGCTCGACCCATACCGACCCGCATCTCCCTTCCGGCACACAAGAGGTTTCCATGTCCGATGCAACTAAGCCAACCCTGCTCGTCACCGGCGCCGGAGGCCATCTGGGCCGACGCGTCGTCGAATTGTTGTCGGAAGCCGGTGCCTCCACGGTGATCGCCACGACCCGCCATCCGGAAAAGCTCGCCGATCTGGCCGCACGCGGCGTCGAGGTGCGCAGGGCCGACTTCGACGACGCGGTTTCCCTCACACAAGCCTTCGCCGGCGCCGACCGCCTGCTTCTCATCAGCACCGACGCGCTGCACGCACCCGGCCTGCGGCTCCGCCAACACCGCAACGCCGTCGCCGCCGCGCGGAGCGCCGGCATCGGCCACGTCGTCTACACCTCCGCACCTTCGCCCTATCCGACTCCCGAGAGTTCCCTGATCGACGACCATTTCTGGACCGAGGCAGCGCTTTTCGAAAGCGCGATGGACTGGACGATCCTGCGCGACAACATCTACGCCGAAATCGCCCTGCTCAGCCTGCAGCATGCGGCGGCGGGCGGGCAACTCTTCACCGCGACCGGAACCGGAGGGCGCAGCTACGTGACGCGGGAGGACTGCGCGCGCACAGCCGCCGCTGCCCTGGCGAGCGCCACGGGACGCCAGATCCTCGACGTTACCGGCCCGTCCGCCGTGACCTCTGACGAACTCGCGGCGATCGCCGGCGAATTGACCGGCCGCAACATCAGCCACGTCAGCGTCCCGCCATCGGCGTTGCTGGACGGCCTGCTCAAGGCCGGGCTGCCGCCGCTCATGGCCGGCGGCCTGGTCGCGTTCGACGTGGCCGCGGCCGAGGGGCGCCATTCGATCCTCACGCCGACAGTCAGGACGCTGACGGGCCGGGAGCCCACTCCGCTAAGGGAGTTCCTGGCAGCCAACAGCACAGCGCTACAGAGCTGAAATCGGCCCTTGGAAGCAACCAGCATCGAGCCGCCACCGCGCATCAGTCCTCGGACTTCTTGTCCGGCAGGCCCTTGCGCTTGGTATGCGCGAAATCCTCAAGCTCTTTCTCGGTCATCAATTCGTACATTTCCCGCGACGCGCCCTTGAGTTCGCTCTTCTTGATCTCGCCGCGCTTGGCGGAAAGCGCGGCGCCGGCCGCCATCTGCTGGGCTTTCGATCTGGCTGGCAATGCCTCTCTCCTTCAAAGGGATGATGCGCCAAACGCGGCCGCCCTCGCCGAGGTTCCGGAATAACCGATGGGCTTATTACACATCCCGCCGTCAGGAATTGACGGCGTTTGCGAATTCCAGGGTCAGCCCGAACCCCTGCATCAGCCGGCGGGTGGCGAAGTCCGACCTGCCCGACGTAAAGACCGCTATATCGCGCAAATCAAAGGTTCGCGCCGCGCCGACGAACTCGCCCTTGTCGTCCAGCAGCGATATGGCGCGTCGCGCGATCGCCTCGGCGGGATCGAGCCAATCGACCGGCCACGGCGACATCTTGCGCATGCGATTGACCAAAAAGGGATAGTGCGTGCATGCCAGCACCACGATATCGGTGCGCAGGCCGTCACGCTCAACGAAACACGGCGCGATCTCCGATCGTACCTCCTCCTCATCGACAAAGCCGTCGCGCATGTAATTTTCGGCCAGTCGCGCCAGCCGCGTGCTGCCGACCAGATGCACGTCGCACTTTTGCGCCCACTGAGCGATCAGGTCGCGCGTATATTGCCGCTTCACCGTCCCCGGCGTCGCCAGAACCGAAACCAGGCCCGAGCGCGTGCGTTCGGCCGCCGGCTTGATCGCCGGCACCGTGCCGACGAAGGGTGTCCCGGGATAGCTGGCGCGAAGTGCGGCGAGCGACAGTGTCGAAGCGGTGTTGCAGGGGATGACCGCAATCTCGGGCCGAAAGCGCTCCAGAAGGTCGCCGAACAGGCCGACAATGCGCTCGTGCAGCGCATCCTCCTCCCAGTCGCCATAAGGAAACGCCGCGTCATCGGCTACATAGACGAAACGGCGGTCGGGCATCAGCACGCGCGCCTCGCGCAGGACGGAAAGGCCGCCAATGCCCGAATCGAACATGAGCACCGGGCGTTCAGCCATCGCTCCCCTCACCGTCCTTCGCCGCGCTCGTCCGGCCGGCGGGATGCGCCAGTCGGTCGGCCTTGGCCTTGCGCTCCGGATAGCCGGAGCCGCGCGGCTCCTTCGGCGAAAAATAGTCGAGCGAGGCGACGATGCCGCGCAGGACTTTTATCTCGCCGCTGCTGAAGGCCGGCCGGGTGAGCACGGCGCGCAGTTTGTCGACCATTTTCGGCCTTTTCGAGGGCGGCCGAAAATAGCCTCGGGCGTCCAGCGCGGCCTCGAGATGGTCGAACAGGCCATGCAGCTCCGCCTTCTGCGCAGGCGTCATTTCCGGTCCCGTGAACGGTGTGTCGGTTTCGTGGGCCAGCCCTGCCTTGCGCCATTCATAGGCCATCAGCAGTACCGCCTGGGCGATATTGAGCGAGGCGTAGCGCGGATCGACCGGAAACGTCACAATTTCGTCGGCCAGGCTGATCTCGTCATTGTCGAGACCAAATTTTTCGCGTCCGAACATGATGCCGGTGCGGCTTCCGCCGACTGCCCGGCTGCGCAGCATGCGGGCGGCCTCGACTGGCCCGCGCACCGTCTTGAAGCCGTCGCGCTCGCGCGCGGTGGTGGCAAAGACAAATTCCAGATCGGCGATTGCCGAACGCGGATCATCGAAAACCGCCGCGGTTTCGACCACATGCGTCGCGCGGCTTGCGGCGGCGGTCGCCTTGTCGCTCGGCCAGCCGTCGCGCGGAGCCACCAGCCGGAGTTCCGACAGGCCGAAATTCGCCATGGCGCGCGCCACCATGCCGATGTTCTCGCCCATCTGCGGAGCGACCAGGATAATCACCGGCCCTTCCGTCACCGGGTGCAGTTCAGTGTCGATGTCCGTCATGTCTCAACTGGATGAATCTCGCGCGTGAAAATGCCGGGACATGCGGCGACGCAACGCCCCCTGTGGGACCGATGCCACAGAAACAGAACGCCGGAAAGGCCAAGACCTCGCCAGGGCCGCCAAACGGCGCAGCCGTCGCATGCGGCGATGCGCGCCGGAAAGGCGGCTTTTTCAGCGTTTGCGCGCTCCAATGGGCTTTGCTATAGGGCCACAGTTCCCTCCCATCGCGACTCCGGCGGGACTGTCGTTCCCTCCCTGAAACGAGGCATTCCATGGCGAAGATCAAGGTAGCCAACCCCGTCGTAGAACTCGACGGAGACGAGATGACCCGCATCATATGGCAGTTCATCAAGGACAAGCTGATCCACCCCTATCTCGACATCAATCTCGACTATTACGATCTCGGCATCGAGCACCGCGACGCCACCAACGACCAGGTCACGATCGACGCCGCCAACGCCATCAAGAAACATGGCGTCGGCGTGAAATGCGCGACAATCACGCCCGATGAGGCACGCGTCGAGGAGTTCAAGCTCAAGAAGATGTGGAAGTCGCCCAACGGCACGATCCGCAACATCCTTGGCGGCGTCATCTTTCGTGAGCCGATCATCATGAAGAACGTGCCCCGGCTCGTGCCCGGCTGGACGAAGCCGATCATCGTCGGCCGCCACGCCTTCGGCGACCAGTACAAGGCGACGGACTTCAAATATCCCGGCAAGGGCAAGCTCTCGATCAAGTTCGTCGGCGAGGACGGCCAGGTGATCGAGCATGAAGTCTTTGACGCGCCCGGTGCCGGCGTTGCTATGGCGATGTACAATCTGGACGAGTCCATCAGGGAATTCGCGCGCGCCTCGCTCAATTACGGCCTGCAGCGCGGCTATCCGGTCTACCTGTCGACCAAGAACACCATCCTGAAAGCCTATGACGGCCGCTTCAAGGACATCTTTGAGGAGGTCTACGAGCAGGAGTTCGAGGCTGCCTTCAAGGACAGGAAGATCATATACGAGCACCGCCTGATCGACGACATGGTGGCTTCCTGCCTCAAATGGTCGGGCGGCTATGTCTGGGCCTGCAAGAATTATGACGGCGACGTGCAGTCCGATACGGTGGCGCAGGGCTTCGGCTCGCTCGGCCTGATGACCTCCGTGCTGATGACGCCCGACGGCAACACCGTCGAGGCGGAGGCCGCGCATGGCACCGTCACACGCCACTACCGCCAGCACCAGAAGGGCCAGGAGACTTCGACCAATTCGATCGCCTCGATATTCGCCTGGACCCGCGGCTTGGCGCACCGGGCGAAACTGGACGACAACGCCGAACTGAAGCGGTTCGCCGACACCTTGGAAAAGGTCTGCATCCAGACGGTCGAGGGCGGATACATGACCAAGGATCTGTCGCTGCTGATCGGCCCGGACCAGCCCTGGCTCTCAACCGCCGGCTTCCTCGACAAGATCGACGAGAACCTGCAGAAGGCCATGCGATAACCACACGGCACGAGGCGGCGAGCCGGCTCATCCGGTTGCCGCCCCCCGCGTTAAGGACGAGGCCCGCGCCGCCATACAGTTTGCGAATTGCGCCCGGCGCTCAGCGCCGGGCGGCGAATGCACGGTGGTTCCCTTAGAGCACGGGGGCCCAGGCCAACACTGAAAGGGCACCGCCTCCGGAAGCCCCTGCTGAACGCGATCCGGCTAGCCTTCGGACCGTCGGTCATCTTCGCGATCCCGCCCTGCCTCGCGCGGCGTTGCCCAGTTCTTCGGCGACCGCGGCCTTCGATACATAGCCGGGCGGGGCAGGCCGCGAAACGCGGGAAACCCGCAAAGATGGGTCCGAGCGGCCGAAGGCGGTCAGGCCGCCTGCATGGCGGCCCTCACTGCGGCGATTGCCTCGGCCGATCTGGTCGCATCCGGTCCACCGGCCTGAGCAAGGTCGGCACGTCCTCCGCCGCCCTGCCCGCCCAGCGCCGACGACGCCGCGCGCACAAGCTCGACGGCGCTGAAACGCATCGTGAGATCTTCGGTAACGCCGACGACCACGCTCGCCTTGCCATCGTCCCCGGCGCCGACGAAAACCACGACACCGGAGCCGACCGACTTCTTTCCGGCATCCGCCAGCGGCTTCAAATCCTTCGGCGACACGCCGGTCACCGACCTGCCGAGGAAGCCGACGCCGGCAACCGACTCCTTCTCGCCCGCGCCGCCATCACCACCGCCGCCAAGCGCCAGCTTCTTGCGTGCATCCGCCAGATCGCGTTCGAGCTTCTTTCGCTCCTCGACGAGAGCCTCGACACGCGACAGGGCGTCGGCAGGCGACACTTTCAACGTCGAAGCGATCGCCTTCAGCCGGCGATCCTGCTCGTCGAGATGTTTCCGGGCGGCCTCGCCGGTCAGCGCCTCGATGCGGCGCACACCCGCCGCCACCGCGCCCTCCGAAACCACCCGAACCAGGCCTATGTCGCCGGTGGCGCCGACATGCGTGCCGCCGCAAAGCTCGACCGAATAGGGCCTGCCCGACTTGTCGCCATGCAGCGCGGTCCCCATCGACACGACACGGACCTCGTCGCCATATTTTTCTCCGAAAAGCGCCATCGCGCCCTCGGCAATGGCGTCGTCGACGCTCATCAGCCGCGTTGTGACCGGTGCGTTCTGGACGACGATCTCGTTGGCCATCGCCTCGACGCTCTCCAGTTCCCCGGACGAGATCGGTTTGGGGTGCGAAAAGTCAAAGCGCAGCCGGTCAGGCGCCACCAGCGAGCCTTTCTGAGCGACGTGGCTCCCCAGAACATCGCGCAAGGCCTCATGGATCAGGTGCGTCGCGGAATGGTTGGAGCGCAGGCCGGCGCGCCGCGCGCGATCGACCTTGAGCCCGGCGGCGGCGCCAACCCGAACGATGCCTTCCGCCACTTTACCGAAATGCACGAAGAGACCTTCGCCCTTCCTCTGCGTGTCCGTCACATCGAAACGGAAACCCTCGCCCGAGATCGTACCCGTATCTCCCATCTGACCGCCGGATTCGCCGTAAAACGGTGTCTGGTTGACGATGAGCGCCGCGGTATCGCCGGCCGAGACGCTCTCCACCGACGTGCCGTCCTTGACCAGCGCGGCGATGACGCCTTCCGCTTGTTCCGTGTCATAGCCGAGGAACTCGGTCGCGCCAGTTTTCTCGCGCACGGCGAACCAGACCGCTTCAGTCGCGGCCTCGCCCGAGCCCGCCCAATTGGCGCGCGCCTCGGCCTTCTGTCGCGCCATTGCGGCGTTGAAACCGTCGAGATCGACCACGATGTTGCGCTGGCGCAGCGCATCCTGGGTGAGATCGAGCGGGAAGCCGTAGGTGTCGTAGAGCTTGAATGCCGTCTCGCCATCGAGCCGGCCGCCGCTGGATAGCGTCTCGGTAGCCTCCGCCAGCAGGCCGAGCCCCCGCGCAAGCGTCTTGCGGAAGCGCCTCTCCTCGAGCTTCAGCGTCTCGGTGATCAGTGCCTGGCCGCGCATCAGTTCGGGATAGGCCTGTCCCATCTCGCGGACCAATGCAGGTACGAGACGCCACATCAGCGGGTCCGTCGCCCCAAGGAGCTGCGCATGCCGCATGGCGCGGCGCATAATGCGCCGCAGCACATAGCCGCGTCCCTCATTCGACGGCAGCACGCCATCGGCGATCAGGAAACTCGACGCCCTGAGGTGATCCGCGATAACCCGGTGACTCGCGCGGTTCTTCCCTTCCGCCTTGACGCCGGTCGCTTCCACCGAAGCGTGGATGAGTGCACGGAAAAGATCGATATCGTAATTGTCGTGCACGCCCTGCAGCACCGCGGCAATGCGCTCCAGTCCCATGCCGGTATCGATCGAAGGACGCGGCAGCGGCACGCGCTCCTCCTTCGTCACCTGCTCGTACTGCATGAAGACGAGGTTCCATATCTCTATGAACCGGTCGCCGTCTTCATCCGGGCTGCCGGGAGGACCGCCCGGAATGCCTTCGCCGTGATCGTAGAATATCTCGGAGCACGGACCGCAAGGGCCCGTGTCCCCCATGGCCCAGAAATTGTCGCTGGTCGCAATGCGGATGATCCTGCGATCCGGCAGGCCGGCGATCTGCTTCCAGTGATGCGCCGCCTCATCATCGGTGTGATAGACCGTGACCAGCAGCCGGCTCGCATCCAGCCCGAACTCCCTGGTGATCAGGTTCCAGGCGAGTTCGATCGCACGCTCCTTGAAATAGTCGCCGAACGAGAAGTTGCCGAGCATCTCGAAGAAGGTGTGATGGCGCGCCGTATAGCCGACATTGTCGAGGTCGTTGTGCTTGCCGCCGGCGCGCACGCACTTCTGCGAGGTCACGGCGCGCGCGTAGCCGCGTGTCTCCAACCCCGTGAAGACGTTCTTGAACTGTACCATTCCGGCATTGGTGAACATCAATGTCGGGTCGTTGCGCGGCACGAGCGGGCTGGAGGCAACGACCTCGTGACCGTTCTTCCCAAAATAGTCGAGGAAGGTCGACCGGACTTCGTTGACGCCACTCATATCGTTGCCTTTGCTTGATCCGCGCGCCCCGCGCAAGCGGGTATGGCCTTTTAGCGGCAGCGCCGGAGCCTGTCCACAAGGCCGGCAGACACGGCGATGCAGGCGGAACCAGCGGTTTCGAACATCCGCGCATCCAGAATTCAAGCCTTGTCGTCACGAGCAATCGCTTGAAAAAACCGTCGGCGCGAAGGCCGACGGCACAAACCCAAAAGCGGCCGGGCGCCGGCTAAATTTCAGCGGCATCGTCGACGCCGCTGTCTGCGACACTCTCCAGCAGACGCTCGGCAATCAGTCCGGCATTCTGGCGAAGCGCCGTCTCGATCTCGCGCGCCGTCTCCGGGTGGTCGCGCAAGAACAGTTTGGCATTCTCGCGGCCCTGACCGAGGCGCTGCGAATTGTAGGAGAACCAGGCGCCCGATTTCTCGACGACGCCAGCCTTGACGCCAAGGTCGACCAGTTCGCCGGTCTTCGACACGCCCTCGCCATACATGATGTCGAACTCGACCTGCTTGAAGGGCGGAGCCAGCTTGTTCTTCACCACCTTGACGCGGGTCTGGTTGCCGACCACCTCGTCGCGGTCCTTCACCGAGCCTATGCGCCGGATATCGAGACGGACCGACGCATAGAATTTCAGGGCGTTGCCGCCGGTGGTTGTTTCGGGCGAGCCGAACATCACGCCGATTTTCATGCGGATCTGGTTGATGAAGATCACCATCGTGTTGGAGCGCGAGATGGTGGCGGTCAGCTTGCGCAATGCCTGGCTCATAAGACGCGCCTGCGCTCCGGGCAACGAGTCGCCCATCTCGCCTTCGATTTCAGCCCGCGGCGTCAGAGCCGCGACCGAATCGACCACCAGGACGTCAATCGCGCCGGAACGAACCAGCGTGTCGCAGATCTCCAGCGCCTGCTCGCCGGTATCGGGCTGCGAGATCAGCAAGTTCTCAAGATCGACCCCGAGCTTGCGCGCATAAACCGGATCAAGCGCGTGTTCAGCGTCCACGAAGGCGCAGATGCCCCCCTTCTTCTGAGCCTCGGCAACGGTGTGCAGGGCCAGCGTCGTCTTGCCGGAACTTTCCGGTCCATAGATCTCGATGACGCGGCCGCGCGGCAGACCGCCAACGCCGAGCGCGATGTCGAGACCAAGCGAGCCGGTCGAAATCGTCGCTATCTCGACGACTTTCTCGTTGGCGCCCAGCCGCATGATCGACCCCTTGCCGAACGCCCGCTCGATCTGGGAGAGGGCCGCGTCCAGAGCCTTTGATTTATCCACCAATTTGTCCTCAACAAGCCGCAACGTGTTCTGCGCCATGATACATACCCCTTGATCGTCAATGAAGGCGGTTCGAGCCGATATCCCGATCTCTTTGTACCTTTTTTGTTCTCATTTGACAATACGTGTCAACCATATGTTTTCATTGTAATTTGTCATTTTGTTCGATTTATGTTCCGAGGCCGGTTCGGCCTACGGAACAGCGGTGCCGCAGGCTTTCGCCAGTTCGGCCAGCGTGTCCTTGAGCCCGGCAACGTCGAAGATCGCTTCGCCGCCTCCGGAAAAGACCCCGAATCGCCACGCGGCATGGAAGCGGCGTGCCCGTGCCAGGCGCGCTATGGCTTGGCTGCCATCGCTGCTCAGCGAGCGGTTCATGTCGGACAGCATCCACTGCTCGACAAAGGAACCGCCATTGTCAAAGCGCATGGTGACATCGACCCGATACTGGCCGGAGATCATCCGTCGCGCCAGCAATTCCTGGCGCCACACCGGGTAGCGGCCAGCCTCGCAGGACACCACAAGCGCAGGGTGATAGTCGATTGTCCGTGTTCCGGTCGTCAGGGTGTTTATGCTGTAGAGCGTCGCGCTGGCCGTGCCGTCGCCGCGCCAGATCTTCCAGCGCCCCATGCCCTGAGCCTGCGTCGCCGCGTCGAGCAAACCAACGAGCAGGATGACCGCAACAATAGATCCGGCCGCACGCGCGCCAACCACTCGTCACCACCCTTCTGTCCGTTTCCACCCAGGAGAACACAAGGTTGAGTTTCCAACAGGTTCAACCGCGCAGGCAAGAGCCTCCGCCACACGGTCCTGGAGAAATCGAAACGGCGAAGCATTGCTGCCAAGCAAAAAGGCCGCCCGGAAGGGACGGCCTTTCAAAGGAGATCTGTCGGCCGAAACCTACTCGGAGTCGGCGTCCACTGCCGCCTTCTTCTTGGCAGGGGCCTTCTCCGGCTCCTCGGCCGCGCCTTCCTCGGCGGCGGCTTCGGCTTTGCTTGTCTTTTTCGCCTTGGCCGTCGCGGCCTCGACCTCTTCGTCCTCCGCCATCAGCTCTTCCTTGCTCACCTTCTTGTCGGTGACGGAAATCTGGCCGAGCAGATGGTCGACGACCTTCTCCTCGAAGATCGGGGCGCGCACCGTGGTCAGCGCGGCCGGATTGTTGCGGTAGTAGTCATAGATGCCCTGCTGCTGGGCGGCGGGGAAGCGGCGGATGAATTCGAACAGCGCCCGCTGCATCTCTTCATCCGAAACCTGGACGCCGGCCTTCTCGCCCATCTCGGCCAGGACGAGACCGAGCCGGACGCGGCGCTCCGCGAGCTTCGTATAGTCGGCGCGCGCCGCCTCCTCGGTGGTCTCCTCGTCGGCGAAGCTGCGCCCGGCGGCTTCCAGATCCCGGTTGACCTGGTTCCAGATGTTGTTGAATTCCGCCTCCACCAGCCTGGACGGCGCCTCGAAAGAATATGCGGCGTCGAGCTGGTCGAGAAGCTGACGCTTCACCTTCTGGCGGGTCATCGAGCCGAACTGCGTCTGGATCTGGCCGCGCACGATCTCGCGCAGGCGCTCGAGCGATTCGAGGCCGAGATTGACGGCGGTCTCGTCATTGATCTCGAGTTCGCCGGGCGCCGCGACCTCCTTCACGGAAACGTCGAAGGTCGCTTCCTTGCCGGCAAGACTGGCGGTGGAATAATTTTCCGGGAAGGTCACGGTGACGAGCCTCTCGTCACCCGCCTTGGTGCCGATCAACTGCTCCTCGTAGCCGGGGATGAAATCCTTGGAGCCGAGCACGAGCGGCTGGTCGCTGCCGTCGCCCCCCGCAAACGGCTCGCCGCCGATCTTGCCGACGTAATCGATCGTGACGCGGTCGCCTAGCTGGGCCTCGCCGTCCTTCACCGTATAGCTGCGGGCGGATTCGGCGACGCGCTTCACCTGTTCTTCGATCTCCTCTTCCGGAACATCATAGACAGGCCGGGTCACGGCGATGGCGGATACATCCTTGATCTCGAAGGCGGGAATGATTTCGTAGGCCAGCTTGAACTCGAAATCGGCGCCGCCGGACAGAATCTTCTCGGCTTCCTTCTCGTCCTCGGTCATCGTGACCTCGGGCTGCATGGCGGCCTTTTCGCCACGCTCGGCAACGATGTTGCGCGGCGTGTCCGAGAGGATCTCGTTAACCACTTCCGCCATCAACGACTTGCCATACATCTTGCGCAGATGCTGGATCGGCACCTTTCCCGGGCGGAAGCCGTTGATCCGCGCCTTGCCGCGGGCCGTTTCCAGCCGCGCGATCAGTTTCGATTCCATATCGCCTGCGGGAACCTTGACGGTTATCTCGCGCTTCAGGCCGGAATTCAGAGTTTCGGTAACCTGCATCATCAAACCTTTGTCATCTCGAAAGGGTCGCAACGGCCGCGGCCGTTCGCATCCCAAAACCTTCCATGCCGAGCATCTGGCGCGTATGGACCATACCAAGCCCCGGATTCCAGCCGAATTCCGGGAGGGATATTCCTCCGCACCGCGTGATAGCCGGTAAGTGTCTGTTCTTTCAGTTTCCTACCGCGCTTGCCCGTAGCGGACCGCCCTATCCCGTCATTTTTGTGACGCCTTTTGTCACAGGAGGGTGGGTTTTTCAACTCTCTTCGCAATGTTGCCCGGGCTGCGAGCGCGTTTGACCCCTCGCTTTGCGCACGCGTCAAACAAAGTTCGCCCAACGACCCTTTTCGACAGCCATCGGGACATTGGCGACGACAGTCGCATAGCTGAGCATTTTTCATAGCACAGCCAGCGCGAGCCCGACCGGATCGCGATGCCGATGCTACTGTTCTTGCTTCGAAAACCGCGATTTTGGTGCGGATGAAGGGACTCGAACCCCCACGCCTTTCGGCACTGGAACCTAAATCCAGGGCGTCTACCAATTCCGCCACATCCGCATTGGTTCGGCATTCCCACGCCATTCCGCTTCTGTCAACGTTGAAGCCGCGAATGCCATTGCTCAATAAAGCGGTTCCTCGAACAGTTTCGTGCCGCCATCCATCAAGGCCTTGACCCGCGTCGTGCCGTCCGGACCCACGGCGGCCAGGATGCCGAAGCTGCGCTCGCGCATGTCGCGCTCAATCGCCAGGCCCTCGCCTTCCGGCAGATAAAAGCGCTCGATGCCGTAGGCCACCGCCAGCGACGATTCGCGACCAAGGTTCCAGGCCGGTTCGACATGGCCGATCAAATCGATCTCCTCGGGTCCCGCTTCGCCCTGAAGCGGCTCGGCAAGGCTGGCCGAGACCGCCCGCCAGAACCCGTCGGGCTCGCGGCGGAGGCGGACGCGGATATCGCTCGCCCCGATCGTTTCTCCCGCCGGCATATTCGCCACAATGCTCACCGGAATCCGCGAAATCTCGTAGCCGAGCCGTACATAGTCGCCCCGCAGCAGGTCGCGCGGATCCACCGGCTCGACCTTCAGCAGGATCTCGCGGCCGTCGCGCAATAGGGCCGCACGGGCCAGTATCATCCAGGACAGAAAGCCGATCTGCACAAGCGCAAGGGCAAGCGCGGCAAGAAGAAGCTGTCTGCCGCGCATCATGTTGTCGCCTCCCCGCCGCTGCCAAGGCGGCGTTCGATGCGGATGATGACAAAGGCGAAAAGGCCGAGCACCAGTCCGGAGGCAAGGAACAGGCCCGCCGTGCCCAGCATCGTGCCGATCGTTGCGACATAGAGGAATGTCAGTTCCAGGAAGAACCCGAGGTAAGCCACCCATCGCAGCGCGCGGCTTTCGCGCCCGGCCATCAGGATTGCGGCCGCCACAGCCGCGAAGACGACCAGCGCGATGGTGACGAGCAGTACGGTATCAGCGGAATGCTCCAACTGCAGCATCGCCGCACCCACCAGGAAGCCGATGAGCGCATGCAGCGGCAGCCGCCCGTTGAGCCGGGCGATACGCTCGACCTGTTCGGCCGCAAGCACCGACGCCGCGAAAATCAGCCCCGAGATCGCGGCGAGACATACCCCTACCGTCGCGATGCCCACTCTGTCGGCGAGCAGAACCGCGTAGGCGATCAGCGAAAGCAGGATGAGATGGCGCGCCGCCACGCTGCCGGTCCATAGCGAAACCGTCCAGAGCGCCAGCGCCACGGCTGGAAAAAGCAGCGGCAGGTCGCCCCTGCCCCAGATGTCGAAACCCTCGGTGACCATCCAGGACACCGCGATGGCTGTCGCTCCGACGGTCAGCGGCCCCGACCGCAGCGCGGCCGCCGCGAGCGCGGTGCCGGCGCACCAGGTCAGGATCGCGGCCTCCTCGTCGCCGGACAAGTGATACATCTGGCCGATAAGCGCGATCGCCCCGCCGAAAGCCGTTGCCGCGATCAGCCAGGCGCCCTCGGCAAGTGCGCCGTGACCCCGCACCTTCAAGAGCGCGCCGCCGAGATAGCCGGCACCGATCAGGGCAAACAGCATGCCGACGCGCGCCAGACGCGGCATCGCCTCCCAGTTCGCGGCAACGACCAGCAGGATCGCGGCGCAGAACAAAAGGGCGGCCATGATCATGAGGACCGACCCGAAGCTCAGCGACCTTCTTTCGTGGAAGGTGGCGTCGGCGATCAATGCCTCACCGGCCGGGCGATCAATCAGCCCGAGGCCGATCCAGCGCTCCACATCCTGCTTCAGCCGCTTCGTATAGTTCGCCATCCCACCTCGCGCCCGGCTCCTCCCGAGATGGAGTTCGACCGGGTAAGCACTTGACATACTGTAACTATTTCAATCGCGGCGCGACGGCTAAAGAGCCGTTAAGGTCCGGTTTATGCTGCATTGCACAAATCACATTGCTGCCATGCGGTATCGGCACTTCAAGTCCGGTCCGACTCTCCTTATTTTCGGAGCGTGAAGAAAAACGACGATCGAAAGACGACGTGAGAACAAACATGAACCTGATCCGCAACTACCGCAACTGGCGCCGCTACAAGGAAACCGTTTCCGAGCTGAACCGCCTTTCCAATCGTGAGCTGGCCGATCTCGGTTTCGCCCGCGGCGACATCCCTTTCATCGCCCGCAAGGCCATCTAAGGATTTCGTCGGGGCCGACCTCCTCCCAGGCTCTGACGGATACGACCAGTCTCCTCCTCCTCCCGATGACTGGTCACCATAACGGCACCCGCCGGATCTCCTCCCCCGGCGGGTGCTGTTGAAATCGGGCTTCGCACCCGCCATATGCGAAAGGAACATCGCCGAGCCATCCTCCTCCCAGGTTCGGCGACTACGGGCAGCCTTCTCCTCCTCCCGAGCGCTGCCCGGCTTACGCGACACCCGCCGGATCCTCCTCCCCCGGCGGGTGTTGTGCTTTTCGATCAGAGCGGGACGGATTTGCCCTGCTCCAACTCCTTGTTATGACGCATGATCTTATCCGAAAAGTCTGCAACTTTTCGGGGTCATGCTCTATGTCGCCAATCCGAGGATGCGGCGGGCTTCGCTGGCGGACGCCACGCGCCGGCCGTGTCTTTCCACCGCCGCCGCCGCAAGGCCGACCAGTTCCGCGTTGCTTGCCGCCAGCCGCTCCCTGCTTACTCGAATATTGTCTTCCAGGCCGGTGCGCACCGCGTCCGCCTCGCGCGCCAGCGCCCACTGCATGACGATCATCTGGTTGCGGCCGATTCCGGCGGCGCTCCAGGTGCAGCGGGGAAACAGTTCCCTCGCCTCGGCAAGCAGGATATCGAGAATCCGCTCCTGCGCCGGCAAGGCGTTTTGCACGCCCATGACGAACTGGATATGCGGTCGCTCGCCGATGAGGCCGAGATCGGCCAGACGCCGGGCCGCATGGAGATGCGAGAGGTCGAATATCTCGATCTCGGGAAGCACGCCGTTTGCCTTCATCTTGGCGGCCAGCTCGTCGACCAGCGTTGAATGGTTTTCATAGACGATGGACGGAAAGTTGACCGAACCGGTCGAAAGAGACGCCATGTCGGGTTTCAGGTAAAGCGCCGACCCGCGCGCCGCCGGATCGCGCCCACGGCCGCCCGTCGAAAACTGGATGATCATGCCAGGGCAGTGCTTGCGCACGCCCTCCTGGACCGCGGCGAAGCGCGCCGGATCGGATGAGGAACTCTGGTCGTCGTTGCGGACATGGATGTGGACCAGTGAAGCGCCGGCATCGAATGCCTGATGCGTTGACTCGGTCTGCTCGGCGACGCTGATCGGCACCGCCGGATTGTCCTGCTTGCGCGGCAGGGAACCGGTGATGGCGACGGCGATGATGCAAGGTTCGGACATGAGGTTCACGCGTCGAGCTGCTCCAGCAGCCAATTGATCGCCAACGGGTAGCCCCGGGCCCCTAACCCGGCGACCACTGCCGTGGCAACCTTGGACACCAGCGAGCGATGATAGATTTCATCGCGGCGATGGATATTCGAAATGTGAAGCTCGACGATCGGTCCCGCGAACATCTTCAGCGCGTCGAGGACCGGGATCGAGATGAAGCTGAGGCCCGCCGGGTTGATCAGGATGGCGGCTCCGTCGTCGATCGCCTCGTGGATCCAGTTGACGATCTCGCCTTCGATGTTCGACTGATGGAAGCGGACCGGGCGATCGCCGGCCGCCTCCCGGCACATCGCCTCGATCTCGGCCAGCGTCGTGCGCCCGTATATCTCCGGCTCGCGCTTGCCGAGGCGGTTGAGGTTGGGACCGTTGAGGACGAAGATCGGCTTGCTCATGGGGTGGTCCTATCCTTGGTAGCCGAACATGCGCGGCAGCCAAAGCACCAGCGACGGGAAGAAGGTGATCATCACCAGCGCCGCTATCATCGCGTAGAGGAACGGCATGGTGTCGCGCACCAGATCGCGCAGCGGGACTTCGGCTATGCGCGTCATGATGAAGAGAAGCAGCCCGTAGGGCGGCGTGATCAGACCCAGCATGATGTTGACGACGACCATGACGCCGAAATGCACCATGTCGACACCCAGCGCCTGGGCGGTCGGGATCAGGACGGGGACCACGACCAGCAGGATGGTCGTGCCCTCGAGCACGCAGCCGAGCATCAGGAGCATGATGTTGACCATTATAAGGAAACCCGTCGGCGAAAGGTTCCAACTGGTCAGCAGCGCGCTCAGCGCCTGCGGAATGTTTTCCACCGTCACGACATAGTTGAAGACGAGCGCGCCGGCGATCAGCATGCCGATCGAGGCGGTTGTCCGGGCGCTGGACAGAACCGACTTATAGAAATCGGCGAAGCTGACGCTCCTGTAGAGCACGACGGAGATCAGCAATGCGTAGGCCGCGGCGACCGCGGCAGCCTCCGTAGGCGTGGTGACGCCGGTATAGATGCCGCCGAGCAGCACCACCGGCATCATCAGCGACGGGAATGCCTCCCACGTGATGCGCGGCAGATCCCTCAGCGGCGTCGGTTTCTCGACGGGAAAGTTCTTCCGCCGCGCGTCTAAGAAAACGATGATCATCTGCGACAGAGCCATCAGCAGGCCCGGCACCACGCCGCCAAGAAACAGGAAGCCGATGGAAGCATCCGAGACGAGCGCGTAGATGACCATCGGGATCGATGGCGGAATGATCGGCCCTATGACCGCCGTTGCCGCGGTGAGGGCCGCGGCGTAGCTCGCCGGGTACTTGCCGTCCTTGGTCATCAGTTGCTGCATCATCTTGCCGGTGCCCGCCGCGTCGGCGATGGCCGAACCCGACATGCCGGCGAAGATGATCGACTGCAGGATGTTGACATGCGCCAGACCGCCCCTGAAGCGCCCGACGACAGCGTTGCAGAATGCCATCAGCCGGTCGGTCATCGAGCCGATATTCATCAGTTCGGCCGCCAGGATGAACAGCGGAACCGCCAGAATGATGTAGTTGGTGTACATCCCGTTGAGCAGTTGCTCGGCCGCTGTGCCCATGTCCAGGCCGGCAAGCAACAGGTAGAGGATCGAGCCGGCGACCATCGAATGGCCGATCGGCAGGCCAAGGAAAGCGAGCGCCGTGATCGCGACGATCGACAGCGAAAAGGGGCTTGCGAAATTCATACGCCGGACCCTGCCTGGGTCGGGTCGAACTCTTCCGGCGCCTTGCCGAACACCGCCTGCCAGGACAGCCACAGATAGCGCGCAATGACCGCGACGACGAAAACGATGTAGATCGAGTACAGCCAGTCGAATGGGATTTTCAGATAGGCCGTCTTCTCGACCTTCATGAAACTGACGTAGTCGAATATGGCGGGAAACGAGATGCCGTAGAGGACGACCAGCGCGACGGCGGAGATGAGAAACATGACGCGACGGCCGGTCGGACCGACGGCCGAATAGATCAGGTCGAAGCGGATTTCCTCTTCCTCGCGCACCACGAAAGCGGCGCCGAACAGCACCAGCCAAATCCAGAGGATGACGCTTAGTTCGTTGGTCCAGCCGATCGGCAGGTTGAGCAGATAGCGGAAGATGATCTGCAGGATGAAGGCGGCGAACATGACCGCCAGCATCGCGGCCAGAATGTTTTCCGCGCGGCGATAGAGCCAGCGGGCAATCTTCTTCAGTTCCGGATGCATGGTTCTCTTGTCCAAACGCTGTCGCCAATAGCAGTTTTGCGCACCGGGCCGACCCAGGTCGGCCCGGTCAGCAGACCTTGATCCGGCTTACATGGCGTTTATTTTCTCGACCATGCCCGCCGGCCAGTCCTTGGCGAGGTCCGAGGTCAGATATTTCTCCTGGGCAAACTGCCGGAACGCGGCGACGTCGGGTTCGTAGATCTTCAGACCCTTGCCTTTGAAGGTCTCGACGAGTTCCTTCTCGCGGGCAAGGTGCTTCTCGGTGGAGAAGTCGATCGCGGCGTCGGCCGCGGCCTGGAACCTGGCCTGCTTTTCGGCGCCCATCTCGTCCCAGACCTTCTTCGAGACCGAAAGCAGGTCGAAGCCCACCAGGTGGGAGGTGAGCACGATCTGCGACATGACCTCGTAGAACTTCATGTTCTCGACATTCGGCAAGGGGTTGTCCTGGCCGTCGATCGCTCCCGTCTGGAGGCCGGTGTAAACCTCCGCATAGGCCATCGCCGTCGGATTTGCTCCAAGCGCCTGCCCGAGGAATTGCCAGGCGTCGCCGCCCGGCATGCGCAGCTTGACGCCCGCCATATCGGCCGGGGTCTTGATCTCCTTGTCTGGCTTGAGGCCGACCTGGCGAAGGCCGAAATAGGTCGGGCCGAGCACCCTCACGCCGAGCTGGTCCTCGGTCATCTTCTTCATTTCGGCGCCTGAGTCGCTGGCGAAGAACGACTTGAGGTGCGCGGCGTCACGGAAGAGGTAGCCAGCGGTAAGGATCGACCACGCCGGGATCTGCTTGGAAATGTCCTGCGGGGCGATATTGCCCATCTCCAGGTTGCCGCGCTGCATGGCGACCAGTTCCGTGCCCTGCTTGAACAGGTTGCCGCCATAGTAGCCTTCGAAGGCGAAATCATCCTTGATGGCGTCGGCGAACATTTTCGTCATCTCGGCGCGAATGTCCTGTTCCGAGAACACGGCCGAGAAGCGTAGTTTCGGCTTGTCCTGTGCAAGCGCCGGGAAAGTCGCCCCGGCGGCGACCGCGCCGGCAGCGGCCAGGAACATGCGGCGGTTCATGTCGAGTTTCATATCGGTTCCTCCCAGTGGTCATTCTGTTGCAAAAGGCTCGGAGCGCCTGGAGCCCGGCAGTCTCGGCGTGTGACGGCGTTCATGCCGCCTCGAAATGGTCGGCCATGGCGCGACGGTCGGCGTGCTCGCCGGTGAAGAGTTCGAAGGCGCGGAAGGCCTGGTAGATCGCCATGCCGGTGCCGGACAGCGTCCGGCAGCCGATCGCCCGTGCCTTTGCGAGCAGTTCCGTTTCAGCAGGGAAATAGACTACGTCGGCGACCCATTGGTCGCGCGCGAGCAGGGACGTGTCGAAGGGCGTGCCGGGATATTTCGCCATGCCGACCGGCGTCGTGTTGACGATGCCGTTGGCGGTTCGGATCGCCGCCGCCGGATCCGGACACGCCTCGATACGCCCCGAGAATCTTCCTTCCATGCGCGAGGTCAATTCGCCGGCGCGCGTCGTGTCGCTGTCGATGATCGACAGCCGGCCGACCCCCAATTGCAGCAGCGCATAGGCGACCGCGGCGCCCGCTCCGCCCGCGCCGAACATCGCGACGCTGTCGCTGGGCACGCCGGCCATCCCATCGCGGAAGCTTTCGCCGAAACCCCAGCTATCGGTGTTGTGGCCATGCCGGTGCTCGCCGTCGAAAATGACGGTGTTGACGGCGCCGATCGCATGGGCTTCGGGCGACAGGCGGTCAATGGCCGCAATGACGGCCTGTTTGAAGGGGTGCGTGACGTTGAGCCCCCGGAACCCAGCTTCCTGCGTCGCCGAAACAGCATCGGCGATTGCCCCGTCGGGCAAGCCCAGCCGATCAAAGTCGAGCAAGAGATAGGAATAGCCGATGCCGAGACGGCGAGCCTCCCGTTCGTGCATGCCTGGCGTGCGCGAAGCCTGAATTCCGCGCCCTACAAGACCGACGACGACGCGCGGTTCGCCCGCCGCTCCGGCGCCTCCATGGCCAGTCGCAAGACGGCCAAACAAGTCGACAAGCGTGTCGCCCATCGCCTTCTATTCCTCCCGGCTCGCGAGCCTGTCGCCAACACTCGCCGCCCTTTGTGGCCGCCCTTGTCATTCCCAGGGGCGCGCCGGTAAATGTGTCCTGCCTGATTTGCAATCATTGTACGAACTAGTTAGTTTAGTCAATTGCCGACAGTGGCCGGCGGAACGGATTTACAATGACGGCGCCAAAAAGCGGTCTGAAAACTGGGCAGGAAGCCCGCGAGGCGCGCGTGCAGGACCCTGAAGGAACGCGGCGCAACATCCTCGAGGTCGCCTCGAAGGAATTCGCGCTCAACGGGCTTTCCGGCGCGCGCATCGACGAGATCGCCGCGCGCACGCGATTCAGCAAGCGCATGATCTACTATTATTTCGGCGACAAGGAGGGGCTCTACCTGCGTGCCCTGGAGAACGCGTATCGGGAGGTTCGCGAGGCCGAGTCGCAACTCGACACCGAAGACCTGTCGCCGGTCGCCGCACTGGCGAAATTGGTCGAGTTCACCTTCGATCACCATCATTTTCATGAGGAATTCATCCGCATGGTGATGATCGAGAACATTCATCACGGCCAGTATCTCGAGCAATCCGAAGTCATCCGCGAGTTGAACGTCACCGCGATCGACCACATAGCGCGCATCTACGCCCGCGGGGTCGAAGCGGGCGTGTTCCGGCCCGGGCTCGATCCCGTTGAACTGCATTGGCAGGTGAGCGCCCTCTGCTTCTTCAACGTTTCCAACCGCGCGACGTTCTCGAAAATATTCGGGCGCGATTTTGGAGCCGCCGCGCAACTTGAAAGCCTCAGGCGCAACGCGGTCGAAATGCTGCTGCGCTTCGTTTCGAAAGCCGAAACACCGACCGGCTAGGCAGGCTTGCAAAAGTGTCCGCGAATTTCTGACTGAAACTCTTCGACAGAACGGCAAACCAGCCTGGCGAAGTGTGGGCGAAGCCGCGCAAGCCCGCTGGTCGGCGCACCCACCCTTGCGGGCGAGCCGCGCTTCCCCTAGGATGTACGAACTGGTTCGTTCATTGCTATCCAGGGAGGCGCCGCGGTGAGGACTTCGATCGCGACGGTATCGATTGCCGGCGATCTGGCGGAAAAGTTCGCGGCGATTTCCGCGGCGGGTTTCGACGGCGTCGAGATTTTCGAGAACGACTTCCTCGCCTTCGACGGATCGCCGCGCGAAATCGGTCATATGGCCAGGGACGCCGGCTTGGCCATCACGCTCTTCCAGCCATTCCGCGACTTCGAGGGCCTGCCCGAACCACAGCGTGGCCGCGCCTTTGACCGCGCCGAGCGCAAGTTCGACGTCATGCAGGAGCTTGGAACCGACCTGATGCTGGTTTGTTCCTCGGTCTCGCCCATTTCGCTCGGAGGCGTGGACCGCGCCGCGGCTGATTTCCGCGAACTCGGCGAGCGTGCGGCAAGACGCGGGCTGCGCGTCGGCTACGAGGCACTGGCCTGGGGGCGCCACGTCAACGATCATCGTGACGCCTGGGAGATTGTTCGCAGGGCCGATCATGCGAATATCGGACTGATCCTCGATTCCTTCCACACGCTGGCGCGCAAGATCGATCTCGGCTCGATCCGATCCATCCCCAAGGACAAGATCTTCATCGTCCAGCTTGCCGACGCGCCCCTGATCGAGATGGACCTGCTCTACTGGAGCCGGCACTTCCGCAACATGCCCGGCGAAGGCGACTTGCCTGTCCGCGATTTCATGCAGGCGGTGGCGGCGACTGGTTACGACGGCTATCTGTCGCTCGAAATCTTCAACGACCAGTTTCGCGGCGGCTCGGCGAAGTCCATTTCGGTCGACGGCAGGCGTTCTCTGGTCTGGCTGATGGACCAGGTGCGGCGCGAAGAGCCGGCGCTTCAGCTATCGGTTCCGCCCATGCCGGATCGCATCGGCGTGGAGGGGGTGGAATTCATCGAATTCGCGGCCAACCGCCACGGCGCGAACGAGCTGGGCGCTCTTCTCAAGGTGCTTGGATTCCGCGAAGCGGGCCGGCATGTATCCAAGGACGTCGCGCTCCACCGGCAGGGCGAGATCAACATCGTCATCAATACGGAGCGCGAAGGGTTCGCCCATTCGTCATTCGTGGTGCACGGAACATCGGCCTACGCGATCGGTCTCAAGGTTGAGGATGCGGCGGCAACCGTGCAGCGCGCCCGCGCGCTCGACGCCGAGATATTCGACCAGCCGGTCGGGCCGGGCGAACTCGCGATTCCGGCCATTCGCGGCGTCGGCGGCGGGCTGATCTATTTTCTCGATTCCAGGACCGACTTGGGAAAGGTCTGGGACATCGAGTTCCGCCCGGTCGACAATGCGGCGGAGGCGTTCGATGCCGGCCTCAAGCGCATCGACCATGTCGGACAAACGATGCCCGCCGAGGAAATGCCGAGCTGGCTGCTGTTCTATACCTCGATCTTCCGCACCACGAAGACGCCGCTGGTCGACGTGATCGATCCGGGCGGCATCGTGCGCAGCCAGGTGATCGAGGGACAGGATAAACGCTTTCGCCTGACCCTGAACGGCGCCGAGAGCCGCCGAACGCTTGCCGGCCATTTCATGGCCGAGACTTTCGGCTCCGGCGTGCAGCATCTGGCGCTCGCCACCGACGACATATTCGCGACGGCGGCGAGGCTTCACGCGAACGGCTTCGAGCCCTTGATCATATCCCCGAACTATTACGACGACGCCGAGGCCCGCTTCGGCCTGGCGCCGGATTTGGCGGATCGCCTGCGGAGCGGCAACATTCTCTACGACAAGGACGAGAACGGCGAATTCTTCCAGCTCTATGCCCCCGCCTTCGGCGAGGGCTTCATCATCGAGATGGTGGAGCGACGCGGCGGATACGCCGGCTACGGCGCTCCCAACGCCCCGTTCCGCATAGCCGCGCAAAAGCGATTGATGCGACCGAAGGGAATGCCCAAGTCATAGAGCGTCCCCTAAACCTTCACAGCC
>CAWFYS010000021.1:0-132887 GCA_963820075.1 uncultured Alphaproteobacteria bacterium
GGCGCCGCCTTGGACGACAAAAACAGAGTTACTGGCGTCGACATCAGTTGCGACCGAAAGCGGTTTCGCTTGAACTGCTGTTCGGGTTCTTCGAGAAGTTCCGCACATGGACAGGCGTTCATCTTTTGGCGGTACTGCTAGCAGCAGTCGCCACCGGGGTAATCCCCAAGACCACGTCGCCGGCAATGGCGATACCCGCCGCGCGGCGCCGGTGATGCGCCAATACCCAACCTTGATGCGCCTTCAACAGAGGATGCGCGCGCACCGGACGGTACACCCGTGGAACCGCACACCGCCTACTGGCGACGCCGTCGGCGGGTGTGCAGCGTCTCTCGCGACCGTTGGGGTCGTCGACGGCGTCGCTGCCGTTGGGTGTGGCGCCGCTGGTAACCTTACAACTACGTCCGGGCGGACGCGCGTCGCTGACAACCGCTCATCATGGGATTGGCCATAAGATGACCACGGCGATATGGGTGCTTCCCGTCCTTCTTCTCGCAATATTCCCAATCTCCGCCGCCGGTGCGGACGAGAAGGATTTTCTCGAGAACCTCTCCGGTAGCTGGAGTGGCTCGGGTCAAGTGCGGTTGAGGCCAGATTCAAATCCAGTGACTGTCTCCTGCAACCTCGATTCACGGTCAAACGGATCGGTCTTCAACATGGATGGCGCCTGCCGGGCGAAGGCTGTTTTCTCGCGTCGCATTGGCGTTGATCTTCATGTCAAGGGTACGCGCTATGTCGGCTCCTATATCGGTGCAAGGCGTGGCGCTGCACGGCTTTCTGGCGCGCGGTCGGGCGACACCCTCAATCTTCAGGTTAGATGGCCGGACAGGGTGGCAAGCATGCACGTGGCGAGTTTGGGCACCGGGCGGATGCGCCTCGTCACGATGGAAACCCATGCTCAGACCGGCAAAAGGGTCACGACCGCACAGATCGAGTTCAGCCGGAAGTAGAGGGACTGTCGCAGCCGTCGACCCCCCAGTTGGGTGCTCGTCTGCTTAGTCAGCGTTCGACGACAAACTTCAAACGGGTGACAGTTTCACATGACCTTGCCCTAGTGAGACCCGAAACAGTGCCTCAAAATAGGCTCACATGAATTGTATCTTGACGGTTTGGTCGAAAGTATCGCATAGTGGTCTCACATGAACCTTGAGAGACTGAAACCATGGCCATAATCGGCTACGCCCGCGCATCGACCACGGACCAGCAGGCTGGGCTTGAGGGCCAGCTTCGTGACCTCGAAAGGTCAGGATGCACCAAGATATTCCAGGAATTGCTTTCCTCGGTCGCTGCAAAGCGCCCTCAGCTTGAGGCGGCCCTTGAATGGATTCGCGACGGTGACACGTTTCTTGTCACCAAGCTTGACCGCCTGGCCCGCTCAGTGGCGGACCTTGTGACGATCACTGCAACACTCAAAACGAAGGGTGTCGACCTCCGCATTCTGTCCATGAACCTCGACACCGGGACGCCGACGGGGAAGCTGATGTTGAACCTGCTGGGTTCGATCGCCGAGTTCGAGCGCGAACTGATGCTTGAGCGGCAGCGGGAAGGAATCACCAGGGCCAAGGCCGATGGGAAGTACCAGGGGCGCCGACCAACGGCTCGCCGAAGGGCTGCGGATGTGATGCTGCTCAAATCGGAGGGCAAGTCCGCGAGCGACATCGTAAAGGCGCTGGGGATCAGTCGGGCCAGCGTGTTTCGCATCATGGCCGAAAGCCGCTAACTGAGAAAGAGCGGCACGGTCTCATTCGTGTGACGGCGTCTTGGACATCGCGCTTGAGGGCGGCGGGCGGTTTATGTCAGCGGGTGCGGAAGGTTGACTAATAGAAAAGCCCGCCGAGGGGTCGGGGGAAACCATCGACGGGCTGACCTGGTGGTGCTCCCAGGCTGAGGTATGTTCTTACGGAGTACGAACGCGGCGGCCACGAAATAGTTCCGAGAGTTACTCCCGCACGGAAACGTCAACACCGACATCAGGTGGTGGAGCGCGTAGCACCTTGTGCCCGCCGCCCTTGCGATTCTCTTCCGCGATCCTCTGGCCGAAGCTGTACGCGGCAAATGCGGCAATTGCTGCGGCTAGTATTTTAAGTCCCATGGCTACCTCCTGTCTCTCAGCAATAACCGTGCTGCGAGGAGCAGGTTCCAAAACCCCGATCCGCAACTTCTGTCAGCCAACTTCCAACCTGGACACTTTCGGAAACTTCTCTCCGCGATCAGGCTTGTAGGGCTTGATCCCGGTGTGTTTCCGTTTCGATTCCTTGGCGATTCGCGATACTCGAGGCCAGTTTGGTCGACGGCGGAGGTTACCGGAAGTACGAGGCTAACTGGTGTCGCCCGGTCCGCATCTTCCGCCAGCCGACATCAACGAGGTGCGGTTTTGACCTAGCGAAGCGCTAATCAAGGCCACCTTGCCCACCGCCGAGCCGCAGGGCTTCTGCGCTGGCAACCCGTTGCCGGATTTCCGGCGGACCCACACGTCGGCGAAACTATTCCAGTATCCTGTATTGTCGCCAGGTATGGCTGTAGAGTTCTGTGGGTGAGGGCATTGATGAAGATCAGGCTAGGAATTGGGCGTTCCCGCACGGGCGGCAAGCCGAACCACGCTTGGCGGGACTTTTTCACCTTCCCTGTCGCGAGCCATCGACATGGACAAACAGGCCGCGACTATGCTGGGCAACGGTGCCCAGGATGCGCGTGAAGGATATGGTGAATGGCCTCCGAGCGCCCTTGCTCGCGAGATCAACAAGCTGCCCCGATTTGAGGGAGTGGAGACTAACTATCGGCCATCGAACGAGGCTGCGCTGGGGAATGCCAACCCCACCGGAGCGCATGAGGGGCAACGCGGATCGCGGCACGACGAACATCCGTCATCCGAATTACAGCCGCTGGCGACGTGGATGGGCGTCGAGAACCCCTGCGTGGTCCCAGCGACGAGCTTTGCGAGCTAGGCCCGAGGAAGGACGTGAACGGCAAGGTTCCGAACTTCTGGTTCGGGCTGGATGCACGGAATTTGGCATCGCGAAGGGCGAGGAGGCCCGTGAGAACCTTGGCCGCCGCATCATGGCCCATTCAACTGCGGTGCTTACTCCATGGAGCGCATAGCAAACTCACTGGGCCACGCACGGAGGAGGCTTAGGTCGCTCACTACGTTCTGCGCCGACTGCCTCCATCCAAACCCATCATGGCTTCCATGTGCCCCTTGGCTGTCGTCGCTTTGATCTGTAGACTGAGCCACACGAGCGGCCAAGCGAGGCTGGTTGTGCGGAAGAGGGCTGACCGGCGAAAGCAAGAACTACGCCCTCCGGGCCCGTTCAAGCTCCGCGAGGCGATCTTCGCGCAACCCTTGCATTCCTTCCAAGTCCGCGAGCCGACGTTCGGCATCCTTTGTCTGGTGGCCCGCAGTTCGGAGATCCGCAATGAGTTGGCGCAGGTGAAACACAGCCGAAGACCCCGCTCGAACCTGTCTTCGGGTCTTTTCGAGGTCGGTTTCAGGTGCGCCCATCTAGACGATATAGGCTTCGTTTCGAAGAAGGGTAGCGATATGGCTGATCTGTTGGCACTGAATAACCATCGCCCCTCCCGCCTATGCGCAGAGCCGCCACAATCGTGATGGAACGGGCGCTCGTAATGCGCTTTTAGTCGGTAGCGAAAACCCGACACAGGAGCGAGCAATGCCTAGACAGCCAGAGCCAGGCCAACCGGGAACGACTGACCAAAGGCCTCGCTGGGAAGGCCCGCCGGAGAATCGACCTCGCGGCTACCTTGCCGGCGGAAGACGATCCAACCGTCGAGCGCGACGCTGCGGGCGAGAACCTTGCCGATCCGGATAGGAGCACGTTAAGCGACGCGTTCACAACAGGCGGCAATCCGCCAAGGTCTGAGGAAGATGTTGAGCGTACGCGTCGCCGCGCGTTTGCGATGTGGGAGCGCGACGGAAGACCGGAGGGCTCCCCTGATGCATATTGGTACCAGGCCGAGCGTGACTTACGAGAGCCGGTGACCGCTCAGGCCCTCGCTGTCCGTACAGGCCTTAACATTGACGAGGCGCAGGACTTGATTGACCGGCTTGGCGCCGATTGGGAACTGTTGGAGCAGGCAGCATCAAGTCGGGCCTCATGAGAAGCAGCCGCCCGACAGGCAGCCGCGTGCTGCAATATAGGCGTTGGCATCGGCGCTCCGTCACAGCGCTTTTGATCGCCGATGAGGCCTCGAGCGCAAATCGCAACGTTTGTACCACCGGCTCGGACGGGCGCGATTGTAGATTCCGCCAAACGTCGATGAGGACTGGAACGATGTTCTGATTCGGCGCGTTGATGGCAGGCGTGAAATTAAAAACTGAAGGGCGGGCATGGAACAAGCTATTCAATCGAACCGAATGCTACAGCTCCCGGTCAATGCGGGATACGAACCGGCAATCGGAAGCAATCACTTGGATGGCGGCGCCGAGCAAGCAAGTAGAACTTTGGTTGTGATCGACACGCGAGTTCGTGATCGCGAGTGTCTCGCTGGATGCATCGCCGCGAGAAAGGCGGATATGGACGTTGTGGCGCTTGGGTCATTTGCGGATTGGAACCTGGAGCGTGATCTTCATCCGCCACTGGTTGCAGTCATGGTCAACGTAGGGGGCCGTTCGTTCAGGGGTCCGAGCGTGGCCGAAGAAATCAGGAAGCTCGTTTCCGAATGTGGCGCCACGCCGGTCATAGCGATGGCCGATACGGACGAATTGGGGGAGATATTTCAGGCGCTTGACTGTGGCGTCCGGGGCTTCATCCCCTCAACAATGGGAATCAGCGTTTGTGTCGAGGCCGTTAGCCTGGTTCTGGCTGGAGGTGTATTTGTGCCGGCTAGTTGCTTGGCAAGTGCCTCCCGTCAAATGCTGGCGACGAGTGACGCCACCAAGCGGCAGGCAAGCATTTTCACCAACCGTCAGTCCGATGTCGTGGAGGCACTCAAGCGCGGCAAGACGAACAAGATCATCGCGTATGAACTCAACATGCAAGAGAGCACGGTCAAGGTTCACGTCCGCCACATCATGAGGAAGCTCAAGGCCACGAACAGGACCGAGGTGGTCTACAAGCTCAATGAAATGGGCCACCAAGACGAACGTAAAGTGCTGTAAGCCGGGGGCGCGGCAGCGCAGAGCATTGCCACGCCTATATAGCGCATTGCCTCAGAATTGGCGCCGGTGAGCGGCGTCGATTGCGCCGCATTTTGGCACCGGAAATAGTCAAACGCCTCTCAGCCGGGCTGGATTTTGTAACGCCGGCACGCGCACCAATTTCGTTCCAGTTGAATGACTGGGTATCCGAGGTTCTGCGCGCCGTCGAATGTGGCTATGATGCCGGGCAAACAGAACTCGCCTGGCATCAGCATTCACCATCAAGACTGAAGGCGCCTACTCCTTGGGTACCGAAATGTTGTTGCGCTGCTTGCGCCGTACGAACCACAGATACCCGCCTACGACCAAAATGGCCGGAACGCCGACACCGGCCACAGGACCGGGCGCTCCGAGGGACTTGGAGCCCCGGCACCCCATCCAAGGCCGGGCGTCGGTCCCCGGTCGATTGGTTTGGCGGCCAAGGCCGGAGATGACACAAGGCAGAACAAGGCGGCGAAAGAAACTGCTCGAAGCGTTAACATGCATGCTCCTATCAAAGGCAAATTTGACCTTCCCTCAAAGGCCGCTTAGCTCGAATACTAGTTCTAACGTTCGCCGGTGGGACAGGTAAGGTGGCCATACGAAGTAGTCACATCTGTCTACATCGCGAGTTGAATATTGCGTGTTTGCATTCGAGGAGAGCTTCCCGTGTGCAAGCCACTCGTGCCTATTCGCTTCATACAGCGCGAAACACGTCCCCGTAGTCCGTTATCCACAGTTTCGTGTTTGGATTCGAGGAGAGCTTCCCGTGTGCGAGCCACTAGTGCCTATTCGCTTCATAGAGCGCGAACGCATCCCCGTAGTCCGTTATCCCAGTTTGGGTCAGGCATCGGGCCAGCATTGCTGCGTCCTCGAGCGCGATGCCTGCACCCTGCGCCATATGCGGCTTCATCGGATGGCAGGCGTCGCCCAGCAGGACGAGACGACCGTGGCTCCGCAAAGGTAGCGGATCGCGGTCGAAGAACGCCATTTCGTCCCTTCGTCGGTGGAATTCTGTTAGAGCCTGGACGATCGGGTGGAACCGGGCAAAGGCCTCTGCCATCTCTTCCCGACTGCTGTCAACGAAAGGGCCTTCGATAGCCCAAGCGGGACTGCGGTACGCCGGTCACGTAAGAGTATTCGTCGCGGGGCCCGGTTGGTGAATATACCCATCATGTGGCGGTCCGGGCCTCAACCATTTTGACGCAGTCCTCGAAATCGAATCCGTAGCCTCCGCTAGACGTTATGACCGTGGTGTGAGCGGCGGCCCGTCCCTAGTCTTTGCAGGCTTAAAGCAAACGGGGGTTGCTCGGCAGTGCCGAGCCTTGCCCCAAGCAAAGGAAGGACGGGCCATGGCAGAAGATAAGGCTTTTTACGTCGGTGTCGATGTGTCGAAGGCCAAGCACGCGATCGCGATTGCGGAGGGGGGCCGGGAAGGAGAGGTGCGCTATTTCGGCGAGATCGAGGCGACGCCGGCGGCGGTGGAGCGCTTCGTGCGCAAGCTGGAGAAGAAGCATTCTGGCCTGCATTTCTGCTATGAAGCCGGCCCGACCGGCTACGGACTCTACCGGCAGATCGTTACGCTCGGCCACCGCTGCGATGTCGTTGCGCCCTCGCTGATCCCCAAGCGCGCAGGCGAGCGCGTCAAGACCAACCGACGCGACGCGGTCACTTTGGCGCGGCTGTTGCGGGCGGGCGAACTGAACGGGATCTGGGTTCCTGACGCGGTCGATGAAGCGGTGCGCGATCTGGTGCGGGTTCGGGCCGCAGCGAGCGAGGATCTGCGCAAGAAACGCCAGCACCTCCTCTCCTTCCTTTTGCGCCATGGTCGGGTCTTTACCGGCCGCAAGAACTGGAGTGCCGCCCATGCGCGCTGGCTTGCGGCGCAGAAGTTTGATCATCCGGCCCAGCAGATCGTCTTGCAGGACCATGTCGACGTCATCACCGATGCACAGAGCCGGCTGGAGCGGCTCGATGCCCAGCTGGCCGAACTGGCGCCGAGCTGGTCGATGGCCCCGGTAGTGGCGGCCTATCAGGCGCTGCGCGGCGTCTCCTTCATCGTCGCCGTCACCTTCGCGAGCGAAGTCGGCGATGTCCGTCGCTTCGACAATCCGCGGCAGTTGATGGCCTTTCTCGGCCTGGTGCCGTCGGAGCGGTCGACCGGCGACACGGTCAAGCGCGGCGGCCTGACGCTGGCCGGCAACCGCCGCGCCCGCCGCGTCCTGGTCGAAGGCGCCTGGAGCTATCGCCATCCCGCCCGGGTGACGGAGACCATTCGCATCCGTCTCGCGGGCCTGCCGAAGGGCGTGCGGGAGATCGCCTGGAAGGCGCAGACACGGCTTTGCGCCCGCTACCGGCGCATGACGGCGGCGGGCAAGAAGGCCCCCATCGTGGTTGCGGCGATCGCGCGTGAGATGGCCGCTTTCCTGTGGGCTATCGGCCACCAAGTCGAACCGGTGCGCTGAAGATGCGCTACGCTTGCGCCCGCAAGATCGCGCTTGAGGCAAACGCTCGTCTCCCACGGGCGCCGCCGCTGAAGCTCATTTGACCGGCTTCAATCCGGCGGCAACACCGGACGGCACGGCGACGGGATGTGGCCACGGTGGGGAATTCCCGCGCAACACTAACGTGGCTGGGCACTGGCCCAACGCCCGAAACTAGACAGGGATAGCCCAAGACGAATTACGGAAGTGCGGTAACCAACCCGCGGATAAGAGCTGGATCAACCGTCGTCTCAAGGCCCATCCCGTCCCCGTGCCGTCCCCCATCAACGGCAACAAACCTGTGGCAAAGACATGGGGCGGACAAATCTGCATATCACCCTTGACCACGGTCATAAGAGTGTCCTGATTCTGAAGTCCGGTTCATTCTATGCGTTTGCCTCGAGAGTTCGGAGGCAGAAGCGTTGGATGCTGGCCAGGATGTCGTCTGCGGTCTTGGTCCAGCGGAAGGGTTTCGGTTCGGCATTGGTGGCCTCGATGTAGGCGTTGATAGCCTTCTCGAGTTCGGCGACCGAGCGGAATATCCCTCGCTTGAGGGCGCGGTCAGTCAGCAGCGCGAAGAAGCGTTCGACTTGGTTGATCCATGACGCCGATGTCGGCGTGAAGTGCACGTGCCAGCGCGGACGCTTGGCGAACCAGTTGCGGATCAATTTTGTTTTATGCGTGCCGTAGTTGTCCATGACGACGTGAATGTCGAGATCGGCAGGCACATTGCGCTCGACTTCGTCGAGGAACTTGCGGAACTCCGTTGCCCGATGCCGGGTCATACATTTGCCGACGATAGTTCCAGCCTTCACATCGAGCGCCGCGAACAGCGATGTCGTTCCGTTCCGCTTGTAGTCGTGGGTGCGCCGTTCGGCCTGGCCGGGTCGCATCGGCAGCAGAGGTTGCGAGCGATCGAGCGCCTGGACCTGGGATTTCTCATCAACGCACAGCACGACGGCGCGCTCGGGCGGCGACAAGTAGAGCCCAACAATGTCACGCACCTTCTCCACGAACAGCGGATCGGAAGAGAGCTTGAAGGTCTCGACACGGTGCGGCTGCAGTCCGAAGGCGCTCCATATGCGATGCACGGTCGAGGGCGCGTGGCCGATCTCCTTGGCCATGGTCCGCAGGCTCCAGTGCGTCGCACCGCTCGGGAGCGTCTCCAGCGTCTTGCGGATCGTGGTTGCGATCTCGTCGTCGCCGATCTGGCGCGGCGCGCCGGGGCGCGGCTCGTCGTAGAGGCCATCCATCCGCCTCTGCGCGAAGCGGTTGCGCCATGTCCCAACCGTTGCGGCACAGACGCCGACCTTGCTGGCAATCTCCTTGTTGTTGAGGCCGTCCGCCGCAGCCAGAACGATGCGCGCCCGCCCCGCCAATACCTGCGGCGCGCCATGCTTGCGCGTCAACGCTGTCAGTTCGCTCTTCTCCGGCGCTTCCAGTATGATCGCCACCGCTCGGCCTTTCGCCATTCCCGCCTCCGTCGCTCAACTTCGCGAGAATGTAGCTGATTTGTCGATCAGGACACTCTTATGACCGTGGTCAAGGGTGATATGCAGATTTGTCCGCCCCATGTCTTTGCCACAGGTTTGTTGCCGTTAATGGGGGACGGCACGGGGACGGGATGGGCCTTGAGACGACGGTTGATCCAGCTCTTATCCGCGGGTTGGTTACCGCAATTCCGTAATTCGTCTTGGGCTATCCCTGTCTAGTTTCGGGCGTTGGGCCAGTGCCCAGCCACGTTAGTGTCGCGCGGGAATTCCCCACCGTGGCCACATCCCGTCGCCGTGCCGTCCGGTGTTGCCGCCGGATTGAAGCCGGTCAAAGGAGCTTCAGCGGCGGCGCCCGTGGGAGACGAGCGTTTGCCTCAAGCGCGATCTTGCGGGCGCAAGCGTAGCGCATCTTCAGCGCACCGGTTCGACTTGGTGGCCGATAGCCCACAGGAAAGCGGCCATCTCACGCGCGATCGCCGCAACCACGATGGGAGCCTTTTTGCCCGCCGCCGTCATGCGCCGGTAGCGGGCGCAAAGCCGTGTCTGCGCCTTCCAGGCGATCTCCCGCACGCCCTTCGGCAGGCCCGCGAGACGGATGCGAATGGTCTCCGTCACCCGGGCGGGATGGCGATAGCTCCAGGCGCCTTCGACCAGGACGCGGCGGGCGCGGCGGTTGCCGGCCAGCGTCAGGCCGCCGCGCTTGACCGTGTCGCCGGTCGACCGCTCCGACGGCACCAGGCCGAGAAAGGCCATCAACTGCCGCGGATTGTCGAAGCGACGGACATCGCCGACTTCGCTCGCGAAGGTGACGGCGACGATGAAGGAGACGCCGCGCAGCGCCTGATAGGCCGCCACTACCGGGGCCATCGACCAGCTCGGCACCAGTTCGGCCAGTTGGGCATCGAGCCGCTCCAGCCGGCTCTGTGCATCGGTGATGACGTCGACATGGTCCTGGAACACGACCTGCTGTGCCGGATGATCAAACTTCTGCGCCGCAAGCCAACGCGCATGGGCGGCACTCCAGTTCTTGCGGCCGGTAAAGACCCGACCATGGCGCAAAAGGAAGGAGAGGAGGTGCTGGCGTTTCTTGCGCAGATCCTCGCTCGCTGCGGCCCGAACCCGCACCAGATCGCGCACCGCTTCATCGACCGCATCAGGAACCCAGATCCCGTTCAGTTCGCCCGCTCGCAACAGCCGCGCCAAAGTAACCGCGTCGCGTCGGTTGGTCTTGACGCGCTCGCCTGCACGCTTGGGGATCAGCGAGGGCGCAACGACATCGCAGCGGTGGCCGAGCGTAACGATCTGCCGGTAGAGTCCGTAGCCGGTCGGGCCGGCTTCATAGCAGAAATGCAGGCCAGAATGCTTCTTCTCCAGCTTGCGCACGAAGCGCTCCACCGCCGCCGGCGTCGCCTCGATCTCGCCGAAATAGCGCACCTCTCCTTCCCGGCCCCCCTCCGCAATCGCGATCGCGTGCTTGGCCTTCGACACATCGACACCGACGTAAAAAGCCCTATCCTCTGCCATGGCCCGTCCTTCCTTTGCTTGGGGCAAGGCTCGGCACTACCGAGCAACCCCCGTTTGCTTTAAGCCTGCAAAGACTAGGGACGGGCCGCCGCTCACACCACGGTCATAACGTCTAGCTTCTCGGCCGATATGGTAGCGCGGTGGCCGACCCAGCCAGTGTAGTGTGGCTTTTCCGGACCAAGCATCTCGTCGCGGACGCGTGACCGTCAATGACTGCCAGGCGGCCGCCACAACGCCGACCACAAGAGACAGCCGAAACCCTCGGGTAAGCCATCGTCTAAAAAATCCCTTCTGCATTTAGCCTGCTTCAGAACCGAAAACCCCCGCTACACATCGTAACCGTTCCGAGGATTGCGAGCGAATGGTTAAGAAACTCGGACGAAAATGGCCTGCACGAACCGGCCAGCCGCACCGGCAGGATACGCGTGGCGGTATCCCATACGGGACTGCGAACAGGGGACAAATCACCCCTCTTTTCCATACTTATTCCGTACGCGACACATAGGAAAATCGTAAGTCATTGATTTTATGGCGCACCCGACAGGATTCGAACCTGTGACCTCTGCCTTCGGAGGGCAGCGCTCTATCCAGCTGAGCTACGGGTGCATCGCAAGCAGTTCGCATGGCAGTCTCGCGACCGAACCGCACGGTTCATAGACGATATGACGCCTGGCTTCAACGCTGAATTGGAATGGCGCGGTCGGCATCGCAGAGCGATTGATTTTGGCTCGATGTCGCCATGTCGCCATGGCATCGCGGATTGCGGTGATCGCACGATGAGAGGTTGTGGCTAATAGGGCCTCCTTCCGTCCTCGTACGACGGCGGCCACCTCGGTGGCTTGTGTGGTCCGCCATCCTCGATTGCGCCGTATTGCCGACCTTTCGAAGGCGGTCGATGTGCTCGCGCAAGACCTTGACGATGACAAGATTCGGCACGCCGGTCAGCGAGCAGAAAAAGCCGATCAGCAGGGAGCGTTTGCCGCGCAATTAAGGTTCGGTGCGCGAAGACTCCGGCCGACTGTCGCCTGGCGCTTCAAATGGGGTTGGTGGACATCCCTCAGCCGACCGCCCGCGGCGTCAGGGGTCTGTCATCGTCCAGACGCCGATGGTGCCGGGCTAAGCAGGTTCCGGAAACTGTGTCACGGTTTTCCGACAGAAACCTGCGGCAAAACAAGAGGCTAAGCAGGCGAAGCGTGGGCGAAGCCACACAAGTCTGCTCAGCCGGCGTCCGCGAGCGTTGCGCCGGCGATCTCCTTGCGCACCAGCGGCGCCACCCTGGTGCCGAAGAGTTCGATCGCCTTCATCAGCCTGTCATGCGGTAAGAGCCCGATGGCCATCTGCAAGAGGAAGCGGTCGTTGCGAAAGATCCTGTGCATGGCGACGATCTTTTCCGCCACCGCTTCCGGGTCGCCCACGAACAGCGCTCCATTGGGGCCGCGCGACTGGTCGAAATGCGCGCGGCTGGTCGGGCCCCAGCCGCGTTCACGGCCGATGCGGTTCATGACCTCGGCCTGCGGACCGTAGAAGTCGTCTGCCGCCTGGCTCGTCGTTTCACCCACGAAGCCGTGGACGTTGAGGCTGGTGGCGAGCGTCTTCGGATCATGCCCGCTCTGCGCCGCAGCGCGCCGATAAAGCTCGAACAGCGGCGCGAAGCGTGCCGGCTCGCCGCCGATAATGGCGAGCGCCAGCGGCAGGCCGAGCACGCCGGCGCGCACGACGGAGTTCGGCGTTCCGCCGACGGCGATCCAGATCGGCAATCTGTCCTGGTAAGGGCGGGGATAGACGCCGCGATCGGCGATCGGCGCCCTCAGCCGTCCCGACCAGGAAATCCGCTCCGATTCGCGCAGCTTGAGCAGAAGATCGAGCTTTTCAGCGAACAGCTCGTCATAGTCGCCCAGGTCGTAGCCGAACAGCGGGAAGGACTCGATGAAGGAGCCGCGCCCCGCCATGATCTCGGCGCGGCCGCCGGAAATCAGATCGAGGGTCGAAAACTGCTGGAATACACGCACCGGATCGTCCGACGAAAGCACGCTCACGGCGCTGGTCAGCCTGATTCGTTTCGTTCGCTCCGCCGCTGCCGCCAGCGCGACGGCAGGCGCCGACGCCAGATAGTCCGGCCGGTGGTGTTCTCCCAGGCCGAACACGTCGAGCCCCACCTGATCGGCAAGCTCGATCTCCTCGATAAGATTGCGAATGCGCTGATAGGGCGAGACGGCGCGCGTTTTCGGGTCGGGGTCCAGATCCGCGAAAGTGTAGAGGCCGATTTCCATGCTGCTTTCTCTTGTTGAACTTTCCATCAGGTAGTTGGAAAGCCGGCCCCCGGCCAGTCCCTTGCGCTTGGGCATTGCAATTCGCTGAAACGACAATCGCTGCATGCGCCGGTTCCTGCATTTTCATGGGTGGCATGCGGATTCGTGCTTGATCTCGGCGCAATCGTGAGTATTTAAGCGGCGCGTATCGGCTGACAAAACAAAGGCAAAATTTGGCACTCTACAGGGAAAAAGACATCTTCGAACGCCGTAACGCGGCGAACGAGGCAAAGAAGGCATTAGTCGAGCGGTTCAAGGCACGGCCCGCGGATGACGATCCGAATGTGGCCGCACGCAAGGCCGAACGGCAGGCAATCCTTGAGGCCCGCGAGAAACGGGCGAAGGAAAAGGAAGAGCTGCGCAAGGAAAGCGAGGCGCTGGAAGCCGCCGAGCGGGCGCGCCGCGAGGCCGATGAGGCGGAGCGGCGTCGGCTTGAGGAAGAGCGGCTGGCCGTTGAAGCGAAGATGCGCGAGCAGGACGAAACCGATCGCGTCGCGCGGGATCTGGCCGAAGAGGCGGAACGCAAGGCCAAGCGGGATGCGCGCTACGCGGCCCGCAAGGCGCGTAAGCGCGGCGGCCGCGGCTGAACTGACGTCCGGGTCGGCACTACCGCTGCCTGAGGCCGGAATGCCGAAGCATTCCGGCCTCGGGTTTTCGTGCAATCCGGCTCCGCCGCTGCTGCGCCTGGCGGCGTAGAAGCCCTCAGGCGACCAGCTTCAGCCCGAGAATGCCGGCCACGATCAGGCCGATGCAGGCCAGCCGTGCTATCGTCGCCGGCTCGCCGAGAAGCCAGATGCCGAGCAGCGCGGTGCCGACCGTGCCGATGCCCGTCCAGACGGCATAGGCGGTGCCGACCGGCAGGCTCTTGAGCGCCAGGCCGAGCAGCCAGAGGCTGACCACCATGCTGGCGACAGTCAGCACCGTCGGCACGATCCTGGTGAAGCCCTCCGTATATTTCAGACCGATCGCCCAGCCGACTTCGAACAGGCCGGCGAAAAACAGCATTGTCCATGCCATAGGAAAACATCCTTCTGGCGGGCCGTCCCGACCGATATGTGAGGAAGATGCAGGGCCGTCCCCGCGCGGTGACAGATACAGGTCCATGACGGATTGAGCAATACATCCGGCGCATGGCTGTCCGGCGCCGGACGCAGGCGACGCGACAGGGCGCAAGGTTGCGCGGAAGAGGACAACCGGCCGGCCGAACGCATGGACTTCCGCATGATTGTCGAATCGACCGGCGGTTCCGCCGCGCATCATCGCCCCCAACAGGTCCGCCGGACTTGACCTCGTGCTCATAAACCCGTTTGAAGCGCAGACCTGAGGGACCGCGCATCGCTGGAAGCGCCGCGGTCTCGTCAGCCACAGGCGCCAATGCGGGACACCTATGCCGCTTCGCATCATCTTCATGGGAACGCCGGATTTCGCGGTGCCGACGCTGCGGGCTCTTGCCGAGGCGGGCCATGAGATTGCGGCCGCCTACACCCAGCCGCCGCGGCCCGCCGGCCGTCGCGGCCTCGAACTCACGCCGTCGCCGGTGCAACGCGAAGCCGAACGGCTGGGCATCGCCGTGCGCTGCCCGACGAGTCTGAGGACGAAAGCCGAGCAGGATGCCTTTCTGACGCTTGATGCCGACATCGCGGTCGTCGTCGCCTACGGGCTGCTCCTGCCGCAAGCCGTCCTGGATGCCCCGCGATTCGGCTGCTTCAACGGCCATGCCTCGCTGCTGCCGCGCTGGCGCGGCGCGGCCCCCGTCAACCGCGCGATCATGGCAGGCGACACCGAAACAGGCATGATGGTGATGAAGATGGACGACGGCCTCGATACCGGTCCCGTGGCGATGACGGCACGGCTGCCGATCGGCCCGAATATGACGGCCGGAGAATTGCACGACCGGCTGAGCGTGGCTGGTGCGGCCCTGATGGTCGACGCCGTTGCGGCGCTTGAAGCCGGCAGCCTGACGCTTGCGCCGCAGCCCGAGGTCGGCGCGACCTATGCGCGCAAGATAGAAAAAGCCGAGACGCGCGTCGACTGGTCGGCCCCGGCGGCTGAGGTTCACAACCATATCCGAGGTCTTTCGCCCTTCCCCGGTGCCTGGTGTGAATTCGCCGCGCGGCGGGCGAAGCGAGCGGCTCAAGCTGCTGCGCTCGACGCTCGTGGGAGATGATGAAGTTCACCCCCTCTCCGGCCTGCTTCGCAAGCCACCTCTCCCCCTCCGGGGGCGAGGAACGGCGCCAGGCGGCACGGCCGGCGTTTCCTCGCCCCTGCGAAGCGGGGGAGAGGTGGCCGCGCAGCGGCCGGAGAGGGGGGCCGATGGCGATCCCGTTCATCCGAGCTCGCGGCCCTTCCCTGCGGGGAAACCAGTCGCCCTGGTGGAGCAGTGCCCGCCGGGCACGATCTTCGACGACCGGCTGACGATCGCCTGCGGCGACGGCGCCATACGCCTTGTCGAGGTGCAGCGCGCCGGTGGCCGCGCCGTCCCGGCCGCGGAATTCCAGCGCGGCGCGAAGCTCTCGCCTGGAGATATTCTGTCATGAACAGCGTAGAAATCAGACCGGCCGAGCTGTCTGACCGGGCCGCCATCCATGAAGTCGTGGAGCAGGCGTTCGGACAGAAGCTCGAAGCGGAGCTGGTGGACCGGCTGGTCGCCGGCGGCGACGCCGTGCTCGAACTGGTCGCCGAAGCGGACGGGCGCATCGTCGGCCACGTCCTGTTCTCGCGGCTGACGGTCGGCAACGACGAATCATCCTTTCCGGCCGTGGCGCTCGCGCCGCTGGCCGTCGATCCGGCGTTCCAGAAGATGGGCATAGGCGCGGCGCTCGTCGCGGAGGCGCATCGATACCTGGCCGCAGCCGGCGAAAAGCTGTCGATCGTGCTGGGCGATCCTGCCTATTACGGCCGCTTCGGCTACCGGCGGAGGCCGGCGGAAGGCTACTCCAGCGATTATCAGTGCGAGGCATTGCAGGCGCTGGCCTGGGGCGAGGCGCCGGCGACCGGGCGGCTGGTCTACGCCGCCGCCTTCGCGGACCTCTGAGCGATGCCGCGCTACCGCCTCGACATCGAGTATGACGGCACGCCTTATGCCGGCTGGCAGCGGCAGGACGGCCCGCGCTCGGTGCAGGCGGCGATCGAGCAGGCGATAGCGAAGTTCTGCGGCCAGGCGGTCAGCCTGCGTGCCGCCGGACGGACCGACGCCGGCGTGCACGCCACCGCGCAGGTGGCGCATGTCGATCTCGACAGGAACTGGCCGGCCGATACCGTGCGCGACGCCATCAATGCGCATCTTCATGTGGCCGGCGACACCGTCACGATCCTCGCGGCTTCGCTCGCCGCTCCGGATTTCGACGCCCGTTTCTCGGCCATCGGCCGCCGCTATCTCTACCGCATCCTCAACCGCCGGGCCGGGCCGGCAATCGAGAGGAACCGCGTTTGGTGGGTGCCGAAGCATCTCGACGCGGAAGCCATGCACGCCGCCGCCCGGGAACTGGTTGGCCGGCACGACTTCACGACTTTCCGTTCCGCGCAATGCCAGGCCGACAGCCCGTTGCGCACGCTGGACCGGCTGGACGTCCACCGGGTCGGCGAAATCATCGAAGTACGCGCCGCGGCACGCTCCTTCCTGCACAACCAGGTGCGCTCGATGGTCGGCTCGCTGAAACGCGTGGGCGAAGGGGCCTGGACAGCCGACGACATCGCGGGGGCGCTGGCCGCCCGTGATCGCGCCGCCTGCGGCCAGGTCGCCCCGCCCGACGGGCTCTACCTTGTCGGGGTCGACTACGGCAACGACAGGCCGAGCAGCGCCTGAAGCAGCAGCAGGATGATCAGCGAAGCCGCGAACATGCCGGCAAACACGGCGGTTCCGAGCGCGGCGCCGCGATCGATCACCGCATTGGTCAGGCGCCATCCGAACAGCAGCGACAGACCGAAGAACAATAGCTTCAGCAGCGCGATGACGTCCGTTGCCGTCGGCGCGAACAAGGTGACGATCGCCGGCGGCAAGGTCAGCCACGCCAGCAAGGCCGATCCCCAATTGGAAGCGACCACATAGGGGACGAACCGGTCGGCTATCCCGGCGGGCCTCGCCGCTACGGCGAAGCCGGCCAGCGGCAGGAGCCAGGTGCCAAGATCAGTCAGCGCGTATCCAAGGAACAGGCTGCCGCGGGAGACGGATTCGGCATTCCCGGCAATATGATCGGCGAGAAGGATCCAGCCGAGCGCCATCGGCGGCAAAGCGACGATTATGGCGAAGAACGAATTCCAGAACCCGTCGGCGGTCAGGTCGAGCAGGCGCAGCCCGTCGGCGCGCCCCATCATCAGGCGCCAGGCCCCGGTCAGGCCGCTCTGGATTTCGGTGCCTGACAGCATCCCATCACCCGAACCAGTCGTGGAGGAAGCGCTGGTAGATGCGCGTCAGCGTCTCGAGGTCGGCGAGCGCGACGCGCTCGTCCACCATATGCATGGTCTTGCCGACCAGTCCGAATTCGACAACCGGACAATAATCCTTGATGAAGCGGGCGTCCGACGTGCCGCCTGTGGTGGAAAGCACCGGCGTGTGGCCGGTCACCGCCGCCACCGATGCCGACATCGTCTCGACCAGGCGCTCGTCGCGCGTCAGGAAGACAGGGCTCGGCCGGTTGCGAAAGGCGAGATCGAAGTCGATCCGGTCGTTGCGGCCTTGCCGGTATTTGCGCCGGCCGGCGGCAGCGTCCAGCCGGTTGTGAACCTCCGCCTGAATGGTCTCGGCCTTCCAGGTATCGTTGAAGCGGATATTGAAGCTCGCGGTCGCCCGCGCCGGAATGACGTTCACGGCCGGATTGCCGACATCGATCGAGGTAATCTCCAGATTCGTCGGCTGAAAATCGCTTGTGCCGGCATCGAAGGGCTTCGCCAGCAGCGCGTCGAGCAGGCAAAGCAGCCCGCGCACGGGGTTGTCGGCAAGGTGCGGATAGGCAACGTGGCCTTGCCGGCCGTGGATTGTGATCACGCCCGACAGCGAGCCGCGCCGCCCGATCTTGATCATGTCGCCCAGCGCTTCCGGATTGGTCGGCTCGCCGACGAGCGCGGCATCCCATGTTTCGCCCCTTGCCGCCGCCCAGTCGAGCAGCTTGACGGTGCCGTTTATGGCCGGGCCTTCCTCATCGCCGGTGATCAGCAGCGAAACCGAGCCGCGCGGCCTGCCACCCTCCGAGAGAACGCGCGCCAGTGCCGCTACGAAGCAGGCGATGCCGCCCTTCATGTCGACGGCGCCGCGCCCGATCATCTCTCCATTGCGGATATCGGCGGCGAAAGGCGGATGCGTCCACGCATCGGCATCGCCCACGGGCACGACATCCGTATGGCCGGCGAACATGAGGTGCGGCCCATTGCCCGACAGCCGGGCGTAGAGGTTCTCGACATCCGGCGTGCCGTCATCGGAAAAGACAGGCCGCTCGACGGCAAAGCCCATCGGTCCAAGCATTCCGGCAAGCGCCGACAGCGCGCCGCCTTCGGCGGGCGTCACGGATGGGCAGCGTATCAGCGCCGCGAGGTTTTCGGCTGGATCGGTCGGCAGGGTCATGCGTCTTATATGGTTTGCTTGAGCGGGAGAGCCAGCGCGGCCTGAAGCATCGCGCCAAAAAGTGGAACGGCTTTTCGCAACAGGCCGCCTATCCGAAGGAATTCGGTCTTCATCGATCTTGTCTCCGATGTCCCGAACTTGCCGGCCCCGCGCATCCGGGAAGCAGCCGCTGGAAATACGGAGCCCCCCGAAGAAATCCTCGAGGGGCTCCGTTGTTACCTGCTGCTCAAATCCGGCTACCCCATTTAGAAGTCCCCAAATGGAGCGCCGATGGGTTTGGTGTACCCTATTTGCCCCGTGACTTCAACGTACCGGTCCCCATCTGGTTCGCAATCATGTATGCCAGCAAATCCGCCGAGCCGGAGAGTCCGAATATTTTCGCGCATGCACGGCCTTGCGGGCAGGCTGGACACGGATGAAGCGCTCACCCTGTCCCCGTCGGCTGCTTCGGTGCCACCGCCCAGAATCCGGCCTTGCGGCCGTGCTTTTTCTGCAAGGCAATACGGTATGTGGCGGGTGATTCGAGGCCGGCCCGAGCGAGTTCGTCGGCCGCGCCCGGCGCGAGCGCATCCAGCCTCGCAAGGTGGCGGCCTCCGGCCGAATAGGCTTTCGACTTGGCTTTGACCAGGATGTCGTCGAGCATCGCGCGATAAAGCACCGTGGCGGCGGCCGGATGGTCATGCTCAAGAGCCTCGGCCGACGGTTCGAGAAATTCGTAGTGCCGGCCGTCCCAGTGCGCACGGCCAAGGACGTGTTTCGCGGCCAGATCGAGGCGTGGCCAGTCAAGGAGGAATTCGAGCGCACGATAGGACTGCTTCGACTTCATTACGTGATCGAAGGCACGATCAAGCGTCTCGAATTCCTCGAAATCGGCGAGTTTGCCGATATATTCCTTCAGCATATTCACGCTCAGCGTGTCCTCGAAGGACTTCCAACGCAGCGCCTGGGCGGATTTCTTGTCTCCTTGTGCCTCCAGGATTCGCGCTTCGAGAGTCGTGCGTCCCGGAGCCGCCGGGTCGCGTGGCGCGGTGAGGTCGGCAAGATCGCTCGCCCGTGAATAGCGGATCGTGGGTCCGACCGGCTTGCGCACCCATTCCAGCGCCTCGCTCAGCCTCCCCGCCTGGAGCAGGCGTTCGGCAATGGCTGTCGTGTTCTGCGATTGGGGCGCCTTCGACATCTCCAGGGCGATCAGCCCGTCCAGATCCCCCACCGCATCCGCGATCCTCTGCCTTATGGAGACGATTTCATGGTGGCGCACGTGCCGTGTCCAGTCTCGTTCCTTTCCGGAAGCCGCGGCAAGCGCCTTCTGGCGCGTCGCAATCTCGCCGTCCCAGCGTCTCAGCGTATCTTTCTTGAGGTGGTGGACGATCGCGTTTGCCGCAGCCAGCAAGTAGCCGTAGCTGCTCCCGCCGAGCGATGCCGTCACCCTCTCGGGCAACTGATCCCTTTCGGGCTCGGACAGCTTGGGCGTCCAGTCGCCGATGGCCTCGACCGCAGCGCCATAGACGTCCTGGATCGCTCCGTCCGAATCGATGCGTTGGAAAACTGTTTCATGCGTCGCGGCGAAACGCAGCAGCCGGTCGATAGCCATGGACGGCGAGGCAGGCGCCAGTTCGTCGACGATGCTCTTGACGGTCGCCGCGAGGTCGGCCTCGAAGGTCCTGGCCTTCTCCCAATCGATGAAGCTGCGTGCGCGTTCGAGCGCGGCAAGCCGCCGGTCGACCAGTTTGGCAACGGCGTCCGGCCCCTTGGCCGCCGCCAAAGCGGCATTGACCAGCTTGCGGAAGGGCGGACTGTTTTCCGCCCCGTCGAGCACCAGGCGAGCCAGCCGCTCGGGGCCGAGCGCCACGAGCACGTCGATGTTCAGCGAGGGTTTGCGCGCCAAGACAGGTGGACCTCTCCATCAGTACATGAACGGAGTTCGTAGCCAATCCGGAGGGCGCTGCGCAACCGCTGCAAAGTCTTGCTATCGTGTCATCCCCTTCAATCTGTACAGAGCCTCCAGCGCCTCCCTCGGCGTCAACTCGTCGGGGTTGAGCGCGGCGACCGCCTCGCGCAGCAGGTCCGGCTTGTCCGGCTTCGGCTGCTCGCGCCGCGCCGCCACTGAAAAGAGCGGCAAGTCGTCAATCAGGCGATCCGCCTTGCCCGACGTCTCGCCGGTCTCCAGTTGGTGCAGCACCGCGCGCGCCCGCTCGACCACGGCGGCCGGCAGGCCGGCGAGCCGGGCCACCTGGATGCCGTAGGAGCGGTCGGCCGCTCCCTTGCCGACCTCGTGCAGGAAGATCACCTCGCCTTCCCATTCCTTGACCCGCATGGTGACATTGCGCAGGCGCGACAGCTTCTCCGCGAGAGCCGTCATCTCATGGAAATGCGTGGCGAACAGCGCGCGGCAGCGGTTCTTCTCGTGCAGATATTCCACCGCCGCCCAGGCGATCGACAGCCCGTCGAAGGTCGCGGTGCCCCGGCCGATCTCGTCGAGAATGACCAGCGAGCGTTCGCCCGCCTGGTTGAGGATCGCAGCCGTCTCCACCATCTCGACCATGAAGGTGGAGCGGCCGCGCGCCAGATCGTCGGAGGCGCCGACCCGGCTGAACAGCCGGTCCACCACGCCGATATGAGCGCGCGCGGCCGGCACGAAGGAGCCGGTCTGGGCAAGGATGGCGATCAGCGCATTCTGGCGCAGGAAGGTGGACTTGCCGCCCATGTTCGGCCCGGTAAGCAGCCAGATCGCGCCGAACTTGCCGTTCTCGGCCGGCGATAGGTCGCAATCATTGGCCACGAAGGGCTGGCCGGACATGCGGCGCAGCGACTGCTCGACCACCGGGTGACGCCCGCCCTCGATCTCGAAAGCAAGGCTTTCGTCGACGGCCGGCCGCGTCCATCCCTCGTCGGCGGCTAGTGCGGCAAGTGCGGCCGACACGTCGAGCACCGCGAGCGCGGCGGCGGCGGAGCGGATAGTCGCGGCATGGCCGACCGCTTGCGCGACCAGCGCGTCGAATACGGCGAGCTCGATCGTCAGGGCGCGGTCGGCCGCGTTGACGATCTTCGTCTCCAGATCGGCGAGTTCGGTGGTGGTGAAGCGCATGGCGCTCGCCATGGTCTGGCGGTGTATGAAGCGCGAGCGCAAGGCGTCGGACCCGGTCATCGCCGCCTGATGGTTCACCGTCACCTCGATATAGTAGCCGAGCACGTTGTTGTGCCGGATCTTGAGCGAGCGGATACCCGTCTCCTCGATCAGGCCGCGCTCCATGCCGGCGATAACCTTTCGCAATTCGTCGCGCAGCGCCCGCATCTCGTCGAGTTCCGCGTCCCATCCGGGCCGCACGAAACCGCCGTCGCGCTTTAGAAGCGGAACGTCGTCGGAGAGCGCGCGCGCCAGCCCCTCGGCGAAATCCGCCGGCAGCGCCGCGATTGCGGCCAGCGCCGCCGCGATCTCGTCCGGTGGCGCGACGCCCGCCAGCAGACCGAAGACCCGCGCGGCCGCCTCCAACCCCGCCGCCAGCGCGCCGAGGTCGCGCGGGCCGCCGCGGTTGAGCGCCAGCCGGGTCAGAGCGCGCGGCATGTCGGCGACGCCCTTCAGGAGGACGCGCAGGCCGTCGCGCAGATCCGCCTCCGCCGCCAGCCACGCCACCGAATCCAGCCGCGCATTGACCGCGCCCGGAGCCGTCAGCGGCGAGGTCAGCCGCTCGGCGAGCAGTCTCGCGCCGGCCCCGGTCATCGTGCGGTCGATGGCGTAGAGCAGCGAACCGTCGCGGCTGCCGGACAGCGTACGCACCAGTTCGAGGTTGGCGCGGGTCGCGGCATCGATGAACAGCGTCGAGCCGGCCGTCTCGCGCTCCGGAAAGCCGAGCGGCGGCCGTTCCGCCTTCTGCGTCTTTTCGATGAAGGCCACGATGCCGGCGATCGCCGACAGTTCGGCGCGCGAGAAACTGGCGAAGCCGTCCGGCGTCGCCACGCGATAGAACCGGGCGATGCGGTCGGCGGCACTCGCCGAATCGAAAAGGCTGGCCGGCTGCGGGTTCGCGGTGCGGCCGAGCACGTCGAATACCGGCTTCAATTCCGCGTCGAAGAAGACAGGTTCAGCCGCGATCAGTTCGCGCGGCTCGACCCTGAGCACGTCCGCCAGCAGCCGGTCGGCCGATGTCTCCATCACCCGGAACAGCCCGGTCGACAGTTCCAGCCAGGCAAGCGCGAAGCCGCTGCCCTTGACGCGCCCCATCGCCATCAGGAAATTCGACTCGGCGGGCGCCAGCAGCTTGTCCTCGGTGATCGTGCCGGGAGTAACCAGCCGGGTGACATTGCGGCGGACCACCGCCTTGGCGCCGCGCTTCCTCGCCTCCGCCGGGTCCTCGATCTGCTCGCACACGGCGACGCGGTGGCCAAGCCCGATCAGCTTTTGCAGATAGTCGTCGGCGGCATGAATCGGTACGCCGCACATCGGTATGTCCAGGCCCTGGTGCTTGCCGCGCCTCGTAAGCACGATCCCCAGGGCGCGGGACGCCACTTCGGCATCGTCGAAGAACAGCTCGTAGAAATCGCCCATCCGATAAAACAGGAGCGAGTTCGGGATTGGCCGCCTTGATCTCGATATACTGCTCCATCATCGGCGTGGCCGCGCCGCCGGCCGGTGACGTTGCTGGCATCTCGGGGCGCATCGGCGTCTCGTCGGTCATGGCGCGGACATGGAAGGCTGACGCCGCCTTTCGGGCGCCGTCCTAAGAGCGGATTGGAGCAGTTTCTTCCTGCTTGGCGGTTTACGGCGGGGAAGTGTAGCCTTAATCGTGAGCGCTCCACAAAAAGACGCACCATCATAAGACGCAACCGGGAAGGAAACTGCATCTCATGCCCTCGAAGAAGCCGGACAACGCCGGACCGTCGGTAACAGCGCAGGAGGCCCTCGACTTTCACGCCATGGGGCGGCCCGGCAAGCTGGAAATCATTCCGACCAAGCCGATGGCCACGCAGCGGGATCTGTCGCTCGCCTATTCGCCGGGCGTTGCCGTGCCTGTAAAGGCGATCGCCGAGGACCCGAGCCGGGCGTTCGACTACACCACGCGCGGCAATTTGGTGGCCGTCATCTCCAACGGCACCGCCATTCTCGGCCTCGGCAATCTCGGCGCGCTCGCCTCCAAGCCGGTAATGGAAGGCAAGGCTGTGCTGTTCAAGCGTTTCGCCGACGTGGATTCGATCGACCTTGAAATCGACGCCGAGGATCCCGACACCTTCATCAACGTCGTCCGCTATCTCGGCCCCTCCTTCGGCGGCATCAATCTCGAGGACATCAGGGCTCCCGACTGTTTCGTCATCGAGCAGAAGCTGCGCGAGGTGATGGACATTCCGGTCTTTCACGACGACCAGCACGGCACAGCGATCATCGCCGCCGCCGGCCTGATCAATGCGCTTGAGATCACGGGCCGCGACATGAAGACGACGAAGCTCGTCTGCAACGGCGCCGGCTCGGCCGGAATCGCCTGCATCGAGCTTATCAAGGCGATGGGCTTCGCCCCGGAAAACGTCACCCTGTGCGACACGAAGGGCGTCGTCTACCAGGGCCGCGCCGAGGGCATGAACCAGTGGAAGTCGGCGCACACGGTAAGAACCGACGCACGCACGCTGGCGCAGGCGCTGGAAGGCGCCGACGTGTTCTTCGGCCTTTCCGTCAAGGGCGCGCTGACGCCGGTCATGGTGCAGTCGATGGCCAAGAACCCGATCATCTTCGCCATGGCCAATCCGGACCCGGAGATAACGCCGGAGGAGGTCGCCGAGATCCGCACCGACGCCATCATGGCGACCGGCCGCTCCGACTATCCGAACCAGGTCAACAACGTCCTCGGCTTCCCCTATATTTTCCGCGGCGCCCTGGACGTGCGGGCCACGACCATCAACGACCATATGAAGGTCGCCGCGGCGCGGGCGCTTGCCGAACTGGCGCGCGAGGACGTGCCGGATGATGTCGCGGCCGCCTATCAGGGCATGCGGCCGAAATTTGGCCGGAACTATATTATTCCCGTGCCGTTCGATCCGCGCCTGATCTCGGCGATCCCGATCGCGGTCGCCCAGGCCGCAATGGAATCGGGCGTGGCGCGCAAGCCGATCCTCGATCTCAACCGCTATGCGCAGGAATTGTCGGCCCGCCGCGACCCGATCGCTTCCACCTTGCAAAGCATCTACGACCGGGTGCGCCGCCAGCCCAAGCGCATCATTTTCGCCGAGGGCGAGGAGGTGCAGGTCATGCGCGCGGCGGTCGCCTATGTGAACCAGAAACTCGGCACCGCGATCCTGATCGGCCGGGAAGAGATGATCCGGGAGAACGCGCGCGCCGCCGGCGTCGACCTCAACAAGGCCGGCATCGAGATCATCAACGCGCGGCTGTCGCGCCGCAACGCCGTCTATGCCGACCACCTCTACGAACGCCTGCAGCGCAAGGGCTTCCTGTTCCGGGACTGCCAGCGGCTGATCAACAACGACCGCAACCACTTTGCCGCCTGCATGCTGGCGCTGGGCGACGCCGACGGCCTCGTCACCGGCGTGACGCGCAATTATTCGTCGGCGTTGGAGGATGTGCGCCGCGTCATTGATGCAAAGCCGGGCCACCGCGTCATCGGCGCCTCGATCGTTCTGTCACGTGGCCGCACGGTGATCGTCGCCGATACCGCGGTCCACGACATGCCCAATGCGGAGCAGATCGCCGACATCGCCGAGGAGAGCGCCGGCTTTGCGCGAAGGATGGGCTATGAGCCCCGCGTTGCCATGCTCGCCTATTCGACCTTCGGCCATCCGGCAGGCGAGCGCTCCGAGCGCGTCCAGGAAGCCGTGAAAATCCTCGACCGTCGCCGCGTCGATTTCGAATATGACGGCGAGATGGCGGCGGATGTGGCGCTCAACCCGCGGCTGATGCAGCAATACCCGTTCTGCCGCCTGTCGGCCCCGGCCAACGTGCTCGTCATGCCGGCCTTCCATTCGGCGTCGATCTCGACACGCATGTTGCAGGAACTTGGCGGCTCGACAGTCGTCGGCCCGCTGCTGGTCGGCCTCAACAAGCCGGTTCAGATCGTGTCGCTCAATGCCAAGGATTCCGACATCGTCAACATGGCGGCGATCGCTGCGTTCAACGCGGGAGGATGAAATTTCGAGGGAAACGGCCAGGCGGAAAGGCCGGAGAAGGCCCGGGGCAGTTCCGCCGCCGCCAATTTCCGCGCCGCTTTAAGCTTCCTGGATCGCCGAGAGCTTCCAGTCGTCGCCCTTCCGCCGAACGAAGGTCCACACTTCGGTCGTTTCGGCCGGCTGATCGGCGTCGCCCTCCACCACCTTGCCGGTCGCGCGGTCCAGCGTGACATCGCGCGAGGAATATCGCAGCGCCGCCGTCGCAAAATCGACATCGTCTTCGCGCCAGGCCTCCGCTATGTCGGCCTGACGCAGCGTGACGTCGGAGACGTCGTTGCGCAGGCCGTTGCGGGCGTTCTCCGCCAGTTCTTCCGACAGGTAGGACACCATCTCCGGAGTCACCAGCCGCCGCAGCGCGGCGTGGTCCTCGCGGCCGAACGCTTCCTGGACTTCCCCCAGCCTGCGCTCGAAAGTGTCGAGATCGGCCTGGGTCAGGCGAATGTCCTCGCCGGCCGGCGCGAGCGGCGGCTTGTCCGCGCCGCCGGAGCCGATGCTCGGAATGTTCATGGGACGCGCGCCTTCCGCATTGCGCGGCGCGGCGTCCCGATAGGAAAAGCCGCCCGCATTGCCGGCCAGTGGCGGGCTGCGGAGTGCGCTGCGAACGGAAAAAACGAAGCAGCAGCATCAGCGCGCCGCCGATCAGCAAGGCCTGCAGCAGGAAGCCGAAAACGCCGGCCAACCCGCCAAATCCGTAGCCGAGCAGCGCCCCGATCAGGCCGCCGAGCAGAAGGCCGCGCAGCATCGAGCCGCCGAAACCGTTGAGGAAGCCGGGCCGCTGTTGCGAAACCTGTGACTGGGAAGCCGCCGCGCCGGGCCTGCCGGTGTCGGGCGTCATCGAGCGCTCGACCGGCGCGGTGGGCTTGGGCGCGGTGGGCGTCGCCGGCGCCGACTGGAAGGTGCGGGTGCCACGGCTACCGAAGCTGCCGCCGCGGCGCGCCTCCGCGTGATCGATGGCGATCATCGACAAGGCAAGGAACAAGCCGGCGAAGAGCGCGGCGAATCGGGTGGTTCGGGACAGTCGCATCAACATCCTCATACAGCAGTCGGATGTCATATAAGCGATGAACCACCGGCGTGCCAAATCCGTGGATCATGCGGGCTGTCGCGCCGCCGGCTTCTTTCCTCGCAATTTGGATCGTCTCCGAGGCGCCGCGGCCGCGGCAATGCGACCCAACTTCGGAAATGTCAGTAGCCAGCCTGTCTGTCCACGAGATCGCGCAGTGGCGCGCCTCTGTCGTGGGCCTCCATCTGGGCAAGCATCGGCGCGACCAGATGGTCGGGATCCGACGTTGCCGCCGCGTGCGGGGTGACGAACACGCGCGGATGGTTCCACAGCCGGCTTGTTTTCGGCAGCGGCTCGACTTCGAACACATCCAGGCTCGCCTCCTTCAGCGTGCCGTCGTCCAGCGCGCGCAGGATGTCGTCGTCCTTCTGCAGCCGGCCACGGCCGGCATTGATCAGCACGGCGCCGCCCAGTCCGTTGCGCCGCCTGAGTTCCTTCAGCAGGCCATAGTCGATGATGCCCTGCGTGGTACCGGTGAGCGGCAGCAGCACGACGAGAATGTCGGTGGCGTTGAGGAACATCCGCAGGCCGCTGTCGCCGGCGAACGTCGTCACGCCTTCGGCCTCATGCGGGCCGCGGCTCCAGCCGTTGACGCGAAAGCCCAGCGAGAGCAGGGCGCCGGCCGCGGTGCGGCCGAGATTGCCGAACCCCATGATGCCGACGGAGATGTCGCCGGCGGTCCGCTGCGGCGGCTCGCGCCAGATCTTGCGCTTCTGCTGCGCGCGGTACAACAAGCCGAAGCGATGATGGTCGAGAACGCGCCACACCACATATTCGGTCATGTACTGGGCCAGATTCGCGGCGACGACGCGGACGATAGGCACGTCGGGCATCGTGCGGTCGGCGAGAATATGATCGACGCCGGCGCCGATCGAAAACACCGCCTTGAGATTGGGAAGCCCGGCAAGGATGTTGGGCGGCTGCTTCCAGACGACCGCATAAGAGATGGAGGGGTCGCCCGCACCGTCGGGTGCCAGCACCACCTCGCGGCCGGCCGACAGAAGCTCGTGCCAGCGCTGCGGATTGAACCCGCTGACGGACAGCAGCACTTTGCCCTTGCTCATGCGACACGCCTCCACACAGACCGGATAGTCTTCGAAGGCGGTGCCGCGCAAGGCCTTATCAGGGATCGGCTCGCCGGAATCCGAAAAGCGCACCCGCATGCTCGGCGGGCGTCAGGACCGGTCCAGCAGGTTCGGGCGCTTTGCCTTTTGCCAGAAAGCGATTATGAGACTGGCAGAGCCACAGGCCTGCCGGAGCCAAGCATGACCGAGATTCTTCAAATCCCGAAACTTGTCACGGTCTTTGGCGGTTCGGGGTTTGTCGGCCGGCATGTCGTGCGCGCGCTGGCCAGGCGCGGCTATCAGGTGCGCGTTGCCTGCCGCCGCCCGGATCTCGCCGGCCATCTCCAGCCGCTCGGCAATGTCGGCCAGATCCAGGCCGTGCAGGCCAATCTCAGGGTTCGATGGTCGGTTGACCGTGCCGTGCAGGACGCCGACCATGTGATCAACCTCGTCGGCATCCTGTTCGAGAGCGGACGCCAGCGTTTTGGCGCCGTGCAGGATTTTGGCGCCCGCGCCGTCGCGGAGGCCGCGCGCTCGGTGGGCGCGGGCCTTACCCATGGCTCGGCGCTCGGCGCCGACGCCGGCTCGCAGTCGGACTATGCGCGGTCCAAGGCCATGGGCGAGGCGGCGGTCCTGGAGACGGTGCCTGATGCCGTCATCTACCGTCCCTCGATCATCTTCGGGCCGGAGGACGGCTTCTTCAACCGCTTCGCCAACATGGCCCGTTTCTCGCCGGTGCTGCCGCTGATCGGCGGCGGCCTGACCAAGTTCCAGCCGGTCTTCGTCGGCGATGTCGCTCAAGCCATCGCCTGCTCCGTCGATGGCAAGGTCGAAGGCGGCGGGATCTACGAACTCGGCGGGCCGCAGGTCCTCACTTTCCGGCAATGCCTGGAGGAGATGCTGGAGATCATCGACCGCAAGCGCATTCTGATATCGGTGCCCTGGTCGATCGCCTCCCTGCAGGCTTCGATACTCGGCATGCTGCCCAATCCGCTGCTGACATCGGACCAGGTGACGCTGCTCAAGCAGGACAATGTGGTTTCCCCCGAAGCGGAGAAGGCAGGCCGCACCTTCGCGGCAATCGGCTTGCAGCCGCAAACCATCGCCTCGGTCCTGCCGTCATACCTCTGGCGCTATCGCGCCGCCGGGCAGTTCACACGGCGCACCGAGGCCTGACAGGCGTCGGCAAGCGCAAGCGCTGGGCCGATCACCGGTCAGCCGACCCCGCCTGGGCGGCGAGCCTTGACGTTCTCGGCCAGCACCTCGCAGCCGGCCCGGCCCGATCTCCTGCCATAGGTTTGGGAAGCAGTTCCGCCGCCACGATGGGGCTGACTTGACACGGATCAAGATGACGGCCGCGCAAGCGGAATAAGATATTTGCGATGGGTGGAGCTGGACGGCCAGATACCGGCCAATGCTTGCCGACCGGACCGTTTTCCGCCCGCACGCGGCACGGCTTTTCATGCGCGCGGACCCTCAGGATCGTCCAACGGCATGGAAACCAGATTCCAAGTTGTCAGGAGAACGAACATGTCAGACGCCCCCAAATTGCCCTTGAAACCCGAGAAAGCCGCTCCAGCCTCCGAAAACTGGAATCCTTTCGAAAGCCTGCGCCGGGAAATCGATCGCCTCTTCGAGGACTTTCACCCGTTTGGCGCGCGCCTGCCCGCGCCGCGGCTGATGTTTGATCTCGATCGCCCGAACCTGACCGCCGGCTGGGATATCGCACCGGCCTTTGATCTCGTCGAGCGGGAAAAGGAGTACGAGATCAGCGCGGAACTGCCGGGCATCGACGAGAAGGAAATAGAGATCAAGCTGTCGAACAGCACCATGACGATAAGGGGAGAGAAGAAAGAGGAGAAAAGAAAGAAGGAAAGGGAGTATTTCCTGTCGGAACGCCGCTATGGCTCGTTCCAACGTTCCTTCCAGATCCCGCAAGGCGTCGACCGGGACAAGATCGAGGCCAGTTTCCTCAAGGGAGTGCTGACCCTCACTTTGCCGAAGACAGCGGAAGCGCAGAATTCGGAGCGGAAGATCGCCGTCAAGGCCGCCTGAGTTGCTGGGCTCGTCGGCGCGGCGATGCGCCGGCGGCGCCTTGCCTGAACTTGTCGAAACCGGGACGAATTCTTCGCGAAGGACAGGCCATGTTGCGGTATCCTGCGGTCGTGGAAACCTAAAAGGATGTAACCTCGCCCCTCTGGCTGGTGAGCTGATATTATGTTCAGGGATCGAAGCGAAGCCGGAGAGATGCTTGCGGCCGAACTGGCCAAGCTCAAGCCCGTGGACCCGGTCGTGCTTGCCTTGCCGCGCGGCGGCGTTCCCGTCGGCGCCGCGGTGGCGCGCGTGCTCAAGGCGCGGCTCGATCTCCTCATTGTCCGCAAGGTCGGCGCTCCGGGCAACCCGGAGCTTGCCGTGGCGGCAATCGTTGACGGCAACCCGCCCGACATCGTGCTCAACCGGGAGGTTATCGAGGGCTACGGGCTGGATGACGCCGAACTGGCCGCGCTGGTCAAGGCCGAACGCCCCGAACTGGAGCGCCGTCGCATGGTCTATCGCGGCCAGCGTCACCCTGTTTCCACCGCGAACAAGACCGTTATCCTGGTCGACGACGGCGCCGCGACCGGCACCACGATGAAGGTGGCGATCCGCGCGCTGCGGCGGCGCACGCCGCGCGAGATCATCGTGGCCCTGCCCGTCGCTCCGCCCGACACCGTTGCCGAACTCGCCCGCGAGGCGGATCGCGTCGTCTGCCTCAGCCAGCCGCCACGCTTCCATGCACTCGGCTATTATTATCGGGAGTTCCGGCAACTCACCGACAAGGAGGTGCTGGGAACGCTGGAGGACTTCGCGGCGCGCAAGGACGAATGAGCAGGCAGTGCTCGCGAGAGCCGGCCGGCAGAACAGAACCAAGGAGTGGCAGGGATGCACATACGAAACCTGAGCATGCTGGAATCCACCAAGCTGCTGGCCGCCAATCGGATTGGCTGTCTTGCCTGCTCCAGCGAAGGCCGCCCGTATGTGGTGCCGATCTATTACGCTTACGGCGACGGCCACCTCTACGCCTTCTGCATGCCGGGCAAGAAGCTCGACTACATGCGGGCCAATCCCATGGTGTCCGTGCTTGTCGAAGAGCGGACGGCCGGCCGGGAATGGCGCAGCGTCATCGTCGACGGCCGCTTCGAGGAGCTGCCCGACCGGCAAGGCAACGAGGCGGAGCGCGACCATGCCTGGTCATTGCTGAGCAGGCATTCGGACTGGTGGGAGCCCGGCGCTTGGAATCTGGCTTCCGCGCCTGTCTCGGATCACACGCCGCATGTGTTTTTCCGGATCGTCGTCGATCAGGTCTCCGGCCGCGAGGCGAAGGAATAGCATGCAAGCCGCGGGGCAAGGACTGACACGCGGTTTGGAGCACGAAATATAATCTCGCTATGCATCGCCTTCCGCATCGAGCCGGCATCGAACCTGGCCGATTTACAGATCGGGTCTTTACGATTTATAAGGCAAGCCATTCCAATCCCACCGGCTGCCGTGAAATAGAACCGTATGCGAATGGCTGCGGCAGGGCCTGTTTGTTCGCGCTGCCGCGCGGGCCGTTTCGGCGGGACGTGCGCGAGGCGATCGGCTGGATCGAGGGGTTTCGCGGCATTCTCCCTTGGCAGGAACGCGAGCCGCGGAAGCTTGACAGGCGGGCAGGATTCCCCTTAAGAGCCATCCAATCTTGCGGGCGCGCTCTTGGGCGCGCCTTTCCGTTAGGCCCTGCCGGGGCCCCGTTTCGACAGGCCAGACCAATGAAGATCAAGAACTCGCTCAAGGCCCTGAAAGCCCGCCACCGCGACAACCGCATGGTTCGCCGCAAGGGCCGCGTCTATATCATCAACAAGACCGCGCCGCGCTACAAGGCGCGCCAGGGCTGAGCTCGCGTCCAAAATGGCCGGGCCTTCCGGCCGCGCATCACGCGATTTTCAGTTTGACGTTGCGCTCCCGAGGCCTAGTCTCCCGGGGATGCGTATCCTTTTTGCCTGTCTGATAGGACTTGCGCTGTTTGGCGCCCCGCCCGTCGCCGACGCCGATGCGGCGCATCCCACGCCGCAAGCCGTTGCGCCCGGCGGCAATCCGGAACTGTCAGCGCCCAGGACGCGAGCCGAGCGGCTGGATGCCCTGTTTGCCTCGTTGAAGCGGGAGCGCAACGAGAAAGCCGCCGAGCGCATCGCCGCGCGCATCTGGCAGGAATGGAACAATTCCGGCAGCGCCACGGTCGACCTTATGATGCAATGGTCGCAGGAGGCGATGGAGAAGAAGAATTACGATGTCGCGCTCGACTTTCTCGACCAGATCGTGACCCTTTCGCCAGACTATGCCGAAGGCTGGAACCGCCGCGCGACCGTGCATTTCATGAGGCGCAGCTTCGGCAAGTCGATGGCCGACATCGAGAGAACCCTGGAACTCGAGCCAAGGCATTTCGGCGCGCTTTCCGGCCTCGCCCAGATCATGAAGGATACCGAGCGCAAGCAGCTTGCCCGCGAGGCCTATCAGCGCGTGCTGGACATTTATCCGATGTTGCGCAGCGCCCAGAACGAGGTCTCGACCCTGTCCGAGGAACTCACCGGCGAGGGGATTTGATCTGTCCCCGACCTGCCGCGTATAAGGCCGGGAAGTATTCCACCTGAAATCTCCCGAGCGATGAGCCTTCCGTCAGCCGCAGCCTGTTTTCTGCTTGCCGTCACCTTGCTTCTCGCTGGTGCGACGCGGCTTGGCGACTGGCGGATCGGGCGCCGCAATCCGCCGGCCGGCTCGTTCGTCGAGATCGGCGGCACGCGCATCCATCATGTCCATGTGCCGGCGCCGGCCGGAGCCGATCTGCCGCCGCTGGTCTTCATTCATGGCGCCAGCGCCAACCTCAACGACCAGCTTGTGCCGTTGCGGCCGGTGCTCGACGGCCGCGCCGAAATGCTGTTCTTCGACCGGCCGGGCCATGGCTGGTCAGGCCGTGGCGTCGCCAACGAGACGCCGGAGGCGCAGGCGCGGCTGCTGGCCGCGCTCATGGACCGCCTCGGCGTTAAAAGGGCGATCGTGGTCGGCCACTCGTTCGGCGGGGCGATTGCCGCCGCTTTCGCGCTTCAGTATCCGGAAAGGGTCTCGGGACTGCTGTTTGCTTCGGCCGCGACCCATCCCTGGCCCGGCGGGCGGACGTCCTGGTATTACACGGTAACCGCCCTGCCGGTGATCGGGTGGCTGTTTTCCGAGACGCTTGCCTATCCGGCGGGCTCGTTGCGCATGGGTGGGGCCACGAAATGCGTGTTCTCGCCAAATGCGATTCCCGAGAACTATCTCGACCGCGCCGCGATCGCGCTTGTGTTGCGTCCCGCCGCGTTCCGGGCGAATGCCGTCGACGTGCAGGGGCTCTATCGCTTCGCGCTCGCCAACGCACGGCGCTACCGCGAAATCACCGTACCGACCGTCGTGATATCCGGCGACAGCGATACCGTGGTCTATGAGGAGATCCATTCGGCCGGGCTGGCGCGCGACATTGCGGGCGCCGAACTCGTCTGGGTGAAGAACCTCGGCCATAAGCCGGACTGGATCGCGCCGGACCTCATCGTCGCGGCGCTGGAAAGGCTGGATGGTCAAGCCGTAGACCTGCAAGCCACGGCTCGCGCCGTCGAGGCCAGGATCGCGGACGACCGCTGGGCTCTGGACACCTGTGTCAACGAAAAGATCGACGGCGCCGAACCGGCGCAGCTTTCGCCTCTGTAGTGCCGGGCCTTGCTCCAAGCAGGTTCCGGAAAAGTGTGTCACGGTTTTCCGACAGAAACCTGCGGCAAAACAAGAGCCCAAGCAGGCGAAGCGTGGGCGAAGCCACGCAGGTCTGCTTAGGCGCGCCCGTCCGAGCCGAGATAGGCTATGCGCAGCATATTGGTGGAGCCCGGCGTTCGCAGCGGCACGCCCGCCGTGATGATGATCCGGTCGCCCTCGTTCCCGAAACCCTCGGCCTGGGCGATCAGGCAGGCGCGCTTGACCATGTCGTCGAGGTCGGTGGCGTCCGGCGTGACGACGCAATGCGTGCCCCACAGAAGCGACAGCCGCCGCGCTGTGTCGAGGACGGGCGACAGCGCCACGATCGGCACACGCGGCCGTTCGCGGGCGGCCCTCAGGCCGGTCGTGCCGGACGCGGTGTAGGTGACGATCGCCGAGAGGTTCAGCGTCTCGGCGATTTGCCGGGCGGCAAGCGATATGGCGTCCGCGCCCGTCGCCTGCGGTTCGGCGCGCTGGGCGTGAATGATGCCGGCATAGGTCGGGTCGCGCTCGACGCGTTCGGCAATGCGGTTCATCGTCGAAACCGCCTCGACCGGATATTTGCCCGCCGCTGATTCGGCTGACAGCATGATGGCGTCGGCGCCCTCGAAGACGGCGGTGGCAACGTCGGATACCTCGGCGCGGGTCGGCACCGGCGCGGTGATCATCGATTCCAGCATCTGGGTGGCAACCACGACCGGCTTGCCGGCGCGTCGCCCGGCGCGGGTGATCTGCTTCTGGATGCCGGGCACGGTCTCGAGCGGCATTTCGACGCCGAGGTCGCCGCGCGCCACCATCAGCGCATCGGAAAGCTCGATGATTTCGGCGAGCCGCGCCACCGCCTGGGGTTTTTCAATCTTGGACATAAGCCAGGCACGGCCGCGTGCAAGCTTGCGTGCTTCCGCCAGGTCTTCCGGGCGCTGGATGAAAGAGAGCGCGATCCAGTCGACGCCGGCCTCAACCACGGCGTCGAGATCGGCACGATCCTTTTCGGTCAGCGCGCCCACCGGAAGTTCGGTGTCGGGCAGGCTGACCCCCTTCTTGTCGGAAATGTTGCTGCCGGCGACCACGACCGCCTCGATCGCCTTGCCGTCGCAGCGCACAGCCCTGAGTTCCAGCCTGCCGTCGTCGATCAGCAGCCGTTCACCCGCCTGAACCGACTGGAGAATCTCGGGATGCGGCAAATGGACGCGCTTGGTGTCGCCCGGTGTGGGATCATTGTCCAGCAAAAAGGTCTGGCCGACTTCAAGTGCAACCTTGCCTTCCGCGAACTTGCCGACCCTGAGCTTCGGTCCCTGCAGGTCGGCCAGAATGCCGATCGGCCGATCCAGTTCCCTCTCGACGGAGCGGATGCGCTCGACCAGCGTACGCATCAAAGCATGATCGGTATGGCTCATATTGATGCGGAAGACGTCAGCTCCCGCCTCGAACAGCTTGCGGATCATCTCGGCCGATGACGACGCGGGGCCGATCGTGGCGACAATCTTGACCTTGCGGCTGCGTCTCATTGTGGGGGCACTCCCGTACCGGCATCCGCGCCGTCGGCGGGCTGATCGGCCAACTGGACCATCCAGTTCGCTTGCTCGCCCGTATCGTATTCCTGGAAGCCGGCGCGCTGGAAACCGCGCGCGACGCAGTCCGTGACCCCGGCGATCTTGAACTCTTTTTCGGCAACGCACATGGTGATCGGCCCGTCCCAGCGCCCGCCGCGCTCGGCGTCCTCGGCGTAGAGATAATAGAAGCGCGAGGACAGCGGCCCTTCGATCACCGTCTTGCAGCTCGATCCCTCGATGTGCCACCAGCCTTCAGTCACCCAGCCGGCCTTCGCGCGGTAGCCGATGCCCACGCCGACCAGGTTCTGCGTTGCGTTGCAGACGCGAAAATCGGCCCGCGCCTCGCTGGCCGCAAGGCACGCCAATACCGCCACAATGGCACTCGCGGCAACCATGAAGCGGCTGCGCTGGCCGGCGGCAAAGACCATTCCCGCACCTCTCAATGCTGACGAAACCATTCCCCGACCCCTTCTTCGGCAAACTGCACGCGCATGTCAACGCGCCCGCGGCGTCGATCCAATCGATTTAATGTGCAATGCACTGTTTGATCCTCCGCAATCCGGATGTCGGCCGCAACCTTGGCGAAACAACGGCATTGCGCGCGCCGCCGCTTCGTGGAATGACGCCTTGTCCCCCACATCTAATCGAAACGCTTGGAAGGCTCATGACACGCTCGGCAGTCTTCGCTCCGGTCGAGCTGATCGAAGGTGATCGCGGCAAGGGCGTCGTGCTGCTCGCCGACCACGCGCGCCGCGACCTCCCGGAGGAATACGGCGATCTCGGCCTGCCGCCGACGGAATTCGACCGCCATATCGCCTACGATATCGGCGTCGAGGAGGTGATTCGCGGGCTCGCCGCGCGGCTTGGCGTGCCGGCCGTGTTCGCGCGCTTCTCGCGCCTTCTGATCGACCCCAACCGGGGCGAGGACGACCCGACGCTGATTCGCCAGCTCTACGACGGCACCGTCGTGCCGGCGAATTATCCGATCTCCGGGCAGGAGCGCGAGCGGCGGCTCGACCGTTATTACAGGCCCTATCATGACGCGGTGTCGGCGCTCGTCGCCTCGGTGGCGCATGACAGCGGCGCGCCGCCGCTGGTCTTTTCGATCCATTCGTTCACGCCGACGATGCAAGGGCGGGATCGGCCATGGCACGCCGGCGTGCTGTGGGACCTCGACGACCGGGTGGCAAGGCCGCTGATCGACCTGCTGTCGGGCGATCCGCTGCTGACGGTCGGCGACAACGAGCCCTATGACGGCGCGCTGAAGGGCGACACGATGTATCGCCATGCCATCGTCAACGGCTTCGCCCACGCATTGCTGGAAATCAGGCAGGACCTGATCGCCGATCCGGCCGGCGCCGAGGACTGGGCCGCGCGGCTCGCGCCGATCGTTGACGCCATCAACCGCCGGCCCGATATACATGAGGTCAGGCGGTATGGCTCCCGCACGGGACCGCTGTGAAGGAGGCTTCGATGCCGGACCTCAATGACGGGCAGAAGCGCGATTTCGAGGCCGCCGCCTTCCGCAGGCTGCTCGAACATTTGCGCGAACGCGGCGACGTGCAGAACATCGACCTCATGAACCTCGCCGGTTTCTGCCGCAACTGCCTGTCCAACTGGTACCGCGAGGCGGCCGAGGCGGCCGGCGCGGAGCTTTCCAGGGAACAGTCGCGCGAAATCGTCTACGGCATGCCTTACGCCGAATGGCAGGCCCGCTATCAGACCGAGGCATCGGACGCCAAGAAGGCGGCTTTCGAGGCCAGCCGGCCGAAGGACGATTGACCGACGCCTCCGGCGCGGCCTGCGCCTTTCGTCGCCACGTATCGCACTTGACCGTCCCGGCCGCTTCGGGCATCGAACCGCGTCCGCCGCGCCCCTCGCCCCCCGAGTCGCGGCGCCTTGCTTTGCGACCGGAGACACATATGGCCGAAGACATCACCGAGACCAGCCAGACCGTGGCGGCGGGCCAGCTACGGGCCTTCATCGAGCGCATCGAGCGGCTGGAAGAGGAAAAGCAGACCATCGCCGACGACATCAAGGATGTCTACGCCGAGATGAAAGGCACCGGTTTCGACACCAAGGCGGTGCGCACCATCATCCGGCTGCGCAAGAAGGACCAAGCCGAGCGGCAGGAGGAGGAGGCGATTCTCGATCTTTACAAGGCGGCGCTCGGCATGGCGTGAGGCTACACCTCACGCGCATCGTTGCGGGCGCAAGCCTCGCCGTCGCGGCCGCATACGCGCCCACGGCGGGCGGCGAAGGGTGCGGGACGTAAGCAGCAGGCTACCGGCCTGACCAGGTAGCGCGAGTACCACACCGCGTGAACCACGGAGCTTGGCCATTGGGCGCTTGGACTGTAAGTTTCCGCGCCGCCGCCTGACCGGATTCTGAAATGCCGCTTTCCGTCGCCACCTGGAACGTCAATTCCGTGCGCCTGCGCATGCCGATCGTCGAGCGCCTTTTGCTGGAGCGCGCGCCCGACATACTGTGCCTGCAGGAGACGAAATGCCCGGACGAGCGGTTTCCGTCGGCCGCCTTCCGCAAGCTCGGCTATGACCACATCGCGTTCAGCGGCCAGAAGGGCTATCACGGCGTGGCAATCGCCGCGCGGCGCCCGATCGAGGTCGTTGAAAGACGCCGCTTCTGCGAGATCGATGACTGCCGGCACATTTCCGTGCGCTTTTCCGCCGGCGGCAAGTTGCTGCTCCTGCATAATTTCTACGTGCCGGCCGGCGGCGACGAGCCGGATCCGGCGATCAACTGGAAGTTCAGGCACAAGCTCGATTTCGTCGCCGAGATGAACGCGATCCGCGCCGACAACGACGCCAATTCGGGGTCGATCCTCGTCGGCGATCTGAACATCGCCCCGCTCGAACACGACGTCTGGTCGCACAAGCAGTTGCTCAACGTCGTCAGCCATACGCCGGTCGAGACGGAGAGTTTCGAGGCAATGCGCAAGGCTGGCGATTGGGTAGACCTGATGCGCCACAACGTGCCCTTCGAGCAGAAGCTCTACACCTGGTGGAGCTACCGCGCCCAGGACTGGCGGGCATCGGATCGCGGGCGGCGGCTCGACCATGTCTGGTCTTCGCAAAACCTGTTGCCGGTCTTCGCCGGCTACGACATTCTTCGCGACGCGCGCGGCTGGGACCGGCCGTCCGACCATGTGCCGGTGATCGCGCGGTTCGACCTTTGAGGGTCAGAGCGCAATGACGCCGCTCGCTACTGTTGCGACGGTGCTGACTAATCCACCTTCTTCAGATAGTCGTTCAAGGCATTATTGAACGTCTCAGCATGCTCCCAGAAGGCCAGGTGTTTGCCAAACCTCACGATAGATGCAGATGGAGTGTTGCGACTTGACCAGTTGTTGACGGCCTGCCACTCGGAATTTACAAAATAAAGAAGCGGGATCCTTCCTTCGAGATTCTTAAGGACTGCGTCATAGTCCTGGTAGGCTGAGGATTCATTCAAAAGCGCCGCGACATCGTTGCCGGTCTGGTTGGTTATTCCCGAAATCCAGGTGAGGTAGTCCGCAGTCGGATCGTCGATCATCCATCTGGCGAATTCATCGTTCATCTTCTGTCGGTCGTGCAGCGCGCCCAAACTGATCGACGCCTTGAAACTGTCGCCGTCATCCTTCCTAAACCACACCCATTCCTGCGATGCCGGAGAATTGTCCAATCCCGATCCCTTCGGGGCTGCATCGATCATGATGAGCCCCTTTACGTTCGCGCTTCCGAACTGATGAACATAGGACAGGATCGTAAAGCCACCGTTGGACCAACCACCCAAAACGACGCCCTGCAGGTCGAGTGCCACAATGAATGCGTTCAAGTCTCGCCCGTGCTGCTCGTAGAAATTTCCTTCCGAGGTGTGTGTAGAAATCCCATGGCTGCGTGGATCAATTGCCACCACCTTATACGTTGGCGAGTCCTCAAAGTGATTCAACTGCCTTTCGAAGACCAGCGAGGTCATTGTCCATCCCGGCACCAGCAGGATGACTTGGTTGCCCGCTCCAGCAGTCAGGTAGTGGATCGTCAGATCGTCTGATACCTTCACGAAATCGGTTCGCACAACTATCCTCCTCACAGTTCTAAGGGGAATCTCCGGAACTTCGGACCAGGCGGCCGCATAACGATCAAGTTGCGTTTCTTCACCGGTTTCGATGAGTATTATACGGAGTAGTTCAAAAGCAAACCCTCAAATATTGGGAACCTTTTTGAAGAGCTCGGCAGTGAGCTTTTTTCAGGTAGTCTGTGCAATCTTTCAGGTTTGGTGGGTCGGGGACTCCGCCGATTGTCCGCGATCGGGCTTTGGCGACTTATTGGCGGCCTTTTCCGGACTCGAGCGGGAGCTTAACCGTCAGGTCTATTTCTATAGATCCTCAAGCTTCGGCGCGATCTGTTCGATGCGATCGACCAGCGTCAGGAAATCCGCCTGGATTCGACGATAGAGAATGACCGCCGTGTCCGGAAATTCCTCGAGGATGCGGCGAAACATCTTGCGGGTCAGCCGCAGCAGCTCGGCGTCCGTGTCGGCCTCGGCGCTGGTCAGGCGCCGCGCGTCGGTGATCAGGGCGAATTCGCCGATCATTGCGCCCGGCCCGGCGACGCCTACGGACCGGCGTTTGTCGTCGTCTTCGCGAAACAGCATGATCTCGCCATTCACCACTACATAGGCGGTGTCGGCTTCGTCCTCCTCGCGGAAGAGCCTTCGCCGGGCTGGAAGCTGGATCCGGTCCGCCCCGAAAGCCAGCAGGCGCAACTGCTCGACCGTGAAGCCCTCGAACAGGCTCACGGCGGAAAGGATGCGAACATCGTCATCCAGCGCCATCCGGTCCCCGCTGCGCGGCTTTCGCCCTTCCCCGGGGCGGCCCTGACCGCCTCCACCGGTCAGGGCACCAGCTTGTAACCGCCGCTTTCTGTCACAAGAATTTCGGCATTGGAAGGATCGCGCTCGATCTTCTGACGCAGACGATAGACATGCGTCTCCAGCGTGTGCGTCGTGACGCCGGAGTTGTAGCCCCAAACCTCTTCCAGGAGGATATCGCGCGTGACTACCTTTTCGCCGGCGCGGTAGAGATATTTGATGATGGAGGCTTCCTTCTCGGTCAGCCGGACCTTCGAGCCCTTCTGATCGAGCAGGAGCTTCTGGCTCGGCTTGAAGGTGTAGGGTCCGACGGAAAAAGTCGCGTCCTCGCTCTGCTCGTGCTGGCGCAGCTGCGCGCGGATGCGCGCGAGCAGCACGGCGAAGCGGAAGGGCTTCGTCACATAGTCGTTGGCGCCGGCTTCCAGCCCGAGAATCGTGTCGGAATCGGTATCGTGGCCGGTAAGCATGATGATGGGCGCCTTGTAGCCGCCCTTGCGCAACAGCTTCACCGCCTCGCGGCCGTCCATGTCCGGCAGGCCGACATCCATGATCAGAAGATCGACCATGCCGCCCCGCGCCATCGCAACGCCCTTGCCGGCGGTGGCTTCCTGAAGCACGTCGAACTCTTCGTAGAGCGACAATTGCTCCACGATGGTGCCGCGAAGGTCGTCATCGTCGTCAACAATCAGAATGGTGCGTGATGTCATGATCCCATCCGTTGTTCAGCAATTACAATCCCGGTTGACCGGCATCCGTTTATGCGGAACCTGCCTCTCCAAACAGCCCGCCCACGGAATCTTGTCGGTCTATGCGATCATACTCCAAAAAATGTGAACGCAAGCGGTCATTTACCTCGAAAGAATGTGGTGGCCTAACTCATTTGGTGGTCCGCCAGCGGCCAGGCGTGCCAACCCAGGGGCTCCTGCAGGCCGGCACGGCGCGTTTTTGCTGCGCGCTGGGGCGCGGCGGCATATCGGCGGACAAGCGCGAGGGCGACGGCGCGACGCCGCTCGGCCGTATGCGGCTGATCTCGGGCTATTTCCGTAACGATCATGCGCGGGCCGGCGCCACGCGCCTGCCGATGACCCCCATCCGCGCCGATCTCGGCTGGTGCGAGGTGCCCGGCGACCGCAACTACAACCGCCCGGTGACGATGCCTTATGCCGCCAGCCACGAGACCATGCGGCGAGCCGACACGCTCTACGATTTCTGTATCGTGCTGGACTGGAACATCGTTCCGCGCCGGCGCGGACGCGGCAGCGCCATCTTCTTCCACCTCGCGCGCGCCCGGCTTCACGCCGACCGCCGGCTGCGTGGCGGTCAGCCGGCAGGTGATGCAGCGGCTTCTGCCGCATCTTTCGCCGCGCACTGTGCTGGAGGTGCGGCGGTAGTTCCGGACCGCGGACGAAGGCAACGGATTTCCGCGAGAAAATTCTCGCTCTGGCGCACAAAAGCCAAACCCGAAAGCGGCGACGGATGGACGGACGGCACAGGGTGGCTTGAAACCTATCCGCAGGCGGCTAAAGTCGCGCGGAAATCCAAATCCACAAAACCGGCGTTTGCCTCAGGAGCGCGTCATGACCCGTCTGAAGCTTGCCCTGGCCGCCCTGGCGGCCATCCTGCTCGTTCCGATCGCCGCCTTCGCGCAGGCGGTGCCGGATCTCGGCGGCAGGAAGATCGTGGTCGTCACCGAGAACGCCTATTTTCCGCTGCAATTCGTCGATCCGGCGAGCGGCAAGCCGGCCGGCTGGGAATACGACGCCATCGAGGCGATGTCCAAGAAGCTGAACTTCACCGTCGAGTATCAGAACACCTCCTGGGACGCGATGATCCAGGCCGTGTCGGACAAGCAGTACGACATGGGCATGACCGGCATCACCATCAAGGACGACCGCAAGGAGAAGGTCGATTTCTCCGACCCCTACATGCGATCGGAGATCTTCATGCTGGTGCGCGGCGACGAGAGCCGCTTCACCGACGCCAAGAGCTTCGCCGCGGATGATAAGCTGCTCGTCGGCGCGCAGGTCGGCACCTCGCCCTTCTACGTCGCCGTTTACAACGTGCTGGACGGCAACGAGCAGAACCCGCGCATCAAGCTGATGGAAACCTTCGCGGCCACGGTTGCCGCCCTTCAGGCCGGCGATGTCGATCTGGTGCTCACCGACAGCGCCGCGGGCAAGTCGCTGACCGACAATTCCGGCGGCAGGCTGAAGCTCATCGGCGAGCCGCTGCAGGCGGAGGATTTCGGCTTCATCTTCCCGAAGGGCTCGGATCTCGTCGCGCCGATCAATGCCGGCATTGCCGCGCTCAAGGCCGACGGCACGCTTCGACAAGCTTACGCAAAAATGGTTCGTCGACTATAAGCCGGCTCAGTAAGCATAGCCCATGGACATGATCGAACTTGACGGCTATCGGCCAGGCGCGCTGGCCGGCATCGTTGGCCTGCATGCCGCGTATTATTCGCGGGCGTGGAACTTCGGCCTGCCCTTCGAGACCAGGGTCGCCGCCGGATTGGCGGAATTCCTTGCCCGGATGGACCCCGGGCGTGATCTCTTCCTCGCCGCCTATCTCGGCGGGCAGCTTGTCGGATCGATCGTCATAGACGAGAGCGGCGGCGGCCGGGACGGCGCGCATCTGCGCTGGTTCATCGTCGGCGAGGCGGCGCGCGGCACTGGCCTCGGCAAGACGCTGCTGCAACGGGCTTTGGCGCATTGCGATGCGCGCGGCTTCGGCAGCGTCTGGCTGACGACTTTCGCGGGGCTGGACAAGGCGCGCTCCCTCTACGAGCGTCACGGCTTCCGTCTGGTCGCCGAATCCGACATCGATCAATGGAGCGGCGGCGTGCGCGAGCAACGCTTCGAGCGGCGAATACCGGCTCTGCAAACCGCTCTAATTTGAGACGATGCGGCCGGCAGCGCCCTCGGCTTCGACCAAGCAGGATTTCCCATACTGGCTCGCCGCCGCCGTGCTTGCGGCGGTCGCCGCGGCGCTGGCCATTGCGGCGAGCGATCTCTATGCGCAGATATTCGCAACAATCGCCAAGGGCATCTGGATCACCATCTTCGTGACGGTGGTCGGCTTCGCGCTTGCCTCGGCCATCGGGCTGGGCGTGGCGCTGATGGCGCTGTCGGGCTCGGTGTGGCTGCGGCAGATCGCGCGCTTCTATGTCGAGATCATACGCGGCATTCCTATTCTGGTGCTGTTGTTCTGGATCGCATTCGCCGGCGTGCCAGTCTTCGTCAGCCTGTGGAATCTGGCGCTCTCTCCGCTGCACGACGCAGGGCTGGCCGGAGAACTGCTTGTCCGCGACGTCTCGCTGCTGTGGCGCGCCGTGCTGGCGCTCACGGTCGGCTATTCCGCCTTCATCGCCGAGGTATTCCGCGCCGGCATCCAGTCGGTCGACAAGGGACAGATCGAGGCGGCGAAAGCGCTCGGCCTGTCGCGCTTCCAGCGCTTCCGCCTCGTCGTCTTCCCGCAGGCGATCCGCACCATCCTGCCGCCGCTCGGCAACGACTTCGTCGCGATGGTGAAGGATTCCTCGCTGGTTTCGGTGCTGGGCGTGGCCGACATCACCCAGATGGGAAAGATCTACGCCGCGGGCTCGTTCCGCTTCTTCGAGACCTATTCGATCGTCGCCTATATCTACCTTATCCTGACCGTCGGCCTGTCGCTGGCGCTGCGCGGACTGGAACGGCGCATGCGGCAGGCGGAGCAATGAAACGACGCGCTCCGCCCGCTTCCGACCGCGTGGCCGACCAGATCGAGCGGAGCCGGAAGGGCCTGGTTAGGCTACCGGTTCGAGTTCCGCTTGTTCACCTCGAGGTTCTTCTTGTAGTCGATGGCGAACAGCTTCTGGTCCAGCTTCACGCCCTGCTGGACATTAAAGATCATCACCGTCGTATTCTTGCCCTGCGCGTCGGTGATCGTCCATTCCTTCAATTCGTAGCTTGACGGGTCGAACTTCAAGGTGATGCGCGCGTTGCCGAAGGCCGACTTGTCCACAAGCTGGATGACGGTCTGGTCGTCTTCTTCGCGCACGCTGCGCACCCGGTTGCCGGAGAGGTCGATACGTTCGGCGAGCAGAAGCTTGAGCGGCGTCTTGGACAAGGGGTAGAGATCCATCGTCTTCATGCGCGGGTTTTCGAGCACCACCGAACTGCCGTCCGAAATCACCCGGAACCCGGAACCGCCGTCGTAGTTGAAACGGATCTTGCCGGGCCGCTGGATATAGAACTTGCCGCCGGTCTGACGTCCGCGCGGGTCGAACTGAACGAATTCGCCGGCCATGGTGCGTATCGACGAGAAATGATCGGCGATCCTCTGGGCGGCGGCGGACGCCTCCGCCGCAGCGGGCGATACCGGGAAGGAGAACATTGACAGCGCGGCCGCGCCCGAAAGGCCGAGCGCCATGCCGATTACGCCGCGGCGTGTGCGAAAGCCGGCGTTCGTCTGCGTTTGTGTCATCTTCTTCGTCCCGAAAATCATGGGTTCCTGATCCGCCTTCAGCTAGGAATGTAGTTGGGCGTTAGTTGGGCGAATGCAAGGGGCGACGGTTCATGAGGCAGCTTACTTTCATCCCAGGCGCCAGCCACGGGCAGCGTACGGGGCGGAACCGGGCTTGCCGCCGGCGCCCGCTTGATCCCGACAGGCCGTCGCGCATCACGTCTTGTCTTCTTCCGTAGGCACCAGGATTTCGCGTTTTCCCGCGTGGTTGGCCGCGCCGACGATTCCTTCCCTTTCCATCTTCTCGATGATCGAGGCGGCGCGGTTGTAGCCGATCCCCAGCCGCCGCTGGATGTAGCTGGTCGATGCCTTGCCGTCGCGCAGCACGACCGCGACCGCCTGGTCATAGGGATCGTCCGAATCTTCGAGATTGCCGCCGCCGCCGGAGGCGCCGCCGCCGCGCGAGCCGGCTTCCTCCTCGTCGTCATGGTCCTCGGTGATCGAATCGAGATATTCGGGCGCGCCCTGCAGCTTCAGGTGGTTGACCACCTTCTCGACCTCGCCGTCCGAAACGAAGGGGCCGTGCACGCGCTGGATGCGGCCGCCGCCGGCCATGTAGAGCATGTCGCCCATGCCGAGCAGCTGTTCGGCGCCCTGCTCGCCCAGAATGGTGCGGCTGTCGATCTTCGAGGTGACCTGGAAGGAGATGCGGGTCGGGAAGTTCGCCTTGATCGTGCCGGTGATGACATCGACCGAGGGGCGCTGCGTGGCCATGATGACATGGATGCCGGCCGCGCGCGCCATCTGCGCCAGGCGCTGTACGGCGCCTTCGATGTCCTTGCCGGCGACCATCATCAGGTCGGCCATCTCGTCGATGATGACGACGATGTAGGGCAGCGGCGCCAGCTCCATCTCCTCCGTTTCATAGATCGCCTCGCCCGTCTCGCGGTCGAAGCCGGTCTGAACGGTGCGCGTAATGCGCTCGCCCTTCTTCTCGGCCTGGCTGACGCGCTGATTGAAGCCGTCGATATTGCGCACGCCGACCTTCGACATCTTCCGGTAACGGTCCTCCATCTCGCGAACCGTCCATTTCAGCGCCACCACCGCCTTCTTGGGATCGGTCACGACAGGGGTGAGCAGGTGCGGGATGCCGTCATAGACGGAGAGTTCCAGCATCTTCGGATCGATCATGATCAGGCGGCAATCCTGCGGCGTCATGCGGTAGAGCAGCGACAGGATCATCGTGTTGATGGCGACCGACTTGCCCGAGCCGGTGGTGCCGGCGACCAGGACGTGCGGCATCTTGGCGATGTCGACCACCACCGCCTCGCCGTTGATGGTCTTGCCGAGCGCCAGCGCCAGCTTCGACTTTGTCTCCTCGAAATCCTTGCTGGCCAGTATCTCGCGCAGATAGACGGTCTCGCGCTTGGCATTGGGCAGTTCGATGCCGATGGCGTTGCGGCCCGGCACGACGGCGACGCGGCAGGCGATGGCGCTCATCGAGCGGGCGATGTCGTCGGCGAGCCCGATCACGCGCGAGGATTTGATGCCGGGCGCCGGCTCCAATTCGTACAGGGTGACGACGGGGCCGGGACGGACGTGGATGATCTCGCCCTTGACGCCGAAATCCTCAAGAACGCCTTCCAGCATGCGCGCATTCTGCGCCAGCGCATCCTTGGACAGGCTGGGGTCGCGCGCCACGCTCTTCGGCTCGCTCAGGAAGAAGAGCGACGGCATTTCGAACGCATCGGCGCCGATCGGCTCGGCCCGCGCCTCGCGCTGCATGCGTATGCCGGGAGCGGGACGCGGCGCCGGGTTCTCGACCCGGTCCGCCATGGTCGGCGCCACCGGCGCGCCGGTGGCCGGCGAGCGGAAGTGCTGGACATGCGTCGGGCCGGCGCGTCCGGGCGGACGCGGCTGTCCGGGCGGATCGACGTCGAAATCACCGTCCGGCTCGATCGGGGGCGCGGACTGCGGACGACTGCCATCGGCGACCATCGCCGCGAAGAATTCCGGCTCGACCCGCGCCCGCCCGGCAGGGCTGACGCGCGCCTCCGCCTTCTCCGCGAACTCGACCCGCTCGGCCGCCTCGCGCCAGCCGCCGGAGGGCGCCGGCGGATCGTTGTATTCTCCACGGGCACGGCGGCTCGCCAGCCTGCGGCGCACGAAGGCGCGGGCCGACAGCCACCAATGCGCGATGGCGCCGAGCGCGAGAATCCCTTCGCTCTCGTCGTCCTCGTCGAAACCGGCTTCGTCGGGCACCGGCTCCTCGCGGGCCGGACGCTCCGTCTCCACGACGATCGCACGGCGGAACAGCAGCCCCGAGCCGAAGGCCGCAAGCCCGAGCGCGGGAACGGCAAGCGAGGCCGCCAGCGCCATGGCGACGAGGCCGGTCGGGTAGCCGCCGATCGCCAGGGCCGGAACTTTCAGCACCATGTCGCCGAACACGCCGCCCAGGCCGGACGGCAGCGGCCAGGTGTCCGGCGGCGTAACGCAGCCGGAGACGCCGGCGGCAAGCAGCGAGGCGCCGAACCACGCGACGCCCCGCTTGATCTTGCGGTCGATGCCGCGCGCCGTGGCGAAAAGGATGCCCCAAATTACAGCCGGCGCGAGCGCCGCCACCGCCGACAGGCCGTAGAACTGCATGGCGAGGTCGGAGAAAGCCGCGCCCGGAAAACCCATCGCATTGGTGACCGGATTGTCGGTGGCATGGCTGAGGCTGGGGTCCGCGACATTCCAGGTGCCGAGGCTGGCAAGCGCGAAGGCGACCGCCCCGAAAATGCCGAGTCCGATCAGCCGGCCGACCTGGCGGCGCAGGAATGGGCCAAGGCCGTTCTCCGTGTCGGTGAGCGCGAGCGGCGCGGCAGCCCCAGAACGCATGCAAAGTCCCCGTTGTCGTTTCCGTTGCCGCGACCACGCGACGTGGCGCGGCTCCCGGCGCGAATAAAGCGTGAGACTAGGCGGGGAGGGTTAAAGGCGCATTAACCATGGCAGTCGCTCGCTTCAACCAATTCGTAAGGGTTTGATAATTCGCTGTGATCGCATCGAACGACGGAGGCGAGCATGGCTGGAAGGGACATTGCGGTAAAGAAGTATGTGGTGCGGCTGAGCGCAGATGAGCGCCAACAGCTTGAAGCGCTGATCCGGAAGGGAAAGAGTGAGGCGCGCCTGCTGTTGAAGGCGCGGATCTTGTTGAAGGCGGATGTTTCGGAAGCCGGCGACGGCTGGAGTGACAGCAAGATCGTCGAGGCTTTGGAGACCAACGCCCTGATGGTTTACCGGGTGCGAAAACAACTGGTGGAAGAGGGATTTGAGGCGGTGCTGCGCCGCAAGCCCCGCGCGACGCCGGCGGTGCCGCCGATTTTCGACGGCGAGAAGGAAGCCAAACTGATCGCTCTGGCCTGTTCCAAACCGCCCAAGGGCCGCGCCCGCTGGACCTTGCGGCTGCTGGAGAACAAGGTGGTGGAACTCGGCATCGTTGATCGCGCCAGCGACTCAACGATCGGTCGGGTTTTAAAAAAACACTCTCAAGCCGCATCGCCGCCAGTGCTGGGTCATTCCGCCGAAGGCTAACGGCGCGTTCGTGGCCGCCATGGAAGACGTGCTGGCCGTCTACACGCGGCCATACGATCCGGAGTGTCCGATGGTTTGTCTGGATGAGACCTCAAAGCAACTGCTCTGCGAGACGCGCGTGCCGGTCCCGATGAAGATGGGACGCCCGGCCCGGTTCGATTACGAATACGAGCGCAACGGCACCGCCAACCTCTTCATGCTGTTCGCGCCGCTCGAAGGCTGGCGGCGCGTCAAGGTCACGGATCGCCATACCGCTGTGGACTACGCTCACCTCCTGAAGGAATTGGCCGACCTCGATTTCCCCCACGCCAAAACCATTGCGCTGGTGCAGGATAATCTCAGCATCCACGCCAAGGCGTCACTCTACCAGGCTTTTCCGGCGGCCGAAGCCAGGCGGCTGGTCGAACGCTTCCAATGGCACTACACCCCCAAGCATGGCAGCTGGCTTAATCTGGCGGAATCCGAACTCGGCATCCTGTCGTCCCAATGCCTCGGCCGCCGTATCCCCGACAAGCAAACCTTGGTCGAAGAAATTGCCGCTTGGCAGGACGACCGCAATGCTCACCACGCCAAAGCCGATTGGCGGTTCACCACAATAGATGCTCGAATTAAACTCAAGCATCTATACCCTACAATCTGACTGAATCGGGCTTCCCGGTAAGCTGCGCCACCACCTGCCGCGCCGCCGCCTCGCCGGAAAGCCGCGCCCCGCCGCAGGTTTGGATCAGCGGCCCCGCCAGATGCTCGCCGGCAAAGAAGATGCGCTCCGCCACCGGCTGCGCCAGCGTTTGCCGCGCCGCCGCCCTGCCCGGGCTGGCCGCTGCATAGGCGCCGCGCACAAACCGCTCGCCGCCCCAATTGGTCATCATCGCGCGCCCGACATGCTTTCTCAGATCCGTGCCGAAGATGCCGCACAGCCGGTCGATGACGAAGTCGATGCCGGCCGCTTCGCCGGCCGCCGACATTTCCCAGGCGAAGTCGCCGCCGACAAAGCCGACCATGAGGTCCGTGTCGAAGGGAAAACACAGGAAATAAATGTCGTGCTGTGCGTGCCGCTCGATCAGGAGGTCGTCGAAAGGCGAAAGACCGAGCCGCGTTCCCCTGATCTCGACCGGCAATTTGGTCAGCATGCCCATTGGCAGGTCGAAGAAAGCCTCGACATAGGGCGCGGGCAGTTCCGGATGGAACTCGATCTCCTCGAAGGCGAGCACCGCCGGAGAAGCGGTTACGATCACCGCCTTTGCCCGTATGGTGCCATGGTCGGTGACGCAGGCCACGCCCGGCACATCCCACAGGATCTTGCGCACCGGGGTCGAAAGTTCCACAGGCACATCCTCGCCGAATTTTGCCACAAGGGCGCCGAAGCCTTCGAGGGTGAAGAAGTTCGGGTCGAGGTCAGCGGCGGCGCGAAAATCCTCGATCGATATCTCGTCGAAATCCGCGCCGAAATCCATCGGGCCGGCGAAGGTCGCCGCCGCGCGCATCGCATGGCCAGGGGCGAGCAGCGCAGCGACCCGGTCGTCGGTGCCGCTCCAGTTCTCCACCATCGTGGCGAGCAGTCGGTCGGCCAGCTTCATATCGGCCTCGTCGCGCCTCGGACGCCTTGTGCTTGCCGAAATAGAGGTGGTCGACGTTCATGTCGTGGTGATGCAGCGTCCAGCCGGCCGCCTGGGCTTCCGGGAAATAGGGATTGCGGTCGGCCGCGTGCAGCCAGGCGCAGCCTATGTCGAAAGGAATGCCGAAATGCTGCGTCGAGGTGAAGGCGCGGCCGCCGATCCGGTTCATCGCTTCGAAAACCTTGAAGGTCAAACCGGCGGCGCGGAGAGTCTTGGCGGCGGACAGGCCGGAGGAACCGGCACCGATCACAACGGCGTCAACGTCTTCCATGGCTTATCCGCGCCTCTTGCCTCATAATATAGTTGATCGTAGGAAATTTCCTCGAATCTGGCCAGCGGCCGGGTGGTGGCACGGGCCGTCATCCGGGGCAGGCTGGTGACAAGCCGGCAGTCTTTTTCCGGTACATGTTTCAGGCATTTAGGAGACAAGGATGGCATTGACTGCCAAGGGATTAACGTTCGCGATCGGCGTTTGCGCCGCAATCGGCATTTCGGCTGGCGCCGCCCAGGCCGCGCAATGCGGCAAAACCGGCGCCGGTTTCGCGGCGTGGAAAGAGGAATTCGCTCGTGAAGCCGCCGCGAACGGCATCGGCAGCAGAGGGATAGCGGCGCTCAAGGGCACCAGCTATTCCACCAAGACAATCAACGCCGACCGCAATCAGAAGAGCTTCAAGCTGTCGCTCAACCAGTTCATGGCCAAGCGCGGCGGCAAGACGATCGCTTCGAAGGGCAAGAGCCTGAAGAGGTCGAATGCCGCGCTCTTCGCCAGCATCGAGCGGCGCTACGGCGTGCCTGCCGGCCCGCTGATCGCGATCTGGGGCATGGAGACCGGCTTCGGCAGCTTCATGGGCAATTCCAACATCCTGTCGGCGGTGGCGACGCTCGCTTATGACTGCCGCCGCTCGGAATATTTCACCGGCCAGCTCTACGCCGCCCTCAAGCTCGTCCAGAACGGCACGCTCAGCCCGGGCGCCATCGGCGCGGCGCATGGCGAAATCGGCCAGACTCAGTTCCTGCCGGTCAATGTGATCAAATACGGCGTGGACGGCGACGGCAACGGCCGTGTCGATCTCATCCGCTCTAAGGCGGACGCGCTAGCCTCGACCGCCAACTTCCTGCGCGGCCACGGCTGGAGCGCGGGCGGCGGCTATCAGCCGGGCCAGGGCAATTACGGCGCGCTGCAGGGCTGGAACGCCGCCGGCGTCTACCAGAAGGCAATCGCCATCATCGGCGCCGAAATCGACGGCAACTGAACCTCGGGTTCAGGCCGGAGCAGATAAGAGCCTCGGCGGCTCGGACAGGTCCTGTCCGGGCGCGACTTTGGTTGCAATTCCGACAGGATAGGGTTGGGCCGGATGACGGCGAGACCGCCCGTCGACCGCGCCAGGAAATAGAGAATCGCGCTATACGTGTATTGCGAAGCCGAAAATGGAAACTATTGGTCTTCCGCAGCGCCGGTCGGGCCGCCGGGGCTGACGCGGCTACGCTCCGGAAGGCACACCGTCGCACCGATTTCCGGAAGCACCCTTTTCTGCCGCCGGCCCTTCCGGACGCGCGAAAAATGCAGGACAATCCGAGCGGCCGCGACTTGCGCGGTCCGGTGGAGGGCTCATGAATTTCGTCTTCTTTTCCCCGCATTTTCCGACGAGCGGCAGCGATTTCTGCGACCGCCTGAACAAAGCCGGCGCCACCGTGCTCGGCATTGGCGACGCGCCTTACGACGATCTCGACCCGCGCTTGCGACGGGCTCTCGCGGAATATTACCGTGTTGCCGACATGGAAAACTATGACCTGGTGATGCGCGCCATCGGTCATTTCATCCACAGATGGGGCCGCATGGACCACTTCGAATCGCTCAACGAGCACTGGCTGGAGCTGGAAGCAGGCATCCGCACCGACTTCAACATTTACGGAACCAAACTCGATTTCGTGAAGAATCTGAAGCGCAAATCGCGCATGCGGGCCTTCTTCCGCAAAAGCGGCGTCGAGACCATTCCGCAGCGCGCATGCTCGGACCGGGCCGGCGCGCTCACCTTCATCCACCGCGTCGGCTATCCGGTGGTGGTCAAGCCCGATTCGGGCTCGGGCGCCAGCAACACCTACAGGATCGACAATGAAAGCCAGCTCGACGCGTTTTTCCGTGACAAGCCCGAAGGGGTCACTTTCGTCATGGAGCAGTTCATCAACGGCCTGGTCGTCACCTATGACGGCCTGGCCAACCGCGACGGCGAAGTCCTGTTCGCCGCCAGCACCCGCTACGACCAGAGCGTCATGGACATAGTCAACAAGGACCTTCACATGAGCTATGTCTGCCACCCCACGATCGACCCCGCGATCGAGGAGGCCGGGCGCAAAATCCTCAAGGCGTTCGACGTGCGCGAGCGCTTCTTCCACCTCGAACTGTTCCAGACCGCCGAGGGGCGCGTCATCGCGCTGGAGGTCAACATGCGACCGCCCGGCGCCTGGATCACCGACGCGATCAATTTCACCTACGACATCGACGTCTACGCGGAATGGGCCAATATGGTGGTCAACGACAAGGCCGGCGGCCCGTTCACCGGCAAATACTACACGGCCTATGCCAGCCGCAAACGTCGTCTTCGCTATCGCCACGACCACGAGGCCGTGCTAGCGGCTCACGGCGACAAGATTCTGCGCCACAGCCCGATCGAAGAGGTATTCAGCCGCGCCATGGGAAACTATGCCTATCAGCTTCGCTCGAAGAACCTGGATGAGGTCCGCGAGGCCGTGCGCTTCATCCATGCCGAAGAGGCGTGATCCGGTGCAAATTTCCTACCACAAGACGGAAAGCCGGCAGCTCGGCCGGACGATGGAATACAAGCGCTACGGCCATGCCGGGCGGCCGATGCTCGTTTTTCCGACCTCGAAAGGGCGGTTCTTTCAGTATGAGGATTCCGGCGCGATCGGCGCCCTGTCAGCCTTCATCGAGGACGGACGCATCCAGGTCTGGACGGTGGACGGCATCGACGTCGAGACCTTCTTCGCCAGGGACCTGGACCCGCAGAACCGCATGGCCCGCTACGACGCCTATCTCCGCTATGTCCGCGAGGAAGTCTTGCCGGAACTCAACGCCGAGGCGAAGGCTTCGAATGGCGGCCGTGAGCTCAAGCCGCTGCTGTCGGGCTGCTCCATGGGGGCCTACCACGCCGCGAATTTCCTGTTCCACTATCCCGAGCTCGCATCCGGTGTGATCGCGCTGTCGGGCGTCTATTCGACGCGCGACTTCTTCGGCTCGGCGCTGGAAGGCGGCATCTACTATCACTCGCCGCTCGACTATCTGCCCGGGCTGAACGACGAAGCCCTGCTCGCGCGCCTGCGGGCGAGCCGCATGATCTTCTGCTGCGGCCAGGGCGCCTGGGAAGAGCCGATGCTGATCGAGACGCGGGAACTGGAGCGCGTCCTGCGCGACAAGGAAATTCCCGCCTGGTTTGACTACTGGGGCACCGACGTCAGCCACGACTGGCCGTGGTGGCATCGCCAGCTCGAATATTTCGTCGGCCACTGGCTCGACGCCGACGCCCGCGACGCGCGGGAGACGTGACGCTTCAGCGGTCCAGTTCGGGAAGGAACGGATCGGCGTAGCGCTGCCTGTCGCGCTCGCCCTTCAGGCAGTCGGCGGGCGTTTCCGCCGCCGGGATAATGCGCGGTTCGGGAATGCGTGCCGCTCACCTCCAGGATCAGTTTCTGGCGGATGGCCGTGGCGAACTCGCCCGGCGCGCGGATCGGCAGGACGAACGACCCCGGACCGCCCACCACGCAATCGGCATAGTAGCGGTCGAGATCGCGAACGGTCGCCGACGGCCGGATGAGGATCGGCAGGCCGTTGACGACGATACCGGCCGACACAGCCCGGTCGCGCGCCGCCGCGACCGGCGGGCCGGCATTGTTGGGTCCGTCGCCGGAGACGTCGATGACCTTGCGCGCTCCCTCCATGGCATTGTCATCGAAAAGACCCGCGCCAAAGGCAATCGCGCTGGAGATCGACGTTCCGAGATAGCCTCCGAAAGGCCGCCCGGCCAACGCGGCGGCGAAAGCCTCCGCGCTGTCCTGGCCGTCGATGATTTGCCACTGGATCAGCGATTCCTGCCGTATCGTGCCTGCCCATTCGAAATAGGCAATGGCGATGCGCCCCCGCAGCCCCGCCCGCACCGCGGCGACGAAATCCGGATGCCGGATCGCCTCGACATAGCCGGCGCGCTGCAGCGTGAATTCATCGGCATCCATCGAGCGCGATACGTCGACCGCCAGCACCAGTTCGACATCGACCGCCGACGCGGACGCCGAAACGACGCCGCAACCGAGGCAAAGGGAAAGCCCGAGCGTGGAAAGCATGGAGAAAGCCACCGTTAGAGCAGGATGAATTTGGGCGCAGTCATTCACCCTGCTCCAACTCCTTGTTATTACGCACGATCTTATCCGAAAAGTCTGCAACTTTTCGGGATCATGCTCTGGCAATTGTCTCAGACGACTGCATAAAGGTGGCGGAAACGAGAAGGGACCCGCCGAAAGGCGTCGGGCTCGCTATCCCCTTGCCGCCCCTTGCGGGTTGAGCACCGGCACGAAGACCCGCCGTGATGCCCGCTGGGCGAGCGGCAAGCCCTGATAAAGCCGCTTCTGCGCCTCGACTACGATCACGCCCGAGAATATCGGCCAGAACCGGCGGCCGGACCTTTCCAGCATGGGCTGAAGCCGCATCATGAAACGCCGTTTCGATGGCGGAAAGAACAATGCGTCCGACCAGGCCGCGGGCGTGAAGTTGGCGTCGCGCAGCAACTCGTTGAGCTGGCCGCGCGAAAAGGGCCGGCCGGTGCCGAACGGCGTATGCTCGAAGCGCGCCCACACGCCGCGCCGGTTGGGAACGACGATCACCGCGCGCCCGGCCGGCGACAGCACGCGCCATATCTCCTTGAGCGTCTCGCGCGGATTCTCCGAATGCTCCAGCGCATGCACCAGGATTATCCGGTCGATGGAGGCGTCGACCAGCGGCAGTTCCTCGTCAAAGACCAGAACAGTGGACGAGGCGCCGTCGCGCGGCCATCGCACCGCGCCCTGCGTGGCGGGCATGAAGGCGAAGCTACGCTCGGCCGCCGCGCCGAACCTTTCCAGCCAGGGTAGCGCGTAGCCCAGCCCGACAAGCCGCTCATTGGGCAGGTTGGCCCAGATCGCCGACAGCGCCATGGTGATCGACCGCTCGGCCATATGTCCGAGCGGCGAGGCGTAGAAGGCGCGCAGATCGACGATGTCCGAGTTCATGATTTGACGGTAGCTGTGCGGCGGGTCGAGTTCAACAGAAGCCGCGTCGCGGGATGACAGCACGTTCGTGCCGATCTATCTATGGCACTGAATGGGAGTTCCCCCGATGGCCATAGACATCGACCAGTTCATCTGCCGCGGCGACAATTTCGGCGTGCTTGTGCGCGACAGCGCTACGGGCGAGACCGCGCTGATCGACGCACCTGAAGAAAGCGCCATCCTGGCGGCGCTGGAGCGCACGGGCTGGACGCCGACACTCATCCTGACAACCCATCATCATGGCGACCATGTCGAGGCCAATCTGGCGATGAAACAACGCTTCGGCCTCAAGATCATCGGACCGAAACGGGAAGCTTCGAAGATTCCCGGCATTGACGAAACGGTGGATGGCGGGTCCGTCTTCAAGCTGGGCAACCAGGAGGTCTCCGTCCTGTTCACTCCCGGCCACACGCTCGGCCATGTTTCCTATTACTTCCCGTCCGCCCAGGTTCTGTTTGCGGCCGACACGCTGTTTTCGCTGGGCTGCGGGCGGCTGTTCGAAGGCACCGCGGCGATGATGTGGGGCTCCTTGCGCACGCTGTCGGCCCTTCCTGCCGAGACCGCGGTTTATTGCGGCCACGAATATACGCAGGCGAATGCCCGTTTCGCGCTGACCGTCGATCCCGACAACGCGGCCTTGCACGCGCGGGCGGCGGAAGTCGACCGCCTGCGCGATGAAGGCAAGCCCACCTTGCCGACGACGATCGGCCGCGAACTCGAGACCAATCCATTCCTGCGCCCGCACGACCCTGCAATCCGCCGCGTGCTTGGCATGGAAGGCGCGTCGGACGAGGCGGTCTTCGCCGAGATCCGCAAGCGAAAGGACAATTTCCGGTGACGTCCGCCCTGACGCCGGCGGCAATCGTCGCCGTGCTCGGCATGAAGCGCCATCCGGAGGGCGGGTGGTATGCCGAGACGTTTCGCGATGCGCCCGGCGCGGACGGCCGCGCAGCCTCTACCGCCATCTATTTCCTGCTGGAGAAAGGCGACGTTTCGGCCTGGCACCGGGTAAGGGACGCAGTCGAGATCTGGCATTTTCATGCGGGCGCGCCGATCCTGCTGACGGTCTTCGACGAAGCGGCAGGGCGCCGCTCCTACCGTCTCGGCAGCGGCCTCGACGCCGGCGAGCGGCCGCAGGCCATCGTGCCCGCCAATTCCTGGCAGACCGCACATAGCCTGGGCGACTGGAGCCTCGTCGGCTGCACGGTCGCGCCCGGCTTCGAGTTCTCCTCCTTCGAGCTTGCGCCACCCGGCTGGGAGCCTGGCTGACGGCCCTTGCCGTCAGCGGCCTATAGCCGGATCAGGCCCAGCGTGATCAGAAGTTGCCCGACATAATAGGGTGGCCACACGGCATATCGTATCCAGCCGCGCAATGGCGAGATCGCCGGCAGCAGGAAGGTTTCGATTGCCAGCAGGCGGTCGGAGATCATGAACAGCAATGCACCGGCGATCACCAGCGGCGCGTCGAGCGTCAGCGCCGAGCACACCATTCCGAGGATCGCCACCACATAGGCGCCGAGAGGCAGCCGCATGCGCGGCCCGACCCGGCGAACGAGCAGGGCGAGCAGGCCCAGTCCGAGCCCGACCACAACGGCCGCGATCGCGCCGCGAACGGGTTGCGCGGCATAGGTACCGAAGCCGCCGCCGAGCGTCGTGAAAAGGGCGATATAGGCCAGATGGGCGGCGCCAAAGGCCGCCATGCCGGCGAGGAAAGGTCTTTCTCCGTCGCGCGACATGAAGAAATCGCCGGCGGCGCTCAGCGCCAGTGCCAGCACCAGCAGCCAATGTCCGCCCTGCATGGCCGCCAGCACGGAAAGCAGCGCGACGGCCATCGCCTTGACGATCGTGCGCGGCAGCCCTGCCGGCGCGGCGGCCATCGTGCCGTAAAGCAGCGCCGCGGCGCAGGAGAAGATCAGGGTCGCGTTGGCCGGGCTCTCTACCCCGCCCTCGAATGGCATCATGCGTCGGCCCTCCGTGCCGCCGATCGCGCCGCCGAAAACAGCCCTGGTCGCGCCGCGAGCACGGCGCCGAGGGTGATCAGCAGGCAGGCGGCAATGACGTTCCAGGTCGGTTCGGCAAATCCGGTGGCAATCAGCACCAGCGTCGACAAAAGCGGCGCGGCGTAGCTTGCCGCCCCCAGCACCTGGATGTTGCCGCGCTTTACCCCGTAATCCCAGGCGTAGAAGGCGGCCCCGACCGGCATCAGCCCAAGCCCCAGCACGGCCAGCCATTGCCCCATGCCGGACGGCAGCACCGTCTGCTCCATTGCCAGATGGCAAATGAGCGACAGGGCGGAAGTCGCCGCACAGAACCATGTCACGATGCTGGTCGGCACCGCGGCGAAGCGGCGCGACAGCAGCGAATAGGACGACCACAACAGCGCGCAGACGCCCGCCATCGCATAGCCGAAGGCGTAGCGGCTTTCGAAGGAAAACCCGCCGCCCTTGGTGACGATCAGCACCGTGCCGGCCAGCCCCAGAACCGCGCCCGCCACATGGTTCCAGCGCAGCCTTTCGCCGGGCATGAGTGCCGAGCCGACGACGATCAGCAACGGCCACAAATAGGCGATCAGGCTGGCCTCGACCGCCGGCGCGTTGCGCAATGCGGTGAAGTAGAAGAAATGATAGCCGAACAGGCCGCCAATGCCGATCAGCCACACCACCGGCGGAATTTTCGCCGGCGCCGGCTTGGGTACGAAAGGCCGGGCGGTGAGCCCCACTCCCGTGCCGATCGCGAAGGTGATTGCCGACAGCAGGAATGGCGGCACTTCGCCGGAGGCGTCGGTGAGCAGCGCCAGCAACGCCCACATGGCGACCGCACAAAAGCCGACCAGCGTTGCCCTTGTCATCAACCCTCCCGGCGCGCCCGGCGCGCTGCGTTGCGCCCGAGTGTCCTGATTCTGAAGTCCGGTTCATTCTATGCGTTTGCCTCGAGAGTTCGGAGGCAGAAGCGTTGGATGCTGGCCAGGATGTCGTCTGCGGTCTTGGTCCAGCGGAAGGGTTTCGGTTCGGCATTGGTGGCCTCGATGTAGGCGTTGATAGCCTTCTCGAGTTCGGCGACCGAGCGGAATATCCCTCGCTTGAGGGCGCGGTCAGTCAGCAGCGCGAAGAAGCGTTCGACTTGGTTGATCCATGACGCCGATGTCGGCGTGAAGTGCACGTGCCAGCGCGGACGCTTGGCGAACCAGTTGCGGATCAATTTTGTTTTATGCGTGCCGTAGTTGTCCATGACGACGTGAATGTCGAGATCGGCAGGCACATTGCGCTCGACTTCGTCGAGGAACTTGCGGAACTCCGTTGCCCGATGCCGGGTCATACATTTGCCGACGATAGTTCCAGCCTTCACATCGAGCGCCGCGAACAGCGATGTCGTTCCGTTCCGCTTGTAGTCGTGGGTGCGCCGTTCGGCCTGGCCGGGTCGCATCGGCAGCAGAGGTTGCGAGCGATCGAGCGCCTGGACCTGGGATTTCTCATCAACGCACAGCACGACGGCGCGCTCGGGCGGCGACAAGTAGAGCCCAACAATGTCACGCACCTTCTCCACGAACAGCGGATCGGAAGAGAGCTTGAAGGTCTCGACACGGTGCGGCTGCAGTCCGAAGGCGCTCCATATGCGATGCACGGTCGAGGGCGCGTGGCCGATCTCCTTGGCCATGGTCCGCAGGCTCCAGTGCGTCGCACCGCTCGGGAGCGTCTCCAGCGTCTTGCGGATCGTGGTTGCGATCTCGTCGTCGCCGATCTGGCGCGGCGCGCCGGGGCGCGGCTCGTCGTAGAGGCCATCCATCCGCCTCTGCGCGAAGCGGTTGCGCCATGTCCCAACCGTTGCGGCACAGACGCCGACCTTGCTGGCAATCTCCTTGTTGTTGAGGCCGTCCGCCGCAGCCAGAACGATGCGCGCCCGCCCCGCCAATACCTGCGGCGCGCCATGCTTGCGCGTCAACGCTGTCAGTTCGCTCTTCTCCGGCGCTTCCAGTATGATCGCCACCGCTCGGCCTTTCGCCATTCCCGCCTCCGTCGCTCAACTTCGCGAGAATGTAGCTGATTTGTCGATCAGGACACTAGTTGGCCTTGTCGAAGCGCGCCGCCCTCACGGTGACGGTGCCGATCTCCGTTCCGATCGTAGCATGGACCGGCGCATATACGCCGGTCGAGCCCAGCGGTGCAAATGCGATCATTATCCTGCTGCGGTTTTGCAGATAGTCCAGGGCGCGCCGTCCCTTCCGATAGCCGGCCACCGGTTTGACGGTCACCCGGCAGGTTACGACGCCTTCGCCATAGCCCTTGGCGGCGGGCGAATTCGTCGCCCGATGCAGCGTGGCGTCGAGGCGCATCTCGCCGTCGAACAGCTTGATCGTACGGCCGCAGACTTGGCCGGGGCCGCGTGCTTTCACGATGCCCGCCGACAGCGGGTCAGCGACCCCCTTCAGATGGGACGGGTTGATGGGGACCCAATCGGCACCGCGCTTCTTCAAGGGTGGCACGTTCTGGTTGCTGACCACGATGTCGCCCCGGAAGCCCAGCGCCGTCATCTGCTTCCTGCGGCCTTCCGAATAGTTCATCTTGAAGGCGCTCGGCTGCGTCCGCTCGCCGGCAAAGCCGCCGGAGGCCGACGCGATTCCCCTGACGCCGCCGAGGAGCTCGGCGATACCGGCGCTGGATACGGTCCCGCCGACGGAGAATTTTCCATTCTCGAAGCGGCTGTTGAAGGTCGAACGCGCGATGGTCAGTCCCAGATAGGAGACCACATAGTCGCCGCTGAAGGTTTCGACCCCGGCTGACGCCGCGCCCGTGCCGCCCGGCGCGGCCAGTACGGCCGCGGCGAGGGTGAGCGCACGCCAAACGTCAACTCTTGGCATCGGAGTCCGCCTTAACACCGCTGATGCCCGTCAGGAATGCGACAATTCCGGCAGCAATATGGAGCGGAAGGGCAAGGGCGCCGATCGGCATGGAAGAGGCGGCGCGAACACTCCGGTTGATGAAGCTAACACCAAGCTGCGAACGAACACGGCAATACACCATGAGAGCGGCCAGTTAGGTGGCGGCCTCTTCGGTGGCGTTGAAAAGCTGCCGCGCCAGCATTTTTTCCAGCATCGTCTCCATATCGGCCAAAGCCAGGATATCGCGCTTCCATGAATCGTCAGCATTTTCCAGTGCTTTGTAGTATGGAGTCTTGTCCGCCGCGATCTGATCCGGAATTGTTGGGGTGCCGGGGAGCAAACTGTCCAGCTTGGCGCTGAGCACCACATAGGCTGTCGCGCGCGCCGTTCTCCCGTTTCCATCCGCGAAAGGGTGAATCCAGTTCATCCGCCAAAGAACATAAGCGGCCAAGTGAATCGCGCTTCTATCTTCCCAACGCTCGTTAACGTACGCGCACATCTCCGCCACCAGGTCTGGCACCTCGACATGCCTTGGAGGAAAGTGATTGCTCTTGCCAATATATACTGCGATTCTATAAGTTCCTGCCAGTGGTGGCGTCCCGCGCCGGTGCAGGCAGCCTGTGTCAGAACTGCGCTAATGCCAAGACGATGCCGATTGCAAGGCGGCCTTCGACATGCGTCACTTCGCGTTTCCGAGATTAGGCAACCGATCGGCGATGAGCCTGTCCGGGCCCATCCGGCGGCTCCCGAGCAGCCCTCGGCAACCGTCTGCTAATCCGCTTCGAGTCAGCGGGAATCGCTGCCCGGCTGGATGCCGGAAACAAGCTCGAGGCGTTGCTCTGCGCGACGAGTTCGTCGTTCGCGAGCTATTCAGATCATATATTCCGGGCGATTTTCAACCTATGAAATTCGCCCAAGTTCCCGATTGGTTCGCATTGCTCCTTACGTACTCAATTCAAACCGGCGCGTCATCGCCTTGACGCACCGGCCAAATGCCACTAAGGGAACGCCAACTTTTCCAGGAGGCCGCCGGAAGATCGCGCGCCATGTTTGGCGAAGCTTCTGCTTTGGCCGCATACGAGAACCGAAGGTTATTGAGAATGTCCCGTGCTTGCGAATTGACCGGCAAGGCCGTGCTCACCGGCAACAATGTCAGCCATGCCAACAACAAGACCCGTCGGCGCTTCCTGCCGAACCTCGTCAGCGTAACGCTGATTTCGGAGGCGCTGAACCAGAACGTGCGCCTGCGCGTCTCCGCCAATGCGCTGCGTTCGGTCGAGCATCGCGGCGGCCTCGACGCGTTCCTGGCCAAGGCCGATATTTCCGGGCTCTCGCAGCGTGCGCGCCTGCTCAAGAAGCAGATCGCCAAGAAGGTCGCCGAGCAGGCCGCGGCCTGATCCCTTTCCAGGCGGGGGACGACCGCCTGACGGAGCCGTGTCCGCAACGACACGGCTCTGTTATTGTCGGCCGCAAACCGACGTGCCGCTGGTTCCATTACCCAGGATAAAAAAATGAATAACAGGACCTATCCGCCGTTCGTTGCCGCGATGGCTTTCGTCGTCGTCGCGTCCAACATTCTCGTGCAGTTCCCGGTGCAGGGCAGGCTCGGCTCCCTTTCGCTGGCCGATATCCTCACCTGGGGCGCCTTCACCTACCCGGTCGCCTTTCTCGTCACCGATCTTGCCAACCGGCGCCACGGTCCGCTGTTTGCACGGCGCGTGGTCTTCGTCGGCTTCATGCTCGCCGTCGCCTGTTCGATCATCGTGCCGCCGCTGCTCCATCGTGCCGGCCTGATCGAGTTCGAGACCGCGGCAGGCCGGCTGGTGCGCATCGCCGTCGCCTCGGGCGCCGCCTTCCTCACCGCCCAGCTTCTCGACGTTACGGTGTTCAACTGGCTGCGCCGGCGGAGCTGGTGGCGCGCGCCGATCTTCGGCACGCTGGCCGGCTCGGTGATCGACACCGCGATTTTCTTCTCCATCGCATTTTCGGCCGCTTTCGCCTTTGTCGGCCCCGACGACGCCTTCGCGCTGGAAGCGTCGCCGCTGCTCGGAACGCTGCCTTTCGAGGCAGCCCGCTGGGTGTCGTGGGCGCTGGGCGACCTGACCGTCAAGCTGATCATCGCCGTCTTCGCGCTCATTCCCTACCGGCTGATTGCCGCCCGCTGGAGCCAGCCGGCCGTCGCATGAAAACCCGCTTCCGCGGCGCAATGCCCGCCGCCTCGGCGCGGATGTTTCAGAGCGAATCAACGTCGCGCGGCGGGCGGATTCGCTGGAAAGCACGCCGCAAGGCCGGTGCGATCCGGTAGCCTGAGGAACGAATCGCACCAGCCAAGGCGGCCGAATTTGATTTCGTACGCACGCACAACATGGCATCAGCCAATGCCATCGAACAGGTCTAGAAGTCTAACTCATTCGGCCTATGGTCTATCTAGATTTAAAGCGTCCGGATGCGGATTCGGGTGATCCGGTTCTTCTCGCGCTTCATGACCAGGAAGCGCTTGCCGTGGAAGGTGAAGGCCTGCTTCTCCTCCGGAATGGACTGCGTCTCGTGGATGACCAGACCGGCGACGGTCACTGCCTCCTCGTCCGGCAGGTTCCAGTCCAGCACGCGGTTGAGGTCGCGGATCGGCACCGAGCCGTCGACCACGACCGACCCGTCGGCTTCCTGCTTGACGCCCTGCACGTCGATGTCGTGCTCGTCGGCGATGTCGCCGACGATCTCCTCGATGATGTCCTCCAGCGTGACCAGTCCCTCGACCTCGCCATACTCGTCGACGACGATGGCGAAATGCGCCTTGCGCCGCAGGAAGCTGTTCAACTGATCCTGAAGGCGCGTCGTATCCGGCACGAACCAGGGCTTCGCCGCGATCTTCATCAGGTCGATCCGCGAGGCGTCGCCGCCGGCCTCGCTCAGGGCCAGCAGCAGATCCTTGGCATGAACCACGCCTATGATGTTGTCGAGCGAACCGCGCCACAGCGGCATGCGCGTATGTGGGCTCTGGATGATCTCGCGCACGATCGCCTCGGTCGGATTGTCGGCGTTGATCGAGCGCATGTCGGTGCGGTGAACCATCACATCTGAGACTTCGAGCTCGCGCAGGTCCGGCAGCGCGAGGCGGTCGCGCCCCTGCTTGACTTCCGCGCCCGTTTCGGCCGGCTCCGTGCTTTCGCCGCTTTCCGCTTGCGGGGAGGAAGGCGCCTCGATGCGGCGCAGCTCCTGGCCGAAGATTGCAAGCAACGGCCTGCGCAGGAGCCATACGGCCAGGGCTGCCGCGAGCGCGCCGCCCGCCCCGATCAGCGCCTCCTCGATCATGCCGCCAGATACTCTCTCAGGAAGGACAGAACCTCCGATGCCGGAACGTCCCTGGCGATGAAGGCCTGTCCGATGCCGCGCGTCAGGATGAAGGCAAGCGCGCCGCGCGACACCTTCTTGTCCTGCGCTATGTAACCCAGCAGGCGCTCGGCGTCGGGCAGCGCGCCGGGAATGTCGGAAATCCGCCACGGCAGGCCGACGGCCTTCAGATGCGTCTCGACGCGCGCCGCGTCGTCCGGGCTGGCGAGGTTCAGGCGCGCCGAGAAGCGGTATGCCAGCGCCATGCCGATCGCCACGCCCTCGCCATGCACCAGCCGCGCGCCGTCATAGGCGGTCGCCGCCTCCAGCGCGTGACCGAATGTATGGCCGAGATTGAGCAGCGCCCGGTCGCCCGTCTCGAACTCGTCGCGCGCCACCACCTCCGCCTTGGCGCGGCAGGATTCCGCGATGGCTTTCGCGCGCGCCGGCCCGCCGGCAAACACCTCCCGCCAGTTCTTTTCCAGGAAGGCGAAGAACTCCGGCCGGTCGATCAGCCCGTATTTGGCGACTTCGGCATAGCCGGCGCGAAACTCGCGCTCGGGCAAGCTGTCGAGCGCGCTTGTGTCGGCCAGCACCAGCCTCGGCTGCTGGAACACGCCGACGAGGTTCTTGCCGTGCGCGGTGTTGATGCCCGTCTTGCCGCCGACGGATGAATCGACCTGCGCCAGCAGCGAGGTCGGCACCTGCACGAGATTCATGCCGCGCCGCACGATGCCGGCGGCGAAGCCGGCCAGATCGCCGATGACGCCGCCGCCGAGCGCGATCACCACGTCGCGGCGTTCGAGCCGCGCCGCCAGCACCCGGTCGACCACGTCCTGCAGCGCCGAAAAGCTCTTGGTTTTTTCGCCGGGCGGCAGCACGACCGGGGTCACGCCGATTCCGGCGTTCTCCAGGCTTTCGGTGAGCCGCGCCAGATGCCGGGCCGCCACGTTGTCGTCGGTCACGATCGCGGCGCGCGCGCCGGGCAGGCGCTCGGCGATCGCCGCGCCGGCCTGTCCCAGCAGCCCGGCGCCGATAAGGATTTCGTAGCCGCGCTCGCCGAGCGCGACTTTAACGGTTTCGATCGTTTCAGCGGTCATTTCGGGTTCCTTGCGCCGGCTTGCCGGCTCGCTCGCTAGATGGGCAGCAAGCGCGTCCATCACTTCGTCCACGATCACTTCCTTGCGCTCGTCGCGCGTCGCCACGGTCACGTCCGCCAGAGCGTAAACGGGATAGCGCTCGGTGATCAGCCGTTCGAGCGTGCCGCGCGGATCCGGGTTTTTGAGGAGCGGGCGGTTCTGCTTCTTGGAAACGCGGGCAAACAGCACGTCGATATCGGCCTTCAGCCAGACCGAAACCCCGCGCTCGGCGATCCAGCCGCGCGTCTGGGCGTTCATGAACGCGCCGCCGCCGGTCGACAGCACCTGCGGCCCGCTCTCCAGGATCCGGTGGATGACGCGCTGCTCCAGCGCGCGGAATTCCGGTTCGCCATAGCGTTCGAAGAGCTCCGGAATGGTCATGCGCGAGACGGATTCGATCTCCTGGTCGCTGTCCACGAAAGGCTGGCCGAGAAGCGTGGCGACCTTGCGTCCGATCGCCGTCTTGCCGGCGCCCATCAGGCCGACAAACACAACCGAGCGGCCCGCCAGCGGCACGAGCACGCTGTGCCGATAGTCCGGCGTCGAAACAGTTTCCTCGAAGTCCATCCGATGCCCTGCTATTGCGGGCGTTACGACATGATTGGCGGTTTGCGTCAAGCCGCCCGCCTTGAACCGCCACGGTCCGCAAGCCATAAACGGCACGGATCAAGCGCGGAGGTGAGTTGCTCCCGATGCCGACCCTGTTCCGATTTGTCATGACGCTGGGCCTGGTGGTGGCGCTTGTCTATGCGGCCATGTTCGCGCTGGTCATGGTGGTGGAGCCGCGCAAGGGCGAGATGACGACGCCTGTCCCTCTTGAGAAGCTCAAGCCCAAGGCTCCGGACGCGCCATGAGGAACGCTGTCGCGATCGAGACTTTCCTCGAAATGCTGAGTGCCGAGCGCGGTGCCGCCGCCAACACGCTTGCCGCCTACCGCCGCGACCTCGAGGATGCCGGCGAAGCGGTTGGCGAACTTGCCCATGTCGGCACGGCGGAGCTTCGCGCCTATCTCGCCGACATCGCCGGGCGCGGTTTCGCCGCGACCTCGCAGGCGCGCAAACTTTCGGTGCTGCGGCAGTTCTTCAAGTTCCTCTATGGCGAGGGACTGCGCGCCGACGACCCGACCGGGATGCTCGACGCCCCGCGCAGGGACCGCCCTCTGCCAAAGACCATGAGCGAGGCCGAGACGTCGCGTCTGCTGGACCGGGCGGCGGCCGAGGCGGCGGAGCGCCCCCACGACCCTGCCGCCAATCGCCTGCATGCACTGGTCGAACTTCTCTATGCCACCGGCCTGCGGGTGTCGGAACTCGTCAGCCTCCCGCTCGCCGTGGCCAGGCGCGACGAACGCTTCTTCGTCGTGACCGGCAAGGGCAACAAGGAGCGGATGGTCCCGCTGTCCCATAAGGCGCGGGCCGCCATGCGCGTCTGGCTGGCGGAGCGCGGAAAAATTGCGGCCCATCGCGACAGCGCCTTTCTGTTTCCGGCCCCATCCGAGACCGGCTATCTGCCGCGCCAGGTATTCGCGCGCGATCTGAAGTCGCTTGCGGCGCGTGCCGGCATATCGGCCGCGAAGATATCGCCGCACGTTATCCGCCATGCGTTCGCCAGCCACCTGCTGCAGAACGGCGCCGACCTGCGCGCCGTGCAGCAACTGCTCGGCCATGCCGACATTTCGACGACGCAAATCTACACCCATGTCCTGGAAGAACGGCTGATGCGCCTCGTCAACGAGCATCACCCGCTTGCCGACAAGTCAAGCTAAGGCTATGTGAAGTCCGCATTTGCGGCGCTGAGCCCGCCCTCTCCGGTCACCGGACGTTTCGATAGGCTCGTCAGTCCGAGAGCGCATGTACAATTATCTCGATTTTGAAAAACCGGTTGCCGACCTCGAAGGCAAGATCATCGAACTGAAGAAGCTTGCCGAAAACGGCGAGGCGGTGGATGTCGCCGATGAGATCGCCCGCCTGGAGAGGCGCTCGAAGGACGCGCTGCGCGAGGTCTACAGGGCGCTTACGCCATGGCAGAGGGTTCAGGTGGCACGCCACCCCGACCGCCCGCATTGCCTCGACTATGTGGGCAAGCTGGTGACCGACTTCACGCCGCTGGCCGGCGACCGCGCCTTCGGCGAAGACCATGCGATCGTCGGCGGCTTCGGCCGGTTCAGGGGTCAGCCCATTGCCCTGCTCGGGCAGGAGAAGGGCTCCGACACCAAGAGCCGGCTCAAGCACAATTTCGGTTCGCCGCGCCCGGAGGGCTACCGCAAGGCGGTGCGCATCATGGAATTGGCGGACCGCTTCGGCATTCCCCTGGTGACGCTGATCGATACGGCGGGCGCCTATCCGGGCGTCGACGCCGAGGAGCGCGGCCAGGCCGAGGCGATAGCGCGCTCGACCTCGGCTTGCCTGTCGATCAAGGTGCCGTCCGTCTCGGTCATCATCGGCGAGGGCGGATCGGGCGGCGCGATCGCCATCGCCACGGCCAACCGCGTCTATATGCTGGAGCATGCGATCTATTCGGTGATTTCGCCGGAGGGCGCGGCCTCGATCCTCTGGCACGACACGACGCGGTCGAAGGATGCGGCTACCTCGATGAAGATCACCGCGCAGGATCTCCTCGGCATGAAGGTGATCGACGGCATCATTCCCGAGCCCACGGGCGGCGCCCATCGCGGTTCGGAAACGGTCATCGCCGCCACCGGCGATACGATCGCCAAGGCGCTGACGGACTTCGCCGGTTCCAACATGGATTTCCGCGAACACCGCCGCGAAAAATACCTGGCGATCGGCCGCGGCTTCTGAGCGGCCGCTTCGGAGCAGCGGCATCGCGCGTCGCCGCAAGCTCGGCTGCCGCGGTTTCATTCTCAGCTCGCCATAAATTTGCCGCCGGATTCCAGTTCTAGTCGCGACCGCCCGGAAAATTCAGGGCTGCGAACCCGGGTTGGCGGATCACGGTTCGGCCCCTCCAGCCGCGAAGCACGCCGGAGAGGGCCTCTCGCCAACCCGGGTTCGGAGCGCTTCGGGAAAATTGGTAAAGACTTGCGGTAATCAAATTTCAAGATTACCCGATCTACGGTCCGCGCCGGGAGAGGCGCATGCGGCCGAACTGAGAGAGATGGGGCATAGACCACGTGGCAATGCTTAGTATTTTACGTGCCGGACTGCTCGTTGCCGCATTGGGCATCGCCGGCTGCACCGAAACGACGATCGGGGGCGGCACTGTCGGCGGCGCCAATACGCCGGTGTCGTCTCAGCTCGTCAAGGTCATGCAGTCCAAGGGCATGGAGCGCGGCTCGCCGATCCTGGCGCGCGTCTTCAAGGAAGAAAATACGGTCGAGATCTGGAAGCAGAAATCGAATGGCCGCTTCGACCTGCTGGTCGCCTACCCCATCTGCAAGATGTCCGGCAAGCTCGGGCCCAAATATGTCGAGGGCGACCGGCAGTCGCCGGAGGGCTTCTATACGGTGCGCCCGACGCACATGAATCCCAACTCCCAATACCACCTTGCCTTCGACATCGGCTATCCGAATGCCTATGACCGCGCCCATGGCCGCACGGGCAGCAATCTGATGGTGCACGGCTCCTGTTCGTCGTCTGGCTGTTTCTCGATGAACGACGCGCAGATGACGGAAATCTACGCGATTGCGCGCGACTCCTTCCGGGGCGGTCAGACCCAATTCCAGATTCAATCGTACCCGTTCCGCATGAGCGCCGCCAATATGGCGCGCTACCGTAACGACCCCAACTACGCCTTCTGGAAGAATCTCAAGGAAGGCTACGATCATTTCGAAATTACCAGGACGCCGCTCAAGGTCGATGTCTGCGAGAAGCGCTACGTCTTCAACGCCGTGACCGACCCGAACGCCAGGTTCTCGGCGACCGGCGCCTGCCCGGCCTTCACCCATCCCGGCACGCTCGCAGCCGCATACCAGACCTATCGAAGCACCAGCGAGCCCGCCTTCGCCGGCGCGCTTGGTTCGCTCAACGCGGCCGGGCCGAAGCCGACGATCAAGGGTATCCAGGAAGCCAGGCTGGTTTCGGAGTGGAGCAAGAAGAAGGCGCGCGGCGAACGCATCACCGTCGAGCCGCCGAGCCTGACGGCGGAGGGGAAGGTTGTGCAGACGACCAGCCGCATGGGCCGCGTCGATTCGGCGGCCGGCCGCAAGATGGCCGCGCTTGAAGCCGGTAAGGCCGCGAAGAACAAGGCCGCCGGGGAGAAAGCCGCCGCCAGGCTCGCGGCCGCCGAACCGGCCAGGAAGCAACGGCCGCCAGTGCGCGCCCAGGTGATCGCCACCCAGGCACCGCCGGTCGTGACGACCGCGCCCGTCCAGCAGCCTGGCGTGCTCGGCCGCGTCGGCAGGAGCCTCACCAACCTGTTCGGCGGATGACGCTTTCGGCCGGCGACAAGACGGAAGTCTATGACCTGAAGGGCCTCAACTGCCCGCTGCCTGTCCTCAAGGCCCGAAAGCGGCTGGCGGGAATGCCGGCCGCCAGCCTGTTGTGGATCGAGACCACGGACCCGCTCGCGGCAATCGACATTCCCGCCTTCTGCCTGGAAAGCGGACACCGGCTGGTGACAGACCGAAGCCGTGGGCGGCGGTCATCGTTTTCTGATCGAGCGGCGCGGCTAGGTTTGGATGGCTGCCCTCGCCGGCGACCATTTCCACAGGAGCTCGCCGATAGACATCGATCAGAGGTGAGGTGCCTTCTGGTCACGGCTTGACACCATCGTTGATGGAAAAGTGGATGAGATCAAATCCGGGCTTTACCCGGTAGGAAGTTGCCTGCCGTCAGGCAGTTTGCCTGCGACCAACGGATCCCGAAGTCTTCAGCGGTCGACGCAGGCCAAGACTGCCTGGCCGCCACTCAGATCGACGCCATCAGGCGGTCGAAGACCGCCTTTCGCGGCTTGAGGACCTCGACAAGCCCGGGGTCCGGATCGATCGTCTCGCGCAGCGCCGGCCGCGGCAGGATCGGTGCCGTGTCGCCGCTCGCCGCCGCCATGGCGAGCCGCGCCGCGCCGCCCGGGCCGGCAAGCTCGGCGCCCCGAGGCAGCGCCAGCGGACGGCCGAGCGCAGTGGCGAGCAAGCGCATCCAGAGCCGGGAACGCGTTCCGCCGCCCACCGCCATCAGTGTTTCCGGGCGCCGGACTCCGACCGAGATCTGCGCGGCCACGCAATCCGCCATCTGGAAGGCGACGCCCTCCATGGTCGCGTAGCCGAGCATGGTGTGGTCGGTGCCGGGATGCAGCCCGGCGATCTGGCCGGCGGCGGCGGGCCGGTTCGCCGGGGTGCGAACGCCGTTCAGGCAGGGCAGGAAGACCGGCGCCTCGGCGACGCGGCCGCTCGCGACGAATTTCTCCGCCCGCCCGGCGAGGTCGGCCGGCGTCGTGGCCGCCATGCGCGCCGACCAGTCGAGCGCCGCGGTGGCCGACATCACCACGCCCATCGACAGGAAGGTGTCCGGCGCCGCATGGGCCGAGGTCAGGATGGCGCGGTCCGGTCCGGGGTTGAACGACGCATCGACCAGGCAGGCGACGCCCGACGTGCCGATGGTCAGCACGCCGTCGCCGGGCCGCGCGCCGCCGGCGCCGAGCGTGGAGCCCATATTGTCGCCGCAGCCCGCCGCGACCGGCAGGCCGGCGCGCATACCCCAGCGCTGCGCCAGCTCCGCCCTGAGCCCGCCCGCGGCCTGCCAGGACTGGACGAGCGGCGGCAGGAAGGCAGGGTCCCAGCCGACCGCGGCGCAGAGTTCACGATCCCATTCGCCGGTGCGGCAGTCGAGCAGCCCGGTGCCGCCGGCATCCGTCGGCTCGCTCGCGACCGCGCCGGTCAAAGCGAGGCGGACATAGTCCTTGGTCAACATCAGCATGCGCGCGCGGGCCATGACCCGAGGCTCGTGTCCGGCGAGCCAGAGCAGCTTCGGCGCGGTAATGCCGGGGTCTGGCGTGCCGTTGGCGCGCTGTCCGATGTCGGGCACGCGCGCCAGCAGTTCGGCGCATTCGGCGATGGCGCGCTGGTCGTTCCACAGCATGGCCGGGCGCAACGGGCGCAGCTTGGCGTCGAGCACGAGTGCTGCCAGCATCTGGCCCGAGAGGCCGATGCCGGAGACGGCGGCGGCCTCGCGCGGATAAGCGGCGGCCAGCTCGTCGATGCAGGCAAAAACAATATCGACCCACAGGTCGGCATCCTGCTCGGACCAGCCGATCTCGGGGATCGAGACCGCCACCGGGCGCGCGGCCTGGCCGATCGCGCGCGTGGCGTCCTCCATCAGCACGGCCTTGATGCCGGAGGTGCCGAGATCGATGCCGATCGTCAGCATCAGCGCGGCGTCTCCAGGAGCGCGAGGGCGGTCTTCTCGTCGGTCACGAAGGTATTGATGCCGCCGCGCTTGAGGATGGCGCGGTTGATCCTGACCTTGTTCGGTCCTCCGGCGGCGAGGATGACGTTCGGGATCGGCCCGAGATCCTCCAGCCCGATGCCGATCACGCGCTCGTTGATGCGGTGGCCGATCGGGCGGCCCTCGGCGTCGATCACGGTGCCGAGCACGTCGCCGACGCCGCCGGCCTCGATGAGTTCCTCCAGGCGCACGTCGGAGGGCAGGCCGTCGCGCACGAGCAGCGAGGCGGTCGACAGGTCGCCGGCCGCCATCGCCATGGCGTCGACGGCGCGCAGCTTTTCCAGCACCTCGCGGAACACGTCGAGCCGCATGATGGTGTCGCGGCTTTCGCGGCTGCCGGCATAGAGCGGGGCGGTGAAGTAGCTGTGGCGCGCACCGGCGAGGTCGGCCAGCCGCGTGGTGATCTCGAAGGAGTTGAGGTCGGAGCCGCGCGTCAGCCCGCCCATGACGCTGATGATTTCGAGGTCCGGGCGGTCGAGCGCGGCCACGAAGCGGGTGGCGATGTTGAGCGTGTTGCCCCAGGACATGCCGAAGGTGCGCACCGACGGATCGGCCAGCACTTCCGACAGCAGGTTGCCGAGGGCGGCGCCGACGATCATCTGCACGTCGGACGGCCGCTCCGGTGCCGGCGCGACATAGGCCTGCTTCAGGCCGAAGCGGACGCGCAATGCCGCCTCCAGTTCAGCGCAGGCGGCGAAGGCGGTGTTGAAGGTGATCCGCACCAGGCCGCGGGCGCGCGCCTCCCCCAGCGCCTTGTTGACGCGCAGCCGCGTGGCGCCGAGCTTCTCGGCCACGCGTTCCTGCGTCAGCCCCTCCACATGGTATGCCCATGCCACCCGCGCGAGGAACCGTTCTTCTGTGTCTATATTCGGAAGCTTCGGCGCGCGCGACATTCAAGGTCCCTATTTGACGGCCCCCATCGTCAGGCCGCGGACGAGGTGTTTCGACGCCAGCAGGGCAAAGATCAAGACCGGCACGACGATCAGCGTCGAGGTCGCCATGATCTTTCCGTAGGGAACGTCATAGCCCTCCATGAAAGTCACCGCCATGGCGGGCGCGGTTTTGGCTGCCTTGGGCGCCAGTATGTAGGCGAACAGCAACTCGTTCCACGAGAAGATGAAGGATAGGATGGCGCTGACCGCGACGCCCGGCATGGCGAGCGGCAGGCAGATCGAGCGGAAAATGCGCCACTGGCTGCAGCCTTCGAGCAGCGCCGCCTCGTCGAGCTCGCGGGGGATGGAGTGGAACTGGTCGGTGCAGATCCAGATCACGATCGGCAGCGTGAAGGTCAGGTACATGAGGATCAGCGCGATATGCGTGTCGCGCAGGCCGAACTCGCGCGAGATCAGGAAGACAGGGAAGGCCAGCACCACCGGCGAGACGAAGCGGTTGGTGATGAACCAGAACCAGAGGTCCTTCTTGCCGCGAAACTCGAAGCGCGAGAGCGCATAGGCGGCCGGGGTTCCAAGCACGATCGCGGCGGCCGTGGTGCAGACGGCGACGATGATGGAGTTGATCAGCGCCGGGCCGACCTTGTCGACGAAGAGCACCTGCCAGTAGTTGTCGAGCGTCGGCGTGAACAGCCAGGCCGGCGGCGACTGCAGCGCCACGACCTGCGTCTTGAGACTGGTCGTCACCATCCAGTAGAATGGAAAGACGCAGAACAGGCAGATCATCACCAGAACGGCGGCTTCGAGCACCAGGCTGCGGCGTTGGACGGGAGCGGCCATGTCAGCGGATCTCCCGGTAGAACAGGCGGATGTAGAGGCGCGCGAGCACGATCGTGATCGCCAGCATGATGATCGACTGCGCGGCGGCCAGGCCGATGTCGAACTGGCGGTTGCCGACGCGCTCGATCAGGACGGCGATGAACTCGGTCGCCGAGCCGGGTCCGCCGCGCGTCATGGTGAAGGGCATGTCGAACAGCTTCAGCGTGTCGGCCGTGCGCAGGATGAGGACGGCGACCAGCGAGGGGACCAGGTAGGGCAACTGCACATAACGCAGCACCGTGAAATTGGACCTGGTTTCGAGCGTCGCCGCCTCCTCGATCTCGGGCGGGACGGTCGACAGGCCGGCCAGCAGCACCAGCGCGACGAAGGGTGTCCACTGCCAGATGTCCCACATCACGACGGCGATGAACGCATTTGTCGTGTCGCCGATAAAATTGACAGAACTGATGCCGACCCAGTTCAGCATCTGGTTCACGACACCGTATTTCTGGTTGAGCATCACCTGCGCCAGGAGGCCGACCACGGCGTAGGTGGTCGCCATCGGCAGCACGAGGGAAAGCCGCGTCAGCATTTTGAAAGGGGTAAGGCCGGGCTTGTGCAGCACCAGCGCGATGGTGAGGCCGAACGCGATCTCGATCGGCACGGCTATGATGAAGAGAAGGGCGGTGCGGCCGACCGCCTGCCAGAAGACGGGATCGGTCAGCGTGTAGGCGTAGTTGTCGAGACCGACGAAGCGCTCCTGCGCCCGCTTCGTCAGGTTGAAGTAGTGCAGGCTCTTCCAGGCGGCATAGAGCAGCGGCGCGATGCCGACGACGGCAAGCGCGGTGACGGCCGGGGCGAGGAAGGCCACGCTCGTCCAGCGGCTGACGCGGGCATTCATTTCGCTCTCCGCTCTGTCGCGACCGATACAAGGCCGGCGACGCAACCGGCCGGGCTCGGGCGCAGTGGTCCGAAATTCGGCTAAGAAGATGGTCCTTCGTCCCCCTCTCCGGCCGCCTCGCAAGCCGGAGAGGGGGACGTTCACTGTTCGTCAGTCCAGTTCGTAGCCTGGATTCGGGGGCGCGGGCGCGGCCGCACCCCCCGGCAGGTTTCGCCTCGGCCTACTGGGCGAGCGGCTTCTTGCCGTCGTAGTAGCCGGCTTCCGCGAGCACGGCTTCCATCTTGTCGCCGATGGTCTTGGCGCCGTCTTCGACCGACACTTCGCCGAGCATAATCTTGGTGCCCCACTCCTGCACGATCTCGGTGATGGCCGGCCATTCGGCGAAGCGCGGACGGAACTCCGGCACGCCTTCCTTCCAGCTTTCCACCAGCGCCGGAATGAACTTGTACTTCTCGGCAAGCGCCGGGTCGGCATAGGCCGACTGGCGGGCGGGAACGCCGCCGAGCTCGAGGTACTTGCCGGCATTGGCCTTGGATGTCACCCACTGGATGAACAGCCAGCCGGCGGCTTTCTCGGCGTCGTCGGCCTGGCTCGCCACGGCGAGCGAGAAGCCGCCGAGCGCCGGCTTGCGGCCCGCCGGACCCTTGGGTTCGGGCGCAACGGCGAGGCAATCGCCGAGCTTCGAGGTCTCCGGACTGGCCAGCGTCGAGTAGAAGGCCGACCATTCGGTGATCATGGCGACGTCGCCCTGGGCGAGGCCGTTGACCGCTTCCGCGTGGTCATAGGCAACGATGCCCTCGGGCATGTATTTCATCAGGTCCTGGCGGAAATTCAGGCCGGCCTGGCTCTCGGGCGAGTTCAGGTTGGACTTGAACTCCTTGTTGAGGAAGCTGCCGCCGAACGGCCAGAGCACGCGCGCGAAACTGTCGGCGGACTGCGTTTCGTTGCGCTTCGACTGCAGCGCGAAGGCGTGCTTGCCGTCCTTGGTCAGCGCCGGGCCGTAGGTGTCCTTCAGCTCCGCCCAGGTCTCCGGCGGCTTTTCGAAGCCGGCGTCCTTGAGCATGCAGCTATTGTAGAACAGCAGGCCGGAATAATTGTCGAAGGGCAGGCCGTAGACGGTGCCGTTCCAGCCGCCGAAAGCGTTCAGGACCAACGGGAAGAAGTCGTCGGTCGCAAGCTCCGGATCGGTGAGCGCGGGATCGTCGGTGAACTTGGAGATCGGCTCGATCCAGCCGTTCTCGGCGAAATTGCCGATCCAGACGAGATCGATCAGCGCGACGTCGATGTCGCCGCCCGCGGCGAAATCGCGGACCTGCTCGCCCAGTGCGTTCTCGTATGGAACCGTCGTGATGTTGATCTTGATGCCGGTCCTCTGCTCGAATTCGGGCAGCATCTGGATCGCCGCCTTGTAGCCCGGACGGTCGAGGAACAGCACCTCCACCTCGGTCCCGGCATAGGGCTTGGCTGCCTCTTCCAGCGACCAGGCCCAAGCCGCGTTGCCCGCTCCCAGAACGGAAGCGGCAGCCAGCGCGAATGCGCTGACGCAGGTCTTGCGTTTCATTCCGACCTCCCTCGGTTTCAGCGTTTCAAAGTTGACATGCATTTGTAACGCTGCGCATATGAATGTATCAAACTCGCATCGAGTTCAACCGGTAAAATGACGAAAAAGCTCCGGCGGTGCGTAGCGGGGCGACGCAGGCGAGGACGGTTCATGGCCGAAGTCAGGCTCACTGGCGTGAACAAATTCTATGGTTCGGCGAAGGCACTGCACGACGTGACGCTGTCGATCGGCGACGGCGAATTCGCGGTTTTCGTCGGCCCGTCCGGCTGCGGAAAGTCGACGCTGCTCCGTTCGATCGCGGGGCTGGAGGAGATATCCGACGGTTCGATCATCATCGGCGGGCGGGACGTGACGCTGACGGCGCCCTCGGAGCGCGACGTGGCGATGGTTTTCCAGTCCTACGCGCTCTATCCGCACATGACGGTGCGCGAAAACATGGAATTCGGCATGAAGGTGAACCGCGTGCCGGCGGACGACCGGGCGCGCCGCGTCGCGGAAGCCTCGCGGGTGCTGCAGCTCGACCCCTATCTGGAGCGCAAGCCGGCGCAGCTTTCCGGTGGCCAGCGCCAGCGTGTGGCGATCGGCCGGGCGATCGTGAAGAACCCCAAGGTCTTCCTGTTCGACGAGCCGCTGTCGAACCTGGATGCCAAGCTGCGCGTGCAGATGCGCGTCGAACTGGAGGCGCTGCATCGCGACCTCAAGGCGACGATGATCTATGTGACCCACGATCAGGTCGAGGCGATGACGATGGCCGACCGCATCGTGGTGCTGAACGCCGGGCGCGTCGAGCAGGTGGGGGCGCCCATGGAACTCTACAACCGGCCGGCGACCGAGTTCGTGGCGGGCTTCATCGGCGCGCCGTCGATGAACTTCCTCGACGTGCCGCCTGCCGATGGCGAGCCGGGGCACGGCGATGCCGCGCTCGGCGCGGCGCCGGCCGGAACCGTGCGGCTCGGCATCCGTCCGGAGCACATACTGCTGCGGCCGCAGGGCGGCGGCGATCTTGACGGCACCGTGACCTTGCGCGAGACGCTCGGCGGCGATGCATTCCTCTATGTGCGGCTCGATTCGGGGGAAACGCTGGTCGTGCGGGCGGAGGGCGATACTGAACTGGATCATGGCGCGAGGCTTGGCCTGGAGCTGCCCGCGCATCGGCGGCACTTCTTCAATGCAGGCGGACGGACGATCGCCTCGGGCGGAGTCGCGGTATGAGCGGAGATCTCATCCAGCGGGCGGTGGCGCTGTCGGCGAACGTCGCCGAGGTGGCTATCGGCCGCAATGTCCTGGACGAGGCCGGCGCGCTGTTTGCCCGCCACTTCTGCGGACCGGTTTGCCTGATGGCCGACGAACGCGGCTGGGGGGCAGCCGGGCCGCGTGTCGAGGCCGCGCTGAAAGCCGCCGGCATTGCGACGCGCAGCCATGTGATCGCCGCCAAGCCGCGGCCGAAGCCGACGGTCGAGCTTGCCAACGAACTGCGCAACGCGCTCAGGCCGGGCGAGACGCCGTTGGTGGTGGGTTCGGGCGTCATGAACGATCTCGTCAAGCATGCCGCCTTCGGGCTCGGGATATCCTATATGTGCGCCGCGACAGCGGCCTCGATGGACGGCTACACCTCGGCGGGGGCGCCGCTCGCCGAGCGCGGCTTCAAGAAGACGATCCGCTGCCTGCCGGCCAAGGTGCTGCTCGCCGACCTCGACGTCATCGCGTCCGCGCCGCCGGAAATGACCGGCTGGGGCTATGGCGACCTTGCCGGCAAGATCCCCGCCGGCGGGGACTGGATCATCGCCGACGCGCTCGGCGTCGAGCCGATCGACAGGGTGGCGTGGCCGATGGTGCAGGACGGGCTCGAAGGGTGGCTGGCGCATCCCGAACGGATAGCTGCCGGCGACCGCGACGCGATCGAGGGGCTTTTCGTCGGCCTGACCATCGTCGGGCTGGCGATGGAATTGCACGGCACGTCGCGCCCGGCGAGCGGCGCCGACCACCAGATCGCGCATCTGTGGGAAATGGACGATCTGCATTTCGCGGGAGAGCGCGTCAGCCACGGCGCCTGCGTCGCCGTCGGCGCGGTCGCCGTCCTGCGCATGTTCGATTGGCTGCTGTCGCGCGACCTGGCCGGGCTCGATGCGGCGCGCATCGCCGCGCAAGCGCCCGACATGGCGGCCAAGGCCGCCGAGATCCGCCGCGTATTCGGCGAGGGCGAGATCGCCGAGCGTGCCATCGAGGAGACGGCCTCGAAGCATGCCGAGGGCGCCGCGCTTAAGGAGCGGCTCGCAAGGCTGAAATCGGCCTGGCCCGAACTGTCGGCGAAGCTGCGCGGGCGGCACTGGCCGGCGCCGCGCATGATCGAATGCCTGCGCCTGGCGGGAGCGCCGTCGCAATCCGCCGACATCGGCGTGAGTTCGGACTATCTCTACCGCACCATCCTGAACTCGCGCTTCCTGCGCGGCCGCTACACGCTGCTCGACCTTTTGGACGAAACCGGGCTTCTGGAGCAGGCTGCGCTGGCGGCTCTGGCGCGGGAACCGGTTCAGGAAGTGGGAACGTGACCGATCTGAAGGACAAGGTGGCGCGGGCGGCGGCCGAGATCCGCGACGCCGTCGCTTCGATAGACCCCGCGGCGCTGGATGGCCTGGTCGAGGAACTCGCCGCCGCGCGCCGCGTCGTGTGCTACGGCGTCGGGCGCGAGGGGCTGATGATGCGCGCGCTTGCCATGCGGCTCTACCATGCCGGCCTGGACGCGCATGTTGTAGGCGACATGTCGTGTCCGCCGGTCGGGGCCGGCGACCTGCTGGTCGTCAGCGCCGGGCCGGGCGGCTTCTCGACCGTCGACGGGCTGATCGGGGTCGCGAAGCAGGCGGGCGCGCGGGTCGCCTGCGTGACCGCGCGGCCGGAGGGCACGGCCGCCATGGCCTCCGACCGGATCCTGCCGATCCCGGCGCAGACCATGGCCAGCGACAAGGGCGACGCGGCGACCTCGATCCTGCCGATGGGCTCGCTTTTCGAAGGCGCCCAGTATCTCGCCTTCGAACTGCTTGTCCTGGCGCTGCGCGATCGCCTGAAGATCGCGCCGGAGGCGATGCGCGCGCGGCACACCAATCTGGAGTAGGCGATGGGCTGGCAGGAGCGTTTCTCGCTCGCGGGCCGCAAGGCGCTGGTTACGGGTGCGTCGAAGGGCATCGGCGCGGAGATCTGCGCCGTCTTCGCCGATGCGGGCGCCGACATCGTCGCCGTGGCGCGTGATCCTGACGGGCTGGCGCAAGTGGCGGGAGAGGTCGAGGCGCTCGGGCGAAGGTGCCTGACGGTCGAGGCCGATTTGGCGGACGCCGAGGGCGCGGCCGCGGCCGCGCGCCAGGCGCTGGAGGCGTGGGGCACGATCGACATACTGGTGAACTGCGCAGGCATCGTCCGCGTCGCGCCCGCCACCGAACTCGGCGTCGCCGACTGGGAAGACACGATGGCCGTGAACCTGCGCGCGCCCTTCCTGCTTTCGCGGGCGCTGGCGCCGGCCATGATCGCGCGGCGGCGCGGCAAGATCGTCAACATCAGCTCGCAGACCGGCGTGATCGCGCTCGACGACCACGCCGCCTATGCGACCTCGAAGGGCGGGCTCAACGCGCTCACCAAGTCGCTCTGCGCCGAATGGGCGCGCCATAACATCCAGGTCAACGCGATCTGCCCGACCGTGGTGATGACGCCGATGGGCAAGGCGGTCTGGGGGCCGCCGGAAAAGGGCGATCCGTTCCGCAACGCGACACCGGCGCGGCGCTTCGCCGAGCCTGTGGAGATCGCCGACGCAGCATTGTTTCTCGCATCGGGCGCGTCGAACATGATAAACGGCGCGCTGCTGATGGTGGAGGGCGGGTTCACCAGTGTCTGAGCTTTCCGATACGGATACGGCCTTCCGGCGCTACGAGGAGGTTCGCGGCCGGCTGCCCGCCGCATCGTTCCCGGCCGCGTCCGTCGAGGGGCATTGCCTCGCCGATGTGGCCGATCGCTGGGACGGCTTCGTGCTCGACGCCTTCGGCGTGCTGAATGTCGGAGACACGAGCATCCCCGGCGCCGTCGAGCGCATGGCAGCGCTGCGGGCCATGGGCAAGCGGCTCTGCGTCCTCACCAATGCGGCGAGCTACACGCGCGGCGAAGCGCTCGGCAAATACCGTCGCCTCGGCTTCGACTTCACCGAGGACGAGGTAATCTCCTCGCGCGACGTGGCGGTGGCGCATCTGGAAGCGGCCGCGCCGGGCGCGCGCTGGGGCGCAATCGCGCAGGGGGGAGACGATTTCGCCGACATCCCGGCGCGCGTCACCAGCCTGATCGACGAGGGCGGCTGGGACAGAGCCGACGCTTTCCTCTTCCTGTCGACCGCGCGCTGGACGCACGCGCTGTTCGACCGGCTCGGCGCCGCGATGGCGGATCATCCTCGCCCGCTGGTGGTCGCCAATCCCGATCTCGTCGCGCCGCGCGAGGGCGGCCTGTCGATCGAGCCCGGCTACTGGGCGCACGCGCTGCTCGACCGCCATGACTTCCCCGTGCACTGGTGCGGCAAGCCGTTCCCCGAAGCCTTCGCCGAAGCCGCGCGACGCACGGGGCTCGCGCCGTCGCGGCTCGCCATGGTCGGCGACACGCTCCACACCGACGTGCTCGGCGGCCGCGCCGCGGGCATGGGGGCGGTGCTGGTGGCCGAGCACGGCCTGTTCGCCGGCCGCGACGTTTCCGCCTACATCGCGGCATCCGGCATCCGGCCCGACGCCATCGTCGCCACGACCTGACGGCGTGATCCACCCGACGCCCGAAGAGATTCGAACTCCTGGCCCCAGATCCGTGGTCTACGGTAAGTCATTTATTTGGCAGATCGGCGTTCCTGCGCCTACCGGAAAAAAGTATTGGCGGGTAGGCTGAGCGAGGTCGCCATGATTGCAGCAAAAGCAGTTGCTAAGATTGCCCACCGGCACCGGAAAAGCATCCGGGAAGTATGAAGCACTGGGAGGATGAACATGGTGGCCAACGAACATCCGGGTCCGCTTGCACCAGGCGCTTTAGCGCCCAATTTCGAGCTGCCTAGAATCGATGGGGCCGGTACTGTGTCCCTTTCCGACTATCGAGGGCGAAGCCCCCTGTTCCTGGCAATCTTCATCGGGCTGTGGTGCCCGTTTTGCCGCCGGGCGATCGCTCAGATTGCGCTTAGCGAGCCGGCCCTCAAGGATGCGGGTGTGGAGACGCTTGGCGTAGTAGCGACTACCCCGGAGAATGCTTCGCTTTACTTCAGGTTTCGTCCGGCCAGAGTTCCTCTTGCAGCTGACCCGAATCTGACTATCCACAAGGCCTACGGCATTCCGAAACCTGCTCCCACGCCCGAATTGATGCAGGAAATGGCAGTAACCCGGATCAATCCGCAGGGAATGTTTCCCGACGCATTGCCGATTCCGGAAGCAGCAGCAGCCGCGGCACGGCTTGATGGGTATCAGGAAACCGATACTGACCGCGCCGACATCGAAAAACAGTGGCCTCAGCTCAAGGGACAGTTCTTCATAGATCGAGATTGCGTGGTGCGATGGACGAGTATCGAAGCCGCGGAAGGACTGTCAGGCGTTGGGCAGTTTCCTACCTTCGATGAAATCATGAGGGCGGCGCGAACAGTCACTTAACGAGAGGGAAGCGTCGGGCTCGGCCGCGCGGAGGCCACTCCCCAGGACTATGAAACGACGGCTAGCACCTCCCCAAGCGTTACTGTTTCTACGTGCTGGCTATAGCGCTTGGATCCAGCATGGCATCGTCGGCTTCATCCGAGGCGCTACCGACGCACCCGGTCTATGCAGATCACATCGTTCCAAGCCGCAGGGCGATCTGAGTAACCTGAAAGTTGCCGTCGCAACGGCGTTGGTGGTAAAGAGTCCCGGCTGACCCCGGGGCTCTTTTGCAATCGCCTGGCCTTGTTGCCCAATCTGTGGCCGGTTCGAGCAGGTGCGCTGCTTCGATCACGTCGTACGCCGCGATCGCTGGCGGCCGCTTTGATGACGCCGTCTTTCCTCGCGGTCCTCTTCAAAGCATCCAGAATCGGCAATGAGCAGCAGCCGATCAGTATTTTGACGGCACGTAGAGCTCCGGCGGCAGCACCTTGCGCTCATAGTCCGGATTGAACACCCGATCGGGCAAAGCGATCTCTTCGTGTGGTACATCCTCGTAGGGGATCTGAGTTAGCAAGTGATCGATGCAGTTCAGCCGAGCACGCTTCTTGTCGTTGCCCTCGACGATGTACCAGAGTGCTTCGGGGATATTGGTACGGGCGAACGTCTCTTCCTTCGCCTTGGTGTACGCTTCCCAGCGGACACGGGATTGAAGGTCCATTGGCGAGAGCTTCCACTGTTTCAACGGGTCGTGGATGCGCATGAGGAAGCGCAGTTGCTGTTCCTCGTCGGTGATCGAGAACCAGTACTTGATCAACCGGATGCCGGAACGGACCAGCATGCGCTCGAACTCCGGAACGTCCCTGAAGAACTGCTCGACCTGGTCCTCGCTGGCAAAACTCATGACGCGCTCGACACCAGAACGGTTGTACCAAGAGCGGTCGAACAGCACGATCTCACCGCCCGCCGGCAGATGCGGCACATAACGCTGGAAATACCATTGGGTCTTTTCACGTTCGGTCGGGGCAGGCAGGGCGACGGCACGACAGGTCCGCGGATTCAGGCGCTGGGTAATGCGCTTTATTACGCTGCCTTTGCCGGCACTGTCGCGCCCTTCAAATATCACAACGACCTTCTCCTTATGGTAGGAGACCCAGTCCTGGAGTTTGATCAGTTCCGCCTGAAGCGCGAGCAGCGCGCGGAAATAGTCAGCGCGCGCGATCGTTGGCGGGTGGGCCTTCAGGTAGATCTTGCGGATTTCCATCGAAAGTGCCGGCTCTGAAAGCTCGAGCTCGTAGTCTTCGTCGATCGTGTCCGCCAGTTCGGCCGCAAACCAATCTGCCGCGCCGCTACCCTTGCCGAGCTTTTCCATCTCTTCCTCAGTGTGCCCGCTGCCAGCGGGGTGGTGATCTTGCAACCCAGCCGAACTGCCAAGTTCGGGAGCAAGTTAGGCAAATCGTCCGTGGCGCGCCAGTGAAGGTTTTATGTCAGGTGCAACGAACACTAGTCTTTGATCTACCGTCATTTTTCAAATTTGGATGTCTCGCCATTCCAGAATGGCCGGTCTCTTCCAGGTCTCGCCACTGGGCTTTTGCACTATTCCGCTTGCCGACGGGCATGCCGTCTTATCTTGCAACGCAGGAAGGTGCGGCTCAGCCGATTTCGATCTCCGACAGCCGAACGGTGCGGCGCTCGGCGATCGAGCGGTAAGCAGCCTCAACCAGCGCCATCGTCCGGACATTGTCGGCCACCGACAAAACGGGTGGCGTCCCGGACTTCAACGCGTACTGCAATTGCTCCATCACGCCGATGAAGGCCTGCGGAAACCACATCGTGTCCCATGTCGGGGTGATCCATACACCGCCCGTCGCGATCGTCGAGGCATAGGACAGGGTGGAAGCCTCGCCCTTCGGCCAGCCGATCGTGCCTCTCGCCGCGCCCTTCGTTCCCTCGACGCGCCAATTTATGTGTTGGTCGTCCTGATAGCCCGGCTCGCGCGGGCCGGACCAGACATCCTCGATGGAGATCGCGAGCAGGCCGGACGGGAAACGCAGCGTCGAAACCGTGATGCCGTCGCTATGCTCGAAGGCCGTGCGCGGATCCTTGCGTGCGAGCGTCGTGACCTCCTGCGGATCGCCGAACAGGAAACGGAGCACGTCGAGATGGTGGACGCTCATATTGGTTAGCGTCAGGCGGTCGTAGCCGGCGAGGAACGTCTGCCAGTGCGGAATCGCATGCATATCGATCTCGGCGACGACGATGTCGCCGAGATCGCCGCGGTCTATGATCTGTTTCAGCACGCGCATCGACTGGTCGTAGCGCATGTTCTGGTTGACGGAGAGAATTTTGCCGGCCGCAGCGGCCTCGTCGCGCAGCCTGACTGCCTCGCCCAGCGACAAGGCCAGCGGCTTCTGGGCCAGGATCGCCCTGATATGCGGCTGCCTCAGCGCATGACGGATGAGCGCCGGCTGCTGGTCCGGCGGGAAGGCGAGGTCGACGATCTCGACCCGCTCGTCCTCGATCAGGCGTTCGGGCGTGTCGTGCACCAATTCAATGTTCCAGCGATCGGCGACCGCCTGTGCCCTCGCCTTGGTGCGCGAGGCAATAGCGGTGACGGGAAAGCCGGCTTGCCTGTAGGCTGCGAGATGGCATTCGGCCATGATCATGCCCGCGCCGACGCAGCCGATCCTGTAATCCCTGGCGCGGACCGTCACGTCCGGTTCGAAACCCAGGGCGTCCTGCATCGTTCTCTCCCTTTCTCACCAGTCCCGCCGGCCGCGCTAAGCAGGTTTCGGAAAAGTGTCCCACGGTTTTCCGACGGAAACCTGCGGCAAAACAAAAGGCTAAGCAGACCAAGCGTGGGCGAACCCACGCAAGTCTGCTTAGTGCCCGCGAACACCATGGGTCGTCGCCCGGTGCTTTCCGGGGCCTCCCATCAGTCTCAGCGATCCTCCACGATGCGCAAATAGGCGGCCGTGACGAGAAGCACGATCAGCCCGAACAGGATGCGCCGCGCGCCTTCCGGCATTTGCAGGATGGTCAGGAGCGTGGTCAGCACAGTGAGGATGAGCGCGCCGACGATCGTGCCGGTATAGCCGCCGCGTCCGCCGAAGATCGACGTGCCGCCGATGACGGCGGCCGCCACCGACGGCAGGACCAGGGGCTCGGCGAGCGACAGGGACGCCGCCTTGATCAGGCCGACATAGAGCAGGCCCATGATCCCGGCGAGAAAGCTCGACAGCATGTAAAGCGCAAGGATGACCTGCCAGTATTTCACGCCCGCGAGCCGCGCCGCGCGCTCGTTGTCGCCGAGCGCATAGAGAAGCCGGCCGAATCCCGTCCGGCGCTGGATGAAGATCAGCAGGGCCGCCACCGGGACGAACAGCACCAGGGCGTTCGGGAAACCCCACGTCAAGCCGGTGCCGAGCCACACAAGGAAATCCGGGTATTTGGTACCGGCGGAAATCACCGTTCGCTGATAGACCTGCAGGCAGCCGACGCCGATCAGGCTGGTCCCCAGCGTCATGATCAGCGGGTGAACGCGGAAGACACCAACGCCCACACCATTCACGAAGCCGATGATGAGCGCCGGCATGAGCGCGATCGCCATCGCGACGGCGGACGGATTGTCCACGGCCTGCGTGGCGACGATGAAGCCTGCCATCGTCGCGGCCGTCCCCACGGAGAGGTCGATGCCCCCGGTCAGCATGACCATGGTCTGGCAACCCGCCAGCAGCGCCAGCGGGATCGCGAACTTGACGGTGTTTGCGATCCAGCGCTGGTTTACGATGCCAGGGCTCAGGATCTGCAGCACCAGGACCAGGAGAACGAGCAGGATGATGAGAGGCACCAGCGGATAGTCACTCATGAACCGCTTGACGCGGCGGCTGAGCGACGCCGGCTGCGTCGCGGTCACGGTTGCGCTCATGGGGATCGGCCTCTCATGGCGAGGAACGCGCCGAGCATCACGACGACAACCATGATCGTGCCCTCGACGATCGCGGTGACGTTGGGATCTATGGCAAGCAGCGTCAGGTCGGTGCGCACCAGGCGCAGGATGAAGACGGCGACGATCGGTCCGACAAGCCCACCGCGGCCGCCGCCCAGAACCACCCCGCCCAGCACCACCGCCGCGACGCTGGCAAGCAGGTAGGGCCCGGGGATCGGAGCGCCGATGCCGGTGCTCATCGTCAGCGTCAGGCCGCCCATCGCGCCGAACAGTCCTGCCAGCGCGTAGGCGATGATCTTGGTGCGCGCCACGGGAACGCCGCTCCGAAACGCCGCCAGCGGGCTCGAGCCGACGGCATAGATCGACAGGCCGAGCCAGGAGCGGCGGAGCGGAATCCAGACGATGCCCAGGCAGACCACGAGCAGGACCAACCCCTTGGGCACCCAGGCGGTGACTGTTTCGGGAATGCCGGGAACGGTGATGGTGCCGACGATCAACTGCTTCAGCCAGTCCGCTGCCGCGCCGCCCGGGGCGTCCAGCACGAGAAGTGCCGCGCCCTGCAGCACAAAGAGCATGGCGAGCGTTACCACGATGTCGGGCACGCGGGTCACGACGATGAGCACGCCGTTGAGCGCGCCGAGCATCAGCCCCATGCCGAGCACCATCGGAATGACAAGCAGCGCGAACTCCTCGCTCGCGCCGTTCATCATGTAGGCGGCCGTGACGCTGGTGAGCGCCATCATCGAGGCCACCGACAGGTCGATGCCGCCCGCGAGCACGACGATCGTCTGCGCCGCGACCGCGAAGGCGAAGGGCAGGACAGCGCGGACCAGCGACCCGAAATCGTTGGCGCCATAGTCGGGCTGGATGATCTTGGTGAAGACAAACAGCAGCGCAAACAAGACAAACAGTCCCGTGACCCAGCCATTCTGTCGGAGGAAGCGGATCACGATGCGCCTGCCGGCTTGGCTGCGGCCCCGGCGAGAATGCCGACATCGCCCTGCGCGTGGCGCGGCAAGCCATAGGATGCCCGCGTCAGAGCCGCTTCGTCGGCTATTTCAACCGGCAGAACGTCGACCACATGGCCGCCGAAGATGACGATGGCGCGGTCGCAGACGCGCTGCACCTCTTCGAGTTCGGACGTGTAGTAGAGAATCGATTTTCCCTGGGCCGCGAGTTCACGCAGCAGCCTGTAGATTTCCTGCTTGGTGCGGACATCGATGCCGCGAGTCGGGTCGAAACACAGGATGGTGCGCGCGTCGGCTGCGATCCAGCGCGCGATCGTCACTTTCTGCTGGTTGCCGCCGGACAGACGCTGAACCTCGCGCTGCGCCCGCGTGTCGATCTGGAGCCGGGCGATTGCGGCGACAACGTCGGCCTTCTCGCGCCGCATGTTGATCGACCCCCAGTTACGCAAGCGCGCGCTGAAGGGAAGCGCGATGTTCTCGCGCACCGACTGCTGCATCAGAAGCGCTTCGGTCCGGTCGCCGGGGACATAGGCGATGCCAGCGTCGATCGCGTCGGCCGGATGGCTGAACTGGACCTGCTTGCCGTCCACCTCGATCGTGCCGCCCGACGGCCGGATGGCGCCCGAGAGAGCGCCGAACAGTTCGTCCTGGCCCTGTCCTTCGAGCGCGATGACGCCGGCCACCTCGCCGTTGCCGAGATCGAAGGACACGTCCTGAAGCTTGGTTCCCACCTGCAGGTTCCGCACGCCGATGCGGGCGGGTCTTCCGCCGGGGTCCGCCGCTCGTGCCGGTCCGGATGTCGTGTAGGTCTTCTCGACCCGGGCGCCGAGCATCAGCTCGACGATCTGCTCCTCGATCCCGGGCACGATGTCGACGACGCCTACCGTCTCACCGTCGCGCAGAACCGTGGCGCGGTCGCAGAGCGCGGATATCTCGATGAAGCGGTGCGAAATGAAGATGACGGAACGTCCGCTGCGGCTCTGCCTGCGCACCACGTCGAGCACGCGCTCGGCAAGGTTCGCCGGCAGCGCCGCGGTCATCTCGTCGAGCAGGATCACATCCGGCTCGACTGCGAGGGCGCGGGCGAGATCGAGCACGCGCAGGATGGCAAGCGGCACGTCGCGCGCCATGTCGCGAATGTCGAGATCGGGAACGCCGAGTTCACGGACCCAGCCCCGGAACGGTTCCAGCGGCGTGCCGGTCAGCCGAAGGTTGGAGGCGATGTCGAGATCGGGGATAAGCGAGGGTTCCTGGTAGATCGGCACCATGCCTGCCCGGCGCGCGTCGGCCGGCGAGCGCACGTCGCGCGCCTCGCCACGGATTAGGATGCGGCCTGTGTCGGCGCGTATCGCGCCGGTCAGGATCTTGACCAGCGTGGACTTGCCCGCACCGTTGGCTCCCATCAGCGCGTGTACTTCGCCCGGCAGGACGGAGAGCGACGCGTTGCGCAGCGCCGCGACGGCGCCGTAGTGCTTCGCCACACCGGTGGCTTCGAGGAGCGGGTTCGTCGTCAATTGTTCCGTCAACGCTACGGAGCGGGCACGGCAGGCGTGGTACGCCTGTCGTCCCCGTCCTCGTTCAGGTCACATGCTTATTCGCCGGGGCCTTTGCAGGCCACGATCTGTTCCTTGGTGTAGGTCGTCCAGTCAGGGATGGAGATCGAGACCGGCCACTCGGGCGACAGCGACGGATCGGCCGCTGCCTTGAGTTGAGCCTTTCCAGCGTCGGTCACGTTTTCCCATAGCGACGGCTCGACGAGCACGACCTGCTGGGCCGGCTTCTGGCCTTCGAGGATCTGCAGGGCAAGCGTGACGCCTGCGCCGCCGATCGAGCCGGGGTTGGTTACCGCCGCGCCCTTGAGGCCCTCAACCGTGTTCAGCTGGCCGACGAAGCCCGCATTGTCGGCGCCCACGACCGGCACCAGCGTCGCCTGCGACTCGACCAGCGCGTCGACGATCACATTGTCGATGCCGGACGTCCAGATGCCGTCGAACGGCACGCCGGTGGCGATGTAGTCGAGGATCTGCTGCTTGCCCTGGTCCTGCTGCCAGCCGGTGAAGACTTCCTGCGCGACCTTGACGTCCGGGAACTCGGCAAGCGCCTTCTTGAAGCCCTTGTCGCGGTCGCTGTCGGCAGAAGCGCCCGCCGCGCCGCGCATGTAGACGACGTTGCCCTTGCCGCCCATCTGCTCGAAAAGCCATTTGGCGCCGAGATAGGCGTATTGCTCCTGGTTGTTCGAGATTATGTAAGCCGTTGGCTCGGTGACCATCTGGTCGACCGCGACGACGACAATGCCGGCCGCGGTGGCCTCAGCCAGCGCCGCCTGGATGCCGGCCGGGTCGGCCGGGTTGACGACGATCGCATTGACCTTGGCGCTGATCAGGTTGCGGATGTCCTCAAGCTGGCCGGCAGCATCCGTGTTGCGGTGGGCGATGTTCAGCTTGGCGACCTTGCCCGACGCCAGCGCCTGCGCCTTGATGGCGCAGATCATTTCCTCACGCCAGCCATTGCCCTGGACCGTGTTGGAGACGCCGATCGTGTAGGTGCCCTGGGCCCCCGACGACATGGCCGACGCCATCAGGGCGGCGCCGGCGAGCAAGGGGAGAACCCCGAGATGCTTTGATTTTTTCATGGAACGTTCCTTTCCTCCGAAGTGATTTTTTCTACTTCAGTTTCTATTCCGCCGTCATTTCACGAAGGGGCGCAAGACGTCCCGGGCGAGCAGGAAGCCCCGCTTCACCTTGTCGTCGCTTCCTTCGAACCTTCGATCCTCATGTTCAATGATGATTGGTCCGTCATACCCCGCCCTGTAGAGCCCCGCGAAAATGACGTTCCATTCGACCTCGCCGAGACCCGGCATGCGCGGCACCTGCCAGCCGATGCCGGCCGACAGGATGCCATGTTCGTAGAGCCCGTCCTGATCGATCATCAGGTCCTTGGCGTGCGCATGCAGCATATGCGGCCCGAATTCGCGGATGAACCGCGCCTGGTCGATCATCTGCCAGACCAGGTGAGACGGATCGAAATTCATGCCGACATCGCCGCCCCAGGCCTCGAGAATGCGGCGCCAGACATGGGGCGAGTAGGCGATGTTGTGCCCGCCCGGCCATTCGTCATAGCTGAAGATCATCGGGCAGTTCTCGAAGGCCAGCTTCACGCCGTGGTCGCGGGCAAAGGCGACGATTTCGGGCCAGACATGGAGAGCATTCTGCCAGTTCACGTCGACCGGCTTCGACGCATCGCCGCCGCAGAATGTGTTGACCAGTCCGACGCCCATGTGGCTCGCCGTGACGATGACCTTCTTCAGATGCTCGATGACCGTCCGGCGGTGATCCGGATCGGGATGAAGCGGGTTTGGGTAATAGCCGAGCGCCGATACTGCGAGGCCTTTTTCGGCCAGAGCCGCGACGACGTCCTTCGCCTCCGACGCGGAAGTCCTGTCGACGTCGATGTGGGTGGTGCCGGCATAGCGGCGGCTCGGACCGGTGGATTTCGGCCAACAGGCGATCTCCAGCGCTTCGAAGCCGACGGAGCCAGCCCAGTCGGCGACATCGATGAGCGCTGTGTCCGCGAACGGCGCCGTCAGGATTCCAATCTTCATCTCTCCCCCTTCCCCGTACTATCCCGTTTGCAGCGCGCGATTCAACCGGCCCGAGTCAGGCATACCGCAGATGCGCCCGACATAGGCAAGCGGATCGTGGCAGAACAGGCCGTCGAGCCCCGCGATAACCGCGCGGCGAAAGACGCCGCTCGCCGCAAGCTCGGGATCGAAGATCGTGTCGATGGCCGTAATCTCGCCGGCAAGCGCCGCCGTATCGTGCCCGACCCTGTCGGCGATGCCGGCAATACGATCCGCATAGGGATCGTCGGCGGCCCAGGAGCGGCCGAACCGCGTGGATGCACGGATGAGGTAGACCATCCATGCCGCGACCGGTACGGAAAGCAGCGCCACGCCCTCCCCGCGCCGCAAGCGCGTGAGGATCGGCATCAGCAGCCGTTGGACGATCTTCTGCGAGCCGTCGGTGGCGATCTGGTGGTTGCGGTGGCGGATCGCGGCGTTTCGTAGACGATCGAGGCTCTGCTCGACATAGCGCTCGGCGGAGACGCCCGGAACCGGCTCGAGCGTCGGCAGCGTCTCCTCAAGCAGCATGCGGCGAACGAAATGGACCAGCAGAGGGTCGCTCATGCCGTCCGAGGTGTGCTCGTATCCAGCAAGCACGCCAAGGTAGCAGAGCGTGGTCTGCGCGCCGTTCAGCACGCGCATCTTGAGATGCTCGAACGGCGTGACGTCGTCGACAAAGGTCGCGCCGACGCGATCCCAGGCGGGAAACCGACCTGCGAAGCGGTCTTCGATCACCCACTGGCGGAACGGCTCGCCGACGACGACCGCACGGTCGCTGTAGCCGAACTGCCTCTCGACGGTTTCGAAATCCGCCGATGCGGTTGCCGGCGCGATGCGGTCGACCATGCTCGACGGAAAGGCTGCATGGGCGGCGATCCACGACGCAAGACCATCGTCGCGTTTTTCCGCCAGCGTGCCGACCACCCTGGCGAGGATCGCACCGTTCGAGGGAATGTTGTCGCAGCTGAGCACGGTGAGCGGATGGCCGTGCGTGCGCCTGCGCAGATCGAGCGCACGCAGGATCAGGCCGGGAACGCTCCTAGGTGCTTCGGGATTTGCAAGGTCGTGGACGATGTCGGGATGATCCAGCGCCAGTTCGCCCGTCGCCGGCCTGTGGCAATAGCCCTTTTCCGTGACGGTCAGGGTGACCACGTCGATGTCCGGCGATGCCAGAACGTCGAGCGCCGGCTCTGCGCTGTCCTGGCTGTCGACGACGCGGACGATGCTGCCGATCACACGTGCCTCGACACGGTCGTCCTGCCGGATCAGCCGCGTGTAGAGCCCGTCCTGCCGCCCCAGCGTGCCGGCGAGCGCGGGTTCGCGGATGTTGATGCCGACCACCCCCCAGCGGTCGAACCGGCGTGCGAGCAGATCGTCCGTGTATTCGGCCTGGTGGCAGCGGTGGAAAGCGCCGACGCCGAGATGGGCCATGCCGGACGTGAGTGCGCCCCGGTCATAGGCCGGCTTGCGCACCGTCTCCGGCAGGCGATCCAGCAGGTCAGGACCGAGCCACCCGGCCCGGCCCAGCGTTTCCTTCATCGGTTCGCTCCGATTACCACCTGCTCCTGGTCAATCGATGTCCCGGTCATCGGACCGGATGCGTCGCTCAAAAGGAACACGGCGAGATTTGCGACTTCCTGCGCGGCGAGCATTCGACCGAACGGCAGTGTCGCATTCGCGGCCTCGATCCAGCCCGGACCATTGCCGAGTGTCTCGGCCTGCATGACCCGCTCGGCCGGCGTGTCGGCCCAGCCGACATTGATGCCGTTGACCTTGATGCGGTCGAATCGGTGCGCGTTTGCGACATTCCTGGTCAGCACAGCCAGCGCGGCCTTCGTCGCCGAATAGATCGCGAGTTCCGGCGCTCCGCAGTGTGCGTTGATCGACTGGATGTTGACGATTGAACCGCCATCGCCCTGGGCGAGCATCGCCTTGACGGCTCCCTGCATCAGGAAGAACGGCGCGCGCGCATTGACGTCGAACAGTCTTGCCCAGTCGTCGAGCGTCCCATCCAGCAGCGAAGCGCGGTCGGTGAGGCCGGCGGCGTTGGCCAGAAGATCGATGCGCCCGAAACGCTCGACGCATGCTCCGACAAGTCTGCCGGGCACGTCCGGATCGGAAAGTTCGCCGCCTATGAAGACGGCCGGAACGCCGGTATCGGAAATCTGTTTCGCGACAAGATCGCCGCGCGCCTGGTCGCGGCCGGTGAGAAGCAATCCCCCGGCGCCGGACTGGGCGAGTGTCTCGGCGATCGCACGGCCGATGCCCTGCGTCGCCCCGGTGACCAAGGCCACCTTGCCATCCACCCCAGCCTCCACGCGCTTCTCTTGGAACAAAGTTTCTATTTTCTCGAACATGGAACGAGCCCGTGCGTCGAGTTCAATCGGGCTCTCGCGAATCACCCGGCGCGTCGGGTCACGACGCTGTGTACGAGCGCCATGCCCACTGTTAGCGACGCCGAAAGCGAGCGGAAGCCGGCGAAATCGGATTCGATCACCTCGACCCAGGCGTCGGAAAGCTTGACCAGCGGGCTGAAGGTGCTGTCGGTGACGGTGACGATCCGGGCGCCGCGCTCGCTTGCCACCGCAACGAGATCGGGCGTGATCGAATTGTAGGGGCTAAAGCTCACTGCAAGCACCGCATCGCCCTTGCCGATACAGCCGATCTGGTCGAGCGCGTTTGATCCGACATTGTCGACGAGAACGTTTCTCACGCCCTGCTGCGACAGTGTGAGCGAGACATAGGCGGTGACCGGGAAGGCGCGCTTGCTGCCGATGACGTAGATGAGGTCCGCAGCGGCGAGCAGGGCCGCCATGCGCTCGAAGCTCTCGCCGTCAAAATCGCTGCCTATGCGTCCGAGCGAATCCTGCGCCGCACCGATCAACCCGTTCATGAAGCGCAGGTCAGCGTCCGTCGCACCGGTGCCGGCGATGTCCTGCGACCGCCGCGGCGGGCCGTCCGGCCACGAGCCCTTTACGTGTTCCTTGAACAGAAGCTGGAAATCCGAGAAACCGGCGAAGCCGAAGATCTGTGCGAAGCGGACCAGCGTCGACGGCTGCACGCCGGCCTGTGCCGCGACGCGGCTGATGGTGCCGAGCGCCACGTCTCCCGGATGCTGCCAAAGGAAGATCGCCACCTGACGCATCCGCCTCGGGAAATGGATTGTCCCCGACGAGATGACCGCGCGCAACTCTTCGTAAGTGCGCGGTTTCGTATAGCCTAGCGCCGCCCGGCCGCCGTGCGAGTCGCCCACCGCAGCTGAGGCGGCGGTCTCACCGGGTGCTTTCGGGCCTTCCGTGCTCGCCTTGGCCATCGCTTCCCCGCTTCGGCGCGTTCTGTCTGCCTGCCGACCATTCCCGGGTTAAGGCACCAGCGCCACAGTGCGTTTTTCCGTCGACGAAAGCACGGCGCTGTCGATGATGCGCTGTCCGATCAGGCTGACCGCCGGATCGAGGGGGCCTGCGATCGGCGCGCCGTCCGCGATGCGGGCCAGCATGTATTCGATCGGGCCACGCCGCCCGGCCGGCATTGGGTCCGCCGGGACCTTTGTCGGGGCGGGTTCGCGCCTTGTCTGCAGCGTGACGAAATCCTCGTAGTCGTAACTCGAAAGGCTCCCGTCGGTGCCGACCAACACGAAGCCGCATTTCGGCTGCGTCTGGATCGTCCACGGATCGGTCAGCGTGCCCCAGCGCGTCTCCAGCTTGGACAGGCCGCGCGCATAGCGGCAGATGGTAATCGAATGCTGATCGACCTCGATGCCCGGCGTCTCGTCGACCACGGCGGTGACCTCGAGCGGCGCCTCGCCCTTCATGAACCAGGTGCCGAGCGTCGTGGCATAGCCGAGATAGTCGCGCAGGCTGCCGCCGCCGCTAGCCTTCTTGTACCACCAGGACCCGGACTTCTGCTGTTCGACCTCTTCGGGCGAAACCTCGACCTTCTCGGCGCGATGGAACAGTGGCCCGCGGTTGCCGCCATAGTAGTGGATCTCGACAAGGTCGCCGAGCGCGCCTTCGTCAACCAGGCGCTTGGCCGTGTTGTGGCCGGCGTACCAGGCGAGCGGCCAGTTGACGGCGAGGCGGCGACCCGCCGCGTCCATGGCATTGATCATGCGGCGCGCATCGGCGACGCTCGCCGCAAAGGGCTTTTCCACCACGGCATGCAGGCCGTGGCGCGCGATCGCCTCGACCGAATTGGCGTGTTCGGCGGTGGCCGAGCACACGATTGCGAGATCGGCGCCGCTTGTCGACAGGCAGGCTTCGAGATCGGTGAAGACGCGGTCGCGCGGAATCTCGAAGCGGGCGATGGCTGCCTCCATCCGGCTCCGATCGGGGTCGTAAATGCCCGCGATCTCCGCCTCCGGATGTTCGGCCACCTGCATCAGCAGGTCGCCCATATGCATGTGGTCGAAGCTGATGCCCAGCACGCGATGTCTCGCCACGATCCTCCCCAGACCAGATTGCATCTACGGCGACGTTAGCGTGGCACAAAAATTTCACAAACGGAAAACTGGAAGTATGCTTCGAAAAATGAACTCGCCGAACTATCCTGCGTCGGCAAGTGTGGAGACAGGATGATGGTTTACGCAACGGCTGACGGATCCGGCGGGAGCCGACTGCGCGTCGGAATGGTTGGCGGGGGGCGCAATGCCTTCATCGGCGCGGTGCACCGGTTCGCCATGCGGCTCGACGACCAGATCGCACTGGTCGCCGGCGCGCTTTCTTCCGATCCGGAAAATGCCGCCGCGTCGGCCGCCGACATCGGCCTCGACCCGGACCGCGGCTATGCCGACTACCGCGTCATGGCGCTGGCCGAAGCAGCCCGCCCGGACGGCATCGAAGCTGTCGTCGTCGTCACGCCCAACCACCTCCATGCGCCAATCGCGACCGCCTTCCTTGAGGCCGGCATCGACGTGATCTCCGACAAGCCGTTGTCGACGACGCTCGCCGAGGCGGAGGCGCTGGTCGCACTCGCCCGCGCCCGCAATCGGAAATTCATCGTCACGCTCAACAACACCGGCTACGCCATGGTGCGGCAGGCGCGCGAGATGGTCGCGGCCGGCGAACTCGGCCGCCTGGTCTCCATCCATGCCTCATACTTTCAGGACTGGCTGACGCGCCCTATCGACGCCGACGGGCAAAAGCAGGCCGAATGGCGCACCGATCCGGCGCGGGCTGGGCAATCGGCCGTGCTTGCCGACATCGGCGTGCATGCCTTCAATCTCGCGAGCTTCATCTCGGCACGCGAGGCGGAGGAAGTCGCGGGCGATCTCTTCACCGCCGTGCCCGGCCGGCGGCTCGACGACAATGCACATGTGCTGGTGCGCTGGTCAGGCGGCGCGCGCGGCGCGATCGTGGCAAGCCAAACCTCACCCGGTCACTACAACGACCTTTCCGTCCGGATCTATGGCGACAGAGCCGGCCTTGAATGGAACAGCGGCCGGCCCGAGGAACTGCGTTTTTCCCCCTATGGCGAAGAGACGCGCGCCCTCGTGCGCGGCGGGCACGGATCGGCTGGCGAGGCGAACCGCGTCTCGCGCATGCCTGCGGCGCATCCCGAAGGCTATATCGAGGCCTTCGCCAATCTCTATCGCGATGCTGCCGAAATCATCCGCGCCCACCGGACGGGGGCGGCGATCGACCCGGCGCGCGCGGCGATGGTGCCCGATGTGGAGGACGGCGCCCGCGGCGTGAAGTTCGTCGCCGCCGCCGTTGCCTCGAATGCTGCAGGCAGCGCGTGGACTTCAGCGCGATTCCAGTAATGCAATCGAGGAACCCCTCCGCCGCGTCTGATCCGGAAAAGCCATGCCCCGAAATCTGTCGTCAGGTAGTTCTATGGCAAGCGCAGCTGAAGAAGCTGAGATAACCGCCAGGCTCGCGCGCGAGCATGGTGTTTCCCAAAACGGCCGAGCTGCATCATGGCGCCACTTCCGCGGGATTACGGCAACGATGTTCGGCTGAAGCCGACGCTCGCGCGCAGCAGGTTCTTCGTGTAGGCAGCCGCGACGTTCTGCGCTGCGAGTTCGGCGGAAGCCAATCTCTCCACCTCCTCGCCATTCTGCATCACCATGAGCTGCTCGCACATATGCGTAATCACGGCAAGGTCGTGACTGACCATAAGGAAGGTGAGTTTGCGGTCGCGTCGAACCTGTTCGAGCAGGTTGAGGACTTCGGCCTGCACCGAGGCGTCGAGCGCCGAAGTCGGCTCGTCCAGCAGCAGGATGGAAGGCTGCAGGATGAGCGCGCGCGCGATCGCTACGCGCTGGCGCTGCCCGCCGGAGAGCTGGTGCGCATAGCGGAAGCGGAATCCGGATCCAAGCCCGACCTCGTCCAACGCCTTCAGGACGCGACGCTCGCGGTCGCCGATGCCGTAGATCGCCAGCGGTTCCAACAGAAGCCGATCCACCGTGTGGCGAGGATGAAGCGATCCGTATGGGTCCTGGAACACCATCTGGACCGAGCGATAGAACGCCTTGTTGCGGCGGCCCAGCAAAACCTGTCCGTTCACTGCGATCGAGCCGGCGTGAACCGGCGCCAGCCCGGCAATCGCGCGAAGTATGGTTGACTTGCCGGAGCCGGACTCGCCTACAAGTCCGAACGACTGGCCTTGCGGCACGTCGATGCTCACGCCGTTCAATGCACGGAAGCCGTCGAAGACGACCTCCAGCTTGTGGACGACAAGCGCCGCGGTCATTCGGCCCATCCGGCCTTGCGGTCGAGGACGGGTAGCGGGTGGCGGGTCGGCGCCGATCGTCGGCATGCAGTTCAGAAGCCCCTGCGTGTAGGGATGCCGCGCGCGGGAGAGCTCAGCCGCAGGCAGCTGCTCGACGATCTTGCCCGCATACATCACTATGACACGGTCGCAGAAGGACGAGACCAGCCTGAGATCGTGGGAGATGAAGATCAGGCCCATGCCGCGGTCCGCCACCAGCCGGTCCAGGATGGCCAACACGTCGAGCTGGACCGTCACGTCCAGGGCCGAGGTCGGCTCGTCGGCGATAAGCAGTTGCGGTCCGGCAACCAGCATCATGGCGGTCATGGCGCGCTGCCCCATGCCTCCCGACACCTCGTGCGGGTAGAGGTCGAAAACCCGGGCCGGATCGCGGATCTGCACCGCTGCGAGCATGTCAAGAGCCCGCTCGCGCCCCTCGGCCCTGGAGACATTTTCGTGCGCCCGGAGCGTTTCGACGATCTGGCGGCCAATGGTCATGACCGGATCGAGCGAATATTTAGGATCCTGCAGGATCATGGCGATGCGTTTTCCACGCAGGTCGCGGCGCAGTTTCGGCGACGCCGTGAGCAGATCGATGCCGTCGAACTCGAGCTTACTTGCCGTCACCTCGGCGCGCGGATCGGTGAGGCCCATGATGGCGCGGCCGGTCTGCGATTTTCCAGAGCCGCTTTCGCCGACAATGCCCAAGCGTTCGCGGCCGAGCGTGAACGACACGTCGCGCACCGCATCGACCACCCCGCTGCGGGTCCGGAAGCGCACGCGCAGTTCCTTCACGGTCAGCAGTGCGCTCATCGATCTCCCCGCGGATCCAGTGCGTCGCGCAATCCGTCGCCGAGCAGGTTGAAGCCGAGGCTTACCGCCAGGATCGCCATGCCCGGCATCGTCGCCACCCACCACTGGTCGAGTATGAAGCGGCGGCCCGACGCGATCATCGCGCCCCATTCCGGCCAGGGCGGCTGGGCGCCAAGTCCAAGGAAGCCCAGACCGGCGGCAATGATGATGATGCCCGCCATGTCCAGGGTCACACGCACGATCAGCGACGAGATGCAGAGCGGCATAACGTGACGCATCACGACGCGCGCCGGGGAGGCGCCCATGATCTCGACCGCCTTGATAAAGTCGGATCCGCGTATGGTCAGCGTCTCTGCCCGCGCGATGCGTGCATAGGGCGGCCACGACGTTATGGCGATCGCGATGATGGCGTTCTCAATGCCGGGGCCGAGCGCGGCAACGAAGGCCAGTGCCAGAATGAGCTTCGGAAAAGCCAGAAAGATGTCGGTTATTCGCATCAGGACAGCGTCGGTCCAGCCTCCGGCATAGCCTGCGATCGTTCCCATCGCGAGACCTATCGGTGCCGCGATGATCGCAACCAGGATGATGATGTAGAGCGTGACTCGCGAGCCGTAGATGACCCGCGAAAGGATGTCGCGACCCTGTTCGTCGGTGCCCATCCAGTGGTCCGCGCTCGGCGGCAGCAGCCGCATCGTCCTGAGATCGCCGGTTATGGGCGAATAGGGCGCCAACACGTCCGCCAGGATTGCGACCAGCACAAGCGCCAGGATGATCACGAGTCCGACGACGGCCAGCTTGTTGGCGGTGAAGCGCCGCCAGGTCGTGTAGGCTTGGCCGAGCCTCGCCTGTGCGCGCGACTGAGGCCGCTCCGACAACAGCCATTCCCGCCAGGTCACCGGGTGGGTATGGGCAGCGCTCATGCCCGTGTCCTCGGGTCGAGCAGCTGGTACAGCAGGTCACACAACAAATTGATGCCGATGAAGACGCTCCCGATGATGATCGTGGCGCCGAGGACGGCGTTCATGTCGGCATTCTGAAGCGAGTTGGTAAGATAAAGCCCTATGCCGGGCCATGAGAACACGGTCTCCGTCAGGACCGAACCCTCGAGCAAGGTCGCGTAGGAGAGCCCGATTACCGTAACCAGGGGCACGGCGGCGTTGCGCAGGGCGTGACCCCAAATGATGCGCGCCTCAGTGAGGCCCTTTGCCCGCGCCGCGACGATGTACTCCTGGCCAAGTTCGTTCAACATGAAGGAGCGCGTCATGCGGCTGATGTAGGCCATTGAGAAATAGCCGAGCAACGAGGCCGGCAGGATGATATGGGAAAAGATGTCGCGGAAAGCGCCCCAGTCTCCCTGGATCGCGGCATCAAGCAGGAACAGGCCGGTTATCGGCGTGAACGTGTACTCGTAGGCCACGCCGATGCGCCCCGGTCCCTCGACCCAGCCGAGACGTGCGTAGAAAACCAGGAGGCCCAGCAGTCCAAGCCAGAAGATCGGCATCGAATAGCCAACGAGACCGACGACGCGCACCGCCTGGTCGACCAGGCTGCCGCGCTTCACTGCGGCGAGCACGCCGAGCGGAATGCCGAGTGACACGCCGATGAAGATTCCAACTGTCGCGAGTTCCAGCGTTGCGGGAAATGAGCGTCGAATGTCCTGCATCACCGGATAGGTCGACAATATGGAATTGCCGAAGTCGCCGGTGATGGCCTTTTTCACATAGAGCAGGAATTGCTGCCAGATTGGCAGGTCGAAGCCGTAATGCTCGCGTGCCGCGGCAACAACGCTTGCAGGCGCGCGGTCGCCGACGATTGCCAGCACGGGATCGATCGGGATGACACGGCCGATGAAAAATGTCACCGCGATCAACCCGAAAAAGGTGACCGCGGCGACGGACATAAGGCGCATGACGGCCCACGCCAAGGCAATCGCGCCTTTGCGCTTCTTCCTCGGCGCCGCCTGACCGAGCGACAAGGAACCGGGGTCTCCGGGCCGCTATTTCGTGATCGGCGCCAGGAAATTGGTGTCGAATGTCGGTCCGAGTTTCAGGCCCTGCACATTCTTGCGCATGCCGGCGACCTCGGTTTCCTGCCACAGCATGATAAACGGACCGGTCTCGCGCACCTTTCTTTGCAGGTCGGCATACATTTCAGCACGCTTCGCGGTGTCGCGTTCCAGCAGCGCGTTCTTGGCCTGCGCCTGCATGTCGGCCGGCACGTCCCATGCATTGCGCCAGGCCAGCGTCTTGTTCATCGAGTTGTCCGCATTGTTGGGGTTCGAGGCGAACGTCTCAGCGTTGGAATTCGGATCCCAATAGTCGACGCCCCAGAGAAGCAGCGCGATCTCGTGTTGACGAGCCCGGTATTTGGTCAGGAGCGTCTTAAAGTCCTCCTGGACGATTTCGATCTTGATGCCGGCTTGTGCCGCGACCTGTTGGATCGACTCGGCCACGCCGCTCATTGGCTGCTGGCTGCGCACGTTCAGGGTAACGGTAAAGCCGTCCGGCAGGCCGGCCTTGGCCAGGAGTTCCTTGGCCTTGGCCACGTCCGCCTTGTAGGGCTTGTCGTCCAGCGCGCCAAGAATGCCCTGCGGCAGGAAGTTCTGGTGGATCACGCCGATGCCCTTGAGCAAGGTGTCGCCGATGGCGTCATAGTCGACCAGATACCTGAACGCCTCGCGCACTTCCGGTTTGGCGAGGTTCTCGTTCTTCTGGTTGAGGCTGAAATAGTAGACCGTGCTCTTCGGTGATGAGGTGACGGCGAGTTCAGGGTTCTTGCCCACCGCCTCGAAGTCGCCCGGCTGCAGGTTGCGGGCGACGTCGATATCGCCCTTCTCGAGCATCAGGCGCTGCGTCGCGCTTTCCTTTGCGTGACGGTAGACGACGCGGGCAAGGTTGGCCTTGGTGCCGTAATAATTGTCGTTGCGCTCCAGGACGACGGCTTCATTGGCGCGCCATTCGCGCGTCTTGTACGGACCCGAGCCGGCATAGTTCGTCTTCAGCCAGCCATTGCCGAAGTCGTTGTCAAACTTATAGTCGTCGCTGGGCGTGACGGCCGCGGCATGCTCCTTGACCAACTTGCTGTCGACGACGGCCGCAACGGTCGCGGTCAGGCAGTTGAGGACGAAGCTCGGCGCGTAGGCCTTGTCGACCGTGAAGACAAAGGTGCTGGCGTCCGCCGCCTTGGCCTTTTCGGCAACGGTGTCACCGCTCAGGCCGAATTGCTGCAGGATGAAGGCCGGGCTCTTGTTGAGTTTGACGGCACGCTCGACCGACCAGGCGGCGTCGTCGGCGGTGATCGGATTGCCGGACGCGAATTTCAGATCGGGCTTGAGCTTGAAGGTATAGGTGAGGCCATCATCCGAGACGGTCCAGCTTTCCGCAATGCCGCCGACCACGTTGGTGGTATCGTTGATGTCGAGCCGCACCAACAAATCGTAGGTGTTGCCGGTAATCTCGCCGGTCGAAATTTCGAAGGCTTCGGCCGGATCGAGCGAAATAATGTCGTCGATCGCCCAGGCTTGGACAAGCGTATCCGCAGGCGTGTCAGCGAATGCCGGAACCCCGGCGAGCACCAATGCGGCTACGGCGGCGCTCGCCAGAAGTCGGCGTGAGCGGAACGTGATTGTCTCCAGCATCATCGATGTGTTCCCTGGTTGTTGATCGTGCTGTTCTGTAAGTGCTTGGTGCGAGGTCGAACGAAGCAAGCAGCCATTCTCCGGTGAGACCAGCGCCAAATCCATGTCACCATATCCGGCGGGTTGGAGGGCGGCAACGAGCTTCTCGTTCGGCCTGGGGATTGCCGTTCTACCCTAGCGTCCGACGCCAATTCCGAGCGTAAAGCAAAGGTTGAAGTATGAGCCAGACACCGGCCGGCGCCGATCGGCGCATGTATGCCGTAGGATCCGAGACGGCATACATGGTCCGCCGGTTTCCTGCCGCGGGGGGCTCCGTCTGTGCATATCGGCGCGACAAGCCATCGAAATATCATTGGCGAGCGGGTCACGCTGGGACCCCGTTTCACAGCGCCGATTGGCAGCAATTATCACTAAGCAGGTTCCGGAAAAGTATGTCACGGTTTTCCGACAGAAACCTGCGACAAAACAAGAGGCGAAGCAGGCGAAGCGTGGGTGAAGCCACGCAAGTCTGCTTAGTCGGCCGGAGGTGACGGACCTGGGCGAGAAGCGGCCCAACCTGCGCCTTGACCCTGGCAGCGATGTCGATGCTCGCCTAGGGGCCATCCAGAAGGCATCGGCGATCCGCAGTTCAGCGGCAACGCGGCGACCATCTGCTCAGTCGCGATTGCGCCTGTTCCCATGACCGGACCGCCCTGTCTTGGTAACCAATTGTCATTTGGACGCTTCCTTTTCTCCGAGAACTATGTGCCCATACGGCGGATATGGATCGACACCGACTTGAGGTGCAAATAGGTTCGATTCGTCAAAGGAGAGTGCGAAATGGCGTCGTCGGTATTGATCAGCATTCTAATTACTTTCCTGGTTATTATCCTCGTGCTGTATCTCGTGCAGCGCCTGCCCATCGAGGCCAGGATGCGCCAGATCGTCCAGATCATTGTCATCATCATTGGTATAATTTCCCTGCTCAAGTATCTCGCCGTCTTTTAAGTGTCTGAATCAGAATTACTGTCGTAATTTCAATCGCTTGGAGCTTTCGCGTGAGCGGCGGAGGTTTGCGATGAAGACACACGCCGCCTCGGATTCGATGGATCGTTCGAAGTCCTTTGCCAGCCTTCGGCATCTGGCCAGCCATGCGAAGGTTCGTTCCACTGCTCAATGGCGCAGCAGGACCTCGAAGCCTTGCTGGCTGATTTGCTTGCCGCCGGCTCAATCCCCCCTTGTCACATCCTTTATTTTCCGCCGGTTTCAAAAGTCTGCGCGATGAAAACCTGTTTGTTCATGCAACGTATCAGAATCGAAGGGGGTACAAATCCGATTCAAACCATCTACCTCTCGGGCTTTTTCAACGACCTGCTAGCTCATTCGAGTGAGACAGGACGTTTAGTAGTTTGCCAGTGGGATCGATTAGGTAGAAGCGGCGAACTCCCCAAGGTTCGTCGGTCAAGTCATACGCAATAGCGTGCCCGAGTTGCTTCGCGCGCCTATACACCGCGTCCACGTCATCAACTTCAATTGACACATCAGGGACTGCTGTTCCGGAACCCCCCTCTGTTGCCAAGCTAATCTGGGCACGAGCAGTCTCGCCAGAGGCAAGAGTGACGATCCAGCCGTTGTCCATCACCACATCCAAATCAAACAGATCGGAATAGAACTTTCGCACCTCATCGATGGAGGTGGTTGCGATGTTCGATACGATGCGTCGCACTGTCATCGTGCTGCTCCATTACCCAGAAAGGCCCGCTGCCGCCGCCAGAGCCAGATGCTTGATCATGCAGTGCTGCCAAACTGTTCAACAAACCGAGCCAGATCTCAATGAGGTCGACGCTCGTCGGTCCCGAAGCCGCCGGGATGCGAATTGCTGCTAGTCCGACCGGTCATGCAGCACGTTGCGCCTTCGAGGCGCGGTTGCGACAAGCACGACGTTGCTCATGTCGAACGTAATCGGAATTCCATACCCGGTCAGTCGAATGGTTATTTGATCGCCATCGACGGCCCTGACGACGCCGCGCACCTGCACGACATCGCCTACAAACACTGAAGGCATAAAGGTTCTCCTCAATGCGCTGAATGAAGCATTTGCTAGGCCAGCACAAGAGTTTGGGGTGGTTACCGCAGCGGCATGTAACGCAAGAGTGAAAAGGCGCCTGGCAGTTGACCTCACCCTTGCCAAGGGAGTGCGCGATCCGCACCTGTAAGCGCTGCGATGTCAGCGTAGTGCTCCTTTCGCGCTGGCGAGCGCGTTTTGGTCCGAGAAATCTATATCTCTGTTCTGAATGTTATGAACGGCAACTTATTGGAATTGCGGCGGTTTCCATTGCACCTGGTTGCAATTGCACCCTCGTTCGCAGGCCTCGGCGGTTTATTACGACGGGCTCGGGGTGGCGGAGGGGAACCAACGTGCCCACGCAGCGGTTCTCTCTTCTAGCAGCTTTGGACTCCAAGAAAGGGAATCGAAACATGATCAGGATATCAACACTATGTCTGGCCGGCTTGGCCGTCCTTGCGGGTAGTGCGTGGGTCCCCCAGCCTGTTTTTGCGCAAAGTCTCGAGCTTCAAATTGGGCCGGACGGTGTAAAGCCCAGATTCGTGGATCCTGACGAGGAAGACCAATCGTCGCGTAGAGCGCGGCGGGGATGCGACTTGGATGAAGCTACGGACATAGCCCGTGACGAGGGCTTGCGTCGTCCGCGCATTGTTGACGTCACAGAGCGTCGCGTTGTCGTCCGTGGCAGAACGGCTAACGGACCGGAGACAATAGTATTTGCCAATCGGCGGGGCTGTCCTGTGATTGGCTAACCCGCCGCCGGCGCGCGCCCGGTGACACGCCAAGGGCCGGCTCAGCCGGCCCGATACGCTGCCCCCGTCGTCGCGCTCGCCTCTTTCTTGGGTGCCGTCCTTGCCATTCGAGCGTTCTATCATGACACACCGCACTGAACCGACGAGGTCGTCAGCCTTTGACAAGGGCGTCATGGCCGCCGAGACCGGCATGAGCGTCGAAGACAACCCATACCCGCATGGCGGGGATGCCCATAGCGACTGGCAAGCCGGCTACCTGGCGGCCAAGGATGCCGAAGAAGCGACGAAATTAGACGGTGAGTAGATCGCGCTCCAAATTCGCCGCCGCGTTGCATGAGGCAGGCAAAATATAAGTATCCGACAAACTTGAGTTTTCTCTTTCCTCAGCCGTGACCGTGATTTCGGGCGCTTTTGCCGATACCCTGCCACCATAGCTAAGCTTTGCTTCAAATCATCGGTGGGCCATTTTGTAAGCCCCGACCGATTATCTGTGCAGATACGCTATCGCGGCATCACCATTATTTCATAGAGTGCAACGTCGTCCGAGCTTATCAACTCCTTGCCGAACTCAAGCAGCGTGCGCGCGGCAATGGTAACGGCCATTAGCTCAAGCCTCCGCCGGGCCAACATTCCGCTCCCGGTGTGGAAGCAACAACCTGGGTGGCGACCACCGCAGCGGCAAACGGCGCCGGCCGACCGGAGCGGCCCAGATCGTCGATCTCCCGGGGAAATCAGCAAAGGCGTCGTCCCATGCCCGGTAAATCGAGTGTGCGATTTTTGCTATCACAAACACGCCAAAACGCACGGCCTGTCTTGCGTTTAAAACGAACGATAATGTTGCCGTCGGCATCGACAATTATGTCACCGTGCTGACCAGCGCGTCGTTTCTCGTGGCATGGCCAACTCCTAAGTTGACCAAAATCAAAAGGTCCCCGCGCTTCCATGGTAGGATACATTGCAAGCGCTGGTGAAGTTTGGTCCGTATGCGTCTAATTTTGGCGGCGCGCTTTGCGCACCAGGTTCGCGGGCGTCTTGCCTTTTCGGGAGTTCGACATGAAAACCCAAATATTGCTTCCGCTGGTCACCTATCCGGACGCCGATACCGATGCGGTCGCCGCCAACGCCGTGGCTATCGCCGCGCATCTCGGCGCGGAGCTCACCGCGCTGGCGCTGAATGTGCACATACCTCCCATTTCAAGCCCGTTGTCGCGCTTGCTGATCGACTTGCCGGAGATGAGCCGCGAGGCGGAGGCTCATAGCCGCGAGCGTGGCAAGCACCTTCTGGCCCTGCTTGTTGAAGAGGCCGGCACGCGCGGCGTTCCCATTGCGACGAGCACGCGGGCCGACGGCCCGGCCATACTCGGGGAACAGGCAGGGCAGCACGCCAGGTATTTCGACTTCGCGCTGCTTGGATGGCAAGCCGGCAACCCGACCTCCCGCATGTCGGCGGAAGCGGTGGTGTTCGGGTCCGGAAGGCCGACGATTCTAATGCCCGAGCCGATAAGCATCGGGCGGATCGACAAGGTTGCAATCGCCTGGGATGGCAGCCGTGTCGCTGCCCGCGCGGTCGGCGACGCGCTGCCGTTCCTTGAGCGCGCGTCGCGGATCCACGTGCTCACCGTGGTCGACGAAAAGCCGATCAAGCATGACGACATCGGCGAGCGTCTGGTTTCCAGCCTGCGCAAGCGTGGCCTGGCGGCCGAGTGGCATGCGATCGGCGCCGAGGATTGTCCGATCGGCGTCACCTTGCAGGAACATGCCGTCAAAGCCGGCGCGCAACTGCTGGTGATGGGCGCCTACGGCCATTCCCGCCTGCGGGAGTTCGTGCTTGGCGGTGCCACGGCAGGCGTGATGAACGATCTGCGGCTCCCGGTTCTGCTTTCGCATTGAACGCGGCGCTCGGGGCCTCGCGCGCCAATTCGACAGACAGGATTTCCGCCGGTCGACGGTCAATCGCCGCCCGGATCCTCGACGGGCTCCAGGCCCAGATCCTTGGGTGTGCGGCCGGCGCGCAGGAAGGCGAGCTCGCTCGGCCTCACATCGTAGAATTTGTCGCCGACAATGACGCGGGCGGATTGCAGCGCACCTCCGGAATAGGTCGAACTGACGAGCCGCACCCGCCACCGTTCCTTGAGAGCCGCCACCGCGCGTCGCTGTTTGAAGAGGTTGGCCGTCGGAGCTGATGCTGGCGCCGATCCTCGAACCGGACCCCCGGGCTGCGTCTTGTCTTCATACCGATCCGACGACATGCCGCACTCCGAACGCGAAAACACTCGATCAGCCTTAGCCACGACCGTCATGCTACCACGATCCGAAGAAGTCGCCCACTCTGGATTGTCTCATGACAGGCGACGCTGGAGCGTTGGTCTCGGGCTGCCTGGCGAACCGGACGGTCGACCTCCCGCACATTGGCGAGTTAGAGCGCACTCAGCGTCGACGATCGGCTCTCTCAGCGGCTGAGTATCAGGACGTTGCCTACGAATCCAACAGGATCTCGTACTCGTAACTGGTCAGGGGGAACTTGAGGTGCTCGAGAGCGGTGAGCTCCTTTACATGCGCTTCGCACAGTTCCTCATCATGGTAGATGACGGTCCATTCCCGAAGCTCGGTTTTGACCGCCTTGGCTATCGCCTCGCCCGCCGCCAAACCGTCACCGGCAGAATGGTTCAACCCAATCGCAACTTGCTCTAACGGGCGGCGGGAAAGGCGCACCCTGTCAACCTGGAAAGCCGCCGACCATCTCCTGAACCAAGTGAGCAACGCGGTTGGCAACGTCCTGCCGGCTCCGGGTCCATAGTCTCCGTAAGAGATCTTCGGGCACCATTTCATCGAACTTCGCCGACCGGAGGTTCTCCACGAACTGCGCTACGGCATCGATGTCCGGCGGCGCAGCCGCGATCTGGGCCATGATCGCCTGCACAACGTCCGGAGGGGTTCCCAGGACCGTGACGCCCACGTCCATCAAGGCGCAGTCCAGCCCCGCCGAGGCAACGGCAAAGCCGAGCACAGCGTTGACGTCGCTGCCGTGCCACGTGAACACATGCGTGTCCTTTCCGGCGGGGACGAGGCTCCGAGCATCGAGTCCCAGCTCGCGATACGCCGCCCTTCCCTCCGAGAGATATCCATTCGCCGCCGCGTCGAGGAAGCCGGGAACCGACGTGTCTTCCAGGACGGCTTTCATCTCAGCCGACAGCCGGTCATGAACAGGCTCGTTCATGACGTTGTCGAACTTCGGGATCTTGCCGGAGCGGTGACGTACGACTTCGAGAACCTTCCCGCGGTCATCCACCGTCTCGATCCGCCATCGCTGCCCGGCGAATGCGATCACGACACCCACCCCAACCGGATTAGAGATGGGAATGGTACCGAGCGTGCGCCCTGACGACACGAGCCGCCACTCTTCGTCGGTCGAAAAGATGGCGTAGAAGTCGCGCGAACTGGTGAGCCGCTCCCCCTGTTCGCCGAGCATGATCGTCCCATCAGGCGCTTGCTCGATCAGGCGATGTTCCGGCGAGGCCATTCCCCGTAGCAGTTCCGCGTAGTCGGCCTTCGTCAGAGATGACAGGGGGCCGGACGAGCACAGAATCTGGTAGAGCCTGACAGCTCTCGCTCCTCCTTCCTGAGTAATCACCGATAGGGTCTGGTGAAGAGCAACTGTCGCGGTGGCTGCATCGATAGACGGCGGCTCAACGAAACGTTCGACCAGAAGGCGGACAGATGCAACGGCCCTCACCGTCTCAAGCCTGAGATGGTCGGCGGGATCGGAGCCCTTGCCCAGAAGACGCTCCCTGACATAGATCCTGAGGACGGCCGGAACTCCTCGCCTTCTGCCGCTCCTGCCGAGCCGCTGACGCAGCGAGGCCAGCGAGCGCGGCGCGCCGACCTGTGCGACCGACTTGATCGAACCAATATCGATTCCGAGCTCCAACGTTGTCGTCGCCACACCTGTCGTCGGCAGGTCGCCCTTTTTCAGTCGATCTTCAAGCTCCTCCCGCAGCTCCTTGGAGAGGCTGCCGTGATGGGGAAAGAACTCGTTCGGGACGAATGCCTTTTCCGATCTCGTCCGGAGACGGTCGGCGAGCGCCTCCACCCGTTTTCTCGATCCCGCGAAGACCAGGTTGTTTGCGCCCCTGAGGACCGAGAACATATGATCCGCGATCAGGTCGAGCGCGACCGGGCGGTCGTCCGCCTCCAACCCGTCAGCGTCCTCGACCTCCTCCAGGTCGTTGTATGCCTTCACCTGCAGTCGCAGTTCAGGCGAATCGGCGTAAGACTGGACAATCGCGACGCTCCCGGCTTTCGCAGGGTTCAACCAGCGCGCGGCGACTGCCAAGTCGCCGATCGTTGCAGACAAGCCGATGCGGCGCGCGGGCTTCTCCGAGAAACCGTCGACACGCCGCAGCAGGCTAGCCAGATGAAGCCCGCGGGGGCCGCTAAGGAATGCGTGGAGTTCATCGATGACGATGAAGTCCAGTGATCCGAGCATCGCCTTCGCGTCCCCGGGTCGACGGATCAGCATAGCCTCGATGGACTCTGGAGTGATCAGGACTATCCCACGCGGATCTTGTCGCGCACGCTGTTTCGCCGACTGCGGCGCATCTCCATGCCATCGGACCGTTTCGATCTCGAGCCGTTCCGCCAGCTGATCGAGCCGTCGAAACTGATCGTTGATGAGGGCCTTGAGCGGGCTGACATACAGGACCGAGAAGCCTCGGTCCCTGCGGTCCACCACTCTCGTCAGAACCGGAAGGAACGCCGCTTCGGTCTTTCCTGCCGCCGTCGACGCGGTGATGAGAACATCGGCATCGCCGTCGAGCACGGCCGAAATCGCACGGTCCTGAACGTCCCGCAGTTCTTCCCACTTCTGCTCCCATATCCAGCGCCGGATTTCCGGATGGAGCCTGTCGAACCCGGTCGCTTCAGAGCCGGATGGAGGCAAGCTCGTCGTCCCCGCCGTCGGGAGCCTGATCCGTTTCCCGCTGTCCGTCGCCTTCTGCATCGCGTGCGATTTCCACTCGCGCCACCAAGTCGTGCCACTGTGTGCCGGGGTTCTGCTCGAGGACAGCCAGGAACTGGACAAACGCCTTGACGGTGTTGCGAGGGGTCCTGAAATAGGCCTCACCCACGTGCCTGTTGCAGTGGTCCATGAAGGCGGGCAGCGCCACGTCGGGCACGAGGTGGCTCGCGGGATCTCCGGAGGCGAAGACGGACCGGATGTTCGAGAGGAGTATCATCAGGTCTTCCGGCGTCAGGCTCTGCAGGCGAAGGACGGGTCCGGAAAGATCCACAAGCCCGCCCCGCGCGAACGAGTTCTCGGAGAGACGCGATTGCAGCGCAGCGTAGCTGTAGAGGCCACGCCTTGTATCCATCAGGAATTCAGGCGTCCCGCCGAATACGAAGCCTATGCCTCCGAAATTGCCCTGCAGCACGTCGTTAAGCATCCGCAGTATCTGCTCGAAATTCTGGTTGCGGGCCTGGCTGCTCTGAAGCTTGTACAGATTTACCATCTCGTCGAACACTACCAGCAATCCGGAATACCCGGCCAGCTTGACGAAGGCCGCCAGCAGTTTGAGGGCATCGTAGACGTTGTCGTCGTCGATTATGTTGCGCACCCCGAGAGCCTGCCGTGCCTCCGTCTTGGTCGAGAACTCGCCGCGCAGCCACCTGAGCGCCGCGCCCTTAAGGACCTCGTCGCCATCCTCGCTTCCCCGCCAGTACGCTTTCAGGACGATGGCGTAATCGTACCCGCCGGCATGCTCCTGGAGGTGGGCCAGCCGCTCGTCTATCGCGGCTTCGACGGGCCGTGCCCTCTGGCTTGCCTCGTTCATGCAGTCGGTGACGAACCGCTCGACTACGCTGGCCAGCGCTCCGCCTTCCGGCTTGGTCCGGGTCGCCATGTTCCTGACCGCTTCGGCGTAGAGGCCCCTCGCCTGTCCCGCCGATGCGTGGATGCGGCGGTCGGGCGCGAGGTCGGCATGGATCGTCACGCACTTCCGTTCCAGCGCGATAAGGCGAACCAGGTTCAGGAAGAACGTCTTCCCGGCGCCGTACTCGCCGATGACGAAGCGGATCGCTGCGCCGCCATCGGCGAGACGGTCGATATCCCTGACGAGGGCTCTGACCTCAGCGGCCCGGCCGACCTGCACATGCCGCAGGCCAGTCCGTGGGACGACGCCGGCGGCCAGCGCCTGCAGGATCACGTCGCGGTCGCGGGACTTGAGGGGTGTGGCCTTGGTCATTCTGCTGCTTCCGCCTCCCTCAATGCAACGCGAATGTGATCGGGTACCGTTACCCGTTCGTCATCGTCGATCACTGCCTCGTCAAATTGATCGAAGCCCCAGTCATTTATCCGTTCGATCGCCCCGTCAGGCAACAGCCGCAGGCTCTTCGCAACCTCGTCGAACTCATCCCGATCCAGTCCGTCGCCGCCGACCAGTCGGTCCAGCAACGCGGAATGCGGAGCATCCAGCCCCGGAAACCGCCGGGAGAACGCACCGGCAACCGCAGCTGCAGGCGGTTCCGGAGTGGCCTGGGGCGGTTCCTCGACGAAGATTCCCGCAAGCAGGTCCGACACGGCAGAAGTTTCCGATCGTATCCGCGCGAGCCGGGCGTGGTCGATTTCCACGCCCCTGGCTGAGCCCGGCGCTTTCGGCGCAGGAGGTATGGGCACACCGCTCGCACGCTCTTCCGGCGCGACCGCCAGCGGTTCGTCGAGCACGACCGACCCGCGATGCAGCGTCGTGTAAACGCCTTCGGGAGGGAATCCCAGCGTCCGGTATAGCCGCTCGAGAAACTTCACCTCGTCGGGACCGGCATGGCCGTCCGCCAGGATCGCAGCGGTTGCAGACCGTGCCACTGCTTCCTTGGCAGACTGGCTTAGCTTCTTCATCTTGTTGAGAGCACCTTGCTGACCGGGCGCGTCCTTCAGCAGCGTGCTCGCGTATGCGATGAGTCGAGCGCACTCGACGCCGCCAAGTCCGGGCATCGCCCGGATTTCGGTCTTTATGGACTCGTACTCGGACGCTTCGACCTTGCCGTCCGCGGCCGCGGCCAACACCGCCACGTCCACCATGGCCTTCGCAGCCACGTAAGCCGGGGCCTCTCCATCTACCTTCGCCCCTCCCGCAGCCTTGAAGAGGAGGACGTATCCGTCGGCTTCCAGATTGTTCGAGCCGTATCTTCGATCCGGTTCGATACCGACATCGATCCGTTCGAGGAAGGTTGCGATCTGATTGCAGAGACCGGAAGGGACCTTCCGCGCCGTGCCGATATCGAGCGAGAGAGCCTTCGCAAGCTGGGAAACCCGAACGCCCGCAACCTGTTGGTCGCCGAAGATTTGGTCGATCTTCGTGAGCAACGCGGCACCCATTGCAGTCGGCGAGGCGAGGAGTTCCGGCGGGAGGAGGAACGTCGCTTCGATAGTGCCTTTCGCCTGCGGGTTCCTGCCAAGCAGCCGGCTATACGGGGCCAGTTCCTCGGTGCAGGCGTTCAATATGTCGCGCAGGCCGTCCAGGGGGGCAGAGATCGCGGCGATGTCGGGTAGCGGACCCGTCCCGTCGCTCATGTCGATGCGGCACTCGAACCCCCCGCTCGCGGCGCGATAGTCGAGCTTCAACCGGGCTTTCGGCGCGTTGACCCTCATGCCGTCTGGATAGCGAGCCGCGAATCGGATGCCCCAGAGCTCAACTAACTCTTCGAAGCACCGGGTAGCAGGAGTTCGGAGATTGGTGTCCGGAAGGGACAGCAGCCACAGCAGAGCATCGGTGCCGTCCAGCGGCTGTTTGGCCGCAAGCTTCCTCCCCAGGTGAAGGCGCACGGAAAGAGGGATCTCGTATCCGTTGCGAAGGTCCGGGCGGAGCGGCGGCCGATATATCTCGGGGCCTTTGACGAGTTCGGCAGCGTCCAGGAACTTCGACGCGTATCCCCTAAGCGAGCCATTGTCGCCGTAGGTGTCGAGAAGCCTGCGCACTTCCGTGATGAGGGCTGACGCCTCCTGCCTCGCCTGATCGACGAACATCCGGCGTTCAAGCCCATAGAAGTACAGGAAGACGTACCCGATACCCACCGAAGGGTCGTCGCGGCCACCGGACAGCCAAGACAGATAGGTCCTTCGCGCGATGGGCGAAATCGACTGGTACGACGGCCAGTAGGGCATCGTACGGCCTTCACGATCCTCCCCAGCCGACGACGCCTCTGCCGCAGGGTCAATGACGCAATTGCCGCAGGATCCGTTGGTTTGATCCGGCAGCACCCCACCGAGGTAGAACATGCCCCCTTCGAGAGAGAACCCGCCGACCTTTACCATCTCTCCAGACGGCACCCATCGCGCGGGCGACCGATTTGTTGAACGCGCATGGGTATGAAAGCGCCCTTCGTCGAAACTCCATGCCCCGGGGCGGGGTTCGCTTCCGCGATCAGGCTGCACTCTGGGGGCGGCTCGCTGCGACACTTCGCATTTTTCGCGCTTTCTGACTTTCGAGCCGCGGTAAATGAGCCACCCGACCAGCCCCGCGATGATCACAAACCATTCCAAAACGCCCCCTCCCCTGTGGCAACCTATAAGTGCCCATAACATCTTGAAAGCAATTGGAACGGGCACGCAATGCAAGGCTTAAGAAAGTTTCGCGGAACTTGGTGCGGCCGTAGACGGCGATAGACGGTGTGTCCCGACAAGTGGTGACGGCTGAACTTCGCCGCTCGCTTAGGCGCGAATTCGCGGAGCGGCTGGAAACTGTGCTGAGACCGGCGGGCATGTCGTCGGCACACGGAGGCGAGGCCGTGGCAGGTCTCTTGTTAGGACGTCATCGTCGGTCGGTCCTGCCTGGCTTAGTCCCTTACGCGGCGGCGCTGCGACTTCAGCCGCAACGCCATGGTGGACATGAATGCGGTGGTCATCGACGATCGGTGAAATCGCATCTTCGGCGCAATGGCCTTCGCGTTTCAATTAGGCTGGTCAAGCGAAACCAGCGGCGGGGGAAAGTCCGCCCGTGTCCTATTGGCGCTCGAAGCATTGGACGATCGGCAGGAAATCGCAGACTCCCGCAGTATCCTCAACCCTCATATAACCCTTCGCCTTCATGCACTCTTCGATGTCGAGTATGTCGGGATCCCTCGGCTTGCCTGAGGTGGCCGCCTGGGAGTTCCCGCTTGCTTGCGAGGCCTCGAACTTGCACGCATCGAGGTCCTTCTGGCTGGCGTGCTCACGTGCCGCGCCCATGACCGCCATGGCGCCAAGGACGACGGCCGAGCAAGTTCTCGGAGCATTACCCATGTGTGGCCAACATAGTTTCGAATGCCGTACGGATTTCGTCCGGTGCGCCTGCATCAGGAAATCCCCGATTGCCAATCTCACTTTCTTCCGCACCCGCGACGGCGCTCGGCCGCAAGATACTCTTTTGATGTCTCCGCTTTCTACCGTAAATTACGTTACATCGGTGCGATAGGATACAAGAATATGATTGAATCTGGCTGGTATCAGCTTCGCAAACTGGAGTATTTATCGACGCCTGGGTGATCGTCGCCTGCCGTGTGCTTGCGGCGATCGCCAGGCGGATCGAGCAGTTGGCCTAGATCAACGCATCGTTTCGCGACCTGTGGGAGGATTTCACGGTCGCGGTACTTGCGCTAGCCCGGCTGATGAAGCTGCCGGACGCTTCCGACGATCAGCGCCGGGGCCGAAAGTATCAAGGACGCGGTGCGGCGCGCGGAAGCCTCCGCCAGGGATGTAACGCCATCGGGGCGTGTTGGGAGTGGAAAATGACAGATAGGAAACCGACTGATCCGGGCAACCCGTTGCCGAGCGCGGAAGACCTCCGCATGAGGATGCTCGAGCACGAAATGGCCGAAATGGAAAAACAGGAGACGGCGAAGAAACAGGCCGCCCAGGAACACAGCAACTTCACCAAGGAGTTCCTGACAAAGCACTTTACCGAGCATGAGCGGGACACGGTGCTGCGGCTGATCAGGGTCGCCGTCGAGCAAGGCAAGACCGAGGCGCTCGTCTACAGCTTCCCTTCGGATCTTTGCACCGACGGAGGCCGCGCCATCAACAATGCGCTGCCGGAATGGCCGGACACACTTCAAGGCAAGGCACGCGAACTCTACGATCGCTATGTGGAGGTCGCCAAGCCACGCGGCTACAAGTTCAAGGCGATGATCATCAACTTCCCCGGCGGTATTCCGGGCGACGTAGGTTTCTATCTGTCCTGGTGACACGAACCTGGACGTCCGAGCGCCTTGGCCCTCCGCCGCGCGCGCGGCCTCCATGCAGCCATGCGTCCCGTGACGAAGGAAGGATGGCGGCATACACGCCGCTGCCGAACCAAACACGCGCAGGGCGGCTATCGGCGCCATTGACAGCCGCCTGCGCGGTGCAATCCTGCTCTAAAGCACGGAAGGCACGACGTTGCGGGCGGTCATGTCCTCGGCGAAGTCGTCGGGGCGCTTCTGCCGCTTTCCGAGCTTGGGCTCCTCGAATTTGACCTTCTCGTAGGGGATCGACTTCAGCAGGTGGGTGATGCAGTTGATGCGCGCCGCCTTCTTGTCGTCGGAGGGCACGATCCACCACGGCGCATGCGCGGTGTCGGTCATCCGGATCATCTCGTCATAGGCGGCGGAATAGTCCCACCAGCGGCGATAGGATTCGAGGTCCATCGGGCTCAGTTTCCACTGCCGCAGCGGGTCGTCGATCCGGCGCCGGAAGCGGCGCTCCTGCTCCTCCTCGGAGACGGTCAGGAAGTATTTCAGGATCGTGACGCCCGACTCGATCAGCAGCGCCTCCAGATGCGGGCAGACCTGCAGGAAGCGGCGCGCCGCCTTGTCAGAGCAATAGCCCATGACGCGCTCGACGCCCGGCCGGTTGTACCAGGAGCGGTCGAAGATCACGACCTCGCCCGCCGCCGGCAGGTGTCGGATAGTAGCGCTGCATGTACACTTGGCTCTTCTCGCGGTCCGAGGGCGCCGGCAGCGCGACGACCCGGAACACTCGGGGGCTTACCCGTTCGGTGATGCGCTTGATCATGCCGCCCTTGCCCGCGGCGTCGCGGCCCTCGAAGATGATGACGATGCGGGCGCCCGTCTCCTTCACCCAGGCCTGCAGATGCGCGAGTTCCACCTGCAGCCGCGCCAGTTCCTTCTCATAGGCCTTGTTCCGCTCCTTCTTCGCCTCGGCCGGATTCACCTTTGCCGGCTCATCCTTTTCCTTCTTGTTCTGCTTGCCCTTCTTGTCCTGCTTGCTCATCGCTTCCTCCCATTAAATTAGGCGCCGGACGCTCGAAGGCGCGCAGCGCGTCGTCGAGATCCTCGAAAACCATGTCCGGGCCGATCGCGGCGATCAGGCCGGCCCGGTCGAGCAGACCACGTACATCGGCGTGCAGCTCGGCCAGGCCAAGCGCGATGCCGCTGGCGGCGAGGCCCGCGCGAACTTCCTCCAGCATCGCCGCGGCGGTACTGTCCACCTGCACGATCGCGCTCGCGTCGAGAACGAGCCAGCGGGTTCCGGCAGGCAGGCCGTCGGCTATCGCCCGCAGCCGCGCCTGCACGTGGCCCGCGTTGAAGAACAGCAGACTGCCCTGGATCAGGCAGATGGCCATTCCCGGAATTGGCCGGGCCTCGACGGTGCGATGGAGCTTATAGAAACCGTCGCGGCCGGCGACGCGGCCAAGCAGCGCGTCGCGCGGATACATCATCCCGTGCAGCAGATAGGCGAAGGTCGCGCCGATGGCGATGACGACGCCGTTCAGCACGCCGAAGCTCGCCGCACCCCAGAGCGCGATCAGCGCGAAGGCCAGCTCGACGCGGCTGATCCGCCAGAGCTGCCGCAGCGCGCCGATATCGATCAGGCTCAGCGCCGCCGCGACCAGAATGGCGCCAAGGGCGGGTATGGGCAGGATGGCCAGCGCCGGCCGCAGATAGAGCACGGTCGCGAGAAGTGCCGCGGCCGCCACGATGCCGGCGAGCTGCGACCTGCCGCCGACATTGGCGTTGATCGCCGTTCGCGAATCGGAAGCGGTGACCGGGAAAGCGCCGAACAGCCCCGACGCGAGATTGGCCGCGCCGAAGCCGACCATCTCGCGGTCGGCGTCGACCGGATAGCCGCCGCGTGCGCCGAAGCTGCGGGCGGTGACGATCCCCGCCGCGAAACTGACCAGGAACACCGCGGCCGCGCCGAGCAGGAGCCTGTCGAGGGGCAGGCCGGACCCCAAAGGCAGCGACAGCGACGGAAGCACGGAAGGGATGTCGCCGACGACAGCAATGCCCCATCCCTGGAAATCGAACGCCGACGACAGGACTACGGCGAGCACCACAACGACGACCGGACCGGGCACGGGCAGGCGCAGCGCGCTGCTCAATTGCAGGACGGCGAACATCGCCGCCGCCAAAAGCAGAGAGGGCCAGTGCACCGAGGCAATCTTGCCCGCCAGTTCAAAGATCGGCGTGATCAGCCCGTCCGACTCGATGTCGAGTCCGGTCAGCCTGCCGATCTGGCCCACGAGGATCGACAGGGAAATGCCCGCGAAGAAGCCGACCAGGATCGGCCGCGACAGGAAAGTGGCAAGCACGCCGAGCCCCAGCGCCCGCGCGCCGAGATACATCCCGCCCACCACGAGAGCCAGCATCGACGCGGCGGCGACGCGGTCGACCGGAGCAAACCCCGGCGGCAGCGCCAGCACCGCCGCCATCACCGTTATGGTTGCGGCGTCAGGGCCGACGATGAGCTGCCGTGAGGGTCCGAAGATCGCGTAGGCGACCAGCGGCGCGATGCTGGCGTAGAGACCTGTCTCGGGCGGCAGGCCGGCGATGGCGGGATAGGCGATGGCGCTCGGCAATCCCACCGCCGCGATCGCCAACCCGGCCGCGACATCGTTGCGGATCCACGCGGTGCGATAGCCTGCGAAGCTTGCCAGGAATGGCGAGGCGGAGAGCTGCTGTTTGCCGTCCGCGCTGTCCATCGCTTATTCGCCGGCACCGTTCAATGGCCGCCCCCCAGGACCAGTGTGCGCACCGGCAGCAGCAGCGCCTGAAGCCTCAGCAGCGCGGCGTGCACGAGTCCCACAGCGTCGATGGCATGCAGCACGAAGGCATGTCCGGTACCAATGTTCGGGTCCTGCAACTTGTCGTGGTTGCTCGTATAGGCATTGGCGATGCAGTGGCTGCCGGGCGGAAGCCGGTCGAGCTGCCCGGGGAACAAGGGTGCGAGGTAGGCGGTGAGCGTGCCGGGCTGGATTGCCTGCATCGGGTCGATGAGCTGGTCGGTCGGCCGTATCTGCCCGGCCGCGACGACGCTCTGGACTTCGGTCACCACAACTGGAATGACCGTGAACGGGATCGCCACACAGGTTACCTCGCCGATCATCCCCTTCTTCATCACCTGGGCCTCGATCTGGCCGAACCCTGCCTGGATGGCGACGCGGCCCGCTTCGGCCGGCACCAGTATGCCGGCGGGCCGCAGCATCGGATTGATCACGTCGCCCGGCCGCAGGACGAACTGCTCGACCCAGCCGTCGACGCCGGCGTACACGGTGGTCTTGGTGAGCGCGACCTCAGCCTGCTTGAGTGCTGCCTCGGCGCTGGCCTTCTCGGCCGGCAGCTGAAAGTCAATCTGGGAAACTACGGCGTCCTTGTTGCCGGTGGCGGCGTCGACCGCACCCTGCGCTGTGTCCACCTGGATCTGCGCCCGTTCCACCTCGCGTTCCGTGATCGCGCTGGCATTGCGCCGCCGCAGTTCGGCCCGGGTGCTGAACTCGTCGGTGGCCTGCTGCAGGGCGCCGCGCGCCTGGGTGAGCCTGCCCTCGGCCTCCGCCAGCTGTGACTTTGCGACCTGCATGGCGGCCTCGACTTCCGTGATCTTGCGGCGCGCGGTTTCGATGGCGGCTTCCTCCTCCGTGCTGTCGAGCCTGAACAAGGGCTGGCCCGCCTTCACCTGGTCGCGATAGTTCACGTAGACCTCGGCCACGCGGCCAATGTTTTCCGGCAGGATGGAGATGGTGCGGAAGAACGAAACGGCGCTCGTGGTCGACGGATGGAAATAGAAGATCGTCGTGATCAGCGTGATCGTCAGCATCAGGCAAAGCGTGATGCCCCAGCGCAGCTCGTACCAGACCGAGAAAAGCGTGATCTCGCGGCCGATCCGCTTGCCCTGGTAAAACCTCCTGAAGAGGAAGTCGGGCAGGACCGTCAGCGCCGAGCAGAGCATCAACTCAAGCAAGGGTCACTCCTTGTCGTCCGAGAGAAGATCGTTCCACCGCTCGCCGCGATCCGCCTCGGTCCTGTCGCGCCGGGACAGCTTTTCCAGCGACAGCGCGATCGAGTTCATCGGCGTCGAGAAGTCCGGCAGTTCCACCAGCGCCAGCAGCAGCGCGGCGATCCAGAAGATGTGGTTGTGCGTGAACAGCGCCAGAAGCGCCAGCACCGCGACGAATTGCATCTGAACCTTGCTGGTGCGGTGCGCCATGTGCTCGGGCAGCGCGTGCAGGCGCAGGTAGATCAGCCCGACCGAAACGACGACGACGACCAGGAAGACCGCCATCACGCGTCATCAGCCAGTCCGCCCCCCCGGGCGCGGTGATGAACGGCGGCAGGTGGTGCGGTGCCGCGGGGTTCATGGGAATGTCCTGTGCCATCAGGCGGCCCTAATGAAGCCGTGGATGCCATCGGTCGAAAATCCCGCGTGGCGAACGGCAAGGAATGAAAGCATCGGCACCTAACCAGCCTGTCCGTTTCTTGGACTGCCTTGCGACGGCCGGGAGTACTATAGCCCGCTCGAAGCCTGGCGTCCGGGTAGTTGTCGGAGCAATCTGCCACAGCTCCGCTTAAGAAAGTAGCGCAGGACCGATGGAGAATGGGTAAATTACCGTAACGACTGTAACGACCGGACGAAACGATAAACGGGTCCGCGCCCGTGCGCCGCTCGAATGAACTATCCACCCTTGAGCCGATGCTTCCACGGCAGCCCGCCAAACCGGCTTGTGTGGCTTCGCCTGCTTGGCTTTTTGCTTTGTCGCAGGTTTCTGCCGGAAAACCGTGGGACACTTTTTCCGAAACCTGCTTAGAAGTTGCTCAGAATGACATGGCGATAGCCGCGCTCGATCAGCAAGCCGAACACCAGTGCGATCAGCGAAAACAGGATCACATAGGATTTGTCGAGCAAGGGGTCGTAAGTGAGATAGGTCGCGGTCCTGAGCCACTCCACGCAATGCAGGACCGGGTTCCAGACCAGTATCGACTTAAGCCACGGCGGCGACAGGATCGGAACGTAGAATATTCCCGAGAAGAACATCAGCGGCCACCTCACAAACGGCCAGATCCGTTCCCAGGCCGGCGTTAGAGCTGCCAACGCCGCGTTCAACACGCCCACGCTGGCCGAAAGCAGCACAAGCGCCGCCGCCGCTTGCGCGAAAACTTCGCCGTGTACGATGACCTTCTGCTGGGATGTGGCGGCCAGCATCGTGAAGAAAATCACCCAGATGACGAACATGACCATCATCTCAAGAAGAATTCTGGACAGGATCATATCGAGGGGCTTCACAGGAGGGTAGGCCAGCAAGGCGCGATTGGCTGTCAGCGCGCTCATCGATCGGCTGGCGATCGAGGAGAAGGCCCGAAACACCAGCACGCCCGTCAGAACGAACAAGGCCACGCTCTGGCCGAAAGGTGCGTGTGTCTCGAGGGCCAGGCGTATCGCCAGAAAACCGGCCAGGTAAACGATCGGCTCGACCAAAACCCATACAAACCCGAACCTGTGGCGGCCAAATCTGGTCTTGACCTCCCGCAGCATCATAGCCGTGATGACACGGCTCATCCGCCCCAACTGGGCGGAGAGGGTGTTTACATCGATCGACTGCGGCATACGAAGCATCCTTACTGCAAAGTGGCCAATTGGTGATGACGGTCGCAAGGGGCCACGGCCTTTAGCAGAGACCGCCGGATGCCGGAAGGCGCGCGGCAGTCGACAGGCTTGCCTGATCGGAAGGGCGGACGGCGGGCAGACCGGGTATCCAAAACATTCCTTTGAGCCGCGCCGTCAATCGCATAAAAGGCTGTTCGAGTATCGTCGGCACCGCGCGCGGCCGTCGCATTCTCGACAGCCAAGCCGGCGTGACGAGCATCGCCAAGCAAAGGAACGGTCCCATGAAATTCTTCGTCGATACAGCGGATGTGAAGGAAATCCGCGAACTGAACGATCTCGGCCTGTTGGACGGCGTGACGACCAACCCGTCCCTGATCCTGAAGGCCGGCCGCGACATTGCCGAGGTCACCAAGGAGATCTGCGGCATCGTCGACGGTCCGGTTTCGGCCGAGGTCACCGCCATCGAGTATTCGGAGATGATGAAGCAGGCCAAGGTGCTGGCCAGGATCGCCGACAATGTCTGCATCAAGGTGCCGCTGACGCTCGACGGACTCAAGGCCTGCAAGGCGATCACCTCGGAGGGCCGGCAGGTCAACGTCACGCTGTGCTTTTCGGCAAATCAGGCGCTGCTGGCCGCCAAGGCCGGGGCGACCTTCATTTCTCCCTTTGTCGGGCGCATCGACGATGTCGGCATCGACGGCATGGAGCTGATCGCCGAGATTCGCACCATCTACGACAATTACGACTTCAAGACCGAGATTCTGGCCGCGTCGATCCGTACCGTGAACCACGTCAAGCAAGCCGCCATCATCGGCGCGGATGTGGTGACAGTGCCGCCAGCCACGCTGAAGGCCCTGGTCAAGCATCCGCTGACGGACAAGGGCCTCGAGCAGTTCCTCGCCGACTGGGCCAAGACGGGGCAGACGATCGGCTGAGCCGATTTATTGCCGCGCCGCCATTCCGTGACCGGCGGCTTTGGCGGCCGCCGGCCGGGTAGCGTTTTGCTGCCGGCATCCTGTCGCGCCGCACTCTGACTTAAATTAGTCCACGCGTGGCGGAGCCGCCGATGGTTGAACTGTGGATTCCGATCACGATCGGCGCCGCCTTCCTGCAGAACCTGCGGTCGGCATTTCAGAAGCACCTGAAGGGCTTTATCGGCACGACGGGCGCCACCTTCGTGCGTTTCGGCTTCGGCTTTCCCTTCGCGCTCGCCTTCGTGGCGCTGCTGCATCTGGGCTACGGCTTTTCGCTGCCGGTGCCCAATACCGCGTTCCTCATTTGGGCGATGATCGGCGGTCTGACCCAGATCGCGGCGACGTTTCTGCTCGTGCATCTCTTCTCGTTCCGCAATTTCGCGGTGGGAACGGCCTATTCGCGCACCGAACCGGCACAGGCCGCGCTGTTCGGCCTTCTCTTCCTCGGCGAGCGCGTCACACCGGGTGCGCTCACCGCGATCGCCATCAGCGTGTTCGGCGTGATGCTGATCTCGGTGGCGCATTTGGCAATTACCGCCCGCACGCTTGTGACGTCGATATTCGCACCCACCGCGCTCATTGGCCTCGCCTCGGGGACAGCGTTCGGCATATCGGCCGTTGCTTATCGAGCCGCTTCGCTTGCGCTCGGCGGACCCCATTTCCTGATGCAGGCCGCCTATACGCTCGCGGTTGTCATCGTCTTTCAGACCGCGATCATGGTAGTTTGGATGCTGTGGCGGGAGCCCGCTGAATTCAAACGCATCGCGCGGGTCTGGAAGCCGTCCCTGCTGGTCGGCCTCGTCGGCGCTTCGGCTTCCTTCGGCTGGTTCACCGCGATGACGCTGCAGCAGGCGTCGGTCGTCAAGGCCCTGGCGCAGATCGAAATGATCTTCACCTTCGCGTCCTCGGTGTACTTCTTCCGCGAGAGAATCAGCAGGCTGGAAGTGGCCGGCTGCGTGCTGATCGTCTGCGGTATCCTGACCTTGCTCGCAATCGGCTGAATTTGGCGGCATCCACGACGTCGCATGCGGCGGAGGTGCCGCCTCGTTTGCATTTCCCGCTGAAGCGGTTAAGCAGGCTTGCGTGGCCCGACTTGCCTTGGCCCGCGCTTGCCCTGCCTGGCTTCTTGTTTGTCGCAGTTTCTGTCGGAAATACGTGGGACACTCTTCCGAAACCTGCTTAGGTCCATCAGCCTCGGCACTTGGCGCCTGGGGAGTTGGCCGGCAACGCTTGTGGGAGGTTAACCCGTGAGTTCCTGGACATCCGGCTACATTTCCGAAATCACCTACACAGCCGGCTTCTATCGGGAACTGACCCCTGCAATTCTCGAACTCGCCGCGCTGTCCAAGTCGGTTACGGTGCAGCCCGCCACCAGTGCGTTCGCCATGTGCGAATTGGGGTGCGGGCGCGGCTTGACCACCAACGTGCTCGCGGCGGCGAACCCGCATGCCCGGTTCCATGCAACCGACTTCAATCCGGCGCATATTGCCGAGGCTCGCGCCCTCGCCACCGCGGGCGAACTGAGCAATGTCAGCTTCTCGGATGCCAGCTTCGCCGAATATCTCGGCGATCCGACGCTTCCGCAATTCGACATCATAGCGCTGCACGGGATTTTGTCGTGGATAAGCGAGGCCAATCGCCGGGTCATCGTCGCCTTCATCGGCAAGCACCTCAAGCCGGGCGGCCTGACCTATGTGTCCTACAACTCAATGCCGGGCTGGGCATCGTCCGGGCCGCTCCGCCGCCTGATCGCGGAGTATGGAATGCCTGGCGGGGACGGCCCGATAGGTCGCCTTGAAAGGGCCATCGACATGATTTCGCGCCTGAAGCAGGCCAATGCCCGGTATTTCCAGGCCAATCCCGCAGTTGGCGAGCGTCTCGAAAAGATGAAGTCGCAGAACAGGAACTACCTTGTCCACGAATACCTCAACGAGCACTGGAATCCATTCTACCACAAGGATGTAGTGGCCGAGATGGCCGAGGCGAAGCTGACATTTGTCGCCTCTGCCAATCTCCTGGACCACGTCGATCCGTTGAACCTGACGGAAGCGCAGCGGGCCCTGCTGAACGACATCGAGGACACGACCTCGCGCGAGACCACCCGCGACTACATGGTCAACCAGCAGTTCCGGCGCGACCTTTTCATAAAGGGTGCCGTGCCGCTGGGTTTCTTTTCCGTACGCGAGCGCCTGCAGAACATACGCTTCGCACTGTTGCTGAACCGGCGCGATGTGCCGTCGAAGGTGAGCGGCGCCCTCGGCGACGCCTCGATGCAGCCGGAGGTCTACGGCCCGTTCCTCGACGCGCTGGAGTCCGGCCCCAGGACTTTGCGCAGCATGCAGTCCATTCCGGCGGTGGCCGATCTCGGCTGGGCGCGCACCGTCCAGGCGCTGGCCGTCCTGGTCGGCGCGGGGCATGTGCATCCCTGCCTCGACGAGAAGGACGATGCGAGACGCCGTAAATCGACACACCGCTTCAACAGCGCCGTCATGGAACTGGCGCGCGATTCAAACGATATTCAGGCGCTCGCCTCGCCGATCACAGGCGGCGGAATCGCCGTCGACCGGTTCGATCAGCTTTTTCTCCTGGCTCGGCAAAACAAGCATCCCGATCCGCCGGCACAGGTCTGGCAAATCCTGGACAGGATTGGACAGCGATTGATCCGCGACGGCAAGCCTATCGACAGCCCGGAGGAAAACCGGGCCGAGTTGCAGACCCGCTACGCGGCATTCCTGGAGAACCGCGTGCCGGTGCTGGAGCAACTCGGCGTCGCCTGACCCGAAGGCCCTATGCGATACTTTGGGAAGAACGGGAACTCGTCTCGGTCGCCAATCTCACGCGCCGCAACGCCGAGGCGTTTTTCCCGATCGCCCGGCAGGCCGGCGTGAAGACCCGCACCACAGCCTGCGGGCTCGGCCGGGCAAACGAAGCCATCGCCGATCTGCGTGCCGGCTACCTCAGCGGCGCCGCTGTTCTTGTACCATGATCGGACGAGCGGCCTTTCTCCAAATCCAACGCGACGCGTCCCGCCGGAGATGCGCCCCACATGCGAACAGGCGGGTGGAACCGTGACGTGAGGCGTCCGTCGTGCTATGGCGCGGCGGATTGCCTTGGAAACGCCCGCGGCATCCCCATATGGACTTGCCATGACCTTGTCCCTCGACCTGACCACGCCGGAACGGCGCGACGCCTCGCGCCCCCGGCCCGCGCTTTCTGAAAAGCCGTCGCTGATCGGCCTCAACCGCGCCGAAATGGCGGAAGCGCTCACGGCCTCGGGCATCGTACCGGAGCGGCAGGCCAGGATGCGCGCGCAGCAGCTCTGGCACTGGCTCTATGTGCGAGGCGTGTCGGATTTTTCGGACATGTTCAACATATCCAAGGACCTGCGCGCCACACTCGACCGGCATTTCGCAATAGCGCGGCCGGAAATCGTCGATGAGCAGATTTCCAACGACGGTACGCGAAAATGGCTGTTCCGCTTCCCGCCGCGCGGCGCCGGCAGGCCGGTCGAGATCGAGACGGTCTATATTCCCGAGGAGGGCCGCGGCACGCTGTGCATCTCCTCCCAGGTCGGCTGCACGCTCACCTGCTCGTTCTGCCATACCGGCACGCAGAAGCTGGTGCGCAACCTGACGGCGGAGGAAATCCTCGCGCAGCTTCTGACGGCGCGCGACCGGCTGGGCGACTTTCCCGACCGCGACACGCCTGACGGCGCCATCGTGCCGGCGGAAGGGCGCAAGATCTCCAACATCGTCATGATGGGCATGGGCGAGCCGCTCTATAATTTCGAGGCGGTGAAGAAGGCGCTGCTGATCGCCTCCGACGGGGACGGGCTGTCGCTGTCCAAGCGCCGCATCACGCTTTCCACGTCCGGTGTCGTGCCGGAAATCGGGCGCACCGGCGCCGAGATCGGCGTGATGCTGGCAATCTCGCTGCACGCCACCAATGACGACCTGCGCGATCTCCTGGTGCCGATCAACAAGAAGCATCCGCTGAAGGAACTGATGGCGGCCTGCCGCGCCTATCCGGGCCTGTCGAACGCCCGCCGCATCACCTTCGAATATGTGATGCTGAAGGATGTCAACGACAGCCTCGACGACGCCCGCGCGCTTGTCGCGCTGCTGAAGGGCATTCCGGCCAAGATCAACCTGATCCCGTTCAATCCCTGGCCCGGCACCAACTACCAGTGCTCGGACTGGGAGACGATCGAGCGCTTCGCCGACTTCATCAACAATGCCGGCTACGCTTCGCCGATCCGCACGCCGCGGGGCCGCGATATCCTCGCTGCCTGCGGCCAGTTGAAGTCGGAGTCGGAGCGCATGCGCAAGACCGAGCGGCTGGCGCTCGAAGCCATGATGATCGCCGGGCACGGCGAGTAAGCGCGACCGGCGCGGCACTTCGCTCTTAGTAGACCTGAGTTCGGAGCCCTGCATACTCCTCGTGAATATTGCGCACGGCCCCGGCAGTCCGTAGCTTGCCGGCATGCCGACGCAACGACTTGAGCCCTATCGCAAGAAGCGCGACTTCGCCCGCACGGCGGAGCCGACCGGAACCGTCGCGCCGGACAGCGGCAACCGCTTCGTCGTCCACAAGCACCACGCGACCGCCGACCATTACGATCTCAGGCTCGAAACCGGCGGCGTGCTGAAGAGCTGGGCCGTCCCGAAAGGACCGTCGCTCAACCCCGAGGACAAGCGGCTGGCCGTCGAGACCGAAGATCACCCGATCGAATATATCGATTTCGAAGGTGTGATCCCCAAGGGCGAATATGGCGGCGGTCCGATGATCGTCTGGGACGCCGGCGTCTGGGCGCCGATGGAGGATGTCGAGACGTCGCTGAAGAAAGGGGCGTTCAAGTTTCGCCTGTCGGGGGAAAAGCTGAAAGGCGGCTGGATGCTGGCGCGTCTCAAATCGAAGCCGGGGGAGGAAAAGCGCAACTGGCTGCTTTTCAAGGAGCGCGACCCCTTTGCAAGCGCGGAACTCGACATCCTCGCGGAGCGTCCGGAAAGCGTGAAGAGCGGCCTCCGCATCGAGGAACTGGCCGCGCCGGACTTGCCGGCCAAGCCAAAGGTTCTCAGGCCCGGCAGACTGCCGGGAGCGGTGAAGGCGCCGATGCCGGCGCGCGTCGAGCCGCAACTCGCCACCAGCGTCGCGAAACCGCCGAGCGGCGACGACTGGCTTCACGAGATAAAATTCGACGGTTACAGGACCATGGCGCATGTCGCGCAGGGCTCGGCCACCTTTATCACGCGAAGCGGGCTGGACTGGACGAAGCGCTATCGCGATCTTGCCGCCGCCTTCGCGAAGCTGCCCTGCAGGCAGGCCGTCATCGACGGCGAGATCGTCGTCCTCGACGAACAGGGTGTCAGCCGCTTCGCCCTGCTCCAGGATGCGCTGGCGAAAGGCGAGAGCCACAGGCTGACCTTTTTCGCCTTCGACCTGCTTTACCTCGACGGCTGGGACCTGACCGGCGCGCCGCTCGACAAGCGTAAGCAATTGCTTTCCGATCTGCTGGCGGGGCAGGTGACGGCGCGCTCCTCACTCCAGATCAGCGGCCACATCGCCGGCGACGGAAAGCCGCTCTACGACCGGGCGGCGGAGATGGGGCTGGAGGGGATCGTTTCCAAAAGAGCGTCGGCGCCATACACATCCGGCCGCTCCGCGACATGGTCGAAGATCAAGGCGCTCAGCAGCGGCGATTTCGTGATTGCCGGCTACACGACCTCGCAAGCGGCGGAAGGGCTCGCCGCTCTCGCCCTTGCGGAGTGGGTCGACGGAGAACTGCACTATCGCGGCAAGGTCGGCACCGGCTTCGACGCGCAAACCTTGCCGCGGCTTCTGGCGCGTCTCGAACCGCTTCGAACCGGCGCCGAGCGGCTGGACCGCATGCCCAGGGACATCATCCCGGTGCGCCCGGTGCTGACGGCCCGCATACATTATGCAAACCTGACGGCCGACAAGGCGCTGCGCCACGCCGTGTTCAAGGGACTGCGGGAAGCCGAACTTTCGGCTTCCGGTTCCAGCCAGCGCAAGCGGCTGATCCTGGATGCCGATCTCGCTACGATCTGGGTGACAAATCCCACCCGCCGGCTTTTCGGTAAGTCGGGGCCGACCAAGCTCGACATCGCCGTCTACTATGCGGCGGTCGGCGATTTCATGCTGCCGCACATTCTCGGACGGCCGGTCTCCCTTGTCCGCTGCCCGAGCGGCAGAGCACAGGACTGCTTTTTCCAGCGCCATCCCTTCGCCGGCATGCCGCCGACGATCGCCTCCTTCGAAACGAAGAACTCGGAGGACGAGACCCAGACATATATCTCGGTCGAGGACGTCAAGGGATATCTGGCGCTGGCGCAGTTCGGCGTCGTCGAGTTCCACGTCTGGGGGGTGCTGAGCAAACATCTCGACAGGCCCGACCGCATGGTTTTCGACCTCGACCCGGGCGAAGGCATCAACTGGCGCGAGGTCGTCGAAGCGGCGATTCACGTGAGAGCCGAACTTCGGCTGCTGGGGCTGGAGCCTTTCGTCAAGACTTCGGGAGGCAGGGGCGTCCATGTCGTGGCGCCTACGGCAGGAAAGCTCGGATGGAAGCAGTTCCATCAGGCCGCGGGCGAAATCTCCTCGAAAATCGCGGCCACTGCGCCCGATACCTTCACCACGGTGATGGGCAAGGAGAACCGCAAGAAGCGCATATTCATCGATTTTCACCGCAACGCCCGCAGCGCCACCGCGGTCGCGCCGTTTTCGCTGCGCAACAGGGCTCACATGCCGGTTTCCACACCGCTAAGCTGGACAAATCTCGAGTCCATCGACGCTCCGGAGGATTTGAATTACTCTTCGGTTCCGAGCCTGCTCGAGACCACGGGTGATCCTTGGGCAGACATTAACGACTTTGCTCGAGAATTGCCGTTACTGGTGCAGGTAAAGAGTTAGTTGTGTCGTAGGAGACAGTCATGGCGCCGAGGGCAAGTTGGAAGGGATATCTGAAGCTCAGTCTGGTCAGTTGTCCGGTCAGGTTGTATCCCGCGACCAGTTCGAGCGAACGCATCAGCTTCAACCAGTTGCACAAGAAGACCCATAACCGCATCAACATGAAGCCGGTCGATCCCGAACTCGGCCTGGTGGAGCGGTCGGACCTGGTCAAAGGCTACGAATACGAGGACAAGAAATACATCATCATCGAAGACTCCGATCTTGAAAGCGTCAGGATCGAGTTCGAACCATACGATGAATATCGAAGCCTTCGTCGAGCAGGACTCGGTGGACGTCGTCTACCAGGACGCGCCCTACTATCTTGCCCCCGACGGAGCGATGGCGGAGGAGACCTTCGTGGTGTTGCGCGAGGCGATGCGCAAGAGCGGCAAGCTCGCCATAGCGCGGCTGGTGCTCTCCAGCCGCGAGCGGGTCGTGACCATCGGCGCGCGCGAGACCGGCATGTTCGTCTGCACTTTGCGAAACCCGAGCGAGGTGCGGGGCACCGCGGAGTATTTCGGCAACATCCCGGTTGGAACTGCCGATCCGGAAATGCTCCAGCTCGCCGAAGCCCTTATCCAGCAGAAACTTACCAGGTTCGATCCGAAGAACTACGAGGACCGCTACGAGGCGGCTCTGATGAACATGATCAGGGAGAAGCTGAAGGGCCACAAGCCGATCATTGCGGCGGCACCCGAACGCGGCAACGTCATCAACCTGATGGACGCGCTGAAGGCTAGCCTGGGGCAATCGAAACCGCCGGCAAGAAGCAAGACAAAGGCGGAGCCTGCCGAAAAAGCCGACGCCAAGTTCGCCGCGTCGGGCGGCGGCAAGCCGGCCGCCAAGGGAAAGAAGTGACGGCTGTAGAGGGACAGACCTTCGGTACCGTCGGGGCGCTTGCGGCATTCCCGCACCGCCTTGCGGCGCGCGCCGTCGAGCAACGCGGCGGCCGGCTGACGCGCGGTGTTTCGCGCCGGACATCGCATGTGGTGTTTGGCAGGAATTTGCTCTCCAGGGCGACGGATCGCGAAATCGAGGCGCGGGCGGCGGCTGAACGAAACGCCGGCCGCCGTCTGCTCAGCGAAAACGGCTTTCTGCGGCTTCTGGGGTTTGCAGGGCAACCGGAGTTGTCGGTGCTTGGCCGGCAATCGCTCATCGACCAGTCCGGCCTTGCACCGTATGCCTTCGATCTGCTGGCCCTGTTCGACACGTTCGAGCATGATTCGGAACCGTTTTCGTTTCGCGACCTGATTCTGGCCCGAAAATATGCGGCGCTGATCGGCGACGGAGCTGCATGGGGAACCATAGCGCGCTCGGTGCATCGATCGGGGGCGGTCACGTCGCTGACCGCCAAATCCCTGCATGCCGAGAGGTCCGCCGCAATCTATGTCCGATGCGACCAGGGCCTGAGCGAGTTGGACGGCCAGTTGCTGTTCGATCTCGGCACTTCGGAGGACGCGGTGCTCGAACAGATATATGTCGAGGCCGAGGCGGCCGAACAAGCCGGGAAATTCGACGGCGCGGCGGCACTCTATCAACGCTGCCTTGCAATCGATCCGAGGGATTCGGTGGCCGCCTTCAACAGGGCGAACTGCCTGCGCGCCGCGGGCCGCGAAATCGAGGCGGCGCACGACTATGCGCGCGCGCTGAAGCTCGACGCGTCTTTCGTCGAGGCATGGTTCAACCTCGCCGGCCTGTTGGCCCGCCGAGGGCGGCTCGATTCAGCCAGGCGGCATCTGAGCAAGGCGATCTCCCTCGACCATGCCTATGCCGACGCGATCTTCAACTTGGCGAAGCTGGAGTTCGACGCGGGCCGCTTCGCCGAGGCGCGCCGGTGGTGGGCGCGCTACCTCGAACTGGACAGCGGCTCCGAGTGGGCGCGGACGGCGGCACGCGGCATGCAGTTCGTCGACCTGCAATTCGCGCAGAAGTCGGCCGGCTGAGATGGCGGGAGACTTCCTGTTCGATGGCGCCGAGGATGCGCGTGTTACCATATTGCTCGCGCATGGCGCCGGGGCGCCCATGGACTCGGCCTCGATGAACACGGCGGCGCAGGCGCTCGCTTCGGCGGGCTTTCGGGTCGCGCGCTTCGAGTTCGGCTATATGGCGAGCCGCAGGACGGCCGAGGGACGAAAGCCGCCGCCGCGCGCCGAGACCCTGAACCCCGAATATGCAGCAGCCGTCGGCGCATTGAATGCGCGCGGTCCGCTCATCATAGGCGGCAAGTCGATGGGCGGCAGGGTTGCCAGCATGGTGGCGGACGAGCTTTTCGAAACTGGCAGGATCGCCGGCCTGCTGTGCCTCGGCTATCCATTCCACCCGCCGGCGAAACCGCAGCAGCTTCGCACCAGCCATCTTGCGGCGCTGCGGACGCCCACGCTGATATGCCAGGGCACCCGTGACGCGTTCGGCACGCGCGACGAGGTCGCGGCCTACGCGCTTTCGGACAGGATCGAGCTGCTCTGGCTGGAAGACGGCGACCACGACCTGAAGCCGCGCAGAAGCGTCTCGGGCTTCACCGCCGCGGACCATCTGCGAACGGTCGCCGAGAAGGCGGCGGCGTGGGCGAAAGCGATGGCGCGCTGACCGGCACGGCATGAAGATCGCCGCCTTCAACGTCAACAACATCAACAAGCGGCTGGAGAATCTGCTGACATGGCTGGCACAGGCCGGACCGGACGTCGTGTGTTTGCAGGAGCTGAAGGCGACGGATAGTCAGTTTCCGCAGGCCGCGATCGAGCAAGCCGGCTACGGCGCGGTCTGGCGCGGCCAGCGGGCGTGGAACGGCGTTGCGATCCTTGCCCGTGGTGCCGAACCGGTTCTGACGAGGACGGAGCTTCCCGGCGATGCCTCCGATACCCAGAGCCGATACATCGAGGCGGCGGTGCGCGGCATCCTGGTCGCGTCGCTCTATGCGCCGAACGGCAACCCGCAGCCTGGTCCGAAATTCGACTACAAGCTCGCCTGGCACGAGCGTTTCAACGCCCACGCCGGCGGATTGCTCGCCGCCAGGGTTCCGGTGGTGCTGGCGGGGGATTTCAATATCGTGCCGGAGCCGCGCGACATCTATCCGACCCGCTCCTACGACGACAACGCGCTGGTTCAGCCGGCGAGCCGCGACCTGTTCCAAAGGCTTCTCGCTCAGGGTTGGGTCGACGCCGTCCGCAAGCTGCATCCCGATGAAGCGATCTATACGTTCTGGGACTATCGCCGGCAGCGATGGCAACGCAATGCCGGGCTTCGGCTTGATCACATCCTGCTGAGCAGCCAGTTGGCGCCTCGCCTCGCGGATGCGGGGGTGGATCGCGACGTTCGCGCGGAGGAGGGAGCAAGCGATCACGCCCCGGTGTGGATCTCGCTTCGAAGTTCTTGATCCCCGCCTGAGGACGGCGAGCAGGCGCTCAAAAAAATCAGCAAAGACAACGCCATCCTGAATGGATGGTGCCAGGAGAGGCGTCCAAGAAGTCATACAAGCTATTGAAATAACATATGATTTTTGGCGGCTTTAAATGCTCGTACCAGCAAAAATACCAACAAAATTCTGACGTGATCGAAGCGCGCGATCTTAAGCATGTCGGACGGAAGGCGTACCAGGTGATTTGCGCAGCAGTGGACTTGGTGTTTTTATACCATGGAGGCTAGGGACCTCCAGGGACGTGATTATGATGGGCAAGACGCCAATCAAACGCACGCGCCGCAGTACCAAGGTGCCTGGCAAGGCCATCGCTTTCCGGCTATCGCCGGCGCTAGTCGAAGCCCTGAACAAGTGGGCCGCCGACTTCCCGATTTCCCGCAATAAGCTCGTCGAGCTGGCTCTACGGCATGTCGTCGACGGCCGGTCGCTTTCCGAATTGCATGCTGCCCTAGCGGCGCTGAAACCAAAGAGTGGAGAGAAAAAATGAGACGGGCTTTTTGGCTTCGGCCTCTTACTGTTTTGATGCTCCAGGAGCGGAGGAAAGGCAGGCGAGATGGGCAAGATTATTCAAACTTCAACGCTTGTCGCGTCGCTTAGGAAATTCTGAACAATAACCGCTACCCTTCCAAGGGTTCGCGTGGCTTGATTGTATAGTTCCATTCAGGATGGAAGGGATCGCCGGTGATGTCGAGGCTGGCCATTTCGGCTTTGCTGACCTTTCGGCCCTTCACATAGATGCGTTCGTCGAGCGCGCTTTCGACCTTAAGGCCCGATTTGGTGGTTGTGGCGCCGATCAACTCGACGACGGCCATGCGGCTTGTCAGCGGCCGACCGCGCCAGTTCTGCGTGATGTGGCAGAACAGGCGGTGCTCGATCCTGTTCCACTTCGAAGTGCCGGGCGGATAGTGGTGGACACGCAGAGTGAGACCCGTTTCGTCGGCGAGCTTTTGCAACTCGATCTTCCATAGCCGCACGCGCGCCCCGTTCGAGCCGCCGCAGTCGGCGGTGATGGTCAACTCGCGCGCGTCGGGATAGCGCTTGCTGCCCATGCGATCGAGCCAGGAGCGGATCGACTGAACCGCGAACTCGGCGGTGTCGCTGGTGATGCCGACGCTGACCCAGCCCTCGTTGGCACTCACGTCATAGACGCCGTAGGGAACCACCTTGCCAAGCTTCTTGTCCTCGAAGTCGTGCACCTTGACGCGTAGCGGTGAGCCTTTCGGCCGATAGTCCGTGCCGCCGTTCCGGTAATTTCCGATGAGTTCCTTCTTCTTGGTGTCGACGGAGATGACGGGCTGGCCTGCCGCCTGCGCCGCCACGACCTTCGCGTTGATGTGCTCGAACTGCGCATCGCGGTCGGGGTGGCGCGAGCCTTCATCCGCCTTGCGGTTATACTGGCGCGAGAAGCCGAGCTTCGTCAGTTCCTTGCGAACCGTGTCTGCGCTGATCGGATGCCCCATCCCGGTCAACGTCGCTGCCAGCTTGTCCATACTCTTCGACACCCAGATCAACGGCCGCATCGGATCGCCGAGCGTCACCGGCTCGACCAACTGTTTGAGGGCGGGGACAAGCCCAGAATCCGTTTCGGCGACCGAACGGCGGCCGCCACCTTTGCGGCGCACCTGTCCCCTCGGCAGCGGCTCGCCGTCAAGGTCGTCCTCACCCCGGTTGATGGTCGAACGCGCCAGTCCCGTGATTCTCGAGACCGCCGCAAGCCCACCCCATCCAGCAGCGCGCGCCTCAGCCGCCGCAAACAAACGCCGCCCCCGCTCATCGAGCCGCGAACCAACCGCTTCCCAGCGCTGCCGAATGCCGTCCTCATCGATCATCCGACCGAACTACGCCGCTTCGCGCCGATCACAAATACCGCCAACCCTGAGTCACACCGCCGCACGCGCGCAAAACAAGCGATTCGCTTATTGTTCGAAGCACTTAGTCTGGCAGTCGTAGGTGCTGCGCCCGCCAACGTCGCGTTCGCGGAAAGCCCGAACACTCACCCCTTTATCGACGGAACCGGAGACTACGCCGGTGTCTTCCTGTGCGTGCCGGAGCTCTCGTCAGGCATTCGATTTGACGAAAAGATGAAGAAATGGACCTACGGGCATTTCTCAACGGATGGAAAATCTACCGTGATAACCATCAAGTCGACCGGCCGAGTCGAGCGAGACTATGCAGGCACGACCTACACTGTTTCGGCTTATTCTGTGCAAATCAGCAAACCCGGAGAACCCTACAGTACTAACACTTGCCAAGCTCCAGACGGCTCCGAGAGCTTACTAGTGCATTCCCACCTCGGGGTTTTCTGCATGGCGGGGCTATTTGATTACAGATTTTACCTCCATGCCATGCGCTTCATGGAAATATATCCGCGGGGGTACGTGGACGGCGTCGACGCATCGGCCGACGATCCCACCATCACGGTCGGCAAGTGCAGTCGCATCCAATAAGCCGTTTAGTCGAAAAGCTTGTCGGGGTCGGGATCGTCTTCCCGTTCATCGAGGTCGATGTCGTTATCTCGCCGGGCAAACTCCGCTTACAGTTTCATCGTCCGCGGGTTCTGGGGGTGGCGTTTTTTGAATGCCCGGGATGGGGCCCCACCCCTCGGGGTCGACCTGCCCAGGCGGCGCGGGCCCGAGCTACAGAGGGCGTCGGCATCACGTCGACCGACCAAAGCCGGCTTGGGCGGCACGCGCCTGGCAT
>CAWFYS010000022.1:0-229261 GCA_963820075.1 uncultured Alphaproteobacteria bacterium
TTTTTCTCATTCTATTTCATCATGCGGATCAGGTCGGCAAGGTCGCGGGCTTCCAGCTTTTCCCTGATTCTGGATCTGTGGATCTCGATGGTGCGCTGGCTTATGCCGAGCTTCTCCGCAATGAGCTTGTTGGTCATGCCGAGAATGAGGTGATTCAGCACTTCCTTCTCGCGTCCGGTAAGCCGCGCCAGCCGCTCGGAGACCACCCCGTCGGCGAGCGCCTGTTGCTGCCGGTTGGCGATATGGTTTGCCGCGACCTCGATAGCGCCGAGCAACTGCGATTCGGATGCCGGCTTCTCGATGAAATCGATTGCGCCCCGCTTCATGGCCTCGACTGCCAGCGGCACGTCGCCGTGCGCTGTGAGGATGATGACGGGCACGTCGATGCCCTTGTCGGAAAGCAGCCGCTGCAGCTCGATGCCGCCCATGCCTGGCATGCGCAGATCGATGAATGCGCAAAGCGCGATGTCGGGTTCGACGCGAACGAGGAACTCCTCGGCCGTTGCCACCGCTATGACATCGAATTTGTGGGCAGCAAGCAGGGCGCACAGCGACGTCCTGACCGGCTCGTCGTCGTCGACGATGTAGACACGCGTGTGTCTTGCCACTTCATGAATCACGATGGCCATTTGCCTTCAGCGTAAAGACGAACTCGGTTTCGGGGTGACCGGCCTGCGTCCATATCCTGCCGCCATGCGCTTCCACGATCGAGCGGCATAGCGAGAGCCCGATCCCCATGCCGCTCGTCGTCGAGTTGTGGAAAGGCTCGAAGAGCTTCGGCAGCATCTCGGCCGGGATGCCAATTCCTGTATCTTTTATGGAAATCCTGACCATCGGTTCAATTCCTTCGGTCGACACCGTCAGCACGCGTCTGTCGCGTCCCTGCATCGCGCTCAGGCTGTTGCGGACCAGGTTGAGGATGACCTGGCCTATCTGCACGGGATCCGCCAGGATCCTGGGCAGGCCGGCGTCGAAGCGGAACACCACCTCGCATCGCTCCCCGCTCGTCGCGACCAGCGCGAGCTCGACGCCCTGGCGGATGACCGCATGCAAGTCTATCCACTCGAGCGCGATTTCCCCCTGTCCGATGAAGTTGCGCAGCCGCCTGACAAGGTCGGCCGCCCGTGACGATTCGGCCACCGCGCTGTCCATCAGCCTGCCGACCTGGCTGGGGATGTCGATGCCATAGTTTCTCAGCTCCTGGCGACAGGCGTTGACGTAGTTGGTGACCGCCGAAAGCGGCTGATTGAGTTCGTGGGACAACGCGGAGGCGAGTTCGCCCATCGATCGGTTGCGGGCGGAATCGAGCAGGATCAGCCGCAGGCGGGCCTCTTCCGCTTCGGCCGCGATCTGCGCGGCGACCGCTCCGCGCTCCCGGTCAAGGCTGTTCATCGCGAACAGCGCGCGGCGCGTGATGCGCAGGATCTCGTGATCCGTGTCGGTGAAGGGCTTGCTGCGTCCTCGCCGTTCCTCGCTCCACAGCGCGAACGATCCGCGCGGCGAAAGGCGGATCGAGCCATCGCGCAGCCGCGTGCCCACCTTGTCCGGTTTGCCGGCCCATCGGATCGTCTGCTCGAAGGATTTGCGGAACACCACGAGCCAGTCACGCCCATCGTCGGAGAGTTCCATCATCGCGGCTCCCGATACGTCGTTCATGTCGGCAGCCTGCGTACCGTCCTGTCCCGCCAACTGATCCGATGTGGCGATCCCCTCGACGAGTTCGTTCTTGAGCGCAAGATAGCCCTCCGGGAATTCCGGCACCAGGCCGGCCTCGAATGCCGCGTTGTCCAGCATCAGGACGAGTCCCTGCGCGCTGCACTGGTCCATCAGTGTGTCGGCGTGATCGCGGATGACGTCGCGCAGCGGTTTGCCCATGCGCGCTTCGCGTTCGATGTCGAAGGCTGTTTTCTCTGCGCGGATGCTGTGCCGAAGCTTGATGGTATTTTCCAGGCTTTGAAGCAGCGCGGAGATGGTGCCGCCGACCAGCTCGCAATACCGCAAGGTGCTCCACGACAGATGCAGCGGCGCATAGTGATGGCAGGCCACCAGGCCCCACAATTCGTGGTTTGACGTCAGCGAGATCGACATGCTCGCGCCGACGCCCATATTGTGCAGATACTCGACATGCACCGGCGCGACGGCGCGCAGTTTCGAATAGGTCAAGTCGAGCGGGTTGGACGACGACTGGTCGGCGACCGTCCCGGAGCGTGCCATGATCGGCACAGGTATCGCATTGATGTCGGGAATGATGCGGATGACGTTGAGCGCGAAATGGCGCCGCGCCGGATCCGGGATGTCGGATGCCGGATAGTGCAGTCCGAGGAAACTGTCGTCGCGCAAAGTGCTTTCGGCGATGACCTCGCCGTGCTTGTCCTCGGCAAAGCGGTAAATCATCACGCGGTCGAAGCCGGTCACTTCGCGAATGATCTGTGCGCCAACCAGCGCCAGCTCGGTGAGCGTTTCCGGCTTTATCAGCTCGGAAATTATGCGCTGGCGGACGAGGTCGGTCTCCCACATGACCGCTGGTGCGCTCTGGATGGCGACGAACTCCAGTATGATCCATCCCTCGTGCGCATGCGGATAGCATTCGAAGCGAGCCGACACACCGTCCGCCTTTTCGAACTCCAGGAACCACGGCCGCAGAAGGTCCGGCATCGTCGGCTTCAGGTTGCGCGAACCCAATGCCGCGCAGTTGGCGTCGCCCACGAACCAGGCGAGGGACCTGCCCATGAGATCGGCACAGGGATGTCCGAACATGTCCTGCGTATTGCCGCTGGCGAACTCGATGGTCAGACTGGCCTGGTCGACCGCGACAAGCACGCCGATCGGCTGGATTGCGCCGATCATGTGAATAGGCTCGGTGTCGCACGACGTGAGGTCGACCGGGCGCTTCAGCACCGCGCGAAGATCCCGAGGCAGGCTCCGCCCGTGTGCTTGTCTTCCTTCCAGCTATCAAGCCATCCGGCAAAGGTCGCGAAAGCTGCCTGCGCTCCGGCAATCATTTCGGCCCTGGCGGTTTCGGTCGCGGCAAGACGCTCGATCATGGCGCATGTCATTGCCCAGCGCGCCGCGCCGGCATCCCGGCACCATCGCCAATAGCCGCAACCCTCGGCCCCTTTTTGAGAAAGCAGGGCCTCGACCGCGCGGCAAAGCACCGTGCCACCCAGCATCGAGCCTTCGATGACGTAGAGGACTCCGCCGAGCGTGCCGGCCGAGCCGATCGGCGGCAACGTGGCGGATTGATCAGCCTTAAGGCCGGAAGGGCCGCAGTCAAGCGCGACAAGATCGCTGCGGAGAAGCACGCTGCGCGACGCATAGACGAAACCCATCCGATCCAACGCATGGAGGCCGCACGCACGTTCCAGCAGCGGATCGTGCCGTTGGTAGAAACCGTGAAAGAGCGCCATCAAACTGCGATACCCGTCGACGCTCAGTGTGCCGTCCATCAAGGCGGCGAATGCGGGATGAGCGTCGAGCGATTGATGCTCGATGCGCGTGGCGCCGCGAAGCATGAAACGAAACGCTTCGGATTTCGGCCGTGCCTGCATCTCGGTCGCTGCCATCGCCTCCTGATCGCCGCCTTTAAGCCTCATAGGACGAATGACGCCTTTTGGCGACACCGGCACTGTAACGCTATTGTTACAGTGGCGGCAACGCGGCACTGGACAAAACCCACCGGAACGGACAAAACCTCGCCATACGGCCATCCAGTGACATGTTCGTCCCCGGCGCGTGTCCGTATTGCTTCTCATCCGCCGGCCCATCAAGTCGGTTGGGTGACCGACGGATGGTATCGCCGCAATGCCCCTCGATTTCAAAGACCCGGAACTGCTTCTCGCAAACACCGACGCCCGGATGGTGGGTGCGCTGGTCTCCACGGCAGCCGACCTGACCCTGGTGCTCGACGGTTCCGACATCATCAAGGATCTGTCGCACAATCTCGACCGGCACTCCGGTTCCGGTATTCCAGCGTGGCGGGGCTTGCCGATCGACGAGGTCGTTCGAACGAGCAGCCGCCAGACCATGCGCGAGGCGCTGCGCTTGGCCCGCGACGGACAACGCGTCGGGCGATTCGATATCAGCCATGTCCTCGACGGCGGGCGTGACCTTCCGATGCAGTATTCCGCGCTCGGTATCGGCAGCGGCGGCCGCATCGTTCTGATGGGACGTGATGTGCGCTCCGTCTCCGAGTTGCAGTCCAGGCTGCTGGCCAGTCGGCAATCCCTTGAGCAGAATGCCAGGGGTCAGAAGCAGGCCGAGGCCCATTACCGCCTTCTTTTCGAAACCGCTTCCGATGCGATCGTTATGGTCGATGCCGCCAGCGGCAAGGTCCGCGAGGCCAATCCCCGTGCCGCCGCCCTGCTCGGAATCGGCAGCGCGGGGGCCAACGGCAAGAAATTCGCCTCGCTTTTCGACAAATCGCGGCAGGCCGACATCAAGTCCATGCTGTCCGGCGTGCTTATGGATGGCTTTGCGGCAAGCCTGCGCATCGATCGCGCGGGCAATGTGCCCATCGCGCTATCTGCGGAACTGTTCCGGGCCGGCGACCTCAAGCTCACGATGGTTCGTATCGCGGCAGCGTCCGACGCCGCCGCCGAGTCCACGACTGACAACGGCATCGAAACCCTCGTGCGCGACGCGGCCGAGGCGATTGTGCTGACGGACGACGAGGGCAGGGTGCTGTGGGCGAACGAATCCTTTCTGGTGCTGGCGGCGCTTCCGATCGCTGCTCACGCGCTTGGAAAACCGTTCGAGGACTTCCTTCAATTGAGCGGCGTCGAGCGCGACGTGCTGTACGCAAATGTCCGCCGCCATGGCCGTGTTCCGACCTTTTCCGGCACGGTTCGCGGGGCCAACGGCCAGACGACCGAGGTCGATCTTTCGGCCGTTGCAATGCGCGAAGGTCCCACCCCCGGCTACGGTTTCGTGATGCGTGCGCTCGACGCGGAAGGCGTGCGGCGGGGGCGCGGCAACAGCGACCTGATGCGCACGGCCGAAAAGCTGGTCGAGATGATCGGCCGCGTTCCGATGAAGGACCTGGTGCGGGACACGACCGACGTCATCGAGCGCATGTGCATCGAAGCCGCTCTGAAGTTGACCGGCAACAACCGCGCCTCCACCGCAAGGGTGCTCGGTCTGTCGCGTCAGGCGCTGTACCTCAAGATGAACCGGTTCGGCATCGCCGACAGCCAGTAGCGGCTACCGCTGCTCGTCGGGGCGCCGTTTCAGCCCATAGGGCCGCACCAGTGTCCATACGTGGTCCGGCACCATGCTGCGCAGTCGCCGCGGCCGCTCCCGACGCAGATGCAGCACCGTCTCGACCGCCTTCATCTCGACACGGGCACGCGCAAATTCCAGGCCGCGCGGGCCGATGCGCGGCATCAGCCAGCCGACGATCGGCCGCAGCCAATCGGGCATCGAGCGCAGCGGCAGGCCGCCGGCGGCGCGCTCGACATTGGCGAGAAAGCCTTTCACCGGGCCGCCGCGCTTGCCGGCGCTGCCGAGGGCCGACAGGCGCACCTCGTCGCCGAGCAGGCCGAGAAGCTCTTCACCGCGTTCGTTGCGCACCAGAAGCCATTGTTCCCCCTGTCCGCCCATGTAGCCGACCGTGATGTCGGCCAGCACATTGATGTAGTCCACGCAGGTTCGGCAGGTCAGCGGAAAGAAATCGCCCGGAAGCTTCGAGATCGGCAGTTTCAGGAAAGGGATCGTCCGGGTCCGCCCGTCGCTGAAGCGCAATTCGACACGGTAGTCCGCGCGGAACTCCAGATAGGTGATGGTGTCCGGGTCGTCGTCCAGCAGGTTGAGGAAGTCGTGGAAGCGCGCGGTTGTCGTATTGTCCGAGCAGGGCGTGCCGATTACGTAGAGGCGCTCGAACCCGTACTCGCGCTCCAAAGCGCGCATGGCGTGGACCTGACAGGGGATGCCGATGATCGCGAGCCGCTTGAAGCCGCGCCTGCGCGCCGGTTCCAGCAGCGCCAGCAGCGGCGCAAAGCCCATCCGCATGCCGCGGCACGTCGCCATGCCTTCCGGCTTCGTCACCATGACCGGCACCGGCCGCCATTTGTCGGCAGGGTCGGGCGCCATTGTCAGCACGGCCTCGACATCGCCGGTCTCTAGCAGCCGCTCGGCGATGCGCGTCGCTATCCCAGTCCACTGCGCGCCGGGACGCGGAGGCCTCAGCGACGCCCGGACCATGCGCCGGAACGGGCCGAAATGCACCTCGTCCGGGCGGCCCGGATCGCGGGCGCGGCCATGCACCTGCTTCTCCAGACGGTCATAGTCGGGACGGATGAACTGGCAGGCCCGGCCGCAGGCTTTCGGATCGGAGGTGCGGGAAATGCCACAATCGGTGCACAGGTCGCGCGGCACCGCTGCGCCGATCAGCGGCGTCACGATCGATTCCACGTTGCGCGGGCAGGCTGTCACGATCGGCGCCTTTACCGGTAGTCAATTAAAATAGACACTGTAAAATGTCGCTTGCGATGGTCAACAACAATCGGATCCGCCGGCCCTTCGATCAGTACAGGCAGCCCATCGGCGGGCTCGAATGATGCGCTGGCTGGTCGGCGCGATCGCCTTGCTCGCGGCGGCTTTCGGCCTGTTCCGGCTGGCCGGCGCCCAGGCCGGCCTTATCGTCGCACGAACGCAGGTCGCCGGCACGCCGGTAACCGTTTTCACACAGGACCGCGGTCCGGCGCCCGTGGTCGTGATCGCGCATGGATTTGCCGGGTCACAGCAGCTCATGCAGCCCTATGCCATAACGCTGGCGCGCAGCGGCTATGTCGCGGTCACCTACGATCTCCTCGGGCATGGGCGCAACCCGGCCCCGCTGACCGGCGACGTCACCACGGTCGAAGGCGCTACGGCGACCCTGCTGGCCGAACTCGGCCGCGTCGCCGATTTCGCCCGTAGCCTGCCGGGCGTCGACGGACGGCTCGCGCTGCTCGGCCATTCGATGGCGACGGACATCATCGTGCGCTACGCTGCGACTCATTCCGAAGTGGCCGTGACGGTCGCGGTGTCGATGTTCTCGCCGGCTGTTACGGACAGCGTGCCGAAGAACCTGCTTGTCATCGTTGGCGAATTCGAGCCCGCACTGCGTGCGGAGGCGTTGCGCACGCTCGCCCTTGCCGCCGGCGACGGGGCTCGCGAAGGCGAGACTTACGGCAACCCTGCCGAAGGCACCGCGCGCCGCGTAGCCTTCTCCAGCAATGTCGAGCACATCGGCGTGCTCTATAGCGGCGAGGGCCTGGCGGAGGCGCGCGACTGGCTGAACCTTGCCTATGGCAGGATCGGCTCCGGCCCGGCGGACGAGCGCGGCCTCTCGTTGTTGCTTTTCTTCACCGGCATCGTGGTGATCGCGCGTCTTGCCAGCGGACTTCTGCCGCGGGCGGCCGCACGCCCGGCCGGCTTCGGGCCCGGCTGGCGCAGGCTCATCCCGCTTGGCTTGGCGCCGGCTGTGATCACGCCGCTTCTGCTGTGGAAGGCGCCGACCGATTTCCTGCCGGTGCCGGTGGGCGACTACCTGGCCGTTCATTTCCTCGTATACGGGCTGCTGACGGCGGCAGGGCTGCTTGCCTATCGAAGGCCGGCCGGGGCGCTGCCGTCCGGATTGCACTGGGGGAGGGGGGCAGCGGGCGTGGTCGCGGCGACCTCATTCTGTCTGGTCGCGATCTATCTGCCGCTCGACCTGTTCGTGACCTCCTTTGCGCCAACTGCGCTCCGCCTTCCGCTCGTCGTTGCCATGCTGGCCGGCCTCCTGCCTTACTTCGTCGCTGACGAATGGCTGACGCGCGGGGCAGATGCGCCGCGAGGCGCCTATTTTTTCACCAAGCTCTGTTTCCTGCTGTCGCTGGCGATGGCGGTGGCAATCAATCTGGAGAAGCTGTTCTTCCTCCTGATCATCGTGCCTGTCATCGTGGTCTTCTTCGTCATTTTCGGCCTCATAAGCGCATGGATCTATCGCAGAACGGGGCACCCGGCGGTCGCCGCCGTCACCAATGCCATCCTGTTCGCCTGGGCGATCTCGGTGACCTTTCCGGTTCTAGAGCATTTCCGGTGAATACTGAATCGCTCTGTTTCGCCGATGGCGAGGCGATCCGCTAGGAAGGCGGCGCAGGTCGTGCTGGTGGCACGGCCAAGTCCGCCTGACGCCGCGGGCGCCCGCCAGCGGCAAACCCTTCGGGCCGGGTCCATTTGGCTCAAATCCTTCGGGTTCCGGCTCGGCCGTGGCGCCACCACGACCTTCACCGAAACCCTCGACCTTGAGCCAAATGGCCTCCGGCAGAGTGATCCAGTATTCACCGGAAATGCTCTAGGCGGGTGACAAGGCGCTGAACCGGCCTATCTATGGGCGATCGAGGGAGGCCGCGCCGAAAGGCGCGCCTCGTTTCTAGGAGATGTTTCGTGTCGATCGACTGGTCGCTTGCCGTCTTCATCGCCCTGGTCGTCGCCGCCGCGTCGAGCGGCGTCTTTTTTCGGCCCGGCGAATGGTACCGCGCGCTGCGCAAACCGGACTGGACGCCCCCCAACTGGCTGTTTGGACCCGTATGGTCCGTGCTTTACCTCATGATTGCGGTGGCCGGTTGGCTCGTCTGGAGCAAAGAGCCTGGTAGTGCCGCCATATGGCTCTGGGGCCTGCAACTGGCCGTCAACGCGACCTGGTCGGCAATCTTCTTCGGCCTGCGCCGCATGGACCTGGCGTTCTACGATATCGGCCTTCTATGGCTTCTGATCGCCGGATTCATCGTGGCGGCCGCCGGCGTATCGACGACCGCCGCACTGCTGTTCGTTCCCTACCTCGTGTGGGTGACGATTGCCGGGGCGCTCAACTGGACCGTCTGGCGGATGAACGCGGCGAAAGCCTAAAGCAGGCTCCGGAAAAGTGTGTCACGGTTTTCCGACAGAAACCTGCGACAAAACAAGAGGCTAAGCAAGCGAAGCGTGGTCGAAGCCACAGTACACGACACAAGGATCACTTCCTTGTTCGGGGCCGCTTTTGCTCCCCGCAAGCGGGGCGGGGGGATCGCCGGCGTTGCGGCCGTGCTTCCTTCGCCCCGCTCTGGCGGGGAGAAGGTGGCCGGCAGGCCGGATGAGGGGCAAATCAGGCTGCTGCCGTGTACTGTGGGGCGAAGCCACGCTTGGCATCACGACGCGCGTTCGAGCACGCGCGTGAAACCGGGCGGCTGATCCCAGGTGGTGAAGAAAGCGACGGATGCCCGCGACCTCACCTCTTCGCCTGCCGCCCGACCGATCGCCGCGGCATCCGCCGGCGGCCCGTCCATCTCGACCTCGAAGCACTCGCTGCCGTCGGGCGTCAGGATCATTCCGCTGAACCGGAGCGTGCCGCCGTCGATCCGCGCATAGCCCGCGATCGGCGTGCGGCAGGAACCGTCAAGCGCCGCCAGGAATGCGCGTTCGCAGGCGAGCGCATCGCCGGTCCTGAGATCGTGGATGGGCGCCAGCAGGCAACATGCGTGATCATCGCCGATGCGGCTCTCGATGCAGATCGCGCCCTGGCCCGGAGCGGGTGGAAACCGGTCGAGTGGCAACAGGTCGGTGACGACATGCTCCAGCTTCAGGCGCCTGAGGCCGGACAGCGCCAGAATGGTGCCGTCGGCGACACCTTCGTTCATTTTGTGCAGCCGCGTCTGCACATTGCCGCGGAACATGACGAGCGAGAGGTCGGGCCGCATGCGGCGGATCAGCGCCTGCCGCCTCAGCGACGACGAGCCGATGGTTGCGCCTTTCGGCAATTCCAGGATGCCGGGGGCGGCGCGGCCGACAAAGGCGTCGCGCGGATCCTCGCGCGCCAGGAAAGCCGAGAGCTCGAGCCCGGGCGGCAGCGTTGTCGGCATGTCCTTGGACGAATGCACGGCGATGTCGACGCGGCCGGCCAGCAGCGCCTGTTCGATCTCCTTGGTGAACAGCCCCTTGCCGCCCGCTTCCGACAGCGGCCGGTCCTGAATGCGGTCGCCCATGACCGAGATGATCTCGATGGCGAAGGCTTCCTCGGGCAGTTGATGCGCCGCCATCAGTCTGGCGCGCGTCTCGTGCGCCTGCGCCAGCGCCAACGGGCTGCCACGCGTGCCGATCCTGATCTTGTTCAACGGACCGCTCCAGCGGCGGCTGTGATGCGCATCCCGCGCCGCTCAGGCCATCGCCGCGACGGCGATGGCGCGCTCCGGCAGGCGCTGCGCTTCCATGCCGAGGGCCGCAAGCGCGGTGTCGGCGATGTGCTGGGCATTGAGGCCCGCAGCGTCATACATGGCGCGCGGCGTATCCTGGTCGAGGAAGCGGTCCGGCAGCGTCATGGTCCGGATGCACAGGCCGCGGTCGAGCCTGCCGCGCGAGGCGAGGAAATGCAGCACATGTGCGCCGAACCCTCCAGCCGCGCCTTCCTCGATGGTGATGACGACTTGGTGATGGCGGGCCAGCTGCAGGATCAGGTCGTGATCGAGCGGCTTGGAGAAGCGGGCGTCGGCTACCGTCGAGGACAATCCCTTGGCCTCGAGCATGGATGCGGCCTTGAGACATTCGCCGAGGCGGCCGCCGAACGACAGCAGCGCGATCTTGGAGCCTTCGCGCATGACGCGGCCCATGCCGATTTCAAGCGCCATGCCGCGTTTCGGCATCTCGACGCCCTGGCCCTCGCCGCGCGGATAGCGGAAGGCGCTCGGACCGTCGTCGATCGCCGCGGCGGTGGCGACCATGTGCACAAGCTCCGCCTCGTCGGCTGCGGCCATCACAACGAAACCCGGCAGGTTGGACAGATAGGCGACGTCGAAGGCGCCTGCATGTGTGGCGCCGTCGTCGCCGACCAGACCGGCCCGGTCGATGGCGAATCGCACGGGCAGCTTCTGCAGCGCGACGTCATGGACGATCTGGTCGTAGCCGCGCTGGAGAAAGGTCGAATAGATGGCGCAGAAGGGCCGCATCCCGGCAGCCGCGAGGCCGGCCGCGAAAGTGACGCCGTGTTGCTCGGCGATGCCGACATCGAAGAACCGGCCGGGAAACCGTTTCTGGAATTTGTCCAGGCCGGTACCTTGTGCCATAGCCGCCGTCACCGCCACGATGCGGTCGTCCGCCTCGGCCTGGCGGATCAGGCTTTCGGCGAAGACCCCGGTATAGGTCGGGGCTCTCGGGGGCGATTTCTGTTGCTGGCCGGTCACGACGTCGAAGCGAGCGACGCCATGATACTTGTCCGCCGCGTTTTCGGCCGGCGCATAACCCTTGCCCTTTTCGGTAAGCGCATGGATCAGCACCGGCCCGTCGGCCCGCTCTCGTACCGTGGTGAGCACCTTCAGCAACTGGTGGATGTCGTGGCCGTCGACCGGACCGACATAGGAAAATCCCAGCGCCTCGAACAGCGATCCGCCGATGACCAAGTCCTTGACGAGACCGCGGGCCCGCTCCGCGCCCTGGCGCAGCGGCACTGGCAGCATCGACACGGCGGTCTTGGCGAAGGCCTTGAAATCCTGGAAGGGCCGTTCCGTGTAGAGCTTGATCAGGTGTTTCGACATCGCGCCCACCGGCGGCGAAATCGACATGTCGTTGTCGTTCAAGATAACGATCAGCCGTTTGCCGAAATGACCGGCATTGTTCATCGCCTCATAGGCCATGCCGGCCGACAGCGCGCCGTCGCCGATGACGCAGACGACGTCGCCGGTCCCGCCCTCGAGGTCGCGGGCAACGGCAAAGCCCAGACCGGCCGAGATCGAGGTCGACGAATGCGCCGCGCCGAACGGGTCGTATTCGCTTTCCGATCGCCTGGTGAAGCCGGACAAGCCGCCGCCCTGCCGCAACGTGCGGATGCGGTCGCGACGGCCGGTCAGGATCTTGTGCGGATAGCACTGGTGGCCGACGTCGAAGATCAGCTTGTCCCGCGGCGTGTCGAAGACGGCATGGATCGCCACCGTCAGTTCCACCACGCCGAGGCTGGCGCCCAGATGGCCACCCGTGACGGACACCGCGGAAATCGTTTCCCTGCGCAGTTCGCCTGCGAGTCGCACAAGCTCGCTTGGGCGCAGGCGTTTCAGGTCGGCCGGAGAGGAGATCCGGTCAAGGACGCCGCGTTCGTGTTCGTTCATGGCGCTGCCTCCCCTTATGCGGACAGGCCGAGTGCGCCTCGCGGATCACGCCGCCAACCCCAGTCATCCGGTTCCCGCGCCGGCACGGACAATGTTCCGGCCCAGGCGCGGGTATGTAAACACTACTTTACACATCATACTGTCAATGTCGATGGATTTTTGAGAGCGCCGGCGCGGCGCGGACCTGGCTGATCATCGCCTCGCAGGGCCCCTTCCACGGCGAGTCGGGATTGTGGCAGAGGTCGGGAAAGCCGCCGGCCCGCGTGTCTCCCGGTATTCGGGGAGGCAGCAGTCTGCCTGCCGCATCATCCACAGTTGCGGCCGAAAAACCGATCCGCCGGACAGGATCTTCAGAAAAGGTATGGAGCGAGTGGCAACGCGGAGTCCAAAACGGCTGGCGCGTCCGATTCGGCTCTGTCGGGCGCCGCGCCGACCACAGGCCGGGTAGCCTATTGCGTTGAAAATGTCTTCACATAAGCGACGACGTCGAGGCGGTCTTGCTCGCTCTTGAGACCGGGAAACACCATCTTGTTGCCGGGAACCTTCTTCTTGGGATCGGTGATGTATTCGGCAATCTGCGCTTCGTCCCAGACCAGCCCGCCCGCTCCCGCGGCGACCATCGCCTTCGAATATCCGGCACCCTTTTTCGCGACGAACTCGGGAAGGGTTCCGGCAGTGCGACCGATCACGTTGTTGAGGTTCGGCCCGATCGGCTTCTTGGTATCGCCGATGCCATGGCATACGCCGCATTTGGCGAAGACTTTCTTGCCCGCATCGACGTTGCCTTCGAGCGCCGCTGCAGGAGCTGCCCACAATGCCAAAAATGTCAGAATTCTAAGGACTTGAGCCATGTGAAGCACCTTCTCCGGCCATGCGAAACGTAGGCGGGAAGGTAATTCACGCCGCAGGGGTGTCAAGGCAGTGACTGTAAAATTTAATGGACACACGCTGCCCCGCGCCAACAAAGGAGTTGAAAAGCCGCAGCGGCTGCCCCAATCTCCGGCCGCAACATCTGGTCAGACAGGTTGACAGAACAGAGTGTAAAGTGCCGGATACGCAGATGGGACTGAACTATCCGTTTTCGGCGATTGTCGGTCAGGATGAGATGAAGCGCGCCCTGATCCTGGCGGCGATCGATCCGGCCATCGGCGGCGTTCTGGTTTTCGGCGATCGCGGGACCGGGAAGTCTACCGCCGTGCGCGGTCTTGCCGGCCTTCTGCCGCCGATGAGGGTGGCCGGCGACTGCCGGTACAATTGTGAACCCGACGATCGATCGCGCTATTGCGACCGCTGCCGCGATCAGGCGAAGACCGGCATGCTCAAGCACCGGCAGGTCGCGGTGCCGGTGATCGACCTGCCGCTCGGCGCCACCGAAGATAGGGTGGCGGGCGCACTCGACCTCGAGAAAGCTCTGGTGTCGGGTGAAAAGGCATTCGAGCCTGGGCTGCTGGCGGGAGCGCATCGGGGCTTCCTCTACATTGACGAGGTCAATCTCCTGGAGGACCACCTTGTCGACCTTCTCCTCGACGTCGCCGCCTCAGGCGTCAACATCGTCGAGCGCGAAGGGTTGAGCGTGCGTCACCCGGCGCGGTTCGTGCTGGTTGGCAGCGGCAATCCCGAAGAGGGCGAGTTGCGTCCGCAATTGCTTGACCGTTTCGGACTTTCGGTCGATGTGGCGTCGCCGAAGGACATCCCGTCGCGTGTCGAGGTCGTGAAGCGCCGTGACGCGTTCGACCGCGATTCCGCCGGCTTTCACCAAAGATGGAAGCGCAGGGAGGCCGCCCTCCGATCCGGCATCGTCAAGGCGCGCAACCGCCTGGCAACGGTCGAAACGCCGGACGCCGTCATCGAATTTGCCTCGGCGCTCTGTCTGGCCCTCGGAGTGGACGGGCTGCGTGGCGAACTGACCCTGATGCGGACAGCGCGGGCCCTGGCCGCGCTTCATGCCAGACCGGAGGTTGGCACCGAAGATGTCCGAGCCATCGCCGTTCCTGCACTGCGGCATCGACTGCGGCGCGATCCGCTCGACGAATCCGATTCCGGCGCGCGGGTCGAACGCGCGCTGTCGGAGATGGCCGCATGACCAGCCCGCCCAAAGATCCGCCGACGCCTTGGCGAGACGCGCTGCTTGCAGCGTCGATGATCGCCGTCGATCCGGGAGGATTGACCGGAATACACGTGCGGGCACGCGCCGGTGCCGTACGCGACCGATGGCTGGAGATCGCGTCCGGCCCGGCAGGACCGGGTGTGCCCGTCCGCCGTATCGCAGCCGGCATTCCCGCCACGCGGCTGACGGGTGCGCTTGATATCGCCCGGACGATCGAAAGCGGCCGGCCTGTGATCGAGCGCGGCGTGCTGGCTGGCGCCGATGGCGGCATCGTCGTGCTGTCGATGGCCGAGCGCCTGGAACCTTCCGCTGCGGCGCTGATCGGAAGCACGCTCGACGACCGCGCCGTGCGGATCGAGCGTGACGGCATATCCGCGAAACAGCCGGCGCGCTTCGCGTTGTTGGCACTCGACGAAGGCATCGACGACGAATGTCTCGCCGCCGCCCTCGCCGACCGCATGGGGCTGCGCATCGATCTCGACCGGATCGCTCTGCGCGAGACGCAGGGTTCCGTGCCGGTGCCCGCCATCGAGGCGGCGCGCACGCTGCTGCCGTCCGTCGCGATCGCCGATGGCCTGATCGAAGCGCTGTGCGCGGTCGCGGTTTCGGCCGGAGTCGGGTCGATGCGCGCCGCTCTGCATTTGATGCGCGCCGCGCGCGTCGCAGCCGCATTGCGCGGCGCCGGAAGTGTCGAGATCGAGGACGCCGCGACCGCGCTGCGGCTGGTGCTCGGCATGCAGGCTTCGGCGCCCGACGACGCGCCCGCGCAGAACTCCGAACCTCAGCCGCCGTCACCGAATCGAGAGGGGGCGGAACGGGAAGAGCTGTCGGCCGACGCCTTGCGCGACCTGGTGCTTCAGGCGGTCGAAGCGGTTTTGCCGAGGCATCTGCTTGCCGGCCTCGGCACCGGAGCAGCAAGGGTCGGGCGGCAAGGCCAGGTCGGCAAGGCCGGCGCCATGCGCAATCGTGCGCGGCGCGGCCGCGCCATCGGCACGAGCGACAGGCCGCCGGCGCCGGGTGCGCGCCTCGACGTGCTTGCCACGTTGCGGCAGGCCGCACCCTGGCAGCGCATGCGCGCGGCTGCGAAAGACGCCGCGGAAAAAGGCGACGGACGCCGGCTGCACATCCGCAAGAGCGATTTCCGCTATTTGCGATTTCGCGAGAAGACCGGCACGACCGCGATCTTTGTCGTCGATGCTTCGGGGTCGGCGGCGGTGGAGCGGCTCGCCGAGACCAAGGGCGCGATCGAACTCCTGCTTGCGGAATGCTATGTCCGCCGCGATCAGGTCGCACTGATCGCCTTTCGCGGCAAGGGCTGCGAGACGCTGCTTGAGCCGACCCGGTCGCTCGTGCGGGCAAAGCGCAGCCTTTCGTCGCTGCCCGGCGGTGGTGGCACCCCGCTTGCGGCCGGCATCCTGGCCGCTCTCGCCATGGCGGTCAATTCGGCACGCAAGGGACAGAGCGTGGTAACGGTTTTCCTGACGGACGGGCGCGGGAATGTCGGCCTGGACGGCGGAACCGGCAGGATGCAGGTCGCCGCCGACACCGAGAAGGCCGCCGCCGCCTTCCGGGCAGCCGGGGTCCGTTCGATCGTCATCGACACCGCACAGCGGCCGCAGGCGCGCGGCCGGTCGCTGGCGCATAGCCTGGGAGCCGAGTACCTCGCTCTGCCGAGAGGCGGCTCGACGGCGGTGGCGCACGAAATCGGTGCCCGCATGGAGGGCTGAGCCCAGATGGCCGCGGACGATGGCAGGCCGTTCTGGCCGGTCGACGGCAAGGACTGGCCCAACCGCGAGCACAGCCGGTTCGTGTCGGCTGGCGGCCTGGCCTGGCATGTACAGACCATGGGCAAGGGTCGCAAGCTGCTGATGCTGCATGGGACCGGCGCCTCCACGCATTCTTTCCGTGACCTCGCGCCGATGCTGGCCGAAGATTTTCTCCTGCTTGCGCCCGACCTCCCCGGTCACGGCTTCACCGCGATGCCTGGCAGCAGCGGCCTTTCGCTCGACGGAATGGCCCGCCTTATCGGCGCCTTGCTGAAGCAGTCCGATTTCGATCCCGAGATCGCGATCGGCCACTCCGCCGGCGCCGCGATCCTTGTCGAGATGGCATTGAGCGGGATCATCCGGCCGCGCTGCATCGTTTCCGTCAACGGCGCGCTGCTGCCCATTCGCGGGGCTTCGCTTTTCTCGCCGCTGGCCAAGCTTATGTTTCTCAATCCGATTGCGCCGCGGCTCTTCGCCTGGCGTGCACTGCGCAAGGACGCCATCCGCCGGCTGCTTGAGGGCACCGGCTCCAGCATCGATCCGCGCGGCGTGGAGCTTTATCAGCGTCTGTTCCGCAGATCCGGCCATATCGCCGGCACGCTGGGCATGATGGCCAACTGGGATCTCGCAGGCTTGCAGCGCAGGATGGCGGGGCTGGATGTTCCCATGGCGCTGGTGTCCGCGGCGAACGACAGATCGGTATCCCCCGCCGATTCCCGCGCGGTCGCGGCGCGGCTGAAACACTCGCGTCTCATTGCGCTGCCGACGGGCGGGCATCTGGTGCATGAAGAAGAGCCGAGGCGCATTGCCGGCATCGTGGTCGAGCTTGCCCGGGAAATGCCCCCGCCGCCGATTGCCGAAACGGAACATTTGTCAAATTCGATTGACTGAAATACTGTCATGGCATGTTGACGGATCGCAATCGAACAACAGAAGCGCCGCAGCCGGGTGCGCCCCGGCCACTTGCCGTCGTGATCGGCAGCGGCTTCGGCGGGCTGGCTGCGGCGATCAGGCTCGGCGCGCGCGGCTACCGGGTCATCGTGCTGGAGCGGCTGGACTATCCCGGCGGCCGTGCCGGCGTGCTGCGGCAGGACGGCTTCACCTTCGATCGCGGCCCGACCATCGTCACCGCGCCATTCCTGTTCGACGAGCTGTGGGCGCTTTGCGGCAAGCGGCGCGCCGACCATGTCGAGCTTCAGGGCCATGGACCCGTTCTATCGCATCCGGTTCGACGACGGCGACGAGATCGCCTGCTCGGGCGACGATGCGGCGATGCGACGCGAGGTGCTGCGGATTTCGCCCGGCGATCTCGCCGGCTACGAGCGTTTTCTCGCCAAGGCCAGGGAGATCTGCCGGATCGGCTTCGAGCAGCTCGCCGACCGGCCCTTCAGCTCGCTGCTCGACATGCTGAAGATCGCGCCGGATCTCTGCGGCTCGAGGGCTATCGCAGCGTTCACGGGCTGGTATCGCGCTTCGTCAAGAACCCGAAGCTGCGCGTCATGCTGCAGCTTCCACCCGCTGCTGATCGGCGGCAACCCGTTCCGCGCGCCGGCGATCTACTGCCTGATTCCGGATCTCGAGCGCCAATGGGGCGTGCACTACCCGATGGGCGGCGTCGGCAAGCTGGTGCAAGGGCTGGTCGGGCTCGTCGAGGGGCAGGGCGGCAGCGTGCGCTACAATGTCGATGTCGAGCGCATCGTCGTCGACAAGGGCCGCGCCCGCGGCGTCGAGCTGGCAGGCGGCGAGCGTGATTCCATGCGACATCGTCGTCTCCAACGCGGATGTCGGCGTGGACCTACGGCAGGCTGGTCGACCGCACGGAACAGACCCGCTGGAGCCGCTGGCAGGATCGGAGCGGGCGCGCTATTCCATGGGCCTCTTCGTCTGGTATTTCGGCACCAGGCAAGCGCTACGACACGACGTCGGCCACCACACCATCCTGCTTGGACCGCGCTACCGGGAGCTCTTGCGGGACATCTTCGAGAAGAAGCGGCTGACCGAGGATTTCTCGATCTATCTGCACCGGCCCACAGCCACCGATCCGAGCGTCGCGCCGCCTGGCTGCGACGCCTTCTATGCGCTTTGTCCCGTGCCCAATCTCGACGGAGACACCGACTGGACCACGCAGGGCGAGCGCCGCCGGCGGGCGATGATGCGGCGGCTCTCCGAAACGCTGTTGCCTGGCCTGGAGCGCGAGATCGTCACCTCGTCCTTCGTGACGCCGCTGCATTTCCGCGACGCGCTGCAGTCGGAGAAAGGCGCAGGCTTCGGTTTCGAGCCGGTGCTGACGCAAAGCGCCTGGTTCCGGCCGCACAACCGCAGCGAGACCATTGAAGGCCTCTATCTCGTCGGCGCGGGAACCCATCCCGGAGCCGGACTGCCGGGCGTGCTTTCCTCCGCAAAACTCCTCGACAGGATCGTGCCCCATGCACCCGCCATCCCAGCCTGAAGAGTTTTCCACGCCGGCCGGCTGCGCGGCATGCCGGCGCTCGATCCGTCAGGGGTCGCACTCTTTCTATGTCGCCTCCCTGCTGCTTCCCGTGGCGATCCGCGAGCCGGCCTATGCGGTCTATGCCTTCTGCCGCATGGCCGATGACTTGATCGACCGCGAACAGGGGCGGTGCCGATGCGATCGGCGAACTCGGCCGGATGCTCGACCGGGCTTACGGCGGCCGGCCCGGCGAGGGCTTCGTCGAGCGCGGCTTTGCCGATGTCGTCGCGCGCTTCGCCATACCGCGCGCGGTGCCGGATGCGTTGATCGAGGGCCTGGCGTGGGACGCGGCCGGCAGGCGCTACCGGTCGCTTGACGACCTCAAGACCTATGCCGTCCGCGTCGCCGGCACGGTCGGTTTCATGATGACGCTGCGTCATGGGCCGGCGCGAGCCGCATGTGCTGGCGCGCGCCTGCGATCTCGGCGTGGCGATGCAACTGACCAACATCGCCCGCGACATCGGCGAGGACGCCGCCAATGGCCGCATCTACATTCCGCTCGACTGGCTCGGCGAAGCCGGCATCGAGATCGAAGGCTGGCTCGCCGCGGAGCGCTGTTCCATGGCAATGCGGACTCTCGTCGAACGGCTGCTTGAAGAAGCCGAGACGCTCTATGCGCGCTCGCTTTCCGGCATCGCGGCCCTCCCGGCGGGATGCCGCCTTGGCATCAATGCGGCCCGACTCCTCTATCGCGAGATCGGCCATGAAATCTTGCGCGGCGTCGATCCGGCCGCTGCGCGCGCGGTCACCTCGAAGCGGCAGAAGCTGCGCCTGCTGGCCCAAGCCGTCTCTACACGGAAGACCGGATGATGCCCATCTTGCCGATCCGGGCGTTGCCCAGGCCGCCTTTCTCATCGAGGCGGTCGCCAATTCGCCGGCTCCAAGGACACGCGACCCGATCCCCGCATGGTGGGACGTCAAATCGCGATCCGAGCGAATGATCGATATGCTCAACGGCTTTTCCGCCCGCAGCGCGGCCCATGAAGCTGCCGGCATGCCGACGCGTGTCTTCGCACGGTCGGGGTTGTATCGCGGATCGGAACCATGAGTTCGGGCGTCATCATCTTTTTCGAGATATCGCTGGTGCTGGGCCTCGCGCTGGTATTTGGCGTCCGCGAACTCCGCAATCTGCGCAAATACGACCGCGAGCGCGCGGCCAGGAACAAGGCCGAAGCGGAACATCCGCAGAAGCAGCCCCGGTGAGGCAATTCGGCCCGTTGCGACCAAGACGCCTGGCGCTTGGCGCTCAGCCTCGCCGCGGCATCTTGAACGGCAAAAGCATCTGCACCCAGCGAGAAGCGAAGCGGTCGAGATCGACACTTTCATGCACGGCATTGGCTGCGACGCCGTCGCGGCAAAAGCCGAGCATCGACCGGCTGTAGAATGGCGTGTCCTCAAACGTCCGCAGAATCCGCGCCGGTGAGGCGGCGGCGGCGCGCGTGCTGCGCGCCACCCGCCAGCCGGTCAGGGGAAGGCGCATGGACCGGCTCCGGTTCGACATTCCGGATCAATCCGTCCCGACGGTAGTCCAACGCCAGCCCGCGCCTTGTCCCGTCGCGCTGCTCGACATCGTAGAGAATGCGCGTCGACGTGCCGGATGCCTCGCGCGACCACGTCCAGCTTCGGAAGCCGGTCTCCAGCGGTTCGGAGCCGGTGTTCATGTCGACATAGGCCCGGCCCCGCCAGCCGATATCCGGCCGGTCGAAACTCACGCTAGCCTCCGCCAGCGGCGCGATGGGCCGCCAGTGGTGGCGACCTTGCGCGTCGAGGCGATGGCTTGCGTGAAAAACGGGACCGAGATCGATGGTGATCGTGCCCCGCAGCCGCCTCGGCAACGGTACCGTCCACTCGTCGATGTCGATGAACAGCCGCCTGCCATCCGTGGCCATGCGGCTCGGGCCGATGGCGATGTGGCTCGCCGACCGGTCCACCGACGTCTTGCTCCGCTCGGTCATCGCCCAGCGTTTGCCGTGCGGCGTGTAGAGGATGGCATTGATGCTCACATGGTCGAGCGGGTCGGCAGGTCCGCGGCGCCGCGCGCGGGCGTAGTAAGGAGAAAACACGCTTCCGACGAAGGCGATGAGGGTCAGGGCATTGTGCCCGTCTTCGCTGATCGCGTCGGCATACCACCAGGCATAGCCGTCACGTGGAACGATGCGGTCGAAGCAAAATCCGCCGCCACCGCCTGCGCCGCATGGCTGCCCGACAGCGCCGCCATCGGAATGCCCGGTCCCGGATGTACCGCGCCGCCCGCCAGATAGAGGCCGCGGATCGGCGTGCGCGCGCCCGGGCGCTGGAACGACGCGGCCCAGCCGTGCGACGCCCGCCCGTAGAGTGCTCCGCCAGAGCCCGGGAACATCGCCGCGAAATCCGAAGGTGTCGTCACCAGGCGTTGACCCTTCGGCGCCGACAGGGTCAGTCCGGCGCGGGCCAGGCGTTCCGTCAGCCGCTTTTCGCATGACGCGACCTCCGCTTTGCTCAAGGGTTTGTCGTCCGCCCGTGCCGGCGCGTTGATCAGAAGCATAAGCCGCTCCTCGCCATCCGGCGCGGCGCCGCCGGCCGATGCGCTGCGGTCCTGTGCGCAGACATAGACGGTCGGGTCGCCGGGAAGCCGGCACTCGCCGAAGATGGCGGCGAATTCGCTGGGATAGTCCCCGGAGAAGAAAACCGTATGGCGCGACAGCGCGAAGCCGCCGGCCTTGCCTTTCAAGGACCAGGTCAGCGCGGACAAGGATCGCTGCCTTGGGGTCCAGGGCGCCGCGGCCGCACGCACCGCGTCGCCCAGCAGCCCTGAAAACAGCGCGGCCGGATCACCGTTGAAGACCACCGCCTCGGCCTCGATCACCTCGCCCGACACCAGCCGCACGCCGGCCGCGGCACCGTCCCTGACGATGATTTCGGCGACGTCGGCGCCATGGGAGACCATGGCGCCTCGCTCCGTCGCCAGCCGCTCCAGAGCCTCGGCGATGCGGATCATGCCCCCGTCGACCAGCCAGACGCCGGTCTGCTCGACATGGGCGATCAGCATCAGCGGGCCGGGCGCCTCGAATGGCGACGAACCGCAATAGGTGGCGTAGCGCCCGAACAATTGACGCAGGCGCGGATCGCGGAAATAGCTCTCGATCACTTTCGAGAGCGCCGTTAACGGCTTTATCCGCGCCAGCGCGACCAGCCCGCTCAGCCCGGCATTGCGCGCCAGGCCGATCGGGCTCGGCGAGGGGTTTTCCATGAAGGAAGCATTCAACGACTGGAACACTTCCTCCGTGCGCTGGCAGAACGCCAGATAGGCTTTCGCTTCCTTGGCGCCAGCCAGCCTGCCGACGGCGTCGGCCGATGCGGTCCGGTCGGCATGGAGGTCGAAGCTCGACCCGTCCTCCCAGGAGTGGCGGGCGAGGATGTCGGCGCGGGTAAGCCGCAGGACGTCGTCAAGCCGGGCGCCCACGGCCGAAAAGATCGCATCGAACACCCAGCGCATGGTGAAGACGGTCGGGCCGGAATCAATTCCCTGTCCGCCGACAGTCACTTCGCGCAACTTGCCGCCCGACTTCGCATTCTTCTCGACCAGCCTGACGGAATGACCGCCTCCGGCCAGAAGCAGGGCTGCGACGAGGCCGCCCATGCCGGCGCCGACGACGACCGTCCGGCGCCGGGTCCCGGCCGGCGATGTGCCCTTGATGTCAAGTTTTGTAAACATAACCTTGTGTCAATTAACATTTACATGCATTCTCGTCCACAGGCGCGCCTCGTCAACAGGATCGAAATCGATCCTGCGGGGTGGAGGCGCAGAAGCAGACGGCCGGCGCGGTTTGCGCATCCAGATAGGTTTGCGCCCCGTCGGACGAAATGTGGAGGAGCCGGCATGTCGGGCGAGGATCTTCTCGCACAGGATCGAGGATGCGCTGCAGCGGACTTTGATCCGCGCGACAGGGCCTTCGGCGCCGCCTCGGCTGGCCGCCGCCTTCGCGCATTCCGTCTTTCCCGCCGGCCAGCGGGTACGGCCGCGGCTGGCGCTTTCGGTGGCGCTCGCCTGCGGGGACGACCAGCCGATCATCTCCAACGCCGCGGCGGTCGCGATCGAACTGCTGCACTGCGCATCGCTCGTCCACGACGACATGCCGTGTTTCGACAATGCCGGCACCCGGCGCGGCAAGCCGTCGGTGCATGCCGCCTTTGGCGAAGCGCTGGCGCTGCTCGCGGGTGACGGCCTGATTGTCCTGGCATTCGAGTCCGTGGCGCTGGCGGCAGTCGCCGATCCCCTGCGCTCGGCGAGCCTGTCGCTGATCGTCGCCCGCGCCGTCGGCATGCCGCACGGCATCGTGGCCGGGCAGGGCTGGGAAAGCGAGGTCGCTCCCGACTTGGTCCTCTATCAGCGCGCCAAGACCGGCTCGCTGTTTGCCGGCGCCGCCATGGCCGGCGCCGCGGCCGCAGGCCATATGGCCGAGCCCTGGGGCACGCTCGGCTACCGGCTGGGGGAAGCCTTTCAGGTCGCCGACGACATTCGCGACGTGATGTGCAGCGAAGCCGACATCGGGCAAGCCGGTCGGTCGGGACGAGGCGCTCGGCCGTCCTAGCGCCGTGCAGGAGCTGGGTGTGCGCGGCGCGGCGCGCAAGCTGATGATGCTGGTCGAGGAAGCAGCCGAATCGGTGCCCGACTGCAACGGCGCGATGACGCTCAAGGCGCAGATCCGCGCCCAGGCCAGCCGCTTCCTGCCGAAGGAGGCCGCCCAGCACGCTGCGTGACCGGCTTCTCGGCTGGCGTTCTCGGCAATCCGCGTGGTGATGCTATGCTATCCGCCTGGCTCGAACGCATCCGCGATTTCCGCAACCGCAAGGTGGCCGATCCGGCGTTCCGGCGCTGGGCCGGCCGCTTTCCGCTGACCCGGCCGATCGCTCGCCGCCAGGCCAAGGCCTTGTTCGATCTGACTGCCGGCTTTGTCTATTCGCAGGTGCTCGCCGCCTGCGTGCGGGTTGACCTTTTCGAGATGCTTGCCGCCGGGCCGGCCGACATCGGTGCGATAGCGGCTCACGCCGGCTTGCCCCGGCAGGGCGCCCACCGTCTGTTGAAGGCAGCCGCCGCGCTTGACCTTGTCGAGGCACGCGGCAACGACCGCTATGCGCTGGGACCGCTCGGCGCGGCGCTGGTCCGCAATGCCGGCGTCACGGCGATGATCCTGCATCACGACATACTGTACGGCGATCTGCGTGATCCGTTGGCCCTGCTGGCCGGCCAAGCCAAATCCGAGTTGACGCACTATTGGGCCTATGCCGGCGCCGAGCAGGAAAGGCCGGCCGAGCCGCGTCGGCATGAAGTCTATACGCGCCTGATGGCTGCGTCGCAGGCCTTCGTCACCGCCGAAGTCCTTGATGCCTATCCATTTGGCCGGCACAGGCTCCTTCTCGATGTCGGCGGCGGCGATGCGACGTTCCTGATTGCCGCGGCGCGGGCGGCCGCCGGGCTGAAACTGGCGCTGTTCGATCTGCCGCCGGTGGCGGCCATCGCCCGCCAGCATATTGTCGCAGCCGGCCTTGCCGATCGGGCGATGGCTCATGAGGGCAGCTTCTTCGCCGACGACCTGCCGCGCGGCGCCGATCTGGTCACCGTAAACCGCGTCCTGCACGATCACGACGATGCGTCGGCTCTGGCCATCTTGAGGGCGATACGCAAGGCCATCGCGCCGGAGGGAACACTTCTGATCGCCGAGCCGATGGCCGGCACGCCCGGCGCGGAAGCCAGCGGCGATGCCTATTTCGGCTTCTATCTGCTTGCCATGGGGCAGGGACGTCCGCGCACGGTCGACGAGATCAAGCGGCTGCTGGCGCGCAGCGGCTTCGTCCGCGCGCGGGAAATTGCCACCAACACGCCGCTTATCGCCCGCATCGTCGTCGCGCGGCCGTGCGCGTCGTAGACGGCGTTCAGTGTGCGCTGGACGCATCCGTGTGTATATTTTATTTGACAACAATATGTGTCAATTTATTGTGACAGTCGCGGATTCAGGCCGCGCTCTTCCGGGAAGAGGGCTTCAATGAAATCAGATGCGATCGTCCTCGAAGAACCCGAGCAAGCTGGCGCTGCGCGAGCTTGACCTGAACGATCCGACCCCGGAAGATGTGGTGGTCGACATCGAGTGGAGCGGCATCTCCACCGGGACCGAAAAGCTGCTTTGGTCGGGCCGCATGCCGTCCTTTCCGGGCATGGGCTATCCGCTCGTTCCGGGCTACGAGTCCATCGGACGTATCATTGACGCTGGTCTGCAAGTCCGGCCGGCATGTCGGCGAGCGCGTCTTTGTTCCCGGCGCCAATTGCTATCGCGGCGCCCGCGGCCTCTTCGGTGGCGCTTCCTCCACGCGTCGTCGTTTCCGGCAGCGAAAGCGACGCCGGTTGCCGAATGGCTGGGCGAGCGCGCCGTGCTGCTGGCGCTGGCGGCAACGGCCTACCATGCTGTGCGCCCCGATACGAGGAAGGCGCCCGAACTTATCGTTGGCCACGGTGTTCTCGGCCGGCTGATCGCGCGCATCGTCGTCGCCGATGGCGGCTACGCCGACAGTCTGGGAAACCAATCGCGGCGCGCCGCATCGGGTGGCGACGGCTATGCCGTCATTCACCCCGAGGAGGACAGCCGCGCGCGACTATCGTCGCATCTGCGACGTCAGCGGCGATGCCGAGCATCCTCGACCGGCTGGTCATGCGCCTCGCCCGCGGCGGCGAGATCAATCTCGCCGGCTTCTACGACCGAGCGGCTTTCCTTCGCTTTCCCGCCGCCTTCATGCGCGAGGCTCGGATCAGGGTCTCCGCGGAATGGTCGCAAGGCCGACCTCCGCGCCGTAGGCGAGATGATCGGTCGCGGCGCGCTGTCGCTCGATGGCCTTATCACCCACAGCAGCGCCCCGGCGCTTCGACGACGCCTACACCACCGCGTTCACCGACCCGACCTGCCTGAAGATGGTCCTCGATTGGAGGCAAGCCGCATGAATGCCCAGACGAAGATCTCCGGAAGGCGGATTGCTGGCCCTGGTCGAAAGCGTCCGCGCCGAAGCCGCGATCGAGCCCGATGCCGTTCATGTCGGCGAGGTGACAGAAGGAAACGCAGATCATCGCGATCTACGGCAAGGGCGGCATCGGCAAGATCTTCACGCTTGCCAATCTCAGCCTACATGATGGCGCAGCAGGGCAAGCGCGTGCTGCTGATCGGCTGCGACCCCAAGAGCGACACGACCTCGCTGCTGTTCGGCGGCCGTGCCTGCCCGACCATCATCGAGACGTCGTCCAGGAAGAAGCTGGCCGGCGAGGAGGTCGAGATCGGCGACGTCTGCTTCAAGCGCGACGGCGTCTTCGCCATGGAGCTCGGCGGACCCGAGGTCGGCCGCGGCTGCGGCGGGCGCGGCATCATCCACGGCTTCGAGCTGCTCGAGAAGCTCGGCTTCCACGAGTGGGGCTTCGACTACGTGCTGCTCGACTTCCTGGGCGACGTGGTCTGCGGCGGCTTCGGCCTGCCGATCGCTCGCGACATGTGCCAGAAGGTCATCGTCGTCGGCTCGAACGACCTGCAGTCGCTCTACGTCGCCAACAATGTCTGCTCGGCGGTCGACTATTTCCGCAAGCTCGGCGGCAATGTCGGCGTCGCCGGCATGGTCATCAACAAGGACGACGGCACCGGCGAGGCCGCCGCCTTCGCGCGAAGCCGTCGGCATTCCGGTGCTGGCCGCCATCCCGGCCGACGACGACATCCGCAAGAAGAGCGCCAACTACGAGATCATCGGCGAGCCCGGCGGCCGCTGGGCGACCGCTGTTCGAGGAGCTTGCGCGGAACGTCACGGACTCCGGCGCCGCCGGTGCGCCCGACGCCGCTCACCCAGGACCAGCTGCTCGGCCTGTTCACCGGCGAGCCAGACCGGCGGCCATGTCGTGCTCGAGCCGGCCAGCCAGGCCGACATGCGCGGCGGCGTCGTCATCCAGAAGCCGTCCCTCGAAGTGGTCTACGACGCGGCGTGATGGCATTTCCATGAACCCGCGCCCCGCCATCCCGGCCTCCGTTACAGCGCCCGAAAGCGAGGTCGTCTACGACCGCGCGTCGGAGGCGAGGATCGACAATCCGGAACGCGGCGAAAGCGAACCGCCTGCGGTCGGGCAGGCACGGTCTTTGGGCGCCACGGCGCTGGCTGCCACGGCGGCAAGGCCGAACATGCTCGCGCGCCGCCAAGGCCGCCGGCAAGAGCGAGCTGATGCAGCGGCTGAGCGACCGACTATCCGCAGGGTCCGCACGACCAGCCGCAGTCCATGTGCCCGGCCTTCGGCTCCTTGCGCGTCGGACTGCGGATGCGCCGCACCGCGACGGTCCTCTCGGGCTCGGCCTGCTGCGTCTACGGCCTGACCTTCACCTCGCACTTCTACGGCGCCAGGCGCACCGTCGGCTACGTGCCGTTCAACTCCGAGACGCTGGTCACCGGCAAGCTCTTCGAGGACATCCGCGAGGCGGTGCTACAAGCTCGCCGACCCGGAGCTCTACGACGCCGTCGTCGTCATCAATCTCTGCGTGCCGACAGCCTCCGGCGTGCCGCTGCGACGCGCTGCCGAAGGAGATCAACGGCGTGCGCATCATCGGCATCGACGTGCCGGGCTTCGGCGTGCCGACGCATGCCGAGGCCAAGGACGTGCTGGCCGGCGCGATGCTGAACTATGCGCGCCTGGAGGCCGAGCGCCGGCCCGGTGTCCGCGCCGCACGGGCGGCAGGTCGAGCCGCCCGACCGTCACGCTGCTCGGCGAGATGTTCCCGGCCGACCCGGTCGGCATCGGCCGCATGCTCGAGCCGCTGGGCCTCGCAGCCGGTCCGGTCGTGCCGACGCGCGAATGGCGCGAGCTCTACGCCGCGCTCGATTGCGCGGCGGTCGCCGCCATCCATCCCTTCTACACGGCCTCGATCCGCGAGTTCCACGCCGCCGGCCGAGCCGTCGTCGGCTCCGCGCCGGTCGGCGTCGACGGGCACCGCCGCGTGGCTCGATGCGATCGGCAAGGCCTGCGGCATTCCGCGCGCACGCGATCGACGCCGCCAAGGCGCCGATCCTGCCAGCGATCGAAGGCCGCGCTCGCAGGGTCGCCGATCACGGCCCGCATCACCCTGTCGGGCTACGAGGGCTCGGAACTGCTCGTCGGCGCGGCTGCTGAACGAGTCCGGCGCCGACCTGCGCTATGTCGGCACCGCCTGCCCGAAGACCGAAGTGGAACGACGGCGATGCGCGAGTGGCTCGAGGCGCATGGCGTCCATGTCCAGTTCCGCGCGTCGCTCGAGAAGGACATCGCGGCATGTCGACAGCTTCGAGCCCGACCTCGCCATCGGCACCACGCCGGTCGTGCAGAACGCCAAGCAGAAGAGCATCCCGGCGCTCTACTTCACCAACCTGATCTCCGCGCGTCCGCTGATGGGGCCGGCCGGCGCCGGATCGCTCGCCGCGGTCATCAATGCCGCCGCCGGCAACAAGGCGCGCTTCGATACGATGATCGCCTTCTTCGACGGCGTCGGCAAGGATCACACCGCCGGCGTCTGGCACGACCCGCATCGGCTGCCCGCAAAGCCGAAGGTGCAGAAGCCGCTGGTCGCCGCAAAGTCTTCCGTCGACGATGGAGGACTTCTGACATGCTGGTCCTCGATCACGATCGTGCCGGCGGCTACTGGGGTTCGGTCTACGTCTTCACCGCGCTGAAGGGCCTGCAGGTCGTCATCGACGGCCCGGTCGGCTGCGAGAACCTGCCGGTGACCTCGGTGCTGCACTACACCGACGCGCTGCCGCCGCACGAGCTGCCGATCGTGGTGACCGGGCCTGGCCGAGGAGGAGCTCGGCCAGAAGGGCACCGAAGCGGCGATGAAGCGGGCGCATGCCACGCTCGATCCGGACCATGCCCAGCGTCGTGGTGACCGGCATCCATCGCCGAGATGATCGGCGGCGGCGTGACGCCGGAAGGCACGCAACATCATGCGCTTCCTGCCGCGCACGATCGACGAGGACCAGTGGCAGAGCGCCGACCGGGCGCTCGTCCTGGCTGTGGAAGGAATTCGGACCGAAGAAGGCCAGGAAGCGAGAAGCCTGCGAGCGGAAGGCGCGAAGCCTCGCGTCAACATCATCGGGCCGATCTACGGCACCTTCAACATGCCGTCCGACCTCGCCGAGATCAGGCGCCTGGTCGAGGGCATCGGCTGCGAGATCAACCTCGTCTTTCCGCTTGGCACCCACATCGCCGACGTGCCCAGGCTCGCCGATGCCGACGTCAACATCTGCCTTTACCGCGAGTTCGGCCGCAAGCTCTGCGAGGCGCTCGGACAAGCCCTATCTGCAGGCGCCGATCGGCCTGCATTCGACGACCAACTTCCTGCGCAAGCTCGGCGAACTGACCGGGCTCGATCCCGAGCCGTTCATCGAGCGCGAGAAGCATGACCACGATCAAGCCGATCTGGGACCTGTGGCGCTCGGTCACGCAGGATTTCTTCGCCACCGCCAGCTTCGGCATCGTCGCCAGCGAGACCTATGCGCGCGGCATCCGCAACTTCCTCGAGGACCGACATGGGCTTTCCCTGCGCCTTCGCCTTCGCGCGCCGCGCCGGGGAGAAGACCGCACAACGACGAGGTCCGCAAGGCGATCCACGAGAAGCCGCCGCTGATCCTGTTCGGCTCGTTCAACGAGCGCATGTACTCGGCCGAGGCCGGCGGCCGTTCGTCGTATATCCCGGCCTCGTTCCCCGGCGCGATCATCCGCCGCGCACACCGGCACGCCGTTCATGGGCTACGCCGGCGCCACCTACCTCGTGCAGGAAATCTGCAACGCGCTGTTCGACGCGCTGTTCCGCATGCTCCCGCTCGGCACCGATCTCGACAGGGTCGAGGCGACCCCGGCGCGGCTGCATCACGAACTGCCGTGGGACGACGATGCGCTGGCGCTGCTCGACCGCGAGGTCGAGACGCATCCGGTCCTGGTGCGGATCTCCGCGGCCAAGCGGCTGCGCGACCGCGTCGAGGCGATGGCGCGCGGAGCCGGCGAGGAGCGCGTGACGCGCAACCAGCGCAAGGCATGCTTCTGGAGGCCGAGATGCACCCGGCCTGATGCCGCGCGCGGCCTGGGAGATGGGAAGGATGATCGGATGGCAAACGTCGATTGCGCAAGCTTACCTTCGGCCGAAGCAGCGGCGCCGCTGCGAACGGCGCCAGTGCGCGGCTGATGTTCGGTGTCGCCTTTCCGCTCTGCCTGGTGGTGCGCGGTGCTGGCGCGGCTGATGCCGAATTCGAGTGCGCGGCTCGATTCTGGGCTTCGACGGGCGGCAGTTCCGTGTTCAGGGAAGCCAGGACCGCCGCATCGATGTGCATCCCGTTCGCCTTTCGGTGAACCAGGGTTTCCGGGCGGCTCGCCGGCCGGAAATGTCGCGGCGTGACAGCCGCGACAGGCAATGGCCGTACGGTTCTCGTCGCGGCAACGGCCGAAAGGCCTCAAACGAAGGAGGTAGAAATGGCAGCGAATGAGGGGTCCCTCTCGGGCCTTTCGGAAGCGGAAGCCAGGGAATTCCACTCCGTTTTCATGACCAGCTTCCTCGTCTTCGTGGTGGTCGCGATTGTCGCCCACATCCTCGCTTGGATGTGGCGTCCGTGGCTCCCCGGCCCAGGCGGCTACGCATCGCTTGACGACGGCATTGCCCAAGTCGGCGCCCTCATGTCCATGCTGACATAGGAGGAAAGCGAGATGTGGAGACTTTGGCTTCTTTTCGATCCGCGCAGAACGCTGATCGCCCTGTTCACTTTCCTGTTCGTGCTGGCGCTGGTGATTCACTTCATCCTGCTCAGCACGGATCGGTTCAATTGGCTCGAGGGCCCAAGCGCCGGCGGCAGCGCCAGCGGCTTCCCTGACCATCGAACAGCCGACGAAACTGGGTTGATCGGGCCACGGCCGGATCGACACGGCAACAACGGCGCGGGCGGCCTGCTCAAGCCGCCGCCCGCTCCCTTGACGGAGGGGCGTCGCGACGCCCCGGAAGCCCTTCGTGGGGAGGCTCGACGCATGGCGATGCTCAGCTTTGAGAAGAAATATCGCGTCCGCGGAGGCACGCTGATCGGCGGCGACCTGTTCGACTTCTGGGTCGGCCCGTTCTACGTCGGCTTCTTCGGCGTCACGACGATCTTCTTCTCGCCTCGCTCGGCATCGCGCTGATCGTCTATGGCGCGGCGCTCGGGCCGACCTGGAACATCTGGCAGATCAGCATCACCCCGCCGGACCGAGGAATACGGCCTCGGCTTCGCGCCGCTGAAGGAGGGCGGCCTGTGGCAGGTCATCACGATCTGCGCGCTCGGCGCCTTCGTGCTCCTGGGCGCTGCGCCAGGCCGAGATCTGCCCGCAAGCTCGGCATGGGCTATCACATTCCGTTCGCCTTCAGCTTCGCGATCTTCGCCTATTTCACGCTGGTCGTGATCCGACCGGTGCTGCTCGGCGCGTGGGGCCACGGCTTTCCGTACGGCATCATCAGCCATCTCGATTGGGTGTCGAACACCGGCTACCAGTATCTGCAATTTCCACTACAACCCGGCCCACATGATCGCGGTCACCTTCTTCTTCACCACCTGCCTGGCGCTGGCGCTGCACGGCTCGCTGATCCTGTCGGCGACCAACCCGAAGAAGGGCGAGGTCGGTGAAGACCGCCGAGCACGAGAACACCTATCTTCCGCGACACGATCGGCTATTCGATCGGCACGCTCGGCATCCACCGGCTCGGGCCTGTTCCTGGCGCGTGTCGGCGGCCTTCTGGAGCGCCGTCTGCATCATCATCAGCGGGCCGTTCTGGGCCGCGGCTGGCCGGAATGGTGGGACTGGTGGCTAGCGCATCCCGATCTGGAGCTAGGCGAGGAGAACGCCAATGGCCGAGTACCAGAACATCTTCACGCGCGTGCAGATCCGCGGCGCCGCCGACTACGGCGTGCCGTCTCGGCGCGGGAGCCTGGGATCGGCAGGGCAAGCCGTGCTTCTCCTACTGGCTGGGCAAGATCGGCGACGCGCAGATCGGTCCGCTCTACCTCGGCACGCTCGGCCTGGCGTCGCTGATCTGCGGCTTCGTCGCCATCGAGATCATCGGGCTCAACATGCTGGGCCTCGGTGAACTGGGATCCGCAGTCCAGTTCATCCGGCAGCTTCCCTGGCTGGCGCTCGAGCCGCCGCCGCCGGAGCACGGCCTGAAGATCCTGCCGCCGCTGAAGGAAGGCGGCTGGTGGCTGATGGCCGGGCTTCTTCCTGACCACCGTCGATCCTGCTGTGGTGGGCGCGGATGTACCGGCGGGCGCGCGCGCTCGGCATGGGCACGCATGTCGCCTGGGCGTTCGCCGCCGCGATCTGGCTGTATCTGGTGCTCGGCTTCATCCGCCCGCTGCTGATGGGCATCTGGAGCGAGGCGGTGCCGTTCGGCATCTTCCCGCATCTCGACTGGACGAACGGCTTCTCGATCCGCTACGGCAATCTCTTCTACAACCCGTTCCACATGCTCTCGATCGCCTTCCTGTACGGCTCGACGCTGCTGTTCGCGATGCACGGCGCCACCATCCTGGCGGTCAGCCGCTTCGGCGGCGAGCGCGAGATCGAGCAGATCGTCGACCGCGGCACCGCCTCCGAGCGCGCGGCGTTGTTCTGGCGCTGGACGATGGGCTTCAACGCCACGATGGAATCGATCCACCGCTGGGCCTGGTGGTTCGCCGTCCTCTGCCCGCTGACCGGCGGCATCGGCATCCTGCTCACCGGCACGGTCGTCGACAACTGGTTCGAGTGGGGCCAGAAGCATGGGCTCGCCCCGATGTGACCGTTGCGACAGTTCGGAGCCGCCGCCACGATTGCCGATATCGGGCGGCGGGCGCGGGCCGGAACGATGGGCCCCTCCAGATCGTTCCGGACCCGACCGGACCCGGCTTCTCGATATCGAGAGCCGGGTTTTTTTGTCGTCGGAGGATAATTGGGCCGACAAGCGCGCGATCCGTTCGAACGCGTCGAAAGCGCTGCTTCGCCCGACAGTCTGTTTCGGGAGACCGGCGCTCAGGCGGCCGGACGAAGGGCCAACTCGTTCCAGCGGTCGAGATAGATCCTGAGCCATGGCGTGAACCGGCCTGGATCGCCCGCGACCTTGCGCCGCAGTTCGTCCTCGCCGATCCACGCGACGGCCTGCACCTCGTCGCGGTTGAAATCCGCAACCTCGATCGGCGCGGCCAGGTCGCCACGGAAGACGTGGACGCGTTCGTTCTCGATCAGGCCGTTCCCGACATCGGCGCGATAGTCGACCACGGCGCGCGCATGCAGCGGCATCGTCAGCCCTAGCTCCTCGGACAGCCGGCGCCGGGCGCAGTCCGGCGTGCTTTCGTTCCAGTGCGGGTGGGTGCAGCACGAGTTCGCCCAGAGGCCACCGGAATGATATTTCCCGTCGGCGCGCTGCTGGATCAGCAGGCGGTCGCCGGCGAAGACGAAAACCGAGACGGCGAGGTGCTTCTGGCCGCGCCTGTGGGCCTCGAGCTTGCCCATCGCAAACAGCGATCCGTCGGCCGCGATCGCCGCAATGGCGGGTTCCCCGCCGCCGATGATCCTGCCGTGGCCGTCCTGCAGCGCCGTCACCGGCTGCCCTCCGTTCAGGCGACCGCGCGCGCGATGGCGCAGTGCGACCACAGTTCGCCGAGCGCATCGACCAAATGGTCGATGTCGGCGTCGCGAGTGCAGCGGCGAGGGCGTGATGCGCAGCCGCTCGGTGCCGCGCGGCACGGTCGGGTAGTTGATCGGCTGGACGTAGATGCCGTGATTGCTCGAGCAGCAGGTCGCTGATCCGCTTGCACTGGACCGGGTCGCCGACCATCACCGGCACGATGTGGCTGGGGTTGGCCATGATGCGGGATGCCGAACGCTGTCCAGGCCGGCGCGGACCTTCGCGACGCGGTCCTGATGGCGCGCGCGCTCGAGCCGCTCTGCTTCAGGTGCGGATGCAGGCGCGGGCGCCGGCGGCCACCGCCGGCGGCAGGGCGGTGGTGAAGATGAAGCCGGAGGCGAAGCTGCGGACGAAATCGCACAGCGCGGCCGAGCCGGCGATGTAGCCGCCCACCACGCCGAAGGCCTTGCCGAGCGTGCCCTCGATCACGGTGAGCCGGTCCATCACGCCCTCGCGCTCGGCGACGCCGCCGCCGCGCGGGCCGTAGAGGCCGACGGCATGGACCTCGTCGAGATAGGTCATGGCGCCGTGGCGCGTCGGCGACGTCGCAGGATCGGCGATCGGCGCGATGTCGCCGTCCATCGAATAGACGCTCTCGAAGGCGACGATCTTGGGCACGTCCGGCCGGGTACTCCGACGAGCATGCGGTCGAGATCCTCCGGGTCGTTGTGCTTCCAGAGCCGCTTCTCGGCGCGCGCAGTGGCGGATGCCCTCGATCATCGAGGCGTGGTTGCCCTCGTCGGAGAAGATGACGCAGCCGGGGATGCCGGCGCCAGCGTGCGACAGCGCGGCCCAGTTCGAGACGTAGCCCGAGGTGAACAGCAGCGCCGCTTCCTTGCCGTGCAGGTCGGCCAGCTCGCGCTCGAGCAGCACGTGGTAGTGGTTGGTGCCCGAGATGTTGCGCGTGCCGCCGGCGCCGGCGCCGCAGCGGTCGAGCGCCTCGTGCATGGCGGCGATCACCGTCGGGTGCTGGCCCATGCCGAGATAGTCGTTCGAGCACCAGACGGTGACCTCGCTCGGTGCTCCGTCGGCGATAGCGGGTGGCGCGCGGGAAGGCGCCGGCCTGGCGCTCGAGATCGGCGAAGACGCGGTAGCGGCCCTCCCGGCGCAGGCCGTCGAGCTGCGTGGCGGAAATAGGCTTCGTAGTCCATGGTCTCCTCCGTCTTCCGGCGTCGCCGGCCTGCTGCGCCTTCACGCTCTCACGTCAGTGCGCCGACCGCAGGGCGGCCGCCGGCGCGGGCGAATGCACGTTCGACTGGTCGTGGCGATGCGGCGCGTCGTGGCGATGCACGCCTCGCGCCGGGCGTCATGCCCGGCCACGCCGCTCGCGCGACTTCAGGCTCCAGCTCCACATCGCCTCCGCCGGCACGGGCAGCACGAGAAACCAGTGCTCGAGGATGGCCAGCGTCATCAGGGTGGCGAGGAAGGTGAAGCCGGCCTGCTCGAACGGATCCGTCGCCAGCGCGGCCTCGGTGCGCGAGCACGGCGCAGATCACGGTCGAGACCGTCACCGAGACCGGGAACAGAAGGTTCATCGGCCGGCTGGTCGAGGAAGCTCTTCAGATAGCGCAGATGCGGCGGCAGGAACTCCTCGTTGAGGTTCGGCACGCCCAGGAAGACGTTGAGCTTGGCGCTGATCGCGCATCCACCACAGCATGAGGAAGGTCCACAGCGCCGATCTGGTTCGGCGCCGCCCCAGGTGAGCGCGACGATCAGCGACGGCGGAGGCGACGATCGCCAGCTCGTGCCACAGGCTCACCTGCAGCGCATGGCCGAAATGCGCCAGCCGCGGCAGCCCTCCGGGCAGGCGTGCGTCCGCGGGCCGGTGACGTATGCCCATGAGGAAGCTGATCTCGTGCCAGCCCCAGACCAGCGAGGGCGCAGGCGAAGGCGACGTAGGCACCCGGCGATCGTCGTGTCGCCGCTCGACGCCGAGAGACCGTAGAGGGCCGCACCGAAGATCAGCCGTGGCGCCGAGCATGCTCCAGCGGAAGGTCCGACGCGGCAGGCCGTCCAGATAGAGGATCGCCCCGGTGCAGAACCACCAGACGAACAGCGCAAAGAGGATCGGCAGAGCATAGGTCGGCCACGCGCTCGGTCGCCCCTACCAGGCCGGCTGCAGGCGGACCTGCTGTCGGGCAGCTCGTTGCGCCTTGGCCGGCAGGACGTAGAGCCGCGCGAAGACCCGCGCCGCGCGACAGCCCGAGCCCAGGCCTTGCGCAGCGTGCCGACGAGCCCGCCCTTGCGCTCCGCCATCGCCATCGCCTTGTCGTGATCGCGCGGCAGCCGCTCCAGGCCCGGCGCGGAAGCGCCGGGTGGTCGATGTCGAGCGCCAGCGGGAAGACCTGCCGCGAGATCTCGTAGGTGATGCTGGAAGACCTCGTAGTCGTAGTCGGTCGGGTCGATGCCGAGCGCCTTGTGGAACTCCGGCCGCGCGTGGTCGCGCACGTACATGGTGGCGAAGACCGCGAGCAGGAAGAAGCGCACCCAGAGCTTGTTGAGGCCCGCTGAGCAGGTCGGGGTCGGCGCGCATCAGCAGCGCGAAGGCCTCGCCGTGGCGGAACTCGTCGTTGCACCACTTCTCGAACCACTTGAAGATCGGGTGGAAGCGCCGCTCGGGATGCCGCTCGAGCTGGCGGAAGATGGTGATGTAGCGGGCGTAGCCGATCTTCTCCGACGAGGTAGGTGGCGTAGAAGATGAACTTCGGCCGGAAGTAGGTGTATTTCTTGGCCTTGGTCAGGAAGCCGAGATCGACGCCGATCCCGAATTCCTTGAGCGCATCGTTGATGAAGCCGGCATGGCGCGACTCGTCGCGGCTCATGTAGCTGAAGAGCTCGCACGATCTCCGGGTTCTTGACCGCGCTTCTTCATCTCCGTGTAGAGCACGCAGCCGGAGAACTCGGCGGTCAGCGAGCGACACCAGGAAGTCGATGAACTCGTTGCGCAGGCCTTCCGGCAGTGCCGTCGAAGTCGTGCTGTCCCAGTTCGTCGTTGCGCTTGAAATGGCCCTTGTTGGGATCGCTCTCGCATCTCGGCGAGCAGCTCGTCCCACTCGCTCGCGGACGCCGGATCACGTCGATCCGGTCCATGCGCGTCGAAGTCGGTGGTGTAGAAGCGCGGCGACAGCAGCGTGGACTCGCGCGCCATGCCGTCCGTATCGGCGGCCCGCAGCGACAACTTTCTCGATGGTCATAGCTTTTCTCCCGACGAGAAGCTGAATTCCAGGAGTTCCATGAACTCGAAGTCACCGGTCATCCTGATCCATAGCCGCTCCGGCGCGCTGGCGCGGGTGACGGTCGCCATGCGGTGCAGCACGCGGCGCTCGCCGTAGGGCACGACGATCTCGCCGCCCTGCACCTGCACCTCGTCGCCGGGTTCCACGGTCACGCCCGTCCAGTTCGACATGCGCGTGCAGGCTTTCCCAGGTGTGCTCGATCTCGATGGTGCAGGGCACGTCGATCTTCTGGCGCCCAAGTCGCAAGCCTTCGATCATTGGGTCGTCCTCCTCTGGTCGAGCAGTTCGGCGAAAACGCCCTCGTTCGACGGGCCGAACGCGTCGAGATCGCATGGTGCGGCCGGTCAGGCGATCCTGCAGCAGCAGGTCGCCGTCGGTCATGCGCAGCAGCGTGAACGGCACCTCGCTGCCGAGGCTGCGGCTCGTGCGCTCGGCGGCGAAGCTGCGCATCGTCACCCGGATGAAACCGCCGGCGCCGGGCGCGATGCGCTCCAGTTCGGCACCGCTGCCGGCATCGTAGGCAACGACGGCGCCGTCCGGCTGGTCGATGAATTTCAGTTCGACCGACTCCACGACGGCGGCCGGATCGATCGCGACAGGCGCCTTGTCCTGACGGCCGAAAGCAACCAGCGCGATCGCGGTGGCGATCAGCGCCGCGCCGGCCAGCGCCGGCTTGCGCTGCTGGTCCCTGGGCGTCGCGCTTTTCGTGGTCATCATGCCGGCTCCCTACGCTGCCATCGTCGCGCCGGCCGGCACGGGCTCGCCCTGCTGAACGGCCTCGCCGCCGCCGCGCGCCCGGCCGCGCGTGCTGGCCGCCGTCCGCTTCGAGTGCCCGCGCCAGCACCGGCGCCACGCTCGCCACGTCGGTCAGGCAGCGCAGCAGCGGCTGCGGGTTGGTCAATGTCCACGGCCGCACGTTCGGCCACAGGACCAGCCAGGCGATGCGGTTGGGCTCGGTGACGACCAGCGCGATGCTGCCCGTCGCCGCCGGCTGCCGGCGGACGGATGCCGTATCGACCAGCGACAGCGGCAGGTTCAGCGGTCACCGGCAGGGCCAGCCCGGTGCGGATCGACGATGCGCCTGTTCGTGAGGGTGTAGATGGTGCCGCGGGCGTAGAGATAGGCGAGCATGCAGAGGATGCCGACCGCGGCGGCGCCCAGGCCGGCCGTCCAGCCGGACAGGTACGCCATGTCGGCGGGCCCGGCGCCGTCGCGCCACGCCGAGGCAAGCTGCCAGGCCAGCAGCAGGGCGAAGTAGACCGCCACCTTGCGGACATGGAAGGCCGCGACGGCCAGCGCGCGCCATTCCGGCGAGCCCTGCCAGAGCATGCGCCTCGCCCTGCGGCAGCCTCTCCGGCAGGCCGGGAACCGGCTCGAAGGCGAAGTCGTCATGGTCTTCCATCAGAGCAGCGGCTCCGACCGCTTCGGCGTTGCATAGAGGTTGCCGCCGGCGAAGTAGGCGCAGATGCGGTCCTCCTCGAGGAAGGTGACCGAGTTCGGGCGACTTGATGCGCGGCACCTGGTCGAACTGCGCGGCGAGGATCGAGCGCACCTTGACGCTGCCGCCCTTCGTGCGGTTGCCGACGATCTTGGCAAGGTTCATCGGCACCAGCAGCGGTCCCGTGCCCGGTCCGGCATCGACTTCGAGATAGCGCACGACCTGCTCGGCACGGTCGACCCAGATGTCGGTGACCGTGCCGGCGACCTTGCCGTCCGCGCCGACGACCGTGCATGCCGCGCGGATCGGGATCGCCGCTGGCGATGCCGTAATGGGGATCGCGCGCGCGACGGCACGATCTTGTTCTTGCCGTCCCAGGTCAGGTCCGGCCGATCGGCGCGCTCGGCCCAGGCCGCGGGGCCCACGCCGTCGACCAGCGGATTGCCGGTCGGCACCAGCGGCGCACCGGGCCAGTTGCCGACGCGTCGCGCTGCGACCGGTCGTTCATCGCGACGGAAGTTCGGCGCGGTGAAGGTCTCGCCGCTGCGGACGCGGAAGGTCTTCGGCCGCGGGAAGAGCAGGCCTGCGCCGCGGTCCTTGACCTTGCCGGTCGGTCGGATTCCAGCGGATAGCCTTCGCGCCTGTCCTCCTTCCGCAGCTAGAAGATCGAGGCCGAAGAAGAAAACCCAGAAGACGTAGAGCGTGACCTGCGCCACGTCGATGTAGCCGGTGATTTCGCCCTTTCCCATAGATGCCTCTCCCTTGGTCGTCAGCCGGGAAACTCGGCCAGCCCGAACGTCCGTCCGGCTGTTCCGGTTCACTCACGTAGCGAACCAGCGGCCCGATTGCGACCAGCGTCGCGAAAAGCAACGCGATCTCGATGTGGTAGACGACGCCGTAGGCGGCGTTCGGATCGGCGAAGGCCGGCCCGAGAAGGCCGCGCTCGGCCAGCGCCTGGACGATGTCGCGCACCGCGCCGCCGATGCCCGACGGCCAGCCCCATCGCCGTCGCCTGCACCGCGCCCCAGGCGCCGAGCGCGATGCCGCTGTCGCTTTCGCCGGGCGAGGTCCATGGCCGCCGTCAGCATGCCGACGGCGAAGAGGCCGCCGCCGAAGCCGATCAGCGCGGTGCCGACGCGGAACATGCGCGACTGAGCCGAGCGGCGCCGAGACGATGATCAGCAGGCGAAGGCCGGCAGCCCGACGAGCGGCGCCGAGCGCGGCGATGCCGGTAGGGGTCCATGCCGGCCGCCAGGCTGCGCGCCGCGAGCGCGAAGCCGGCGATGGTGCCGCCCGCCAGCAGCGCCGTCAGCATGGTCGTCGCGCCGACGCCGAGATGCAGGATCTGGCCGCCATAGGGCTCCAGCAGCACGTCCTGCATGGAGAAGGCGGCGGTGCCGAGCGCCACCGCGACCAGCAGCCGCCTGGCGCGCGGCGCGCCCGAGAACACCGCCCAGGCCTCGCCGAAGGCCGGCCGCGGCGCGGCTCGGGTCGGTCTTCGAGGGATTGCGGCCCTCCTGCTTCCACAGCGCGACGATGTTGAGCACCATGGTGATGACGGCTGCGCCCTGCACGACCTGGATCAGCCGCAGCTGGCTGAAATCGGCCAGCAGCGCGCCGAGAACGAACAGCGCCGCGACCACCATGCCGACCAGCAGCATCACGTAGAGCAGCGCCACGACGCGCGGCCGCGTGTCGGTCCGGCGCGAGGTCGCAGGCGAGCGCCAGGCCGGCGGTCTGGGTGGTGTGCAGGCCGGCGCCGACCAGCAGGAAGGCGAGCGCGGCGCCGATCTCGCCGGCATAGGGCGGGCCGCGCTCGCCTCGCCGGACAGCACCAGCAGCGCGAACGGCATGATGGCGAAGCCGCCGAACTGCAGCAGCGTGCCGAACCAGATGTAGGGCACCCGCCGCCAGCCGAGGACGGAGCGGTGGGTGTCGGAGCGGAAGCCGATCAGCGCGCGCAACGGCGCGAACACGAGCGGCAGCGCGACCATGATGGCGACGAGCGATGCCGGCACGCCGAGCTCGACGATCATCACGCGGTTCAGCGTGCCGTTCAGCAGCACCATCGCCATGCCGACCGACACCTGGAACAGCGACAGGCGCAGCAGGCGCGCCAGCGGCAGCTCGTCGGTGGCCGCGTCGGCGAAGGGCAGGAACCGCGGTTCCCGACCCGCGCCCACTGCCTGGCCAGCCTGGCGCCGCCGATGTTCATGGCCGGACAAGCTCCATCGCCTGCGAGGTGTAGAAGCCGTGCGACGACCCGCTCGCGTGCGGCCGGCGCGCCAGCCGAGCGCCGGCAGATCGGCGTCGAGCCGGCGCGGATCGCGTCCGGCGCGCACCGGCACGATCGACGGGCGCGCGGTCGCCGCGCGGGAAGAGCCGGCCCATCGCGTGCATGGCGGCGAGGGCCGGCGTGCGCGGCGCGAAGGTGAAGACGATCGCGACGTCGCGTGCGCGCGCGCGAGGCCGGCCAGCGCGCGCGACGCTGTCGTCGGCGCGGTAGTGGATCAGCGAATCCATCGCCACCACGGCGTCGAAGCTCGCCGAGGCCGGGTCGAGCATGTCGCCGACGGCGAAGTCGATGCGGCCCGGAGCCGATGTCGGCGGGCAGCGCTCGCGCGCGAAGCGGACGAGCGTCGGCGCGAGATCGATGCGCCAGCACGTCGGCGCCGCGCCGCGCCAGCTCGACCGCCATCGCGCCGGTGCCGCAGCCGGCGTCGAGCACGCGCGCGCCGGGCAGATCGGCCGGCAGCCAGGACGAGCAGAGTGGCGCGCATCCGGTCGCGGCCCGCGCGCACCGTCGCGCGGATGCGGCCGAGCGGCGCGTCGGAGGTCAGCCGCTTCCAGGCCTCGACCGCGGTGCGGTCGAAATAGGTCTGGAGCTCGCCGCGGCGCTGCGCGTAGGTACGAGTGTCGGGCATCAGTCGAATCCCAGGAGATCGAAGATGTCGCGGTCCTTCATCGGGTCGCGCGGTCGAGCGGCTCGGTGCCGGCCCAGAGGGTCTCGGCGAGCCGCAGGTACTCGGCCTGCACGGCCTCGAGCCTCGGGCGAGGGCTCCATCTCGAACAGCGTCGACTTCTTCAGCCGCGAGCGGCGGATCACGTCGAGGTCGGGGAAGTGGGCGATGGCGCTTCAGGCCGATCGCCGCGTTGAAGCGGTCGATCTGGTCGGTCTCGCGCGCTGCGGTTGGCGATGACGCCGCCGAGCCGCACCTTGTAGTTCTTCGACTTCGCCTGGATCGCCGCGACGATGCGGTTCATGGCGAAGATCGAATCGAAGTCGTTGGCGGTGACGATCAGCGCGCGGTCGGCGTGCTGGAGCGGCGCCGCGAAGCCGCCGCAGACCACGTCGCCCAGCACGTCGAAGATCACGACGTCGGTGTCCTCGAGCAGGTGATGCTCCTTGAGCAGCTTGACGGTCTGGCCGACGACGTAGCCGCCGCAGCCGGTGCCGGCGGGCGGGCCGCCGGCCTCGACGCACATGACGCCGTTGTAGCCCTCGTAGACGAAGTCCTCGGCGCGCAGCTCCTCGGCGTGGAAGTCGACCTTCTCGAGCACGTCGATCACCGTCGGGATCAGCTGTCTTGGTCAGCGTGAAGGTCGAATCGTGCTTGGGGTCGCAGCCGATCTGCAGCACGCGCTTGCCGAGCTTGGAGAAGGCGACCGACAGGTTCGACGAGGTCGTGATCTTGCCGATGCCGCCCTTGCCGTAGACGGCGAAGACCTTGGCGGTGCTCGATCTGTGACGGTCGGGTCGAGCATGACCTGCACGCTGCCTTCGCCGTCGGCTGGCGCCTGGATCGCCTCGTCGCGCGCGACCCTCGGATGCGTGAACACGTTCATGCTGCATCCTCCACACCAATGCCTTCGAGCCGGTCTTCCAGCTCCTCGCCGGCCTGACGCAGCGCGTCGAGCATCGCCGCGTCCGGCGTCCAGTAGTGGCGCTCGTGCGCCTCGAGCAGGCGGTTGGCGACCTTGGCCGAGGCGGTCGGGTTGAGCGCGGCCAGCCGCTCGCGCATCTCCGGCGTCGAGCACGAAGGTCTGGGTCAGCTGCTGGTAGACCCAGGGCTGCGACCTGGCCGGTCGTCGCCGACCAGCCCATGGTGTTGGTGACGTGCGCCTCGATCTGGCGCACGCCCTCGTAGCCGTGCTTGAGCATGCCCTCGTACCATTTCGGATTGAGCATGCGGGTGCGCGTCTCGAGCGCGACCTGCTCGCCGAGCGTGCGCACCATGCCCTCGCCGCGCGTCTGGTCGCCGATATAGACCGGCGCCGCGCCGCCCTTGGCGCGGCGCACGGCGCGGCTGATGCCGCCCAGCGTGTCGAAGTAGTGGTCGACGGTGGTGACGCCGAGCTCGACCGAATTCGAGGTTCTGGTAGGCGAGGTCGACGCTCGGCCAGCACGCTGTTCAGCAGGGCCGCCTGCTGCGCGGCGACTGCCGGTGCGGCCGTAGGCGAAGCCCTTGCGGCTGCGCGTAGGTCTCGGCCAGCTCGTCCTCGTCGTCCCAGCGCCGTTCTCGATCAGGTGGTTGACGTTCGAGCCGTAGGCGCCCTCGGCGTTGCCGAAGACACGCAGCGCCGCGGTCTCGAGGTCGCAGCCAGTGCTCGCCTGGTAGGCCAGCGCGTGCTTGCGGACGAAGTTCTGCTCGACCGGCTCGTCGGCCGCGGCGGCCAGGAACGCGGCCTCGGCGAGCAGCTTGATCTGCAGGGGCAGCAGGTCGCGGAAGATGCCGGACAGGGTGACGACCACGTCGATCCGCGGCCGGCCGAGCTCGTCGAGCGGGATCAGGTCGGCGCCGGCGAGGCGGCCGTAGCTGTCGAAGCGCGGGCCGGGCGCCGATCAGCGCCAGCGCCTGGGCGATCGGGCCGCCCTCGGTCTTGAGGTTGTCGGTGCCCCAGAGCACGATGGCGATCGATTTCGGGCAGCGGCTGGCCGTCGGCCAGTGGCGGTCGAGCAGCCGCTGCGGCCTGGCGCGCGCCGTCCTGCGACCGCGAAGGCGCTGGGGATGCGGAAGGGGTCGAAGCCGTGCAGGTTGCGGCCGGTCGGCAGGATCGCCGGCGTGCGCAGCAGGTCGCCGCCGGGCGCCGGGCGGATGAAGCGGCCGTCGAGCGCGCGCAGGATCGCCGGCGATCTCGTGATCCTCGGCGAGCAGCCGGTCGGTCGCGGCGAGCTCGCGCAGCATCGCCAGCGTCGGCTCGTCCGCGGTCAGCCGGCAGCGGCCAGCGCGTGCTCCGGCGAGCGCCGTCGACGAGCGCCTCGACTGCGCCGCGGTCGGGCCGCAGCGCCATGCGCGGCCTCGGCGACCGCCAGCAGCATGTCGACGCGCTCGTCGGCGGACGGCGGCCTGCCGACGACATGCAGGCCGTGCGGGATCAGCGTGTATTCCAGCTCGAGCATCTGCCTGGCCGAGCGCGCCGATCCGGCGCTCGGCGTCGGCGCCCCAGGCCGGCTCGGCCGCCGCAAGGTCGAGCGCCGCGGCCTGCGCCTGGATCAGCGCCGCGAGCTCGGCGCGCTCGCGATGTCGCGTCCGGCGTCAGCCCGCGCCAGCGCTCGATCGAGGCCTTGAGGTCGAGCAGGCCGCGATAGAGGCCGGCATGGGCGACCGGCGGCGTCAGGTAGCTGATCAGCGTCGCCGCGGAGCGGCGCTTGGCGATCGTGCCCTCGGACGGGTTGTTGGCGGCGTAGAGGTAGAGGTTGGGCAGGTCGCCGATCAGCCGGTCGGGCCAGCAGGCGGCCGACAGGCCGGACTGCTTGCCGGGCATGAACTCGAGCGCGCCGTGCGTGCCGAAGTGCAGCACCGCGTGCGGCGCCGAAGTCCTCGCGCAGCCAGCGGTAGAAGGCGGAGAAGGCGTGCGTCGGCGCGAAGCCCTTCTCGAACAGCAGCCGCATCGGGTCGCCTTCGTAGCCGAAGGCGGGCTGGATGCCGACGAAGACGTTGCCGAACTGCGCGCCGAGCACGAAGATCGAGCGCGCCGTCGCTCTGCTGCGGCCGGGCGCCGGACCCCACTGCGCCTCGATCTCGCGCAGCCAGCGCTCGCGGCGGACATGGTCGTCGGCCGGGATGCGCACATGGACGTTGGCATGCGCGCCGAAGCGCTCGCGCGTTGCCGTCGATGATCCGCGTCGCGCAGCGTCGTCGACGGTGGCCGGGCACCTCGACCGCGTAGCCGTCGGCGCTTCAGCGCCGGCAGCGTGTCGTGCAGCGACTCGAAGACCGACGAGATAGGCGGCCGTGCCGGTGTTGCCGGCGTTGGGCGGGAAGTTGAACAGCACGACGGCCGACCTTGCGCTCGGCGCGCTGCGGTGCGGCGCAGCGCGACCAGCTTGGCGACGCGGGCCGCCAGCATCTCGGCGCGCTCGATGCAGGGTGCATGTCGCGGTCGTCGGCGCTGAAGGTGCAGCCGCGTGCGCAGCCGGTGCAGCCTGCCGGCGTCGGAGCGGCCGCCGAACACCATCGGGCCCGGTGGCGCCGTCGAGCTCCGGGATCGCCACCATCATGGTCGACTTCGACCGGCAGCAGGCCGCGGTCGCGACGCCTCCCATTGCTCGAGCGTCTGGAACTCGACCGGGTGCGCCGGCGAGGTAGGGCACGTCGAGCCGGGCCAGCATGTCCTCGGCGGCCTTGGCGTCGTTGTAGGCCGGGCCGCCGACCAGCGAGAAGCCGGTGAGCGAGACCAGCGCGTCGACCGTCGGCCGGCCGTCGCGCAGGAAGAACTTCTCGATCGCCGGCCGCGAGTCGAGGCCGGTGGCGAAGGCCGGGATCACGCGCAGGCCGCGCGCCTCCAGCGCGGCGATCACGCCGTCGTAGTGCGCGGTGTTGCCGGCCAGCAGGTAGGAGCGCATGCACGAGCAGGCCGACCGTGCCGTCGCGCCGCCGCGCCGGGCAGCGCGTCGGCGCGCTCGCGCGATGCGGCCCTCGAGGCGCGGGTGGTAGACGCCGACCTCCGGATACTCGACCGGCGGCGTCGACCTTGAGCGCGCCGCGCAGCGCCCGGCGCGCGCCGTCGGCGTAGCGGTCGACCAGCAAGCGGACCATGTTGGCGACGTTCTCGTCCGAGCCGGCCAGCCAGTATTGCAGCGTCAGGAAATAGGCGCGCACGTCCTGCGCGGTGCCGGGGATGAAGCGCAGGATCTGCGGCAGCCGGCGCAGCATCTTCATCTGCTGCGCGCCGGCGCTGGCGCTGCGGCTGCCGTTGCCGCTGCCCGCAGCCGCTTCAGGAAGCGCCAGCGCGCCGCCTTGCGGCGCGTCCATGCTGAAGCGGCCGATGCGGGTCAGCTTCATCACCTCGCCGGCCGACATGCCGCCGACCATCGCGTCGCAGCTGTTCGCGGCGCGCCTGCAGGGCCGGCAGGATCGCGCTGGAAGTGCTCCTCCAGGAACAGCATCGTCGCGATGACGATGTCGCCTCGCGCGATGTCGGCGCGGCAGCGCGTCGAGCGCCGTCCGGGTCGTCGCCCCATTCCGCGGCGGCGTGCACGCGCAGATCGACAGGCCCGGCATCTCGCGCGTCAGCGCCGGCCCGGCGCGCTCCGTGGCGCTCGCCAGATGGCTGTCCATCGTCACGATCGACGACGCGCACGCGGCGTCGGCGGTCAGCGGCCGAAATGGGCTTTGGCATCGTAGAGCGTCTCGATGGTGATGAGCGGCGACGCCCTGCTCGGCGGCGAAGCGCTCGGTGTTGCGGCGCGCCTTGCCGCGCACGAAGAACGGGATCTTGCTTCAGTTCCTTCTCGGCCTCGGCGGCCCAGCGCGCGGCCGGCACCTCGATCGGCGAGCTGACGGCCTGCGCGGCCGGTGCATCGGCACCGCGAGCGGCGCGGCCGGCCGAGGTGCGAGGGCTGCGCGGCGTCGTGGAACTCGAAATCGTCGCGGAACATGTCCGAGCAGGTGCTCTTCGAGGCCCATCATCAGCGGATGGACCCAGGTGTCGAAGATGACGTTGGCACCCTCGAAGCCCATCTGCGGCGAGTAGCGCGCGGGGAAGTCCTGCACGTGCACCGGCGCGGAGATCACCGCGCAGGGGATGCCGCAGCCGCTTGGCGATGTGGCGCTCCATCTGCGTGCCGAGCACCAGCTCGGGCTGCAGCTCGGCGACGATGCGGCCTCGACCTCGAGGTAGTCGTCGGTGATCAGCGGCTCGACGCCGTAGTTCGGCGGCGGCCTCGCGCACCTCGCGGGCGAACTCGCGGCTGTAGGTGCCGAGGCCGCACGACCGTGAAGCCGAGCTCCTCGCGCGGCGATGCGCGCGGCGGCGACGGCGTGGGTGGCGTCGCCGAAGATGAAGACGCGCTTGCCGGTGAGGTAGGTCGAATCGACCGAGCGCGAGTACCAGGGCAGGCGCGACGGTCTCGTCGGCCGAGCACGGCGCCGGGTCGATGCCGGCGAGCCGGCGACCTCGGCGACGAAGTCGCGCGTGGCGCCGACGCCGATCGGCACGGATCGTCGTGCACGGCTGGCCGAAGGTCGCGCTCCAGCCAGTCGCGCGGCCGGCGCCGGCGATCTCGGGATAGAGCACGACGTTGAAGTCGGCCTCGCCGCAGGCGGGCGAGGTCGGCGGCGGTGGCGCCGAGCGGCGCGACGACGTTGACGTCGATGCCGAGGCGCTCGAGCAGCGTGGTGACCTCGGCGACGTCGTCGCGGTGGCGGAAGCCGAGCGCGGTCGGGCCGAGGATGTTGCAGCTTGCGCCGGCGCCGCGCGCGCGGCGCCGCAGCGCCGGCGCGGGCGGCGGCCGGCAAGGCGCGCACCAGCTGGTAGAAGGTCTCGGCCGCGCCCCAGTTCTCCTTGCTTCTGGTAGGACGGCAGCTCGAGCGCGACCACCGGGATCGGCAGGTCGAGCGCCCGGCGAGGCCGCCGGGATCGTCCTGGATCAGCTCGGCGGTGCAGGAGGCGCCGACCAGCATCGCCTCGCGGCTGGAAGCGCTCGTAGGCCTCGCGGCCGGCGGTCTTGAACAGCTCGGCGGTGTCGCCGCCGAGGTCGCGCGCCTGGAAGGTGGTGTAGGTGACCGGCGGGCGCGTGGTCGCGGCGCTCGATCATCGTGAACAGCAGGTCGGCGTAGGTGTCGCCCTGCGGCGCGTGCAGGACGTAGTGCACGCCCTTCATGCGCGGTGGCGATGCGCATCGCGCCGACATGCGGCGGGCCTTCGTAGGTCCAGACGGTGAGCTGCATGGCCTCAGGCCACCAGCCGCGCGCGGCGGTCGAGCGGCCGCGCGAACAGCTCGGCGAGGTCGCCGGCCTGCTCGTAGCCCTGGATCGGCGTGAAGACGAGCTCGATCGACCACTTGGTGGTCGAGGCCCTCGGCCTCGAGCGGATTGGCGAGGCCGAGGCCGCAGACGACGAGGTCGGGCCGCGCGGCGCGGCAGCGGTCGAGCTGCCGGTCGACGTCCTGGCCTTCGCTGAGCAGACGTGCCGGCGGCAGCAGGTCGAGCTCGCCCGCCGAGATGCTGGCGATGCAGATAGGGCGTGCCGACCTCGACCAGCTCCATGCCGAGCTCGCGGCGCAGGAAGCGCGCGAGCGGCACCTCGAGCTGCGAATCGGGGAAGAAGAAGATGCGCTTGCCGGCGAGCGTCGGCGCGGTGGCGCGCGAGCGCGCGTTCGCGCGCGCGCCCGGCCGGCGGCGCGGTGACTGCTCGAAGCGGCGCCGGGTCGACGCCGAACGCATCGGCGGCCGCCTGCAGCCAGGCGCGTGGTGCCTTCGACGCCGAGCGGGAACGGCGCGGGCAGCCGCGTGCGCGCCGCGCTCCTCGAGCGCCCGCGCGGTGTCGGCCAGGAAGGGCTGCGCCAGCAGGAAGCGCGTGTTCGGCCCGACCGGCGGCAGCGTCGTCGGCGCGGCGCGGCGGCAGGAAGCGCACCGGGCCGATGCCGAGTCGCGCGAACAGGCGGCGGAACTGGTCCTCGACCACGTCGGCCAGCGCGCCGACGACGAGCAGCGACGGCTCGGCGTCGGCGGCTCGGCCGGCAGCTCCGGCACGAGCGCGGCGAGGCAGGCGTCCTCGCCCTGCGTGAAGGTCGTCTCGATGCCGCTGCCCGAATAGTTCAGCACCCGCACCGTCGGCGCGTAGGTGCTGCGACAGCCGCTGCGGCGGCGCGCGACAGGTCGAGCTTGATCACCTCGGACGGGCAGGAGCCGACCAGGAACAGCAGCTGGATGTCGGGCCGCCGCTCGAGCAGCCGGGCGACGACGCGGTCGAGCTCGTCGTTGGCGTCGGCCAGCCCGGCGAGGTCGCGCTCGTCGATGATCGCGGTGGCGAAGCGCGGCTCGGCGAAGATCATCACGCCGGCGGCCGACTGGATCAGATGCGCGCAGGTGCGCGAGCCGACGACGAGGAAGAAGGCGTCCTGGATCTTGCGGTGCAGCCAGATGATGCCGGTCAGGCCGCAGAACACCTCGCGCTGGCCGCGCTCGCGCAGCGACCGGGGGCCGCAGTCGGCGCGCGCCGCCGGTCGGCGAGTCGGGCTGACGGCGCGTTCATCGCGCCGCCTCCAGCCATGCGCGCCGCATCGGCCGTGCCGGCGAGCCGCGCGGCGCGCAGCTTGAGCAGGAACTGCGTCGGCGTTGATCGACGTAGGTGGCGTAGGCGGCGAGCGCCAGCGACCATCTGCTCGCGCGGCGCCGAGCGCGCCGGTGAGCAGCGCGACGAGATAGGCCGTGTGCAGCGCCAGCACCAGCATGCTGAACACGTCCTCCCAGAAGAAGGCGCGGGCGAACAGGTAGCGGCCGAAGACGTCCTTCTCCCAGATCGAGCCGGTGACCATGATCGTGTAGAGAACGAGCGTCTTGACGACGATCGACACGGTGGCCGCCACGAGCCCGTCGCCGGTCGCGAGGTAGCGCAGCACCAGCCCGAGGCTGACCAGGAAGACGACGAACTGCACCGGTGCCAGGACGCCCTGGACCAGTGTCCACGGCGAGGCGTCGCGGCGGCGGCGCTGCTCGGTCGTGTAGAGCTGTCTTGTCTCTCCGTCAGTGCGCAGTTGTCCCGACTTTGCCACGCCCATCACCGCCTCCCTGGCTGTTCGTCCTGTCGGCAATCACCGCGGAATGTAATCCCGCCGACGGCAAAAGTGTCAATCAAACGTGACGTAAAAATATCTTTACAGAATTTGCAAAATAGGTAGTTTTTGCGACTGGAAATCGTTCGAAGACGCATCGTACGGTTTTCGATCGGAGAGAAACCTCAGCGCGAAGAATGCGCGACTTGCGACTGGCTCGCGAGGGCACGGCCCAAGCCGGAGCGCGGCACTGAAGACCGCGGTATTTTTTACGTTGGCGAACGAGTGGGATCACCAGGAATGGTTCAGGGACGCATCAGTTTTTCGCGCGGTTCAAGCGGCGGATCGATGCTTTTAATGCCGGGCCGGAACCAGACCTTCGACGGAGTTCGAGCGAAACCAGGTCCCATCCGCATGACGGCGAACCCGCTGACAGGGGCGAAGTCCCCACGGAATCCCGGAAATCGCCGACGACTGGATCATGCAGAGGATCGAGTCGCAAACGGCGCGCGTGCGCTCCAGATCAGCGCCTTGCAGCGCGAGCGGATCGAGGAGTTCGTCGCGATGCTGTTCGACGAGGAGTCCGATCGTTGCCAGGAAATGCTGTGGGAGGTTCTTGCCGAAAGCAGAGACCCGCAGAAGGTCGTCGAAATCCTGCTCGAACCCGCCGCGCGCATCGTCGGCGAGAACTGGTGCGCGGACGAATGCGATTTCCTCAAGGTGACGATCGCGGTGTCGAGGATGCAGCGGCTGTTTCGGCGGATGACTTCCGAGTACCCGCCGACGACCGTACCGGACCTGTCGCGCTGCGCCCTGCTTGCCCCCGCACCGGGAGAACAGCACACTTTCGGATTGGCTGTCGTGGATGACGCCTTCCGGCGGGCGGGCTGGGAGGTCGACTGCTGTGGTTGCGACGAAGAAGCCGATATGCTCCGGCTTGTCGCGTCGAACCACTACCAGATCGTGGGCGTTTCGGTCAGCGTCGAACGGCGGCTTGCGGACCTTGCCGAAATCTGCCGCAAGCTGCGGTCTTGGTCACGCAATAAGTCAATCGTCTTGATTGCAGGCGGCAGCATGGTTATTCAGAATCCCCAGGGTGCAATCGACGCCGGATTCGACCTGCTCGCTGTCGATGCCGTGTCGGCGGTGGCGCTGGCGGATACGGTGGTGGCTTCGCTGAAGGCGGACAACGACCGGAGAATGGCAGCCGAGTAGCAAGGGATTTGACGATCTTTCATGGACAAGCAGGTTTCCCGAGAGGTGTCCCGCTCGTTCCGCTCCAACGATGAACTGTTCTCGGGTCTGGGCGCTGAGGCGCTCGGCATTCTGGCCACGGCGAACTCCGACGTGGCGGTTGTTCTGGGACACGACAGCAAGGTCCTCGACGTCGCCTATCGCGACAAGGGCCTCAAGGCCTGGGACCTGGAGGACTGGGTCGGCAAGTCCTGGAAGGACACTGTCACCGCCGAAAGCCGCGACAAGTTCGAGGAACTACTGCACGAATCGGCCAAGTCGTCGCCGACCCGATCGCGCCAGGTCAACCATCCGAGCAAGACCGGGCGCGACCTGCCGGTGAGCTACCGTCTCGTGGCGCTGTCGGGCTGGCCGCACAAGGTGGCGCTGGGCACCGATCTGCGCCCCATGGCCGAGATGCAGCAGCGGCTGATCCGCTCCCAGATCGAGATGGAGAAGGACTTTCGAAAGCTGCGCGACATCGAGTCCCGCTACCGGATTCTGTTTCATCTGGCTGTCGAACCCCTGGTCGTCGTCGAATCCCAGACGCTCAAGATTCTCGATGCCAACGAAGGCGCCGCGCGGCTGCTCGACAAGCCGGTGAAGAGGCTTATCGGCATGTCGGCTTCCACGGTTTTCGCCAAGGCCGACCAGTCCATGGCGACCGAAGCCCTCACCGCGCTCGGTGCGCGGGCGCGGGCGGATGTCTTCCGGGCGCGACTGGCCACGGCGGACGGCATATGGAGATTCGAGTCACGCCGTTCCGCGAATACGGCCGGACCAATTTGCTCGTGTGCTTCGCCACCGAGGAGCCGACGCTGGCCTATGCGGGTTCGCCGCTGGACGCGACCTTGCTGTCCATGATCGACCATCTTCCTGAGGGCGTGGTGATGGTCGACGGCGACGGCAGGATCGTGCAGGCGAACCCGGCGTTCCTGGACATGATCCGGGTCGTCAATGTCGACCGCATCGAAGGCAAGGGGCTCGACACCTGGCTCGGCGGATCGAGCGTCGACCTGCATGTGCTGATGGCGAACCTGCGCGAGCATGGCACGGTGCGGCGCTTCTCGTCGGTGGTCCGCGACGAGCTGGGCGGCAGCGGAATGGTCGAGGTGTCGGCAGCCAAGATCGAAAGTCCCGACGGGCCGTTGTTCGGCTTCACGCTCCGGGAACAGTCGCGTGCCGACTCGGCTCAGACCGGCGGCATCGGCCTGCCGGGGTCGGCCGCCCCGTTCACGGATCTCGTCGGGCGCGTCCCCCTGAAGGATCTGGTTCGCGACACCGCCGACATCATCGAGCGGCTGTGCATCGAGGCTGCGCTGCGCCTCACCGACAACAACCGCGCCTCTGCCGCCGACATGCTGGGGCTGAGCCGCCAAAGCCTGTATATCAAGCTCAAGCGCTACGGGATTTCCGACGTCGAGGACGCGGAGGACTGATACCTCCTCTTTCATAGGTGTCAATTATGATTGACACCTATTGGTGTCAACGTTATCGTTCGGCATGGCTGAGCCGCTTGTTGCCCGAAACCGTGCCACGGTGCCGACGATCGCCGCGACGATCGAACTCCTGAAGCCGATCACCTGGTTCGCGCCGATGTGGGCGTTCGGCTGCGGCGTCGTCTCGTCCGGCGTGGCCATCGGCGATCGCTGGCCCTACGTCGTCGGCGGGATCCTGCTCGCCGGCCCGCTGGTCTGCGGCACCAGCCAGGCGGTCAACGACTGGTACGACCGCCATGTCGACGCCATCAACGAGCCCGATCGCGCCATCCCGTCCGGCCGGATGCCGGGCCGCTGGGGCCTCGGCATCGCCATCGCCAAGACCGCTGTTTCGCTGATCGTCGCCTCGTGGCTCGGCCCGTGGGGATTCGGCGCCGCGGTGGTCGGCCTGGCGCTGGCCTGGGCCTACAGCGCCCCGCCGTTCCGGCTGAAGCGCAACGGCTGGTCGGGCCCGGCGCCGTCGGGCTCTGCTACGAGGGCCTGCCCTGGTTCACGGCGGCCGCGGCGGCAATGGGCGGCATTCCCCGGCTATCCGATCCTCGCGCTCGCGCTGCTCTACAGCGTCGGCGCGCACGGCATCATGACGCTCAACGATTTCAAGTCGGTGGAGGGCGACCGGCAGACCGGGCTTGCCAGCCTGCCTGCCGTGCTCGGCGTCGACCGCGCCGCCCGGCTCGCCTGCATCGTCATGGCGGTGCCGCAGCTGGCCGTCATCGGCCTGCTGGTCTCCTGGGGGCATCCGCTGCATGCGCTGATCGTGACGGCGCTGCTTGCGGGTCAGGCGGTCTGCATGGCGCGCATGCTCACCGACCCGCTGCGCCGGCTGCCTGGTACAATGCGACCGGGACGACGATGTACGTCTTCGGCATGCTGGCCAGCGCCTTCGCCGTCCGCGCCATGCAGGGGGGATGACGCCATGACGCGCCCGAACTTCGCTCGGCTGGCTCGGCATCGTCCGGCTCGGCCTGGTGCAGACCGCGCTCGGCGCGATCGTCGTCCTGACCACCTCGACGCTGAACCGCGTCATGGTGGTCGAACTCGGCCTTGCGGCGGTCATTCCCGGCGCGCTCGTGGGGCTGCACTACGGCGTCCAGATCACGCGCCCGCTGTGGGGCCACGGCTCGGACAGCGGCGGCCGGCGGACGCCCTGGATCGTCGGCGGCATGGCGCTGCTCGCGCTGGCCGGCGTCGGCGCGCGATGGCGACGGCGCTGATGGCCGAGAACTTCGCGGCCGGCATCGCTGCTCGCCGTCCTCGACCTTCATCCTGATCGGCTTCGGCGTCGGCGCCGCCGGCACGTCGCTGCTGGCGCTGCTCGCAACCGGCGTCCCGGCCGAGCGCCGCCGGCCGCGGCGACACTCGTCTGGCTGATGATGATCTTCGGCATCGCGGTCACGGCGGTCGTCTCGGGCAAATTCCTCGATCCGTTCTCGCTGGCGCGGCTGATCGACGTCACCGCGGTCGCAGGCGCGGCGGCCCTGGCGCTCACCGTGCTCGCCGTCTATGGCGTCGAGAAGTCCGGCGCGGCAGCAGAGCGCATCCGAAGACCGGGCGCCATCCGCTTCGTTCCGTGAAAGCCTCGCCGAGGTCTGGGCCGACCCGCAGGCGCGCCTGTTCACCGTCTTCGTCTTCGTCTCGATGCTCGCCTACAGCATGCAGGACCTGATCCTCGAGCCCTTCGCCGGCCTCGTCTTCGGCATGACGCCGGGCGAGACGACAAGCTCTCCGGCATCCAGAACGGCGGCGTGCTTGTCGGCATGGTGCTGGTCGGGGTCGCCGGCAGCCTGCTCGCCCGGCGCGTTCCGGCGATCCTGAGATGCTTCACCGTCGGCGGCTGCCTGCTTCGGCCGCGACGCTGGCCGCGCTTGCGCTTCTCGGCCACCGCCGGCACGCGCTGGCCGCTGGCCGCCACCGTCTTCGCGCTCGGCTTCGCCAACGGCGTCTTCGCGGTCGCGGCGATCGCCTCGATGATGGCGCTGGCGGGTACGGCCGGCAAATCGCGCGACGGCGTGCGCATGGGCCTGTGGGGTGCGGCGCAGGCCATCGCCTTCGGCCTCGGCGGCTTCGCCGGCACGGTCGCCGTCGACCTTCTGCGCGCTATCAACGTTTCGGTGCCGCTCGCCTATGGCAGCGTGTTTCTGCTCGAAGGATCGCTCTTCCTCGCCGCCGCCGTCATCGCCTCGATGATCGCTCCGGCACGGACCGCTGCCGGCGGCGCCGGAATGCGGCTATGCGACCGGCATGCAGGCTGCAGAATGACTGGGCCTCACCGGCCGGCTACGATGTCGTGGTGGTCGGCGGCGGGCCGGCTGGCGCCACGGCGGCCGCCGACCTCGCCGCCGCCGGACGCCGCGTGCTGCTGCTCGACCGGGCCGGGCGGATCAAGCCGTGCGGCGGCGCGATCCCACCACGGCTGATCAGCGAGTTCGACATCCCGCTGCATCTCCTGACGGCGCGCATCCGCTCGGCCCGCATCATCGCCCCGTCGAAGACCAGCGTCGACATGCGCATCGACGACGGTTTCGTCGGCATGGTCGATCGCGAGGTCTTCGACGCGTGGCTGCGCGCGCGCGCGCAATCGCTCGGCGCCGACGTGGTGGCGGCGACGTTTCGATACCGCGAGCCGCACCGGGGATGGCCGGATTGCCGTGCGCTTCGCGCGCAGGGGCGGCGCTGTGGAGACGGTCAGCACCCGGATGATCGTCGGTGCCGACGGCGCCAATTCCGCCGTGCGGCGTCAGTTGTTCGGCAGGGAAGCCCGCCCGCCCTACGTGTTCGCCTATCACGAGATCGTGCGCTCGCCGCAGGGGCGGTCTGCGGCCTTCGATCCGCAGCGCTGCGACGTCTACTACCAGTCGCGTGTCTCGCCCGATTTCTACGGCTGGATCTTCCCGCATGGCGACACCACCAGCGTCGGCGTCGGCAGTGCCGTCAAGGGGTTCGACTTGCGCGAGGCGACCCGGCTGCTGCGCCGGGAGGCCGGCCTCGACGGCCAGGAAACCATCCGCGAGGAGGGCGCGCCGCTGCCGCTCAGGCCTTTGAAGCGGTGGGACAATGGCCGCGACGTCGTGCTTGTCGGCGATGCCGCCGGCGTGGTCGCGCCCTCGTCGGGCGAGGGCATCTACTACGCGATGCTGTGCGGCAGGCTGGCCGCCGAGGCCGCCGCCGAGTTCCTCGCAACCGGCGACGCCAGCGCGCTGACGCGTGTCCGCAAGCGCTTCATGCGCCTGCACGGGCGCGTCTTCCTGGTTCTCGGCTTCATGCAGGGCTTCTGGTACTGCAACGACAAGCGGCGCGAACGCTTCGTCGCGATCTGCGCGGACGGCGACGTGCAGCGGCTGATCTGGGAATCCTACCTCAACAAGCGGTTCGTCCGGACCGATCCGCTGGCCCATCTGCGCGTCTTCGTGAAGGACCTCGTCCATCTGGTGCGGATGGCGTTCCAGTAGCGGCCAACAGCGGAAGGCGCGGTCATGCTCGAAGCTTTTGTCCTCGACGGCACGGTGACGCTGGCCGCGCTTGCCTTGCTCGGGCTGGAACTGGCCATCGTCCTTGGCCTTGCGATCGCCAGGGGCAAACGCCCCTTCCTCCATCTGGTCGCCAACGCCCTGTCCGGTGTTTTCCTGATCCTAGCGCTGCGCGCCGCTTTGCTCGGACTGGGCGGAGGAGCGATCGCGCTTTGCCTTGGCCTGGCCTTCGTCGCCCATGTCGGCGACGTCGCGGCGCGGCTGCGGAACTGAGCCATGGTCGCTGTCGGTGCTATTGCGCGGGAGGCTGCGAGACCTCCTCGACGCCGAGCGCCCGGGCCATCTGCAGCAGTTCGCCATAGTGTCCGACGAGCGTCGGCAAATGCGCCGCGGCAAACGTGCCGAGCGCATTGTCCTCGGCCGCGTAGCCGCGATACATGGCGATTGCCCGCTGATGCACGAATATCTGCGCCTCGACATACGACTTGTCGAAGGACGCGCCGTTCTGGGCTTCAAGCTTTGACAGCAGGCCCTTCTGCTCGCCGTCGACGGAGGGCTGAGCGATTTCGACCTTTTCGGTCTTTGCAGCGGCAATCATTTCCGCGGTCAGAGCCGCATGCTCGGATGCAATGGTGCGTTGCGAAACGCTTTATGTCTGCCGATTCGGCGAGACTTTCGGCAAGCGCGGCCGACTTTATCTGGAAATCGTCGACCGAGCTTGCCGCCGACAGGAACTCATAGGGCGACGAGAATGTCCGCCCCTCTATCTGGGTCTCCGGAATGGTCGGCGCCACCGAATCGTCCGGCGTCTGAGCATGGGCCGGCAACGCCATCAGAATGGCGAGCGGCAGAGCGGCAAGGATCAATCGGCGCGACATCGTGGACCTCTTCGAAATTGTGTCAAAATTATTTGACACAATGCGCGCGCGCGGGCAGGCGTTCCATTCAGCGTCGGAAATTCCTTCCTGACGGCGAAACGAGCTTCATACGACGACGTGGTGTTCCGGCTCGCCTTCGAGTCGGCCTTCGACGAATATGCGGCTTCCGCGAATGTCCGGCTCCTCGATGGTAATCAGGTCACGCCTAGTCAGAGGCCGATCCCGCGCGGCGAACAGCCGGTTTGCCTGGCGCAGCCGCGCCCGGTCGAGCGCGTTGCGGATCGAGCGGGCGTTCGAGAAATGCGGCAAGCTCATGCGCAGCGGGATATATTCCCGCAACGCCGCCGACGCGCTTTCGCTGAGCCGGTAGTTCTGGCCGGCCAGCATGATCGCGGCGATCGATTCCAGCTCGTCCGGGCGGTAGTCGGGAAAGTCGATATGGTGGGCGATGCGCGAGCGCATGCCGGGATTGCTGAGGAAGAACCGGTCCATCTTGTCCTTGTAGCCGGCAAGGATGACGACTAGGTCGTCGCGGTTGCTTTCCATGCATTGCAGCAGGATCTCGATCGATTCCTGGCCGTAGTCGCGCTCGTTCTCGGGCTTGTAGAGATAGTAGGCCTCGTCGATGAACAGCACCCCGCCCATCGCCCGCTTGATGACTTCGCGAGTCTTCGGCGCCGTGTGGCCGACATACTGGCCCACCAGATCGTCGCGCGTCACCGACACGAGTTGGCCTTCGCGCACGTAGCCCAGCCCATGCAGGATTTCTGCCATGCGCAGCGCCACGGTGGTCTTGCCGGTTCCCGGATTCCCGGTGAAGTTCATGTGCAGCGTCGGCGTCTGCGACGAGATGCCGAATTTTTTTCGCAACCTGTCGACCAGAAGCAGCGCCGCTATCTCGCGAATGCGGGTCTTCACCGGCTTCAGACCGACCAGTTCGCTGTCGAGCCTGCCCATGATTTCGTCCATGTTGGACGCCTCGAATTCCGCCTGCAGGTCGACGAAATCCGACTCGCCCAGGAGATCCGGGCCGGGTGCACTACGCATTGTGGTCATCTACGACCGCTCTCCTTCGGGCCTGTCGGTCGCATAGGGGATGATCGAATAGCCTTGAGAGCGTCCGTCGCGCTCCTGCCGAACCAGCTGGAATCCCGGCTCGTTCGGCGGCCGGTTGACGATGAACGACATGCGCGGAGCCTCCCAGCCCTTTGTCGAATCGAAAGCGGTGACGCGGATGTACATGTTCGGCAGCGCCTTGCGGCAGGCATTGATCTCCATCAGGATGCCGGCAGGATCCCTCAGGTCGAACATCGGGTTGCCGTACATTTCCCAATAGGTGTTCCGGGGATGCGGATCGTCCGTGTACTCGACGCTGACGGCCCAATGGTTCTTCAAGGCATATTTGATCTGCGCGGAAATCTGCGTGTCGGTCAGGTCCGGCAGGAACGAGAACTGTCCCTGCGTGACCCTGTTGCCCGGATTGGTCATCATGGCGGCGGTTCCTCAGTTGCTCGCGGCGGCGGTCGGCACGAAATCGGCCGTGTCGGTTGGATTCATAGTTGAAGGTCACGTCCTTCCAGACCTCCAGCGCGGCCTTCAGCGGCTTGCACCACTTTGCCGCCTGCTCGAGGATCTCGGGGACCTTCGCGCAAGTAGTCGCGGCCTTCATTGCGAGCGAGGATCATCGCTTCGAGCGCCACGCGGTTGGCTGTCGCGCCGGCCTGGATGCCGTCCGGATGGCCGATCGTGCCGCCGCCGAACTGCAGGACGACGTCCTCGCCGAGATAGTGGATAAGCTGGTGCATCTGCCCGGCATGAATGCCGCCTGAGGCGACCGGCATGACCTTGTTGAGCGACGCCCATTCCTGGTCGAAGAACAGGCCATGCTCGAGGTTCACTGACGTGCGCTCCTCGCGCAGCGTGTCGTAGAAACCCTTGATCATCAGCGGGTCGCCTTCCAGCTTGCCGACGACCGTGCCGGCATGGATGTGGTCAACGCCCGCCATGCGCATCCACTTGCAGATGACGCGGAAGTTCATGCCGTGGTTCTTCTGGCGCGAATAGGTCGAATTGCCGGCGCGGTGCAGGTGCAGGATCATGTCGTTGCGCCGGGCCCATTTCGCCATCGACTGGATGGCCGTGTAGCCGATGACGAGATCGATCATGATGATGACCGAGCCCAGCGACTTTGCGAACTCGGCGCGATCGTACATCTCCTCCATCGTGCCGGCGGTGACGTTGAGATAGTGGCCCTTGACCTCTCCCGTGGCTGCTGATGCCTTGTTCACCGCCTCCATGCAGTAGAGGTATCGGTCGCGCCAGTGCATGAAGGGCTGGCTGTTGATGTTCTCGTCGTCCTTGACGAAGTCGAGTCCGCCTTTCAGCGCCTCGTAGACGACGCGCCCGTAGTTGCGTCCGGAGAGGCCGAGCTTCGGCTTCGTCGTGGCGCCGAGCAGCGGCCGCCCGAACTTGTCGAGCCGCTCGCGCTCGACGACGATACCGGTCGCCGGCCCCTGGAACGTCTTCAGGTAGGCGACGGGAATGCGCATATCTTCCAGCCGCAGCGCCTTCACCGCCTTGAAGCCGAAGACGTTGCCGATGATCGAGGCGGTCAGGTTGGCGATCGAACCGGGCTCAAACAGGTCGAGGTCGTAGGCGATGGTGGCGAAGTACTGCTGCTCGGTCTTGGTTCCGGGGCCGGTGTTCGGCACAGTCTCGGACTTGAAGGCCTTGGCGCGGTAGAGTTCGCAGGCGGTCAGCCGGTCGGTCCACACCACCGTCCAGGTCGCCGTCGAACTTTCGCCGGCGACGGCGGCCGCCGCCTCCTCGTGGTCGACGCCCGGTTGCGGCGTGATCCGGAATATGGCGATGAGGTCGGTGTCCTTCGGCCTGTATGCCGGCTCCCAATATCCCATCTTCTTGTACGGTATGACGCCCGGTTTGTAGCGTTCCTTGCCCTCTGTCATCGTCTGCGACTGCACGTTCATTGCGTCTTTCCTTTCTTCGTCAGGAAGCGTCTCGCGGGTCCATCGTCCTCACATCCTCCGCTTGCGTTCGATAAGCTGCAGGATGAGGGGCGTGAGGATCAGCTGCATGGCGATGTCGAGCTTGTTGGCCGGCATCACGATGGTGTTGGCGCGCGACATGAAACTGTCGTGGATCATCGACAGCAGGTACGGGAAGTCGATGCCGCGCGGATTGGCGAAGCGGATGACCAGCATCGATTCGTCGGCAGTTGGAATCCAGCGCGCGATGAAGGGGTTGGACGTATCGACGATCGGCACGCGCTGAAAGTTGATGTTGGTCAGCGCGAATTGCGGGATGATGTAGTTCACGTAGTCGGGCATCCGCCGCAGGATCGTGTCCGTCACCGCCTCGGTCGAATAGCCTCGCGCAGCCTTGTCGCGATGGATTTTCTGGATCCATTCGAGGTTGACGACCGGCACCACCCCGATTTTCAGATCGGCAAGGCGCGCGACGTCCACCTTGTCGGTTTTGACGCAGCCATGCAGGCCCTCGTAGAACAGCAGATCCGTGCCCTTCTCGAAAGGCTTCCAATCCGTGAACGTGCCTGGCTCCACTCCGTAGACGGCCGCTTCGTCGGCATCGTGGACATAGTGTCTGGTCTCGCCTTCGCCCTTGCGGCCGTAATGCGCGAACACGTCTTGGAGCCTCTCGAGCAGGTTTGCCTCTTCGTGGAAATGGGTGAAGTTCTTTCCCTGGGCAGTGGCGTCGGCGATCTTCCTTTTCATCGCCGCGCGGTCGAACGCATGGAAGGCGTCGCCCTCGATGTAGGCCGCCTCGATCTTTTCCCGGCGGAAGATCAGGTCGAAGATGCGCTTCACGGAGGTCGTTCCGGCGCCGGAGGATCCGGTGATCGAGATGATTGGATGACTGGCCGACATGGCGCCTCAAGTCCTGAACAGGCCGCGGTTGCCGAACAGCGGCGCCCGCTCGGCGATCGTGCTCGGTTCGGTGTGATAGCGGGCGATCCGCTCGACCTCTCTTGCCGAGCCGCACACCAGCGGTGTCTGCTGGGAGAGCGTCTCCGGCACCAGGTCGAGGATGTCGTCGATGGCGTCGGTGGCGCGCCCGCCGGCCTGTTCGACCAGCATGGCGATCGGATTGGCCTGGTGCACCAGGCCAAGGCGGCCTCGCGACCAGCCGACCCGGCTGTCGGCCGGGTCGACATAGACGCCGCCGCGCATCAGGATGCGGTAGATATGCGCGACAAGGGAGGCGCCCCAGCGCATGTCGAAGTCGCGCTGTCTCGGCCCGTCGGCGCCGCTCAGGCAGTCGTCGATGTAAAGCCTCACCGCGCCGTGCCAGTGCCGGTAATTGGATGCGTTGATGGCGTATTCATTTGCATCGGGCGGTATGATGCAGCTTTCCCATGCCTGCACGAAAGCGCCGAGCGGCGCCGAAAAGACGAAGACATGGGTGCCGTTGCCCAGGCTCAGCACGAGACCGAGTTGCGGCCCGTAGACCACGAAGCCGGCGGCCAGTTGCCTGCGTCCCGACTGGAGGAACGTATCGGCGGCGTTCCCGGCGACGCCCGGCATCACGGAAAAAATCGTGCCCAGCGCGGCGTTGATGTCGATGTTGGAAATGCCGTCGAGCGGATGGATGGCGACTGCCAGCGGCGCCGTGGCATCGAGCACGACCTGCTTTCCCGCGTCGGCGTCGAGATAGTGCGCTACCGGTGTGTGACGCAATGCGTCGACGAGGACCGCGGCCGCGCGCCCCTCCAGCACTCGGCGCGGATCGCCGTCGCTGCGCGGAAGGATCGCGTCGGTAGCCCCCGGCCCGACATTGCTCATGATCGCCCGGATATTCAGGGCGGCGGAAGCAACGGCGCGAATGACATGTGCCACCGACGGCCGCAGCCCCTGTTCCGAAAATGCGTAGGAGTTCAGGAAGGCATCCAGCGTTGAGGCGATCATGGCGGTCCTGTTGCACGTCGTGGTGACGACAGCGGACAGGACCAAAACCCCACAGATTAGTAAACTTTATTTTCTTTACCAAAGAGCTTAGAAATTTTAAGTATGCGTCATGCGCAATCTTTCATTGAAGCAGCTTCGGTCGGTTGCGGCCATCGATCGGCACCGAAAGATTGTCGCCGCGGCCGGCGAATTGGGCATTACGCCATCGGCCGTCACGCTTCAGTTGCAGCAGCTGGAACAGGAGACCGGCCTGCTGCTGTTTGATCGGACCAATGCCGGTATGCGGGCGACGGCGGCCGGGCTTGCGGTGCTCGATGCGGCGCGTGCGATCGAGGAACGCCTGCGCGTCCTGGTCGATGAGATTGACGCCATCAAGGGTGTGCGGCGCGGCAGTCTGCGACTGGGCGTCGTTTCCACGGCCAAGTATTTCGCGCCCCGCCTGATGGCGGGCTTCATGGCCGAGTATCCGGATATCGAGATGCGTCTCTTCGTCGGCAATCGCGCGGAGACCATCGAACGGCTAAGCGACCACGAGATCGACATCGCGCTGATGGGCCGGCCGCCGGCCGGCGTTCCGGCGCGGGCGGTGGTGTTCGGCGACCACCCGCTGGTCATCATCGCGGCTCCCGATCATCCGTTGGCCAGGCGGCGCGATCTCAGCAGGGAAGAGGTCGCACGCGAACCGTTGCTCATGCGCGAGCCGGGATCCGGCACCCGCATCTCCATGGAGATATTCATGCGCGATGTTTCGGGTTGGCTCGAGAAGCCCGGCATCGAAATGGACTCGAACGAGACGATCAAGCAGTCCGTCATGGCGGGGCTCGGCATCGCCTTCATCTCGGCGCACACCGTGGCATCGGAACTCGAAACCTCGCGGCTGGCGCTGCTTGACGTCGTGGGGATGCCGATCCGCAGGCAATGGTACGCGGTTTCGCGCAGCGATCGGGCGATGACGCCTGCAATGGCCGCGTTCCACGAATTCCTGGCCCGGCAGGGTGCCCGCCACCTGCCGCTGTTCAGCCAGCTCTACGCCGACCCCGGCGCCTCAATCCGGCGCCGTGACCACGGCGCCCGTCGGGGACCGTGACCGGAGTCCGGCGTCACGGCTAATCGAGCGTCACGGCCATGCGCGCAGGCACGTCTTCAGGACGAAATGCTGGAAAAATGCGCTGACGTCGAATGACGCCACAAGAGGCATCGTAAAGTTATTGGCGAGAGAACGCGTTCGGGCCCACGGAGCTGATTTCAGGCAGCAGCGATGTGCGTGATCTCGTGCCACCTTGCCATGGCAGCACTGCGAAGGTCACGATGATCGGAGGATGAAAGGGCGTGGCGGGGAAAGTGGAAGAGATTGGCAATCGGATCGTGGATGGAGACGAAACGCTGAAGCTGGCGCGCTGACTTGAAGCGCTTCATGATCTTTTCTCGTCGTCGGGTCGGCTGGTGGGAATTCTCGGCGCGGTTGTTAAGCCCCTTGTGCCGGCGATGCTCGACACCCGGCATCACTTCTCTGCCGGCCACGGCATAGGAAGCAAGCTTGTCGGTGATCATCACGCGAGGGGAACGCCATCCGCGCACTAACGGTAAAGGGCGTCGGCTGAGGTGGAGGCTCTTGGAAACCGTAGGAGAGATTATGCCGCGTTCGCTCTCTCACCGCGAGGCACACCTCGTCCATCGAATCGGCTGGTTGCGCGCTGCTGTTCTCGGCGCCAATGACGGGCTGGTCTCGACGGCAAGCCTGATCGTCGGTGTCGCGGCTGCATCGAGCGGCAAGCCGGAGATAGTCGTCGCGGGCCTGGCCGGGCTGGCCGCCGGCGCCATGTCGATGGCGGCAGGCGAGTATGTTTCCGTGAGTTCCCAGTCCGACACGGAAGACGCTGACCTTGAACGCGAGCGGCGTGAACTTGCGGACGATCCAGCGGCCGAACTGACGGAGCTCGCGGAAATCTATAAGGGGCGAGGTGTCGACCCTGACCTGGCGCAGAAAGTTGCGGAGCAACTCACCGCCAGCGATGCCCTCAAGGCCCATGCGCGTGAAGAGCTCGGGATCACGGAAGCCGGCGCCGCGCGACCGGTGCAGGCAGCGCTTACGTCCGCCGCCACCTTTGCCGTCGGCGCGGCATTGCCGCTGGCCGTGGCCGTTGCCACCCCGATCGAGCATGTCATTGTCGGCGTGTCGGCGGCTTCAATGCTCTTCCTGGCCATTCTGGGCGCCTTGAGCGCGTGGACGGGTGGGGCTCCGATGGTCCGAGGCACGCTGCGGGTGGGGTTCTGGGGAATTGCCGCAATGGTTGTGACAGCCGCGATCGGCCGGCTGTTCGGAGCGACAATGACCTAGAGCATTTCCGGTGAATACTGAATCGCTCTGTTTCGCCGATGGCGAGGCGATCCGCTAGGAAGGCGGCGCAGGTCGTGCTGGTGGCACGGCCAAGTCCGCCTGACGCCGCGGGCGCCCGCCAGCGGCAAACCCTTCGGGCCGGGTCCATTTGGCTCAAATCCTTCGGGTTCCGGCTCGGCCGTGGCGCCACCACGACCTTCACCGAAACCCTCGACCTTGAGCCAAATGGCCTCCGGCAGAGTGATCCAGTATTCACCGGAAATGCTCTAGTTCGGAGCTGCGGCCGCTAGCTGAGCGCTCATCTCCCTGTCAAGGTTGAAGGCAAGAGGGATGGGCTGCTTGGCAGTTTTTGCCAAGCAGTCGGATCGGCTGAAGCTGCACAGGGCTGGGGGGTGGAGCTCAGAGACGACGGTTGATCAGACTTCTCTATTCGGCGCGTTGAGGTCAAGCGCTTTCGAGCTTTTCCACTTCGCCGGCTTCGTCAGCGTCGGGATCACACCAGCGATACGGCCGAGTTCGCCGTGCAGTCGATCCGTCGCGGCTCGAGCCCATGGGACGATAACGCTATCCGATGCACGAGAGCTGACGATCACGGCGGACTGCGGCGGCTCGATCGGTACGCGCGCGCGACTATGGAAGGTTGAGCTGCGTGCAGGCCGTCTAGCACTATAATCCGTCCCGTTCCTAACTGACGATCCTGCCATCGACGAGTTGGATGCGGCGGTCCATGCGAGCGGCCATATCCAAATCGTGCGTCACCGCGACCACGGTCTTGCCGCGCTCGCGCACCAGTCTTTCCAGAACGGTGAAGACCTGCTCGGAGCTTTTGCTGTCGAGGCTTCCGGTCGGCTCGTCGGCAAGGATGAGCGGTGGATCGTTGGCGAGTGAGCGCGCCACCGCCACCCGCTGGCGCTGTCCGCCCGAGAGCTGATCGGGCCGCTTGTCGAGATGTTCGCCTAGCCCGAGCGATGAGAGCAACTCACCCGCCCGCTTGCGCATCTCGGCCCGCTGCAGCCGGCCGAGCCTGCGCATCGGGATTTCGACATTCTCTCGCGCCGTGAATTCGGGCAGCAGGAAGTGGAACTGGAACACGAAGCCAAGCGTCGAAAGCCGCGTCGAAGCGCGTTCCCGCTCGTTCATGGGTGCCGTGTCGCGGCCGCCGATCCTGAGCGTGCCGCTTGTCGGCCGATCGAGCAGGCCGAGCAGATAGAGCAGCGAAGACTTGCCGGAGCCGGACGGTCCGGTAACGGCGACGAACTCCTTTTCGCCGATCGAGAGCGTCACGTCACGGACCAGCGTGACGGGGATCGTCTCCGGAAGCACCCGCGTCAGCGCTTCTGTTTCGATAAGCGCGCTCAACTCGCGCCCCTGATGATGTCAACCGGGTTCAGGCGGGCGGCGCGGCGCGCCGGCAGGTAACCCGCCACGGCCGCCGAGCCCAGCGCGAAGGCCGAGGCAATCATATAATGCAGCAGGCTCCAGGCGATCGGCAGATGCGTCATTTCCTGACCGGTCGCGGCGATCTCGAAACGTACGAGAGACAGGGCATAGGTCATGGCGAAGCCGAGTGCCCAGCCAAACGCGGAGCCGGCAGCCCCGATCGCCATACCCTCGATCAGGAACAGGCGGCGCATGTCGGCTTCGGGGAAGCCGAGCGACTTCATGATGGCGATGTCGCGCGCCTTTTCATGCGTAATGGTGGAGATGATGTTGTAGATGCCGAAGCCGGCGACCAACATGATCGCGCCGACGACGGTGTACATGATGACGTTGCGCACGACGAGCGCCTCAAGGATGGATTCGTTCGCCTCCTGCCAGGCCATCGCCTTGTAGCCGAGCTCGGCCTCGGTGCGCCGCGCGACGGCCGGGGCAGCGTTCGGATCGTCGAGCTTGATGCGGATTTCGTTGACGGCGTTCGGCCGCGCGGAAAGGATTTGCGCATTCTTCAGGAGAACGTAGGCCTCGCCCTCGTCGCGTGCCGTCGTGCCGGTGTGGAACAGGCCGGCGATCTTGAAATCGCGCGTCAGTCCCTCGGAGGAAACCGCCGTGATCGTGTCGCCGACCCCGGCGCCAAGCCGGTTCGCCATGGTGTCGCCGATGAGCACGTTGTTGCCTCCGGCGGCAAGCGCCGCGAAACTGCCTTCGACGAAGTCCTCGACAATCGGCGATACACCGGGCTCACGTTCCGGATCGACGCCGATGACGGCCGCGCCGACCTCGCGGCTGGAATAGCGGATGACGCCTTGCGTCCGGAGGCTCGCGGCAAAGCGCCCCGGAACCCAGCTATCGAGCCAGGAAGTCGCGGCGGTGGGGTTGATGATGCCGCGGCGGTCGTCGCGTGGCCTGAGCCCGGAAATTTCCACTGCCGCGAACATGTCTTCCGCCGGCTGGCGCCGGGCGGCGCGCTGCTCGTCGGTAACATCGACATGCGGCATCGTGTCGACGAGCTGCTTGACGAAATCATCCTGTCCGCCCTGCATCAGCGCCGCCATGGCGATCGAGAAGCCGACGCCTACCGCGACGCCAAGCACGGCCACAACCGTCTGACGACCGCGACCAGCGATATGTGTAAATGCGATGTCGAGGATGAGCGGCACCATCGCATCAATCCTGGTGCGGCCCGGCGACGCTTACGCGCGCGCCGTCCGCAAGATTGGCCGGGTAGGGCGAAATGACTCGCGTTGTTTCGTCGAGGCCCGACAGCACTTCGACGCTGTTCGTGCCGCGGATACCGGTGCCGATCTCGCGCCGCTGTGCCCTGTCGCCTTCGACCACGAAGACGCTGTTCCGCTCGCTCGCGACAGACGGGATCAGCAGTGCATTCTTCGAGACACGGGTAATGATGTTCACGTCGGTCGACATGCCGATCATGAGCGGCGTGTCGTCCGGCAGGTGGAAGCGGACGCGGTAGGTCTTCGTCACCGGGTCGCCCTTCGGCGTAATGCTGTAGACCGTCGCCTCCAGCTTTCGCTTCGGGAACGCGTCCGAGCTGAGAAGCGCATGCTGCCCGATCTCGACGCGCGGAATATCCTCTTCGTTGACGTCGGCGACCACGATCAGCGGTTTCAGCTCGCCGACCCAGAACAGCACTGTACCGAGTTCTGCGACCTCGCCGACTTCGCCATCCTGCCGCAGCACTGTTCCGGCGCTGGGCGCACGCAGGATATACGTCTCCAGCTTCGCTTGTTGACTGGCCTTGAGGGCCTGGATCCGGGAAAGCTCGCTCTGGGCCTCGTCTACCGCCTGCCTGCTGGCCGCGTTCCTTTCCGCCAGCACCGACAGACGCCTGAATACTTCCTGAGCGAGATCGAGGCGCGCTTCGATCTCGCTGAGAAGGGCTCGAACTTCGGAATCGTCAAGACGGGCGAGAACGTCGCCCTTCGCGACCCTCGATCCTTCGCAGTCGCATTGCTCGATGATCCGTTCCCGAACGACCGGCGCCACCTTTGCCCAGTTGCGCGGTTCGACGACACCGCTCGCATAGACTATCTCCGCGGCATCGCCTCGCGAAGGCGCGACCACTGACACCGCCGCCGGCCGCAAGACATACCAAGCGGCAATGCCGGCCACCGCCGCGACCGCGGCGACACCGACAATGTGGCGTATCAGCCGCATCGAAATATTACCGCCACAATCGCATTAATCCGGTCGCGGCGTGACCGAGCGGCAGTTCCACGTTCATTCCGTAGAGGTTGGCCGAAGCGCCAATTCGAACTTCGTTGGCTATAAGGCATCTCAAAATCCCGCATCGGATTCCAGGGCGCCGACGCTTTATTCAAAGCATTAACAGCTCTGGTTGCTTGCGACGCAAGAGCCGGACGTGCGCCCGGTAAGAGCTACCACGCTCGGAGTGATAGATGTTGGTGACCATTATGGCCATGAACTCATCCATCTCGTACGGTCCGCGCCAGTCCTCGTATTTGGGATTCCGGCTGTCCGTTAGATAGCGCTTGCCTTACCCGCCGCCCGAGCGACTCGCCTGTCACATTTACGAGTTCATGAAGTAGTACCGAGCCGTTCAGCTTCAGTCAGTTGGCGATGGGACGACGCGCAGGTGGTCGTAGACCTCTTTTGTGCCGGACACGCTCTCTGCCGCCACACGCGCGGCATCGCGCTCGCTCTCGCTATTCACGATCCCCCAGAGATGAACCATGCCGTCCGACACGGTGACCCCAAGCGCTGCCTCCATCATTCCGGTGCTTTCGCAAAGCCGTGCCAGAATCTCTTGCCGGATCGCGGTATCTTCCACTACGGCGTCGTCGAGTTTTGCAGTAGCGATCGCACGCAGAAGATCAGCCCGGCTGACGATGCCGACCAAGCTCCCCTTGCGCATCACCGGCACGCGCTTGATGCCGTGCTCCTCCATGAGCGCGGCCACGCGTCCGAGCGGCGCGTCCTCCGTGACGGTCACCACGTTGGTTGTCATGACGTCGGCGACATTTCCGCCGTAACTCTTTACGAAGTCGCGGTCCTGTTCCTCGGCGGAAGCCGCGCGCATCGCGGCGGCGTACTGGCTGCTTGGATGATTGAAATCGTATAGGTTGGGATTGGCCGGACGGGTAAGCGCCCGTCCGGCCGCCGGTTGTCGGATCGACACTTCTTTAGCCTTTTGGGCTGTGGGGAGCAGGATCGCGACCGGCCTCTTCACCGGACCCGTATGGTTGCATGAACGTTTCGGTTCGTATCCAAGACAGGGGCAAGGAAGATGATCGATCATAGCATGATCTGCGCCGGGATCGACGTGTCGAAAACCAGGCTCGACATCGCCATCCATCCCGGCGGGGCGCATCTGAGCGTCGCTTATGACGCGGCCGGGCTCAAGCATCTCGATGCCTTTGTGGCCGGGCAAGGCGTGGCCCGCATCGGCTTCGAGGCGTCGGGCGGCTACGAATGGCTGCTGCTTGCGCATCTGCGTGGCGGGCCGGTAGAAGCGGCGCGGCTGCAGCCGGCGCAGGTGCGCGCCTTCGCCAGGAGCCGGCTCAGGCACGCCAAGAACGACAGGCTCGATGCGGCACAGATCGCCGCCTTCACGGCCAGTCTCGATGAGCTGCCGCCGCTGCCGGACACCCGCTTCGATGCCCTCAATGCCGAACTGACCTACCTGGAGCAGCTCGAGGAGCAGATCGTGATGTTGAAGACGATGGCCGAGACGACGCGGGTGGCGCGGCTCAAGCGCCTGCACGAGCGCGATATCGCCCGTCTCGAACGGCGCCGTGATGCCCACATGACGCTGACGGCCGCCACGCTTGCCGGGGACGCCGCGCTGGCGCGCCGGCTTGACCTGCTCATATCCATCAAGGGCATCGGCCTGCGCACCGCGCTGGCGCTGGTCATCCGCCTGCCCGAACTGGGCAGCGTCAGCCGCGAAGAGATCGCCAGCCTGGTCGGCGTTGCCCCCTTCGACGACGATAGCGGCGCGCGCAAGGGCAGGCGCCATGTCCGGGCGGGACGAGCCCGCCTGCGCAAGAGCATCTTCATGGCCGCCTTCTGCGCCACGCGATGGAACCCCGACCTCAAGGCCTTCTACGAAGGCCTGCGCGCCAGAGGAAAAAATCACCTCAGCGCAACCATCGCCGTCGCCAGGAAACTCGTCATCCTCGCCAATGCCGTCGTCGCTCGCGGAACTCCATGGACACCTCAACATCCCTGATCAATCATCATGGTTGCTTCCCGGCTGGCTCCTTGCTGCAACGCCGCTTTCACATGAAACGCGATGCAATCGTCGCATCGGATTGCGACGGCAATGGCGAGCGCGAGAAGTTCCTTTGTCTTGTAATCGAGCGCTTTCGGAGTCAGCGCGGCCTTCGCGATGTTGCCGAATGCCTTCATCACCTCGGGAATGTCGCCCCGCAAATCGTGAAGTTGGGAGCTAAGCTCGGCTACCGTCCGCGTCCAGTCCTTCATATAGACCCTCCAGTCTCGACTATTGTCTTCTGGCAATAACGCCGCCGCGCGGCATTGATCAAGGTCAAACCACTCCCGGTCCGTCGTCGACGATCATCGACGATCGGGCTCGATAGACTTGTTCCGATCCAGCCCATAGTATCCTTTTGCCCAATCGATCCGGAGGCGGCATTTCGTTGCCGGCACAAAGCACTGGCTGTGTCGGGCTGTCGACCAGGATGGCTTCGTCCTCGATGTGCTGGTGCAAAGCCGCAGAATCGCCAAGGCTGCAAGGCGGCTCATGCGAAAGCTCCTGAAAGGACAGGGCCGTGCCCCTCGCGTGATGATCACCGACAAGCTTGCTTCCTATGCCGTGGCCGGCAGAGAAGTGATGCCGGGCGTCGAGCATCGCCGGCACAAGGGGCGCGCCGAGAATTCCCACCAGCCGACCCGACGACGAGAAAAGATCATGAAGCGCTTCAAGTCAGCGCGCCAGCTTCAGCGTTTCGTCTCCATCCACGATCCGATTGCCAATCTCTTCCACTTTCCCCGCCACGCCCTTTCATCTTCCGACCATCGTGATCTTCGCAGTGCGGCCATGGCAACGTGGCACGAGATCACGCACATCGCCGCCGCCTGAAAATCCGCTCAGTTGGCCCGACCACGTTCTCTCGCCAATAACTTTACGATGCCCTCGAAAGTGGAGGGGCCGAGGGGGCGGTGAGGACCTACGACACAGAGCCGGAAACCCATTGGCCGCGTCACCTGGCTTTAAGCTTGATCGGGTGGCTGCCGATCCACTCGCAGCTTTGATTTCGCCGACGGTGGATGAGCCGTCCTCACTTCCCACGTCCGGTCAAGTTACGTCCGAGTTCAGTCCTCGGGCGGCGGCGCCATCCGCAGGGTGGCCTGTGCAAGGGCGGTCACGGCCGCGACAAATATCCCAATGCCCGCAAAGATATAGCCGATGGTAAAGATCTTGCCGATGGCGGTCTTGGGCGTGAGGTCCCCATAGCCGACGGTGGCGATCGTCACGACCGAAAAGTAGGCGGCGTCGAGCAGCGACCAGCCTTCGACCAGCCAATAGAAGACCGTCGCGGCCAGGATCAGTGCAAGGGCGATGGTGAATACGCCTCTCACCTCGGGTTCCCGAAGTGCGTGACGCGTGCCCCTGAACAGGCGGCGAAGGTTGGCGAAATATTGCACGATGGTTCTCTGGATGCGGAAGACGGCGAACTGGAATGGCCTACGGTCTGTTGAGATTCAGGCGATGGCGGCCTGCAAATGGCGCTTTTCAGCGCTTCCGGTGCTCAGGCACCAGTTCGTACATTCCGCTCCGTTCTCGAAAACCGCCATTTTCGGCTCGCCCTGACGTGAATCTCAATAGGCCTTAGACCATATGAACGACCGTCGCTGTTCCTGCCAAACAATATCATTAAAACTCTGCCAGCAATCAACCGATTGATTTGCGTCAGGGTGCGCATAGACTGCCATTGCAATTATTCAGATGGATTGCTGCTCGGAACCGTGTCGTTTGCCCATATAGGTAAGCTTCGAGACTGTAGAGACGAGACTTGACGCATCCAGCACATGCTTCTCCTGCGAGCCTGTCCCCTGAGGGGCTACGTCTCGACATCATTGCCGGCCTGACAGCAGCGGCCGTCGTCCTGCCGAAGGCGATGGCCTATGCAACGGTCGCCGGCCTGCCGGTCAGCGTGGGGCTGTACACGGCCTTCGTCCCGATGATCGTCTATGCGCTTTTGGGCACATCGCGGGTGCTGAGCGTAAGTTCGACGACAACCCTGGCGATTTTGGTCGCTGCCCAGCTTGCGCTGGTTGTCCCGGATGGAGACCCGGCGCGGCTGATCACGGCGACGGCAACGCTCACTGCGCTGACCGGAAGCCTGCTGATCGTAGCTTCGGTCCTTCGTCTCGGCTTCGTCGCCAACTTCATATCGGTGCCCGTGCTGACCGGTTTCAAGGCGGGGATCGGGCTGGTGATCGTGCTCGATCAGGTGCCGAAGCTGCTCGGCATTCACATAACGAAGGAGGGCTTCTTCCGCGACGTCCTGAGCCTCGTTCGACACATTCCGGAGGCTTCCGTCGTCACGCTGATTATCGGGGTGGTGGCGTTGGTCCTGCTGCTTGTCCTGGAGCGGGCCCGCCCGCATTCGCCGGCCCCGCTCGCGGTGGTCGCCGGCGGTATTGCCGTGTCCTGGCTGGCGGGTCTCGGCGCGGCAGGAGTGGCGACCGTGGGCCACATTCCCCAGGCCTTGCCATCGATCACGCTGCCCGACGTCAATCTTGTCATGCAGCTTCTGCCCGGGGCGATCGGTATCGCCCTTATGAGCTTCACCGAAACGATCGCCGCAGGCCGCGCCTTCGCCGTCCCGCCCGATCCGCCGATCCGCGCCGACCGGGAACTTCTGGCGACAGGCGCGGCAAACCTGTCCGGCGCCCTGTTCGGCGCCATGCCCGCGGGCGGAGGGACATCGCAGACGGCGGTCGTCCGCGCGGTCGGAGGGCGGACGCAGAAGGCGTCGCTCGTGACCGCGGCGGCCTCGGCCGCGACGATGCTGGTTCTGGCGCCCCTGCTCGGGCTTCTGCCTCAGGCGGTGCTCGCGGCGATCGTGATCGTCTATTCGGTCGGCCTGATCCAGCCCACCGAGTTCGCGTCGATCCGCAAGGCCCGGACCATGGAGTTCCATTGGGCGCTCGCGGCATTCCTCGGCGTGCTTGTCTTTGGAACCCTGCAAGGCATTCTGGTTGCCATCATCCTGTCGCTGCTCGGTTTGTCGAGCCAAGCCGCGAACCCGCCGGTCCACGTGGTCGGACGCAAGCGGGGCGAGGATGTGCTGCGCCCGCTGTCGCCAGACAACCCGGATGACGAGACCTTCGAGGGCCTCTTGATCCTGCGGCCGGAAGGCAGGCTGTTCTTTGCCAATGCCCAGCAGGTCGGCGACCGGGTCCAGGAACTCGTGGCCCAGCACACGCCCCGCGTTCTCGTTCTCGACCTCAGCCGCGTCTTCGACATCGAGTATTCGGCGCTCCAGATGATGATGGAGGGTGAGCGGCGCTACACGGGGGAGGGCATTACCGTCTGGCTCGCGGGCCTGAACCCGGATGTCCTGGCCTACATCCGGTCTTCCGGTTTCGCCGACCACCTCGGCCGGGAACGACTGTTCACCAACACCCGGGCCGCTATCAGCCACTATCTCGACGCATTCGCAAAAAGCCAGGGATCAAGCAGCTAAACGCTGTCAAGCAAGGCTTGTATCCGAGGGCACGACACCTGCATGTCGCACAAGACGACGAATTCATCCGGGCCGCGCGGCGCGGATGACAGGTGGAACCAGTCCGAATCCTCGCCTCTCGGCGACCACACCAGACGCTCCTCCAGTAGATGGACGACATAGACGACATCAAGTCCACCATGGCTGATCGATTCCAGGCCCGAACGAACGCCGTGCGCGGTCAGTGCTGCGTTCAGCACAATCGCCACTTCAATCAGCGCGTTGCGATATCCTGGGCGGCGCACGACTTCCGTTCCGTGTACCCGCTCCAGCCAAGTCGCGCCGAGCTGGATGACGACGAGCGTACGGTCCACGATATTGCGGAAATCCTTGCGCGTAATGATTTGCGGTCTCAGTCCGCACCTTCGATCGCGGGCGGAACGGTCTCGTCGGCTATGACCTCGACCTCCTCGTTGCGCCCGGCCTCGACCGTATAGTCGCGCTGGTAGATATGGTCGCGGTTCTTGGCGACGATTGTGTAGTCGCCCGCCGCCAGCACCATGGAAGCGAAGGCGCCGACGCTTTCGCGCACCGGGTCGCCGGAATTGGTAAGCACCGACCACGACGTGTCGGCTATCGCCTCGCCCCCCGGATCGCGAACCAGCTTCATGGTTATTTCGGCGGCCTTGTGTTCGACCGTCGCCTCGGTGAGCTTGCCGGCCTCGACCTTGATGTCCGACCGGACGACCGCATTGACGTTGCCGTAGGTCGACACGACGTTGTAGATGCCGGCATTCAGCCGGATGACGGTATTCGGGCTGACATCCGGCAGAATGAGCGCCCGCTCGCCGCCGGGCGCCTTTTCCTTGGCCTCGTAAATCGAGAACCGCAGTTTGGCGGGTGGGATGCCGAGGCCGCCGGCGTTTTCCGCGTCGAGCTTGAGACCGCCTGCGTCGAGCACGAAGGCTTCGCGCTTCGCTTCATTGCCTATCGAGATGCGCTTGGTTGCGCCAGCCCGTCCGTAGGAAGCGTGCACCAGATATTGGCCGGGCGTCAGGTCGAAGGATTGCGTTCCGCCCCTGGCGGAGGCAACCAGCTTGAGTTTGCCGTCCGGCCCGGCTTCGGTGTCGAAGATCCGCCAGACGAGACCGCGCGTTATGTCGACGCCATCCTGCACAAGCTGCGCGGCCAGCGTGATGCGCCCGAGCCCCGCTGTCGCCAGCGGCGAGGTGGGTGTCGCGGGGGCATAGGTCGAGAGGCCGGGCAGGTCGATCTTGGGCAGCCGGTCGCCCAGTTCTTGCGCCGCCGAGGTCAGGCTGGTCGCCACGAGCGCGGCAAATCCAAGCACGGCCGAGAGGGAACGGAAATTTTGCGCGGTCATGGCTTGCCTTGAAGCGCAAGGCGGTGGCAATTTCAAGTCCGCACGCCATACGGCGCAGCCGGAGCGCAGGTCCGCGCCTTAGCCAGAAATATCCGGGAACCAGATAAATGGCGTCGCCCATCATCGACTTCATGCTTGCACGCGGCTCCGCTCCGATCCACGAGTTGAAGGAACCGGGCCCTGGCGACGACGAGATCGCGCTGATGCTGCGAGTGGCGACCCGCGTTCCGGATCATGGCCGGCTGGAGCCGTGGCGCTTCATCCTGTATCGCGGCAAGGCGCGCTCCGAGATCGGCGAGGCGCTTGCCGAACTGGTCGATACGGTCGAAGGGCCGCAGCCTGAGGGCCGCAAGCAGAAGGAGCGCGAGCGCTTCTCGCGCGCACCCTTGGTGATCGGCGTGGTGTCGAGCCCGAAGCCGAATGCCAAGATACCGCAATGGGAGATGTTCCTGTCGGGGGCCGCCGCCGCCATGAGTTTGCTGATCGCGGCAAACGGCCTCGGCTATGGCGCCAACTGGATCACCAACTGGTATGCGGACGTGCCTGAAGGCCGCCGACTGCTCGGTCTGGCGCCGCAAGAGCGGGTGATCGGCTTCGTTCACATCGGCAGCTATGAAGGCCCGCCTCCGGAACGCCCGCGCCCGGATGTCTCGAAACTCTATGCCGATTATTCCGGGCCGTGGGAGGGTTAGAATCGTCGTGTTCTACGAACCATCAAAGGGTCATGGCCTGCCGCACGATCCTTTCAAGGCGATCGTGGCGCCGCGCCCGATCGGCTGGATATCGACCGTCGGCAAGGCAGGCGAGATCAACCTTGCCCCCTACTCGTTCTTCAACGCCCTTTCCTCAGCCCCGCCGCTCATCTGGTTTTCGTCGGACGGTGACAAGCACAGCGCGACATTGGCGCGCCAAACCGGCGAATTCGTTGCCAATCTGGTCACTCGCGACCTTGCCGAGCAGATGAACGCGACCTCCGTGACCGCCCCGCGCGGCGTCGACGAGTTCGCCTTTGCCGGACTGACAGCCGCACCCTCGAAACTGGTGGCGCCGCCCCGCGTGGCGGAGGCGGCGGCCGCACTTGAATGCCGCGTGACCGAGGTTTTCACGCCCAAGGCGCTCGACGGCAGCCCGGTCGGAGCGGTCGTGGTAATAGGCCAGGTGATCGGCGTCTATATCGACGATGCCTATCTCAAGGATGGTCACTTCGACATTGTGAAGGCCGGCAATGTCGCGCGCCTGGGCTATATGGACTATGCGCGCATCGACCAGACTTTTACGATGCGCCGTCCGAAATGGGAGGAATAGGCCGGGCCGTCGCGTTTCAGAAATGCCAGCAGGCAGATGAGGGGCAGTACAAACGGCCAAACTCAAGGACCTTACTATTGTCCCGTTTTCGCCCGCGTCAGAAGACGTTCGGCACGCCGCAGGTGAGGGCGGTCGAACATCTTTCCGGCAATGCCGACGACACCGGGATTGCCTGCCGCCTGAAATGCCTCGACGATGGCGCGCGCCTCGGACACGGCATCGTTTGACGGTGTGAATGCCTCGTTGATGATTTCCACCTGGTCCGGATGGATCGCCATCTTGCCGGTGAAGCCGTCGCGCTCGGCATCCAGGCATTCGGCGCGCAGGCCGGCCGAATCGCGAAAATCGACGAAGACGGTGTCGATCGCGGCCGTTTCGGCGGCCGAGGCGGCGAGCAGGGTGCAGGAGCGGGCAAGCCGGAACAGATCCGTGTAGCGGCCGGCCTCGTCCCTGGTGGCGCGCGCGCCGATGACGGCCGAGAGGTCTTCGGCTCCCCAGGTCAGGGCCGACAGGCGTTCATGCCCGCGCGCGTAGCTGGCCGCGCCGAATATGCCGGCGGCGGTTTCCGTGATGATCGGAAGGATGCGGGTATGACCGTCCGTCAGACCGTTTTCCGCCTCGCGCACCCTGAGCTTGGTGGAAAGCTGCTCGACATCGGCGAGGCCAGACGCCTTGGGCAGCATGATCCCGTCCGGGCGCGCCGGCAAAATCGCGTCGATATCGCCGTCGAGCAGGCCGGTCGCCAGATCGTTGACGCGGACATAGATTGCGGCTTTCGTAGTGCCTCGGCGGCCGACAATGAAGTCCGCCGATACTGTCCGCGCGCCGACCTTGTTCTGCGGCGCCACCGAATCCTCAAGGTCGATGAGGATGATGTCGGCGGCGGACGCGAATCCCTTCTCCAGCTTGCGCTCCGAATCGCCGGGAACGAACAGCAGCGAGCGCATCAGGCGGGCCTCTTCAGCATCATGGTCTGGCGCAGGCAGCGCGCCACCAGCACGCCGTTCTGGTTGAAGGCCCGGTGCTCCATCTCGACGATGCCGCGATCCGGCTTCGATTTCGACTCCCGCACCGAGACGATCTCGGTCTCGACGCGGATAGTGTCGCCGTGGAAGACCGGATTCGGGAAGACCGTCTCGCGCATGCCGAGATTGCCTACCAGTGTGCCGAGCGTGGTGTCGTGCACCGAGATGCCGATCATCAGGCCGAGCGTGAACAGCGAGTTGACCAGCGGCTTGCCCCATTCGCTTTTCGCCGCGAAGTCGAAGTCGATATGCAGCGGCTGCGGGTTGAGCGTCATGGTGGAGAACATCATATTGTCGTTCTCCGTCACCGTCTTGGTAAGCCTATGCCTGATCACCAGGCCCGGCTGGAACTCCTCCAAATATAATCCGGCCACGCGATAACCTCCCAGCGCTAAAGAAACAGCTTTCGGAAAATCGCGGACGCTCTCCGAAACTGCCAAATGCATCGCGCCGATAACTGGACACCAACTCTCGGCAAAAGCGATGCGAAAACAAAGAGCTAAAGCAAGTCGCCCTTACACCCTTTCCCCGAGAGGATCGTCGGCGTTGCAGCCGTGTTTCCTTCGCCCCGCTGGCGGCGCTGGCGGGGAGAAGGTGGCCGGCAGGCCGGATGAGGGGCAAAAGCCGGCTATTGTCGTGTACCCTAGATTCTATACCGGGCGACTTGCTTCAAATATCCAGCTCTTCGGTCTGGGCGAACTCGGCGCGCTCCTGGATGAAGCGGAAGCGTGCCTCGGGCTTGGTTCCCATCAGCGAATCCACGGCCGACTTGGTTGCGTCCTCGCTATCCAGAACCTCGACGCGAAGCAGCGTGCGCTTCCTCGGGTCCATGGTGGTTTCCTTGAGCTGCGCCGCCATCATTTCGCCGAGGCCCTTGAAACGGCCTATCTCGACCTTGCCCCGGCCGTTGAATTCCGTCCTCAGCAGTTCATCCTTGTGCCGGTCGTCGCGAGCGTACATGACCTTGCCGCCCTGGCCTATGCGGTAGAGCGGGGGAACCGCCAAATAAAGATGCCCGCCGCGCACGAGTTGCGGCATTTCCTGGTAGAAGAAGGTGATCAGCAGCGAAGCGATGTGCGCGCCGTCGACATCCGCGTCGGTCATGATGATAATTCGGTCGTAGCGCAGATCCTCCTCGCGGTAGCGCGAGCGCGTGCCGCAGCCGAGCGCCTGTATGAGGTCGGCGATCTGCTGATTGGCGGCAAGCTTGTCGCTGCCGGCGCTGGCGACGTTGAGGATCTTGCCGCGCAACGGCAGCACGGCCTGCATGGCGCGGTCGCGTGCCTGCTTGGCGGAGCCGCCGGCGGAATCGCCCTCGACGATGAAGAGCTCGGCGCCGGCGGCGGCGTTCTGCGTGCAGTCGGCGAGCTTGCCGGGAAGCCGCAGTTTCCGCACCGCGCTCTTGCGGCTCACTTCCTTTTCCTGGCGCCGCCGCACGCGCTCATCGGCGCGGGCGATCACCCAGTCGAGCAATTTCGACGCTTCCTGCGGATTGTCGGCAAGCCAATGGTCGAAGGCGTCGCGCACGGCCGAATCCACGATGCGGATCGCTTCCACGCTCGCCAGCCGGTCCTTCGTCTGGCCGACGAATTCGGGCTCGCGGATGAAGACCGACAGCATGCCGGCCGCCGAGATCATGACATCCTCCGGCGTGACCGACGCCGCCCGCTTGTTGCCCACGAGATCGGCATAGGCCTTCAGTCCACGCGTCAGCACCGTGCGGAAGCCGGCCTCATGCGTGCCGCCCTCGGGCGTGGGGATGGTATTGCAGTAGGAGTTGAGGAAGCCGTCCCCGCCATACCAGGTGACGGCCCATTCGATCGATCCGTGGCCGCCCTGCCGGTCGCTTTTCCCGGCAAAGACCTCGCGCGTCACCTGGAACTCGTCGCCGAGCGTTGCGACCAGATAGTCCTTCAGGCCGCCGGGAAAATGGAAGACGGCCTTGTCCGGCGTCTTGTCCTTGTCGGCGATCATCTCGGGCGCGCAGGACCAGCGGATTTCGACACCGCCGAACAGATAGGCCTTGGAGCGAGCCATGCGGCAGATACGGGCCGGCTCGAATTTCGCGGCCTTGCCGAAGATCTCCGGGTCGGGGTGAAAGCGGGTTCTGGTCCCGCGCCGGTTCTGGACATCGCCAAGCAGTTCGAGCGGGCCCTGCGGCACGCCGCGCGAAAACCGCTGCCGATAAAGCCTTCGTCCGCGTGCAACCTCGACTTCAAGGGAATCGGACAGCGCGTTGACGACCGACACGCCGACGCCGTGCAGGCCGCCGGACGTCTCATAGACCTTGGAATCGAATTTGCCGCCGGCATGCAGCGTCGTCATGATGACTTCGAGCGCCGACTTGTCCTTGAACTTGGGATGCGGGTCGACGGGAATGCCCCGGCCGTTATCGGTGACGGTCAGGAAGCCGTCGGCGCCGAGTTCGACCTCGATGAAGGTCGCGTGGCCGGCAACCGCTTCGTCCATCGAATTGTCGATGACCTCGGCAAAGAGATGGTGCAGCGCCTTCTCATCGGTGCCGCCAATATACATGCCGGGGCGGCGGCGCACCGGCTCCAGCCCTTCGAGGACCTCGATATGGCTGGCGTCGTAGCCCTCGCTGCCATCCTTGGGAGCGGCTGTCCTGCGCGCCGCCTGCACGATCGGATCGGCCGCGCGCGCCGCGCGGGGCGCTGCTCCAAGACTGGAAAAAAGGTCCTTGCTGTCGTCCATCTAGCCATCGGTCAGTGAGTTCGAGCCCTGGCGATAGTTGCACGAAATACTGGGCGCGACACTAGGTTCGCCGGACGCTACCTGCCTATTCCAATTTGGCTCCGCCATGGTTACTCGACGGTTGACGCCCGACAATGCTCGATAGAGGCTCGCGCACCGCGAGGCAAGGCGCACGAGCCGCGCCAGGACTCCGAACTCGGAAAATTGCTCGGGCGTCCGGTGCACCGCTACTCGGCGGCGCCCAGATATTCCGACAGCGGCGGGCACGAGCAGACGAGATTGCGGTCGCCGGCCACATTGTCGATGCGCGACACCGGCGGCCAGTACTTCGCCGCAATGTTCGGATCGGCGGCCGGGTAGGCGGCCTCCAGGCGCGAGTAAGGATGGTTCCACTCGACGGCCAGAGTTTCGCTCGCGGTATGCGGCGCGTTGACCAGCGGATTGTCGCTCTTCGGCCATTCGCCGGAAGCAACCCTGGCGGCTTCCCTCGCGATCGAGATCATCGCATCGCAGAACCGGTCGAGTTCGCGCTTCGGCTCCGATTCGGTGGGCTCGACCATCAGCGTTCCGGCAACCGGCCAGGACATGGTCGGCGCATGGAACCCGTAGTCGATCAGCCGTTTGGCGACGTCCTCCACGCTGATGCCGGCGCTTTCCTTCAGCACGCGCGTGTCGAGAATGCACTCATGCGCCACGCGGTCGCCGCGGCCCTTGTAGAGCACCGGATAGTGATCCTGGAGCCTTGTGGCGACATAGTTGGCGGCGAGGATGGCCTGCTCGGTCGCCAGCTTCAGGCCGGCGGCCCCCATCATGCGGAGGTACATCCAGGTGATCGGCAGGATCGACGCGCTGCCGAACGGCGCCGCCGAAACCGGGTGCTCCGTGCCGTTCTCGATATGGCCCGGCAGGAAGGGCGCCAGATGTTGCGCCACGCCGATCGGGCCGACGCCCGGTCCTCCGCCGCCATGCGGAATGCAGAAGGTCTTGTGCAGGTTCATGTGGCAGACATCGGCGCCGATGTCGCCCGGTCGCGACAGGCCGACCAGCGCGTTCAGATTGGCGCCGTCGAAATAGACCTGGCCGCCATTGTCGTGGATGAGCTGGCAAAGGTCCTTCACACCCTCCTCGATAGACGCCATGCGTCGACGGGTAGGTGATCATCAGCGCCGCCAGATTGGCGGCGTGCCTGCGACCTTCTCCCGCATGTCGTCCATGTCGATGTCGCCGCTGGTCGGTGCAGCGCACCACCACGACGTCCATGCCCGCCATCGCCGCGCTGGCCGGATTGGTGCCATGCGCGGAGGAGGGGATCAGGCAGATCGTGCGGTGCGGCTCGCCACGCGACGCGTGATAGCGGCGAATGGCCAGCAGCCCGGCATACTCGCCCTGGCTGCCGGCATTAGGCTGCAAGGAGACCGCCGCAAAGCCGGTGATTTCGGCCAGCCAGCGCTCCAGATCGTCCGTCATCGACTTGTAGCCCCTGGACTGGCTCTTCGGCGCGAAGGGATGCAGGTTGGAAACGCTCGGCCAGGTGACCGGGATCATCTCGGCTGCCGCGTTGAGCTTCATGGTGCAGGAGCCGAGCGGGATCATCGTGCGGTCCAGCGCCAGATCCTTGTCGGCGAGCCTGCGCAGGAAGCGCATCATCTCGGTCTCGGAACGGTTCTCATGGAAGACCGGCTGCGACAGGAAGCCCTTGATCGGCCGAGGCTGTCCAGGCAGTTGCCGTGCGGCTTTCTCAGGGACGTCGGCGTCGAACAGCGCGGCGATCGCCTGGAGATCGGCTTCGGTCGAGGTTTCGTCGAAACTGATGCCGAGCAGATCGTCGTCGATCATCCTGAGAAGGCGGCCGTCCTTCTCGGCCTCCTTCGCGATCGCCTTGCTCTCGCCGCTTACCTCGACGGTAACGGCGTCGAAGCGCTGGTCCCCGAACACTTTCACGCCCTTGGCCTTCAGCGCGGAAGCAAGCCGCGTGGCAAGATCGTGCGCATGCGCGGCGATCGCCTGAAGACCTTCCGGCCCGTGCCAGATGGCATAGGCCGTCGCCATGTTGGCGAGCAGCGCCTGCGCGGTGCAGATGTTCGAGGTCGCCTTGTCGCGGCGGATATGCTGTTCGCGTGTCTGCAGCGCGAGGCGGTAGCCGGGCCGGCCCTGGCTGTCCACCGACTGGCCCACAAGCCGTCCGGGCATCAGCCGCGTCAGCCTGTCGGAGACGGCGCAATAGGCGGCGTGCGGTCCGCCGAAGCCGATCGGTACGCCGTAGCGCTGCATGGAGCCCACCGCGATGTCGGCGCCGAGGCTGGCCGGCGTCTGCATGATGGCGAGGGCCAGCGGGTCGGCGACGAAGATGATGATGGCGCCGGCCGCCTTGGCTTCGGCGATCTTCGCCGAATGGTCGCCATAGACGCCATAGGTATCCGGCCAGGCGACGACCAGCGCCGCGGTATTGGCGTTGACCTCGTCGCCATCGACTTCGATGCCGAGCGGTTCGGCGCGGGTCTCGACGACATGACGCGTTTGCGGATGCAGCTTGCCGGCAAAGGTGACGCGCGTGCGCTTTTCCCTGTGATGGCGGAACGCGATGCCGACTGCTTCGGCCAGCGCCGTCGCTTCATCGAGCAGCGAGGCGGAGGCCACCGGCAGGCCGGTCAACTCGGTCACAAGCGTCTGGAAATTGAACAGCATTTCCAGCCGGCCCTGGCTGATCTCGCCCTGATAGGGCGTATAGGCGGTGTACCAGGCCGGGTTCTCGAAGAGATTGCGCAGGATCACCGGCGGCACATGCGTGCCGTGATAGCCGAGGCCGACGAAGCTCTTCAGCACGATGTTGGCGGACATTTTGTCGGCAAGCTCGGCCAGCGCCTCGGCCTCGGTCGCCGGCGCCGGCAGGTCGAGCGGTTGGGCGAGCCTGATCTTCCTTGGTACGGCCTGCGAGATCAGCGTTTCCAGCGAGGGCACGCCGATCGCCGCCAGCATGGCGCGCGTTTCGGCCACGCTCGGGCCGATATGGCGCGGGGCGAAGGGATTATTGGTGGTCATGACCGGTTTCCTGCTCCGTTCAGCCGATATGGGCCTTGTAGGCAGCCTCATCCATCAGCCCGTCCAACTGGCTCTTGTCGGCGAGTTTCATCTTCCAAAGCCAGCCGTCCTTCGTGGCGGAGGAATTGACCAGCGCCGGGTCGGCGGAAAGCGCGGTGTTGGCCTCCAGGACTTCGCCATCGGCGGGGGCGTAGACGTCCGAGGCCGCCTTGACGGATTCGACAACGACCGCCACGTCGCCTTTCGCAATCGCGCGGCCGGCTTCCGGCAGTTCGACGAAGACGAGATCGCCGAGTTGCTCCTGCGCGTAGTCGGTGATGCCCACCACCGCCGTGTCGCCCTCGACGCGAATCCATTCATGGTCGTCGGTGTAGTAGATCTGCGGCATGAGGTTCATCCTTTGCGGTAGCGATGTTGCGTAAACGGAAGGGAGTGGACGTCGACGGCGACCTTCGCGCCGCGCACATCGGCGAAGACACGCGAGCCCGCCGAGGAAAGCGATGCCGAGACATAGCCCATCGCGACCGGGTGGCCGGCCGAGGGGCCGAAACCGCCCGAGGTAACGCGGCCGACGGTGCGGCCGGTTTCGTCGGTGAGAGCGGCACCCGCGCGGACGGGCTGTCGGCCCTCCGGTTTCAGGCCGACGCGCTTTTCGGCGGCGCCCAGCGCAATCTTTCTTTGCAGCGCGTCGGAGCCGGCAAAGGCGCCGGTCGTGCGCAGGCTCTTCGGTATGGCCCAGAGCAGGCCGGCGGCCACCGGGTCGGTTTCCTCGGAAATGTCCTGGCCGTGCAGGCAAAGGCCGGCTTCCAGCCGCAGGCTGTCGCGGGCGGCGAGCCCGATCCACATGACGCGATCGTCGGCCAGCAGATTCGTCACAAGCTCGCGTGCATCCGTTTCGGGCAAGCCGATCTCGAACCCGTCCTCGCCGGTATAGCCCGAACGGCTCATGAACCAGCCCGGCCTGGGTTCGAAGCCCGGTCATGAAGGTCAGCGAGCCGGTCTCGATGCCGGCGCGGGCAAGGGCTGCCACCGCCTCGGGTCCCTGGATCGCCAGAAAGACACGATCGAGCGGCGCAACGATGCACTCCAGGCCGTGGGCGAGCGACCTGAGACGGGCTTCGTCCTTGTCGGCATTGCCGGCGTTCGCCACGACCATGAAACGCGTCGGGCCGAGCCTGGTGACGATCAGATCGTCGATGATGCCCGCCGCGTCGGTGAGGAGGAACGTGTATTTGGACTGCCGCTCTTCCAGCGCCAAGGCATCGAGAGGGCAGGCCTTCGACAGGAGCGCCGCGCTGCCCGGGCCGGACACTTCGAACAGTTTCATGTGGGAAATATCGAACAGCCCGGCATGATCGCGTGTGTGAAGGTGCTCCTTCATCACGCCCGGCGGATAGGTGAGCGGCATCCACCAGCCGGCGAAAGCGCCGAAGCGCGCCCCCGCGAGGTTATGCAAATCTTCGAGCGGCAGTTTCTTCGGGTCAACGTCGGTCATGACTTCTCCAGAGCGCACACATTCGACCGCCTGCGGCGGTCCCATGGTGCCCCTCTGTCTGAAGCCTGAGAGACTCGCGCAACCGGAACTCTGTCGGCGACGCTTACACCTTCGGCGCGGGGATTTCGGCCCCGACTTTCCAGAGTGTCTTGCCTGCTTGCGGTTCTTTTGCCTGAGAGATTTCGGGCGTTTCCCCTTCGGCGGCAGCGTTGCTGCTCTCTCCCGCAAACCGACGAGGTTCCTTGCGGAACCCCCCGACGACTCGTCTGTAGCCTACGCCCGCGGTTTTGTCACCTCCCTGCGATATGCGATATGCCGCTATTTGAATTAGGCAGGGTTGACCCGCATTTCTCACACTGGACATGGCCCCATAGGGTTGCCTTTCGGCGGGCATCTGCCGCGTCGGGCGGCTCAACCGTATGTCTCTATACGCTTTTCGCCCGCCGACCTATCTGCCGCGCCGAAAGAGCAACGCAGGCCATGTCGAGTGCAAGAAATGCGGGTCAAGGTCGTCGGATACCGCCGAAACCACCGCGGTCTTCCCAAAGCCGCCCTTGCCGAAGCCTGTCGCGGCGAGGCTCTTCTGGCCGCGCGACAGCGATCCGCCCGCCTTTTCTCCTCTGGCTCGATTGCCGCACCGGCACAAGCGACGGCAAACAGCGTGTCAGAGGTTTCAGGCGCCGCACCTGTCGCTTCAGGATTGGTTGGCTATCGTGACCACGAGATTGACCGCCGCCGCGACGATTACCGTGTTGAAGAAGAAGGAAAACACGGAATGCACCATGGTTATGCGGCGCATGCGGGTGTCGGTGATGTTGGTGTCGGCGGTCTGCGCCGTCATGCCGACGACTATCGAGTAATAGAGGAAATCCCAGCCTTCCGGGCTTTCGGTTCCGGGGAAGGCGAGGCCGCGCAGCGGCTTCCTTGCCGCCTTTGTCGCGCCGCTGCCGCCCTGCCAATAGGCATGAGCGTAGTGAAGCGCCGCCATCGTGTGGATGGCGAACCAGCCGAGCGGCACCGAGGCAAGCGAAAAGACGAGATGAAACGCCTCGGGACGCTGCCCGGCGTTTATCAGCAGGAAGAGCGACGAGATGGCAACCCCGACCACCGCTACCGTTACGAGGAAGATGATCGCGACGGGTTCGTCGGTTTCAGCCGCTGATTTGCTCAGAAAGTCGGCGGTGAGATGCGGCATCGCATGCAGCGTCAGCCCGAGATAGACGACGAAGAATGCGTTGGCCCCGATGGTGGAGGCAAGGTCGGGAAAGAACAACAGGCCGACGAGGAAAGCCGCCGCCCCCGCCAGAGCGGAGATGTAAAAGATAATGTGACGGCGCTGCAGTGTCATGGCGCGTCCGCCGCCGCCGACTTCATCGCGCGGCGCACCGCCTGGTCCAGTGCCCCAAGGAAGCGCGAGCGATCCTCGCGCGTGAAGCCCGCATTGTAGCCCTTGCTCTCGCCCGTCTCGCGCAAATGCTGCTTCAGGTCGCGCATCGCCACCGCCATGCCGATCGTGTCGGGCGTGAATGCCCTGCCGGTCGGACCGATCACATGCGCCCCGAGCGCCACCGCGCGGGCGGCGAGCGGAATGTCGGCCGTAACGACGATGTCGTTGGTCCTGGCATTCTCGACGATCCAGTCGTCGGCGGCGTCCGCGCCCTTCGTCACCACGACATGCCGCACCATCGGATCGCGCGACGGCCGCAGCCCGCCATTGGAGACGAAGGTCACGACCAGGCTGAAACGTTCCGCCACGCGGACAATTTCGTCCTTCACGGGACAGGCGTCGGCATCGACGTAGATGCGCGGCCCGGCTTTCTCCGTGTTCGCGCCCGAGTCAGGCTCAGGCATAGCGCTGCCGCGCCAAAGCCGCGCCGTCGCCCAGTGCGCGGAGTTTGCCGACCGCGACGGCGCGCGAAAGCGGCGCCATACCGCAATTCGTGCAGGGCTGGATGCGCTCCGCATCGGCATGCTTCAGCGCTTCGCCGATCGTGGCCGCCACCTGTTGCGGCGTCTCGATCGCGTTGGAGGCGACATCGATGGCGCCGACGAGCAATTGCTTGTCGGGCAAGAGGCCGATCAGCGATATGGGCACATGGGAGTTGGCGCATTCCAGCGATACCTGGCGGATCGACGAGGCGTTGATCGCAGGAAAGATGGCCTCGTACTGCCGCCATTCGCCGCCCAGCGTCTCCTTCCACTTCAGGTTCGCCTCGATGCCGTAGCCGTAGCAGATGTGCACCGCCGTGGTGCATTTCAGCCCGCGCGCGGCGCGCTCCAGCGCGGCGATGCCCCAGTCGTTGACATCGTCCATGAAGACGTTGAAGGCGGGCTCGTCGAACTGGACGACATCGACGCCCGCCGATTCCAGTTCCAGTGCCTCCTCGTTGAGGATTTCGGCGAAGGCCATTGCCATGTCGGCGCGCCGGCCGAAATGGCCATCGGCGAGCGTGTCGCAGATCGTCATGGGGCCGGGCAGCGTCCATTTCAGGCCTTGCTTCGTATGAGCGCGGCAGAATGCGGCCTCGTCGCGGTGCACGGGCCGGCTGCGCCTGGGCTTGCCGGTGACGGTCGGCACGTCGACGACGTAGCGGTTGTTGCGGATACCCATCGGAGTCTTGAGGTTCCAGTCGATGCCCTCGACCGTCTCCAGGAAGCCGTGCACGAAATGGGTGCGGAACTGTTCGCCGTCGGATACCACCTCGATGCCGGCGTCTTCCTGCTCCTTGATCCAGATCAGCGCCGCGTCGCGCTTGGCCTGGTCGAGGGCAGGGCCCGCAAGCATCCATTTCGGCCACAGCTTTTCGGTCTCGGCCAGCCAGCCGGGCTTGGGCAGGCTGCCGGCGATGGTGGGTGGGAACAACATGGCGATCCTCCTCCTCAAGCAGGCTTGCGCTGCTTGCCTGGCTTGTCTTAACCGAAAGTTTCCTCAGGTCTCAGGCGGCGACCTCAGGCTGGCGGACAACGCCTCGTCATGGCGCCGAAACCTGCTTTAGCGCTCAGTATACCACCACGCTTCTGATCGACTTGCCCTCGTGCATCAGGTCGAAACCCTTGTTGATCTCGTCGAGCGGCAGCGTGTGCGTGATCATGGAGTCGATCTCGATCTTGCCGGCCATGTACCAGTCGACGATCTTCGGAACGTCGGTGCGGCCGCGCGCGCCGCCGAAGGCCGTGCCCTTCCACACCCGGCCGGTGACGAGTTGGAACGGCCGCGTCGAGATTTCCTGGCCGGCTCCAGCCACGCCGATCACGATCGACTGGCCCCAGCCGCGATGCGAGCATTCCAGCGCCTGGCGCATCACCTTCACATTGCCGGTGCAGTCGAATGTATAGTCGGCGCCGCCGATCTGGTCGGCGCCGCGCTTCGTAAGATTGACCAGATAGGGCACGATGTCGCCATCGATCTCGCGCGGATTGACGAAATGCGTCATGCCGAAGCGCTCGCCCCACGCCTTCTTGTCGTCGTTCAGGTCCACGCCGACAATCATGTCGGCACCGGCCAGCCGCAGCCCCTGGATGACGTTCAGGCCGATGCCGCCGAGCCCGAACACGATCGCCGTCGCGCCTTCTTCCACCCGAGCGGTATTGATGACGGCGCCGATGCCGGTCGTCACCCCGCAACCGATGTAGCATATCCTGTCGAAGGGCGCCTCCGGATTGACTTTCGCCAAGGCAATCTCCGGCAGGACTGTGAAGTTGGAGAAGGTCGAGCAGCCCATGTAGTGAAAGATCCTGTCCTTGCCCATCGAGAAGCGGCTGGTGCCGTCCGGCATCAGGCCCTGGCCCTGGGTGGCGCGAATGGCGGTGCACAGATTGGTCTTGCGCGAGAGGCAGGAGGGACACTGACGGCACTCCGGTGTATAGAGCGGGATGACATGATCGCCCTTCCTCAGCGAGGTCACGTTGCGCCCGACGTCGACGACCACGCCGGCGCCCTCGTGGCCGAGGATGGCCGGGAAGATGCCTTCCGGGTCGGCGCCCGAGAGCGTGAACTCGTCGGTGTGGCAGATGCCGGTCGCCTTGATCTCGACCAGAACCTCGCCCTCGCGCGGGCCGTCGAGGTCCACCTCCATGATCTCCAGGGGCTTGCCTGCGGCAACGGCGACGGCGGCGCGTGTCTTCATGTCGGCTATTCCTTTCCTGTCGAGTCTGGCGTCAGGTTTTCAGGATTCATCTGCTTGTTCAATCCCGCCGGTGACTCGTCCCTCGACGTTTCGCGAGGCGGGACGGTGGCGCTGCGAGGGAAAATGCAGTCGATGTTCGTGAACCTCCTATGCGGTACGGCGCTGATCATTGTCACCTCCATCGTCCATACGATCGGCCTGATCGTGCTTACCCACGCCGTTACCCGGTTGACCGGCCGGCTGCGCCTTCACGGCCGCCGCAGCCGCATTCTGGCGATGATCGCGACCGTCATTGGCCTGTTCGCCGTCCTCACCGTGGAGATCTGGATTTGGGCGGTGGCCCATCTGGTGCTCGGCTCCGCGGGTGATTTCGAGACCGCGCTCTATTTTTCAACCGTAACCTTCTCGACCGTCGGTTATGGCGACGTCGTTCCCGCGCGCGAGTGGCGGCTGTTTTCCTCGCTTGAGGGGGTCAACGGCTTCCTGCTGATCGGCTGGTCGACGGCCTATCTGATCGCCGCAGGCATAAGGGTCGGGCCATTTCGTGCCGGCGAACATTTCTGAGCCCGCCTCGCCGTTCGTCGTGGTTGAGCGGCCCGCCGAAAGTGCATAAAGAGGCGAGGCTAGAGGGATGTGCCCTATGTTCAAGAAAATCCTTGTCGCCAACCGCGGCGAAATAGCCTGCCGTGTCATGAAGACCGCGAAGCGGATGGGGATCGCGACCGTCGCGGTCTATTCGGACGCCGACAGCGACGCTGTTCATGTCGAGATGGCCGACGAGGCCGTGCATATCGGTCCGGCGCCCGCATCGCAGAGCTATCTTGTCGCCGAACGGATCATCGAGGCATGCAAGGCGACGGGTGCGCAAGCCGTGCATCCGGGATACGGCTTCCTTTCCGAGCGCGCCGCCTTCTGCGCAGCCCTGGAGAAGGACGGCATCGTCTTCATCGGCCCGAAGCCGCGCGCGATCGAGGCGATGGGCGACAAGATCCAGTCGAAAAAATTCGCCAACGCGGCCAAGGTTTCCACCGTTCCGGGCTTCCTCGGCGTGATCGAAGATGCCGACCATGCCGAAAGGATAGCCGGCGAGGTCGGCTACCCCGTGATGATCAAGGCGTCGGCCGGCGGCGGCGGCAAGGGCATGCGCATCGCCTGGTCGAAGGACGAGGTGCGCGACGGCTTCGACCGCGCCCGTTCGGAGGCGAAGAGTTCCTTCGGCGATGACCGCGTTTTCATCGAGAAATTCGTGATCGAGCCGCGCCACATCGAAATCCAGGTTCTGGGCGACGGCCACGGCAATGCGATCCATCTCGGCGAACGCGAGTGCTCGATCCAGCGCCGCAACCAGAAGGTCGTGGAGGAGGCCCCTTCGCCTTTCCTCGACGACAAGACGCGGGCGGCGATGGGCGAGCAGGCAGTGGCGCTCGCCAAGGCGGTGGACTATCAGAGCGCCGGCACGGTCGAGTTCATCGTCGATCGCGGGAAAAACTTCTATTTCCTTGAAATGAATACTCGTTTGCAGGTCGAACATCCCGTGACCGAATTGATCACTGGCGTCGATCTGGTCGAGCAGATGATCCGCGTTGCCGCCGGCGAAAAACTTTCGATCAGGCAGCAGGACGTGAAGCTGAACGGCTGGGCGGTCGAAAGCCGGATCTACGCGGAGGACCCGTATCGCAATTTCCTGCCGTCGATAGGGCGGCTGACCCGCTACCGTCCGCCGGCGGAGGGGCGGTTCGGCGACGTGGTGGTGCGCAACGATACCGGCGTCGCCGAGGGTTCGGAGATTTCCATGTTTTACGATCCGATGGTCGCGAAACTGTGCACCTGGGCGCCGGACCGGCTGACGGCGATAGATGCCATGTCGGACGCGCTCGACGAGTTCGTCGTCGATGGCATCGAGCACAATATTCCGTTTCTGGCGGCCCTGATGCGCCATCCGCGCTGGCGCGAAGGGCGGCTGTCGACGGGTTTCATCGCGGAGGAATATCCCGATGGCTTTGCGCCGGTCGTGCCGGACCCGAAGGAGACTGCGGTGATCGCCGCCGTGGCGACCGCGGTGGAACTGCTTCGCCGCGACCGGCTCGACCGCCTGACCGGGCGGCTGGCGCCCCATTCCGGCGTGTTGAGGCCGGACTGGGTCGTTCGCGTCGGCGCCGACTATCTGCCGGTGCATCTCGGCGAAGGCATCGTGTCGATTCCGATGGAAATCGACATGACGGTGGCTGGCGGCAAGCCGATGACAGTGGCGTCGGACTGGTGTCCGGGCGAACCCGTCTGGCGCGGCACCGTCGGCGGCCGCAAGGTGGCGGCGCAGCTCCGTCCGATGGAGAATGGTTTCCGAATTGCCTGGCAGGGCATGTCGGTCGCCGTCCGGGTCATGCTGCCGCAAACGGCCGAACTCGACCGGCTGATGCCGGTCAAGCTGCCGCCGGACACTTCTAAATTGCTGCTGTGCCCTATGCCCGGTCTGATCGTGTCGCTCGCGGTGAACGAGGGGCAGGAGGTCAAGGCCGGCGAGACACTGGCCGTAGTCGAGGCGATGAAAATGGAAAACGTCCTGCGCGCCGACCGCGACCTTACGATCGCCAGGATCAACGCCAAGCCCGGCGACAGCCTCGCGGTGGACGCCGTGATCATGGAATTTGAGTGACGGCCTGGCGTGGCTGGACGCTCGATCCGGGCGCGACTCCGGGGTAGAATAGCCGGCGTCGTTCCTGTATAGAGCCGCCTTCCCGAAGGGCGGGAGCGCTTGACGCATGCCGGCCTGTGCGACAGTTGGGTGCAATGATGACGAAATGGTCCCCGAACTCCTGGAGAGGCAAGCCAATCCAGCAGGTGCCGGCCTATCCCAGCGCGGCGGCACTTGCCGAGACCGAGGCCCGTCTTTCGACTTTTCCGCCCCTGGTTTTTGCAGGTGAGGCGCGCAAGCTGAAGAAGCAGCTTGCGACCGTCGCTGCCGGTGACGCATTTCTCCTCCAGGGCGGCGATTGCGCCGAGAGCTTCGCCGAACACGGCGCGGACAATATCCGCGACTTCTTCCGCGTGTTCCTGCAGATGGCGGTGGTGCTTACCTTCGCGGGTGCGCAGCCGGTCGTGAAGATTGGCCGCATTGCCGGCCAGTTCGCCAAGCCGCGCTCCTCCGACACCGAGAGCGTCGGCGGCGTCACGCTGCCGAGCTATCGCGGCGACATCATCAACGGGACGGATTTCGACGCGGTCTCGCGCGTGCCCGATCCGGCGCGCCAGGAAATGGCCTACCGGCAGTCGGCGGCGACATTGAACCTTCTGCGCGCCTTCGCGCAGGGCGGCTATGCCAGCCTGGAGAATGTACACCGCTGGATGATGGGCTTTGTCTCCGACAGCCCGCAAGGTGAGCGCTACGAGGCGCTGGCCAACCGCATCACCGAAACCATGGATTTCATGCGGGCGATGGGCATCACCTCGGAGACGAATTACGCGCTGCGCGAAACCGACTTCTATACCAGCCACGAGGCGCTGCTGCTCGGCTACGAGGAAGCGCTGACCCGCGTCGATTCGACCTCGGGCGACTGGTATGCCACGTCGGGCCACATGATCTGGATCGGCGACCGCACGCGCCAGCCGGACCACGCGCATGTCGAATATTGCCGCGGCGTGAAGAACCCGCTCGGGCTGAAATGCGGCCCGTCGCTCACCACGGACGGCTTGCTGCAGCTTATCGACCTGCTCAACCCGGAAAACGAGCCGGGCCGATTGACGCTTATCGCGCGGTTTGGCGCCGACAAGGTGGGCGATCACCTGCCCAAGCTTATCCGCGCCGTGCAAAAGGAGGGCCGCAGCGTCGTCTGGTCGTGCGATCCGATGCATGGCAACACCATAACCGCCGCCGGCTACAAGACCCGGCCGTTCGACCGTATCCTCAAGGAAGTGCAAGGCTTCTTCGACGTGCACCGCGCCGAGGGCACGCATCCGGGCGGCATCCATGTCGAGATGACCGGCAACAACGTCACGGAATGCACAGGCGGCGCCCGTGCCATTACCGCGGAGGAACTGCACGACCGCTATCATACGCATTGCGACCCGCGTCTCAACGCCGACCAGGCGATCGAGCTTGCCTTCCTCGTGTCCGAACTCCTCAGGAAGAAGGCGGGCGTCAGCGAGCGCAGGGTCGTCAACGGCTGATCATGCCGGATCAGGTTGAAAGCCGGCGGACCTCGCCGGCTGTTCTGTCGCGCGGCTCAGTCCTGCTTGGTTGATGGCTGTTCGTCCCATCCGTTGGGAGTCCTTTCTAACCCATTGTCCGGACGCGTTTTCCGCAGCTTCGCGGAAACGCCACGCGATGGCGCATTCCTTGCTCCGATCCATGGCGAAGGCTGTCAGTCTTGGTATCTTATCAAGGGCTATGAGGGGGCCGCGCAAACGGTCGAAGCTTAGGGGCCGCTGATATCAGGCGGCAAGGAAAGGGGCAACGATGGCCGAAATTCACACCGGTTCGTGCAACTGTGGCGCGGTCAGCCTCCGTACGACAGGCAGTCTGCGCGACGTGGTCTATTGCCACTGCTCGCAGTGCCGGAAACAGACGGGTCACTTCTACGCCGCAACCAATGTGACCGATGCCGCGCTTGAAGTGGAGGGCGAGGACAATATCACCTGGTTCCAGTCGTCCGATGCCGCCAGGCGCGGCTTCTGCCGCACCTGCGGTTCGGCGCTGTTCTGGAAGCTGCAAGGCGCTGCCCATACTTCGGTGATGGCCGGACTGTTCGACCATCCGACGGGCCTGTCCGGCGCCTGCCACATATTCGTTGCCGACAAGGGCGACTACTACGGAATTGACGACGGTCTGCCTCAATTCGATCGATCGACACCCTCGATCAGCGTCGCCGTTGATTGAACGGCAATCTTGGCGCCGTCTTCATTTGGTGAACGCTGCGTCTAGCTGCGATAGCCTGCACGAAACCCTATCGAGGGCGTATGGTAGCTTAGGGAGTACGCGCATGACCTCGATACCAACGCTTTTCATCTCACATGGCGGGCCCAACATCATCATTAGCGACACGCCGGCGCGCCACTATCTGGAAGGGCTGTCGGCCATCCTGCCGCGACCGCGCGCCATCGTCATCTCCTCGGCTCATTTCGAGACGGATGGCGTGGCGGTGGTGACCGATCCCGCCCCGGAAATGATCTATGATTTTCGAGGTTTCGCGCCGGAGCTTTACGAAATGGTATATCCGGCGCCCGGCGATCCCGCGCTGGCGGAGCGTGTCCTGGGCCTGCTTGCCGAAGCCGGCCTTGCACCGAAGCGCGCGGAAAGGCGCGGCTACGACCATGGCACGTGGACGCCGCTGAAGCTCGCCTATCCCGGCGCCGACATACCAATTGTGCAGGTCTCGATCGACCCCAACCGCGATGCGGCGTGGCATCATGCCGTCGGCCGGGCGCTTGCCCAGCTTCGCCATGACGGCGTGCTGCTGATCGGCTCGGGACACATCACGCATAATCTGCGCGCCTTCTTTTCGGTCGTGCGCCAGGGCGAAGAGCCCGATCCTGGCCTGCCGGCCAAGGTAAAGGCCTTCACCGACTGGTTCGACGAGACGCTGTCGGCGGGTGACACCGAAGCACTCCTCGACTGGAAGAAGCGCGCACCCTATGCGGCGGAGAACCACCCGACCGACGAGCATCTTATGCCGATCTTCTTCGCCCATGGCGCGGCCGGGGAGGGCGCGCATGGGCGGCGAATTCATGATTCGGTCAATTTCGGCTTCTTCGCCAACGATTCCTACCTGTTCCAGTAGGCGCTGCTTTTCGCTAAAGGGTCTGCCTGCCGCAAACAGCAAGGATGCCTTTCGCCTATGGAACGCATTGTCAGCGCCTTCTGGAACTCGATGCGGGCGCTTCGGCGCCTGAGCTTGAGCGAAAAGGCATTCCAGCAGGAACTTCTCCTGCTGGCGCTCGCCATCCCCGCCGCCTGGTTCGTGGCGACAAGCTGGGCCGGCTATGCGCTGCTCATCGGCGTCATCCTGGTGCTGATCATGGTCGAGGTGCTGAATACCGGCATAGAGGCCGCCTGCGACGCCTTCTCGCGCGAGTTCAACGTCGAGATCCAGCTTGCCAAGGATTGCGGATCGCTCGCGGTGCTGATCGCCATCATCCTCGTTGTCGGAGTTTGGAGTTTTGCGCTCGCGGAGCGGGTCGCGACAACTCCGCCGGCCTGATCAAGGGCCCGTCCGGACGGGGTTCCGGCTCGCGCGTCCGGCGCGGATGAGCCGGCGCGCCGCCCAATGTCCCAGCAGCAGCAAGGCGAGGCCAATTCCCGCAGCGAGCAGGACGCGATGATGCTTCTGCAGCGTTTCGCCCAGTATCGTCTCGGCCCCCAAGCCGAAGACGTATCCAAGTCCTGTAAACAGCGCTGTCCAGACCGCAGCCGAAAGCGTGTTCAAAAGGAGGAAGCGCCAGATCGGGATGCCGGACAGCCCGGCGACGACGCCGCCGACGGCGCGCATGCCATAGATAAAGCGGTTGGCGAGCACGAACAGATCGGGGTGCGACCGCAGCAGCGCATAGGCGCGGTTGAAACCCGGCTTTTCCCGAAGCCATTGCACGAGCGGCATGCTCGGCGAAATGCCGGCCCGCCAGGAAAGCCAGAACATCGCCGATCAACGCGCCCAGGAAGACCGTTGCGAAGGCCTGCCACGGTACGAACACCGCCTGATGGGCGAAGAAGCCGGCGAGGATCGCGGCCGTCTCACCCTCGAAGAGACAGCCGGCAAATACCGCCACCAGGCCGTATTGTTCGATCAGTGCGTGGATGGTCTCGGTCATCCCGGCTGACCGGCTTCCATCAGCCGGCCCTCTATGCGCGCCAGCGCGGCGCGCAGTTCGCCGATCTCGTCGCGCAATTTCAATATGTCCTGGTGGCGGATGTCGTCGAACTTTTCATGCAGCGCCATGATTTCGATCTCGGCCTTGAGGTTCACGGCGTAGTCGTGGGCCGCGTCGATCCGGTCGCGCTCGGTCAGCCTGTTCTGCGACATCATGATGATCGGCGCCTGGAGCGCGGCGATCATCGAAAGCACAAGGTTGAGAAAGATGAAGGGGTAGGGATCAAACGCCTTCGCCGAAAGCACCAGCGTGTTGGCGATTGCCCACACCGCAAGGAAGGCGAGGAACGAGATGATGAAGCCCCACGAGCCTCCGACTTGCGCGATGAGGTCGGCAATATGGTCGCCGCGCGACATGCGGCTCGAATGGACGTCGTTTATGTCGCGCGATATCGTGCTGCGGTCGATGGCGCTCTGGAGCACCTTGTTCTCGGTATCGGTCAGGTGTTCGGGCTTGCGCGTCAGCCATCGCGTGGCGAGGTCGGCGAGGGTTTTTTGCATGGCACGCTCCGGCTCGTTCTAATTCCAGGGCGATCAGTCGGCGCTGGAAAGCGGATCGTTTTGAGGAATAGCAGACAATGATGAATTTCGCCGCAATTCGCGCCAGAGCCGCCGAGCGCAAAGGTGGCGAGTCCGTGCTTTCCTCCTTGCTTGGCGCCGCCCCCGACAACCGCGACTGTCGCCAAGATCGCGGACGACCGGCTGTTGTCGACCATTGCCGAGCGCGTTTTCGCCGCGGGCTTCGTTTGGCGGGTGATCGAACAGAAATGGCCGGGCTTCGAGGAAGCCTTTCTCGGCTTCGAGCCGAAGCGGCTCTTGTTCCAGCCGGACGATTTCTGGCACGAACTCGCCTCCGACAGCCGTATCGTGCGCAATCCGCAGAAGATCAGATCCGTGCGCGACAATGCGGTTTTCGTCGACCGGGTGTCGCGCGAGCATGGCGGCTTCGGAAAGTTCCTCGCCGCATGGCCGGCGAACGATCAGGTCGGCCTGATGGATTGGCTCGGCAAGAATGGCAGCCGGCTCGGCGGCAATACCGGGCAGTATTTCCTGCGTTGGATCGGCTGGGATTCCTTCATCGTCTCAAAGGACATGGCGGCCGCCCTGCGCGACGCCGGGCTGGATATTGCCGACGCCCCGACCTCGAAGAAAGACCTGCGAAAAATCCAGGACCGGATAAACCTGTGGGTGGACGAGACCGGCCTGCCGCGCATGCACATATCGCGCATCCTCGCCATGTCGACCGGCGTCAACCACACGGCCGAGGAAATCCGCGAATATACCGGCGAGTAGCTGTCCTTCAGGCCGGGGCGATGAAGGGCTGCTGGATTTCCTGGAATACCGGCAGCGCCTCGAGCTTTGCCGCATGCGCGGCGAGCGCCGGGTAGTTTTCGAACGCGATCAGGTCCGGCAGCGACTCGCTGACATGGCGCAGTGCGGCGGCCACGGCAATGTCGGCGTGGCCGATCTCCTCACCGAACCAATAGGCCGAGGCGCGGCCGGCGCGATCGTCTTCCAGTACTGTGAGCGCGGCCGCTATCTGCGTGCGGCAGCGCTCAACCCACAATTCGGACACCTGTCCATGCAGCCGCAATTCGTAGAACAGGCTCACCCCCTTGTCGGTGAAGCCGGTAGCAAGTGCCGCCACCTTCAGCGCCCGGCGCCGCTGCGGCTCGGCTGTCGGGAACATGCGGCGTTCGGCTGGCACGAGGCTGTCGAGATAGTCGATGATGATATGGCTGTCGATCAGCACGTCGCCGTCGTCCAGCACCAGGGTCGGCACCCGGGTGAGCGGGTTGAACGGCCTGATCCTGTCGGCGTCGCCAAAGGTCGACCAGGGCCTGTGCTCGAACGGCAAGCCATAGAGCGTCAAAGCAATGCCGACGCGGCGGACAAAGGAAGAATCATACTGGCCGATGAGGATCATTGTTTCGCGCGTGCTCCCTGAAATGAAAGCATGCAACGCAGGCGCCGGATCGCGCAATGGCGGACGAAACGACTCCTGACAGCGAGACGACCGGCGCGAAGCACTGTTGACAAGAATCCACGCTTTTCAAACGCCAATGGAGGCCGGGCCGGTTTGCCAAAGTTCCGAACTCGGGCCACCGGGCCGGGTGAGGGGGCGACTGTCGCACTCACACTGCTGTTCGATGCCGAGAGGATCAAACCTCCGCTGTATCAAAGATCAGCAGGTCGACCCCTCCGTCGGCGAAATTGCCGAGATCGGCGGCTGTCGCCTGTCCTTGCGCCGAGGCAAGGGCGCTCTGGATGTCCGCGACCGAATCAAATTGAAGCGTCGCCACGAGATGGTAGTCGGACGGGCCGGCCGGCGTCGCAACTATTCCCTGGCTGATATCATATTTCCGCAGGCCCGGGACTTTCTTGGCGATAGCTATGTGCGTGGCGTGGTAGTAGCTGTCGAAGGCCGCCCTGTCTTTCGGGGTCCTGTAAAGCGCCAGCAGCTTGGCCATGAATTCCTCCCTTGTCGTCCGACGGCGCGAAGATGCGCGCTTCGCGGCGCGGGTGCAATCGCCAACGCTCCTGATGCGTGACCGACTTTGGAAGGAGGTTTGCCGCCTTGAGGTCAGGGCCGCAGGCCCTCAAGGAACAACTGCTCCAGGAACCGCGCCGCGTCGTCGAAACGTCCTTCGCCGCCGCGGTCGGGCCCGAGCACGGCGCGCACCTGGACGTCGAAATCGGCATAGTGCTGCGTGGTCGCCCAGATCGAAAAGATGAGATGGTAAGGGTCGGTGCGGACGATCCTTCCCGAGCGCATCCAGCCCCTGATTACCTCGGCCTTCTCGTCGACAAGCGTCTTCAACTCGCCTTCGAGCATAGGCATGATACGCGGCGCGCCCTGCAATACCTCGTTGGCGAAAAGCCGGCTTTCGCGCGGGAAGTCGCGCGCCATCTCCAGCTTGCGGCGGATGTAGCTGCGCAGTTCCGTCATCGGGTCGCCGATATCGTCCAGTTCGCGCAGCGGCGCCAGCCAGGTGTCGAGCAGGCGCCGCATCAGGGTAGTGTGGATGTCTTCCTTGTTGCGGAAATAATAGAGCAGGTTCGGCTTCGACATGCCCGCCGCCTCCGCGATCTGGTCGACCGTCGAACCCCGGAAACCGTTGGCGGAGAAAACTTCCAGCGCCGCCTCCAGGATCAGCTCGCGCTTCTCCTGCTGGATACGCGTGCGGGGCCGGCGGGTGGCGCTGTCCATCGCGACTCCTTATCGAATGTCGATACCGGGTCGGGCCGGCAATCCCTCGAAACAGATCATCGGGCTTGCCTTGAACTTGCCCGCGGTCTGCAGACATTCACGCGGTGGCGGCCTGCAAATGGCGTTTTTTGCGCGCTTGCGGTGCTCCGTTCGCGTTCTCGAAGCCGCCATTTTTTCGGCTCGCCTTGGCCTAAATCTCAACAGACCTTATTTCGATTGAGAAAATCACCCATCTGGCCCAAATCTCTGGACCAGCTTCTGCCCTTCCGTGGCGCGCGATTTTGGCGCGGCATTTCCAGTACTAGTCGCTTGACCGCCCTCCTGGCGGTGCTAACGTTTGTCCAACAGGTCAAAAATTGCGTAGCACCAAACATCGCGAAGACCAAGCGTTGGCCGTTAGCTGAACAGGGATTCTCGAAGCAGAGGCTTGGTCATGTCCGACAGATTAAGAGTCGCCCCGAACGATCTTTCCGCATTCTGGATGCCGTTCACCGCCAACCGCCAGTTCAAGCAGGCGCCGCGTATGCTGGTTGCCGCGCAGGATATGCATTACACGGCGAGCGACGGCCGCAAGATCCTTGACGGCACGGCCGGCCTGTGGTGCGTCAATGCCGGCCACTGCCGTCCCAAGATTGTCGAGGCGATCCAGAACCAGGCGGCGACGCTCGACTATGCGCCCGCCTTCCAGATGGGCCATCCGGCGGTTTTCGAACTGTCCAACCGGCTGATCGACATCGCGCCGGCGGGCATGGAGCATGTTTTCTACACGAATTCCGGGTCCGAATCGGTCGAAACCGCGCTGAAGATGGCAATCGCCTATCACCGCGCCAAGGGCGACGGCGCCCGCACGCGCCTGATCGGCCGCGAACGCGGCTATCACGGCGTGAATTTCGGCGGCATTTCGGTGGGCGGCATCGTCAACAACCGCAAAATGTTCGGCACGCTGCTTGGTGGCGTCGACCATCTGCCGCACACGCACTTGCCCGAGAAGAACGCCTTTTCACGCGGCGAACCGGAGCACGGGGCCGAGCTTGCCAACGAGCTGGAGCGCATCGTGGCCCTGCATGATGCCTCGACGATCGCCGCCGTCATTGTCGAGCCGGTGGCCGGCTCGACCGGCGTCCTGATCCCGCCGAAGGGCTACCTGCAAAAACTGCGCGAGATCTGCACCAGGCACGGCATCCTGCTGATCTTCGACGAGGTCATTACGGGTTTCGGCCGCCTGGGCACGCCGTTTGCCGCCGACTACTTCGGCGTACAGCCGGACATCATCACCACGGCCAAGGGCGTCACCAACGGCGTCGTCCCCATGGGCGCGGTGTTCGTTACCAAGGCGATCCACGACATCTTCATGACCGGGCCGGAGCACCTGGTCGAGTTCTTCCACGGCTACACCTATTCCGGCAATCCCATCGCCTGCGCGGCCGGGCTCGGAACGCTCGAAACCTACAAGGACGAGGGCCTGCTGACGCGAGGCGCCGAACTCGCTCCCTATTGGGAGGACGCGCTGCACTCGCTCAAGGGTGAGCCGCACGTCATCGACATCCGCAATATCGGCCTGATCGGCGCCATCGAACTCGCGCCGATCTCCGGCCAGCCGAGCAAGCGCGCCTTCTCCGCCTTCCTCAAGGCCTACGAACGCGGCGCGCTGATCCGCACGACCGGGGATATTATCGCGCTGTCGCCGCCGCTGATCATCACGAAGGGCCAGATCAACGAATTGATCGACCATATTCGCGAAGTGCTGCGGATGGTGGACTAAGGCCTGTCGAGATTCAGGCTAGGGCGAGCCGAAAATGGTGGTTTTCGAGAACCGGAGCGGAATGTACATGCTGGTACTTGAGCACCGGAAGCGCAGAAAAGCGCCATTTGCAGGCCGCCATCGCCTGAATCTCAACAGGCCGTGATGCCATGGCTCGCCCGCAGGCAGTGCCGACGCTCATGGTCGACGATGCCAAAGTGCGCGTGACCCGCTGGGATTTCGAGCCGGGCGCGGAAACCGGCTGGCATCGCCATGGCATGGACTATGTCATCACTACGCTGACGCCGTGCACGATGCTGCTCGATGAGCCCGGCGGCGGCAGCCGGCGGGTCGACATCGCGGCCGGCGTCGCCTACCGTCGCGACGAGGGTGTCGAGCACAACGTCATCAACGGTGGTGCCGAGGCGATGGCCTTCATCGAGGTGGAACTCAAGGTCTAGGGGTGGGTGCCATGGCAGCGCCGGGCGAGAATCTACGTATCAATCCGGACCGTTTGTGGGATTCGCTCATGGAGATGGCGAAGATCGGCCCGGGTATTGCGGGCGGCAATAATCGCCAGACCCTGACCGACGAAGACGGCGAGGGGCGGCACCTGTTCAAGCGCTGGTGCGAGGCCGCCGGTCTTGAGGTGGGCGTAGACCAGATGGGCACCATGTTCGCCCGCCGCGAAGGCACCGACCCCGATGCGCTGCCGGTCTATGTCGGCAGCCATCTCGATACGCAGCCGACCGGCGGCAAATTCGACGGCGTGCTGGGCGTGCTCGGCGGCCTGGAAGTCGTGCGCACGCTCAACGACCTTGGCATCAAGACAAAGCATCCGATCGTCGTCACCAACTGGACCAACGAGGAAGGCACGCGCTATGCCCCGGCCATGCTGGCGTCTGGCGTCTTCGCCGGCGTGCATGAGCAGGACTGGGCGTACAATCGGGTCGACGCCAGGGGAAAGCAATTCGGCGACGAGCTTGAGCGTATAGGCTGGAAAGGCGGCGAGCCGGTCGGCGCGCGCAAGATGAAGGCTTTCTTCGAACTCCACATCGAACAGGGGCCGATTCTGGAGGACGAAGGCATCGACATCGGCGTCGTCACCCATGGGCAGGGCCTGAAATGGCTGCAGGTGACGCTTACCGGCAGGGAGAGCCACACCGGCTCGACGCCTATGCCGAAGCGGCGCAATGCCGGCCTCGGAATGGCGCGCGTCACCGAACTCGTCCACGAGGTTGCAATGGACTATCAGCCGGAGGCGGTCGGCGCGATCGGCCATATGGAGGTCTACCCGAACTCGCGCAACATCATCGCCGGCCGGACCGTCTTCACCATCGACATACGCTCCCCGCACGAAGATATCCTCGAAACGATGGACACGCGCATTCGCGGCGGCATCGCGCTGATCTGCGAGGCGCTGGACATCAGGTATGAGATCGAGCAGGTCGGATACTTCGCCCCCGTGACCTTCGACGAGGGCTGCGTGAAGGCGATCCGCGATGCGGCCGACCGGCTGGGCTATACGCATCGCGATATCGTATCCGGCGCCGGCCACGACGCCTGTTGGATCAACCGGGTGGCGCCGACGGCGATGGTGATGTGCCCTTGCGTCGACGGGCTGTCGCACAACGAGGCCGAGGATATTTCCAGGGAATGGGCGGCGGCCGGAGCCGATGTGCTGTTTCACGCGGTCGTCGAGACGGCCGGGATCGTGGCTTGATGCCGGCGAGTACGTGAGTGCGGTCGGACCTGACTGGTCAGGCCGGGACGCGCGCGTCGAGATGGGGCAGCAGGACGACGCTTTCCTGTTCGTTGGGGTCGGTCCGGGCGATCACCGCGGTCGCCGGTTCGGAGGAAAGATTGGCGGGAAGGTGGGGCACACCGGCGGGAATGTAGAAAAGATCGCCCGCCCTGGTGACGGCGTGCTGTTCAAGCTGATCGCCGAACCAGGTGTGGACCTCGCCCGACAGCACATAGATCGCGGTCTCGTGGCTTTCATGCAAATGCGCCTTCGCGCGCTTGCCGGGCGGCACGGTAAGCAGATGCATACATATGCCCTGCGAGCCGACCGTCTGGGTAGCGATCCCCTCGAAATAGGTAAGGCCCTGCTTCCCGTCATAGGTGCTTCCCGGCCGTATCAGCCGGCAGGTCGGTTTCGATGACTGATCCATCTTCTTTTCCTTGTACCTTCGTTCGGACGAGGCTTGCGCTGCTTGCGGATACGGCGCGACCAATGTTCAAGTTTCAGGCAGGTTCTTTTTCAGTCCAGCCGGCCCGAGTCGACCCAGCAAGATGAGAAGCATGGCCCCCGTCGTTTCCGCAAGCGGCCTGTCGCTAACCTTCCAAACCAATGACGGTCCCGTCAACGCGCTGTCCAATGTCGACCTCGACATCGGCAAGGGTGAGTTCGTCTCGTTTATCGGCCCCTCGGGCTGCGGCAAGACGACTTTCCTGCGTGTTATCGCCGATCTCGAAAAGCCGACCTCGGGTACGATCCTGGTCAACGGCATGACGCCGCGGCAAGCGCGCGAGGCGCGGGCTTATGGCTATGTCTTCCAGGCGGCGGCGCTGTTTCCCTGGCGCACCATCGAGCGCAATGTCGGGCTGCCCCTGGAGATCATGGGGTTCGGCCAGGCCGAGCAGGCGGAACGCGTCGGGCGCACGCTCGACCTCGTCAACCTCACCGGTTTCGAGAAGAAATATCCCTGGCAGCTATCCGGCGGAATGCAGCAGCGCGCCTCGATTGCCCGCGCGCTCGCCTTCGATGCCGATCTGCTTTTGATGGACGAGCCGTTCGGCGCGCTCGACGAGATCGTCCGCGACCACCTCAACCAGCAACTGCTGGAACTATGGGCGCGCACCACCAAGACCATCTGTTTCGTGACGCATTCGATTCCCGAGGCGGTCTATCTCTCGACCCGCATCGTGGTGATGTCGCCGCGTCCCGGCCGGGTCACGGACGTGATCGAGTCGACCCTGCCGAGAGAGCGGCCGCTCGACATTCGCGAGACGCCGGAATTCCTCGAAATCGCGGCGCGCGTGCGCGACGGCCTGAGGGCAGGGCACAGCTATGAGGATTGAGGCCGAGGAGGGTTGTCGCTTCTCCCCGTTCACGGGGAGAAGGTGGCCCGAAGGGCCGGATGAGGGGCCGGCATCCACATCGGAAAGCCTGGCTCTGCCCCTCATCTGCCTGCCGGCATCTTCTCCCCGTAGACGGGGAGAAGGACGCCTGCCGCAAGGTTCTCGCCTCGCTTGCGGGGACAGATAGATGGACCGGCTTCGCGACAAGTTCTGGCCTGTCACCACGATCCTCGCCGTGATGGTTGCGGTCTGGTATGTGGGCGCGGTGCTCATGAATGCGCCGTTCCAGCGCGACCTCAACCGACGCGGCGGCGTGGCGCCGCCGACGCTGGATTTTGTCGGCCAGACTTTGTCTCAGCCGAAGCCGACCCTGCCGGCACCACATCAGGTGGCGGTGAATTTCTTCGAGAATACCTTTCTCAGGAAGGTCACCAGCAACCGCAGCCTCGTCTACCACTCATGGGTAACTTTGTCTTCGACGCTTGTCGGCTTCGCCTTCGGCACGATGTTGGGCATCCTGATCGCCGTGGGAATCGTCCACATCGGGGCCCTCGACCGCAGCCTGATGCCTTGGATCATCGCTTCGCAGACGATCCCCATCCTGGCCATTGCGCCGATGATTATCGTCGTGCTGGCGGCGATCAACGTCACCGGCCTCATTCCGAAGGCGATGATCTCGACATATCTGTCGTTTTTTCCGGTCGCGGTCGGCATGGTCAAGGGCCTTCGCTCCCCCGAGATCCTGCTTCTCGACCTGATGCACACCTACAATGCCAGTCCGGGCCAGATCTTCTGGAAGCTGCGCGTTCCGGCCTCGGTGCCCTTCCTCTTCGCCTCGATGAAGGTGGCGGTGGCGGCGAGCCTGGTCGGCGCGATCGTCGGCGAACTGCCGACCGGGGCGGTGGCCGGCATTGGCTCGAAGCTGCTCTCCGGGGCCTATTACAGCCAGACGATCGAGATCTGGTCGGCGCTCGTCGCGGGTTCCGTCGTAGCAGTGCTGCTCGTGTCGCTGATCGGGCTTGCCGGCAGGATCGTCGAGCGCTCGATGGGAGCGCGCCCGGCATGAGCGTTTTCCGGCCCAACTGGCAGGCCTCGGCGGCGCTCGTTCTCGTCGCCGCCGCGATCGGCCTGACCGCGATGACGGCGCCGGAGGCGCAAGCCCTCGCCGACCCGACGGCCACGATCAACTATCCCTATGCGACGACCAAGCCGCTGATCCGCGGTCTTCTTCTGATCGCGGCGCTGTCTTCGCTGCTCCGTTTGCCGCGCTTGATCGAGGCGGCGATCCTGTTCGTTGGAGCCCATCTCGCCGCATGGCTCCTGCTTGCCGGCATTGCCGGCTTCGAAGGCATGGCGCTGACGCCGTTTTATCTGCTGCTCGCGGCGGCGTGGCTGCTCGCCTGGCGCTGCGTCACGGTTCTTTCGGCCCTGGCGCCGGTGGACCGCGCCGCGCGCACGCTGCTCGGGCTGGCGATACCAGCCATTTTCGGCATCTGGCTGCTGATCATCTGGGAGGCGATCACGCGCGGCGCCGGCATTCCGTTCATCCTGCTGCCGCCGCCGAGCGCGATCGGAGCAAGGATAGCCAATTCGCTGCCGATCCTGGCCGCCGATGTCCGGCAAACAATCTTCAAGGCCGTGCTCGCCGGCTATGCGCTGGGATGCGGCGCGGGCTTTGCCACCGCAATTCTGGCCGACCGGTTCGGCTTCCTGCGACGCGGCCTGCTTCCGATCGGCAACATGGTGTCGGCGCTGCCGATCATCGGCGTGGCGCCGATCATGGTGATGTGGTTCGGCTTCGGCTGGGAATCCAAGGCGGCGGTGGTCGTCATCATGACCTTCTTTCCCATGCTGGTGAACACGGTGGCAGGGCTGACGGCGAGCGGATACATGGAGCGCGACCTGATGCGCACCTTTGCAGCCTCTTACTGGCAGACGCTGTTCAAACTGCGGCTGCCGGCGGCAGCACCCTTCATCTTCAACGCCTTGAAGATCAATTCGACGCTTGCAATGATCGGCGCCATCGTCGCCGAATTCTTCGGCACGCCCGTCGTCGGCATGGGCTTCCGCATATCGACGGAAGTCGGCCGCATGAATATCGATATGGTCTGGGCCGAAATCGCGGTTGCGGCGCTCGCGGGTTCCGTCTTTTATGGCGTGGTCGCTCTTTTCGAGAGAGCGGTCACTTTTTGGCATCCGTCTGTCCGTGGTGGATAGACTATCTCCAGAGGGCAAGAAACATGAAGAAAACGTTGGGTTCGTTGCTTGTCGGCGCGATGTCGCTCGCCGCCGCGCAAGCCATGGCGGCCGACCCTTTGACGCTCCAGCTCAAATGGGTCACGCAGTCGCAATTCGCCGGCTATTATGTCGCCAAGGAAAAGGGTTTCTACGAGGAGGAAGGTCTCGACGTCACGATCAAGCCGGGCGGGCCCGACATCGCGCCTGAACAGGTGATCGCCGGCGGTGGCGCCGATGTGATCGTCGACTGGATGGGCGGGGCGCTGGCGGCGCGTGAAAAAGGCGTGCCGCTGGTCAATATCGCCCAGCCGTTCAAGAAGGCCGGCATGGAACTGGTCTGCCCGAAGGACGGGCCGGTCAAGACCGAGGCCGATTTCAAGGGCAAGACGCTCGGCGTCTGGTTCTTCGGCAACGAGTATCCGTTCTACGCCTGGATGAACAAGATCGGGCTCAAGACCGAGGGCGGGCCGGACGGCGTCACCGTGCTGAAGCAGAGCTTCGACGTGCAGCCGCTTATTCAGAAGCAGGCCGACTGCATTTCGGTCATGACCTACAATGAGTACTGGCAGCTCATCGACGCCGGCTACAAGCCGGAAGATCTCATCGTCTTCAATTATTCCGCGATGGGCAACGACCTGCTCGAGGACGGCCTTTACGCCATGGAGGACAAGCTCAAGGATCCGGCCTTCGAGGACAAGATGGTAAAGTTCGTCCGCGCCTCGATGAAGGGCTGGAAATACGCGACCGAGAATCCCGATGAAGCGGCCGGCATCGTCGTGGAGGCCGGTGGCCAGGACGAGAACCATCAGAAGCGCATGATGGGCGAAATCGCAAAGCTGATCGACAATGCCGACGGCAAGCTGATCCCAGACGCCTACGAGCGCACCGCCAAGGCCTTGCTCGACCAGAAGATCATTACCAAGGAGCCGACCGGCGCCTGGACTTCGGCTATCACCGACAAGGCGATCCAGTAAGGTTCTCTACGGACGACACGGAAAGGGGCGGGCGACCGCCCCTTTTTCCGCAAACTTATGGGCAATGCTCCTCTTGCTTCGGATGGAGAGGCGCAAAAGACATTATGTCCGCGACAAATTTTGATACCTGAAACGATACTTCTCGCAAGCCGGACGCTCCCATTCGCAATGCGGCATCGCCTGACGCTTGGCGGCGGCGCGATTTTCTGTCAGACTTGCGTGCATGGACAGGCGGTCATTCTTGACGGTTCTGCTCGGAGCATTCGCCTCCGGCATGATCCATGAAACTACGCTGCCAGCAAAGGCAATGCCTGCGGCTGGCCTTCCCGATGAGCCCGCGACCGACCTTGGCCCGGCGTCAACCGAGGATGGGCCGCGTGCGCCGGATGGTACGCCTGTGGATCGCGTGCAGCGCCGATATTACAGGCGCCGTGGCCGCCGTGCCTATCGCCGACGGCGTCGTCGCGTGTGCCGGGTCTATCGCGATCGTTGGGGACGTCGGCGGCGGCGCTGCCGCTGGGTGCGGTACTATGAACGGTGGTGATCGTCGCGGTGTTGAACGGCGGGAACCGCGCTATGCTCGCATTATGTGACGGCACGTCCATCCGGCGCCCTCTCCCTCTCACATGAACGCGACCATTTCTCAGCCGGCTTCATTCAACGTCGCGCCGGCGAGTTGGGGACTGTCGGGAAGACCGTCAAGGTTCACCGGGCGAGGATGATGGATAAGATGGGCGTGCGCGGCGTGGCGGAGCTTTCGCGATTTGTCCAACGATTTCGCCATTGACGCCGCCGACGTTGGCCTCAAGGCCAATTACGGGGAAGACAATCGCGGTGTAGATGTCGGACATGCACGGCGGCTGTCATCTGATGGCAATCGTGGACGATGACAGTTCTGTCGGACGGGCTCTGCATATTGTCGGCGATCGACGCGGCCTTGAGGTTTCGCTCGCCGGACGGCTGATTTGGTCCGGCAAGCCATGCCGCGTTCGGGCCATGGCTTGCAGTCACGGTCCTACGGAAGCGCAATCGGCCTGGTGTCTATCGGCAGGGCCGGCACGTCGTAGGTCCAGACGCGAAACCCTTTCAGGATGTGCGGGCCGAAGGAATTGATGAGCGGGATGTCGGTCGCGTCGCGGCCGCGCGCCACGACAATCCTGCCGATCCGCGGGACGTTGTTGCGCGGATCGAATGTATGCCATTCACCGTCGAGGAACACCTCGATCCAGGCGCTGAAGTCCATCGGGTCGACCACCGGAACACCGATGTCGCCGAGATGGCCGTTGACGTAGCGGGCGGGAATGTTGAGGCAGCGGCAGAATGTGAGCGCGAGATGCGCGAAGTCGCGACAGACGCCGACGCGTTCGTGGAACGTCTCGAAGGCCGTCCGCGTCGACCGGGCCTGCATGTAGTCGAAGCGGATGTGGTTGTGGACGAAGTCGCAGATCGCCTGCACGCGGCCCCAGCCGGGCGGCGGCGCCGAATATGTCCCATGCGATCTGGCTGAGACGGTCGGTTTCGCAATAGCGGCTGCCCATGAGGTAGACGAGGCAATCGTCCGGCAGTTCCGGCACCGGGAGTTCCCGGGCGCTCGGGCACAATCCTGTCCGGCTTGCCGTCGTCCTCGATCGTGGCGTCGCCCCACATCGTCAGGTCGCCAGCCGGCGCGACAAGCCGACGGCATCGGTTGCCGAAGAGATCGCGATAGGTCGATGTCGGAACATCGGGAGTGGTGAACAACGTTTCCGGAACCCGGATATCGGCCGCGCGATCCTCGTGGACCGACAGCAGGCACACCAGGGCGGTCGGTTGCTGAGCAGGTCAGCGTAATCTCATACCCGTAGCGGATCAGCATCTGGATAGCCCCGCCTACCGGAAATCTGCGGCGGTCAGCGTATAGGAATTGCGACGGCCATGGGAATAGGCTTCGCGTGCGACATCTGTGAATGGACGTGCGCAAGGCGTCGAAAGCCGCCAGGCATTTCGATTCCGATGCGCCTGTCCTGCGCAACTCGGTGTCCGATTTCGCCAGATGCGCCGGCCTCGACAAAGAACCGTACCTCGAACATGCCGTCATGGCCGATGAAACGGACGGCGTTTCGCACTTCGTCGAAACTGCGGCTCGGGTTGGGAAAGGCCAACGTCATGACAGGCTCACCGCTGTCTCGCACGACGCGGTCGCCACCGGTGCCGACAGGCATTCGGTCAGGCGAGCGGCATCGCGACGGTTGAGGGACAACATGCCCTGGGTCGCGTCCGACCGGCCGAGGCCGATCATCGCCTGACCGTCGTTGCACGCCGGAACGCCGGTGAACACGTGATAAACGGTCCAGGAGCGATCGGCCTCGATGCGGCGGCGATGATCCATGGAGTGGCGTCCCTGCGCGCCGCAGTCGTTTTCCCAGACACCGATCGGCGCGGCATAGCGCCTCCGCTCGGTTTCGCTGCTATGCGCATTCATAATGCCATCCTTGGTTCGTTCGTCGCTTCCGCGCTGACAACCCCGCGATAGAGCATCGCGCCGTTCGCGTCGTTGATCGCCATGGCGTCCGGCCGCTGCGGCATGTTCAGGGTTCGCGCCAGGAGCCGCGCCACTTGGATCGCGTCGTCGAGATCGGCCGCCTCCGCGGTCTCGCGGCCGACAATTGCATGCGCGTCGTCCGCGTCCCGGATGCGGTAGAATTCGATCACAATCTTCATCGCTATCCGTGCCCGCGCCGTTGAAGCACCCGTTGTCAGCCCTTGCCCTTGCCGCGCGGTGCGTTGGTGGCGGCGGCGAGCTTGATCTGGCTGGCGAACGTGGTTTCAGGCTTGGGCGGAGCCTTTTCCTGCTTCGGCTTTCTGATCTCGCGGCTGCTGCGTTTCTGTCCCTTGGCCATGGCCGAACGTCCTTTCCATTAGCGTTGCGCCGTCACCGGGCTGCGACAGGTCGACCGGTTCGAGACTGTCCTGGGTCGTCACCCGCTCATGACGCTCGTCATCGCTGCGAATGCGGTATTGCAGGGAATTTCCCCTCGGCGGCAGCCTGCCGGTGATGCGGAATATCTCCGCGGTCTTCGGGAACGTGCCGAAATTGCCGCGCAGGCGGACGGCCTGGCCCACGGCAAAAAGATGAGTTGCGGCTTCGCGCCGGATCGGGCGGGCGTTGCGTTGCATCAAGGTTGTAGCGGTCATGATTGTAGCTGATCCTGTTCCAGTGCGGCGTCGAGGAAAGCCGGATCGATCGGCACCATTTGCTGCCTGGACCACCCCGCGGAGATCGCCGGCAAGTAGATGAAGGTAGCCACGCGCCGCCATCCGATCCGGGAAACCCCCTCGATGGGCTCCTCGTCGTGGTCGACGAAATATTCTCCGGGCGGTTGCGGGGCATCGAAGCCCGGCAGCGAAAACGCTGACTTGAAGCAAACGACCTTTTGTGTGGTGCGGATGGCCACGAATGCGGTACTCCACGGAAGGTCGCGCCGACGCCTTCCGCATGTTCTTGTTCGAACAGGAACGACACCGACACTGCCAGTACATCCGTGGTCAGCGCCGGCGTTCATTCCAAAGTTCAAACGAAGCGAATTCCCGCGCCGGATCGGCGCAGCGTATTCACTATCGAAAATTCGGTGGATTATGGCGGGCCGTAGTCTCTGACACCGCGCAAGCCAAATCGGCCAAATCAACTAGCTTCGTATATGCACTTCATTTGAGTTTCAAACAAGGTGCAGTCCCCGGTTTTTATTTTCACGCGGAACGTAAGAAAGTCTCCATCGCTGCATCAAAGGCATCCACATCGAGAAATTTTCGCCCGCGGCTGCGTGCAATTCGGTAAAATTGCGTAAATTCTAACTTTCTGATGTTTTGCAAATGTCCTAAGCAGACTTGCGTGGCTTCGCTCACGCTTCGCCTGCTTAGTCTCTTGTTTTGTCGCAGGTTCCTGTCGGAAAGCCGTGACACTTTTCCGGAACCTGCTTAGAATTAGTTTTGGCACTCCTATCATTCGAGTGCCAAAGGCGCTACATAGACGATGCGGTCGCCATATGCGCCGACCGCAGAAAGAATCCAATGAAATTCCGGCCACTCCACGACCGCGTCGTCATCCGACGCGCGGAAGGCGATATGAAATCCAAGGGCGGGATCATCATTCCCGACACCGCCAAGGAAAAACCGCAGGAAGGCGAAGTGATCGCCGTCGGCCCAGGCTCTCGTGACGAGAGCGGCAAGCTGGTCCCGCTCGACGTCAAGGCTGGTGACTTCATCCTGTTCGGCAAATGGTCGGGGACCGAGGTCAAGATCGACGGCGAGGACCTTCTGATCATGAAGGAAGCCGACATTCTGGGCATCGTCGAGAAGACCGAAGCCGCCACCAAAAAAGCCGCCTGACCGGTCGCTCTGCGATCCCGCAACCTCAAGACCGAACTGGACCACCATCATGTCTGCCAAGGAAATCAAATTCTCCACCGACGCCCGGGACCGGATGCTGCGCGGTGTCGAACTGCTCAACAACGCCGTCAAGGTGACGCTCGGCCCCAAGGGCCGCAACGTCGTCATCGACAAGGCCTATGGCGCGCCGCGCATCACCAAGGACGGCGTCACCGTCGCCAAGGAGATCGAGCTCGCCGACAAGTTCGAGAACATGGGCGCGCAGATGGTGCGCGAAGTGGCTTCGAAGACAAACGACCTCGCCGGCGACGGCACGACGACCGCGACCGTGCTCGCGGCCTCCATCCTGCGCGAGGGCGCCAAGCTGGTCGCCGCCGGCATGAACCCAATGGATCTCAAGCGCGGCATCGACCTTGGCGTGGCTGCCGTCGTCAAGGACATTCATGGCGCGCGCGAAGAAGGTCAACTCGTCCGAGCGAGATCGCACAGGTCGGCACGATTGCCGCCAATGGCGACGCATCCGTAGGCGAGATGATCGCCAGGGCGATGGACAAGGTCGGCAACGAGGGCGTCATCACCGTCGAGGAAGCCAAGACCGCGGAGACTGAACTCGACGTTGTCGAGGGCATGCAATTCGACCGCGGTTATCTGTCGCCCTACTTCGTCACCAATGCGGAGAAGATGCGCGCCGAGCTGGAGGACCCCTACATCCTCCTCCACGAGAAGAAGCTCGGCAATCTCCAGGCGATGCTGCCGATCCTCGAGGCGGTGGTGCAGAGCGGCAAGCCGCTGCTGATCATCTCGCGAGGATGTCGAAGGCGAAGCGCTGGCGACGCTGGTCGTCAACAAGTTGCGCGGCGGTCTCAAGGTCGCCGCCGTCAAGGCTCCGGGCTTCGGCGATCGCCGCAAGGCCATGCTGGAAGACATAGCGGTGCTGAGCGCCGGCCAATTGATCTCGGAAGACCTCGGCATCAAGCTGGAGAACGTCACGCTCGATATGCTCGGACGCGCCAAGCGGGTGGTGATCGAAAAGGATACGACGACGATCATCGACGGCTCGGGCGACAAAGCCGCGATCGCTGCGCGCATCGCGCAGATCAAGGCGCAGGTCGAGGATACGACTTCGGACTACGACAAGGAGAAGCTGCAGGAGCGGCTGGCGAAGCTCGCCGGCGGCGTCGCGGTCATTCGCGTCGGCGGAGCGACCGAGACCGAGGTCAAGGAAAAGAAGGACCGCATCGACGACGCGCTCAACGCCACCCGCGCGGCCGTCGAGGAAGGCATCGTGCCCGGCGGCGGCGTGGCGCTGCTGCGCGCCAAGGCTGTCCTGACCTCGCTGACGGGAACCAATGCCGACGTGACCGCCGGCATCTCGATCGTGCTCAGGGCACTGGAGGCTCCGATCCGGCAGATCGCCGAGAATGCCGGCGTTGAAGGCTCGATCGTCGTGGGAAAGCTCATCGACGGCAAGGATCACAATCAGGGCTTCGATGCCCAGACCGAAAATATGTCGACATGATCGAGGCGGGCATCGTCGATCCGGCCAAGGTCGTGCGAACCGCTCTGCAGGACGCCGGCTCGATCGCCGCGCTGCTGATTACCGCCGAGGCGATGATCGCGGACGCACCTCAGAAAGACGCTCCCGCCACGGGCGGAGCCGGCGGCATGGGCGGAATGGGCGGAATGGGATACTGAGCTCCCGGCGAACAGGATTGATCAGGAACCGAAATTGAACAACGGCAAGGAACAGTTCCATGGCTATACAAAGCAATAGCAAAACATCGATCGTGCAGCGTTGGGGCAACTACCAGCCGTCCAAGTCGATCATCGTATGGGCCTGCGCCGCCACGGCGATCGCCACGATGATCATCGGCTTTAGCTGGGGCGGCTGGGTGACGGGCGGCACGTCGCAAGCCCAGGCAAAGGTTGCCGGCGACGTGGCCCGCAGCGAACTGGTCTCGGTCATCTGCATCGACAGGTTCAACGCCGCCCCGGACAAGGCGGCGCAACTTGTCGCCCTGCAGGCATTGGCCGACAATTACAAGAAGCGCGAGTTCGTCGAGGCCGGCGGCTGGGCCACCATGCCGGGACAGACCTCGCCCGACCGGCGCGGCGCGGAAGCTTGCGTCGCCGGGCTTGCCGCCTGAGCCGCCGCCCAACGGACAGTGCGCTCCGGTTCCTGCCGGCGCGCGCCCCGATCCGTGCGAGCAAGGAGTACGATCAATGACCCCTAATGTGAAAATGCCCGACCCGAAGCCCTTGCCCAAGCCGGCCGAGGAAAACCGCTTCGAGCAAATCCGCAAGGCAGCGGCCGAAAGGCACAAGAAGTCGGACACGGACGGCACGCGCCGCCGTGCGCGGCAGACGGCCGAGGACAATCGCCTTATCTGAGCATGACTTGAATGCAAACCGCCGAGGAATTCACAGGCAGCGATCCCTTCGCACTGCATCGCGGAGCTTCGCCCGCCCTGAATTGACGTCCGGCTGGGGCGAGCTTTGCCGTTTGCTGCCGGGACCCGTCAGTCCTTTCAAACGGAAAGGGCCTGCAGCAAACGAGCAAGATTGCGCTCTTGATCGACGAAACGCCGCCTCTGCTGCCCGGCAAGGTAGCCGCCGCCGCGCCAGCCCTCGGCACGGGCGTCGGTAGGTGACATGCCGAATTCGTGCCTGAACATCCGGCTGTATGGCGAAGGGTCCATGAATCCCCATTCCTCGGCAATCTGGGATATGGACCGTCTGTCCGAGTTGTTGGACAGGGCGTCGCGCGTCTTCATCAGGCGCTGGCGGCGGATATAGGCCGAAATGCCGCCGAGGGGCTGAAAAAGCCGGTAAAGACGGGAGCGCGACACGCCGAGTTCACTGCACAGCACGTCCGGCGTCAGGGCCGGATCGGTCAGCCTGCGATGGATCAGTCTGCGGGCCCGCTCCATCATAATGGTATCGACCGGCCTTTGCGCCTCGGCAAACCGGTCTCGCGATGGGACGAAGCACGCGGCGATGAGACAGCGCGTCGCCTCTACCACATGCGGAACCTGCGCAATTGTGAGTTCGGGTAGGGAACGGCTCAATAGGAGCAGATAGTCTCCCAGGAGATGTCCACAACCGCCGCTCAACTGCACGTCCGGCATCGGGTCCAGCGCCGACAACGAGGGCAACAAGTCGCGCGGCATGAAAAGCCCAAGCAGACCGCCATCCTCGGTTTCGCTTCTGAACGGCGTGGCTAGACAATGGACGCTTGGTGACCTGATTCTCGTTCGACCATGACCATTGTCCGAACGGCCGAACGCCATAGTCACGTACCAGTGGTCGAAGGTGGCTTTCCTCAAATGATGCCAGCGATGGGCGTAGCCGCTACCGGGAAGTTCGGTACAGGTGAAGACCAGCCTGCCAAGATCCCAAGCCATCTGACGCGCGGGAAACGAGGCATCCAAACTTCTGACGAGCTCTACTTCGATTACATCGCGATGCGCGTCACGAAATACTTCGAATTGTTCTCGGGCGGAAAATTCACTTGTATCTAAATCGACCGCACAAGAAAGCCTGGCGTCGATAATGTTGGGTGTATCCATAACGACGGCCGGCGTGTCCAGATCGTAACGATCAACCAGGGCCGCAATGAGAGAGCGGGGCTGGAGATCCTCGTTGGAACTAACAGTCCAACGAGGATCCTGACCTTCCGGGGGAGCAAAGGAGTGCCCCTTCCTTTGCTCCCACCGGAGGTTCATCTAGCCACCGGAACCTTGCTCGCCTTGCCAACCCTCCAATTTTACTCAAAGACAACCAGTAGGAGAGTGAAACAGCCGAACAACCGATGGAGACGCATTAGGCGATATCCGGCGGCGATGGAATGCGGGTGTGAAAGATCGCTATATCGTGTGACGAAATGTGATAGTAGCGGTCGCGAAGTGGCAGCTCGGTTCGTGGCGACGGCCCTGCGCGGCCGGTGCGTGCTCAAAGGGAGGATATCATTCATAAGCGACTCGAGATTGACCTACGCGACGTTCAGAATGAGCTTCGAAACACGGATTTCCTGCACAGCCGCGACGCGTTCGGTCCGACTTCCGATTTCTTCATCAACAAGGAACACGGCTACCGACGGATTGACGACGACGTCTTTCTGCATGTTCTGGATTTCACCGTGGGCCGGCCATACAGCTTCAGGATCGCGCGGTCGGACCTGGTTTGCATTCACGTCACCATCAAGGGAGCCTACAGCCGCAAGTGGGGCGATCGCATCGACCTGGTCGATTCGAGCCGGGTCGAGATTTCCAATTTCCCATTTTCCATCGCCGACATCGAAGCCGGAACCAATCTGCGCGGGGTGGTGATCGTCTGCAGCCGTGCATACGTCCTGGATCATTTCGGGCTGAATATGGAACACGTTCCCGAGGTCTACCGGCGAATATTCAATAGCAGGGTGGGCATGCCCGAGGCGCTTTCATTGCTGCCGTCCTCAGGAATTATCTCGAATGTCGATCAGATAATCGCGTGCAAATACAATGAGCCATTGAAGGGAATTTACATCAGGGCCAAGGCGACCGAGATCATCTGTGACGTCATCTCTCATATTAATTTGCTGACGATCCGTAGATCGTTCCGCGTCAGAAACCAGAACAAAACGCTGGCGATTGAAACCGCGGCGGCCATCTACAGGCGGGAACTGAACAATCCGCCCACCATCGCCCAATTGGCCTCGCGAGTGGGCCTAAATCGGAACGAACTCACGGCGGGTTTTCGCGACATGTTCGGCGCCACCCCGCACGCCTATGCGAGCATGATTCGGATGGACGAAGCGCGGACGCTGCTTCGCGACGGCAGGCTTTCGATCAGCGAGGTCGCCAGGCGTGTGGGCTATGAAGGCTATTCAAGCTTTTCGCGGGCCTATCACGCGCATTTCGGCCAGTTGCCATAGATGCCCGTGGCGGCGGGGCCGTCACCGTCCCCAGGGCAGGCCGAGCGCCTGCCAGATGGCGAACGACACTGTCCACAGCACGAATATCCAGATGACGCAGGGCAGCATCAGCGACACGATAGTGCCGACGCCGGCAATTCGTGGCGGGAGGCTGGATTCGCTGATTGGGGCGCCGATAGGATATGAATATATAATGCCACGAACCGGGTACGTATGAGCACCTCATGACAGAGCTAAGGCTTGTGGCGCCGATCACTATCCTGGCGGTCATCGCAACCGCCACGGGCCTCCACTTCGCAGCCACGGTTTTCGCGCCCATCGCCTGCGCCCTGTTCATCATTGCCATTGTCTGGCCGTTGCAGGGCAATCTACAGGCGCATCTTCCGCGGCTTCTCGCACTGGCGATCGTCTTCCTCATCATTGCCGTCACCTTGATCGTTTTCACCTCGATCATGAGCTGGGGTTTCGGCAGGATCGGACGATCGTTGATCGCCGACGGCGCGCGCTTCCAGGCGCTCTACAATCAGGCCACGCAATGGCTGGAAGGTCACGGTATCGTCGTGGCCGGCGTGATGGCCGAGCATTTCAATTTCGGCAGCCTGGTGCGGCTGCTGCAGGGCGTAACCGCTCGGCTGAATACGATGATCTCCTTCTGGATCGTCGCGACCATCTATGTGGTTTTAGGTCTTCTCGACATCGACGCCATCGCCCGCAATGCGCGGAGCGCGCTTAGCCCGGCGGCGGCCCGAGCCTTCATCGACGGGAGTATCGAGACAGCCTCCAGGCTGCGCCGCTATATGGTGGTCAGGACCATAATGAGCGTCGCCACCGGCTTGATGGTATGGGCGCTTTCCGCCGCCTTTGGCTTGCGCTTTGCGGTCGAGTGGGGCGTCATCGCTTTCACTTTGAACTACATTCCCTTTGTCGGTGCGTTCTTCGCAACGCTGTTGCCGGCCGTTTACGCCTTGGGGCAATTCGGATCGCTGCAATCCGCCGTGGTCATATTCGGTTTTCTGAATATCGTTCAGTTCATCACCGGCAGCTACATCGAACCGCGCGTGACCGGGCACGCGCTGTCGATTTCGCCCTTTTTGATTTTGTTCTCCGTTTTCTTCTGGGCGTATCTGTGGGGGCTATTCGGGGCGTTCATAGGTGTTCCGATTACGATCGCGATACTGACCTATTGCGCGCAGTCCTCGTCGACGGTCTGGATCGCCGGGCTGCTCGGCTCGCCGAAGCTGGACGGGGACCTCGAAGGCCGCCCCTGACGCCGCCCCGGAAAGCGGCAAAGCGGCGCCAGCATGAAAACGGTTGCCGTGGCCAATCTCAATCCGAGCCGGTGGCGCGTTTCGCCAGGCCGACAAGGCCGATTGAAATGATGCCGCCCACCAGGCCGGCTACCCCGACGCCGATCAACACGGTGAGCGTAAGGCCACCGGCACCAAGCATTGCGGTGTCGGCGGCGTGCTCGACGTGACCCACGAAACGGCCCAGGCCTGGGACATTCGCGGCCAGCATGGTGAAAACCAGGCCGCCGAGCATGCCGATGCATGCAATCGATCTCCATCCAAGATCGATCCCGCGCCACAGCCGGCCGGCGGCAATGGCCCCCGCCGCGCCGCAAATCATTTCGACCAGCAGCATGGTCGCGGTTTCGAGACCGGACATTGCGCTTCTCACCCGGGCCGGGCGGCGATGCGGATCGGCCGGCCGTCACGTGGCCGGTGAAGGGACTTCTGTCGCCGCAGAGGCCTTCCGCAGCGCGTCACGAAGGGTCTGTTCCTTGGTTTCGTCGAGCGAACTCTTGAGCACCACGCCGCCATAGCCCTGGATTTGCTTCAGAACCTTGTCGGCCGTCATTTCCTGGACGAGCAGGAAAAGGGCGCCGTTGCCAGGCTCGATGCTGGCCGAAAGGTCGCGCATGAACGCATCGTTGATGCCGATATCCGTCAATGCGCCGCCAATCGCGCCAGACGTCGCGCCGACAGCCATTCCAACGAGGGGATTGAGAAACAGAAGGCCGACAAGCATCCCCCAGAAGCTGCCTGACACCGCGCCGGCGGCGGTCGTATTCATGAGCTGGTTCAGCTTGATCTTCCCGGCTTCGGTTTTCGTTGCGATCACGGCGTCGCCGAGTTTGATGATGTATTCCTGCTGCAGTTCGAGAAGGCGCTGGCGCACTTCCTCGGCCTTGGCTTCGGTCGGATAGACAATGACGATCAGGTCGGACATATGAATCTCCAGGCTACGATGGCGCTTGCTTGCCGCATCTTATGCGGTGCATCGTCGAAAAGATCAGAAGGGAATCGCTGCATTGTGCCGGCGGTCCCGTTCTTGAAATAACCGGCGCGGGCGATCCTACCTTTTCGCGGGTCACAGAGCCAGTCTCGAGCACAGCCTCTGTTGGCCGGATAAGGTCGCATGCAACGCGCTCGGCCCGTGCGAGACCGCGGGCCAAGCCATACCGGACGTTTCCGACCTCAACGCCTTCGGAGGCTGATGTCGCGGCCTTGACAGGCCGGCTGCCGGAAAGGTACCGACGAAGCGCGATGACGCTTGCCGGCGCTTTCTCATATGAAGGCGCATGGACCAGCGTCACGTACTGGCGCGGATAAGGAACAGTGTCGCGGATTTGTACCCTGCGTTCCGGCCAAGGCAGAAGAACAAGAGGGAATCGATGTCAGCGCGCATTTACAGCCCGGCCAAGACGGCCATGCAGTCTGGCAAGGCGAAGACCGGCTACTGGGTCCTGGATTTCGACCCTGAACAGCCGCGCAAGATCGACCCGCTCATGGGCTACACGACCTCCTCCGATATGAAGAGCCAGATCCGGCTGACCTTCGAGTCCAAGGAAGAGGCGATCGCCTATGCCGAGAAGAACGGCTTGGCCTATCGCGTCCAGGAGCCCAAGGAAGCCAGGCGGCGGCAGATTTCCTATGCCGAAAATTTCCGCTATGACCGCAAGACGCCTTGGACGCACTGAAGGACGGTCGCTCGCCGTATCGGTTGCGTCGCCCAGCGCCGGGAATCTCAGTCTTCGGCCCCGTAGCTCAGATGGATAGAGCACCGGCCTTCTAAGCCGATGGTCGCAGGTTCGAGTCCTGCCGGGGTCGCCAATAACTACCTAGTTTTGTTCGATAATTTCTGATGAGTTCTTCGAGAGGTGGGTTGCGGGCTGTCGTTCGGTCCAGTGTCAGTGCGAAAATTTCGAGTGCGTAGCGGCGCCTGGCGAAGGTGCGGCGCAGTGTGTCGCGTCTCCCGTACACGTGCCGCCTCGCTGCCGTGCGGTAAGGATAGGCGCGCCATGCCGTGCCAAGTGATATTTGCACTGCAACAACGAGCACATTCCGTCCAAGATGGTGACGACACGGTGGCGACACAGCGCGCACGAGAGCTTCACGCCACAAAGCGAGCCGAGCCCTGTATCGCTATGATTAGTTTGCGTACTTTAATGGTGGGCGATGCAGGGATTGAACCTGCGACCCCACCCGTGTGAAGGGTGTGCTCTCCCGCTGAGCTAATCGCCCGCCGCCGGCCCCAGGGCCGAAGCGCGCCGCGATATAAGGGAGGGTGGCGGCGCAAGTCAAGGACACTTGTCAGACTTGCATCAGGCCCGCATCAGGCCTGCGCGGCCAGCATCAGCTCCTCGCACATCGTCGCCGTCAGTTCGTCGAAATGCGAGATGATGCGGGACGGGCCGAATTCGCCCACGTGCCGGTCGGTGTAGCCGAAGTCGACGGCCACCACGGGAATGCCGGCGGATTTCGCCGTATCGATATCGGTCCGCGAGTCGCCGACCATGACGGCGCGACAAGTGTCGCCGCCGGCCTTGACGATGGTTTCGGTGAGATGGCGCGGGTCGGGTTTGCGGAACGCGAAGCTATCGGCTCCGCAGATCGCGGCGAAGCGCCCGGCGAGCCCGACGCCTTCGAGCAAACGCACGGACAACGTCTCCGTCTTGTTCGTGCATACGGCAAGGAGGTAGCCCGCCGCCGCAAGTCTCGCCAGCGCCGCCGGCACGCCGGGGTAGGGCTGGGAGCGCCCGGGGATGTTGTTTCCGTAGTGGTCCAGGAACAGGTCGAACAGCCGGTCGTGCTCGGCGGGATCGAGCATGCGCTTTTGCGCCGCGTAGGCCCGCTCGATCATTACACGACCGCCATGTCCGACAAACCGCTGGAAGCCGTTCACGTCGGTCACGTTCGCGCCGCCGGCCATCAGGCTGTGGTTCAGGCTGTCGAGGAGGTCGGGGGCGGTGTCGACGAGCGTGCCGTCGAGGTCGAACACAATGATCGGGCGATTCATGCGAACTCGCTTGCCGCTGGAAACGACGCTGGCGATACCGCGCGTCGTCGATCAAGGCAAGCCGCCAGGTGTTGTGACAATGTCGCGACATGGTTCGGCTCCGCTTTACGTCTCATAGCCATGCCGCCGCAGTCTTGAATGAGCGATATGGAAGCGCGCAGCCACGGCCTTACCTCGCTTGGAGTTGAGGGTTTGACCGCCGGGCCAAAGATGCTAAAGCAAGTCGCCCGACTCCGAAATCGGGTGACTTGCTTTAGCTCTTTGTTTTCGCATCGCTTTTGCCGAAAACCCGTGTCCACTTTTCGGCGTGATGCTTCAGGAGCGCGGCCCTGACAGGATGGCGGACAAACCATGGACGCTCGCACGTTGAAGATCGAAGCGGCAAGAGCCGCGCTGGCCCATGTTCAGGAAGGCATGCGGCTCGGGATCGGAAGCGGTTCGACCGCCGAGGAATTCGTGCGGCTGCTGGCGGCGCGGATCGGCGAAGGCCTTTCGGTGACGGGCGTGCCGACCTCGGAGCGCACGGCCGCTCTCTGTCTGGAACTGGGCGTGCCCCTTACGACTCTCGATGAAACGCCGGAGCTCGACCTTACGATCGACGGGGCGGACGAGTTCGACCCGCATCTCGTGCTGATCAAGGGCGGCGGCGGGGCGCTGCTGCGCGAAAAGATTGTCGCGGCGGCTTCGAAGCGCATGATCGTGATCGCCGACGAGAGCAAGGCGGTGGACGTGCTCGGCCGCTTTCCGCTGCCCATCGAAGTCAATCGGTTCGGCTTGCGGGCGACCGAACTCGCAATCCGCCGAGCGGCCGATGCGCTCGAACTTGCCGGACCCGTCACATTGCGGATGACGAAGGATGCTCCATTTGTTACAGACGGCGGTCATTTCATTCTCGATGCATCTTTTGGCCGCATTCCGGACCCAAAGGCGCTGTCGGACAGTCTTCATTGCGTGCCGGGCGTGGTCGAGCACGGCTTGTTTATCGGCCTTGCACAAATGGCAGTGGTGGCCGGCGCGGAGGGCGCGAGGACGATTCTCGCGCACCGATAGAACAGGAGTTGCCTCTCATATGATCCGCATGAACCCAATTCGTCGCTTCGCCTTGTTCGCGGCCCTCGGCTCGGCCATCGCGTTCGCATCGCTTCCGTCATTCGCCCAGGAAATATCCGAGGATCACCTCAAGGCAGCGCGCGCCGCCGTGGCGGCCATCAAGGCTACGGATCCCTTCGATGCAATTCTGCCCGAGGCCGCCGCGGTGCTGAAGCAGTCGCTGATTCAGAAGAATCCCGACATGCAGGAAGCCATCATCAAGGTCATCGATGAAAAGGCACTCTTGCTCGCGCCGCGTCGCGCCGACCTCGAAAAGGAGGCCGCACTGGCCTATGCGAAGGTGTTTTCCGCGGAGGAACTCAATGCAATCGCCGCATTCTATGATTCGGCGGCGGGAACGAAGCTCCTGATCGACGGACCGCTCGTCGTGCGGGAACTCGGCAAGGCGGCAAACATCTGGCAGCGTGGTGTCTCGCGCGATCTGGCGGCCGAAGTCGGCAAGGCCCTTGATGCGCTGGTGGCCAATAATGCTCCGAAGACGGCTCCGGCCGAAGGAGAGCCGGCGACCGCGAACTGAATTCCCGGTATTTCGCGTCTGGTGGCAGGCCCGGCTTCGCGCCGGGCTTTGCATTTCACCTGAGCATCAATATCTGTGACACCATTTCGAGACCGTCGCGGAGACCGCCATGCCACGATATGACTATGATCTGTTCGTGATCGGCGGCGGTTCAGGAGGCGTGCGCGCGGCCCGCCTCGCGGCCGGACTTGGGCTGCGCGTGGCGATCGCCGAGGAATACCGCTTCGGCGGCACCTGCGTCATCCGCGGCTGCGTTCCCAAGAAGCTGCTGGTCTATGCCTCGCAATTTTCCGAAACCTTCGAGGACGCGGCCGGCTACGGCTGGACGGTGGGCGAAAGCACTTTCGACTGGCCGACGCTGATCGCCAACAAGGACCGCGAGATCGCGCGGCTGGAGAATATTTACCGCACGGGCGTCGAGAAGGCGGGCGGCGTGACCTTCCGCAGCCGCGCCGAACTGGTCGACCGGCACACGGTGCGTCTCCTTGCGGAAAACCGGAGCGTCACGGCCGAGACGATCCTGATCGCCACCGGCGGGCGCCCCAACCCGCATCCGGCGTTGCCCGGCCATGAATTCACCATCACCTCCAACGACGCGTTCCATTTGCCTGAATTGCCAAAGACAATCGTCATTGCCGGCGGCGGTTATATCGCCGTGGAGTTCGCCAATATTTTCCACGGCCTCGGCGTTGAAACGACGCTGATCTATCGGGGCGCCGACATCCTCGGCCGGTTCGACAGAGACTTGCGCCGCGGACTGCACGAAGCGATGGAGCGGAAGGGGATAAGCATCCTCTGCCACGACATCTTTTCGAGCATCGAAAAACGCAGCGACGGGCGCCTCGTCGCGCGCACCGCAAAGGAACGTGAACTCGTCGCCGACCAGATCATGCTGGCACTCGGGCGCACACCGAATACCGAGAGCCTCGGGCTGGACGCCGCGGGCGTGAAAACCGGTCCGGTCGGCGATATCCTCGTGGACGATTACTCGCGCACCAATGTCGACAACATCTACGCGCTGGGCGATGTCACGAATCGCCTGCAACTGACGCCGGTGGCGATCCACGAGGCGATGTGCTTCGTGGAGACGGCTTTCAAGGGCAACCCGACCAGCCCGGACCTTGATGACGTGGCGACGGCGGTGTTTTCCCAGCCGGAGATCGGCACGGTCGGCTTGTCCGAGGACGATGCGGCCAGGAAGCTCGGCAACCTCGACATCTACCGCGCCGCCTTCCGGCCAATGCGCAACATCCTGCCGGGCCGCGAGGAGCGCATGATCATGAAGCTTGTGGTCGACGCCGATAGCGGCCGCGTCGTCGGCGCCCACGTGCTGGGACCCGATGCCGGCGAGATGGCGCAACTCCTCGGCATAGCCGTCAAGGGCAGGCTGACCAAGCAGGTGTTCGACCGCACCATGGCCGTCCATCCGACGGCCGCCGAGGAACTGGTGACCATGTACGAACCGAGCTATCGGATCAGGGGCGGCAAAAGGGTCGCCTAAGCAGACTTGCGTGGCTTCGCCCACGCTTCGTCTGCTTAGCCTCTTGTTTTGTCGCAGGGTTCTGTCGGAAAACCGTGACACACTTTTCCGGAACCTGCTTAGGGAAACTCAGCCATCAGACTGGATCGCCTGGCCTTTTGCTGCCACCTGCTGAAGATGGCGACGTGGCGTTGCCGCCGTCAGGCCCAACTCTCCTCGAACAAGATTTCCAGCGGCCCGCCGGCCAGGAACGTCTCGATGGCCGGGACGTGGGCGCGCGGGTCGAGATTGCTTCGATGCGAGCCATTCGTCCGAATAGTAGGTGTTGGCGTAACGCTTGCCGGAATCGCAGATCAGCGTGACGATCGAGCCGCTCTGGCCGGCGGCGATCATGCGCGACGCGGCAATGCACATGCCGACGAAATTGGTGCCGGTCGAGCCGCCGACGCGGCGGCCGAGCAGCTTGGAAAGCACCTGCATTGCCGCCAGCGAGACGGCGTCGGGAACGCGCGCCATATGGTCGATCACGCCGGGCACGAAGGACGGCTCGACGCGAGGCCGGCCTATGCCCTCGATGCGCGACGGCAGCTCGCAGCGCGTGCCGGGGTCTTTCGTTGCATAGCCGTCGAAAAAGGCGGAGTGTTCTACGTCGACGACCGACAGGCGCGTCGGATGGCGCCTGTAGCGGATGTAGCGGCCGATGGTTGCGCTGGTGCCGCCGGTGCCCGGGCTCATGACGATCCAGGCCGGGCAAGGATGATGCTCCTCGCTCATCTGGCCGAAGATCGATTCGGCGATATTGTTGTTGCCCCGCCAGTCGGTCGCGCGTTCGGCATAGGTAAACTGATCCATGAAATGCCCTCCGAGCTTTGCCGCCAGCTCAGCCGATTCGGCGTAGATGCGGCGCCCGTCGTCGATGAAATGGCAATTGCCGCCATAATGCTCGATCGCCGCGATTTTCTCGGCCGAGGTGGAGCGCGGCATCACGGCATAGAAAGGAATGCCGATCATTCGGGCGAAGTAGGCTTCCGAAACCGCTGTCGAACCCGAGGAAGCTTCGACGACGGGCATGTTCTGGCGAACATGACCATTGCACAGCGCATAAAGAAACAGCGAGCGTGCAAGCCGATGCTTGAGGCTTCCGGTCGGATGCGTGGATTCGTCCTTGAGATACAGGTCTATTCCCGACAGGGCAGGCACATCGAGCTTCCAAAGATGCGTATCCGCCGAGCGGTGCTGGTCGGCCTCGATTCGCGCGATCGCCTCGTCCACCCAGCCACGCGACGAGAGTTCAATGTGTGCCGTCATATGGTCCTCCCGTAAAGAAGCCTGTCGGATCACTCGTCAAAGGTGACGATCGACACCTCGCCCTCCATGGCGCCCTGATAGGCGGACGCGTGCGGCTCGTCATCCGGCGGGCTCTCCAACTCGCCGATCCGGTCCAGCTCGGCTTCCGCGTAGCCCTGCCCGCGAAGCGCTTCCAGCGCAACGCGTACCGCGCTGTCGTCATCGGGCGCAACCAGGAGCACGTGTATCAGCCGGGAGCGGCCGCCTTTGCCGCGGGAAACGCGGCCGGTAATGATTGTAACAGCCTTTGGCTGGTTGTCGTTCATGGCATGATTCCTTCGGCCCGGAAGGCTCGCATGATTCGTCGAAGCAATCAGTTCGTCTATCACCCATGGCCAGGGCGCAATGATAGGGACCGCGACAGATTCTGCTTGGCGATTACTCCGGGACGAAAGAAACTTGCCTGGCGTTGCGCCTTCGCTGGCAAGTGACCATTTCAGCACGGTGTTTGGCGTTTCGGGGTTGACGTTCCGCGGCCGTGCGGCTAGAAGCCCCGTCGTCTGAACCGATGTGAGGTCTGACGGTTCGGGATGTCGCGTCCTGAAGATCGCCTCAAACAGGGTTCGTTCTACGAGCGAAAACACATTTCCGGCATGCATGAAGCGCCTCGCGCTTCCTCTGCTTTTTGTTCGGGCAAAACCGCGGTGTGCGGTTTGTTGCCCGATATTGCTTGTGGAGATGGTGTTCGAAACCGCCCGGACGGGCCTGAGACACGGACTACGAGAGACATGAGGATTTAATGCCTACCGTCAACCAGCTGATCCGCAAGCCGCGCATTGCGCCGGTGAAGCGCAACAAGGTTCCGGCCATGCAGCAGAACCCGCAGAAGCGGGGCGTCTGCACGCGCGTCTACACGACGACGCCGAAGAAGCCGAACTCGGCGCTGCGCAAGGTCGCGAAGATCCGCCTGACCAACGGCTTTGAGGTGATCGGTTACATTCCGGGCGAGGGCCACAATCTGCAGGAGCACTCCGTGGTGATGATCCGCGGCGGCCGCGTGAAGGACCTTCCGGGTGTGCGCTATCACATCATCCGCGGCGTGCTCGACACGCAGGGCGTCAAGAACCGCAAGCAGCGCCGTTCGAAATACGGTGCCAAGCGTCCGAAGTAAGGTTTCACCGGCTTCGGCGCCTTTTTAGGTCAACGCCAGGCCGTCGATAGTGAGAGACGAACAAGATGTCCCGACGTCACAGTGCAGACAAGCGCGAAATCAACCCGGATCCCAAGTTCGGCGATCTGGTTGTCACCAAGTTCATGAACGCCATCATGTATGACGGCAAGAAGTCGGTCGCCGAGACGATCGTCTACAGCGCGCTGGAACAGGTCCGCTCCAAGACCAAGCAGGAGCCGGTGGTGATCTTCAAGCAGGCGCTCGACAATGTCGCGCCGCATGTCGAGGTGCGCTCGCGCCGTGTCGGCGGCGCCACCTACCAGGTGCCGGTCGATGTCCGTCCGGAGCGCCGTCAGGCTCTCGCCATCCGCTGGCTGATCACCGCCGCCCGCAACCGCAACGAGACCACCATGGTCGATCGCCTTTCCGGCGAACTCATGGATGCCGCCAACAATCGCGGCACGGCTGTCAAGAAGCGTGAAGATACCCACAAGATGGCGGAAGCCAACCGCGCCTTCGCGCACTACCGCTGGTAACGGCGCGAAAGAACGATCGAGAGGCACCTCCCATGGCCCGCGAATATAAAATCGAAGACTATCGCAACTTCGGCATCATGGCGCATATCGACGCCGGCAAGACGACGACGACGGAACGCGTCCTTTACTACACCGGCAAGTCCCACAAGATCGGCGAAGTCCATGACGGCGCCGCGACGATGGACTGGATGGAGCAGGAGCAGGAGCGCGGCATCACCATTACGTCCGCGGCGACCACGACCTTCTGGAAGGGCCGTGACGGCAGGCTGCGCCGCTTCAACATCATCGACACGCCCGGCCACGTCGACTTCACCATCGAGGTGGAGCGCTCGCTGCGCGTTCTCGACGGCGCGATCGCGCTGCTTGACGCCAATGCCGGCGTCGAACCGCAGACCGAGACCGTATGGCGCCAGGCGGACAAGTACCACGTGCCGCGCATGATCTTCTGCAACAAGATGGACAAGATCGGCGCCGACTTCTACCGCTCGGTCGAGATGATCAAGAGCCGGCTTGGCGCGACCGCTGTCGTCGTGCAACTGCCGATCGGCGCCGAGAGCGAGTTCAAGGGCGTCGTCGATCTCATCGAGATGAAGGCGCTGGTATGGCGCGACGAGACGCTCGGCGCCGCCTGGGATGTCGTCGAGATCCCGGCCGACCTGCAGGCGAGGGCCGAGGAATATCGCGAGAAGATGATCGAGACGGCCGTCGAAATGGACGAGACCGCGCTTGAGAACTACCTCGAAGGCATATATGCCGTCGAACGACGAGCTTCGCGCGCTGATCCGCAAGGGCACGATCGCGGTGAAGTTCTTCCCGATGTTCTGCGGTTCCGCCTTCAAGAACAAGGGCGTACAGCCTTTGCTTGACGCGGTGGTGGACTTCCTGCCTTCGCCGGTCGACGTTCCGGCCATCAAGGGCATCGATGCCAAGACCGAGGCCGAGATCGTCCGCAAGGCCGACGACGCCGAACCGCTGTCCATGCTCGCCTTCAAGATCATGAACGACCCGTTCGTCGGCTCGCTCACCTTCTGCCGCATCTATTCGGGCAAGCTCGCCAAGGGCGTGTCGCTCGACAACACGGTCAAGGGCAAGAAGGAGCGCATCGGCCGCATGCTGCAGATGCATGCGAATTCGCGCGCCGACATCGAGGAAGCCTTCGCCGGCGACATCGTGGCTCTGGCTGGCCTCAAGGAGACGACCACCGGCGACACGCTCTGCGATCCGGCCAAGCCGGTCATTCTGGAGCGCATGGAGTTCCCGGAGCCGGTCATCCAGATCGCCATCGAGCCGAAGACCAAGGGCGACCAGGAAAAGATGGGCCTGGCACTGCATCGTCTTGCCGCCGAGGATCCGTCCTTCCGCGTCAAGACCGACGAGGAAAGCGGCCAGACCATCATCTCCGGCATGGGCGAACTTCATCTCGACATCATCGTCGACCGCATGCGCCGCGAGTTCAAGGTCGAGGCGAATGTCGGCGCTCCGCAGGTTGCGTATCGCGAGACGATCACCCGCAGGCACGAGCAGGACTACACCCACAAGAAGCAGTCTGGCGGTTCGGGCCAGTTCGCCCGCGTCAAGGTGGCTTTCGAGCCGAATACCGAGAGCGAGGAATTCGCGTTCGAATCCAAGGTCGTCGGCGGGTCTGTTCCGAAGGAATATGTGCCCGGCGTCGAGAAGGGTATCGCGAGCGTCATGTCGTCCGGTCCGTTTGCCGGCTTCCCGATGATCGGCGTCAAGGCGACGCTTATCGACGGCGCTTATCACGATGTCGACTCCTCGGTTCTTGCGTTCGAGATCGCCGGCCGTGCCTGCTTCCGCGAGGCGGCGCCGAAGCTTGGCGTTCAGCTTCTCGAGCCGATCATGAAGGTCGAGGTGGTGACGCCGGAGGATTATGTCGGCAACGTCATCGGCGACCTGAACAGCCGTCGCGGCCAGATCCAGGGTCAGGAGTCGCGCGGTATTGCCGTCGTCGTCAACGCGATGGTGCCGCTGGCGAACATGTTCAAATACGTGGACAGCCTGCGCTCGATGAGCCAGGGCCGCGCGCAATACACGATGCAGTTCGACCACTACGAGCCGGTGCCGACCGCGGTCGCTCAGGAAGTTCAGAAGAAATACGCGTAAGCGCCAGAACTTGGTGCTGAAACTTGATCTAACGCCTTAACGGGCTGCCAGGTACGGAGACCTTACATGGCCAAGAGCAAATTCGAGCGGACGAAGCCGCATGTGAACATTGGGACGATCGGCCATGTCGACCATGGCAAGACGTCGCTGACGGCGGCGATCACCAAGTATTTTGGTGAGTACAAGCGGTATGACCAGATCGACGCGGCACCCGAGGAGAAGGCGCGCGGCATCACGATCTCGACGGCGCATGTCGAGTACGAGACGGCCAAGCGCCACTATGCGCATGTCGACTGCCCCGGCCATGCCGACTATGTGAAGAACATGATCACCGGCGCGGCGCAGATGGACGGCGCGATCCTGGTTGTGAGCGCGGCCGACGGCCCGATGCCGCAGACGCGCGAGCACATTCTTCTGGCCCGCCAGGTCGGCGTTCCGTCGATCGTGGTGTTCCTGAACAAGGTCGACCAGGTCGACGATCCGGAGCTTCTGGAACTGGTCGAGCTGGAGGTTCGCGAGCTTCTGTCGAAGAACGAGTTCCCGGGCGACGACATTCCGATCGTCACGGGCTCGGCGCTGGCCGCCCTCGAGGATTCGAACAAGGAGATCGGCGAGAACGCGATCCGCAAGCTGATGCAGGCGGTTGACGACTACATTCCGACGCCGGAGCGTCCGATCGACCAGCCGTTCCTGATGCCGATCGAGGACGTGTTCTCGATCTCGGGCCGCGGCACGGTGGTGACGGGGCGCGTCGAGCGCGGCATCGTCAAGGTCGGCGAGGAGCTTGAGATCGTCGGCATCCGCCCGACCCAGAAGACGACCTGCACGGGCGTCGAGATGTTCCGCAAGCTGCTCGACCAGGGCCAGGCGGGCGACAACATCGGCGCGCTGCTGCGCGGCATCGACCGTGACGGGGTCGAGCGCGGCCAGGTTCTGGCCAAGCCGGGCTCGGTGAAGCCGCACAAGAAGTTCGAGGCGGAAGCCTACATCCTGACCAAGGAGGAAGGCGGCCGCCACACGCCGTTCTTCACCAACTACCGGCCGCAGTTCTATTTCCGCACCACCGACGTGACCGGCATCGTGTCGTTGGCGGAAGGCACGGAGATGGTGATGCCGGGCGACAATGTGACGGTGGACGTCGAACTGATCGTGCCGATCGCCATGGAAGAGAAGCTGCGCTTCGCCATCCGCGAGGGCGGACGTACCGTCGGCGCCGGCGTCGTCGTCTCCATCAAAGAGTAAGAATAACAAACGATCTGTCGCCGGCGCGGGTATCGCGCCCGCGCCGCGCCAGAACAAGGAATTGACGCATGAACGGACAAAATATCCGCATCCGCCTGAAAGCGTTCGATCACCGCGTGCTCGATGCTTCCACGCGCGAGATCGTGTCGACGGCCAAGCGCACCGGCGCCAATGTCCGCGGACCCATCCCGCTGCCGACGCGGATCGAGAAGTTCACGGTCAACCGCTCGCCGCATATCGACAAGAAGAGCCGCGAGCAGTTCGAGATGCGCACACACAAGCGGCTGCTCGACATCGTTGATCCGACCCCGCAGACGGTCGACGCGCTGATGAAGCTCGATCTGGCTGCCGGCGTCGACGTCGAGATCAAGCTCTGAGGCTGGGAATTGGGGGGCGTGTAGCCGGTGTCGCATTCCAGGGTGCAGACAGGCTACCGGGAACTCTGAAGGAAGTTGAACCGATGCGTTCAGGTGTAATCGCACAGAAGTTGGGCATGACGCGCGTCTACAATGACGTTGGCGAGCATGTTCCGGTCACCGTTCTCCGCATGGAGAACTGTCAGGTCGTGGCACAGCGCACGAAGGAGAAGAACGGCTACACCGCGGTTCAGCTCGGCGTCGGCCTGGCCAAGGTCAAGAACACCTCGAAGGCGATGCGCGGCCATTTCGCCAGCGCGTCCGTCGAGCCGAAGGCCAAGCTCGCCGAGTTCCGCGTGTCCGACGACAATCTGCTGGATGTCGGGGCGGAGATCACGGTCGATCATTTCGTTCCCGGCCAGAAGGTGGACGTGACCGGCACTTCGACCGGCAAGGGCTTCCAGGGCGTCATCAAGCGCCACAACTTCGGCGGCGGCCGCGCGACCCACGGTAACTCGGTATCGCACCGCACGCACGGTTCGACTGGTCAGCGCCAGGACCCCGGCAAGGTGTTCAAGGGCAAGAAGATGGCCGGCCACATGGGTGCCACCCGCGTGACGACGCAGAATGTCGAGGTCGTTTCGACCGATGCCGATCGCGGCCTGATCCTGATCCGCGGCGCGGTTCCAGGCACCAAGGGCGCATGGATCCTGGTGCGCGACGCCGTCAAGGTGGCGCTCCCGGACAGTGCGCCGAAGCCGGCCGGTCTGCGTGCCGCGGCAAAGACCGAAGCTCAGGCCACTGAGGGAGCGGAATAATGGACATCAAGATTTCAACGCTGGGCGGCAAAGACGCCGGCAAGGTCGAACTTTCCGACGCGATCTTCGGCCTCGACCCGCGTGAGGACATTCTGCAGCGCGTCGTGCGCTGGCAGCTTGCCAAGAAGCAGCAGGGCACGCATCAGGCCAAGGGCCGCGCCGACATCGCGCGCACCGGCGCCAAGATGTACAAGCAGAAGGGTACGGGCCGCGCCCGTCACCATTCGGCCCGCGCTCCGCAGTTCCGCGGCGGCGGCAAGGCGCACGGCCCGGTGGCGCGCAGCCACGAGCACGACCTGCCGAAGAAGGTTCGCGCTCTCGGCCTGAAGCATGCGCTTGTCGGCGAAGGCCAAGGCGGCGAACATCATCGTCGTCGACGAACTGAAGCTGGCCGAGAGCCAAGACCAAGGCATTGCTGGCGAATTTCGAGAAGCTCGGCCTGTCGAACGCGCTGCTGATCGGCGGCGCCGAGCTTGACGTGAACTTCAAGCGCGCCGTCGCCAACATTCCGAACATCGACGTGCTGCCGGTGCAGGGCATCAACGTCTACGACATTCTTCGCCGCGGCACGCTGGTCCTTTCGAAGGCCGCCGTCGAGGCCCTCGAGGAGCGCTTCAAATGACGGATCTTCGCCACTATGACGTGATCGTCAGCCCGGCGATCACCGAGAAGTCGACCACTGCTTCCGAGCACAACCAGGTCGTCTTCAACGTCGCCAAGAAGGCGACGAAGCCGGAAATCAAGGCAGCCGTCGAGGCGCTGTTCAGCGTCAAGGTGACTGCGGTCAATACGCTTGTCCGCAAGGGCAAGGTGAAGCGTTTCCGCGGAACGGTTGGTCGGCAGAGCGACGTGAAGAAGGCGGTGGTCACGCTGGCCGACGGCCAGTCGATCGACGTCACCACGGGTCTCTGAGAGGCGCGAGGACAGTAAGATGGCATTGAAAAATTATAAGCCCGTAACGCCGAGCCTTCGCCAGCTGGTCATCGTCGACCGGTCGGCCCTCTACAAGGGCAAGCCGGTCAAGGGTCTGACCGAAGGTCTGAAGTCGTCGGGCGGCCGCAACAATCTCGGCCGCGTGACCGCCCGCTTCATCGGCGGCGGCCACAAGCGCGCCTACCGCATCATCGACTTCAAGCGCCGCAAGTTCGACCTGACGGCGACGGTCGAGCGGCTGGAATACGATCCGAACCGCACCGCCTTCATCGCGCTGGTGAAGTACGAGGACGGCGAGCTTGCAGTACATTCTTGCGCCGCAGCGTCTCGCTGTCGGCGACAAGATCGTCTCCGGCGAGTCCGTCGACGTGAAGCCGGGCAATGCGATGCCGCTGTCGGCCATGCCGGTCGGCACGATCGTCCACAATGTCGAGCTGAAGCCCGGCAAGGGCGGCCAGGTCGCCCGTTCGGCCGGTTCCTACGCCCAGCTGGTCGGTCGCGACCAGGGCATGGCGATCCTGCGCCTGAACTCGGGCGAGCAGCGCATCGTTCACGGCTCGTGCTTTGCCACGGTCGGCGCGGTGTCCAATCCGGATCACGGCAACATCAATGACGGCAAGGCGGGCCGTTCGCGTTGGCGCGGCAAGCGTCCGCATAATCGCGGCGTCGCCATGAACCCGGTCGACCATCCGCATGGCGGCGGCGAAGGCCGCACCTCGGGCGGCCGTCATCCGGTCACCCCGTGGGGCAAGCCGACCAAGGGCAAGAAGACGCGGTCGAACAAGTCGACCGACAAGTTCATCGTGCGTTCGCGCCATCAGCGCAAGAGCTAAGAAGAGGTAACGCGAAGTGACCCGTTCAGTCTGGAAAGGTCCGTTCGTCGACGGCTTTCTTCTCAAGAAGGCCGACAAGGTGCGCGATGGTGGCCGCAACGAAGTGATCAAGATGTGGACCCGCCGCTCCACCATCCTGCCGCAGTTCGTCGGCCTCACCTTCGGCGTCTACAACGGCCAGAAGCATATTCCGGTCAACGTGTCGGAAGACATGGTCGGCCATAAGTTCGGCGAATTCGCTCCGACCCGGACCTATTACGGTCACGGCGCGGACAAGAAGGCGAAGAGGAAGTAAGATGGGCAAGGCCAAAGCTCCGCGCAGGCTTGCTGACAACGAGGCGCGTGCGGTTCTCCGCACCATCCGTGTCAGCCCGCAGAAGCTGAACCTGGTTGCCGCTCTCATCCGCGGCAAGAAGGTGCAGACCGCGCTTTCGGATCTCGAATTTTCGCGCAAGCGCATCGCCGGCACCGTCAAGAAGACGCTGGAATCGGCGATCGCCAATGCCGAGAACAATCACGACCTCGATGTCGACGCGCTGGTCGTCGCCGAGGCCTATGTCGGCAAGTCGATCGTCATGAAGCGCTTCCACGCTCGTGGCCGTGGCCGTGCCAGCCGCATCGAGAAGCCGTTCTCGCACCTGACGATCGTTGTGCGCGAAGTGGAAGAGAAGGAAGCCGCCTGATGGGTCAGAAAATCAATCCGATCGGTCTTCGCCTCGGTATCAACCGGACCTGGGACTCGCGCTGGTATGCGAATACCGGCGAGTACGGCAAGCTGCTGCACGAAGACATCAAGATCCGCGAGTACCTGAAGAACGAGCTCAAGCAGGCCGCGATTTCCAAGGTCGTGATCGAGCGTCCGCACAAGAAGTGCCGCGTGACGATCCATGCCGCGCGTCCTGGCCTGATCATCGGCAAGAAGGGCGCCGACATCGAGAAGCTTCGCAAGAAGCTGACCGAGATGACGAAGTCCGAGACGCATCTCAACATCGTCGAGGTGCGCAAGCCGGAGATCGACGCCACGCTGGTCGCGCAGTCGATCGCCCAGCAGCTCGAGCGCCGTATCGCCTTCCGCCGCGCCATGAAGCGCGCCGTGCAGTCGGCGATGCGCCTCGGCGCCGAGGGCATCCGCATCAACTGCTCGGGCCGTCTTGGCGGCGCGGAGATCGCCCGCATGGAGTGGTACCGCGAAGGCCGCGTGCCGCTGCACACGCTGCGCGCCGACGTTGACTACGGCACGGCCGAGGCGAAGACCGCCTACGGCATCTGCGGTGTCAAGGTGTGGGTGTTCAAGGGCGAGATCCTCGAGCACGACCCGATGGCTTCCGAGCGCCGGGCGAGCGAGACGGATCACAGCCATGCCGGCGAGCGCAGCGATCGGGCCGAGCGCAGCCGCCGTCGCGAGAACGCCTGAGAGCATAGGAATTTGGAGTAAGAACGATGCTGCAGCCAAAGCGCACAAAGTTCCGCAAGCAGTTCAAGGGCCGTATCCACGGCGCCGCCAAGGGCGGCACCAACCTGGATTTCGGTGGTTTCGGACTGAAGGCGCTGGAGCCGAACCGCGTTACCGCGCGCGAGATCGAGGCGGCCCGCCGCGCGATCACCCGCGAGATGAAGCGCGCCGGGCCGCGTCTGGATCCGCGTGTTCCCGGATCTGCCGGTAACAACGAAGCCGACCGAAGTTCGCATGGGCAAGGGCAAGGGCGCGGTCGACTATTGGGCGGCACGCGTCAAGCCGGGCCGCATCATGTTCGAGATCGACGGCGTTCCGGAAGAGACGGCGCGCCAGGCGCTGCGCCTCGGCGCGGCCAAGCTCTCGGTCAAGACGCGCTTCGTACAGCGCATCGCCGAATAGGAAAGGGGCTGGTTATGAAGGCTACCGATATCAGGGCGAAGACCCCCGACCAGCTCGACGATGATCTGGCGTCGCTGAAGAAGGAGCAGTTCAACCTGCGCTTCCAGAAGGCGACCGGCCAGCTCGAGAAGACCGCTCGGGTGAAGCAGGTTCGTCGCGACATCGCCCGCATCAAGACCATCGCCGCCGAAAAAGCGGCCAAGAAGGCTTAAGGACGAAAAAAATGCCAAAGCGCATCCTGCAGGGCGTCGTCGTCAGCGACAAGAACGAGAAGACCGTGGTGGTCAAGGTCGAGCGCCGCTTCACGCATCCGGTGATGAAGAAGACCGTGCGTATGTCGAAGAAGTACAAGGCGCACGACGAGAACAACGCTCACAAGGTCGGCGACACCGGTGTTCATCCAGGAATCGAAGCCGATTTCCAAGGACAAGCGCTGGGTCGTCGTGACCGAGGCGCAGGCCTCGCAGTAAGAAGTGAATTTTGGACAAGCCGGGGAGGGCGCATCTGCGCCAGCCCCAGAGCATGAAGAAGGCGGCCAGTCATGATTCAGATGCAAACAAACCTCGACGTGGCGGATAATTCCGGCGCGCGTCGTGTCATGTGCATCAAGGTGCTGGGCGGTTCGAAGCGGAAGTATGCTTCGGTCGGCGACATCATCGTCGTTTCGATCAAGGAAGCGATTCCGCGCGGCCGCGTAAAGAAGGGCGACGTGATGAAGGCGGTCGTCGTGCGCACGGCCAAGGACATCCGCCGCGCCGGACGGCAGCGTGATCCGTTTCGACAAGAACGCGGCCGTTCTCGTCGACAATAAGAAAGAGCCGATCGGCACGCGTATCTTCGGGCCGGTTCCGCGCGAGCTTCGCGCCAAGAACCACATGAAGATCATCTCGCTCGCGCCAGAAGTGCTGTAAAGGAGCCGCGGATATGCAGAAGATCCGCAAAGGCGACAAGGTCGTCGTCCTGTCCGGCAGGGACAAGGGCCGCTCCGGCGAAGTGCTGTCGCGTCATGCCGAAGGAAGAAACGGCGATCGTGCGCGGCATCAACATCATCGTGCGCCATCAGCGTCAGTCGCAGGCGCAGGAAGGCGGGCTGATCCGCAAGGAGGCCCCAATCCATCTGTCCAACATCGCGCTGGCCGATCCGAAGGACGGCAAGCCCACCCGCGTCGGCTTCCAGATCCAGGCCGACGGCAAGAAGGTGCGCGTCGCGAAGCGCTCGGGAGAAGTGATCAATGGCTAAGGCAGCTTATCAGCCCCGCCTGAGGAAGGTCTACGAAGAGACCATCCGCAAGGCGCTGCTCGAGCAGTTCAAGTACGACAACGAGATGGAAATCCCGCGTCTCGACAAGATCGTGCTGAACATGGGCGTCGGCGAGGCGACGGGCGATTCCAAGAAGCCGTCGGTGGCCGCCGCCGATCTGGCGATGATCGCCGGCCAGAAGCCGGTCGTCACCCATGCGCGCAAGTCGATCGCGACCTTCAAGGTGCGCGAGAAGATGCCGATCGGCACCAAGGTGACGCTGCGCAAGGAGCGCATGTACGAGTTTCTCGATCGGCTCGTGAATATCGCGCTGCCGCGCGTTCGCGACTTTCGCGGGCTGAACCCGAAGAGCTTCGACGGGCGTGGCAACTATGCCATGGGCATCAAGGAGCACATCGTGTTTCCGGAGATCAACTACGACAAGGTCGATCAAATCTGGGGAATGGACATCATCGTTTGTACGACCGCCAAGACGGACGACGAGGCCAGGGCGTTGCTCAAGGCCTTCAACTTCCCGTTCCGGCAGTAACGGCAGCGAGAAAAGGAAAAATCTGAAATGGCAAAGACCAGCTCAGTCGAGAAGAACGAACCGCCGCCGCCAGCTCGTCTCGCAGAAGGCGGCGAAGCGCAAGGCGCTGAAGGCGATCGTCATGAACAAGGAACTGCCGATCGAGGACCGCTTTCGCGCGCAGCTCAAGCTCGCCGCGATGCCGCGCAACTCGGCCAAGGTTCGCATCCGCAACCGCTGCGAGATCACGGGCCGTCCGCGCGCCTATTATCGCAAGCTGAAGATGTCGCGTATCGCTCTGCGCGAACTGGGCTCGCTCGGCGCCGTTCCGGGCCTGGTCAAGTCGAGCTGGTAAGGAGGACACGATATGTCACTGAACGATCCTCTCGGCGATATGCTGACCCGTATCCGCAACGCCTACGGCCGCAAGAAGGCCAAGGTGTCGACGCCGGCCTCGCGTCTGCGGTCCCGCGTTCTCGAGGTTCTGAAGTCGGAAGGCTATATCCGCGACTTCAGCCAGACGGATTTCGACAACGGCAAGTCCGAGATCGAAATCGAGCTCAAATATTTCGACGGCGTGCCGGTCATCCGCGAGATCGCCCGTGTCTCCAAGCCCGGCCGCCGCGTCTACGTTTCGGTGAAGTCGATTCCGTCGGTCGCCAACGGCCTGGGGATTTCGATCCTCTCCACCCCGAAGGGCGTGATGGCCGACCATGAGGCACGCGAACAGAATGTCGGCGGAGAAATCCTCTGCCAGGTATTCTGACCTGGACCGACTGAAAGGACAGAAGAATGTCTCGTATTGGCAAGAAACCCGTGAAGGTGCCGGCCGGCGTGACCGCTACGGTCGACGGGCAGACCGTCACGGCCAAGGGTCCGAAGGGCGAACTGAAGTTCGTCGTCAACGACGAAGTGCTGGTCAAGCTCGATGACGGCGAGATCGCCGTGGAGCCGCGCGATCAGACCAGGGGCGCGCGCTCGAAATGGGGCATGTCGCGTACGCAGATCGTCAACATCCTTGATGGCGTCACCAAGGGCTTCGAGAAGAAGCTCGAAATCAGCGGCGTCGGCTATCGCGCCGCCATGCAGGGCAGGAACCTGCAACTGGCGCTTGGCTTCAGCCACGATGTGATCTATCAGGCGCCGCAGGGCATCACGATCGTCGTGCCGAAGCCGACCGAGATCGTCGTGTCGGGCATCGACAAGCAGGCGGTAGGCCAGGTCGCCGCCGAGATCCGCGACTATCGCGCTCCCGAGCCCTACAAGGGCAAGGGCGTCAAGTATGCCGGCGAGCGGATCGTCCGCAAGGAAGGCAAGAAGAAGTAACGCCACGGTGCGCGGCCGCGGGAAGCCTTGGCTTACCGCATAGGGCCGCGCCCGTTTTACAAGGCAAGGATTTTACCATGGCCGACAAGGCAGCAACGCAGAAGCGCGCGCAGCGCATTCGCCGTCAGATCAAGAAGGTTGCGGGCGATCGCCCGCGGCTTTCGGTGCATCGGTCGTCGAAGCATATCTATGCGCAGATCATCGACGATTCGAAGGGCAAGACCGTGGCTGCCGCCTCGACCCTGGAAAAGGATCTGAGGGGTTCGCTCAAGACGGGCGCGGACGTTGCCGCGGCGGCGGCTATCGGCAAGCTGATTGCCGAGCGCGCCGGCAAGGCCGGTGTCACGGAAGTCGTCTTCGACCGCGGATCCTACATCTACCATGGCCGCGTCAAGGCGCTGGCCGAGGCCGCGCGCGAGGGCGGCCTGAGCTTCTGATCTTTCGCCGCGCGCCGGCCTGGCCGGGCGCATTGCAGCAACCCGTGCTTCCGGAAAAAAATAAGGACAGGATATGGCACAGGAACGTAGGGAAGGTCGCGGTCGCGACCGCGAGGAGCGCGACAGCGAGTTTGTCGACAAGCTCGTCCACATCAATCGCGTCGCCAAGGTCGTGAAGGGTGGCCGCCGCTTCGGCTTCGCCGCGCTCGTCGTTGTCGGCGACCAGAAGGGCCGCGTCGGCTTCGGTCACGGCAAGGCGCGCGAGGTGCCGGAAGCCATCCGCAAGGCGACCGAATCGGCCAAGCGCGAGCTGATCTTCGTGCCATTGCGCTCGGGTCGCACGCTTCATCACGACGTCGAGGGCCGCCACGGCGCCGGTCGCGTGCTGTTGCGCTCGGCGAGGGCCGGTACGGGCATCATCGCCGGCGGCCCGATGCGCGCCGTCTTCGAGACACTCGGCATGCATGACGTTGTCGCCAAGTCGATGGGATCTTCCAATCCCTACAACATGGTGCGCGCCACCTTCGATGCCCTGAAGCGTCAGATGCATCCGAAGGATGTCGCCGCGCAGCGTGGCATCAAGTATTCCACCCTCCAGGCTCGCCGCGGCAACGCGGTCGCCGCGGAAGAATAGTCGCGGGCTGAGGGATTACCACTATGGCAAAGAATGCGACCAAGACCATTACGGTCGAGCAGATCGGCAGCCCGATCCGCCGGCCGAAGGAACAGCGCGCCACGCTCATCGGCCTCGGCCTGAACAAAATGCATCGCAAGCGCACTTTGGAAGACACGCCGTCGGTGCGCGGTATGATCGCGGCCGTGCAGCATCTCGTTCGCGTGGTCGACGAGAAGTGAGCCGCGTGCCAGGAGAAAGACGATGAAACTCAACGATCTGCGCGACAATGAAGGCGCGACGCATTCCCGCAAGCGGCTCGGCCGCGGTATCGGCTCGGGTTCGGGCAAGACCGCCGGTCGCGGCGTCAAAGGGCAGAAGGCTCGCTCCGGCGTCGCCCTGAACGGTTTCGAGGGCGGCCAGATGCCGCTTTACCGGCGCCTGCCGAAGCGGGGCTTCAAGAACCCCTTCAGCAGGAACTTCAACACGGTATCGCTGGCCCGCATCCAGACGGCGATCGATGCCGGCAAGCTCGACGCCGGGGAGGTCGTGACGGCCGAGGCGCTGATCAAGGCCGGCGTGATCCGCCGCCCGCTGGATGGCGTGCGCCTGCTTTCGGACGGCGAACTGACGGCCGTGGTTTCATTCGATGTCGCCGGTGTTTCCAAGGCGGCGCTTGAAAAGATCGAAAAGGCCGGCGGCTCGGTGAAGCTCCCCGTGAAGGTGGAGCCGGTCAAGAAGATGGTCGCCAAGGCCAAGTGATCCTTTTGTCGCAAGCGGCGCACAACAGCGTCCCGCCGCTTGCAACTTCGAGGCCCGGCGCCTATTTCGAGGCTTCGTCGACTCGGGGCGCCCCGCTGCGGCCATTCCAGCGCGACGAAGCGGAGAATAGTTTATGGCATCGGCCGCCGAGCAACTCGCATCCAATCTGAATTTCGCGGCCTTCGCCAAGGCCGAAGACCTCAAGAAGCGCATCTGGTTCACGCTGGGTGCGCTTCTCGTGTATCGCCTGGGCACCTATATTCCGCTTCCCGGAATCAATCCGGACGCATTCGCGCAGGCTTTCACGCAGCAAAGCCGCGGCGTGCTGGGCATTTTCAACATGTTCGCTGGCGGTGCCGTCGAGCGCATGGCGATCTTCGCGCTCGGCATCATGCCCTACATTTCGGCTTCCATTATCATGCAGCTCATGACGTCGGTCGTCCCGTCGCTGGAGGCGCTCAAGAAGGAAGGCGAACAGGGCCGCAAGATCATCAATCAGTACACACGCTACGGCACCGTGCTTCTGGCGCTCGTGCAAGCCTACGGCATTTCGGTCGGGCTGGAGAGCGGCAGCGGTATCGTCACCGATCCGGGCTGGTTTTTCCGCGTTTCGGCGGTCATCACCCTGGTGGGCGGCACCATGTTCCTGATGTGGCTCGGCGAACAGATCACCGCGCGCGGCATCGGCAACGGCATCTCGCTGATCATCTTCGCCGGAATCGTCGCCGGCCTGCCCAGCGCAATCAGCGGGACCCTGGAGCTTGGGCGAACCGGCGCCCTGTCGACCGGGCTGATTCTGGCGATCATCGTGCTGGCGGTGGTGGTCATCGCGGTTATCGTGTTTTTCGAACGCGCCCAGCGCCGGCTCCTGATCCAGTACCCCAAGCGCCAGATCGGCAACCGCATGTTCCAGGGCGACACGTCGCACCTGCCGCTCAAGCTCAACACGGCCGGTGTCATTCCGCCCATATTCGCCTCGTCGCTGCTTCTCCTGCCGGCGACGCTGGCAGGCTTCTCCAACACGCAAAACCTGCCGGCCTGGGCCAACACGATCCTGGCCACGCTTGGCCACGGCCAGCCGCTCTACATGGCGCTTTATGCCGCGATGATCGCGTTCTTTGCCTTCTTCTATACGGCGATTGTCTTCAATCCAAAGGACACGGCGGACCAGTTGAAGAAGCATTCCGGCTTCATTCCGGGCTACCGGCCCGGTGAGCGGACGGCGGAGTACATTGACTACGTTTTGACGCGCATCACGGTCATCGGCGCCATATACCTTGTCGTCATCTGCCTGCTGCCCGAATTTTTGATCTCGGCTACTGGCATTCCCTTCTATCTTGGCGGTACATCGTTGCTGATAGTCGTGAGCGTGACGCTCGACACGGTGGCGCAGATTCAGGGACACCTGATCGCGCATCAGTACGAAGGCCTGATCAAGAAGTCGAAGCTCCGCGGGGGGAAGAGAGGCAAATGAGGCTGATTTTGCTTGGGCCGCCCGGGGCGGGTAAGGGAACGCAGGCGCAGCGGCTGGTTGACAAGTACGGTATTCCGCAGCTTTCCACCGGCGACATGCTGCGCGCGGCGGTGAAGACGGGCACGGAGGTCGGCAAGCGTGCCAAGGCGGTGATGGACGCGGGCGAGCTCGTATCCGACGAGATCGTCGTTCAGATCGTTGCCGACCGCATCGACGAGCCGGATTGCCACAATGGGTTCATCCTCGACGGCTTCCCGCGCACCGTTCCGCAGGCGGAGGCGCTGACGCGGCTGCTGGCTGAGAAGGGGCAGCAGCTCGACGCGGTTATCGAACTCAAGGTCGACGAGTTGGCTCTGTTGAAGCGGATGGAAGGCCGCGTCGCCGACACCCGGGCCGCCGGCGGACAGATTCGGGCCGACGACAATGTGGAATTGTTCAAAAGGCGGCTGGACGAGTATCGCCAGAAGACCGCGCCCCTCTCGGCCTACTATGCCGGAACCGGAGAACTGAGGACGGTCGACGGCATGGCGGACATGGATGTTGTGAGCGCCGGGATCGCGGACTTGCTGAAGGCGGACACCAGCCAGCGATAAAGCGTTGACAACGCCGCCATTCTAGATTATGGCGGCCAGTCTCCCATCAAGAAACGAGGCGTTAGGGTCCTCCCAGGACCCTTTTGTCGCTTGAGAAGGAACACCCGCAAGGGCCGGCCTCCACCGGACGCGGGTCAATCGAAGCGCCGGCACTGCTGGCCCATATGGAGAATGAAGATGGCCCGTATAGCCGGTGTCAACATACCGACCAACAAGCGCGTCGTGATCGCGCTGCAATATATTCACGGAATCGGCAAGAAGTTCGCCCAGGAGATCGTCGACAAGGTCGGCATACCGTCCGGGCGCCGCGTCAACCAGCTTACCGACGCGGAAGTGCTCGCGATCCGCGAGGCCATCGACCGCGATTACCAGGTCGAGGGCGACCTGCGCCGCGAAGTGTCGATGAACATCAAGCGGCTGATGGACCTTGGCTGCTACCGTGGGCTGCGTCACCGCCGCTCGCTGCCGGTCCGTGGCCAGCGCACGCATACCAATGCCCGCACCCGCAAGGGTCCGGCCAAGGCCATCGCCGGCAAGAAGAAGTAATTGGGTGATTGGTCGATGGCAGTGCGTGAAGGGCGGGAACGTCGCGTCGACGGCCTCTGCCACTCACGATTTTCCATCCACCTATCACTGGTGTAGCCGCTGGCATTACGGCGGCGTCGAGATCGAACGAAAGGACTGATATGGCCAAGGAAGCCACGCGCGTTCGCCGCCGCGAGCGCAAGAACATCTCGTCGGGCGTCGCCCACGTGAACTCCACCTTCAACAACACGATGATCACCATCACCGACGCGCAGGGCAATGCGATTGCCTGGTCGTCGGCCGGTGCCCAGGGCTTCAAGGGGTCGCGCAAGTCGACGCCGTTCGCCGCCCAGATGGCTGCCGAGGACGTCGCCAAGAAGGCGCAGGAACATGGCATGCGCACCCTCGAGGTCGAGGTTTGCGGGCCTGGCTCCGGCCGTGAATTGGCGCTGCGCGCATTGCAGGCGGGTGGTTTCACCATCACGTCGATCCGCGACGTTACCCCGATCCCGCACAATGGCTGCCGTCCGCGCAAAAAGCGTCGCGTCTGATCTTTAGGCTTAACCGCCGCGCAAGCGCCGCCGGCGCCTGCGCGGCATTTCCAGATCGCACGCCACGATTGGATGGTGGCGGGGCATTGGAAGGACCATATGATGATCCAGAAAAACTGGCAGGAATTGATCAAGCCGAACAAGATCGAGTTCTCGTCGAAGGGAAAAACGCTGACCATGCTCGTCGCCGAGCCTCTGGAGCGCGGTTTCGGGCTGACGCTCGGCAACGCGCTGCGTCGCGTGTTGCTCTCTTCGCTGCGGGGCGCGGCCGTCACCTCGGTACAGATCGACGGCGTGCTGCATGAGTTCTCGTCGATCTCGGGCGTTCGCGAGGACGTGACCGATATCGTGCTCAACATCAAGGAAATCGCCATCAAGATGGAAGGCGACGGGCCGAAGCGCATGGTCGTGCGCAAGCAGGGTCCAGGCGCCGTTCTGGCCGGCGATATCCAGACCGTTGGCGACGTCGAGATCCTCAATCCCGACCACGTGATCTGCACGCTTGACGAAGGTGCCGAGATTCGCATGGAGTTCACTGTCGATACGGGCAAGGGCTACGTGCCCGCCGAGCGCAACCGCGCCGAGGATGCGCCTATCGGTCTGATCCCGGTCGACAGCCTCTATTCGCCGGTCAAGAAGGTCTCCTACAAGGTCGAGAATACCCGCGAGGGCCAGGTTCTCGACTATGACAAGCTGACCATGACGATCGAGACCAACGGCTCGATTTCAGGAGAGGATGCCGTGGCTTTCGCCGCCCGCATCCTGCAGGACCAGCTTGGCCTCTTCGTCAATTTCGAGGAGCCGCAGAAGGAGACCGCCGCGGAGGCGGTGACGGAACTCGCCTTCAATCCGGCGCTGCTCAAGAAGGTGGACGAACTCGAACTCTCGGTCCGTTCGGCCAACTGCCTGAAGAACGACAATATCGTCTATATCGGCGACCTGATCCAGAAGACGGAAGCCGAGATGCTGCGGACGCCGAATTTCGGCCGCAAGTCGCTCAACGAGATCAAGGAAGTTCTCGCGGCAATGGGTCTCCATCTTGGCATGGAAGTGACCGACTGGCCGCCGGAGAACATCGAAGATCTCGCCAAGCGTTACGAAGACCAGTACTGAGACCAATCGAGCGAGGCGTGAGCCTCCGGAATGAAACTTAAGGAGAAGAGCCATGCGCCATGGATTTGCCGGCCGCCGCTTCGCCCGCAGTGCAAGCCACCGCAAGGCGATGTTCGCGAATCTCGCGGTTTCGCTCATCGAGCATGAGCAGATCGTGACCACTCTGCCGAAGGCGAAGGACCTGCGCCCGATCGTCGAAAAGCTCGTCACCCTCGGCAAGCGCGGCGATCTGCACGCCCGCCGTCAGGTGATCGCCCAGATCGGAAACGAGAATGTCGTCAAGCGCCTGTTTGAAACGATCGCGCCGCGTTACGCCTCCCGCAACGGAGGCTATCTGCGCATCATGAAGGCGGGTTTCCGTCAAGGCGACAATGCGCCTATGGCGGTCATCGAGTTCGTCGACCGCGACACCTCGGCAAAGGGCGCCGCCGACCGTGCCCGCGTCGAGGCGGAAGTCGCCGAGACGGCCGAGGCCGCATAAGCGTCGCATTTTTCTGAGAAAGCGTAAGGGGCCCGCGGGCCCCTTTTGCATGTGCGCCTGGAAGCTATCCCGCGGCGTTCCGGAGATTCGCTCATGATCTTGCTGACACGGTTGCTGACGGTGGTGCTGGTTGCGCTCGTTTCGGCTGCCTCGCTCGCGCCAGCCGAAAGCGGGGAGGACGCCATGTTGCATGAAGCGGCTGAGGCAGGCGATATCAAACGGGTCCGCCAGCTCCTGGCCACGGGCGCGAGCGTCGATGCGAGGGATGAAGCGAGGCGAACGCCGCTGCTGCTTGCGACGCATGCTGACCGGGCGGAGGTGGCGCGGCTCCTGATCGAGGCGGGCGCCGACGTCAATGCCAAGGACGCGATCGAGGATACGCCGTTTCTTTACGCCGGGGCGGAGGGACGCAACGATATCCTCCGCGCAATTCTGGCAACTGGAAAGGCCAATCTGGAGGATACGAATCGGTACGGCGGCGTAGCGCTCATACCCGCGGCGCATCACGGCCACCCCGAAACCATTCGCATCCTGCTCGAGACCGGAATCGAAGTCGACCATGTCAACGATCTCGGCTGGACCGCGCTTTTGGAAGCCGTGATACTCGGCGACGGAGGCCCTGTTTATCAGCAGATCGTGAAGCTGCTTGTCGATGCCGGTGCGCGCAACATTCCGGATCGCGACGGGCGGACGCCGCTGGATCACGCCCGGTCGCGAGGTTTTTCGGCGATAGCCTCGATCATCGAGCCGAACCGCGCCGGCTGAAGTCAGCGGGGGGTTTGCGCGTGTAAGTTTGCGCCGGCAACAACGTGAAGTCGAATCGACTGGCGCGCCGAGCGCGCCGGGAGAGTATGGATGCCTTTCATTTTGCACAATCATCGCGTCTAACAGGCGAATGCCCTGGTGGAGGATTCGTATGTTTCCGAAAGGCTGTCTGGCCCTTCTGGTTTGCCTGTTGATGATATGCGCCGCCCCCGCTCGCGCGCAGGAGAGGCCCGCCGCGGAGCCGCCGGCGGCGGAGCAGCCGGCCGCCGATCAGCCGGCCGAGCCCGGCCTCAAGGATGTGCTCTCGGACCTCATGAAGAGCATGGAGGAGCCTCCGCCTCCGCCGGCCCCTCCCGGCCGCCGTTTGCCGTTCGGACGGACAGAAATACAGCTTTCCTTCGCGCCGCTGGTAAAGGACACAGCACCCGCCGTCGTCAATGTCTATGCGTCCCAGCAGGCGAAGGCGCGTTCGCCCTTCGAGGGCGACCCGTTCTTCGAGCGTTTCTTCGGCAATGAGCGCAAGCGCGCCCGGTCCGCGCTGGGCTCCGGCGTTCTGGTTGATAAGAGCGGCTTCATAGTGACCAACTATCACGTCATCCGGGATGCCGATGAGGTCAAGGTCGCGACCTCCGACGGCCGGGAGTTCGAGAGCAAGGTTCTGCTCAAGGATGAGAGCATCGATCTTGCCGTGCTCAAGATAGAAGACGCAGGCGACTTTCCCGTCGTGGAGATCGGCGATTCCGACGCGCTGCTCGTCGGCGACCTGGTGCTGGCGATCGGCAACCCGTTTGGTGTCGGCCAAACGACGACGAGCGGCATCGTTTCGGCGCTAGCCCGATCGCATATCGGTGTTTCGGACTTCGGCTTCTTCATCCAGACGGACGCCGCGATCAACCCCGGCAATTCGGGCGGCGCGCTGATCAACATGACCGGTCAACTGGTCGGCATCAACACGGCTATTTTCAGCCGCAGCGGCGGTTCCATCGGCATCGGCTTCGCCATTCCGTCAAACATTGTCCGCGCCGTCGTCAATGCCGCAAAGCAGGGGCAGGATTATTTCGAACGGCCTTTCATAGGCGCCACCTTCGAGCCGGTGACGGCCCAGATCGCGGAATCGCTCGGCATGAAGACGCCGACCGGGGCATTGGTAGCCGACATTTCCGAGGACGGTCCGGCCGCCAGGGCGGGCTTGAAGCCGGGGGATGTCGTGCTCGCCATGAACGGCATTGCCATCGAGCATGTGGATGCGCTCGGCTACCGCTTGTCGACGCAAGCGATCGGCGGCAAGGCAAGCTTGCAGGTCCTCGCCAGGGGCGAGGAAAAGTCGCTCGATATCGGACTTGAGAGGGCGCCCGAAGGAGCGAATGGCCAGCCTGTCACGATCACCGGACGCAGCCCGTTCGCCGGCGCCAAGGTGGCGGAGTTGTCGCCGCGTCTGGCGCAGCGCCTTGGCATGCCGGCCGAGACAAGCGGAGTCGCCGTGGTCGGCCTCGACCGCGGTTCGCCCGCGGCCGGCTTCGGCCTGCGGCCGCGCGACATCGTGCGCGAAGTCAACGGCGAGGAAATCAGCAGCGCTGCTCAACTCGCGGAGGTGGCTGGACAACAGACCCGCTGGTGGCGCTTTACGGTCGAGCGCGACGGCCAGCTGATGCGGCAGATGCTGCGCTTCTGATGAGCGACCTCTTCGCGCGGGACAAGCCTCCGCAACCGGACAAAGGCCGGCCGCTGGCCGATCGCCTGCGTCCGACGCGGCTTGCCGATGTCGTAGGACAGGAGCATCTCACGGGCGGCGACGGCGTGCTGTCGCGCATGATCAGCTCGGGCTCGCTGGGTTCGATGATTTTCTGGGGACCGCCCGGCACCGGCAAGACGACGGTGGCGCGGCTGCTTGCGGGCGAGACAAATCTCGCCTTCGAGCAGATTTCGGCGATCTTCTCCGGTGTGGCCGACCTCAAGAAGGTATTCGAGACGGCGCGCCTGCGCCGGTCCAACGGCCGGCAGACATTGCTGTTCGTTGACGAGATCCATCGCTTCAACCGGGCCCAGCAGGATTCCTTCCTGCCGGTGATGGAGGACGGCACGGTGATCCTGGTCGGCGCGACGACCGAAAATCCGTCCTTCGAACTCAATGCGGCGTTGCTGTCTCGGGCCCGTGTGCTTGTCTTTCACACATTGGGCGAGGACAGCCTGTCGCTTCTGCTGCAACGCGCGGAGGCCGCGGAGGGACGGAAGCTGCCGCTCGACGGGGAGGCGAGAGCCATCCTGCTGCGCATGGCGGACGGCGACGGACGTGCCGTGCTCACGCTGGCCGAGGAGGTATGGCGCGCGGCAAAGGCCGGCGAAATCTTCGACGCGGATTCGCTGCAAAGGATCGCGCAGCGACGGGCGCCAGTCTACGACAAGGGCCAGGACGGGCACTACAATCTGATCTCGGCTCTGCACAAGTCGGTTCGCGGCTCCGATCCCGATGCCGCACTCTACTATCTCGCCCGCATGTTCGACGCCGGCGAGGACCCGCTTTATCTCGGCCGCCGGCTGGTTCGCATGGCTGTCGAGGATATAGGGCTGGCCGATCCGCAGGCGCTGGTGGTGGCCAATGCGGCCAAGGACGCTTACGACTATCTCGGGTCGCCGGAGGGTGAACTGGCTTTCGCGCAGGCCGCCGTCTATCTGGCGACGGCGCCGAAGTCCAACGCGGTTTACACGGCCTTCAAGGCGGCGACCCGAGCGGCCAAGGAGTTCGGCTCGCTGCTGCCTCCCAAGCATATCCTCAACGCGCCGACAAAGCTTATGAAGGAAGAGAGCTACGGCGCCGGCTACCGCTACGATCACGACGAGCCGGAAGCCTTTTCGGGGCAGGACTATTTCCCGGAGAAAATGGGCAGGCATGGATTTTACGATCCGCCTGACCGCGGCTTCGAACGGGAAATCCGCAAGCGGCTGGAATACTGGAGGAAGTTGCGCGCCGAACGCACCGGTGGCACATAGCGTCGCTTGAGACCGGAGGCTGCGCCCCGATCATTCTCGAAGCCGATCGTTTTCCTGATGAAAGCGCGACGGCGATCGATCCGGAACTGTGGTTTCGTCCGCCACCCTGTTGATGGATTCGCAATGGCACCGAGTTTCGTCCTTCTTGACATTTTAACCGTCGCGGCCGGCGGCGCTATCGGCGCTTCCCTCCGCCATCTCGTCAATATCGCCGTGGCTCGAATCATGGGGTTCGGGTTTCCGTGGGGCACGCTGCTCATCAATGTCGCGGGCTGCTTCGCCATGGGCGTTTTCATCGAAATTCTCGCGCGCCGCTTCAACGCCTCGAACGAACTGCGCCTGTTTGTTGCCACCGGCATCCTTGGCGGCTTCACCACTTTCTCGGCATTCTCGCTGGACTTCGCGGTCCTGTGGGAGCGCAACGCGCTTGTGCCGGCTTTCGGCTACGCTTCGGCCAGCGTTGTCGGCTCGTTGGCCAGTGTGTTCCTGGGCCTATGGCTCGCAAGAAGCCTCGCTTGATGCTATGGCGCGCGTTCCAAGCAGGTTCCGGAAAAGTGTGTCACGGTTTTCCGACAGAAACCTGCGACAAAACAAGAGGCTAAGCAGGCGAAGCGTGGGCGAAGCCACGCAAGTCTGCTTAGCCCATCGGCCCGAAAATCGAGATCGATTTTCGGAAAGCACGATGCGCAGATTCAAAATGTTAGAGCGTCCTTTGCGCGCCCGAATGGACGCGCGGCGCTCTAAACGGAACGGTGTCCCATGGCAGGTGTAGAACAGATCAAGGTCGAGGTGGGCGAAGCAGGCATGCGGCTGGACCGCTGGTTCAAGGCGCATTATCCCGGCCTTGGCTTCGGACATCTGCAAAAGCTGCTGCGCTCGGGCCAGGTGCGCGTGGACGGCGCGCGCGCCAAGTCCGACACGCGCGTCGAGCCGGGGCAGACCATCCGCGTCCCGCCGCTCGATGTGGACCGGAAAAGCGACGCGCCGTTGACGCGGCGCACAATGCGCGGCGTGGACGACGGCGAAGCACTCGGCAGGATGCTGCTCTACGAGGATCCTCAGGTTCTTGTCTTCGACAAGCCGGCCGGTCTCGCGGTGCAGGGAGGCTCCGGCGTGACGCGCAGCGTCGATTCCATGCTCGAAATCACTCCGCAGCAAGAAGGGCGAAAAGCCGCGCCTGGTGCACCGCCTCGACCGCGACACCTCCGGCGTGCTCGTCGTCGCCCGTACGCGGCTCGCGGCCATGAAACTTGCCGAGGCTTTCCGCGGGCGCGACGCGAAGAAGACATATTGGGCACTGGTCAAAGGCGTCCCCCGCAAACGCGAGGACAAGATCTCCAGCTGGATAGTCAAGGAGCAGACGCCGGACGGCGATCGCATGCGTATAGCCAAGCATGGCGAGGAGGGGGCCGATCACGCCGTGTCCTATTATCGGGTGGTCGAGCAGGCGGGCCAGACCATGGCCTGGCTGGAAATGGAGCCGCATACCGGCCGCACCCATCAGTTGCGCGTGCACGCCGCCCACATCGAGCATCCCATCATCGGCGATCCGAAATATTTCGAGGCCGACCAGAATTGGGACTTTCCCGGCGGAATCCAGAACCGCCTGCACCTGCATGCGCGCCGCATCGTCATCCCGCATCCCGAAAGCGGCGTTATCGACGTGACCGCGCCGCTGCCGCCGCATATGCGCCAGAGCTGGGCCCTGCTGGGTTTCGACGAGGCGAGTGCCGGGGAACGGGAATGAGCGGCGCGCAGGTGCTTGAACGCCGCGCCGCGACCGCGGCGGAAATCGTCATCGTCAATCGGCCTGTCAGGGTGGATCAATGATCAAGCTGGTGCTTTTCGACTGCGACGGCACCCTTGTCGACAGTGCGGCGATCATCCACGACTGCATGGAGCGCACGTTCATCGAGGCAGGATTGCCGTCGCCAGATCTTGCGTCGACCAAGAGCGTCATCGGGCTCACGCTCAATCTGGCGATAGCCTGCATTTTGGGCCGGGAGCCCGATCCGGCCGTCGAGGCGATGGCCGACCGCTACCGGCACCACTTTCACGAAATCCGCCGCGAGGCGGGTTTTCACGAGCCGCTTTATCCCGGTATCGCTTCGCTGATCGCCGACCTTGAACGGCGCGAGGACATACTGGTCGGCATGGTTACCGGAAAATCGCGGCGCGGCGTCGAGGCGGTCCTCGCTGCTCATGGATTCGGAAGGGCCTTCGCCGTGATTCGCACGGCCGAGGACTGTCCTTCCAAACCGCACCCGGCCATGGTTCTGGAGTGCTGCGATTTCACGGGGATCGATGCGGGCTCGACCTTTGTCGTCGGCGACGCCATCTATGACATGCAGATGGCGCGGGCTGCGGGCGCCCGGGCGATCGGCGTGGAATGGGGCTACCATGATGTCCCGGCGCTTTTGCAGGCAGGCGCGGAACATGTACTGGCAAGTCCCGCCGATCTTGTGCCGCTGCTTGCCTCAACGGAGTTGTTTGATGCGTGACGTTTTCAAAGATTTCGACGCAAGCCGTGATCTTTCCGATCCGGATCCCGTCCGCCGGGCACAGATTCAGATGAAGGCGCCGCTGCCGAGGCGCTTCTACAAGATCGTCTCCGTCGAGCCGGGCGAAGCCGGATTTGGAGTCCGCCTCGACGGCAAGCCGGCCCGCACGCCGGCCCGCGCGCTGCTGGAACTGCCGACAGAGCAGGCGGCGCGGCTGGTGGCAGACGAGTTCGACGCACAGGCGGAGACCCTCGATCCGGTGACGATGCCTGTGATGCGGCTTGCCAATACCGCCATCGACGGCGTTTCCCGCGAGGCGGACGCAGTGCTGGAGGACATCCTGCGCTTCTCGACCTCGGACCTGCTCTGCTACCGGGCCGAGACGCCGCAAGGCTTGGTGGAGCGGCAAAACGCGGCATGGGATGGTGTGCTCGACTGGGCGCGCTCGGAGTTGGGAGCGCGCATGAACCTCGCGGAAGGCGTCATCCATGTCGACCAGCCGCGCGAGGCGATCGCCGCGATCGCTCTTCATCTACAGCGGAGGACCGAACCCTTGCGGCTGGCGGCGCTGCACCTGATGACCTCGCTCACCGGCTCGGCGCTGCTGGCGCTGGCCGTCGAGGCGGGTGAGCGTGACGTGGAAACAGCCTGGGCCGCCGCTCATGTCGACGAGGACTGGCAGATCGAGCACTGGGGCCAGGATTCGGAGGCGATGGCACGCCGCGCGCATCGCAAGCGCGACATGGTCGCCGCAGCTCGGCTCATCGATGCGCTGAACGCTGCCTGATCTCGCAAAAGCGGGCGATCAGTGTTTGCGGTTGCGGGCCGTTTCCTCGATCTCGGCCTGATGGTACCAGGCGCTCTCGCCAGCAATGGTCATCGTGCGAAGCAGCGCAACCTCCGCCGCGAATTTCGCCTTATTGCCTAAATCCGAGGCAGCGGCCCGGCGACGCGTCGGAAAGATCAAAATCTTGGCGGACAGACGATCAGGGGTCCGATCCATGGTCGGGAATTCCTTTTGTGTCGAATTATGTCGAACGCTGGCAACGCAAGACTTGCTTAACTTAGTTACTGCGAGCCGATTAGGCAATATGCCTAATTGATTGTCATATTTGACTATTTCTTGTGCGGATAATCTCGATGCCTGATCCGCCGGCATTGCTGCGGTGCATCATTTTCTTGCGGCGGTACTTAGGGAGCGATCCCGACTGCATTCCCTGTCATATGGCATGCGGCTTGCATTCAACAATTGCGGTAGATCGGCCGCTTATGGTCGAAACGCATCGGAACCATGTATCGTTCCACTGACCCATGTGAGGCTGGCATGACGAAATACAAACTCGAGTATATTTGGCTGGACGGATATGCTCCGGTTCCCAATCTGCGCGGAAAGACGCAAATAAAGGACTTTGGGGAGTTCCCGACGCTCGAGCAGCTGCCGCTTTGGGGATTTGACGGCAGCTCCACCATGCAGGCGGAAGGCCGAAGCTCGGACTGCGTGCTCAAGCCGGTCGCCGTCTTTCCCGACCCCGAGCGCAGCAATGGCGTGCTGGTCATGTGCGAAGTCATGATGCCGGACGGCGTCACGCCGCATGCGTCGAACAAGCGCGCGACCATCATCGACGACGAGGGCGCCTGGTTCGGCTTCGAGCAGGAATATTTCTTCTACAAGAACGGCCGCCCGCTCGGCTTTCCCGAGAGCGGCTTTCCCGCGCCGCAAGGCCCTTACTACACCGGCGTCGGCTACAAGAATGTCGGCGACATCGCGCGCAAGATCGTCGAAGAACATCTCGACGTCTGCCTTGCCGCCGGCATCAATCACGAAGGCATCAATGCCGAAGTCGCGAAGGGCCAGTGGGAATTCCAGGTTTTCGGCAAAGGTTCGAAGAAAGCGGCCGATGAAGTGTGGATGGCCCGCTACCTCCTGCAGCGTCTGACCGAAAAATACGGCATCGACATCGAGTATCACTGCAAGCCGCTCGGCGACACCGACTGGAACGGTTCGGGCATGCATTGCAACTTCTCCACGACCTATCTGCGCGAAGTCGGCGGCAAGGAATATTTCGAGGCGCTGATGGCCGCATTCGAGAAGAATCGCGGCGAACACATCGCGGTCTACGGTCCGGACAACCATTTGCGGCTGACCGGCAAGCACGAGACCGCGTCGATCGATAGCTTCTCCTATGGAGTGGCCGACCGCGGCGCCTCGATCCGCGTGCCCCACTCCTTCGTCAAGAACGACTACAAGGGCTATCTGGAAGACCGCCGTCCGAACTCCCAGGGCGACCCTTACCAGATCGCCTCGCAGGTGTTGAAGACGGTCGCCGAGGTGCCGACCAGCGCCGAGAAGAAGGCGGCCGCGTAAGGCCGGACGCGTATTCGAAACGTAGAAGCCCGGCGGCGACGCCGGGCTTCTGTTCTTAAGGAAGTTCACTCAGAGTCGGGAGCTTACGATAACGCGGGTTTGGTCGGGTTTCGTCAGGAGTGCAACGGCTGCTTCCGAGTTCGATCATGCAAGCGCAACAAACCCCGGCGGTCGCCCGCCGGGGTTTTGTTGGGGCCGGCTAATCCAGCCGATCACACCGAATAATACATATCGTACTCGACCGGGTGCGGGGTCATTTCGAAGCGCATGACCTCCGCCATTTTCAGCTCGATATAGGAGTCGATCTGGTCGTCGTCGAAGACGCCGCCGGCCTTGAGGAAGGCGCGGTCCTTGTCGAGGCTCTGCAGCGCCTCGCGCAGCGAGCCGCAGACGGTCGGAATCTTCTTCAGCTCCTTCGGCGGCAGGTCGTAGAGGTCCTTGTCCATCGGCTGGCCGGGGTGGATCTTGTTCTTGATGCCGTCGATGCCGGCCATCAGCAGCGCCGCGAAACCGAGATAGGGGTTCGCGCCCGGATCGGGGAAGCGGATCTCGACGCGCTTCGACTTCGGCGAGGCGCCGAACGGGATACGGCAGGAGGCCGAGCGGTTGCGCGCCGAATAGGCGAGCAGCACCGGCGCCTCATAGCCCGGAACCAGGCGCTTGTAGGAGTTGGTCAGCGGGTTGGTGAAGGCGTTGATCGCCTTGGCGTGCTTGATGATGCCGCCGATGTAATAGAGGCAGCTCTCGGAGAGGCCTGCATATTCGTTGCCGGCGAAAGTCGGCTTGCCGTCCTTCCAGATCGACATGTGGACATGCATGCCCGAGCCGTTGTCGCCAAACACCGGCTTCGGCATGAAGGTCGCCGTCTTGCCGTAGGCATTGGCGACCTGATGCACGACATATTTGTAGATCAGCATCTTGTCGGCGTTGCGCACCAGCGCGTCGAATTTCACACCCAGTTCGTGCTGGGCTGCCGCCACCTCGTGATGATGCTTTTCGACGCGCACGCCCATCTGCGTAAGCACGGAAAGCATCTCCGAGCGCATGTCCTGGGCGGAGTCGATCGGCGGAACCGGGAAGTAGCCACCCTTGATGCGCGGACGGTGACCGAGGTTGCCAGTCTCATAGTCGGTGTCGTCGTTCGACGGCAGTTCGGTCGAGTTGACCTTGAACCCGGTGTTGTATGGATCGGCCTTGTATTTGACGTCGTCGAAAATGAAGAACTCCGCCTCGGGGCCGACAAAGACCGTGTCGCCGATGCCCTCGGCCTTCATGTAGGCCTCGGCCTTCTTGGCGGTGCCGCGCGGGTCGCGGTTATAGGCCTCGCCGGAAACCGGATCCAGAATGTCGCAAAGCACGACCATGGTCGACTGGGCAAAGAACGGATCCATATGGACCGTCTCGGTATCCGGCATCAGCATCATGTCGGACTCGTTGATGGCCCTCCAGCCGGCGATCGAGGAGCCGTCGAACATGACGCCGTCGGCAAACGTGTCTTCTTCTACCTCGGCGATATCCAGTGTCACATGCTGAAGCTTGCCCTTCGGATCGGTGAAGCGCAGGTCGACGAATTTCACGTCGTTGTCCTTGATCTGCTTCATGATGTCTTTGGCTGTCGTCATTGGATGTTTCCCCGGTTGATACTGAACTGGAATGGCGGCGGCAGGCTCAAATTGCGTCCATGCCGGTTTCGCCGGTGCGGATACGCACAACTTCCTCTATGTTCGAAACGAAAATTTTGCCATCGCCGATGCGACCGGTCTGCGCGGCCTTGCGGATCGCCTCGACGGCGCCGTCCACCGCGTCGTCGCCCAGCACGACCTCGATCTTCACCTTCGGAAGAAAATCGACGACATATTCCGCCCCCCGGTAAAGTTCCGTATGGCCCTTCTGACGCCCGAATCCCTTCGCTTCGGTAACGGTAATGCCCTGCAGACCGGCCTCCTGGAGGGCCTCTTTGACTTCGTCCAGTTTGAAGGGTTTGATGATCGCTTCGATCTTCTTCATGTTGATTTCGGCCTCCAGTCAAAAGACGGCGGGCCACGGTCCCGCCTTGTTCGCAAACTCAAGCATGTTCCATGCCAAGTTTGCGAGGTGTTGCCTAGCTGCCGTGACGTGAGGCGAGACGGTGCAATCTCGCCAAGTCGCCCGTCTGAAGCCCAAAAAAATAGCAGAATGGCGGCTAGCCCAATGCTGTCTATTTTTATAGCAGCCTATTTCGTGGTCATATTGCGCAAGAAATAGGCGAAAAGCGATACATTTCGCCTCGGCCGTGGCTGTGTTATGCGAGGAAATTGTTCCGAGGTTTCAAGCCTATGTCGCTCGAACTTCTCCTGCCCGGCGAAATGGCCGAATGCGATCGCCGCGCTATTGAATGCGGTCCGTTCGACGGCATGGGCCTGATGCGCAGGGCGGGCGCGGCGGTGGCCGAACTCGTCCTGACGCGCTTTCCAACGGCAGGCCGAGTTGAAGTCTTGTGCGGACCCGGCAACAATGGCGGTGACGGCTATGTCGCGGCCGAACTGCTCCGGCAGGCTGGCGTCAATGTCGCGGTATATGGCGAGGGACCTTCGCGCGAGGGCAGCGACGCCGCGCTGGCGAGTGCCGAGTGCAGGGTTTGGCCGCAGCCGCTCGCTGCCTTCATTCCTATGGCGGGAAGCGTGGTTGTCGATGCGATCTATGGCGCGGGTCTGGCGCGGGCGGTCGGCGGCGCCGTCGGCCGGGCGATCGATCTTGTGAAGGCGGCAGGCGTGCCGGTGGTGGCCGTGGATCTGCCCACCGGCGTTTCCGGCGCGACCGGCCAGATCCTCGGCAGCGCCTTCAGGGCGGATGCCACCGTCACTTTCGTACGCAAGAAGCCCGGTCATCTGCTGTTGCCCGGCAGGCTCGCCTGTGGCGGGTTGATCGTGGCGGATATCGGCATCGGCGACGAAATAGTCGCTTCGGTGGGGGCAAGCTGCTTCGAGAACGAGCCGGCACTCTGGCGTGGGCATTTGCCTGTTCCCGCCATTGACGCCCATAAATATTCGCGCGGCCACGTTGCCGTGTTCTCCGGCGAAGCGACCGCCACCGGTGCCGCGCGGCTGTCGGCGCTCGCAGCGGCAAGGGCAGGGGCGGGAGCCGTTACCCTGCTTTCGCCGAGCGACGCCCTCGCCACGAACGCCGCTCATCTGACGTCGATCATGCTGCGCAAGTCGGACACGCTGGAGGAGGCGCTGGCGTTCTTTGCCGCGCGGCGGCCGGCCGCCTTTGTTTTCGGTCCCGGCTTGAGCCCCGAAGCGGAGACCGGGCGATACTTTTTCGATCTGCTCGACCGGATTTCGCCGCACGTGCCGGCGGTAGTCGACGCCAGCGCGCTGACATCGCTCGCTCAGGAGCCGGGATTGCTGGCCGGCCCCTTTGGCGGCCGCCCGGCCGAACTCGTTATCACGCCGCATGAGGGCGAGTTCCGCCGGCTGTTTCCCGACATAGACGCTGACACCGTGCCGTCGAAGCTCGATCGCGCCAGGCTGGCGGCGCGACGGATCGAGGCGACCGTCGTGTATAAGGGGCCGGACACCGTCATCGCGGCACCGGATGGCCGCGCCGCCATCAACACCAATGGCACGCCCTGGCTCGCCACCGCGGGCTCGGGCGATGTTCTGACCGGTATCATCGCCGGCCTGCTTGCGCAGCGCATGCCTGCTTTCGAAGCCGCCTGCGCGGGTGTGTGGGTCCACGCCGAGGCGGCGCGGCGGCTCGGGCCGGGTCTGATCGCGGAGGATATTCCGGGCGGCCTGCCGACCGTCTTGCGCGGCCTGCTCGATTCATGATCCGCGACTGGATTGCCACGCGCGCCAAACGGTCAAGGATAGCCATCAACGGCGCAACGTCGTGCTTTACAGCCATACCGGCCGGACTCTAGAGCAAGTTGCGATTGGGAGTGCTCGATGCTGGTTCGCCTACTCGCTGGTTTTCTCCTTGCGCTGATGACGCTGCCGGCCCTTGCCGATGGACGGGTGCTCTACCTTGATGACCGCGCATTGCTGACGCGGCTTGAAGCCAGGGGCTACGACTTCGGCGATCTTTTCGGCAGGGGCGGTACGTCCGGCCTTCAGGCGCTTTACCGCGACGCACCCGCTTACCGGGCGATCGTCGACACCGTCGCTAAGGACGTCTCGGGACTGCGCGCCGAGATGAAGGCCGGCGGCAGACCGCTCCATGAGGTCACGGACGGCAATGTCGGCCGCGTCATCGACATGCGCTGGCTGCGAACCGACGCGGCGTCTTTCCGGCTGGTCGGGGTCGTCAACCGGCTCGATCGCCGGGACTTCCTGTCGCTGAAAGGAAGTGTCGGCTGCGGCGAGGTCCGCTTCATCTACCGGCTCAGCTACAGCTTTCGCAAGAACGGCAAGGGCAATCTGCTCGCGTCGCGCCTTCCGTTCAACTTCAACGCCGTGTTCGAGGTCAAGCCCGATGCCGACGGGTCGTGCCAGGGCGTCGCGGCGCGCTGGACGCCGGGCATTGACGAGGTTGCCGACGCGGGCTGGCTCGTTGGCGGTCCGCTCGACGGGTCGGCGCTGGCGTTCCGCCAACTCGAACTCAACGCGCAGGTCGTGCGCTTTCCTTCCGGGCAGGAGACGGAATTCGGCGGACAGGCGGCCTATCTCATGCGCATTTTCGGGATCAATGGCGATGCCGTCTTCGAACTGCCGCTCGAAAATACGATCGACCCGGTTCGGTTCGAGGGAAACGCCGGTCTGAAGGCGGCGCTCGTCCGCTACATCGAGCAAAACCGTTCGGCGATCGACCTTGGCGTCTACCGGATCCCCGAGACGTTCCTGGCGCGACGGGTTATCTCCTACTCGACCTTCGGCAGTGTCCGCGCCGTCAATCGTCCGTTCTCCGGCCTTTTCGAGCCGGCCGATTTCGCCGGACTCGACCTTGCCCAAAACAGGCTGGTGCGCGCGCCCGAGGCGTTGATCGAGCGGCTGGACAACGGGGCGTGCCAGGGCTGCCATCAGGCCGGTTCCACCGCGGGCTTTCATTTCATCGGCCTCGACGATAGCCAAACCTCGCCGCTGAACCGCATTCAGGTCGGGATTTCACCGCATCTTCACGCCGAGCTGCCGCGTCGCGCGGCCTATGTCGCCGCCGTCGCGGAAGGACGCCAGCCGAACCGTTTTCGGCCGCTCTCCTTCGCCCCGCCCGCGGATTGGTCCGACGGCGAGGCCGTCAGCTACGAGCCAGCCGATGCCGCCATGCCGTGCCTGATGTCCGACGAGGCGGCGCATTTCGGCGAGACCTGGGCTTGTGGTAGCGGCACGGTCTGCACGCCCATTGCGGCCGCCTCGCAAGGCCGCTTCAGGCTGGCACAATGCCTGCTGCCGCCGAAATCGAAGGCAATGTTTTCGGGCCATCCTTGCCTCACCGGCGAAATCGCAACGAGTTACAGCGAGCCCTTCAACGATCGGATGACCATTACCGGGCAGTTTGCCGCATTCGATGCGAGCATTTCGCGTACAGGGTATAATTGTCGCCCGCCCAAGATCGGCGTTCCGGCCGGCCTTGCCTATCGGGCTTGTGACGAGAAGGATCGCGCCTTTGGCGAATTCAAGCCCGGCACGCCGATGCCGCGCGAGATTTGCGGTCTTGCCGGCGGCAAGCAATTCGACATCTGCGTAGCTACGAACAATTTCGACCAATGTCTTGGCGGCGCCGTCGTGCGTGGCAACCGGCCGACCTGTTCGGCCGAGCGCTTTTGCCGCGAGGACTTCATGTGCCAGGCATTCCCGTCGGATACGCCGGGCTTGAAGAAGGTCAAGGGCGCCGGCTTTTGCTCGCCGACCTATTTCGTCTTCCAGATGCGCATCGACAATCACACAACGCCCTGGGGCGGTCGGGAGCAGGCTGCATACCAGTCGGAGCAGGCTGAGTGACATCCGGCTCGCGCGCGCACGAGCCGGATGCTCGCGCGTATCGCGGTTCCGCTTTGCGGCATGATTGGGAGATGGTTTGCGGCATGATGTGAGATGTGCGTCCCAGTAAGAAGCCGGCGCCCGGAGGTCAGCTTGAAGCGTCGGCCAGGCGTTTCATTAGCGCCATCGCGCCAAACGGCGCGCGCACTTTCCCCTCGCTGATGAAATAGACGAACACGTCGCGAGGCTTGACCGGCGCGTCATTGGCGGGTCGATGCGGGGCAGGTCGGCCGGCGCCTTGCCTTCCGCCCAGGTTTTCGCCCGACCGGCCCATTTGTCGAGGGCCTCCGGCGCATAACAGTCGGTGTTGTCGTCCTTGCCGGTCTGAAGGCGCGAATAGACGAAATCGCCGGTAATGTCGGCGATGGCCGGGTATGTGGCATGATCGGCATAGACGATCGCGACATTGTGCTTGCGCGCCAATGCGGGGAATTCCGGCACGGCGAACGAAGCGTGGCGCACCTCCACGGCATGACGCAGCTTAACGCCGTCCTGCTTTTCGGGAAGGAGCTTCAGGAAAGCGCCGAAATCATCCTCGTCGAACTTCTTGGTCGGGGCGAACTGCCACAGGATGGGCCCCAGCTTGCCGCCCAACGCCGTGAGACCCGATCCGAGGAAGCGCGCCATCAACTCGCCGGCCTCGCCTAGGACGCGGCGATTAGTGACGAAGCGGTTTCCTTTCACTGAAAAAACAAAGCCTTCCGGCGCTTCACTCGCCCATTTGAGGAAGGTCGGCTCCTTGAAACTCGAATAATAGGTGCCGTTGACTTCGATCGTCGGCACCTGCCGCGAGGCATAGTGCAACTGCTTCGCCTTGGACAGTCTGTCGGGATAGAACGACTCATCCCAAGGCTCGAAGGTCCAGCCGCCCATGCCGGCGCGGATTTTTCCGGAGGTGGTCATGGGCATCTCCCATTGAAGTTAGCTAAGGAGTTAGCTACTTTGAAGATATGGCTACTTTCACCGTACATCAAGCCAAGTCCGATTTGTCGAAGCTCATGGCCCGTGCGGAAGCGGGTGAGGAGATTGTGATCGCGCGGCGCGACAAGCCGGCGGTGAAGCTCGTGCCGGTGGCTGCCGCCGTCAAGAAGCCTCGTGTGCCCGGAGCCCTCGCGCATCTGAAGGGCAGCATGCCTGACGACCTCTTTCTGACGCCGATGTCGGAGGACGAATTGCGGGCGTGGGAAGGCAAATATTCTTTCGACTGGGCGAAGTGAGATACCTTCTCGACACGCACGCGCTGGTCTGGTGGCTGTACAATCCGGCGCGGCTGTCCGCGGCAGCCAACGCGGCCATGTCCGAACCGGAAAACGAAATCGTTGCGAGCGCGATCTCCGCCTATGAAATCGCGAATAAGAACCGGCTTGGAAAGTGGAGCGAAATAGCACCGTTGGCCGCCGCATTCGAAGAGATTGTGCGTGCTGAAGGATTTGGATTGCTTCATGTCACCGGACGGCACGCGGCCCTGGCCGGCCAGCTTCCAGGCGAACCGCGTGACCCGTTCGACAGGCTGATCGCCGCCCAGGCGAGGATCGACGGCATACCGGTAGTGACTGTGGATCCGGCGCTTGCTGCCTTAGGGGCGGAAGTGGTCTGGTAGAATTTGAAGCCTGGGTCGGTTGCAGCCAGATGTCGAAATGGAGCCTTCCACAACTCGCCGAAACGCCGCAGAGCCTGATATGGATCGATCATGCCTCACTCAGCCGCTTCGCGCTTCCGCGCCTTGGGACGCCTCTCCAATAGCTCCTTCAGGAAGTGCCCGGTATAGCTGCGCGGTTCGTTGACCACATCCTCCGGCGTACCCGACGCGACCAGTTCTCCGCCGCCGTCGCCGCCTTCGGGACCTAAGTCGAGAAGCCAGTCGGCTGTCTTGATCACCTCCAGATTGTGCTCGATGACGACGACCGTGTTGCCCTGGTCGACCAGTTCGTGCAGGACTTCCAGCAGTTTGGCCACGTCATGGAAATGCAGGCCGGTGGTCGGTTCGTCGAGTATGTAGAGCGTCTTGCCTGTCGCCTTGCGCGACAGCTCCTTGGCCAGCTTGATGCGCTGCGCCTCGCCGCCCGACAGTGTCGTGGCCTGCTGGCCGATATGGATGTAGCCCAGACCAACCTGCTTCAGCGTCACCAGCTTGTCGCGCACTCCGGGCACCGCGGCGAAGAAGTCGACGCCTTCCTCCACCGTCATGTCGAGCACGTCGGCGATCGACTTGCCCTTGAAGGTAACGTCGAGCGTCTCGCGGTTGTAGCGCTTGCCGTGGCAAACATCGCATGTGACGTAAACATCCGGCAGGAAGTGCATCTCGATCTTGATGACGCCGTCGCCCTGGCAGGCTTCGCAGCGGCCGCCCTTGACGTTGAAGGAGAAGCGTCCCGGCTGGTAGCCGCGCGCCTTGGCCTCCGGAAGCCCGGCGAACCAGTCGCGGATGGGTGTAAAGGCTCCCGTATAGGTCGCCGGGTTGGAGCGCGGTGTGCGGCCGATCGGCGACTGGTCGATATCGATGACCTTGTCCAGGAATTCCAGGCCTTCGATGCGGTCGTGGTCGGCCGGATGTTCGCGCGAACCCATGATGCGGCGCGACGCCGCCTTGAACAGCGTTTCGATCAGGAAGGTGGACTTGCCGCCGCCCGAAACGCCCGTAACGGCCGTGAAAGTGCCGATCGGGATTTCGGCGGTGACGTTCTTCAGATTATTGCCGCGCGCCCCGACCACCTTGATGCGCCGGCCCTTGCTTGTACGGCGGCGCTCGGCCGGGGTCGCGATCTCCAGTTCGCCGGTGAGATATTTGCCGGTGATCGAGGCCGGATTGGCCATGATCTCGGCCGGTTTGCCCTGCGCGATGATGCAACCGCCGTGGATGCCCGCAGCCGGCCCGATGTCCACAACATAGTCGGCGGTCAAAATCGCGTCCTCGTCGTGCTCGACCACGATCACCGTGTTGCCGAGATCGCGCAGGTGCTTCAGCGTATCGAGCAGACGGGCGTTGTCGCGCTGATGCAGGCCGATCGACGGCTCGTCGAGCACGTAAAGCACGCCCGTCAGGCCGGAGCCGATCTGCGAGGCGAGCCGGATACGCTGGCTCTCGCCGCCCGACAGCGTTCCCGAATTGCGCGCCATGGTGAGATAGTCGAGGCCGACATCGTTGAGAAAGCGCAGCCGCTCGCGGATCTCCTTGAGAATGCGCACCGCTATCTCGTTCTGCTTGGCGTTCAGCCGCGACGGCAGCTCGGTGAACCAGCCATCAGCTTTGCGGATCGACATTTCCGCCACCTCGCCGATGTGCAGGCCGGCGATTTTCACCGCCAGCGTCTCCGGCTTCAGGCGATAGCCGGAGCAGGCGGGGCAGGGGGTCGACGCCATGAAACGCTCGATTTCCTCGCGCATCCACGCCAATTCCGTCTCCTTCCAGCGCCGCTGAAGGTTGGGGATCACCCCCTCGAAGGTCTTGGTCGTCTTGTACGAGCGCAGGCCGTCGTCATATTGAAAGGTCACCTCGCGCTCGCCGGTGCCGCGCAGGATTGCCTGCTTGGCCTCTTCGGAAAGATCCTTGAATTTATCGCCGAGCTTGAAACCATAGATTTTTCCGAGCGCGTCCAGGGTTTGCGCATAATAGGGCGAGGTCGACTTCGCCCACGGGCTGACCGCCCCGTCGCGCAGCGTGGCGTTCTCGTCCGGCACGATCAGGTCGGGATCGATGGCGCGCTGGCTGCCCAGACCGTCGCAGGTCGAGCAGGCGCCGAACGGGTTGTTGAACGAGAACAGCCGCGGTTCGATCTCGGGAATGGTGAAACCCGAGACCGGACAGGCGAACTTTTCCGAGAACAGGACGCGCTCATGCGTTTCGTTCTTTGACTTGTTGGCGGAGTCTTCCGCTGTCTCCTCGGCCGGCAGCGGCCGGTCGGCGAATTCGGCAACGCACAGGCCGTCAGCAAGCTTCAAAGCCGTCTCGATCGAGTTGGCCAGCCGCGTCGCAAGGTCTCTACGCACGACAATGCGGTCCACTACTACGTCGATGTCGTGCTTGTATTTCTTGTCAAGCACGGGCGCGTCGGCGATCTCGTAGAAGGCGCCGTCGATCTTGACACGCTGAAAGCCCTTTTTCTGGAGCTCAAGCAGTTCCTTCTTGTACTCGCCCTTGCGGCCGCGCACGATTGGCGCGAGCAGGTAGAGGCGCGTGCCTTCGTCCAGCGTCAGCACGCGGTCGACCATCTGCGAAACCGTCTGGCTCTCGATCGGCAAGCCCGTCGCCGGCGAATAGGGTACGCCGACGCGCGCGTAGAGCAGGCGCATGTAATCGTAGATCTCGGTGACGGTTCCCACGGTGGAGCGCGGGTTGCGTGAGGTTGTCTTCTGCTCGATCGAGATTGCCGGCGACAGACCGTCGATCTGGTCGACATCCGGCTTCTGCATCATCTCCAGAAACTGGCGGGCATAGGCCGACAGGCTCTCGACATAGCGCCGTTGCCCCTCGGCGTAGATCGTGTCGAAGGCGAGGGATGACTTTCCCGAACCCGACAGTCCGGTCATCACGATGAGGCTGTCGCGCGGCAGGTCGAGATCGACGTTCTTCAGATTGTGCTCGCGCGCCCCGCGAACGGAAATGTATTTGTGGTCGGCCATGCCGCTCCGCCGCATATCTAGTATGGAAATCCGGACCGGCCCGTATCGCGCCGCCACCGCTTATGTAGTTATGCACGCCACCGTGTCGAGGCGGGTGCCCGCCATAGGCGGATTTATCCGTCTTTCGCCGTGTTGGGCAAGTGAAAAGAACAAAGGCCGAACGCGTTCCTGACAAAACCTCCTTTGGGAGAAGGCGCGCAGGACGAAAGCTACGATCGATCACATTTTTCGCCGGCTGTTCTTCTTGGTTGACGGCACCCGAAAGCCTTGGCAAACTTCGGCCGTTGCCAAGGCGATCCGATCAGCAAGCCGGTCTTATATGATCGAAAGGCTGGTAAAGGGGCAGGATGCCGTTTGCGAGACGCCGCAGACGATCGTTGGATTGGCATGGGTTGAATGTACGAGGGAGTGAGGCATGACTCCACCGGACCGTCACCAAAGTCTCCGCGCCTGAGGCCGGAGCGGCGGCGAGTACGCGACCGGGATGAAGTCCGGTTTGCTGCGACTGGCTGTTTCCCCTGACAATCAGAGACGATAGTCGAGCCGCAGCTTGAGGCTGCGAGGCGCTCGAATTGAACGCCGGTAAATTGCTCCCGGCAATAGGGTAATATCCGAAAAGAAGCCCTGCGCGTCTGTTGAAATCAGCGGCAGGGCTTCGTCTTTGTTGAGGTGGCCAAGGCGCAGTTGCAGCTTTGCGGCATCTGTGGCCGCCGGCCCGCCGACTTAAGCGGTGGATCCGACGAGAGTGCTTTGCCCCGCGCGATGGTTCCCTGCAACGACAGCCGGTCCCTGCCGTCCGGCGTGGCGTATCAGTTCCCGACATTTTTCTCTGGAACGATCGGAACAGAAAGAGTACAAACAAATTTGTGGACAGCATGAACCGAGGGAGTTCCGATCGCCCGTTTGTCGCGTCGATCGGATACAGTGAATTCGACAGGCGGTATTGGACGAGCGTGGAGCAAGCGGTATGGCGGGCAGTGTTAACAAGGTCATTCTGGTAGGGAACCTGGGCGCTGATCCCGAAATCCGCCGCCTGAATTCGGGCGATCCGGTTGTCAACCTGCGCATCGCCACCTCCGAAACCTGGCGGGACAAGAATTCGGGCGAGCGCAAGGAAAAGACCGAGTGGCATAATGTCGTGATTTTCAACGACAATCTCGCCAAGGTCGCCGAGCAGTATCTGAAAAAGGGCATGAAGGTCTACATTGAGGGCCAGTTGCAGACGCGCAAGTGGCAGGACCAGAGCGGCCAGGACCGTTACACGACGGAGGTGGTTCTACAGAAGTTCCGCGGCGAGTTGCAGATGCTCGATTCGCGCGGGGGCGGTGACGCGCAGGCCGGCTACTCCGGCGGGCAGGGCCGTGTCGGTGCGGACTTCGGCGGCGAAGATCGCGCCGCCCGTGGCGGTGCGCCGCGCAGCGGTGGCTCGTCGCGCGATCTGGATGACGAGATTCCATTCTGAGTATCCCGTTCGTTGAGTGTCGCGGGGGGCGCTCTTCGTTAACCCGAGTTCGGAGACCTGCCTGAACGTCGCGCGATATTTCTGCGCGACCCCGGGGCGTGTAATCTCGGTTGTTGCGGCTTTCCGGCAGCGCTGTCGCACAATATTGGGGGGCCGGCGGGAGTCAGCGACCGGGCGACCTCAAATGCCCCCGGAAGGGATGTCCGGCGGTTGGTCGGGCCAACGTTCCTGCATCGTCTGGAGTGCCGTAAATATGGCCTCGTAACGCGGCGAATGTGCGGCGAACCAGTCTATAGCCTGAGCCCAACGGGCCCGGTCGTTCATGTCGAGCCGACAAATGTCGGGCAGCAGAAACGTGCTCCCAAGGCGCAGTTCGGGCCTTCCCAGGCTTTTGGCGAGAAAGCGCCGATGCGGGAACAGATATTCCCGCACATGGCCGATCCTTTCGCGCGCGGCGCCGCGCACGAACAGGCCGACGCTGTCCGCCGCAATGTAATGCGCAATGATCAGCGGGCGCGGCCCGGCCGCCAGCCAACGCGAGGACTCGTTGCCTCTCACGGTCCGCGCGGCCAGCGCCGGCAGGTTCTCGGCGAAGTATCTCCAGAAGGCGCGGCGATGCTGGGTCAGGTCGGAAATCATCGAATTGATCAAAGCACCTCTTTTGAGACAATGCTGTGCGCCCCGTGCGACAACGAGATTGCGAACGACGAAGCTTAAAGCATCGCGCCGAAAAGTGGAAACCGGTTTTCGGCAAAAGCGATGCGAAAACAAATAGCTAAAGCAAGTCACCTGATTCCGAATCGGGCGACGTCCTTTAGCCTCAGCTCAGTCGAGGTCTGTTGAAATTCACGCCAGGGGCGAGCCGAAAATAGCGGTTCTCCAGAACAGGAGCGGAATGTACCTGAAGCGCGGAAAAGCGTCATTTGCAGGTCGCCATCCCATGAATCTCAACAGGCCGTAGTCCGGTCAGTCATCAAAGGCGCGCCTGCGGCCGACAGTCCAATGCCGAGCAGTGTCGATGGCCACGGCCCCGCTTGTGAGCTGCAGCCAGCCTTCGCGCCAGACAGCGCCTGTCGTCCGGCTTGGCCTACGTTGCCGCCATAACGGAGTGGCGGCGCATCACCGTGGAAGACGGGCAGCGGATCGCGCGAGCAGGTCAAGAGAATGTGGCTGTCAGTAGAGCCGAAAAGCGGGCGCGGTCAGCCACAAGTCTCGCAGGCTCTCCAGCGCCTTGAGTGCCGGAGCCGCGAGCAGGAAAAGCATGGCGTCCCGAAAGGTCTGATGAACCAAGGCGGGCCGGACCGAGATTGCTTCCGCATCCTGCCATCTGCAGAAGGCTGGTATCAGCCGCGGCACCCGTGCCTGGTATAAGGCGTATTCGGACGGGAAGCGTTCAGCCAAAGCCCGCTCTTCGTGCCTGATCACAAGGAGAAAGATCGCGACTGTTGCGACCGCGCAGAGCAGAGCAAAAAATGCGCTGCCGAGCTGGGCGCCGAGGCCGAAGGCGGCAATCGCCGAAAACACATAAAGCGGATTGCGCGTCACAGAATACGGACCTTCGGTGACAAGAATGCGGAGCTTGGAGCCGCCGATATACATCGAACACCAGGTGCGCCCCAGAATGGCCACCACGATGAACAGGACGCCGCTTCGTTCGACCGCCTCGTGCCAGAAATCGTCTTCAGGCGATACAGGTCCGCCAGCCATGAGCAGGGCAATGCCTATGAGAGCAGCCGCCAGCACGATGATTTTGCGCTGCCATTGTTGGCCGACCAGATCAAATGCGATTGGCATGTCACCCCACCCCGTTAATGTCCCATAGTCAGCAAAATGTGGCAACTCATTGGCATGACTTACGAACAGTCCGATGCTGCCATGCGTCGGGGCGGCGTCTCGCATAGTACGTGTTACGAAACGCCCCGAGGTGTAGCTGCCGGCAGTGACCGCCGAGTTCTCCCGCCTGGCCGGGAGCCTGCGATGGTCAGCATATCGGCACCGAAGGTGGTGATCGCGGCAAGGATTGCCGGCTCGGCGCATCGACCTGCGGACCGCATTTCCGGCGCCGCGATCGAACCCGAATCCAGCTCACGCCGCTATCAATGCCTTGATGCCGTCGGCGACAAACTGCACGGCCAGCGCGGCGAGGATTACCCCCAGAAGCCGCGTCATGATGGAGAGACCGCTTCGTCCCAGAAGCCCGTCGATGCGTTCGGCGAGGACGAAGACAAGGTAGGTCAGGATCATGCAGACAAGAATGATGACGATCAACGCCGTGTGTTCGAGCCAGCCCTGAGAGGAGCCGGCCAGAAGCACGGTCGCGGAAATGGCGCCGGGACCGGCAATGAGCGGGATTGCGAGCGGAAACGCCGCGATGTCGTGGATCTGGTCCTTCGTAATCGCGACATCGGAGATCTTTTCCTTCCGTTCCTGGCGTTTCTCGAACACCATTTCGAAAGCAATGAAGAACAGCAGCAGGCCGCCGGCCACCCGGAAAGCCGGCAGCGTGATGCCGAACGCCGACAGAATCACCGCGCCCGCGATCGCGAACAGAGCCATCACCGCAAAGCCGATAATGGTGGCGCGGATGGAGACCTGCCTTCGTTCCTCGCGTGTCATGCCCCGCGTCACGGCCAGAAACAGCGGCGCCAGACCGGGCGGATCGATCGTGACCAGCATCGTGACGAAGGCTTTGAAAAGGCTGTCGAAGCTCAACATGACCGATCCCCGGGGAACAAGCCTAGCCGAACATCGGGGCGTCCGCCAGCCGCCATGACTTTCCGCGCCGTGACGGTTGAAGTCTGTCATGGACTTGCGGCAACCAAGAAATCCGTTCTTTCGCCAAAGTATTTTTCCCATTGTCGGAGCAACTCTTGGCGCAATATTGGGAAAAGGCCTTAACAGCGTGTTTTTGCTTGCGGAAATCCCTTGAGTCAGTGCCATCCAGGATTGGCGTGTCGCGGTGGCTTCCTATATAAGATGGCATCGATTCCCAACCGTTCGTGAAGCGATTTGACCGACCAGAACATTCCGCGCGGCCTTGGCGGCCCATCCGGCATCGAGCCGATCTCGATCATCGAGGAAATGCAGCGCTCCTATCTCGATTACGCCATGAGCGTGATCGTGAGCCGCGCGCTGCCCGACGTGCGCGACGGCCTGAAGCCGGTGCACAGGCGCATTCTCTACGCGTCGTTTGAGAGCGGCTACCACTGGAACCGCAAATATGTGAAGTCGGCCCGCCCCGTGGCCGACGTGATGGGCAAGTACCATCCGCACGGCGATGCCTCGATCTACGACGCGCTGGTGCGCATGGCGCAGGACTGGTCGATGCGCGTGCCGCTGATCGACGGGCAAGGCAATTACGGCTCGATCGACGGCGATCCGCCCGCGGCGATGCGCTACACGGAATCGCGTCTCAGCAAGATCGCGCATGAACTGCTGGAGGACATCGACAAGGAGACCGTCGATTTCCAGGACACCTATGACGCCTCCGGGCAGGAACCGCGGGTTCTGCCGGCGCGCTTTCCCAATCTTCTGGTCAATGGCTCCGGCGGCATCGCCGTCGGCATGGCGACCAATATCCCGCCGCACAATCTCACGGAGGTCGTCAACGGCTGTATCGCCCTGATCGACAATCCGGCGATCGATCTGGCCCAGTTGATGGAGATCATCCCCGGCCCGGACTTTCCGACCGGCGGCATCATCCTCGGCCGCTCCGGCATTTACAACGCCTACGCCACGGGACGCGGTTCGATCATCATGCGCGGCCTTGTGCATGTCGAGGAGATCCGCGGCGAGCGCGAGGCGATCGTCATCACCGAGGTCCCGTTCCAGGTGAACAAGGCCGCGATGATTGAAAAGATGGCCGAACTGGTGCGCGACAAGCGCATCGAGGGCATTTCGGATATTCGCGACGAAAGCGACCGCCAGGGCTATCGCGTCGTCATCGAGTTGAAACGCGACGCCAATGCCGAAGTGATCCTCAACCAGCTCTACCGTTTCACGCCGCTGCAGACGTCTTTCGGCGCCAACATCGTGGCGCTCAACGGCGGCAAGCCGGAGGTGCTTACACTTATCGACGTGCTGAAGGCCTTCATCTCGTTCCGCGAGGACGTGATCAGCCGCCGCACGAAGTATCTTCTGCGCAAGGCGCGCGATCGCGCCCATGTGCTGGTCGGCCTTGCGATCGCCGTCGCCAATATCGACGAGGTGATCCGGGTCATCCGCGGCGCACCCGACCCGCAGACGGCACGCGAGCAGCTGATGGTCCGGCGCTGGCCGGCGGCCGATGTCGAGGCGTTGATCAGGCTGATCGACGATCCGCGCCATCGGATCAACGAAGACGGCACCTACAACCTCTCCGAGGAACAGGCGCGCGCCATTCTCGAACTAAGGCTGCAGCGCCTGACCGCGCTCGGCCGCGACGAAATCGCCGAAGAGTTGAACCAGATCGGCGCGGAAATCGCCGAATTCCTCGACATCCTGTCGTCGCGTGCCCGCATTCAGCAGATCGTCAAGGACGAGCTCGCCGCGGTGCGCGACGAGTTCGGAACACCTCGCCGCACCGAACTCGCCGATGGCGGCGCCGACATGGACGACGAGGACCTGATCCAGCGCGAAGACATGGTCGTCACCGTCACCCACGCCGGCTACATCAAGCGCGTGCCGCTCTCCATCTACCGCGCGCAAAACCGCGGCGGCAAAGGCCGCTCGGGCATGTCGACCAAGGAGGAAGATTTCGTCACGCGGCTGTTCGTGGCCAATACGCACACGCCCGTGCTGTTCTTTTCCTCGCGCGGCATCGTCTACAAGGAGAAGGTCTGGCGTTTGCCGATCGGCAACCCGCAGTCACGCGGCAAGGCCCTCATCAACCTGCTGCCGATCGAGACGGGAGACCGCATCACCGCGATCCTGCCTCTGTCGGAGGATGAGGAAAACTGGGCCAATCTCGATGTCATGTTCGCCACCAGGCGCGGCACAGTGCGCCGCAACAAGCTGTCGGACTTTGTCCAGGTGAACCGCAACGGCAAGATCGCCATGAAGCTCGATGAGGAGGGCGACGAGATTCTCGCCGTCGAAACCTGCACCGAGCATGATGATGTACTCATGACTGCGGATTCCGGCCAGTGCATCCGGTTCCCCGTAACCGACGTGCGCGTTTTTGCCGGGCGCAATTCGGTCGGCGTGCGCGGTATCGCGCTTGCCAAAACCGATCGGGCCATCTCAATGACGATACTCGAACATGTCGACGCCGACGCGGCCGAGCGCTCCGCCTATCTAAGGCGTTCGGTGGCCGAGCGGCGCCTGATGACGGGCGAGGACGAGGAGATTGCGCTGACCAACGAGGAAGTCGGCGAGGAGGCGCAGCTTGACGAAGAGCGCTACGACTTCCTCAGGTCGCATGAGCAATTCGTGCTGACCGTGACGGAATATGGCTACGGCAAGCGCTCTTCATCCTACGATTTCCGTTTGACCGGCCGGGGCGGCAAGGGCATTCGCGCCACGGACGTGTCGAAGGCAGCCGAAATCGGCAAGCTTGTCGCGACCTTCCCGGTGGGCGACGACGATCAGATCATGCTGGTTTCAGATGGAGGCCAGGTCATCCGCGTACCAGTCGGCGGCATCCGCATCGCCAGCCGTGCCACCAAGGGGGTGACGATCTTCAACACGGCCGAGGATGAGAAAGTAGTGTCGGTCGAGCGCATCCCGGAGCCAGAGGCGAACGGGGATGCGGTGTTGGCGGATCAGCCGTCGGCCGACGCATAGCGCGATCGGGTCGGCATCGATCCTTGCGGAGTACGGGTCACGCCGACTGGAAGCAGTGACTCTTCTCGACATATGCGCCGCGCAAGCTGCTCGTCTCTGGGCGCTTTGGTGATCGCTTGGGGTATGTGAAATCGACGGCAGCCCGCGCCGCCGAGTGCCGCATGAGATACACGCTGTTACGCAACCTATCCGAGACGCATTTTGCCCGTTACAGTGGGGCTCTAAGACCGGATGCACCCGGTTTCGGCCGCGCTTGCCTGTTCAGCGCCTTCGAGCCTGGTGACAGCCACGGGAGCGGGCCATGGAAGATGAGCCGTCAAACGATTCCGACGACGAAGGCACACAGCTCAGCATCGATCAAGCCGTCGACATGGTGCGCGACCTCATGCGCAGAAAAGAGCTCAAGGCCGCCGCGGGAATGCTTGAAAACATTGTCGAGGTGGCGCCGGACCATGCCGACGCCCTGAACTATCTGGGTGTGGTGCGATTTCACCTCGATGGGCCGAACAAAAGCATCGAGACACTCAAACACGCAGCCGAGGTGGCGCCGGCGCACGCCGGAATCCGCAACAATCTCGGCAACGCCTATGTCGAGGTGGGCGATACGGACGCCGCCGTCGATGCCTACGACAAGGCTATCGAGATCGATCCCAATCTCGCCGATCCCTACTGCAATCTCGCATCGATCGTGAAATATGCCGGCAATGTCGGCTTCGCGGAAAAACTGCTGCGCAAGGCTATCGACATCAACCCGGAATTCGGCGTGGCGCATCAGAATCTGGCGTCCATCCTGCTCGACAGCGGGCGGGCAAAAGAAGCCATCGACTATTTCTGGAAGGCGACGGTTCATCTTCCGGGCAAGTCCGTACCGGCGCACTTTCTCGCACTCGCCTATTGGTTCGCCGGACTGAAGGATTTGGCCATCGACTTCGTCAAGAAGTGGGCGGAAGCCAACCCCGACGATGCGCAGGCGCAGCACATGCGGGCGTCGATGACCGGCGAGAACGTGCCGGACCGTGCCTCGGATGTCTATGTGACCAAGCTGTTCGATCAGTTCGCAGGGTCGTTCGACGCCAAGCTCGACAGCCTGGAATATCGGGCGCCGGAAATAGTCGGCGACGCCGTAAGCCGCGCGGTCGGCGCTGATGGCAAGGGCCTCTGCATTCTTGACGCTGGCTGCGGCACGGGAAAATGCGCAAAATACCTGAAGCCGCACGCCCGGCAACTGGATGGCGTGGACCTTTCAAGGGGCATGCTGTCCAAGGCAATGAGGCTCGGCGACTATGACCATCTGGAATGCGCCGAACTGACGGCGTTTCTTCAATCCCGTCCGCAAACCTACGACGTCATCGCCTCGGCCGACACGCTCTGCTATTTCGGCCGCCTGGAGGAATTCGCGCATGCTGCTGCGTCCTCGCTTCGACCGAAAGGCCTGCTGGTTTTCACCGTCGAAGCGCTCGACAAACCGGGTGAGGATTTCCGGCTTGCTGTAAACGGCAGGTATACGCACAGCGAGCTGCTATGTGCGAAAATGCCTGGAAGATGCGGGGCTGGCGGTCATCTTGAGCGACCGTGAGAAACTGAGAAGCGAGAACGCCGAACCTGTAATCGGACTGGTGATTACTGCCAATCGACCGGAGGCTTAGAGCGAGCGCCGCGAGTCCACCGGACGCGCAAAGGTCGCTTTGAAATTTTAAATCAGCGCACCGTGCTTTCCGAAAATCGATTTCGATTTTCGGGCCGACGCGCTGGCGGTCTGACTGGCGCTAAAGCGTTGTCGTTCCAACAAGGGGGCTGCGATGGCGAATTTTTATACTGATTCGCATGGCGAGCGCTGGGGCGTCATGATGCAGGAAAAGAAAATGTCCTGCGGCCCGGCGTGCGTGGCAATGACGGAGGTCTACTCGAAATCCCGGGTCGAGGCGAACATGGAACAGATCGCCCGCGAAATATCCCAGAAGTATGAGGGCCGCTTCGAGGAAGACACCGGCTCGACCCTGCCCAATCTCGCATCGATCCTGCGAACACGCGGTGTGCCCTGCTATGATGCCTACAATTTCGGAGGCGGGGCGGTGTGGTCATACCTCTACGCCTACGCCAAGGACGCTGCGCCGACGATCTGCCACGTGCAATGGTCCAAAGGCGGCCATTTCGTCGTCTGCATAAAGGTCTACAAGGACAACCACCGCTGTGTCTTCCTTGACCCTTACTACGGGCTTGTCGAGGTTGTCGGTTCGAAGTTGCCGACCTACGTCGTACAGGATCCAACCGGCACATTCCCGCCGGTTGCGACGGGGAAGTTGTCAGGCTGGTTATTGATCACCAAGGCCAGCAAGTAGGTATTGCCGCTTTGCCCGAGCGCTGTCCGCCCGCCCACAGGCGATTAGTCAGTCAGCGCGGGTCGAAGCCGCCGCGCTCACGGCGGCGGATAGGCAGCTTTGTCCGCCCGGCCTCTTCATAGAGGCCAACGGCGGTGGCGATCAGCATCGCGAGGGTCATGGCAATAGCGAGCATGTAAATAATCATGGTACGCGTTCTCCTGAGACTGTAACGCGGTTCGTTGCGGATTGTTTCATTGTCACCGCTGAATTGCCCGATTGCGCCCGGCCGTTCTACCCGAAGCGTATCCTGAACGACGCGGTTCTAGAGCAAGTTGCGGTTGGATTGAACCATTCTGCCGGTGATGGTTTGGGTCAAGGTCGAGGGGTTCGGTGAAGGTCGTACCGGTGGTACGGCCGAGCCGAAGCCCGATGGATTTGGCCCAAACCGGCCCGGCCCTCCGGGTTTCCGGGCGGCGGGCGCCCACGGCGTCGGCTCGCTCGGCCGTACCAGCGGTACGACCCTCGCGACCCTCTTGGTGGATCGCCGCGCCGTCCGAGAAACAGAATGATTCAATCCAACCGCAACTTGCTCTAGGTGCCGAGGCGAATTGCCTTTGCGCAAACCTCCCGCTAGAAGCAGCGACCATGACAGAGCGCATCGCGATCTATGCCGGTTCATTCGACCCGCTCACCAACGGGCATCTCGACGTCTTGAAGGCGTCGCTGGCTGTCGCCGATGTCGTCTATGCGGCGATCGGCATTCATCCCGGCAAGAAGCCTCTGTTCAGTTTCGAGGAACGCGTGGCGTTGATCGAGGACGCTTCGAGGGCCGAATTCGGCAAGGATGCGGTCCGCGTCAAGGTCGTGGCCTTCGATGGACTGGTGATCGGTGCGGCCAGAAAGGTCGGCGCGGCAATCATGATCCGCGGCCTGCGCGACGGCACCGACCTAGATTACGAAATGCAGATGGCCGGCATGAACGAGACGATGGCGCCGGAACTGCAGACCGTGTTTCTGCCCGCAACCCCGTCGGCGCGAACCATTACCGCCACACTCGTGCGTCAGATAGCGTCCATGGGCGGCGACATCCGTCCCTTCGTGCCGGCGGCGGTTGCCACGGCATTGACAAAGAAATTCACGAAATAACAGGCATTTGGAGAATTCCTTCCATGCAGTTCAGGAAGCTCGTCTCTTCTATCGCTCTCATCGGCACGCTCATGGCGTTCGCGCCTGCCCGGGCAGCCGAACCGGAAAACACGATGGTCATCACCCTGAAGGACGGCGACGTGACGGTTGCGCTGAGGCCCGACCTTGCGCCGAAGCATGTCGAACAAATCAAGGCGCTGGTGCGCGAGGGTGCCTACGACAATGTCGCCTTCCATCGCGTCATTGACGGTTTCATGGCGCAGACCGGCGATGTCCAGTATGGCGACATGAAAGACGGCTTTAATGCCGGCGCGGCGGGTACAGGCGGCTCCCAGCGTCCGGATCTGCCGGCCGAGTTCTCCAGCGAGCCCTTCGTGCGTGGCGTCGTCGGCATGGCTCGCGCCCAGGATCCGAATTCGGCCAATTCGCAGTTCTTCATCATGCTCGCCCCCAATCCGGGACTCGACGGCCAGTATACCGTGGTCGGCAAGGTCGAGAGCGGGATGGAACTGGTCGATAGCATCAAGAAGGGCGATTCCAATGACAATGGCGCCGTCAGCGAGCCGGACCGGATGGTGAAGGTCCGCATCGCCTCCGGCGGCAACTAAGCAGGTTCCGGAAAAGTGTGTCACGGTTTTCCGACAGAAACCTGCGACAAACAAGAGGCTAAGCAGGCGAAGCGTGGGCGAAGCCAGGCAAGTCTGCTTAGCGCATGTCGCGCAAAGTGCGCTGCGCTCTTGGGACGATTCACAAAGGCAATAACTAGGCGCGTCGCAATCAATCCGTTTCGCCGCGACGCGCTTTCGCGAAACAGCCGTTTCGGCCGGGGACCGGTCGCAGCCCGACAAACACAAAGGAAACAGCATGGCCGAGATCAAGGATCGCGAGCAGGCGCTCATCATGGAAACCACGAAGGGAAAGGTCGTCATCGAGCTTTTCCCCGATCTCGCGCCCAATCATGTGGCGCGCATCAAGGAACTGGCGCGCGAGGGCGCATATGACGGAGTGGTCTTCCACCGCGTCATTGATGGCTTCATGGCGCAGACCGGCGACGTGAAGTTCGGCAACTCGTCCACGGCGGGTTTCAACCCGAGCCGCGCCGGCATGGGCGGCTCCGACAAGCCGGATTTGAAGGCCGAGTTCTCCAACGTCAATCACGGCCGCGGCACCTGTTCGATGGCCCGCGCGCAGAGCCCGAACTCCGCGAATTCGCAGTTCTTCATCTGTTTCGACAATGCGAGCTTCCTCGACCGTCAGTACACGGTCTGGGGACAAGTGATTGAAGGAATGGAGAATGTCGACAAGATAAAGCGCGGCGAGCCGGTGAAGGATCCCGACAAGATCGTGTCGGTCAAGGTCGCGGCGGATATGGAGTGATGAAGCGGGCGCCCGCGGTCGTTTCGCTTGCGTGCGCCCTCACAACCACGCCGGTGCACGCCACCGGCGAACTCTCCCGCGGCGGCGGCAAAGGCGGCAGCCATGTCGTGGCCGGCATCCTCGCTGTCAGAAGCGTCGGGGCGTCGGCTGTCGACTGCTTGGAAACCGAATGAAGGTCGACCTTTTCGATTTCGACCTCCCTGAAGACCGGATCGCGCTACGCCCGGCGGAACCGCGCGATTGCGCCAGGCTGCTGGTGGTGCGCCCAGGCCGGCCGTTCGCCGACTTTTCGGTGCGCGATCTGCCCGACCTGCTGCGGCCGGGCGATGCGCTGGTCTTCAACGATACCAAGGTCATACCGGCGCAGTTGCGCGGGCTTCGCCGGCGCGGCGATGCACAGGCGCGTGTCGAAGCAACGCTGCATATGCGCGTCGGAGCGGACCGATGGCTGGCCTTCCTGCGTCCGGCCAAGCGAGTGGCGCAAGGCGACCGCATAAGCTTCGGCCATGACGGCAATGCCTGTTTCCTGGGAGCGCTCGACGCCGTCGTCGCGGAAAAGCGCGATGCCGGAGAAGCGCTGCTTATATTCGACGTCTCCGGTGCCGTGCTGGACGAGGCCCTCCATGCAGTCGGCCATGTTCCCCTGCCGCCCTACATCGCCTCGAAGCGCGACGACGATGCGCGTGACGTGACCGATTATCAGACGATTTTCGCCCGCGAGGAGGGCGCGGTGGCGGCTCCCACGGCCGGGCTGCATTTTACGCCCGAGCTTTTTGCCGCGCTGGACCGGGCCGGCATCGAACGCCATTTCGTCACTTTGCATGTCGGCGCGGGAACGTTTCTTCCGGTGAAGGCCGATGACACCGCGGATCACAGGATGCATGCCGAGCGCGGCATTGTCACCGCTGAAACCGCTTCGGCGCTTAACGCGGTCAGGGCTCGCGGAGGGCGCCTCGTCGCCGTCGGCACGACATCGCTGCGGCTGCTCGAAAGTGCTGCCACGCAGGACGGCCGGATCGAGGCCTGGTCCGGCGAGACGGCGATCTTCCTAACGCCGGGCTACCGATTCAAGACGGTGGACGTCTTGATGACCAATTTCCACCTGCCGCGCTCGACCTTGTTCATGCTGGTATCGGCCTTCAGCGGCCTCGACACCATGCGCTCTGCCTATGCGCACGCGATCGAAAGCGGCTATCGCTTCTATTCCTATGGCGATGCGGGGCTGCTCTTCCGCAAGGAGCCGTGAGATGGACGACGATCTCGAAACCTTGGACCGGGAACAACTCGCGGCGGAAATCCGCAAGCTGCGCCATGCCATTCGCCGGCATCGTGACGCGACCGGCCATGATCTCTGTTGGCATCATCCCGACCTCTGGGACCTGCTGCCGGAAAGGACGCCTCCTTCCATCGCCGTGCCGCCATGGCCGAAATTCATGCGCGGCTGTATCCGCTACCGGTCCTCGCTCGACCGGCAGGCGTCGAGCGCGCCTGTTCACGACATGGAATATGATGACTGAACATTTAGGCTTCCGGCTGCTCGCCACCGACGGTCTTGCCCGGCGCGGCGAGGTTGTCATGCCGCGCGGCACAATCCGCACGCCGGCATTCATGCCGGTCGGCACCGGCGGCACGGTCAAGACCATGTATATGGACCAGGTGCGGGCGCTTGGCTCGGACATCATCCTCGGCAATACCTATCACCTGATGCTGCGGCCCGGGGCGGAACGCGTGGCCAGGCTGGGCGGGCTGCATCATTTCGCCAACTGGCCCCACCCGATCCTCACCGATTCCGGCGGGTTCCAGGTGATGTCGCTGGCCAAGCTGCGCAAGCTCGATGAGAAGGGCGTGACATTCCGCTCGCATATCGACGGCGCCGCCTATGAGATGTCGCCGGAGCGCTCGATCGAGATCCAGGGTCTGCTCGGCTCGGACATCCAGATGCAGCTCGACGAATGCGTCGCCCTGCCGTCCGAGCCGAAGGACATCGAACGCGCCATGGAGCTTTCGCTGCGCTGGGCCGAGCGGTGCAAGACCGCGTTCGGCGATCAGCCGGGCAGGGCCATGTTCGGGATCGTGCAGGGCGGCGACAAGCCCCGCCTTAGACAGCGCTCGGCGCAGGCGTTGAAGGCTATGGAGTTGAAGGGCTACGCGGTTGGCGGATTGGCTGTCGGCGAACCTCAGAGCGTCATGCTCGATATGCTGGATGTCACCTGTCCGGAATTGCCCGACGACAGGCCGCGCTATCTTATGGGCGTCGGCACGCCGGACGACATTCTGAAATCGGTGGCGCGCGGCATCGATATGTTCGACTGCGTGATGCCGACACGGGCGGGGCGGCACGGGCTCGCCTACACCCGCCGCGGCAAGGTCAATTTGCGCAATGCCCGCCACGCCGACGATCCGCGTCCGCTCGACGAGGAGAGCGATTGCCCGGCCTCCCGCGATTACTCACGTGCTTACCTGCATCACCTGGTGCGTTCGCAGGAAGCGCTTGGCGCCATGCTGCTCACCTGGAACAATCTCGCCTATTATCAACGGCTGATGCAGCAGATCCGTGATGCGATCGAGGCGGGAGAACTCGCCGAACGTTCGTCGTTGATTTCGGAGGGATGGGCGAGGGGCGACCTGCCGCCGCGCTGAGCCGAGCGCCTTCGTCGTGACGATGCCGAACCGCCATGCCGGCACGGCCTTCCTCCGTGCCGAGCGATTTGAGAAGCGCGACGAGCTGGTTGCCGTCCAATCGGCGCGGGCGCCGCCATCCTACTTTTCCAGGCGCGCCAGCAGCGAAGATGTGTCCCAGCGTCGGCCGCCCATGGCCTGCACGTCCTTGTAGAACTGATCGACGAGGGCGGTGACCGGCAATTTCGCGCCATTGCGGTCGGCTTCATCGAGGCAAATGCCCAGATCCTTGCGCATCCAGTCGACGGCGAAGCCGAAGTCGTACTTGCCGGCACTCATCGTCTTGTGGCGGTTTTCCATCTGCCAGGACGCCGCAGCGCCCTTGGAGATCACGTCGATGACGTTTGCGATGTCGAGGCCGGCTTTTTTGCCGAAGTGAATGCCCTCGGCCAGACCCTGGACAAGGCCGGCGATGCAGATCTGGTTGATCATCTTGGTAAGTTGACCGGAACCCGCCGGCCCCATCAGGCCGACCATGCGTGCAAAGGAGTCTATGACAGGCTTCGCCCTGTCGAAATCGCTCCGGGCACCCCCGACCATGACCGTGAGCTGGCCGTTCTCGGCGCCCGCCTGGCCGCCTGAGACAGGCGCATCGAGAAAGCCGAAGCCGCGTGCCGAAGCTTCCGCCGCGAGTTCGCGCGCCACCTCGGCCGAGGCAGTCGTGTTGTCGATGAAGACCGCGCCTTCTTTCATCGCCCGGAACGCCCCGAGCGGACCCAGCGTCACCTCGCGCAGATCGCTATCGTTGCCGACGCAGGCGAATACGAAATCCTTGCCGGCGGCTGCATCCATGGGGGTGCTGGCCAAGGCGCCGCCATGCTCGGCGACCCATTTCTCGGCCTTGGCGCCGGTGCGGTTATAGACGGTTAGGTCGTGCCCGCCCTTGTTCTTCAGGTGTCCGGCCATCGGATAACCCATGACGCCGAGGCCGAGAAACGCGACAGTTGCCATTGTCCCATCCGTTTTGCAGAGAGCAGAAAACCTAAGCAGACTTGCGTGGCTTCGCCCACGCTTCGCCTGCTTGGCCTCTTGTTTTGTCGCAGGTTTCTGTCGGAAAACCGTGACACACTTTTCCGGAACCTGCTTTAGCGATGGAGATGGCGCGTGATGCGCCGCTCGATCCATTCCACGCCATGCCGCAATGTCTCGACCAGTGAAAGATAGATCAGGGCGGCCCAGACATAGGTCTGAAAGTCGAAGCTGCGCGAAAAGGCAAGGCGCGTCTGGCCCATCAGGTCCGGCACGGTGATGATCGCGACGATCGCCGAGCCCTTGACCATCAGGATGATCTCGTTGCCGTATGGCCGCAGCGCGACAATGAGGGCCTGGGGCAGGATCACCTTCCACAAGGTCTGGAGCTTGTGCAGGCCGAGCGAAGCCGCTCCCTCCCACTGGCCTCTCGGCACGCTCTGGATGGCGCCCCGCAGAATCTCGGCTTGATAGGCTGCCGTATTCAGCGAGAAGGCAAGTATCGCGCAATACCAGGCCTCACGGAAAAACGGCCACAGGCCGAGCATTTCGAGTTGCGGGCGGAACGAGCCCAGGCCGTAATAGATCAGGAAGGTCTGCGCCAGAAGCGGCGTGCCGCGGAAGAAATAGACATAGCCATAGGCCGGAGCGGAAAGAAGCCTGTTCCTCGACATCCTCGCATAGACGAGCGGAATGGAAAGAATCGCGCCGAGCACGGTCGAGATGGCGACAAGGGTCAGGGTCACGCCCAGGCCGGAAAGGTAAGGCAATGCCCATCGGTTGAAGAGTTCGGGGTTCCAGGCCGCGATGAGGTAGATGACAAGGGCGAGCCCGACCATCGCCCACAACCCCATCAGCACATGGCCGATGATACGCTCCCGCGTCCAAGTGCGTGCCGGTGGCGGCGGGATGTCGATCTCAATGGTTTCAGCGGCGAGCGTCATCGGCCGACCTCATGCTGACCGACGGCACGCTCAACGGCCTTGATGCCGAAGGACGAGATGATTGCCAATACGAGGTAGATCAGGGCGGCGAGACCGAAGAAGACGAACGGCTCGCGCGTCACGCGGGCGGCGACGCCGGTTTGCCGCAAAATATCCGAAAGCCCGATCACGGAGACGATCGCGGTTTCTTTCAGCAGAATCAGCCATAGATTGGCCAGGCCCGGCAGAGCGATGCGGATCAGTTGCGGCAGCACCACGAGCCGCATCGTCTGGCCGCTGGTCAGGCCGACCGAATAGCCGCCCTCATACTGGCCGCGCGGGATCGCCCGGAAGGCGGATAGGAAAACCTCGCTGGCATAGGACGAGAAGACGACGCCGAGCGCCACCATGCCGGAGACAAAACTATTGACCTCGACGGTGGCATCCGGCTGGACGATCCGAACGATGCTCTGCAGGCCGATCTGCACGCCATAATAGACGAGAAACAGCGTGAGCAGCTCCGGAAGCCCGCGAAAGATGGTGGTGTAGATATTGGCGGCGAGCCGAAGCGACTGCTCACGCGACTGTTTGGCGAGCGCGACGAAGAAGCCGATGAAAAGCCCGAACGGAAGCGTCACCGCCGCAAGCGAAACAGTGACGAACACGCCATAGGCAATGTCGTCCAGCCACCCTTCCGGCCCCCAGCTCAGCAGAGTCCAAACACTCGGCATTGCCCGTTCCCGCTCAGTACGATTTCGCGGACGGCCGCGATCGCCACCGCCCGCCTGAGCTTGTCCTGCAGTTAGCCGCCAAAGACATCAACGGAAAAGTACTTGTCGTTGATTTCCTTGTATTTTCCGCTGGCGCGGATCGCATCGATGGCAGCGTTGAACTTGTTGACAAGATCGGTCTCGCCCTTGCGAACCGCGATGCCCGGCCCTTCGCCATGAATTTCCGGAACGGGTGTGATAGTGCCGACGATCTTGCAGCAGGCGCCATCCGGGGTCTTCAGCCATTCCTCCAGAACGCCGATATCGTCGGTAACGGCGTCAACGCGACCATTGGCGAGATCGAGCAGGAACTCCTGAGAAGTAGGATAGCCCTTGAGAGTTGTGTCCGTGTAGTTCTTTTCCGCATAGTTGTAGTGGGTGGTTGAAGTGGCGGCGCCAAGCGTCTTGCCGGCGAGATCTTCCTTGGTTACGCCCTTGATGTCCGTTTCCTTGGGTGCGACGATTGCGGAGGGCAAAAGATAGTATTTGTGGGTGAAGTCGACCTTCTGCTTGCGCTCCTCGGTGATCGACATGGAGGCGATGATAGCGTCGAACTTGCCGGCCTGCAGCGCCGGGATCATGCCATCCCAATCCTGCGTGACGAATTCGCACTTCACCTTCATTTCGTCGCAGAGCGCATTGGCGATGTCGATGTCGAATCCCTCCAGCTTGCCGTCCGCGGTCAGGTTGTTGAAGGGCGGATAGGCGCCTTCGGTTCCGATCTTCAAGGTCTCCTGTGCGTTGGCGGCGCCGAGAGATACAGCAAGCGCGGCAGCCGATATCGCCAGGGCGATACGTTTCGTGATTGTCATCGTGTTCCTCTCTGTTTAACCCCGCCGTCCCCATGAGCGAGGTCCCGCGGCGCCGTACGGGCGCTCGCATCGCTCCGATATTCCCATTGTTCCCGCTGAAAAAGCAATCGCAAAACGCCGGCGTACGATTGTTGCGCCGCCCGCAATTGTGTCAGCCTCGGGCAAGGCCGGTCGTGGTTTCGATAAAATCGGCGATCGCCTGCGCGTCGTCGAGCGCGAATACGGGCAACGCGCCGCCGTCCACGGCGTGGTCCGAAGCGATGGCGACAATATTCGGGTCGCCGGGCGCGAGCGCCGCGCGGCTCCTGGCGTCAACACGCCTCGCCTCTATCTTCTTGTGGCCTTCGCTCTTGTAGCCTTCGATCAAAACCAGGTCGCAGGGCGAGAGCCTGGCCAGGATCGCATCGAGGCTCGGCTCGCGGTCATCACGCAACTCGTGCATCAACGCCCATCGCACGCCGGAAACGATCGCCACCTCGCTGGCGCCCGCCGCCCGGTGACGAAAGCTGTCCGTCCCCGCTTGGTCGATGTCGAAGGCATGATGCGCGTGCTTGACCGTCGAGACGAGCCAGCCGCGGCCGGTCAGTTCCGTCACCAGCCGCTCCGTGAGCGTGGTCTTGCCGGAGTTCTTCCAGCCGGTGATGCCGAAAACGCGCTGCGTCACGGGTCGAGGATCTCCGATATGCGCCGTGCCTCGGTGAGGTCTTCCGGCGTGTTGATGTTGAAGAAAGGATCGAAGCCGGCCCGGGCAACCATCGGGAAGTCCACCTCGATTGCGCCTTGAGCGTCGATGAAGGCGCTGACGCGCCTGTCGCCGGCCACGGTCAGGAAATGCTCCAGGCGCTCTTTGAGCGTGAGCGGCCAAAGCGCGAAAACCGGGTGCCGCCGTCCGGCGCTCGTTGCAACCGCGATGCGGGCCGGCGGGCTTGAGACGGCTTCGGCAAGCCTTTCGGCGAGATCACCGGGGAAAAACGGCGTGTCTCCCGCCACCGTGAGCAGGCTGCCGCAACCGGCAAAACCCGTGGCCCATTGCATTGCGGCAAGCACGCCGGCCAGCGGTCCGGCAAAACCCGGCAGCTGAATCGCCAAGGATGGGCATGCCGTAGGCCGAGAATCGCGAGGGGTCGCCATTGGCGCTTACGGCAAGTGCTGCCACCTGAGGTTGCAGCCGTTGAATAGCCCGGCGCAGGATCGTCGCCTCGCCAAGCCGCAACAGACATTTGTCGCCGCCGCCCATGCGGCTGGAACGCCCGCCGCACAATACGACGCCGACAGTCTCGGCGATGTTCTTACTCATTTCGCCGCCTGGTGCCCGGGTCCCGCATCGGCGCCGCGCGAGCGGTCAAAGCCCGTCTGGAGCCAAGGCCGGCGTCGTAGCGTGGGCCGCCTGAATGCTTCTGCCGACAACGCGTTCGCGATACAGCATATAGAGCCCGGACGCCACAATGATCGACGAGCCGACAATCATCGGGACATCCGGCGTGTCGCCAAACAGGATGAAGCCAAGCGCGATGGCCCAAAGCAACGCCGTGTATCGAAACGGCGCGATAAAAGAAATGTCGCCGGTGCGCATCGCCAGGATGATGAACTGATATCCGACCAGCAGCAGACCAGCGGCCGCGGCCATCATGCCGACTTCCCAATTCGCCATCGGCGTCCAGCCTCCGAGCGCGGGCACAAGCGCGGCACCCACGATCGTCACCACGCAGGCCGTCATCATCGAAACCAGCAAGGTCGGCACTTCCGGCGGAACGGCGCGGGTGGTGAAGTCGCGCGCAGCGGCGCAAAGAACGCTGGCGAGCACCCAGACGGAATAGACGCTGAAGCCGGCGAAACCGGGCCTGATGACGATCAGCACGCCAAGGAAGCCGACAGTGATCGACATCCAGCGCCGCCAGCCGACCGGCTCGGAGAAGAAGAGGGCGGCGCCCATGGTGACGACCAGCGGCAACGCCTGCAGGATCGCCGAAATGTTGCCGATCGGAAGATTGGCGAGCGCGGCCAGAAAGAATATCGTCGCGGCGAGTTCGAACGTTGAACGCAATACGACCATCGGATGAAAGATCAGGCGCGGCGACCGCAACACACCCTGCTGGCAGGCGAGCAGGGAGATCAGAAGGGTGGCAAAGAGCCCGCGCACCAGCATGACCTGGCCCATATTCATGCCGCTCGACGCATATTTGACAAAGGCGTCGTTGACCGTGAAGCCGGCCATCGAAGCCATCATGAAAAGCGAGCCGGCGTGGTTCGGGGACAAAGCCAAGGGAAGGCTTCCTTGTTGGAATCCTGGGGGGCTTAGCCGCTGGCGCGGCCGGCGGCAATGAATAGGTTCCACCTATATGCTGGTCCAACTCGACGTTCTTGACGAAGGGATACGCGCGACAGACCGGCAAAGGGCCGCGCGCGGCGAAAGTTCGGTCAAAGCCGGAGGCGGCTTCAGCCGCCGGTCACGCTCATGTGCCGAGACACGGCCGGTCGGCGGGTCCGGCGGTCGATCACGAAGTCGTGACCCTTCGGCTTGCGGCCGATCGCCTCGTCGATTGCCTCGGCAACGCGGTCATTGCCTTCCGAGGCACGCAGCGGCGTGCGCAGGTCGGCCGCGTCCTCCTGGCCAAGACACATATAGAGCGTGCCCGTACAGGTGAGGCGCACCCGATTGCAGCTTTCGCAGAAATTATGGGTCATCGGCGTGATGAAGCCCAACCGCCCGCCCGTCTCGGCGACTTGAACATAGCGCGCCGGGCCGCCGGTCTTATAGGGGATGTCGGTCAGCGTGAATTGCCTTTCGAGATCGGTGCGCAGCAGCGACAGCGGCAGATACTGATCCGTGCGGTCCCCGTCGATCTCGCCCATCGGCATGGTCTCGATCAGGGTCAGATCCATCCCGCGCCCATGCGCGAAGCGCAGGAGTTCAGGGATTTCACGATCATTGAAATCCTTCAGCGCCACCGCGTTGAGCTTTATCCTTATGCCGGCGGCTTGAGCGGCATCGATGCCGGCCATAACGCGGTCGAGATTGCCCCAGCGGGTGACGGCACGAAATTTCTCCGGATCGAGCGTGTCGACCGAAACATTGATACGCTTCACGCCGCAATCGGCGAGTTCGGAGGCAAAGCGGGAAAGCTGCGAGCCGTTGGTCGTCAGGGTAAGTTCATCGAGCGCGCCGCTGGCGAGGTGGCGCGAGATCTGGCGCACCAGATGCATGATGTTCTTGCGCACCAGCGGCTCGCCGCCCGTCAACCGCAGCTTGCGCACACCCTTCTCGATGAAGACGCTGGTCAGCCGGTCGAGTTCCTCCAGCGACAGCAAGTCCTTTTTCGGCAGGAACGTCATGTCTTCCGCCATGCAATAGGTGCAGCGGAAATCACACCGGTCGGTAACCGAGACGCGGAGATAGGTTATGGCGCGGCCAAACGGGTCGATCATCTGCGGTGGCTCAATGCCTTTTCATGCAAAACAGTTCGATTGCCTCTCGGCAGCTCGTTTCGCTCTCCTTGATGTCGTTCGGGCGATCCGGTCATTCAAGGCGCTATTTGATAAATCGTAGCATTGAGCCGACCCGCGCCGCAATGCGCCTGATGGCGCGCAATGGTGGCGCAGCCCTGGGTCCGTATTTCCATGTCGACGCCATCAAAATGCTCGCGGAGGCAAGGCAAGGCCGATGCAGGCCATGCCGGCGCAATCGGACGCATCTTCCGCTGCGGACAAAACCGGCGTAACCCGTGTCGCGAAGATGGAGGGAAGCATGGTCGCGCCGACCGAACTGCGGGTCTCGAAGGACCGCAAGCTGCTGACGGTGACTTTTCTCGGCCAGGCGCCGTTGGAGCTGCCCGCCGAAATGCTGCGCGTGCTATCGCCATCGGCGGAAGTGCAGGGGCATTCACCGGACCAGCGAGTGACCGTGCCGGGCAAGCGAAACGTCGCCATCCTCAAGATTGAGCCGGTCGGCAACTACGCGGTGCGAATCACTTTCGATGACTTCCATGACACCGGCATCTTCACCTGGCAGTATCTTCAAACGCTGGGCAACGAGAAGGATGAGCGCTGGCGCCAGTATCTGGACGAGCTTGGCGACAAAGGGCTGTCGCGCGATTGACGCAGCCAACGTGGCCGCTTGTGTTTCACTCAGTCGTGATGCCGGCTGCACGTAACAGATCGCCATCCCCGGCGTATACACTGGCGTCATGATGGAAGCCCGACAGCGATGATGCCCTGGACCGACCGCGCGGGAAAGTTCTCGCTTCTCAAGGCGATGGTTTTCGCCGGCCTGTTCATACCGGCGATCCTGATTGCCGCGCGGTGGGAGACAGGACAGCTCGGGCCCCGGCCTGTCACCGAGGCCATCCACCAAGCCGGCGATTGGGCCATCCGCCTGCTTTTCATCTCGCTGGCGGTGACACCGCTGCGCCGCATCGCCGACTGGCCGAAGCTCATTGTCGTGCGCCGCATGATCGGGGTTGCCGCGCTCTTCTATGCGCTTGCCCATTTCTGCCTTTACGTGATCGACCAGAATTTCAGCATCGCGCGCATCGCCTCCGAGATCGCCCTCAGGATATATTTGACGATCGGATTCGCCGCGCTGATAGGGCTTTCAATACTGGGAGCGACATCGACCGACGCCGCCATCCGAAAACTCGGGCGCAATTGGAACCGCTTGCACAAGCTGGTTTACGCCATCGGTATTCTCGCCACCCTGCATTTTTTCATGCAGACCAAGGCCGACGTGTACGAGGCGACGTTGATGAGCGGGTTTTTCGTGCTGCTGATGGCCTACCGTCTGGCGCACTGGCGCGATTTTCGTCTCGCTTCGCCCCCGGTCCTAATAGGCGCGGCTATCGTTGCGGCACTCGCGACCGTCGGGCTGGAATACGCCTGGTACGGCCTTGCCACGGGCATTCCGCCTTCGCGCGTGCTTGCCGCCAACCTGCAGTTCGCCTTCTCCGTGCGGCCGGCGTGGTGGGTGCTGGCGGTCGGCGTGGCGGTCGCCGCCATTCCGCCCGCGCGGGCGCTTTTCCGCCGCATGGATACAAGAAGCGGCCGGCGCGTGGCCCGGGCACCCGCCGCCTAAACAAACTCGCGTGGCTTCGCCCACGCTTCGCCTGCTTAGTCTCTTGTTTTGTCGCGGGTTTCTGTCGGAAAACCGTGACACTTTTCCGGAACCTGCTTAGAGCCGGCTCACTCGATCTTCAGCGCCTCGGCGATGCGGCGCATATGCGTGCCGACGAGGTCGCAGTCGCTCGGCGGAACGGCGCCCATCGCTTTTTCGATCAGCGGCATATAGACCTTGAGTGCCTTCATAAGCAGCGCCTCGCCGTCCTGGGTGAGCGACAGGCGAAGGATGCGCCGGTCCTTTTCGTCGCCTTCGCGGCGCAAGAGTTCCCGGCTTTCGAGCTGCGGCACCAGCATCGTGATGTTCGACCGCCCGACCAGGAGCCTGCGCGCAAGCTCGTGGTGGGAGATACCGGGGTGCCGGTAGAGGTTCATGAGCACGTCAAGCTGCGCCGGCTTCAGGTCGAGCGGCTGCAACGCGGCTCCGAGGGCGCGTCCGACCGAATGACAAGCGCTCGCCATGGCGACCCAGTTACGGAAGCGCGGATTGTCCCAGGGCAGCTCCGGAATCGTGTTCATTCTTGAACCGGCATGTTCGCGCCTGAACTATCGCATGGAGCGCAATTATGACATCTTTGGGCTGTCGGGTCATCGGCGCCGCGCTTCCTGTCGCGGAGTGGCGCCGAATCCGCGCAGGCATGGTGTCGTGCGCGCCGAAACTCTCCTGCGGCGGGATTTGGAATTTGGCGGGTCAATTCGGGAAGGATTTCAGCCAGCCTGAATCGGGCAATGAGGCTGGTTCTTCATGGAATCTTAACCCTGCCGGTAGGACTGGATAGACTTGGCCCGACACACCGCCGGGCAGGGCGGCTGCGGTTGGCGTAGTAAGGTGCCGCATGGATGGCGCGGCGATTTCTGAGGGAGAGCAATGGCATCAAAGCCGAAGCGGATATCGGTCGTTTCGCTCTCGCTACTGGCGCTGGGCCTTTGCCTCGGCCCGACGGACGCCGGGGCACAGACTTTGTTCGAGGCTCTTTTCGGCGGCGGCATCAAGAGGATGCAACCTCGGGAATCTCCGCCGCCGGCCAAGCGTCCCAAGGTCAGAAGGAATGCCGCCGCGGCGCCCAAGATCACCGGACCGAGCTATTACAGCTACAAGGCGGATCAACTGATCAAGGTCGATTTTTCGCCGTTGAAGCGTGTGGCCGCGCCGGTCTCCTATCAGCCGCCGGCGGGGGAGGGATCGCTTCAATTCGACGAAGCGATGGCCGGATTGGATGGATTCGAACTGATCGCCGAGAAGGACATCGCCGCGGCGCTGGCGGCCTATTACGCCGACAGCCGCTCTTTCATCTGGATCGACGGTGCCACGCCGAATACCCGCGCCGCCGAGACGATCCGGGTTCTGTCCGAGGCGGACAGTCACGGCCTCGATCCGGCGGATTATATGGTCGTTGTGCCGCCGGCGGAAGACCGCGCGGCTGATCCCATGGGCCGTCGTCGCGATCTCGTGCGGTTCGAGATGGCGCTTTCGGCACGCGCGCTCCGCTACCTTCGCGACGCCACGATGGGGCGCGTCGATCCGAATCGTATCTCGGGCTACCATGATTTCCCGCCAAAGCCACTCGATCTTGCCGCCGCCTTGAAGGCACTGGCGAATTCCCCGGACGTTCGCACCTATCTTCAATCGCACCATCCCCAGAGCCCCGAATACCAGGCGCTCAGGGTCGAACTCGAAACGCTGCAAGCCAGCGCCGGCGGGGACGATGTCGCGGTCGATCCGAAACTCCTCTTGAAGCCCGGCGAAAACAGCGCCGAACTGCCGAAGCTGCTGGGACTGATCGCGCGCAATCTCGATGACGAACTCGGCGGTGAATATGGCGAGGTGCTCTGGCGGCTAAGTCGCAGCGAGACCTATTCGGACGAATTGGTGCCCGTCATCCAGGCTGTCCAGAGGCGCAACGGCCTGAAACCCGATGGTGTTCTTGGTCCGCGAACAGTTAACCTGATCGCCGGAAGCTCGTCAGCGGAGCGAATCGAAAAGGTCCGGATCGCCCTGGAACAGCTGCGCTGGCTGCCGGCGGACCTCGGCACCCCGCGCGTCTTCGTCAATCAGCCGGCCTTTACGGCGAGCTTTATCGACGGCGGAGCGGAGAAGCTGAAAACGCGCGTCGTCATCGGCACGCCGGGAACCCAGACGAGTTTCTTCTACGACGAGATCGAGCAGGTCGATTACAATCCGTATTGGGGCGTGCCGCAATCCATCATCGTCAACGAGATGTTGCCGCGACTACGCCGGGATCCCGGTTATCTCGACCGCGCCGGTTACGAGGTGTTTGACGCCAAGGGCCGCCGCATTCCCTCCGCCGCGATCAACTGGGGCCGGTACGGCGCCAAAATTCCCTACGGCGTGCGGCAGACACCGAGCGAAGCCAACGCGCTCGGCGAATTGAAGATACTTTTCCCGAACAAGCATTCCATCTACATGCATGACACGCCGACGAAGGACCTGTTCCAGCGCGACTCGCGTGCGTTCAGTCACGGCTGCATTCGCCTGCAGGACCCGCGCGGCATGGCTGCCGCCGTGCTCGGCTCGTCGGTCGAGCATGTCGCCGAAAAGCTGAAGCAGGGCCACTCCTCGGAGAAGGTGAGCCGCAAGATCCCTGTCTATGTCGCCTATTTCACGGCCTGGCCGACAATGTCGGGCAAGGTGGAATATTTCGGCGACGTTTATGACCGTGACACGCGCCTGAAGCTGGCGCTCGATGCCACTGAGGCGGTCCGCGCGCCAGGCAGCTGAGCAGGCTCGCCGATCGCCATCGGCGCGGAAGAGGCGAAAGGGTGAAACTGCCGATCTCCCTCCTTGTGGGGGAGATGTCCGGCAGGACAGAGGGGGGCGCGACGGAACGCGGCCTTTTCCGTACCAAGCATCGCCGTTCTGTTGGCGCGCCGCGCAACCAGCACCTGATGAAATCGCCTCCGCGCTCCTCTCGCGCTATTGTCGGCGTCGGCGCTCCACGTTGCCCCCTCTGGCCTGCCGGCCATCTCCCCCACAAGGCGGGAGATTGGCCCTCTCGGAAATGTCGCGATTGGCGAACAGCGAGGCGACGGCCAATCTCCCCACAAGGCCCACAAAGGCGAGATTGGCAGCTTGGGTGCCGCGCGGCCTCAAGGAGGCAGCCGCGTTACCCCTCGCTACCGCAGCCGGCCGGCTGCGTGGGCAAGCATCGTATAGACCTTTCCCGTATCCGAGGAGAGATAGGTCGGCGTCAGCTTGTTGTCGCGGTCGTTGCGGGCGACGTCCTTGAGCAGCTTCTCGAAATCCTCGCAATAACGGTCCACCGCGGCACGGAAATCGCCGTCGGCCTGATATTTGCGCCTGATCTCGTCGAAGGTCTGTTGGCCCTTGAGGGTGTAAAGACGGCGTGTAAACACATCGCGCTCGCCACGACGGTAGCGGCCCCACAGTTCGACAGCCGCATCATCGTCGATGGCACGGGCGATATCGACCGACAGCGAGTTCAGCGAATCGGCTACGGACGCCGATGGGCTCGGCTCGGAACGCTGTACGGCCACTTCGCCATCCTCGCTCTCGGCGCGCGCCGCGCCGCTGAGCAGATCGCGAACCCACCCCCCGGTCTTCGGCCGGGCAGCCTCGACCTGCGGGCGCGGCGCTTCGGCCTTTGGCGCCGGTTCGGGCGGTTGTTCCACCTGACGCGGCTGCGGCGGCACCAGGCGGCGGGGCGGCTGTGCCTGCGGCTGCGGCTGCGGCTGCGGTTTGTCGGAAACATCGATGGTCCGGCCGGATTTCGCAACAATATCTGAGAGTTCCTTGAGAGCCTTGATCTGCTCGCCGACGGCGCGCCGAATAGCCGTGGTCGACTCCTTGGCCTCCTGCGGCATCTCGATCACACCCTTCTTGAGCTCCGCTCTCGTCGCGTCGAGATCGCCCTTGATGGAACCCGCCGTGCGGCGCATCTCCTCGGTCGCGTCGGCGAAGCGCGTGGTGGCCAATTCGACAACCTCGGCAATCGCCGCGCGGATCTTGTCGGTGGCGGCCAGCGTGCGGCCCTCCGCCTGTTCAAGCGCTCCGCCGACAAGGTCCTCGAACGACTTCATGATGTTCTGAATGTCTTCCGACTTCTTGACCAGGCCGACGGCGAGGTCCTCCAGCGCCAGTTGCCGTTCGAACGAGTGCTCAAGGTTGCTTTGAGCCGAGCCAAGCAGTTGCGAAGCGCTCGTCAGGAGCCGGCTGTGCTCCTCGAAGCGTGTTGCGATGGAAGCAACTTCGCGCAAAGTGCCGGACGAAAGCTCGGCAAGCCGGGTGGTGTTGGAATCCATCAGCCGGGACGAGTTGGCGAAGGTAAGGGCGGCTTTCTCGGTGGTCGCCGCGAAGCGGTCGGTGGTCGAGCTGAGTTCGGTATCCACCTTCGACAGGTTTTCGGCGGCGGCTTCTATCAGCTTGCCGAGTTTGGCGCTCGATGTGGACATGCGGCCGATCAGCTCGTTGACCCCGCTGGCGAGGCTGCCGCGCGCTCCGTCGACCGCGGCGAGCGTCTCCGACGTGCGGCTGGCCAGCGCTTCGGCGAGCGCCGCGTTTTCCGCGCGCAGCTTTTCCGCGGCGCGCTGGGATACGGTTTCAACGGTCCTTTCAAGTTCGGCATTGGCAGCCGTGAGCTTGTCGGCGATCGGGCGTGCGGTCTCATCAAGAACCCGCGTGATCTCGGCCGAGCGCTCGGCCATCAACGCATTGAGTTCACGCGTGCTTGCGGCGATCGTTCGCGCCGCCTCGTTGGTGCTCTCGCCGATATGCTTGCCCACGGCGGTGAAGGTATCCGCGACAATGTCGGCGCGCGACACGAGCTGCGCCTCGGCGTTCGCGACATGCTCGCCGACCCTGCGACCAAGCAGTGCGGCGCTGTTTTCCATCCGGCTCTCGACGTCGAAAATCGTGGCGCCGACGCGTCTGGCGGCTGCCTCGGCGCTGCTTTCCATTCGACCCTCGACGTCGGCAATGGTTGCGTCGACACGGCCGGCCGCCGCATCGGCACTGCCGGCCAGCCGGCCCTCGACATGCGCAATGGTTGCGTCGACGCGGCTGGCCGCCGCATCGGCACTGTTGGCCAGCCGGCCCTCCGCGTCCGCGAGTCTCGCTTCGAGTTCCTTGGAAGAGTGGGCGACGCGGGCCGAAACCCGCCTTTCAGCCGTCGCGAAGGTGTTCGCCGCTTCCTCGGCACGGGCGCTGATCATCGCGGCGCTTTCTCCGATGTGCGCGGCAAGCCGCTCGTCCGCATCCTTGAAGATTTCTCCCAATTCGATCGCGCGCGCCGACAGTGCCTCGGCCGCCGCATCCGTCCGTATCGCAATTCGTTCGTCGGCGCTTTCGAAGATGCCGCCGATTTCGACGGCGCGGGCCGCGAGCGTGTCGGCGCTGTGGTCTATCCTGGCGGCAATGCGCTCATCCGCTGCCTCGAACAGCTTCTCGAACTGATTGGCGCGGCCGGCCAGCATGGCGGAGCCCCTTTCCACGCCTAGAGCCACGCGCTCATCCGCTTCCTGGAAGACGCGCCCGATCTCGCCGGCACGTTGCGCCAAAGTCGCGGCCGTGTCGCCGACGCGCGCGGTGAGGCGCTGGTCGGCGTTTTCGAACACCTCGATGAGTTCAGACGCTCGCGCCCCGAATTCCTGCGCGCCGTTGGAGATGCGCTCGGCGAACTTGCGGTCCGCGCTGTCGAAGAGCGCTCCCATCTCTCCGGTGCGGGCTTCGAGCGTCTCGGCGCCCTTGACGAAGCGCGTGATGATCCGCTCGTCGACGGTGTCGAACAGGCGGCTCATCTCGGCCGCGTGAGTGCGGAGCACGTCGGCTGATTCGGTGATCCGTTGGCTGAGCGTGCCGTCGACCTTTTCGAAGCTCCGGCCGATCTCGCCGGCACGCGCGGCCAGCGTTTCGGCGGTGGCCACCGCGCGCTCGACGATCCTCCGGTCGCTGTGCTCGAAGACCTGGGCGATCTCGGCGGCGCGGGCCGACAGCGTGTCGGCGGTTTCATTGGCGCGGGCGAGCAGGCGCTGGTCAGCGTCGGCGAACACGTCGGCGATGTCGCTGGCCCGAGCCAGCAGGGCGGCGGACGTCCGTTCGGCCCGCTCGGCGATGCGCTGGTCGGCATCGGTGAAGGCGTCGCCGGCATCCTTTTGGAGAGCCGCCGTTATCTCCATCACCTTGTCGCGCAGGGATGTAGCGACGGCGACGGCACTCCCCTCAAGGGCCAGCCGCACGCTGTCGACGCCGACCGACAGGGCGCGCCGCATGGTGCCTGTGCGTTCCTCGATGACGCCCGTCTGATGGTCGAAGGCCTCGCCGATCTTCGCCACATCCGCGGCGAGCGCCTGCGAGATCAGTTCACGCTTTCCTGCGATCGTGTCGATGTGCGAGGATATTTCGACGTCGATGGCCTGCCGGGCATCGACAAGCTTGTCAAGATCGCTGTCGAGCGCCCGCACGAAGATTTCGCGGCTTTCGGACAGCTTGCCGATATGGTCGGCGACCATGGCGTCGACGCCGGCGCGGCTCTCGGAGACCTTCCGCAGATCCGTCTCCAGCGCCTGCGCCAGAATGCTGCGTCCATGCGCGATGCCGGCCACCTGCGACTGGACCAGCCGATCGATATCGTCGCGAGCTTCGGCAAGCTTGGCCAGATCCTCCTCGAGCGCATGTCCGAGGGCGGTACGGCCTTGCGCCAATCTCCCGACATGTTCCTCGACGAGACCGTCGATTCTGAAGCGGGCCTCGCTCAACTGCATCAGGTCGGACTCGAGCGCGCGCCGCAGCGCCTCACGGCCTTCCGCCAGCTTCTCGACCTTTCCTTCGACCAGCCGGTCGATGTCGCCGCGCGCCTCTCCCAGTCTGGCGAGATCGTTCTCAAGCGCGCGTCGCAGGATGTCGCGGCCCTGAGCCAGCTTGTCCACCTGCGCGGAAACAAGTGCGTCGATGCCCGCCCGGGTTTCACCCAGCTTGGCGAGATCGTCCGCGAGCGTCCTGGCAAGAACATTCCTGCCCTCGGCCAGCTTTTGGTCCTGATCGGCGATCACCCGGTCGATAATGGCAAGGTCGCCCTGCAGCGCCTCGGTCAGCACGCCGCGCGAGGCGGCCAGCTTTTCCGTCTGGCTGGCGACGAGTTCGTCGACCATTTCGAGATCGGTGCGCAGCGCGTCGGTGAGCGCGTTGCGGGTTTCGGCCAGCTTTTCGACATGACCGCCGATCACGCCGGCGATGCTCGACATATCCTGTTCGAGCGCCCGCGACAGAACTTCCCGACCGCCGGCCAGATTGGTGATCTGGTCGCGGATGACGACCTCCAGTCCGGACATGTCCGCCGCAATGGCTTGGGCAAGCATGTCGCGGCCCTCCGAAATACGCTCGAGTTGCCTTGTCACGATCTTGTCGAGGACATCCCGGCCTTCGTCGATCTTGCGCAAATCGGCGTCCAGCGCCCGCGACAGCAGGCTGCGGCCCTCCGCTAGTTTCGCCACATGCCCCATGATGCTGGCGTCGATGCCGTCGCGCGCCGCCGCCACCTTGTCGAGATCGGTTTCGAGCGCCTGGGTGAGCACGCCGCGACCCTCGGCGATCCGCTCGACCTGCGCCTTGACCAGCCCATCCACCTCGTTGCGGGCTTCGGCAAGCTTGTCGAGGTCGGCTTCGAGTGCGAGCTTCAGAGCATCTCGGCCCTGCGATAGTCTCTCGACATGCGTGGTGATGAGATTGTCGACCTGTCCGCGCGCGGCCAGGACCCTTTCGAGATCGTCTTCCAGGGCGTGGGTAAGTCTGTCGCGACCTTCGGTGAATTTCTCCAACTGACCGATAATTATGCCCTCGATGACCGTCCGACCCTCGGCCAAGGCCGCGAGGTCCGCTTCCAGCGCCCGGCTCAGCCTGTCGCGGCCTTCGGCGAGCTTGTCGAGATGGGTTGCGGCGATGTGATCGATCTCCGACCGGCTTTCCAGTACCCGGGCAAGGTCCGCCTGGAGTGCCTGCTTCAGCATTTCGCGGCCCTCCGTCAGCATCTGAACGTGGGTTTCGGCAATGCCGTCGATTTCGCTTCGGCTTTGCGAAAGCCTGGCGAGGTCGGCTTCGAGCGCCCGTTTCAGGATGTCGCGGCCTTCCGCAAGCTTGCCGACCTGCGCGCTGACGAGCCCGTCAATGCTGGCCCGGCCATCCGCCAAAGTGGCCAGGTCGGCCTCGAGCGCCTGTTTGAGCACTTCGCGCCCCTGGGCAAGGTGTTCGATATGCGTCGCGGCAAGCCCGTCGATTTCCGTGCGGCTCCCGTCAAGCCTGGCCAGATCGGCCTCGAGCGCTTGTTTGAGCACTTCGCGTCCCTGGGCCAGGTGATCGATATGGGTCGAGGCCAGCCCGTCGATTTCCGCGCGGCTCTCGGCAAGCCTGGCCAGGTCGGCTTCAAGGGCCTGCTTCAGCATTTCGCGGCCTTCGCCAAGCCTTTCGACATGGGCCACGGCGATGCCGTCGATTTCCGCCTTGCTTTCCACTAGCTTCGCCAGTTCGGCTTCAAGCGCTTGCTTGAGAAGTTCGCGGCCTTCGGCGAGCTTGTCGATGTGCGTGGCGGCAATGCCGTCGATTTCGCTTCGGCTGCGAGACAGCCTGGCTAGGTCGGCTTCGAGCGCGCGCCTCAGAATGTCGCGCCCTTCCGCCAGTTTGTTGATCTGCGCGCTCACGAGCCCGTCAATGCTGGCGCGATCATCCGCCAGCGTGGCGAGATCGGCTTCGAGCGCCTGCCTGAGCACCTCGCGCGCCTGGGCCAGGTGCTCGATATGGGTCGTCGCGAGACCGTCGATGTCCGCGCGGCTTCCGGCAAGCTTTTCCAGGTCGGCCTCCAGCGCCTGCTTCAACGCCTCGCGCCCCTGGGCAAGTCTGTCCACATGGGCCACGGCGATGCCGTCGATTTCCGCCTTGCTCTCGGATAGTTTCGCCAGATCGGCCTCCAGCGCGCGCTTCAGTATGTCGCGGCCCTCGGCGAGTTTCTCGACCTGAGCAGCGACCAGTCCGTCTATGCCGGCCCGACTTTCGACGAGCTTTGCGAGGTCCGCGGCCAGCGCCTGCTTCAGCACCTCGCGCCCTTGCGCCAGGTGCGCGATGTGGGTCGCGGCGAGCCCGTCGATGTCCGCGCGGCTCCCGGCAAGCTTTTCCAGGTCGGCCTCCAGCGCCTGCTTCAATACCTCGCGCCCCTGGGCAAGGTGCCCGACATGGGTAGCGGCGAGACCGTCGATTTCCGCCTTGCTTTCCAACAGTTTCGCCAAGTCGGCTTCGAGCGCCTGCTTCAGCATTTCGCGCCCTTCGCCAAGCCTTTCGACATGAGCCACGGCGATGCCGTCGATTTCCGCCTTGCTCTGCGATAGTTTCGCCAGATCGGCTTCAAGCGCCTGCGTCAGCATTTCGCGGCCTTCGGCCAGCTTATCGATGTGGGTGGCGGCGATGCCGTCGATTTCGCTTCGGCTGCGCGACAGCCTGTCGAGGTCGGCTTCGAGCGCGCGCCGTAGTATGTCGCGGCCTTCCGCCAGTTTCTCGACCTGAGCGGCGACCAGTCCGTCTATGCCGGCCCGGCTCTCGACGACTTTTGCGAGATCGGCCTCCAGCGCCTGCTTCAATACCTCGCGCCCCTGCGCAAGCTGCTCGGTATGGGTCGCGGCGAGACCGTCGATCTCTCCCAGGTCGGCCTGGAGCGCCTGCTTCAGCATTTCGCGGCCCTGGGCGAGATGTTCGGCATAATTGGCGACGAGACCGTCGACCTCCGCGCGGCTCTCGGCAAGTTTCGCCAGGTCGGCTTCGAGCGCCTGCTTCAGCATTTCGCGGCCTTCGCCAAGCCTTTCGACATGAGCCACGGCGATGCCGTCGATTTCCGCCTTGCTCTGCGACAGCTTCGCCAGATCGGCTTCGAGAGCGCGCCTCAATATGTCGCGGCCTTCCGCCAGCTTGCCGATCTGAGCGCTCACGATCCCGTCAATGCTGGCGCGACCGTCCGCCAGGGTGGCAAGATCGTCTTGAAGCGCCTGCTTCAATACCTCGCGCCCCTGCGCCAGGTGCTCGATATGGGTCGCGGCAAGACCATCGATTTCCGCGCGGCTCCCGGCAAGTCTGGCCAGATCGGCTTCAAGCGCCTGCTTCAATACCTCGCGCCCCTGCGCAAGCTGCTCGGTATGGGTCGCGGCGAGACCGTCGATCTCTCCCAGGTCGGCCTGGAGCGCCTGCTTCAGCATTTCGCGGCCCTGGGCGAGATGTTCGGCATAATTGGCGACGAGACCGTCGACCTCCGCGCGGCTCTCGGCAAGTTTCGCCAGGTCGGTCTCGAGCGCCTGCTTCAGCATTTCGCGGCCTTCGCCAAGCCTTTCGACATGAGCCACGGCGATGCCGTCGATTTCCGCCTTGCTCTGCGACAGCTTCGCCAGGTCGGCTTCGAGAGCGCGCCTCAATATGTCGCGGCCTTCCGCCAGCTTGCCGATCTGAGCGCTCACGATCCCGTCAATGCTGGCGCGACCGTCCGCCAGGGTGGCAAGATCGTCTTGAAGCGCCTGCTTCAGCATTTCGCGGCCTTCGCCAAGCCTTTCGACATGAGCCGCGGCGATGCCGTCGATTTCCGCCTTGCTCTGCGATAGTTTCGCCAGGTCGGCCTCGATCGCGCGTTTCAGGATATCCCGGCTTTCGGCAAGTTTCGCCAGGTCGGTCTCGAGCGCCTGCTTCAGCATTTCGCGGCCTTCGCCAAGCCTTTCGACATGAGCCGCGGCGATGCCGTCGATTTCCGCCTTGCTCTCCGATAGTTTCGCCAGGTCGGTTTTGAGCGCCTGCTTGAGGAGTGCGCGGCTTTCGGCCAACTTGTAGATGTGGCTGGCGGCGATACCGTCGATTTCGCTTCGGCTCCGCGACAGCTTGTCGAGATCGGCTTCAAGCGCGCGCCGTAGTATGTCGCGGCCTTCCGCCAGTTTCTCGACCTGGGCGGCGACCAGCCCGTCTATGCCGGCCCGGCTCTCGACGACTTTTGCAAGGTCGGCCTCCAGCGCCTGCTTCAATACCTCGCGCCCCTGGGCAAGGTGCTCGATATGGGTCGAGGCGAGACCGCTGATCTCCGCGCGGCTCTCGGCAAGCTTGGCCAGATCGGCTTCGAGCGCCTGCTTCAATACCTCGCGCCCCTGGGCAAGGTGCCCGATATGGGACGAGGCGAGACTGTCGATCTCGCCGAGGTCGGCCTGGAGCGATTGCTTCAGTATCTCGCGACCTTGGGTGAGATGATCGGCATAGTTGGCGACAAGCCCGTCGATTTCCGCCTTGCTCTGCGATAGTTTCGCCAGATCGGCCTCCAGAGCGCGCCGTAGTATGTCGCGGCCTTCTGCCAGTTTCTCGACCTGAGCGGCGACCAGGCCGTCAATGCCGGCCCGGCTTTCGTCGAGCTTTGCAATGTCGTCGGCGAACCGCTTCGACAGCATGTCTCGCCCTTCGGCGAATCTCTCGGCCTGCACGTCGCCGGCCGTGCGCATCGTGGCGATGTCGCTGTCCAAGGCGGCGGTCAACAGGCTGCGGCCCTCCACGATCTTGTTCACGTGGTCGGCTATCATGTCGTCGATCGCGCTCATGTCGGAGGCGAAGGCCCTCGACAACACCTCTCGGCCCTCGGCGAGGCGGCCTGTCTGTCCGGAAAGCATTCCCTCTATGTCGGCCATCTCGGCCTCGAGCGCACGTGACAGAATGCGCCGGCCTTCCGACAACTTCTCGAGATGCCCGGCGACCATCGAATCGATGCCGGCCAGATCCGCTTTGAGCGCTTTGGATAGGACATCGCGGCCGAGTTCGATCTTCTCCGCCTGGCTGATGACAAGCCCGTCGATCGTCTCGATGTCGCTTTCCAACGCCCGCGTCAGCGCGCGGCGGCTATCTCCGATGCGATCGACCTGGCCGTCGACCATGGCCTCGATTTCCCGGAATTCGAACTGCAACGATTGGGAAAGGGAGCGACCGCCGGCGGCGAACTTCTCGACCTGACCGTCGACCAGGGCCTCGATGCCCTGGAATTCTCCCTGCAACGATTGCGAGACGGCGAGGCCGCCGGCGGCGATCCTCTCGACCTGACCGTCGACCAGGGCCTCGATGCTCTGGAACTCTCCCTGCAACGATTGCGAGAGGGCGAGACCGCCGGCGGCGATTTTCTCGATCTGGCTGGCGACAGTGGACTCGATGCCACCGAGATCGTCCTTGAACCTCTCGATCAAGGCGCGGCGGCTGGCGTCAATCCTCTCCACCTGACTGGAAACGAGCGATTCGACGCCGCCGATGTCGTCGTCCAGCGCCCGGCTCAGCGCGCCGCGCGCATCGGCGATCCGCGCCGTCTGGGCCGTGACGATCGAATCCAGACGCTCCAGATCCTTTTCGAAGGCATGCGAGAGGACGTTGCGACTTTCCGCGAACTTCTCCAAATGGGCCGCGGCCATGCCTTCCACAACCGAGGAGTCGGCTTCCAGGGCGCGCGACAGGATGTTGCGGCCCTCGCCCAGCTTGGCAACGTGGGAGACGACCATCTCGTCGATCTGCGTACGGCTCTCGGCCAGTTTTTCCGCATCCTCGCGCAGCGCCCGGCCGAGGCTCTCGCGCCCTTCGGCGATCTTGCGAAGCTGCTCGCCGAGCGACAGGTCGATCAGCGTGCGTGATTCGTCGATCCTGCGCAGATCTTCCTCGACGGCCTTGGCGAGGGACTGCCGGCCCTCCGCCATCTTGCGCATCTGTATGTCCACGGCCTGCTCGACCTCGTTGCGGTCGGCGGTGAAGCTGGCCAGATCGGCGCGCAGCACGCCTGCCATGCGTTCGCCGCTTTCGACGATCTTGCGGGCATGCTTGTCGACCACTTCCTCGATGCCATGGCGGACCGTAGCCAGCCTTTCCAGATCGGCGTCGAAAGCCTGCACGGCCACGCCGCGTGCTTCTTCCAGGCGGGCGGCGAAGTTCAGGGCATGCGCCTCCAGCACGGTCGACGTCGACGTCACCATTTCCGCCATCTCGGCGTTCAGCTTCGACTTGTTCGCGTCGATCAGTTCCGCGAGTTGCTCGCGGCCGCCGGTGAACGTCGCGGCGATCTCGGAGGCTCGCTCCGCGAGCGTGTCGTTGATCTGGCGGGCACGGGCCTCCAGCGCCGCATTCAACTTCTGCGTGCCGGTGTCGATCGCCTCGGCCCGGGTCTGGAACTCGCTTATGAGGCTTTGACCGCGCTCGGCGAGCGTCTTCTCGATGCCCTTCAGGCTGGCATCGAACTCCTCGTTGATCGCTCGCGAGGCGCCACCGAGCAGAGAGACCATGCTGGAAGTCCGTTCGTCGAGCAGGTCGCTCAAGGATCGTGTGGCGTCGTCGGATGTTTGTTTCAGCGCGGCGATGCGTGTGTCGAGCAGGCTGGCAAACGCTTCGCCCGATGTCGTGATGCGCTCGCCGAGGCTGTCCAGGCGACTGCCTATGGATTCGAATATCGAGTTGCCGCTTTCGCCGATGCGCTCGATCAGCGCGTCGCCGGAATGGGTGATGGTCATCGACAGCTTGGTCGAGGCACCCAGAATGCTGTCGCGCAGCACGTCGCCGGCCGAGCCGAGCTGCTGCTTGAGCGTCTCGTTGACGCCCGCGATCGAGGCGCGGACGCGCTCGGCATGAGTGACGACCGCCTGCCGTTCGCTACCGAGCCCGTCGACGAGCGCGCGGATGCGTGCCTCGTTCTCGGTATAGGAGCGTTCGAGCTGGTTGACCTCAGTGTGGACAAGGGCTTCAAGCTCGACCGCGCGCGCCAGCGTGCGCTCGATACCTTCGCCCATGGCCGCGACCTCACGCCGCACCGCCTGGCCGACCGTGAGGATGCGGCCTTGCGCGAGGTTCTCCGGTTCGGCGAGGCGCGCCGCGACCTCGGCCATGCTTTGCGCCGCCAGCCGCATGTCCTGCGCGCGCCGGACCATGACCGCGAACCCCCAGAACAGGATGAGCGGCGTCAGCGTTATGATGGCGACAAGCAGCGTAACCGGTTGGTCGAGCACGGCCGCCACCGAGAAATCGGTGAAGGTCCCAGGCTCGACCAACAGGTATCCGAGCATCGACCCGCCGGCGATCCACAAAAGGGAGAGCAACCCGACCGTCCAGTAGATCGCATTCGACGAACGGCGCGACAGGCTCTGCAGTATGAACCGCGCGTCGCGAATGCTGTCGTCATTGGCCGGCGCCAGGGAAAACGGCAGGTCGACGGGACGCAACCCCAGGGAGGAAGTGGGTATGCCCTCTTGGGCGCGTGGCGTGTCGGCATCTTGTTTCAACCCGGAGGAAGGGCCGTTCGCCGGCGGTTCACGGCTCTCGCGCGAAAGCTCCTCCGCCGCGCGCGATATCTGAGCCTCGAGATCCTCCATCGAGGCGGCTATGTCGAGATCATCGCCCGCGCCGACGGCATCCTTGCTCAACGCTTCCTCGAGTTCCCTGGCGATATCACCGTCGAGGTCCATCGAAATTGTCGGTGCCTTCGCCATGCCGCGCCTACCCTGACCCTAAACAAAATGCCGCAGTGCCCGCCGAGTCTGGCAGGGAAAAAACCCTACGCAAAGCCCGATTTGACCCCCATGCCATCGTATCCACCGGGTTCTCCAAAGGGAACTCCTATCGGGCTGGATGCGTAAAGGTTTAAACATAAGGTTAACAGGCAAGGCATCCCAAACCGCCGAATTAAGCCATTTTTTGGCCGCTTTGGCGGTTAACGCGATATCCGGGTCTTCGGCCCGCGATCCGACGGCCGAAAGGCCATTTTCAAGGTTCAAGAATCATGTCGCAAAAAGACACAAACGACGTCGCCTTCTCCAGGCCGGGCGGCGAGGCGTCGGGCGAGGCACATGGCCGGCCGATCGATATGGCTCATCTTGCCCGCCAGACCATGGGGGATCGGGCCCTTGAGCAGGAGATTATTTCCCTGTTCCTTCAGCAGGCCGGGCATGTGGGCGAAATGATCGCGCAGGCGGCGCCGGACGAATGCAGGCAACTCGCTCACCGCCTGATCGGCTCGGCACTTGGCGTCGGCGCGTTCGCCGTCGCCGATTGCGCGGCGGAAATCCAGACGCGTCCCGACGACCAAGAGGCCAAGCGCAGGCTCGCGCGCCTGATCGATGAAGTCCGCGACTTTGTCGCTTCTATCGGCAGGTAGCAGGAGCCGGATCGGGCAGGGCAGGGGTTTTCGCGGCAGCCAATTCGCGGCATTGTTGACTTGGCCGCTACAGTGATTATGTCCGCTCCTCAGGCATTCCGGACCGATATCCAATCATGACCAAGCTGACTTACGTAGCTTTCGACGGGACAAGTTTTGAAGTCGACGCCGAAAATGGCTCGACGGTGATGGAAAACGCGATCCGCAACGCGGTTCCCGGCATCGAAGCCGAATGCGGGGGTGCCTGCGCCTGCGCGACCTGCCACGTGTATATTGACGAAGCCTGGACGGATTTGGTCGGCGAGCCGGAGGCGATGGAAGAGGATATGCTGGATTTCGCCTACGAGGTCCGCCCCAATTCGCGCCTTTCGTGTCAGATCAAGGTGCGCGGCGAGTTGGACGGCCTCGTTGTAAGCGTACCCGAGCGACAAGGCTGAGCAACCGCTTCCGGAGGGAAAAGCCGATGGCAGAACCGATTTCGACAGACGTTCTGATCATCGGAGCAGGGCCGGTGGCGCTCTTCGCCGTTTTCGAACTCGGCCTGTTCGATATGAAATGTCATCTCATCGATATTCTCGACCGGCCCGGCGGCCAATGTGCCGAGCTTTACCCGGAAAAGCCGATCTATGACATTCCGGGCTACCCCTTCATTACCGCGCAGGGCCTCGTCGACCGGCTCATGGAGCAGATCGCGCCGTTCAAACCTGAATTCACCTTCAATCGCATGGTGACCGGGCTGGAAAAACGCGACGACGGAGGTTTTCGCGTGACGACCGACGAAGGGGAGCGCTTCGAGGCTCGCGTCGTGGTGATCGCCGCGGGCGGCGGCTCCTTTCAGCCGAAGCGGCCGCCCATACCGGGCATCGAGGCCTTCGAGGGAAGCGGCGTCTTTTACTCCGTGCGCCGCATGGAAGAGTTCCGCGACCAGGACGTCGTCATCGTCGGGGGCGGCGATTCCGCGCTTGACTGGACCATCAACCTGCAGCCGATCGCCAGACGCGTCACATTGGTCCATCGGCGGCCGGAGTTTCGCGCCGCCCCGGACAGCGTCAACAAAATGTACGCGTTGCAGGAGATGAAGCAGCTCGATTTCGTGGTCGGGCAGGTGACGGCTCTCGGCGGCGGCGACGGCCGGCTATCGTCGGCTACCATCAAGGGGCCCGGAGGCGAAATCGACATACCTTGCTCACGCCTGCTGCCGTTCTTCGGCCTGACCATGAAACTCGGGCCGATCGCGCAATGGGGGCTTCATCTCCACGAGAACCTGATTCCCGTCGATACCGAAAAATTCGAGACCTCCGAGCCGGGCATCTTCGCGATCGGCGACATAAACTGGTATCCCGGCAAGCTGAAGCTCATCCTGTCTGGCTTCCACGAGGCGGCGCTGATGGCCCAGGCCGCAAAGCGCATTGTCAGCCCGAACGAGCGGATCGTCTTCCAGTACACGACATCATCCACCAGCCTTCAGAAGAAGCTCGGCGTCGTCTGAGGTTCGGCCCGTTTCTCGAAGGTCGCGCGCCGACTGCCGTTACCTGCCGCTGGCCTCCATGCGCTCCAGCCGGTAGCGCAGCAGACGCAGCAGCCGGCTCTCAAAATTGATGCCTTCGACGCGGTCGAAAGCGTCTTGCGCCTCACCATGCCTGGCCAGGACCTTTGTGGTCACGGCCTTGATCCGTTCGGCGGTCTGCTTGCAGGTCCGCTGACGGTCGATCGCAAGCAGGGCCCGTTCCAATTCGCGCGCATGGTTCTTGGCGATCACGACGTGGCTTTCCTCGTGCCGCTTGATGTCGGATGCCAGCGTGTCCCAGATCAGACCGACGTCGGGGGCGGCACGCTTCGGCCTGCGCCACTTCGGCAGGATCACCTTGGCCTTTACGGTAACATTGGCCTGCACGACGCGGCACCACCCGCCCTGCTCGCCGAATCCGATGCGGCTCTTGAATTCCATCTGCGTCACGCCAGGATGCCGCCGGCCGGAATTGCGCACCCGCGGTCCGCGCTTCGCCAGCTCGGATTCGATCTCATCCAGCGTGCTGCCTCCGATGGAGAAGTAGCTGTAGGATTTGGAAATGCTGGCCGCGCCCGCCGCCGATGCTGTAAGCGCAATCATGGCGATTGCGGTCAGGGTTTGTCTGAACATGTTGCCTCTGGGCTCACCATGGGCTACGCGGAGCCGGCGCAATGAATAGCGGCGGCCGACCGCGTTTGCAATGAAGGCCGCCGCTTGGCGATCCTGGCAATCGACGCCGGTCATGGCGTTCATGATCAAATCGAGGTGACATTTGTCCGGCCGCGATAAAGAGCGGGTCTTCCTCAGCCTTGGCGGCAATCTCGGCGACCCGGCGAAGGCGATGGGCGCGGCGCTGCGCCTGATCGAAGCGGATCCCGAAACGGATGTGGTTGCGGTGTCCTCGCTTTTCCGCACGCCGCCCTGGGGCAAGCTCGACCAGCCCGATTTCCTGAACGTGGCGGCCGAGGTGCTGACCGGCCTCGCTCCGCGCGCGTTCCTCGACCTGTGCCTGGAAGCTGAACGGCGCCTGAAGCGGGAGCGCAGGGAGCGCTGGGGGCCGCGGCTGATCGATATCGACATACTCATGTTTGGCGAGCGAAGCATCAGCGAGCCCGGCCTGGAGCTGCCGCATCCGCGCATGTCGCAGCGAGCATTCGTCCTGGTGCCGCTTGTCGAGATCGCGCCTGGACTGGAAATCGACGGGAAGCCGATCTCCTTCTATCTCGACGCCGTCGGTAGCGCCGGCATCGAGCGCTTGCCGTCCGGCCCCGACTGGTGGAAGCGATAAGGTGCGTCAGCCCTTGAACCCTCCATCGTCGAGATAGGCCTGCTCCTCGGGTGTCGTGTCACGGCCAAGGATCGGGTTGCGGTGCGGGAAACGGCCGAACCGGGCAATGATGTCACGATGGCCGCGCGCATGTTTGGCATATTCCTCGCCAAGCGGGATCTGCAGGCGGACGGCCTCCTCCTGATCGGCCAAGTTCTCGGAATGGGAAAGCGGCATATAAAAGAAGGCGCGGATCGGGCTTTCGACGGCAAGGTCATGGCCGAGCTCGATGGCGCGGCGGGCAAAGCGGCGCGCCAGGGGATCGGTGGCGTACATGTGGCCGGTGCCGCGAAAGCAGTTGCGCGGCAACTGGTCGAGCAGAATCATCAGGGCAAGAGCGCCGTTCGGGCTTTCCAGCCAGTCATCGAGCTCGCGCCGCGCCGCCGCCAGATGCGTTTCGAACAGCCGCTCGCGAAAGTCGTTGTCGAAGGCGTGGTTCTTCTCGAACCAGCGCTGCGGACCTGCCTCCCGCCAGAAGGCCACGACATCGTCGAGCGTCGCAATCATCAACCGTCTCCTCAGGGTTCGTCGGTGGCCGGCTGGGCAAGTATGTCCGCCGTTTCCGGATTCATCGCCTGGCCCGAGCGCCTTGGCGGGGTCAGGGGTGCGGGTATCGGGGCGTTGCCCTTCATGAGGCCGCGCCCGGCGTAGAAATCGCCGGCGACCTGCAACTCCAGGCGTTCGGCGTCGCGCCGGCGGACATCGTCGAGCACCTCGGCGGCTTCCTCCGGCTGCACGCCCAGCCTTTCCAGCGCTTCGCCGCCGAAGCTCAGCGCCGATTCGAACGTCTCGCGGATCTGGTATTCGATGCCGGCCTTGATCAGCGCGATTGTCGTTCCCCGGTCGTAGGCGCGCGCCAGCACCGGCACCAGCGGGAACTCCGCCTTGAGCAGTTCGGCGATGCGGATCGCGGTGTCGCCCTTGTCGACGCAGACCAGCACGGCCCGCGCGTGACCGGCACCGGCGGCGTGCAGTATGTCGAGCCGCGTGCCGTCTCCGTAATAGACCTTGAAACCGAAATCGGCGGCCGCATGGATCATTTCGACATCATTGTCGATGATCGACACGTCGATGCCTTTCAGGAGCAGCGGCTGGCTGACGATCTGGCCGAACCGGCCGAAGCCGATGATCAGGACGCTGCCGGTCAACCCATGCGCGATGGTGACGCCCTCCAGCGACTGTTCCTCGCGCGGCGTAACCAGGCGCAGGGCCGACATGGCGAATGGCGTCAATACCATGGAGATTATGATGATCGCCGTCAGGGTGGCGTTCTCGTCGACGCTGATGATCCCCTCGGAAAGCGCGGAGGCGTAGAGCACGAACGCGAACTCGCCGCCCTGCGCCATCATCGCGGCCCGCTCCAGCCCTTCGCCATGGGTGGAGCGGAACAAGCGCGCGACGAAATAGATGCCGAGCGCCTTAACGGCCATGTAGGCGACGACATAGAAGGCGACGATCCGCCAGTTCTGCAATACGGTTTCGAGGTCGAGCGACATGCCTACCGCGAGAAAGAAAAGGCCGAGCAGGATCCCGCGGAAGGGCTCGATGTCGGCCTCCAATTGATGCCGGAACGTCGATTCCGACAGCATGACGCCCGCCAGGAACGCGCCCATGGCCATGGACAGGCCGCCAAGCTGCAAGGCCAGCGCCGAACCCAGAACGACCAGCAATGCCGCCGCCGTCATCACCTCGCGGGCACGCGATTCAGCCAGGACGCGGAAGAGGGGGTTCAGAAGATAGCGGCCGGCCAGAACGAGGCCGACAATCGAGCCCACGCCGATCGCGATGTCGACGAGCCGCTCGCTCCAGCCGGTCTCCGCGGCGGCTGGCGCGAGGAAGGCGACGAGCGCCAGCAATGGAACGATCGCCAGATCCTCCAGGAGGAGAATGGAGATGATGCGCTGGCCCTTCGGCGTGGCGATGTCGCCGCGTTCCTCCAGCGTTTGCATGACGATCGCCGTCGATGTGAGCACGAAGCCGGCGCCGGCGACGAAGGACGAGGCGACCGGAAAGCCGGTGGCGATGCCGATCGCTGTGAGCAGCAGCGAGCAGATCCCGACCTGCATGGCGCCGAGACCAAAGATCTCGCGCCGAAGCCCCCACAATCGCGACGGCTTCATTTCGAGACCGATGATGAACAGGAACATCACCACGCCGAGTTCGGCGACGTGCAGGATCGCCTCCGACTCGTAGAAGATGCCGAGCCCGAACGGCCCGATCACCACGCCGGCGGCGAGATAGCCCAAAATAGAGCCCAGGCCAATTCGTTTGAAGATCGGCACCGCCACGACGCCCGCCGCCAGCAGTGCCACTACTTGAACGAGATCGCTGCCCGCGCCTTCAACCGCCATGCGTCCACACCCCGTCGCTCGCCAAGCCAGGCCGCCATAGGCGGACAATCTCGCTGATACGATAGGTGTTCGCCGAGGGCTCTGCCAGCCCCGGACTTCGTTAGTCGATGGAGCCGACCGCGGTCGCGTCCGTCCGCTTCAGGTTCATGCCGATAACCGGCACGAGCTGCTTGTCGACGCGCACGGCGATGGTGACAGTCATGGTGTTGGCGTCGGCGATCCGAGCCTGCATGACACCGTTGAGCTGCTTGCGGTTGAGGGCCATGATGACCTTGCGGCCGCCCTCGATCACATTGCCGGAAATAATGTCGAGGCCTTTTCCCGCCGCCCCGTCCATGAATCTGCCGCGGTAGCGTCCGGCCTTCCGCTCGATCGAGGCGGTCATCTTTTGTGTGAACACGCCGACCCGGCAGCCGCCGTCAAGCGTCATGCCGGCGTCGTTCAGCGGCGTCGTGCCCTCGAACGTGCAGTTGAACCTGGTGCCCTTGTACTTGCCGGCGACGATCTCGCCGGGGCCGGCCCAGTTTCCTTTGACGGATTTGAAGAACTTGCGATCCTGGTCGGCGGCCTGCGCGTCGATGGTTGGCACCGCCAGCGCGGCGGCAAGGAAGGTCAGTAAGGCGCAAACGGGTACAGGTTTCATCACGGACTTCCACGCTTTCAGGCTGCATCGCTGTTAAGCGACCATGGCCAAGATTGGTTAATGCTTCCTCACCGGCGCGCGCGAAGCCCCTGTCGGCGGACGTGAATTCAGCCGGCGGACGCGCCATCTCCGGGGGCCTTGCGGTTGCTGAAAGAGGCGAGCGATGCCAGGAAATCGGTGAGTTTCGGGCGCCTGAGCGCATTGAACGGCAACGGCCTTACCGTGTCGATCGCCGCGATGCCTATGCGCGCCGTCATTGTGCCGTTGACGACGCCCTCGCCAAGCTTGGCCGAAAGCCTTGCCGCCAGGCCTTGGCCGACGAGCTGATGAACGAGGTCGTCGCCGGCGGCGATCGCGCCGGTAACCGCAAGGTGAGCCAGCACGCCGCGGGCCAGCCGGAAAAAGCCGAGTGTTCCGGGCCGGCCGCCATAGAGTTCCGCCAGCCGCCGAATCAGCCGGCCGGCTTCAAACACCACATAGGCGAGGTCCACCAGGGCACGGGGGCTTACGGCCGTCACGATGGAGACGCGCTTGGCGGCGTCGAGCACCATCGCCCTTGCCCGATGGTCCAGCGGCCCGAGGATTTCCGTTTCGGCAAGGCGAATGAGGTTTGCGCCGTCGATGATCTCGCCATGCAGATCCGCCAGGCTGCGCCGCCCCGCCGCCGTTTCTGGATTGGACGAAACCAGGGCGGTCAGTTCCGCGACGACCTTGCGCGCCGCGCCCGCGTCATCGCGCTGCGTCGCCGCGACTGCCGCTTCCCGCAATTTTTCGATCGAGGATAGTCGTGCCAGCGCCAGCATTTCGCGGGTGAAAATAACGATAAGCGCAAGCAACGCGATGGCCGCCGCGGCCGCGGCCAGCCACCCCAGCCACTGCGCCCGTTCGAACAGATCGCGGATCAATTGGTCGGTCCAAAGCCCGATGGCCAGCGAAACCAGTATGCCGAACGAAGTCGCGAATGTCGCCGCCAGCCATGAGCGTTTTGTCCGCATGACAACGGCCGGTGGCTCGATCGTGGTGGTCTGCGTGTCGTCGAAAACGTCGATCTCGGCCGGAATCACCACAGCGTCCTCGGCCTTGAGGGCGCGCGGTGCCCGTGGGGCAGGCGGCGCCTGACGAATCTCGTCGGAAGTGGGATCCGGCTGATCGATCCGGAACGCCGCCGGCTTGCGGGGAGGTGTCATGCGAGACGATCTCCCAACAGGAACTGCATCGCGCGATCGAGCCGGATGTGCGGCAAGGACAGGGTTGCGCCTTCGGCGGTCCGCTCCAGTCTCGGCGGGCGGAACCTCACGAAGCGGATGGCGCTATCGACGGCTATCCCGCCGTCAGCCGCTTCGAACGCCGCTTCAGCCTCGCCGGGCAGATCGCCGGGGAAAATCGCCGTCTCGGTCTTGCCGTCAAAAATTTCGTCGCCGATGCTCTCGCCTTCGAGCGGCGTTCCGATGATGACGGGAAGCTTGTCGCGCCCCTGGCCTACGGTCCCCTCGCGCGTCGCCCGCACGGCGGCCATGGCAAGCACGTCCACCTCCGCGCCGCTGAGATCGGCCTGCCGCATGGCACGGTTCGCAATGCGTTTGACGATTTTCTGCAACCGGTCGTGGCTCTCGTGGTGAAGATGATCGGCCTTGGTCGCGGCAATGAGGATGCGGCCGATGCGGTGCGAGAAGAGGTCGGCTAGGAAGCCGCCGCGCCCGATACGGAAACAGGTTAGTATCTCGGCCAGCGCGCGCTCCAGATCGGCGACCGCCGACGGCCCGGCATTGAGCGCCTGCAGCGCATCGACGAGAACGATCTGGCGGTCGAGGCGGGCGATATGCTCGCGGAAGAACGGCTTTATCACATGCGTCTTGTAGGCTTCGTAGCGCCGCTCCATCATCGCGTGCAGCGATCCCGGACGGGCCGTGTGGCCGTCCTTGATCACGAGCGGCGAAAAGGTGAGGGCAGGCGAACCGTCGAGATCCCCCGGCATGAGGAAACGGCCTGGGGGCAAAGTCGACAGCGCCCGCTCATCATGCTTGCAGGCTCTCAGGTAATCGGCGAAGGCCTCGGCCAGCCGCCGCGCAGTCATCTCGTCGGCCTGCGCATCCGGGTCGGCGGCGGCCGCAAGCTTTCGCCATTCGTCGGCCAGATCGGCGCGCACCGGCAATGCGGACAGTTCGACCGCTTCCTTCGAGAATTCCTGAAAGCTCTTCGCCAGAAGCGGAAGGTCGAGCAGCCACTCGCCCGGATAGTCGACAATGTCGATGGCCAGCCGTCCGCTTGAGAACAGCCGGTTCCAGCCGGATGCCAATTCATATTCTATCGTCAGCCGCAGCTCGGATATGGCGCGCGTCGAATCCGGCCAGATGCGCGCATCAACCAGCGCCGCGACATGATCCTCATACTGGAAGCGCGGCACCGCGTCGTCGGGCTGTTGCTCAAGGAGGGCGCGGGAGATCCGTCCGGACTTTTGTGCCTCGAACACGGGCAGGCGGCCGCCATGGATCAGATTATGCACCAGGGCGGTGATGAACACGGTCTTGCCGGCACGCGACAGGCCGGTAACACCAAGGCGCATCGACGGTGAGAACAGACTGCCCGCGCGGCCGGCGATCGTGTCCAGCGCGATGCGTGCCTCGTCGGTGAAACTGGTGAGAGATGCCAAACCCGTTGTTTCCGCTGTGCCCGTCCCCCGGCGATATAAGCGTGCATGGCGCCAATTGAAATGCCGACGGGCGGACCCGCTCAGGAGTCGGTCGGAGTATGGAAGGCTTCGAGATAGCCCTTGCCCGGTTCGGCCTTCGTCAAGCCGTTCTCGAAATGTATGACCGCGAGACCGGATGTCGGAAAGCCGAGGCCAATCGTCGACAGGGCGTCCGGGTTGCCAGTGCTGGCGATTGCCATGGCCAGATCCTCGATCATTGGATTGTGGCCGACGACCAGCATGGAGCCGTGAAGGCCGTTTTCCTGGATGAGTTGGAGGTAGCCGGTCGCGTCCTCGGTATAAAGCTTGTCGAGGAAGATCACGCGGCCGGTGTCGGCGCTGCCGGCGATGCCTTCCAGGGTCTGGCGTGCCCGGCAGGCGTTGGAACACAACGTCACGTCAGGCACATACGCCCGGGCTCGCATGACGTCGCCGATCGCCTCCGCGTCGCACACGCCGGTGTGGTCGAGCGGGCGGTCGAAATCACGCATTCCGGGCGCTGCCCAGCCCGCCTTGGCATGCCTCAGAAGATAAAGTGTGCTCACCCTGCGCTCCCTGCCTTGCCTCCCGGAGGCCCTGGGCACGGCATTTACCCGCCATGGCCGCCACGCGCAACTGGCCGCGCGCTGCGCTGGCGACATCTTGCAAGGACAGGCCGATCTGAACCAAGGCATGCTAACCACACGCGATTTTGTTCTGCCTCAAGTCTAACAATCGCGTGACGCCGGGTCGGGCGACCGAGGAATGATCTTGTGCGGTCTCGGAGCGCCGAATATATAGGCGCGCAAAAATGACGGGGTAATGGGATGAGTCGAATGAGCGTTCTCGTTGATGCAGACTATGTGCCCTCGGAGGAAGAGCCGTTTATGAACGAGCGGCAGAAGGCCTACTTCCGGACAAAGTTGCTTGTCTGGAAGAGCGAGATACTTCGCGAAGCGCGCGAGACTTTGGAAATCCTACAGCAGGAAAACGCCAATCATCCGGACCTCGCCGATCGCGCCTCTTCCGAGACCGACAGGGCTATCGAGCTTCGCGCGCGTGACCGCCAGCGCAAGCTGATCGCCAAGATCGATTCGGCGCTTCAGCGCATAGATGAGGGAACCTATGGCTTCTGCGAGGAGACGGGCGAGCCGATCTCGCTGAAACGGCTCGACGCGCGGCCTATTGCCACGCTCTCCATAGAGGCTCAAGAACGGCATGAACGTCGCGAGAAGGTCTACCGCGACGATTGATCGATGGGATCGGCTCGCCGCCGCTTGAATCCGCTGGCTCCTGGAGCAGGATGAATTGCGTGGAGCAAGCTGCTCTAACTCCTTGTTATGACGAATGATGCCGAAAAGTCTGCAACTTTTCGGGATCATACCAAGAGCTATAAAGGTTGACCGTCTGGTGCGATAGAGCGTGCTCTGGCAAGTCGGTCAAAGCTTAGGGCCGCTGGTATCATTTTCTAGCGACGCGGCTTGGAAAGCTCGCCAAGCAGCTTGGCCATTTCGTCGTCCAGGGAAGGCGTCGGAACCTTGCGTGGAACGGCCTCGCCGTCGAGCGAAACTTCCAGCTCCTTCAGAAGCGCATCGTCCAGATCATCCGAGGGTGGCGTCCGTGCCGGACCCTTCAGGGTCGACGCTGCCGGCATGACGGCATCCGGGCGGGGCGCCGGTGGCGATACCGCTGGCGGGGCAGGGCGTTGCAATTCCGGCCTTTGCAGCGGACGCGCCGCGGGCTGGGGTGGACGGGGCGCCGGTTGCGCCGGCGCGTCGGCCGGCGGTCTGAAAGCCAGCGGCTGCGGCAAACTCCGGGGCGGCTCTGGCTCTAGCTTGTGATGCGCGACGGGCGCAGGTGCCGGCACCGGTTGCTGGACGGGAGCGGGCAGTGGCGACGGTTGCGGGACGGCGGTTGGCGGTGCGTGCTGCTCGCGTGCCGGCTCGCCCGATGCAGGCGTCCGGCGGTGGTGGCCGATCCTTATGTCGCTCTCCACCACCAAGTCGGTCGGACCGCCGATCAGAAGCAGGTGCTCGACATCGTCGCGGCGCACCAGCACCAGCCGCCTGTGGCTATCGACCGCCGTGGCGTCCATCACCGCCAGTCGCGTCTTCCGGTTGCGTCCGCCCGCCACGAAGGTGCCGAACGTCATGCTTCGGATGACCTTCAGGATAATCAGCAGGACAACGAGTAGCAGCAGTGCGAGAAGCGTCCACAGTACTACCTGTGAATATCCTGGACCCGCCACTTCATCCAACCAGTCCAGCATTTGGATTCCCGATCGTTTGAAACCGTCGCGACACTAGCCCGCATTTCTCACACTGGATATGGCCTGCGTTGCTCTTTCGGCGCGGCAGAGACGTCGTCGACGGCGAAAGCGTATGGAGAAATACGGTTAAGCCGCCCGACAACGTAGATGCCCGCCGAAAGGCAACCTATGGGGCCGGTTGAAGAAGTCGACAGGGTGTGTCGCCACGCTTGCCCGATGTCCCGCGTCGCTCGGCGCGCGGCTCCCGCCCTGTCGACTTCTTCAACCGGCGCAGGCGATATCCGGCGTGAGAAATGCGGGCTAAAGCAAAGGCCGTTAGGATGGAACCTTCCTGGGCCGGCGGTTTTGGACTAGAAAGCCTGGACGGAGTGAGCATGTCAGCCGACCCCTTCAACCTGCAACGATTCACCGACGCGCAGACACCGGTGATCGCGGCTGTCTTGGCTGAACTCAGGCTGGGCCGCAAGGCCAGCCACTGGATGTGGTTCATATTCCCCCAGGTTGCCGGCCTTGGCTTCAGCGCGATGTCGCAAAAATATGCGATCGGCTCCGCGGACGAGGCCAAGGCCTACCTCGCGCACCCGGTGCTGGGCGACCGGCTGCGCGAATGCGTTGAACTCGTGGTCGAGGTCGAGGGCGGATCGGCGGGCGAAATCTTCGGCGCGCCCGACGACATGAAATTCCACTCCTGCCTTACGCTTTTCGCGGAAACTTCCGGCGAAGAGCTCTTCCTTCGTGCTCTCGACAAATATTTCGACGGTTCGCCTGACCAGGCCACGCTGGATATTCTCTTGCAGCGGCCGCGCTGACGGCGGGAGCAGCCTCCCCGTCCGACGGTCGCCAGGTATATCGCGGGTCGGCCACCACGGGCTGCCGGAGAGCGGATTGTCGCCGGCGCAGCGAAATTCTGGCAAACTCGGGCACTGCCGGCGGACCAGAGCCCTTCATTTCTATAAAAAATTGGTCCGCCGGCCAAGGAACGACGGAGAGGCGTCGTCCAACCTGGTGATGATGGCGATGATGGCGGACAAAACCGACGCGTCCGACACCGCATTGATCGGCCGGGCGCGCGGCGGCGACGAAGGGGCTTTCGGCCAACTGGTCGAGAGGCACTATGATTTCGTCTATCGCGTCGCCTATCGCTGGTGCGGCCGCAAGGCGGACGCCGAGGACATCGCGCAGGACGTATGCGTCCGCCTCGGCACGGCAATTCATGCCTATCGCGGCGCCGGTGCCTTCACGACCTGGCTTTATGCCATGACGCTGAACACCGCCCGTGACATGGCGCGCAGAACCGTCCGCGAAGCGGCAAAGACGCAAGCCTACGCCGTGCATGCCCTGACCGCCGAAGGTGCCGAGCCGGCGCCCGAATCCGAGACCCAGGCCGAGACGCTGTGGGAAGCCGTGCGCCAGTTGCCCGACAGGCAGCGCGACGCGATCCTGCTGGTTCACGGCGAGGGACTGAGCCACGCGGCGGCGGCCGACGTGATGGCGGTCTCGGAATCGACGGTCTCGTGGCACATCCACGAAGCGAAGAAACGGCTGAAGGTGCTGGTGCGCCCGGCCGGGGAAGTGTGACCATGATCGACGACAATGAATTGAACATGCTGCGCGGCATTTCCGCGCCAAAACCCGATGCCGACGCGAAGGCGAGTGCGCTGCGCGCAGCCACCGCCGCATACCGCGCGGGTCTTGCTGAAAAAACTTCATACGCCACCCAAGGAACGGCAAGACCGCGACGTCTCACCGGCAGAGCAATGAAGCTTTGGAGCGGGATGATGCAAAAGAGACTTTATGCAACGCCGGCACTGGCGACCCTCGTTGCCCTGCCCTTGGCAGGATACACGACCTATTACCTGCTGCGGGACAGTGTGCCGTTTGCCTTCAACCCTGGTGAGGAGGCCGACACTACGCCGCGCCAACGGGAGGTGGCGCCGCCTCAGGCGGCCGGGGCCGGGCAGCAGGTGGATTCCCGCGATGGGCTCGCCGACCTGTCGCCGTCCGAACCGGCCAGGCCGGAAGCGCCCGCCGCGAACCTGGCACCGGCCGCGCGCGCCCCCGCGCCTGCCCCGAAAGTCGAGATGGGTCCCGAAATCGCCGGCGTCGAATCCACAGCCCCCGCGCCGATGGCGAAGGCAGTCCCGGAAGCGGCCGTCCGCTCGCTTTCGAGGCAAAGGGCTCCCGCGACGGCAATGCCGCCGGCCGACACTCCGCCGGTCCCGCAAGAGAATCGTGACCGCATCGCGACCTTCGACACCAATCCGGTGCGCTCGACGCAGGAGAACCCCGTCTCGACCTTCTCCATCGATGTCGACACCGCCTCATATTCCTTCGTGCGCCGCTCGCTGAGGGAAGGCACGCTGCCGCGGGCCGATACGGTACGAGTCGAGGAGATGATCAACTACTTCCCTTACGACTGGAGAGGACCCGACAGCGCCGCAACGCCGTTCAACACGACCGTCAGCGTCATGCCCACGCCTTGGAACGAGCATACGAAGCTCATGCATGTCGCCATCAAGGGCTACGACGTGAAGCCTGCCGAAAAGCCGAAGGCGAATCTCGTCTTCCTGCTCGACGTGTCCGGCTCGATGAACGAACCCGACAAGCTTCCGCTGCTGCGGTCGGCGTTCCGGCTTCTGGTCGGTTCGCTGGCACCCGACGATTCCGTATCGATCGTTGCGTATGCGGGCGAGGCCGGCACGGTTCTGGAACCGACCAGGGTTTCGGAGCGCGACAAGATCCTCCAGGCCATTGATACGCTGAATCCGGGCGGCTCCACAGCCGGCGAGGCGGGCATTCGCGAGGCGTATCGGCTTGCGGAGAAATCCTTCGTCAAGGGCGGCGTCAACCGGGTCATGCTGGCAACGGATGGAGATTTCAATGTCGGCCAGACCGATGACGAGGACTTGAAGCGCATCATCGAGAAGAACCGCCAAAGCGGCGTGTTCCTTTCAGTATTCGGCTTCGGCCGAGGCAATCTGAACGACCAGGTGATGCAGGCGCTTGCCCAGAACGGCAATGGTACGGCGGCCTATATCGACACGCTGGCAGAGGCCGAGAAGGTGCTGGTGCAGGATGCTTCCTCGACCATTTTCCCGATCGCCAAGGATGTGAAAATCCAGGTCGAATTCAATCCCCTGAAGGTCTCGGAGTACCGGCTCATCGGCTACGAGACCCGCGCGCTGCAGCGCGAGGATTTCAACAATGATCGCGTCGATGCCGGCGAGATCGGCTCCGGCCATTCCGTGACGGCGATCTATGAGATCACGCCCAAGGGCAGCCCGGCGACGGTGATGGACGACCTGCGCTACGGCCAGGCGGCCACCGGCAATGGCGGCGTATCGAACGCGGGTGAATATGCCTTCGTGAAAATCCGCTACAAGGCACCGGACGGCGACGTCTCCAAGCTGATCACCACGCCGGTGACGGCAGCCAGCGACATAGCGTCCCTTGACGCGGCGACCATCGACCAGCGCTTTTCGATCGCCGTGGCCGCTTTTGGACAGAAACTCCGGAATACCGACCAGACGGCCGATTTCGGCTACGACAGGATTATGGAGATCGCCGGCGCCGCGCGCGGCGCCGATCCTTACGGTTACAGATCGGAGTTCCTGTCGCTCGTGCGCCTGGCCTCCGCGCTTGAGGGCGGAAAGCCCTGATCAGGTTCCGAATAGGTGGGCGGCGAGGGCGGGCCGGCGGGATGCGCATTCCCGCCGGCCGTTCCGTATCGCCAAGTACGGGTTTTGGCGAATCGCAGGTTCTGGCGGATATCGCACTTGCAAAAGATATATCTTTCGATAGATATTACGCATGAACGATATATCTAGAGAAAGGGCGATTTAGCATGTTTCATCGCATTCACCCATCCCGCGAACACTGCGGAACCTGGATGTCGGCGGGCGAGGGCAGCCGCTTCGGCGGCAAGGAGGGCCGAGGCGGCCCGTTTGGGCGCCATCGCGGCGGTCCCTTCGGCGGGCGCGGGCCGCGCATGTTCGACCCCGGGGCATTGCGCCTGGTCGTTCTCGGCCTGATCGCCGAGGAGCCGCGCCACGGCTACGACATCATCAAGGCGCTGGAGGCCAGGTTTCAGGGCGCCTACAGCCCGAGCCCCGGCGCGATCTACCCGATGCTGCAGATGCTGGAGGAGGCCGATCTCGTTGCCTCGCAGGCCAACGGCAACAAGCGCCTCTATTCGATTACCGAGGACGGTAGGACCTATCTCGCCGAGCACGCAGCCGAACTGGCGCGCATCAACGCGCAGATCGACGCGGCGTCCAACGAGGCCGGCGAAGCCTCGCTTGGGAACGAGATGCGGGCCTTGCGCTGGACGCTTTTCGGCATGGTTCGGCGCGGTTCACTGTCGGCGGAGCAGGCCGGAAAGGCGCGCGAGATACTTCGCCGGGCGCGACGCGATCTGGAAAATCTGTAGCCGGTCGCGCCGGGCTACGGCTCCCTGGCGAAGAAAGCGGGGATGCAGCCCGGCGAGCAAAAAAACTTCGCGAAAAATCAGGCGCGGCCGCGCCGCCGTTCGCGGCGGCCTTCGCCGGCTTGGCCAGCGCCGCTCTGGTCGGCGGTCTTGTTGCGCAGCGGGCCGATGCGCTCGACAATCTCGGCGACGGTCGGGCGGCCAACGCGCGTATGCGTATCCAGCGCCTTACGCATCGCCGCAAGATGGGCGAAGGACGTTCCGCAGCAGCCTCCGACGATTTTTGCACCGGCGTCGACCGCCAGCCGGACATAGTCCGCCATCAGTTCCGGCGTGCCGGAATAGTGGATCTCCGTGCCGCGAAATTCCGGAATGCCGCAATTGCCCTTGACGATGATCGTCGCATCCGGCCTGGCCTCGCTCATGTCGAGCAGCGACGCCAGTATGTCGGAGGCGCCGACGCCACAATTGGCGCCGACCGCGACGGCCGCTTCGGCGAGACCATCGGCCACGCCATGGACATGGTTGGGGGGCAGGCCCATCATCGAGCGGCCGGCCGTATCGAAAGAGAATGTATAGGTGTAGGGCAGGCCGACCTCGATGGCGGCTTGCGCCGCGGCGCGTGCCTCTTGCGGCGCCGACATGGTTTCGATCCAGGCGATTTCGGCCCCGCCCGCCTTCAGCCCCTCGATCTGTTCCTTGAAGGCGGCGACCGCATCCCCGTAGGTCAAGGCGCCCAGCGGCTGCAGCAATTCTCCGGTCGGGCCGACCGAGCCGGCAACGATAACCTTGCGCCCGGCCTTTTCGGCAACCGAGCGCGCGATCTCGGCGGCCTTCCTGTTGAGCTCGAAAACACGGTCCTGCGCATCATGCAGCTTCAGCCGGTGGCGCGTGCCGCCGAAGGAGTTGGTAAGGATGATGTCGGCGCCGGCATCGACGAAATTCTGGTGCAGCGCCTCGATCTTCTCCGGCGCGGTCTCGTTCCACAATTCCGGCGCTTCCCCGGCGGCCAGCCCCATGCCGAACAGGTTGGTGCCAGTTGCGCCGTCGGCAAGCAGAACGCCTTTTTCGGCAAGAAGCGCGTCAATAGGATTGGTCGGAACCAGACTGGTCATCGGGAATGCCTTACAAGCAGGGAATTGGATAAAGACATAAAGAAGTCTTTATGTCTCGTCAACACTGATCGTCTTGTCAGAAACGCACATTGGCGAGTTCGGCAGCGAAGCCGGACGCCTCATGCGGGTTGATTTCCGCGCTGCGGATCAGATTGTCGAAATGCCGGGTCAGCCTCTGGACCGCCGAAGTGGCGTTGAGCACGAGATACATGTCGCCGGCATAGACGGCGGCCCTGTAGGGGCCGAAGATGGTGTAGGGCACCGAGTAGCGCATGCGGCCATCGTAAAGAAACAGGCGCAGCGCCGGATAGAGATCGTCGAGCAGCCGTGACATGTGCTCAAGCTGCTCGCGCCGGTTCTGTTCGCTAAAGCCCGACCAAACGCCCAGGCCGCGGGCGAAAATTTCGAGCGTGTGGCGCGGCATGCAGACTTCCATGTCGGTTTCCGGACGCCGGTTGTAGTTGATGCGATATTGCGTTTCGTCGGCCTGCGCGTCGCGGCTGCGATTGGTGATCTCGGATTCGTAGTCGATCAAAGCTTCGGTGCGCAGCAGGTCCGGAATGCCGGCAGGCACATAGCGTATCTTCATGCCCGCCGCTTCAGCGTGCCATTTTGCCAGCAGGGTTCGGTCGAAGCCGCCAGGTGTTTCCTCGATTTCCAGACTTTCGTGAATTTCGCCGGTCAGCCCTTCGTCCTGCGACAGGCCCATCAGCCAGTCGAGCGAAACCTTGTGTTCCGCCGCAATCGTCAGCAGCGTTTCGGCGCGCGGCAGGCGCGTCGAGGACTCAGACAGCATCTGCGACAGAGCGGAGCGGTCGATGCCGATCGAGGCGGCGAAAGCCGACTGATTCCCGGCCGACCGCTGAAGCAGGATGCGCAGCCGCTCTCGAAACAGGCTTGAAAGATCGCGCTTGTCCACGTGGCCGTCACCTTCGAAAAAAGATACCCCCAACCTGGCTGCGAATGCCGGATGCTGGTTTCTGAATCCAGGCGTTGTTCACTATCCATAACATTTGCAGCCCAATATGCGCAATCACAACACTTTCTGCGCATTCTCGCATTGTGTGCCGCTCACTCTCCTGACACCATCCTGTCAGGAATCACTTGGGGTTCCGCGGCTTGGGGGCAGCGGTCGACATAATGGGTGCAGGCAGACGCAGCAAAGGACGGGGCAGGCGGCAACGTGTCGAGTGGCCGACCGTCCTGCTGATCGTTGCAACTTACGGCCTTTGGGCGGTGCTTTGCGGCTTCGGCTGGCCGGCCTATCCGGCGGCCACGATCGTCGCGCTCGGCTTTGTGCTGGCGCTGAAATCCTCGCTCATGCACGAGGTCTCGCACGGGCATCCGACCCGGATCGGCTGGTTGAACGAGTTGCTGGTGGGGCTGCCGATCGGACTGGTCTACCCGTTCCGGCGGTTCCGGGCGCTGCATCTCAGGCATCACGCCGACGAGAACCTGACCGACCCGTTTGACGATCCGGAATCCTATTACCGGGCGCTGTGGCAGCATCGCGACCTGCCGGCCGCCCTCAAATTCCTGCTGCACCTGAACAACACCATGGTGGGCCGTTTCGTCATCGGCCCGCTGCTCGGTACGCCGGGATTCCTGCTTTCCGAGGCCAGGCTTATCGCTGCTGGGGACCGTTCGGTGCGCAAGGCGTGGCTGCTGCACGCGGCGGGTCTCGTCATCATCGTGCCCATCGTCCTGTTCGGCTTCGGCATGCCCGTCTGGGCCTATCTGCTCGCCGTATGGCTCGGCCAATCGCTGATTTCGGTGCGCACCTTCGCCGAGCATCAATGGTCGGAGCGGCCGGACGGGCGCACGATCATTGTCGAACGTTCGCCTTTCGCCTTCCTTTTCCTCAACAATAATTTGCACCTCGTCCACCACAAGAATCCGACGATCGCCTGGTATGAGCTGCCGGCCATGTTCAGGGCGAGGCGCGAGGAATGGCTGACGATGAATCGCGGCTATGTTTTTCCAAGCTATTTCGCGCTGCTGAAGACCTATGCCTTCAAGCCCAAGGAGCCGGTGGTCCACCCCGCTCTGCGCCGGGTTCCCGATGCGGCGCGCGCCTTCCGGCCGCGTGTCCGGGGCCATTCGCTGAACGGGCTCGGCTCGGTGCCGGTGCCAGCCGAACCGTCGAAGGAATAGCGCGCCGCGCTTGCTTCCGATGGCCGCTTCGCCCAAGCTTTTCGCATGAGCGACTTCTTCGCCGCGCTGCCGATGTATGACTGGCCACATGAAGACGAGAAACCCCGCAAATGCGGGGTTTTTCGATCTCCAGATGTGGCCTTGTCGTACTTTTTTCGTACCTGTCTTTTCAGTACTTCGCCCCGGTTAGCTGCTCGTATTCCTTCCTGGCGGCGGAGATATTCCGGTCGATCCATTTGGCGAGGTCCACAATGGCGACGCCCTTGGCCGTTTTTTGGCTGTTTGGGTCGGCGCGGAAAACCGGAATATCAATCTCGCCGCTCGCTAGTTTCTGAAACCAAGCGCGGCCAGCGCGACAACCATCGCCCCGAACACGCCAATTACGCCGAGAACCGACGCTAGAAAGTCTCTCATGATTTTCCCGCTACCCTCAGCAAGGATCGTTCAAATCCGGGACTAAGGCAAGCGCTTGTCATCTGGCTTGGAAGCCTACAGGGTTGATGGACGAAGTGTCACTTGATCGTACAGCCCATTTTGTTGATTGCGCAAAATCAGCAACTTTTGATTGTAGAAAGCCTCCAGCGCTCCTGTGAATCACAACTTAGAGAATATATTGAGTTGGCACAGTTTCTGAGTATGCTTTCTAGCTAAAGTAGAAATTTCGCAATATGAGAATTGTGGCCTCGACTCTTCGGAGGTGCCGGGAATGGCAAAGCTTGCACTGTTGAATGCAACCGGTCCTGCCCTGCATTTCCTTAAGATTGCAAGGCTATTGGTAGCGCTGTCGTATCCAGTTCAAACGACATTGGCTGCCCTATTACCCCTCACGGCTTTGCCTGCAAATGCGGCAGCCCCCTTGGGAGCTGCGTCTCAAAGTGCACATCCTCAAGGTCAGTCATCTCCGCAGTCGACAGCCCCTGGCGGTCCGCTTGACAACAACGTGGACCTGCCATCTGGCAAGGTGAGTTTCAATGTGCCCTTGGCCGATCTTGACGATGGTGTGAGCCCACCCGTCGATCTGTCGCTCAACTACAACAGCAACACACTCCCCAATTACAAGATCTGGAATGTCGAAGCGCCAACCAACGACAGCGGTGTTGGTTTCTCATTGTCGATGCGACATAAGATTATTCGCTACACGAATGAAACCGGAAATACAAACGACGATACTTACTATTTAGCGTCTGATGACAGCACAAATGAGCTGGATTTTCTACGCTTGGAAACAGAGAACACCGAAGTTTACCAGCAGAAAGGCCTAAAATCTAACACTCTGATCAGGTATTTTCCAAGTTCCGATCTCAACGTCAAAAGCCGTTGGGAAATAACTGAAGATAATGGGCAGACGTCTACGGCGGAGCAATTGGTGTGGTCGGGTTCAGGCCGGCCGTCACCAATTCAACGCCAGAGGGCAAGACGCTTCTTAGCATATGCAGGGAAATCTACGGATCCTACGACCCCGATCCGGCAAAGATCAATCCGGCAATGGATTGTGAAACGGGACCGATCGAATATGGCGTTACTTGGGGCAATTGGATCGGGCCGAGTGAGAACGCGACAAATCAGCAGAATATAGAACTTGCCTGGAACCTCTCCGCGATCCGCGATGTGTGGGGCAATCAGACGACCCTCTCCTACGTGCAGGCCATCCAGAGTGTAGGCCCTTCGCCCACCGCGAAGCGTTTCTCGAAGGGTGCCTATCTTTATCGCGTCGAGAGCAAGAATGGTTCGCAACTTCTCGTCAACTACCATAGCCGCATTGCCAGCGGCGGGCTCGTTGCCGTCAACGGATTTGTCGACGAAACCCATGGGACCGTGGGACTGCGTAGTGTTTCGGATTTTGTCTCCTTGGCCGGACTCGCCAGCGGGGAGATGTGGGGACTTAAGTCAGACCATTCGCTTTGGTCCAAGCCGCACGATGACGGTATCTGGACGCACGAAGAAATTGGCGTCGTTCCGATTGCTATCGCAGGCGGCGGAAATACTGTCTGGGGCATAACAGGCTCGGGTAAGCTGATAGGCGGACTCTGCTGCAAGTCCGACAAGCCGCGTATTTCATCCTGCGTGTAGCCGAATCCGGAGACGAAGCCGTTGACCACCGCGCCGGTGCCGCGGTGTCGCTCGACCAGCGCGATCTGGCAGACATCGTTGCGGCGGTCCATGGCGACCAGCCCGTCCTCGACGGCGAGGTCGGCCTCCAGCGCCCGCGTCGGCGCCTGGTTCTCGATGACGCCGATGACCCGCACCCTCGCCTCGTTGGCGCCCTTCGGCGCGGCGATGTCGAAGTCCTTGGCTTTCAGCTTCTTGCCGAGCTTGACCGTGTTCTTGGCGCTCCTGGGATAGTCGTAGGGCTCGATCTCGACCTTGAGCTCGCCATCCTTGGCCAACCTGACGCCGCGCGCATAGACCTCGTCGATCGCCAGCGTCGCCAGATCGGAGACGATCAGGAAGTCGCCCAACCGGCCCGGGGCGATCGAGCCCAGTTCGCGCTCCAGCCGGAAATGCTGCGCGGTGTTGATGGTCGCCATCTGGATCGCCGTCACCGGCTTCAGCCCCTGCGCGATGGCGTGGCGCACGACGCGGTCCATGTGCCCTTCATTGACCAGCGTGCCGGAATGGCTGTCGTCGGTACACAGGATAAAGTTGCGCGGATCGATGCCCTGCTCGGTCACCGCCTTGATTTGGCTCGCGACGTCATACCAGGCCGAGCCCAGCCTCAGCATCGCCTTCATGCCCTGCCGCACCCGGGCGATGGCGTCCTCGGCGCGCGTGCCCTCGTGGTCGTCTTCCGGTCCGCCGGCCACATAGCCGTGGAAGGGCAATCCAGAATCTGGCGAGGCATAATGCCCCCCGATCGTCTTGCCGGCCTTTCACCGTGGCGGCGATCTCGCCGGACATGACTGGATCGTTGGCGGCGACGCCCGGGAAGTTCATCACTTCGCCGAGCCCGATGATGTCGGGCCAGGTCATCGCCTCGGCGACGTCCGCGACCGTGAGTTCCGCGCCGGCATGCTCCAGCCCCGGCGCGGAAGGCACGCAGGACGGCATCTGTACATGCACGCTGATGGGCATCGCCATCGCCTCGTCATGCATCAGCCGCACGCCTTCGAGCCCCAGCACGTTGGCAATCTCGTGCGGGTCGATGAACATCGCCGTCGTGCCGTGCGGGATCACAGCGCGGCAGAACTCGGTAACCGTGACCATGCCGCTCTCGACATGCATGTGGCCGTCGCACAGGCCAGGCACCAGATAGCGTCCGCCGGCATCGACGACCTTGGTCTGCTTGCCGATCGCGTGGCTGGCGTCCGGCCCGCAATAGGCAAAACGGCCGGCGACGATCGCCAGGTCCGTCGCCGGAATCACCTCGCCCGAATGCACATTCACCCAGCGCCCGTTCCGCACCACCAGGTCCGCAGGCTTCCTGCCCGTCGCCACGTCGACCAGAAGCGGTGCAACGGACGTCCACGACTGAGGGGGTTGCATCTCAGGCCCAGCGGTCATCGTTCATGTCCGTTCAAGATGAATGTTCGACTTGTCGATTGGTGGACCGCCAATGTCGGACAGCGACATGCCGATTGGCCGCGCCTATGCCGTCGCAATCAATGCCTCCACTTGCCCACGCGTCGGCAGTGCGCTTCGTGCGCCGACTGCTGAAACAGCAATGCTGGCGGCCGCGCTGGCATAGGCAAGGCATGAAGCCAAATCGCGGCCCTCAAAGCGGGCAGCAAGGAAAGCGCCGCTGAAGCAGTCGCCGGCGCCTGTCGCGTCAACCAGCTTGCTAGTAAACGCTGGCTGTCGAATTCTTGTGTTGCGATCGCAAGCGAGCGCGCCAGCAGCGCCCAGTGTGACCACCACCGTATTAGGCCCGCGCTGGAGAAGGTCGTGCATGCTTTCCAGTCCCAGGGCCGCATCAGAAATCGCCCGAAAGCCACTTTCGTTCATGAAGACAATGTCCGAGTTTTCAAGCAGCGCCGGCACGCGAGCCCGGTCCGGTATGGCAGGGGTCTCTATGTCGATGGCCACTTCCGTTCCTGTCTTGCGGGCCAGCTTGCTTAGCCGTTTGAACTCGTCGATGTCATAAGGCATCGAATAGATCAGCCGGCTCTGGCGAAGCGCTTCGCCAAGATGCACTTCATCGAAGTCAGGCGTCGGCAAAGGCGCATAGATGAGCGCCTTCTCCCCCGATGATTCAACGACGATCATAGCTGTCGAGCATGGGCCTGACACCGTGCGCACGAATTCGTTCGACACACCGAATTCGTCGAAGGCGGCCATCAGCATCCGTCCCTCGGCATCATAGCCTACCCGGCCGTAGCTGGCGGTACGCACGCCGAGCCTACTCGCCGCGCAGGCTACATTCGCCACGGTGCCACCGGCAAATGTGCCGAGGCGGCGTCCCAGCACCTTCTGGTCAGCGCGCGGCGTCGTGTCGGTCTCGAAAACCAGATCGACATTCGGATCGCCATAGGCGAGCAGGTCGAATGGTCTTTGCGTGCTGACGTCTGGCATCGAATGCGTCCTTCAGCTTGGCGAATGCCCGACGCGAAGAGCAGCAGCGACGTGAGCCACCCGGCGCTTGGCGATGCGCTCCCGCTGGAGGTTGAACATGACGAGCGCGAGGATCGTCAAAGCCGGAGGGATCATGAAGACGATCTGGCTTGGAATCGCGTAGCTGCCGAGCTGGGCGGCGAATACCGTGGAGGCGCCGAATACGAGCGCCGCCAACAGCGTTCCTGCCGGCCGGCGGCCGCCGAGAAATACCGCCGCCAGTGCCAGGAAACCGCGGCCGCCCGTCATGTCGGACTGGAAAAGAGTCAAGTATCCCATGCTGAGGAAGATGCCGCCCAGGCTGGCCAGCAGGCCGCTCAGCAACAATGCGGAATACTGCATGCGCCTCACCGAAACGCCCGCTGCAAGGGCAGCGTCGCGGTTTTCACCGACCGCTCGCAGCCGCAACCCGAAGCGCGTCCGGTAGAGGATGAGCGAGAGCAGGGGGGCGGCAAGGAGTGCAACGTATACGATGACGTTGTGACCGATCAGACCGTCGCCGTTGACGATGACGCCGAGGACCGGGATCGCATCCACCAGCGGAATGTGGACAGCCGGCATCGCGTAGCTGGTGAGCGCCGCAGTGGAACCCTTGTCGCCTGTGATGGAAACGAGCAGGAAGACCGTAAGCCCGGCAGCGAGGATGTTGACACCGATGCCGGCGACAATGATGTCCGCGCCGAGTTCCAGATGGAACACAGCGAGAAGGCCGGCGATAAGCACACCTGCGCCAACGCCACCGATGCATCCGATCCACGGATGGATCCACAGCGGCGCATCCGGGAACCAGACCGGCGAATAGGCAGATATGATGACGCCGAAGAAAGCAGCGACGAGCATGATGCCTTCCAGCGCCACATTGATGCTTCCGGCCAGGTCCGAGATCAAGCCGCCAAGCGAAGCCAGGATGATTGGCGCAGACGCCCTCAGGATAGCGGCCAGGAGCGTGCCCACGAACGCTCCCCAGACAACCAGTTCCGCGCTCATGCCGACGCTCCCTGCGACGCAGGCTTCGCCACGAAGCCTGATGTCCGCAACTTCATAAAAAGGGCCGGACCAAAGCGTTCGGCGACGACGAACAGGATGATGAATGCCTGGATAATCAGGACCATTTCGCGCGTGACGTCCGAATTGCGCTCCATAACCTGGGCGCCGACCCGCAGATAGGCATAGAGGATAGCGACAAGCGGAACAGCAAGCGGGTTGTTGCGGGCCAGAAGCGCAACCACGATTCCTTCGAAGCCAAGGCCGGGCGCGAGATCGACGGGAAGTGCCTTCAATAGCACGTTGGATGTATGAAAGCCTGCAAGTCCCGCGAAGATCCCGCCAAAGGCCATTGACAGCGCAGTCGCCCGCCTTACCGGCAAGCCGGCCTGCTCGGCGAATTTAGGGTTCTCGCCGACGACAGTGATCTCGTAGCCAGCCGTGGTTCGTTGCAGCAGGAACCAGGCGGCGATTGCAGCAAGAATGGCGACGACCGCCATCAAGCTTACATTCGTCCGCGCAAGCAGCGGCGCCAAGGTGGCAGCGTCGGGGAGGGCGGGCGTCGTGATGAAGCCCGCCGCGGGATCACGCAACACATAGGTGATGATCAGCCGGTAGAATTGTACGGCGATCACATTCAGCATCAGAGTTGTGACGATCTCGTTGGCTGAAAAGCGGGCCTTGAGAATGCCCGGCAAAAGACCCCACAGAAAGCCGGTGGTCATTGCGGCAAGACAGGCAGCCGGGATCAATACAAAGCTCGGACCGCTCAATGAGAGACTGACGGCCGCGGCGGCTATCGCACCCAGAAATAGTTGGCCGTCACCGCCCATCGAGAATTGCCGGGCACGAAACGGGATCGCGACAGCCAGCCCGAGGAAGGTCAGTGTCGTGGCGTCCTCGATCAGCGCACCGAGGCGCGTCATCCGGCGGATCGTCAATTGACCCGCATCGTTCCATCCTATGTCCGGCCACGCGCCGGTCAGAAGCGCGCCATAGGCCTTGAGCGGCTCGTTGCTGACGAAGGCGGTCAGGACGAAGCCGCAACCCAGCGCTGCAGCAAGCACGAAAACCAGCCTGCCTATCTGTGCGGCGATGCCCGCAGAATCTGATTCAGGCGCACTCATGCCGCAACTCCTGCTTGTTCGATCGCAAAGGCGCTGTCCAACCCCGCGGCCGCCCCGGGCTGTCGTTTGAGGCCGGTCATGTAAAGACCGATCTCGCGCTGGTCGGCAGTGTCGGCGCGGAAGTGGCCGACGATCTCGCCCTTGAAGAGAACCGCAATACGATCGGAGAGGCTGAGCACCTCCTCGAGATCGGCGGAGATCAGCAACACGGCCGCACCTCTGTCGCGCAGGGCGACGAGCTGTTCGCGCAATGCGACCGCGGCGCCAATGTCGACCCCGCGGGTCGGCTGCGCTGCGATCAGGAATTTCGGCTCGCGGGAGATTTCCCTGGCAAGAATGACCTTCTGCATGTTCCCGCCCGACAATGCGCCGATCGGCGTGGTGCTGGACGCGGTCTTGACGCCAAATCGCGAGATCAGTTCCTTTGCGTATTTGCTGATCTCGCCAACACGCAAGCAGGCAAATCGTGAAAACGCCGGCTTGAAGTATGAGGTGGCGACGATGTTCTGTTCGATGTCCAGATTGGCTGCGACACCATCGGTAAGGCGGTCCTCGGGAATCATGGCGACGCCGATTTCTCGGGCCGGCCTGACACCTTCGCCGGTGAATATCGTCCCTTCGAGCTCTCCCCGCCCGGCTTGTGGATCGACGAGCCCACCCAGCACACGCGCGATCGAGTTCTGCCCGTTCCCTTCGACCCCGGCGATGCCGAGTATCTCGCCTGGGGCGACATCGAAGTTTACGTTTGACAGCCGCCTGCTGCCTTGCGGGTTCACATACCCAAGCTCCCTGACGCTAATACTTGGACTGCTGCCGCGCGCATCTACCCTGCGGAAAATCTGCGGCGCGAGCGGCCGCCCAACCATCATCTCGGCGATGGCATGGTGATTGATGTCCGACGTATTCGAGTGACCCGTGACACGCCCATCCCGCAACACCGTAAGACGATCGGAGATGGCCTTCACCTCGGCGAGCTTGTGCGTGATGACGACGACAGTCACGCCGGAATCGACCAGCCTGCGGATGGCGATGAAGAGCTCATCGGTCTCCTGAGGCGTCAGCACCGCCGTCGGTTCGTCCATCAGTACGATCTGTGCTCCGCGATAGAGAGTCTTCAAGATCTCCACCCGCTGCTGCATGCCGATGGAAACCTGGCCGACGCGGGCCTCGGGATCGACATCCAGGCCGAACGACTTCGCCAGGTTGGCAACCTCGACGACGGCACGCTGCCGGTCGAGGAGCCCGCCTCGCTTGGTTGGCTCATGGCCGAGCACAACGTTTTCCGCCACCGTGAAGGAGGGGACGAGGCTCAGGTGCTGCGCCACCATTCCGATGCCGGCGGCGATTGCCTGGTTCGGATGCGTGAAACTGCGCGGTGTCCCGTCGATGAGAATGGTTCCGGACGACGGCTGAATCAATCCGTAGATCATTTTCATGATCGTCGACTTGCCGGCGCCGTTTTCGCCGACGATCGCATGGATTTCGCCACGTTCGATCGTCAGTGAAACGTTCTCGTTCGCCAACGTTCCGTTGCCATAGCGCTTGCTGATGTGGCGAAGTTCGATGGCTGGCGCCGCCTTGCCGGCGCCGGAGTAATGCCCGTCCATGAAACCACTCCTTGCGGCGACGGTGGTCGACCTCAGAAAGCGGTCGGCACGGCGATTTTGCCGTCTATGATGGCAGCCTTCACCGCGTCGATCTCCGTCATGACTGTCTGCGGAACGATCGCCTTGGTGAACTTGTTATCAGCAAGCCCGATTGCCCCTTCCTTCAGCCCAAGCAATTCAGCCTTGCCGAGCGGCAGCTTGCCTTCCTTGAGCAAGGTGACGGAGCGGACCACCGCATTGTCGACGTTCTTCATGACCGATGTGATGATCCGCGCGGCGGTTTCCGGACGAGACGTCTCGTAGACCAGCGCCTGATCGGAATCGACGCCGATTGCGTAGTGCCCGGCTTCGGCAGCCGCTTCAATTACGCCTTGTCCCGTGCCGCCAGCTACCTGGAAAACAATGCTCGCGCCCTGCCCGAACTGTGCCTTGGCGATCTCCTTGCCGGTCGCAGGGTCACTGAAGGAGTTTGCATATTGCTTCAGCACTTTCTGGTCGGGCAGGACCGCCTTCGCGCCTGCTTCGAAGCCGACGATGAAGTCGTCGATGACGGGAATTTGCATTGCCCCAATGACGCCCAGGGCGCTGCCGGCGGGGATGTCGGCTATGCCGGCCTTGGTGAGGTGCGCGGCAAGTGCGCCGGCCAGATAGGCTCCTTCATTCTGCCGAAACAGGATTGAGTAGACGTTGGAGCAGCCGCATTTGGCATAATCCACGGCGCCATCGAAAATGATGAAACGGATACCGGGAAACTGCGGTGCGATCTTCTCCACCAGGGGCACCATCGTGTACGTGCCGGTGACGATCGTATCGTAATCGCCGCCCTCGGCGAGATCGACGAACGCGCCTTCCCAGCGGGTCGGGTCAAAGCCCGCCTCGACGGTTTCGGTCTCGATCGAAAGCTCCGACTTGACGCGTTCGATCCCTCTTTCGGCGGAATCGAAGAAAGACTTGTCGCCAAGGGTTCCATTGACGAAGAAGACCAGTTTCTCGGGAGCGCGGTTCAAATCCTGAGCGATGGCCGATGCCGCAAGAGCAACGCTCAATGCGGCCGCCAATCCTGCCACAAGAACGATGCGAAATGCACCGTTTACGTTATTTGCGATCACGGTCTTCTCCTCTGGTCTGGTTATTTTGGTGTTTGGTTGAATTTGTTGATGCGCGCGGTGTAGCGATACGTCGAGACGTACTTCATCTCGCAATATTCGATGGGCTGCCGACGCTCCGACAATGTAATCCGTTCGCACAGCAGCAAGGGTGAACCTCGAGGGACTCCAAGCTGCGCGGCGTCGTCTTCGTTGGCTGCGATAGAGCCGATGCTTTCAAGCCCTTCGGCGGGAGCAAGAGCGAAGCGCTCGGTCAACAGCCGATAGAGCGATCCGGAATCGACGACGTCCTTTGCGGTCAGAGCCGATCCGGCGGGCAGGGCAAGATAGGCATCGTGTATCCCGATCCTCGCTCCGTCTATGGTTCGGATACGCTTGACGCGTGTAACCGTAAGACGAGGTTCGATCTCCAGGACGCCGGCAATGGCGATGGTGGCCGGAACCTGTTCGACCAGCAAAACGATCTGACCGGGGACTCCACCGCGCTTTCGAGTGTCCTGGGAAAAACTATCGAGGAAACGCGACATCTCGCGGACATTAGGCGGGGCCACGAAAGTGCCGCGACCATGGTCGCTGTAGAGGATCCCTTGTTCTTCCAGCAGCCGGATTGCCTTCCGAACAGTATCCCGGCTCATTGAATATTGAATGGCCAGATCTCGTTCCGAAGGCAGCAACTCGTTGGTTGTCCGGGCGCCGCTGTCGATCTCATCCCGCAGCAGTGATGCCAATTGTCGGTACAACGGCTCTGTACCTGGTCGCGCGCCTTCTTTG